>CAVOQD010000007.1:0-86955 GCA_963698255.1 uncultured Chloroflexia bacterium | reverse complement strand
GCTTCCTGGAAGATGATTGCGCCCATTTTTTTCTGCACACCCACTACACTCTATAACGCGACTGTGGCGGCTGCACGAGTGCAGCCGCCACAGTCGCTTTATTGGGCGTCTTCCGCTATTCCGGCAACACCCAGTTCATCGGCATTTCGTCGATGCAGCACGCATCCGGCTCCTGCGTCGGATCGGCCAGGAACTGGGCCATCAGATCCAGCCCACAAGGCGACATCATCGACACATGCCCGAAGGGCAACTCATAGTAGTAGCCATTGGCGAATGCATCTCTGTACGCTTCACTCAATAGCGGTGGGGAATCAGAGTCAAAGGCGCCGGCCAACATCAATGTCGGGCTTTCGCTTTCGATAGGTTGACCCCAGATGTTCGGTTCCGGCGGTTGGACCTGCCAATACTCGCAAGGCGCCAACGTATCGGTCAAGATGTAGGTCACTGCCCAGTCATGCACAGAGGAATCGATCTCCACAGAATCATAGATCGCCAGAGCTTGCGCCATGTCTGTGAAGCTTCCAAAGAGGGTACACATGTTGGTGTAGTAAGCGCCCTTTGACATCCCCCATGTGCCTGGGCCGGTTTCGGAATGGCGATCCTGTAGGAAGCCGAGCCGTGCTGCGCCGACTGGACCAAAGTCCCCCGAATAGGCGGCATAGATGCCGGCGGGCATGCCTGTAAATCCATCGCCGAAGAACATTCCTTCACGCACATAGCTTACAAACATCTGATCGTCGATTTCGATCTCATGGTTTGTTCCCGTCCCATCTTCCACAGCGACTGTGACCGGCGCTTCACGTAACTTTGCCAACACAGTTAAGAAGACCGTTTGCAGGTCAGGATACGCCATATCACAGGCTGGATCAGCGGCACAGGCTTCAAACAATGCATTCAGTGCGCTATCAACCACTGCCAACTGCATATCGAGCCAATTTACATTGGGCGGCGCGACCGAGTCCAAGATGACGCTGCGGATACCTTCTGGATAGTGATGCATCCAGAGCATCGAGACCACCGTACCATAGGAAAGTCCAAAGACATTCACCTCATCGTACCCCAGCGCGATGCGGAGATCGGCGAGGTCCGCTGCTATCGCCAATGCATTGTAGGCAGAGAGATTGTGGTCCTCTTGTCTTGTTCTTTCGGCACAGGCTTGGACAGCAGCCGCACTATGCTCAATTTCTTCGCCGAAGCCCATCTGCACCAGTTCGGCCACATCTGCTGCCAATTCCGGGCAGTAGAAAGCAGGTTCCGAGAAATTCGTACCGCGATGCTCCAGGTAGATGACATCGCGGTCGGCGCGAAAGGTTGGCCCGAAAGGTTCGGACGTGAACCACATGTTGAAGAGTGCGCCAGGTGCGCCGGGTCCGCCGTGAACCACGAAGATTGGGTCGGGCTCGGGGCTGTTGCTCAAGCTCTTGAAGTTCACCACATGCAGGCGAATCATCGGACCACCGGGATCACTTCGGTCCTCTGGGATGATCAGGTAACCGCATTCCATTTCTTCCCCCTCCGGGATCGGATACTTGCACTCGGCGGGTTCGAATCGTGGGAGCGGCAGATCGGCGGCTGAGATCGTTTCCTCTGGTAATTGTCCGGTGGCATCAGGTTCCATGAGTGGCTGACACACGCTCAAGAGCAGCGCCGCCAACATCAACATACTGATAAAACGATGGAGGGTTGTCATTCTTCGGGCTCCTTTCCTATAGAAAAATAAACGAAATTCGAAACGGGCGACGATCATGCTCATTGTTCTCGTTCAAGGCTCTGCAATAGTGAATAGAATGTGATCGGCAAATCCTCGGTTTCAGCTAGTAATTCCTGCGATGTCGTGCCGTAGAGTTCCAGCGAGAGATCGGCCGTGCTCATTAGTCTGTCCAGCGTGCGGCCTAGATTGGTCGCATGGCCCAGCAGGGCCTCGCATCCAGTGTAGGTTTCGATGGTGACACAGAGCCTGCGATCGCCGCTCAGATACCAGTCATAGCGCAACGTGCCCGCATCCTTCAACCGCACCAGAGCAAGACACTCGGCCGCGGTCTGGCGGAATCGGTCGAACTTGCCGGGATGAATGCGATAGCGGGCGATGACAAAAAGCTGTTGCATCATCCTTTCCTCGTGAACACCGTGGCGAACTCCGGCGCCGACGTGCCGCCCGGTTCGACGCCCTGGGGACGGTGTCGAACCGGGCCAACTCCATCATGGACCGTCTCGCCTCCAGTCTACTCGCGCAGCCGTCCCACGACCGTCGCACAGGTGTGGTCGAGGTTGTTGTTGGTTCGGCCACTTTCGGCAATCGTAGGTGCGGTTCGCAACCCATAGGCATCAAGCTAAGCTTTATGTCTAGCCGGCAGCCGGTTCAAACCGGCTGCTGATACGGAAAGCCTGCTGAAGCAGCCTACAATCGCGCACAATTCGGCCATTTTGCCAGTGCGCTGAAGCGCACTTCCCATAGCAGCCACCGGTTTGAACCGGCGGCAAGCCGTGCTAAAGCCTTAGCTTGATGCGCATGGGTTCGCAACCGCACAAGCTGCGGACTCTATGGGATATTCGGGAATTGTGCGGTTGCAACCGCACCTACAAAATTGCATACGTGCGATGAACCGTCCCCCTTTTTCCATAGCGGACAACACGCGACCTGAATACTGTGATAAAATGAAAGCGGAATCCTGATCAACCCCAAACCAAGGATCACGTGCATGTCGCGACTCGCACTGTATCTCCTAGGCCCACCCCGGCTCGAACGGGACGGCGCACCGTTGCAGATCGTGCGTCGCCGCGCCTTGGCCGTCGCCGCCTACCTGGCCATGGCCGGACGACCCCAGAGCCGTGAGCAATTGATGGCCATCTTCTGGCCAGATCGTAGCCCGAGTGACGCCCGTGCCGATCTGCGACGCATGCTGCACGTCCTGCATCGTTCCCTTGGGGACGATTGGCTGATCACCGACGCTGACCACGTTCACTTTGGCGACCACGACAATCTATGGCTGGATGTGAACGAGTTCCGTCGCCTGCTGAAGACCTGCACCCAACATGGACATCCATCTGACCAGGCCTGCGACGACTGTCTGCCGCTGCTGGCTCGCGCCGCCGACCTCTACCGGGATGATTTTCTGGCCGGCTTCTCCTTGCCGGACAGCCCCGCCTTCGACACCTGGCAATTACTTGAGACAGAACGCCTGCGCGCTGAAATGGCCGGCGTCCTGGCGCGGCTGGTTCAGGGCCATGTGGCGCGGGACAACCATGCCGAGGCCATCAGCGTCGCCCACCGTTGGCTGGCGCTGGACCCGCTCGACGAAGAGAACCATCGCCGTCTGATGGCGCTCTACGCCGAGTGCGGGCAACAAGCGCTCGCCGATCGCCAGTACGAGCAGTGCGTCCGCCTACTACAACAGGAGTTGAACGCCCCGCCCTCTGTGCAGACCGAAGCACTGCACAGCGCCATCCAAGCTCGACCGCCGATGCCATCGCTTGCGGTCGCGCCGGTTCAGGTTGACCACGAAAATCCGCCGGACTGAGCCTGCTCCTGCCCTGGACGAGATTCGCCTCTTGACCGCGTTGAGCGTCGGGCTGATGGAGACAGGCTACGAAGATTTGACGCCGGCGCTCGACCAACGGATTGAAGACGCTCAGAGGCTGCTTGAGATTGCGAAAGAGACGGCCGCACCCTACGCCGGACAGGTGCAATCGGTCGCGGGCGAGGATCTGATGATCTTTTTCGGCGCGGATCGCGTCCACGAAGACGATGCCGAACGCGGCGTACGCGCAGCGTTGGCCATCACGGCAGCAGCGGCAGAACGGGGACTTGCCGTGCAGGCCGGCGTCAACAGCGGCATGGCCTATTGCCGGCGGCCGGCCGGCGACGAGTCGTCCGACGTTCACCGTGATGGGGCCGATGGTGAACCTGGCCACGCGGCTGCGCAACCGGGCCGGAGCGGGCGAAGTCCTGGTCGGAGCCGGAGCCTTTCGCCCGACAAGCGGGGCCTTCGACTACGAGGAGATCGCCACGACGTTGCCCGGCATCAAAGGTCCGGTGCCGGCCTATCGGGTCCTGCGGCTGCGCGCCCGCCCAACCAAAGTACGCGGCATCGAGGGCCTGTCCGCAGCGCTGATCGGGCGCGATGAGGAATTGCAGCGGCTGCATGGCATCCTGACCGGTGTGGCGGAAGAGGGTCAAGGCCATCTGGCAGCCATCGTCGCCGACGCCGGCGTCGGCAAGTCGCGCCTGATCGCCGAACTGAAAGCGCTCGTCGATCCCGATGCAGACCCCAATGCCGAATCAAATGCCGATGGCAAATCCGATGCCCATCTTGATGGCGTGGTCTGGCTGGAGGGCCGCGGCCAGGCGTTTACGACCTCCAGCGGATATTGGCTTTTCACCGACATGGTACGTGACTACCTCAGCCGACATGAACTCAGCCGCGCACGAGCGTTAACGCAACCGCAGCCGCACTGACCGCCACGCTGCAACGTCTCCAACGGTCGGGACATCTGTCACGCGAGAACGTGGAGGAGATGGGGCCGCTTCTGGGTCGGCTGCTCTCGGTTCGTTTTGACTCCGAATGGGATGATCGACTGGCCGACGTCGAAGCCGAACAGATTCGACGGCGCACTTTGCAGGCATTGCGATGGTTTTTCCAGGCGTTGGCGGCCGAACAGACGCTGGTCTTGGTCTGCGAAGACCTGCACTGGGCGGATCCGCTCTCCCTGGATCTGATCGGCGCCCTGATGGAGACGCTGCCATCCGTTCCCCTGTTGATCCTCTGCGTCTATCGCCCGCAAGAGAGCCAAGCCGACGGGCAGTTGGCCTCACTGGCACGGCGTCGCTGTCCCCGGCATTTCACCGAACTGCGTCTGCAAGCGCTCACCGAAGAGCAGAGCCGGCAACTGGTGGCCTCGCTGCTGGCCGTCGACGCCTTGCCGCCGCCCATGCGCCAATTGATCACAGACAAGGCCGAGGGCAATCCGCTCTTCCTGGAAGAGATCGTGCGCACGCTCATCGACGGCGACGTGCTCTACCGGGACGGTTCCGATGGCGAGCGCGACAGTTCGCTGGCATCCGTGAATCGTGCCGGCCAGCCTGCAGAGCGTCATTCTCAGCCGCGTGGATCGGCTGGAAACCGGCGAGAAGCGGTACTTGCAGGCCGCGGCTGTGCTGGGCCGGCTCTTCCGGCCGCGGCTCGTCTCGGCCATGACGAGCAGACGGCGAAGCTCAGGCCGGTCCACGCTGGCGGAGTTGGTACGAGCGAGTCCTGGTCCACCAGGAACGCACGCCAGCCGGAGCCGGAGTATTCCTTCCACCATGTGCTGGTGCGCGATGCCATCTACCAGGATCTGCCGCGGGGCTATCGGGTCGACCTGCATCGCCGGGCGGCGTAGGCAATCGAGACGCTCTATGCCGACAACCTGCCGTCACAGGTCGAACTGCTGGCCCATCACTACGACCTTGGCGACGACGCGGCAAAAGGCCATCCACTATCTGCTGCAGGCCGGAAAAAAGGCCCAGGCGGACCTATCTCAACCAGGAAGCGTCAGTCACTACTTCGAGCGTGCGCTCGAACGCGTCTGGCATGCGCTTGAGCCGTCAGAATCGCATCTAGAGCAGTGGCTGGTTGCGTTACACGGGCTGGGCGAGATCCATGACAATGCTGGACAACCTGGAGGAGGCCGAACGCAACGCTGCGCCAGGCCATCACGCTGGCGGCTGACCTGGATCCTGCCGCCACGCCAACAAGTCCACATCATTCATGTCTCTCTGCCAGTTTCTGACGGCCACCGGTGACAATCCCGGTCTTGTCGAGCAATGCGAGCGGGGCCTGGCGCTGATTGCCGGACAGGATGCGCCAGTGGAGTTTGTTGCCTTCACAACCTATCTGTCCAAGGCCATCGGCCAATCGCGGCCACTGGCGACTGGGCCATCTTCCGATTTGGCACTATCGTCGACATCTTGCCCGCAGTTGCCCTACTCCGCGTATCTCATCGACGCCTATTTCTGGGCCGTGCTCTGGTGTCGATTTACCAAACAGGTGCAATGGGGGTTCGACCTGATCGAAACGGTCATCGACGAGGCATTGCGCCAGCAGACTTCTGGTCGGCGTGCTCAACTGTACTGGTCGCCCAAGCTGTTCCTCCATGAGACGATCGGCGACAGCGCCCTGGTGCGTTGGCGTGCGTTGTAGAAGCAAGACGGTTCGCCGAAATCGCCGGCGACGAGCGATGATCCGTAGCAGTCACGTACTGGCTTGGCGTCTGCCATGGCTGGCTGCTCGGCAACCTGGATGAGGCCGAACGCTATGCCACGACTCGGCCCTGGCAGATCTCGATGGCGATGTTCAGCCCAGCAGCCATGTTTTCGCTCACATGGTGCTCGGACTGGTCCACTACTGCCGCCACAACTGGCCGGAAGCGCTGGCGTGCGCTGGAGCATGCCCATCGACTTGCCACATAGGACCGGTGTCGTGTCGACGGCGTGCGACGTGGCATGCGTCGGACTGGCCTGGACCTACGTCATAGCTGGAACGCAAGGCCGACGGGTTGGCGCTGCTGACCAAGATCGCGCAGAGGAAGAACTGCACATCGAGTCCTGGCCCACGGTGGCCTGCGCGCTGGCCGGGCTGGAGCCCATGTGTGCGGATGCCGATGAGTACGAGACCGTCCAACATCAGATCATGGCAGCACGTGAGGAGGAGCCGCTGCCGTTGGTGCAGTGGCGGCTCACTCCGGCGAAACCTGATGCGCGATTTGAGGATGACGAGCGCCGCGCACAAACCAGGTTTCTGGGAGAAACCTGGTTTGTCAGCCTGGACGTGGCACGATCAATTTGGCGACTGTTCCTACCGGGAAGAGGACGACGCGCTCATCATCTGCGCCGCCAACTATCACGACCTTTGGCTCAACAACTTTGCTGCGCCGCGCATGATGAGAACCGTTGAGGGCGATTTCGCCGTGGAGTTGATCTGCTCGACCGCGGACACGGATCACCTGCCGCTGGGCGGCCTCCTGCTCTGGCAAGATCGGGAAAACTATCTGCGTCTCACCTGGAACACGCTCTCGCCCGCCGGCATCGAATTGCTTGGCTGCGTGGAGAACGTGGACGGTCTGTTCGGCATCGGTCACCTGCCAGGGGCTGACCGGGTTTTTCTGCGCCTGGAGCGGATCGGTAGCCGAGTGCGCGCCCTGTGCAGCGCCGATGGCGACATCTGGTACTCAGCCGGCGAGGTCGATTTCCCGATGGATGATCCGGCCGGTAAATCGGTCGAGGTCGGACCCGCTGGCCATCGGCATGATCCATCGCTACGTCCACGCCGGCGCATGGACCGAGGGATCGGCGATTCGGTTTGAGTCATTGCGCCTTGTGCTATAATGACGTCAGTCCGTACTTCAGATTCTTCAAAAAGGAACGCACAGCAATGCAGACATTTGATCGAACTGCATCACAATCGGATGAATGGGCCGAACCGGCCTGGGATGTGGCTTTGCTCTTTCCCGCCCAGGGTGCTTGGAGCGTTGAAGAATACCTGGCGCTGGATACAAACCGACTGGTCGAATTCTCCCACGGCCGCATCGAGGTGTTGCCCATGCCCACTGACAGACATCAAGCCATCGTCGGTTTTCTCTTCGTTCTGTTTCTGCAATTCGCCCAGGAAATTGGCGGCGTCGTACGCATGGCGCCGCTGCGCTTGCAGCTATGGCCGGGCAAGCTGCGCGAACCCGACCTGCTATTCCTGGCTGCGGCCGATGATCCTCGACGCGAGAACCCCTTCTGGACCGGCGCCGATCTGGTAGTCGAAGTCATATCGCCCGACGAGCCCCGTCGCGACACGGTGACCAAGCGTTTTGAGTACGCCCGCGCAGGCATCCCCGAATATTGGATCGTCGATCCACGCGACGAGACCATCACCGTGCTACACCTTGACGACGGCTCGGCCGACAGTTCGTATGCGCAACATGGCCGCTTCGGCCGCGGTGAAACGGCAACATCGGCCAACTACGCCGGTCTGGTCGTCGACGTTGCCGCTGTCATTGATGCCGCCTGAACTTCCAGGAAGCTAGCAGCTTCCTGGAAGATGACAGCGCCCACTCGTTTACGAACACCCACTGTACCTTGCGCGATTGTGGCGGCTGCACTCATGCAGCCGCCACAGTCGCGCTGTAGGACATCCTCTGCTATTTCGGCAACGCCCAACCAGGCGCCATCTCGTCGATGCAGCTCGTGTCCGGTTCAGCCGTCGGATCGGCCAGAAATTGGGCGATCAGTTCGACGCCGCAGCCGGTAAACTCGATGGCGTGGCCGCTGGGCAGTTCGTAGTAGAAGCGGTTGGTGAAGCGTTCGGCCGCCTCGGCGCTGAAGTAGGGCTGCATGGCCGGATCGAATGTGCCCGTCAACATCAAGGTCGGCACGTCGCTCGCCACCGGCGTGATAGCCGTGTTGGGTTCCAGCGGGGTCACCTGCCAGTAGTCGCAGACGCCTAGACCATCGTCGACCCAGGTGGCCGTCGCCCAGTCACGCACCGAGGGATCCACGTCGACGGCCGCGAAGTCGGCCCGGGCCTGCTCAGCCGTGCCCAGCGCGCCCTCGTGCATGCAGCGCATACTGTGCGTCAGACCCCAGCTCCAGGCGCCCGTCCCAGGGCCGGATGGTCCATGCCGTCCGCTCACCCGGTTGAGCCAGCGTTGGGCCACAGCCGTGTAATCGCCGTCGGCGACGGCGTCGATGGCCGCGGGCAGGCCGGCATAGTTGCCGCCGACGAAGATGGTGTCGTAGACAAAGTTGACGAACATCAGGTCATCCACGGTCACGTCGGCCGATCCGCTCTCCTGCTCCACGATCACCTGCACCGGTTCGTCTCGCAGCTTGGCCGCCACCGCGTAGAGGTCCGCCTCGAAGTCCGGATAGGTTTCGGCGCAGGCCGGGTCTCCAGCGCAGGCCGCGAAGACTGCGTTCAGCGCAGTCGTGAAGCTCTCGAGTTGCTCGCCATAGTAGTTGACTTCCGGCGGGTTGATGGAATCCAGGATCACGGCGCGGATGCCGTCACCATGATCGCGCAACAGCTCCATGAGCACCGGCGTGCCATAGGAGACGCCGATCACGTTGATCGTGTCCAGGCCCATGGCTATCCGCAGGTCGGCCACGTCGGCCGCGGTCGCTGCCACGTCATAGGCCGAGAGATCGTGGCCTTCGGCGACCAGGCGCCCATAGCAACGTTGCCAGGCCTCGTTGGTCCACGCGACCTCGTCACGGTAGCTCTGTCCGGCAAACTCGGCTGGTTCGGCCTCCAGTTCCGGGCAGAAGAAAGCCGGCTGGGACAGCGTCGCGCCCCGATACTCCATCAAGATCAGATCACGGTCCGCGTTCAGGCTCTGTCCGATGGGCATGCCGGTGGACAGTAAGGCATAGAAGGGTCCGGACGATCCCGGTCCACCCGGCATGAAGACGACCGGGTCGGCTGCCGCTTCCGGGTTGGCGCTTTTGAAGTGCTGGATGAAGACGCGTGTGGCGGCTCCATCCGGGTTCGAGCGTCTCTCTGGTACGATCAGGTGACTGCACTCCACCGCCGTGCCCTCCGGGTAGCTGTAGGCGCATTCAGCCGGCTCGAGCCGCGGCATGGTCGCTTCGCCCGTCTGAGACCCCTGGAGGAAAGCCAACACCGCCTCAGTCCAGGCCGCCGGATCTTCGAAGGGGGCAAAATGGGTCAGCTCGGGCAGGAGGAGAAGCTCGCCGCTGGGAATGGATGCGGCCAGGGTCTCCAGGTGCTCGCGCACGATCCAGTCGTCCAGATCGCCGTCGATCACCAGCGTCGGCGCCTGAATGTCGCCCAACATCTCGACGGTGTAGTTGGGTTCAGCGAGGATCAGATCCTGCACGCGCTCCAGCATGACCGGCAGATAGGCCGGATCGGGCGCGGTGCGGCTGTATTGCTCCTCAAACATGGGAACCATATCTTCGACGGTGAGCGACTTGAACCAGGCCAGGTGATCGGGGGCCAGGCCGTCCACGGTGTAGTTGGGGCCATGGGTCACCAGCTTGTCGACCCGGTCCGGATAGCGCATGGCCATCTCCAGCCCGACCGCGGCGCTGCTGGCCCAGCCGAGCACGTGGGCCTTGTCGATGCCAAGCTCATCCAGAAGCGCCACGGCGTCGTCCGCCTGGACGGCCATGGTTAGCGGTTCTTCGGCGTCTGTCGACCGGCCACGCCCGCGTGCATCCATGACGATGACCTGGTAGTCCGATGCCAACAGGTTTGTCAGATCGGCGACATCTTCGGTCGTGCGCATGTCGCCGGGCAAGAAAAGCAGCGGCTCGCCTTCGCCGTGAACCTCGTAGTAGAGAACGACGCCATTGACCTCAGCAATCGCGCCGCCGTCCGGCAAGCTCGGCGCTGCGGTCTGCGCGCCGAGCGGCAGGGCGCTGTCAGGCGCTACGAGTGGCTGGCACGCATTCAACAGCAGTGCAGCCACCAACAACAGAAAGAAAAACTGGTCATTGCGCAACATGATCGGCACTCCTTTCCACTGTGTGATTATCATGAGACGGAGATCGCGTGCCTGACCACTCAGGCTAGATCCACTCCTGAAAACAACCGTCACATTTTCCTCGCACTTTGTAATATATCCAGCGGTTGGCTACAAAGTGTTGACAAAATGGCGACATTGGAGGCGTTGAGCGCTGCATGGAAGAGAGAGGAGCAAAGCGAGGAACATCGAGACGGAAAGGCAAATAGACTATCGGCTCAGTAGACCTGCATCCCACGAGCGTCGCGGCGCCCGTCTCGCCAGGCTTCATGGCCGGCGCTGTGGCGATGCTGCTGCTTGACACGCAGCCCCGATTTCTGGGGAACCTCGTGTTGTGCGTAGAAGGCGTCCAGACGAGCGGTCAGTTCAGCGATCACCGGCTCCGTCTCCAGAGCGTCGATCAGATTGCAGACTTCGCTTGGGTCATCGATGAGATTGAACAATTCGTGGGGGCCTTCAGGATAGCGCAGAACCAGCTTCCATTGGGGCGTGCGGATCATGCGCAGATCGCCGTACTCGCCGTAGATGGTCTCGTCCCAGTCCTGCGGGTCGCCTTGCAGCATGGCCCGATAGGAATGGCCCGGATAACGGCGAAGCGGGTCCGGCGTCACCCCGACCCAATCCAGCAGCGTGTTGAAGCCGTCGTAGTGATCGACGGCTTGCTCGATCACCTGTCCCCCAACAACGCCGGGTCCGGCCCAGATCAGCGGAATGCGCAGCGAGGTCTCGTACATGTTGAGCGGCCGCGTGCTGTTGCCCTTACCGAAAAAGCCCTGATGTCCCAGTGCACAGCCGTGGTCCGACGTGTAGATGACCAGCGTATTGTCCAATTGGCCCATCTCCTCAAGCTTGGCCAGGATGCGCCCGATGTTGCGGTCGATCTCGGTGACCGCGGCATAGTAGCCGATGTAGCGGTCGCGCAGCAGCTCGCCCGGCGGCGAATCGCCGGGACCGTCCTCGTTTTTGACCCAGGGGTGGGTCTCGTAGGCCGGAAGGTCTTCAAAGAAAGCGTCCTGGTAGAGTGCGGTCAGGGCCGGATCATGGTACTGCCGGCCGTAGGGCGAATGGGTGGCGATGTAGCCGACATTGAGGAAAAACGGTCGGTCGGTCGGCGCCTGGTCGAGAAACTCGATGGCGTGGTCGGTGATGAACTCTGACTTGTTGCCGTCCAGTTCGACAAACTCGCCGTCGTTGTCGACGTAAACGTAGGGTCCATTATGCGCGCCCTGCCAGCGGGGCAGTCCGAAGTGATAGTCGGCGCCGCGCGGCTTCATGTGCGACTGGCCCAGGTGCCACTTGCCGCTGAGCGCGACCGAGTAGCCGGCATCGTGAAGCAGTTCCAGCAAGGTCACGTCATCGGCTAGCCAATCACGGTCTCCCACATCCGCCTCGGCCTCCTGCAGCCAGTCATGGATGCCGACCTGGCTGGCGGTGCGGCCGGTCAGCAGACAAGCCCGCGCCGGCGAACAGACAGGCGTGGGCGTAAAGGCATTGGCGAAGCGTGTGCCTTTGGCGGCCAATCGGTCGAGGTTGGGCGTCAGAAGCTCGCTGTTGCCATAGCAGGGATTGGCCCAGGCGCCATGGTCGTCGGTGAGAAAAAGGACGATGTTCGGCCGGGTACGAGTCATCTATCAGAACCTTTCATGATGGCGGCGGCCGGGGACGCGCCCGCACCAATTTGTAACATTGACTACGCGATTATAACATAGGGCGCGGAGGGAATTATCAACGGTCAATTGCCAACTTTCAATTGTCAATGTTGGCAGCGCTATTCACCTTTCACCAGTCACAGTTGACTCTGCTGCAAAAACCACGAATTGCACGAATTTCACGGATTAAACCACTGAGATCCCAAAGAGCCGAAAATTCGTGTAATCTGTGAAATTCGTGGTTCTTGGGGTGAAGTCACATACCAAAAGGATCTTCTTATGAAAGCTGTCATGGTTATGTTCGACACGCTCAACCGCCACATGCTGCCGCCATACGGCTGCGACTGGACCCATGCGCCCAACTTCAAGCGGCTCAACGACCGCACAGTCTCGTTTGAGAACAGCTATGTGGCCAGCATGCCCTGCATCCCTGCACGCCGTGAACTGCACACCGGACGCTACAACTTTCTGCACCGCAGTTGGGGACCGCTGGAGCCGTTCGATGACTCCATGCCGGAGATCCTCAAGATGAACGGAGTCTACACCCACCTGGCCACCGATCATCAGCACTATTTTGAGGACGGCGGCGCCACCTACCACGGGCGCTACAGCAGTTGGAGTTTCTCACGTGGGCAGGAAGGTGATTTCTATATCGGCCAGGTGGCCGATCCGGAGATACCGCCTACCGTGGCCGGGCGCAAGGAGACCCCTGTTCCGCAGATGAACGACTCTTGGCGACAGGACTGGATCAACCGCTCGTTCCAGCCGACCGAAGAAGATCAGCCGCAGGCCAAGACCTTTGCTGAGGGCCTGGAATTCATCCAACGAAACCAAAACGAGGACCGCTGGTTTCTGCAATTGGAGACCTTCGATCCACACGAACCGTACTTCACCCAGCAGCACTTCAAGGACCTCTACCCCCACGAATACGCCGGCGATCACTTCGACTGGCCGCCCTATCGCCGCGTCGATGAATCCGATGAAGAGGTTCAACATGTCCGCTTCGAATACGCGGCCCTGCTGAGCATGTGCGACAAGTATCTGGGTAAGGTGCTCGATCTGATGGACGAGTTGGACATGTGGGACGACACCATGCTCATCGTCTGCACCGACCACGGTTTTCTGCTGGGCGAGCATGACTGCTGGGCCAAGATGGTGCAGCCCTTCTACAACGAAGTGGCCCACACCCCGCTCTTCATCTGGGATCCGCGCATCGGCCGGCAGGCGCAGCGCGTCAACGGGTTGGTGCAAATGATCGACCTGCCCGCCACGCTGCTTGAGTTCTTCGATGTCGAACGCCCTGCCGACATGCAGGGGATTCCGCTCAAGGAGGCCATGGCCAACGACGATCCGGTGCGCGAGGTCGCTATCTTCGGCATGCACGGCGCCCATGTCAACATCACAGACGGACGTTATGTCTACATGAGATCCCCGGCCAACCCGGATAGCAGGCCGCTCTACGAGTATACGCTCATGCCGACCCACATGCGCGCCCGGTTTGCGCCGGAGGAGTTGCAGGACATCCAACTGGCCGAGCCGTTTGCGTTCACCAAGGGCTGTCGGACTATGAAGATCGAAGCGCGGTCGTCCATGATGGGCCGGCTCGAAATGGACACGCTGCTCTTCGATCTGGAAAATGACCCGCAGCAGGAGAACCCGATCCATGACCCGCAGGTTGAGGAGCGGCTATGCAGGCTCATGGTCAAAATGATGCTTGAGAACGATGCGCCGCGAGAACAGTTTGAGCGCATGGGGCTAGAGGCGTTCCTCGAAGAAAAAGATCTGTTGCCGACAACAGGATAAAAGGAATCCACGAAGGATCACAAAGGGGCACGAAGATCCTGTTATCTTCGTGCCCCTTTGTGATCCTTCGTGGATCGCTTCACGGATCGCTTTTCAGCTAAGCCAATCCCCCATACACCTGGGCCTGTTCGCGAATTTGAGAGGCCATTACATCCTCGACCCGCCAGCCGAAGATGTCGGCGATGGCCTCGGGTGAGGTGTCCGCAAGCTGCGCGTAGGTGCGCACGCCGGCCACTTTCAGTCGAGCATCCAGCACCCCGTTGACGCCGGTGATGCGGGTGAAGTCGTCCTCGACGATGGACTTATCGTCGGTCTGAACGGATGGCGCCGCAGCCGGATCACCCTCTGCCGCAACACTGCCTGACGGATCGACGACATAAACGTTGGTCTCGTCTGATTCACCGACCGGTTGTTGATCAACTCGCTCGATTGGGTTGGGCTGGTCGCCGGTCGAGCCGCTGGGCACGATGGGCGCAGCCGGCGGCTCGTCCACCGGGCCTTCGATGGCCGGCGGCGCGCCTTGTCCGTTGCGCTGGTTGAGCCAGGTCACGATGACGCCGCCGACGCCGAAGGCGCCGATCAGCAGGCCGGCCACAGAGGCGATGAAGCGGAAACAGCCGCCCAGCGCATAGAGCGGTACAAAGGCCGCCGCCAACGTCAATCCGCCCAGAATGACCAGGACAGGAGGCGAAACGTCCAGGCTAAGCCATTTGCCCAGCCGCTGACCGATGAGAGAAGCGATTGCCGTCCAACCGATCAGGTTCAAGACCAGCAGAACAAAGCCGGGCAATGGCGATAGACAGGCCAGACAGATGGTGATCACCAAAAAGGCTGTGATCAACCCCAAAACAAGATTGGTGGCGATGCCCGTCACAAAACTCAAGGCCGACTGCTCGCGAATGGCGCTCTCGACGCGGGCAATATAGTCCCGGCGGCTGTAGGTGATCAAGGCGGCCAGCGGAATGAAGATGACCGCGAGACCGAATCCGGCCATGATGCGCAGGAAGAAGTCGCCGATCCGCACCAAAGGGCCCGGCCTTGACGACTCGGCATTGATGACCACGTCGGGGTCGAGCGGTTGGCCCAGCGGCGGAACGATGGAAGGGACTTTCAGATTGAAGCTGGGACCGTGAACGACATTGCCGCCCACGTAGGCGTCGTTGTCCCGTTTGATATCACCGCTGAGGACGCTGATGTCGCCCTCAACACGGGCGGTGTCGTCCAGCTCGACGTCGCCGCTCCACGATGCGACATCGCCGCCGACAAAACCCTTGATCTCGATATCGCCGCTGAACGCAGAGACATCACCGGCGACGGCGCCCTCTTCTTCAATCTCGATGTTGCCGCTGTAGACGACCAGATTGCCGTCAATGCGTCCGCCGTCCTTGACCTTGGCGTCGCCGTTGTAGAGCACGATATTGGAGGGCAGAACCTCGCCCTCTTCGACCACAAGGTCGCCGCTGAAAATCTGGCTGTCGCCGATCTGGGACGCAACGAGCACATCGAACTGGGATCGTCGAACTGGGATGCGTCGGACAACTGCGCTCCGGCCTGCGCTTGGCCCACTGAAGCCGATCCCGCAAACACGGTGACGAGCGAGAGCACCGTCACCAGCAGGGCCGTGGCCAACCATGTTCTGTTATTGCGAATACAACGCGGAAGATGGGACATTTCGCACCTCTACGGTTGCGTGAATCGAGACTGAATAAAGACTATACCGACGGAACTGCATCGACCAACCGGGTACTGTGGCGCAGGAAGTAGACCCACGACACGACCATCGCTGCCGACACCAACATGTAGATCGCACCCAGCGTCAGCGCCTGTTGCGTGCCCATGATCGAAGTCAGGGCCGAAGCGGCCGCCGTCACCCAGACCCCGGTGTCGGTCGAGATCTGAGCCAGGCTATGCACGGCCTGGGTGAGCCAGGCCGGCTGGCCCAGCAGCACAAACGCGCCCAGGGAAGCCACGCCCACCATAATCGCCACCCAGAGCACAACGGCCATCCCGCCGAACGCCATGCCCCACCAGAGCTTGCGCCGCCGCTCAAGCTGCACCAGCCGCATCTCAAAATTGAAGAGGAAATCGGCGGGCGGTTCAACAGCCGGCGTCGATTTCAACTGCATATCCATGGCCTGCCAATCCTGCCATTCACGGGCAAGCGTCGGATAGGTCGCCAGGTAGAAATCGAACTCGGCCTGTTCGCTGCTGTCGAGCAAATCATCCAACGCCATCGACATCAGGAGGCCAAATTCTTCCTGAATGTGGGACGGCGGCGTTATTCCTGCTCGTTGTGTCAAATCTTCATTGCGCATAAGAATCCTCTGTGGCCCCGATCCTAAATGCCGCCCAGGGCCAGCCGTAACACAGGCGGACCATCGTGGGAAGTCGACTGGCCGACAACAACCGCATCCTGTCGTCTGGAACCGGACGACGGCGGAATGGTGGCGGCTTCATGTTCTCGGTAGAGTTCGGCCATCTGTTTGCGTGCCCGAAACAGACGACTCTTGACCGCCGACACCGAAAGATCCATGGTCTCAGCAATCTCGTCGTAGCTGTACTCTTCCCAGTAGCGAAGAATCAGCGGCGTTCGATACTCCGGTTCCATGTGATTCAGCAGGCCGCTGCACCTCGGCGCTGCGCTCCATGGACAAGGACAGAACTCTCGGGGAGCGGCATGTCGCCCTCTAGGTTCTGCAGGACCGGATTGTCATCGATGGAAACAAAGGTTGCCCGTCGTTTACGTAGTCGGTCAATACAGTGATGGTTGGCTATCGAAAAGAGCCAGGTGCTGAAC
Source organism: uncultured Chloroflexia bacterium (assembly GCA_963698255.1). Classification (GTDB taxonomy): domain Bacteria; phylum Chloroflexota; class Anaerolineae; order Caldilineales; family Caldilineaceae; genus JAWKOK01. The sequence continues at coordinate 70,194 of CAVOQD010000007.1, read as the reverse complement.
TTGTGATCCGGGTTGTATTGATCCAATCGGGAATAGGCGCGCAGAAAGGACTCCTGCGCGGCATCCTCCGCCTCTGACGCTTCACCCAACATGCGGTACGTCAAGTTGAAGACCGGTCGCATGTACGCTTCAACCAGATAGCCGAAAGCCGCCTTGTCGCCGCTGCGGGCCTGCTCTAGCCAGATCTGCTCCTGCTCGTTCATTGCATTCCTGTTTCTGCGAAAAGTGCGCTTGCTGTCAGCAAAGGGCGCATCGTCTTGAATAGGTCGCCAACGGATCGATCGGAAGTTAGCGCCCTGATTGTACCCTTTGCATCTTTCACTACGCAAGCAGATTCCAGAAGTTTCAGCCGATTCAAAAATTGGCCGATTTTGTGACCGTACAGCCACACATCATAGACCGCGGATTTGGCGGATTAGACTGATTGTCGCGGATAAAAATCCGAATCAATCCGGGTTCGTCCGTCAAATTTGCCAAATCAGCGCTCTGTTTTGCCTCAGGCAGATATAGAACCGTCTGATCTTTTTGTCAAGACTTGCGCCGAGGTTTGTTCGGTACCCGAAATCTGGTTTATAATCGATTTTCGTAGTGTTATTCACGCCCAAATGGAGTAGGTAAGGAAAAACTCATGCGATTGACGTATCCGTTCACCGCCATCGTCGGCCAGGAGCGCATGAAACGTGCGCTGCTTCTGAATGCCATCAACCCACAGATCGGCGGCGTGTTGATTCGCGGCGAACGTGGCACCGCCAAGTCCACGGCGGCGCGTGCCCTTGCCGCCCTGCTGCCCGAGATCGAGATCGTGCGCGGCAGCATGTTCAACTGCGATCCGACATCGACCTGATCTTTTTGATGACTACACGCGCGAGAAGATGGAGGCGGTCGGCGTACTTGAAAGCGAGCGCAGACCGACGCCCTTTGTCGATCTGCCCGTCAGCGCCACCGAGGACCGCGTGGTCGGCACGCTCGATATCGAAAAGGCGATTCAGTTGGGCGAACGCCACTTCGAGCCGGGCATTCTGGCGGCGGCCAATCGCGGCGTTCTCTATGTCGACGAAGTCAACCTGCTCGACGATCATGTGGTCGATCTGCTGCTGGACAGCGCGGCCATGGGCGTCAATGTGGTCGAGCGCGAGGGCATCAGCTTCCAGCATCCGGCCCAGTTCGTGCTGGTCGGCTCCATGAACCCGGAGGAAGGCGATCTGCGCCCCCAGTTGCTGGATCGTTTTGCCCACGCCGTCGATGTGGTCGGCCTGACCGAAGCCGGAGACCGTGTCGAAATTTTGCGCCGTCGCATCTTCTTCGAACAGGATCCGGACGGTTTCGCCGACGCCTACGAGCAAGACGAGCAAGACATGAGCGATCGCATCATCGCCGCTCGCCAGCGCTACCCCCTGGTGACGTACACGGACAAGGACCTCTACACCATCGCTGCGTTGACCGCCAGCTTCAAGGTCGACGGCCACCGTGCCGACATCGTCATTCTCAAGACGGCGCGCGCCCAGGCCGCCTACGATGGACGCCTCGCAGATCAGTGACCGAGACATCCTGCTGGCCGCCGAGCTGGCCCTGCCCCATCGCATGAAGAAGCAGCCCTTCCAGGATCGGGTCATCAACCCCGACCAGTTGCAGTCAACACTGCAGCAGGCACGCGCCGAAGCCGAAGAAGCCCTGGACAGTGAAGATGAGGCCACTGAGGCCGAAGGGACAGCGGCTTCAGACGAAAAAAAAGCATAGAGGGCGATGACTCAGACCTCAGCGATGCCGGTGAGGTCGGCGAAGGCGGTGCGTGCCCAACCAGACGCCTCGCCCCAGCAGAGTACATCGCCCGGCGATGACAAAGGCGCACGCAAGCCCGTTCAGATCGGCGACACCTTCGAGACCAAACGGCTCGACACGCCGCTGGACAAGATGACGCGCGAGCACGCCGGCAAGCGTTCCTACACGCGCACGGATCGCAAGCGTGGACGCTACATCAAGTCGCGCCCGGCCGGCGATCACCCCGAGGACATCGCCTTTGACGCCACCCTGCGCGCGGCCGCGCCCTATCAGCGCCAACGCATGGAAGAGGCCGACCAATGACCTGGCGCTGCAACTGCGCAAGAGCGATCTGCAGCGCAAGGTGCGCGTGCGCCGCACCGGCAACCTGATCCTCTTTGCGGTCGATGCCAGTTGGTCGATGGCGGCCAGCGAACGCATGGAAGCCACCAAAGGCGCGATCTTCAGCCTGCTCGTCGATGCCTACCAGCGGCGCGATCAGGTGGGCCTTGTCGTCTTCCAGCGCGACCGGGCGCGCGTGGTGCTGCCGCCGACCAACAGCGTCGAACTGGCCCAGAAGGCGCTGCAGGACATCCCCGTCGGCGGCAAGACGCCGCTGAGCAGCGGCCTCTACATCTCGTGGCAGGTGATCGAAAATGCGCGACGCCGCGACACCGAATTGCAGCCGCTGCTGATCCTGCTGACCGACGGCGCCGGCAATGTCAGCATGACCGGCATGCCGGCCCAGGAAGAGGCGCAGCGCATCGCCGACCTGTTCGCCAATTCCAACCTGCGCTCCATCGTCATCAACATGGAGCACGCAGCCTTTGACCGCGGCCTGGCCCAGAAGCTGGCCGATGCACTGGGCGGCGCCTGCTACAACCTGCCCGAACTGCGCGCCGACACGTTGCTCTCGACCGTGAAGCGGGAGATTGGGACGTAGGGACAGTCGGCCCCGAATCAGCTTTTCATGAATGAAAGGGTGAGGGGGTGACAAGGTGACAGGGTGATCGAAAGTTCACCCTGTCACCTTGTCACCCCCTCACCTTGTCACTCTGACTCGGAGAAATCAAACCCATGACGACAGCACCAGACCAGAAACCCCCGATCAAGGGCAGTTGGGAAGAACGGCTTCAGACCGCCCAGCGGCTGGCCGCCAACTACAACGACGACGCCATCGCCATCTATGACATGCTGATCACACGGCTCAGAAGATGCTCAAGGCGCAGCGACAGGCCGCCAATGGGCGTCTGCAGAACATACTTGATGCAGGCGTCCGTCGATCTACACTCCTACCTGACCATGCGTGAAAAGTACGTCCAGGCGCTTGGAAGTGCTGGACGGCATCATTGCCGAAATGCCGTACGGCGATGCCCAGCAGTGGGAAAGCCACGGCGCGTCAGTCTTGTTGCAGGCCGGACGTCCCGACGAAGCGGTGGCTCGCCTGCGCGCCCTTGCAGAAAAGCCGGAGGCCGATCTGGAAGAGTGGGCTGAACTGGCCATCATGCAGATGCGTGTCAAACGCTTGGACGACGCCGAAGCGACCATTGGTGAGATGGAGGGGTGGATCGAAGAGCGCTACGCAGATGCAAACGCCGGTGAGAAATCGCACGCTCGCCGCCGCGATGAAGCCTGATCGCCTCGTTGCGCACCACGCTTTGGATCGACCGCAACGATCCGCAAAAGGGGATCGAATGGCTCGACAAGGCCATCGAACTCGATGAAGAGCAGAAGAGCCGCATCCCGCTGACCTACATTCGTCTCATCCGCCACGGATTCTACGAGGAAGCGTTGCCCGCTTATTCAACGCGATGTCCAGGCGCCGGTACGCAGCGACTTCTGGCTGGGCTATGTGCACCATCACCTGGGCGATGAGGGCAGGGCCAAACGCGAATGGACCAAGGCAATCGAACGCGACATCTCCAAGCCGGAAAACCAGCACATCATGGAGTTGATCCTCTCTCGCTACTACCTGGGCGATCCGGCGGGCGAGGGACTGAGCACGGTGTTGCAGATTCTGAACGAGAAGGGCAGCCAATACTGGGCGTTCTTCTTCCTGGCCGGGCTGGGCTGGGCCATGCGCGACAACGCGACCAATGCGCGGTCCAACTTCGAGACGGCCATGTTGCAACGCCGCTCCTCCGGCGAAGGCCGGCTGCTGCCCATTGAAGCCTGGCAATATTGCCGGGATCTGCTGGACGAAGGCATGCAATCCAATTGATCGAGTATTTTGATACCAGTGGACGTTGCAGCGCTCGGACAACGGTGGCTGCCGAACAGAAACAGCCGACGAGCAGCCGAAGTGTTGACCGATGAGCTAGATCAAGCGACGATCAAGCGCAAGAGGCGACCAGCCGATGAGTAAACTTGTCACGCCCGTGCCGGTCGACAGAACGCTGCCTCAGCCCGGCGACGAGCTTTTTGGCTTCGCCCGGCGACTTGGCCGACGCCAGCGCGGCCATCATTCGCCGCTACTTTCGGCAGGACTATCAGGTCGAGTTCAAGGAAGACGAGTCGCCGGTCACCATTGCCGATCGCAAGGCCGAGGAGGTCATGCGCTCGATGATCATGGAGACCTATCCCGGCGCACGGCATCTTCGGCGAGGAACATGGCCGCTATCAACCGGATGCTCGCTATCAGTGGGTGCTCGATCCCATCGACGGCACCAAGGCATTTGTGGCCGGCAGCTATCTCTTCGGCACGCTGATCGCGCTGCTGGAAGATGGCCGGCCCATCCTGGGCGTCATCCACCAGCCGATTCTGGACGATCATCTGATCGGCAATGGCGTGGGCGCCTGGCTCAACGGTCGCCAGGTCCATGTGCGCCCGTGTCGCCGCATCGAAGAGGCCATTCTGCTCAACACCGATCACTGGAACGTCGCCAACCATCAGAACGGCGACGCCTTCGAGTCGCTGAGCCGGCGTGTGCTGCGCTACAACAACTGGGGCGACTGCCATGGCTACTACCTGGTGGCGACCGGCGGCGCCGACATCATGACCGATCCGATTCTCAACGATTGGGATCTCATGGCCCTGATTCCGATCATAGAAGGCGCGGGCGGGCGCATCACCGACTGGCAGGGCAACGAGGTGATCGGCGGCAACGGCGCGGTTGCCACCAGCGGCGATCTGCATGATGAGGTGATTGGGCTGTTGAATGAAGGGTAGGGGGGACAAGGTGACAGGGTGACAAGGTGAACGCTTCATGGTGACAGTGACAGCGATACTAAGTTTACCGTCAACCTTGTCATCCCCTCACCCTGTCACCCTTCATTCAGCCGCGCACTTGGGGCAGCGCAGCGGATCGTCCAACTCGAGAACGTGTTTTGTGCAGGCGGAGAAGGTGATCACGACCTGTTCTCGTAGGAATTTGCGCTGGACCTCGGCCTCAAGACCGAGGTCCCGACAGTTGCTGGCGATCAGCGTTTCGGGTACCGGGCAGGTATCGCAGAGTTTGCGACGCCAGGGTCGCTTGTTGTCGGGGTTTGCCGCCAGAAGGCGACACTCTTCGTGATTTTTCCCTCGGAAGTAGTCTCCGTAGAAATATCGACAGTTGACCGGACCGCTCAATTCCTTAGTTCTCCCAGTAGGATGGATCGTCCATGTCTTCCGGCCCCAGATCGTCCCCGATCAGGGAATCCGGGTCGAGGATCAGGCGCTTGGCCAACGCATCCCGGCGCGTCTCCTGTTCCGGCAGCAACCAGCCGAATTCGACCTCCAACGCAACCATATACTCCAGCTCGGCTTCGAGCATATGGTACTCCTCATGGGAGAGGGGCGCTACCAACGGTTCAGCGCCGGCCAACCGTTCAAGGTAGGTGCGATAGGCGCTGCAAATTTCATCGGCATCATGGAAGGTCTCGTCGATCTCATCGCCGCTGTCAACCAGATCCCAGAGCGTATCGCCTTCGGAAAACTCAGACTCCCAGCCAAAGAGGGTCATGGCCGCATCAGCCGCCGAAAGGTCCTGGTCGATCTCTCGCTCAACCAGATCTTCCCTGAAGGAATCGGAGAGGAATCGGACCGGCCAATCGCATAGCCGTCTTCGACCAACTGCAGATCGCTCAATTCGTGCAGCACATAATGAAGATCATCGGGCGGCGTCGTCGAACGGAAAGCGTCGCTGGCGATTAACCTTGCGGCCAGGACAGGAGTCGGGACAGCCGTCCGGGCCTGCTTGTCATCACTGACGACGGCCTCTGCCCGGCGCGCCAGAGCGACATTCTGCTCGTGGACGGACCTGCCATCGCGCGCTTCATGGGGTTGGAGCCGAAGAATGTAGTGGCCGGCGACCGCGTCCACCACCTGAATGATAATACTGTCTCCCCGTCCACCGCCGACATCCTCGATCCACTGAGTGAACTGAGGCCCTAATCTGAGCGCCCAGGTCTTCTGCTCGATATTTGCGGACGCGGTCAGTGTCGGTCCGTTGAGCAACTCAATGGTCAATGTCCGTGAGACCGCTCGATAGGTCTGGAAAAATTCCGGGAAGAAGACAGCGTGTTCCAACTCATCCAACATGAAGAAGCCTTTGCGGACCTCTCTCGCCGTCAGCGGATGACGAAACGTATTTCCGGCCAGCAGATTGGAGAGCCATCCGTAGCGGCCACGCGCGACCGGGACTGCTTGATAGAGACTGCCGACTGCTTTATAGACGGCGCTGCGTCCGCCGGAGCCGACCGGTCTCAGTTGTTCGATCTCGCCAAGCAAGTCCTCGATACTCAACGGCTCGGATGAACCACTAAGCACGTGTGCTACAGATTCGGTATAACTTAGGTTGCGCTCAGCCTGTTTCATGATGACGGCTAAGACCTCCTATTGTCTAGTTCAATGCACTCAAATGAGCTACTTTTCCATTATCGCACAGGTGTGTTGTGGTGTCTACTATAGGTCTCAATACGGTCCCACTGCGGTCTCATCCCTGGTGCATCTCGACTGAAAGCAAGACGTCTTTGGATCGGACTGATCTCGAAATACGTCTTGAGAATGGTCTAGTCTCACTTGATTGGGTTCGCAAGGCAAATCGGCCTGTAGTAAAATTCGCTGATTCACTCTGATGCGCCAATCATTCCGAAAGATGCAACCATGACCAACAATGGACGCCCAAGCAAAACATCCTCTCAGTCCCAATCGCACATCACGGAGCTGCGCTGCCTGCGCTGCGGCGCCGTCTACAAAGCCGATGAGACTCGACTACGTCTGCCCACACCACGCCAACAGCGGCAGCGACATGGGCACGCTCGATGTACTCTACGACTACGACGCCATCGGCCATGCCGTGGATACGGCCAACATCGTGGCCGATCCGGATCGGTCGATCGGACGCTGGTCGCCGCTCCTGCCGATTGCTTCCCGTTCAAGCCTGCCGCCGTTGGCCGTCGGCGACACACCGTTGACCCGACCGAAACCGTTGGGTGACTACCTGGGCATGGCCAACCTCTTCATCAAAGACGACGGGCGCAACCCCAGCGGTTCCCTCAAGGATCGGGCCTCGGCCATTGCAGTGGCGCGGGCACAGGAGGCGGGCAGCAGTATCGTGGCCACGGCCAGCACCGGCAATGCCGCGGCCGCGCTGGCTGGCCAATGTGCCGCCGCCGGCCAGCCCAGCGTGATCTTCGTGCCCAAAACTGCGCCCCAGGCCAAGATCGCCCAACTGCTCATCTACGGCAGCCACCGTGCTCGCCGTCGACGGCATCCTACGACCAGGCCTTCGACCTCTGCATGGAGGCCTGCGCCGAGTTCGGCTGGTACAATCGCAACACGGGCTACAATCCGTACATGACCGAGGGGAAGAAGACGGTGGCGTACGAGATTGCGGAGCAGTTGGCGAGGGTAGCGGGTAGCGGGGGGCGAGGGGCGGGGTTTGTCGCGCCCGATGCGGTGTTTGTTTCGGTGGGGGATGGGTGCATTATTGGCGGCGTGCATAAGGGGTTTCGGGATCTGCTGGCGCTGGGGTGGATCGAGCGCATGCCGCGCATCTATGGTGTGCAATCGACGCGCAGCGCTGCGCTCTACAATGCCTGGATAGCCGGCCAGGAGATCCCCGATCCGTTCCCGGCCACCACGCGTGCGGACAGCATCAGCGTCGATTCGCCGCGCGATGCGGTCAAGGCGCTCAATGCCGTGCGCCAGACCGATGGGGCCTACATCGCGGTCGAAGATGAGGCGATCCTGGCGGCCATGGCGCCCATGGCGCGGCTCGGCGCAGTCTTTGCCGAGCCGGCCGGCGCCACGGCCTTGGCCGGACTGCATCGATGCGCGAGAAGAGGGATTGATCGGCGACGACGAGACGGTCGTGGTCATCAACACCGGCAACGGTCTGAAGGATGTGCCCGCTGCCATCCAGGTGACGGGCGGCACGACGGTCATCGAGCCGACGTTGGATGCGGTGCGCGAGGCGTTGGGACAACGATAGATCCGCGTCAGTGACAGGTCGAGACAGGTCTGAGACCTGTCCCTACGCGGCGAGATACCCCCATAAGATTGACACCCAATTCCATGTAGCATAGACTGATTTGACAACCAATATCTGACATCATTTCCGCGTCCGGTCAGCCATCGATGTCCCGACCAGGCGCGCCAATCTGTTTGGAGAAGCTCCCTATGACGGACAAGTCCATCGTTCCCGGCCCGACCTACGCCGAAATGCGCAATCCGCTGCTGCTCTCGCAGTCCATGCGCGATGCCGCCAACGCGGCGCGCAGCGACGAACTCGATCCCCTCAATCTCTTCAACATCAACTGGACAAAGACCGGCGACCAGGTTGACTCCATCGTGTTGCCCAAGGAACTGACCGGCGTGCAGGCCAACATCATCCTGCTCAGCGGGCGCAACTTCCCCAGCGGCAGCATGAAGGTCGGCCCGGCCTATGTCACGCTGGCCGAGCATGAGGCGCGAGGACGGACTGCGCCCCGGCGACAAGACGGTGATCGGCCCCAGCACCGGCAACTTCGGCATCGGCACGGCCTACATCGGCATGCTCAAGCAGTACGGCACCATCGTCGTCATGCCGGACAACATGAGCCAGGAGCGCTACGAGCGCATCCGCGGCTACGAAGGCGCGCTGGACCTCACGCCGGGCACCGAGTCCGACGTGATCCTCACGCTGGAGCGCACCCACCGCGAGTATGTCGCCAAGCCCGATCAGTACATGGTGCTGGCCCAGTTCGAACTGCTGCCCAACTACCGCTTCCACCGCCACGTGACCGGCGCGGCCGTGGTCGAGGCGGCGCGCAATCTGGGCAACGGTCGGGTGGCCGCCTTTGTCAGCGCCCCGGGCAGCGCCGGCACGCTGGCCGCCGGCGATTATGTCAAATCGCTCTGGCGCGACAGCAAGATCGTGGCGCTGGAGCCGCGCGAGTGCAGCACGCTCTACGACGGCGGCCAGGGCCAGCACCGCATCGAGGGCATCGGCGACAAGATGGTCACGCTGATCCACAACGTCTTCAACACCGATCTGCTCATGCTGATCCATGACGAGGATACGGTGCGCGGCATGGAAGTGATCCAGTCCGGCACGCAGATGCTGGTCGACCGCCTGGGCGTGCCCGCCGACGCAGCGGCCTTCCTCCAGGGCAAGTTTGGCCCCAGTTGCATCTGCAACATCATCGGCGCCATCAAGACGGCCAAGTATCTTGGCCTGGGCCCGGACGACAACGTGGTCACCATCGCCACCGACTCCTACGACCGCTACCCGTCGGTCAGCGAGCAGCTCTATCAAGCGCAACGGCGGCAAGCCCGACGACGATCAGTTGGAGACATGGGCCAAGAGCGTCTTCCTGGGCGCCAGCCTGGGCGAGATCATCGACCTCAACCGGGACAGCCAGCATCAGCGTCTTCAGCAGATGAAGGAGACGATGTGGACCCGGTTCGGCTATGACGAAGCGCTACATCCGCAGCATGGCCGGTCAGGAATTCTGGGACGCCGAATACGCCAAGATCCAGGAGATCGATCCGCTGATCGAGCAGGTGCGCGGGGCGGTAAGTTTGTAGAAAAACGATCCACGAAGAGCACGAAGAGACACGAAGAAGGCTTCAGCCTGGTCGTCTTTTCGTGTTCTTTGCGGAAGGCCCAGAAAGTCAACGCAACGGTCTACGCCGACAACGAACCATCACGTCTGCTGCATGAACGGCTGGGATTCATGTTGGAGGGCACGCTTCGCCGCAGAGTCCGAAGCGAAGGACGGCTACACGACGAACTCTATTTCGGCATGGCTGATGACGAATTTCGCGAGTCGTATCCAATGGGCAAAGGATGGGAAGCATGATTGAATCGCTGGGCAACATCACACTGAAGAACGGCGAAGAGGTCGAGGCAAGCGTCATCGTCGGGCCGGATCTGGATTGGGCCCCGCGCATCGGACCGCTGCTGCAACACAAAGGCGACCCCTGGAACTGGCAGGTCGCCCAGGTGTTGGAGCGCGATCTCGACCTGGAGTCGTACTTCTACGTCCTGCACCGGGGCGGCGTCCCCTTTGCCAACATCATGACCATCGAAGGGGCCGGCGTGGGCGTCTTCGGCCATGTCTGGACCGTTCCGGAAGATCGGCGGAAAGGCGCCAGCTCGCGGCTGATGGCGTTGCAGATGGCGCACTTCGCCGACCGAGGCGGCCGAGCGCTCTTTCTGGGCACCGGCTACGACTCGGTCGCCTACAAAATGTACCGTCGATTTGGTTTCGAGAGCGTCGAACCCCAGAGCGGCTACATGTCCTACTACACCGGTTCTGAGCAGGCGTTCAACGCCGAGTTTTTTCAGGCAGCGCCGGTCGACGTCGAACCGCTGACGTGGAGCCATTGGCCCATGATGCAGCCGCTCTTCATGGATGCATGGCCGGGCGTGGTACGGTTGGTCGCGTATGGGCTCAACGGCCAGGCGATCGCGGAGGAAGAACCGCTGGCGATGATCCAGGCCAATGAGCGCAGAGAGCGCCAGGGCGAAACGCCAAACACGTTGGTGCTGCGCAGCCGGGCGAGCCAGGCGATTGTCGGCGTGGCCTCGTGGACACGGCATCCGCTCTGGGAGAGTCACTGTATCCTCGACGTCTACTGCCACCCCGACTTCTGGACCAGCGCTCCGGCGCTGATTGATGCGCTGGCGCTGCCCGCCGGACGCGCCCATCATCGCCTACGGGGACAACACCTGTCCCCAGAAGATCGAAACGCTGACGCAACACGGATTTGTGCAGCAGGCAGCGCTGCCGAACTGGATCCAATCGACACGGCCAGGACCGCCACAACTGATCTGATCGTTCTTACGAAGTGAAATCGAATGCGAATGGAGCGGATTAGGCCGATCCTAGAATTCACGTCCCCGGCACTGCCCACACAAATTCACGCTGACCAGAGTAGGTCCGGGCAGTGCCGGGGACGTTCGCGGGATTCACTTTCTTGGAATGGCCTTAGGCGATTTTCTGCGGACTGTATTTCAGTATGAATCGGCGTTTATCTGCCGCATCCGCCTAATCCGCGGTCTATCAAGACAGGCGAAACAGAGTCGGAATCTAGAGAAAGTAGAGCCTCAACAATGGCCGAAAACAACCCGCTTGCCGGAAAAGTCGCCGTCGTCACCGGGGCCGGGCGGGGCATTGGCCGGGCGATTGCCGTCGCCTATGCGGCGGCCGGCGCGTCGATCTGCTGTGCGGCGCGCACCCAATCCGAGATCGACGAGACGGTCGAGCTTTGCCGTGCTGAAGGCGGCAGCGCCATCGCCGTGCAGACCGATGTCTGCGACTACGCGGCAGTCGAATCGATGATGGCGGCCACGGCCAAGGCCTTCGGCGGCATCGACATCGTGGTCATCAACGCCGGCATCAGCATCGACCGGCGCACCATCGAAGAGAGCGTGCCCGACGACTGGCAGCGCACGCTGGACGTCAACCTGACCGGGGCCTACAACTGCGCCAAGGCGGCGATTCCGTACCTCAAGGCGCGGGGCGGCGGCAAGATCATCACCATGGGTTCGGGCATGGGACACAAGGGGCGGGCCGGTTCGGCGGCCTACTGCTGTTCCAAGGCCGGGCTGTGGATGTTGACGCGCACGCTGGCCCAGGAACTGTGGCCCTACAACATCAGCGTCAACGAGTTGATTCCGGGACCGGTGGTCACCGAGATGGCGGCCGACAGTCCGAAGCGTGAGGGCAGCGTCTTCAACATCGAGAGCGAGTGGATCAAGGGGCCGGAGGATGTCGTGCCGCTGGCGCTCTTTCTGGCCAGTCAGCCGGACGTGGGGCCGTCGGCCCAGAGTTTCAGTCTGATGCGGCGGGACAATTGAAGTAGTGGCGAACTGAACAATCATGTCGCCGATACCGAATTCCTCTTCCCTCACGCCCAATGGTAAGATTGGAGAAAACCAATCTCACGGACCTCAACACCATGCAATTCTCAACCTTCGGCAACAAATATCTGGGCGACTGCGGCATCCTGCAACTGATGGATGACCTGGGCAAGGCCGTCCAACGCGACGACGTGATCATGCTGGGCGGCGGCAATCCGAGCCACCTGCCCGCGGTGCAGGAGATCTTTCGCGCACGCATGGAGCGTTTGCTCGACTCCGACGCCGATTTCGAAAAGCTGATCGGCAACTACAGCAGCCCGGAAGGCGACAACGCCTTCATCGATGCGCTGGCCGATCTGCTGCGCAGCGAGTACGGCTGGGACGTCGGTCCGCAGAACATCGTGCTGACCAATGGCAGCCAGACCGCCTTCTTCTTTCTCTTCAACATGTTCGCCGGCGCGCTATGCCGACGGATCCCACAAGAAGGTGCTGCTGCCGCTGGCGCCGGAGTACATCGGCTATGAAGATGCCGGCATCGACGAGAACATCTTCACCGCCTACCGGCCGCAGATCGAGTTCCTGGGCGACCGGATCTTCAAATACCACGTCGACTTTGACGCCATCGAGATCGACGAGTCCATCGGCGCCATCTGCGTCTCCCGGCCCACCAACCCCACCGGCAATGTGCTGACCGAAGAGGAGATCCGCAAGCTGAGCCGGCTGGCCGAGGCCAACGACATCCCGCTGATCATCGACAACGCCTACGGCGTGCCCTTCCCCGGCATCATCTACACCGAGGCCCAGCCCTGCTGGGAACCGCACATCGTGCTCTGCATGAGCCTCTCCAAGCTGGGCCTGCCGGGCGCACGCACCGGCATCGTCATCGCCGACGAGGCGATCATCAAGGCCATCACCGGCATGAACGCGGTCATCAGCCTCGCTCCGGGCAACCTGGGCGCGGCGCTCACGCTGGACGCGGTGCGCACACGCGACATCCTGCAGATCGGCAGCGAGATCATCCGCCCCCACTATCGCCGCAAGGCCGACCAGGCCGTCGAGTGGCTGCAAGCGGCCATCGACAACGAGCACTTCTTCATCCACAAACCGGAGGGCGCCTTTTTCCTCTGGCTCTGGTTCCGCGACATGCCCATCACCTGCCAGGAACTCTACGAGCGGCTCAAGGCGCGCGGCGTGGTGGTCGTGCCCGGCCAATACTTCTTCCCCGGCCTTGATGGCGACTGGCGTCACAAGCACGAGTGCATCCGCATGAGCTACGCGGCCGAGGATGAGGTGATGCGGCGCGGCGTTGAGATCATCGCCGAGGAAGTGGAGCGGGCGTACGCGGGCTGACGCGAAGGAACAATAGTACATTATGTCAAATCGACGACCCAACATCCTGATGCTTGTCACCGACCAGCAGCGCTGGGACACGGTCAGCGCCTACGGTCTCAACGACATCTGCCGCACGCCCCACATCGACGCGCTGGCGGCACGCGGCGTGCGTTTCGACAACGCCTTCACGCCCACGGCCATCTGCTCGCCGGCCCGCGCTTCGCTCTACACCGGACTCTACCCCCACAAACATGGCGTCACCGGCAACGGCATGACCATCAACGACGGCGTCAAGGGCGTCAACCACTACCTCGACGAGGCGGGCTATCGCTGCGGCTATGCGGGCAAGTGGCACGCAGATGAGGAACGCGGTCCCAGTGAACTGGGCTTCACAGGCAAGGATTTCATGGGCTATGCCTTCCCCGGCTCCAACCTGCTGCCCGGCTTCCAGTTTGGCGCGGCGCCGATGGGCGGCAATCCCTACAAGGAGTATCTGCAAGAGAACGATTTCGACCTGCCCACGGTCTCGCACCGCTTCGTGGGCACAAATCCGGGCTGCAGCACCCAGGAGATGTTTGCGCTGCACGAAGGGCCGGTCGAATCGTGCGTCGAATACTTTGTCGCCGAGGAGACCAACCGGCTCATCGATGAACTGAACGACGAGGAAGAGCCTTTCTTCATCTGGGCCAACTTCTGGGGACCGCACACCCCCTGCCTGATCCCTGAACCCTACTTTTCCATGGTCGATCCGGCCTCGATTCCCGAACACCCCAGCTATTGCGAGACATTCGAAAACAAGCCCTATCGCCAGCAATTGATCGAACGCATGTGGGGATTGGGCGACTACGGGTGGGAAGGCTTTCAGGAGATCACGGCGCGCTACTACGGCCACTGCGCGCTCATCGACGACATGGTCGGACGCATCGTGGCCCACCTGGAGGCACTGGGCCTGGCTGAGGATACGGTGGTCATCTTCACCTCGGATCACGGCGACTGCATGGGCGCACACAAGCTCATCGAAAAGGGCGAGTTCATGTACGACGAGATCTACCGCATCCCGCTGGTCGTCGCCCATCCCGACTGTGCGCAGCCGGGCAGCGCCAATCGAGGACTTCGTCTATCTCCACGAACTGACTTCCTCGATCATCGACATGGCCGGCCTTGATGTGCCGGAAGACATGGACGGCGGCTCGTTCCTGCCCGCCATGCTCGGCGACTCCACGCCCAACGGACGCGACGAGGTCTACTGCGTCTTCGACCGCCACTTCACCAACGTCAACCAACGCATGGTACGCACTCGCACCCACCAACTGACCTTCAACTCCGGCGATCAAGGCGAACTCTACGATCTCGTGGCCGATCCGTACCAGCTTCACAATGTCTATGGCCAACCTGAGTATGAAGAGGTGCGCCAGGATCTGATGGCCCGCATGGAGCGCTACATGATCGAACTCGGCGATCCGCTCCATGGCTGGTTCAGCCGGGTGGGGCCAGTCTATTGATGGGACGCGGATGACGCTGATATTTCGGATTCACACGGATGAATCCGAAAAAATCCGGTTCTGTCCGCCGCATCCGCCAAATCAGCGGTCTATCCATGTTCGGTTGAACTTTTCAGGACCAAGGAGAAAATCAATGCCAAACATCGTCGTCGTCGGCAGTTTTGTCGTCGGCATCACCTTCGGCGTGCCCAGAGCGCCCGTGTTGGGCGAGACGCTCATGGGCGATTCGTTTGATCTGGGCCCCGGCGGCAAGGGGACCAACCAGGCCATCGGCGCCGCGCGGCTGGGCGCGGACGTGCATCTGCTGGCCTGCGTCGGCGATGACGTCTTTGCCGACATGGCGACCAACCTCTTCGAACAAGAGGGGCTGTCGCTTGAGCACATCAACCGCATGGACGGCATCAACACGGGAGCGGGAGCGGTGACCCTGCTGCCCTCGGGCGAGGCCTGGATTGTGGGCGACTTCGGCGCAAACCTGCGCCTGTCGCCGGCCCATGTCGATGCCGCCGAAGATCTGATCGCCGCCGCCGACATCGTCATGACCCAGTTCGAGGTCCCGCCGGAAACGGTGGCCCGGGCCATGGAACTGGGCCGCAAACATGGGGCATTGACCATCTGGAACCCGGCCCCGGCCAAGCCGGCGTCAGCCGAACTGCTGGCCAATGTCGATCTGCTGACGCCCAACGAGACCGAGACGCGCATCCTCCTGGGCCTACCGCCGGACGACCCGACGCCGACGGTTGAGCTTGCCCGACGTCTGCTTGACTACGGCATTGAGCGGATCGTGGTCACCTTGGGCAAGGAGGGCGCGCTGATCGTCACGCCGGAGGGCAACGAGATGATCCCGGCTGTCGAGATCTCGCCTCTCGATCCCACCGGGGCCGGGGATTGCTTCAACGCGGCCCTGGCTGTGGGCCTCGGCGAGGGATTGACGCTGGCCGATGCCGTCCACCAGGCCAACTACGCCGGCGC
The DNA here is from genome assembly GCA_963698255.1 of uncultured Chloroflexia bacterium. Lineage (GTDB taxonomy): Bacteria > Chloroflexota > Anaerolineae > Caldilineales > Caldilineaceae > JAWKOK01. The sequence continues at coordinate 54,356 of CAVOQD010000007.1, read as the reverse complement.
CTTCATGACCACCCACCTGGGTGTGATCGACGGCTTGCCGACGCGCAGCCAACTCGACGAATTCATGGCTTCCAGGCGGAAGAATGCGGAGAAGTACTGATCCACCAAGGGCCACGAAGAAACACGAACGAATTCCGAGCGTGGGTATTTTTCCTTTTTCCTTCGTGCCCCTTTGTGTGCCTTCGTGGATAGCAATTTCTGTTTTGGCCCAACGAGGAGAACCAAAAACATGGCCGTTGAATTTGGATTGACTTTGCCCATCGGCCCGCCCAAGAATCAGCTTGACCGTTTTCTGACCGACCTGGACGAGACGTTGCCTGCGCTGGAAGGCCATTTCAACAGCCTGTGGATGACCGATCATTTCTTCTGGGACGACGAACCGACCTACGAAGCCTGGACCGTGCTCGCCTACATCGCCGCGCGCTGGCCCCAGTTCAAGATCGGGCCGATGGTGCTGGGGCAGAGCTATCGCAATCCGGCTCTGCTGGCCAAGATGGCCGCTACGCTGCAAACGCTCTGCCGCGGCAACTTCATCATGGCTGTGGGCGCGGGCTGGAAAGAGGATGAGTATCACGCCTACGGCTACCCCTATCCGAGACCCGGCATCCGCATTGAACAGCTTGAGGATACGCTGGAGATCATCAAGCGCATGTGGACCGAGCCGGGCAAGGTCACCTACCAGGGCAAGCACTACAGCATTGTCGACGCCATCTGCGAGCCCAAGCCGGACCCGCTTCCGCCGATCATCGTCGGCGGCGGCGGGACCAAGACGATGATGCTGGCCGCGCGTTACGCCGACTGGTGGAACATCCCCGACGCCAACTTCGCCGACTACAGCGACAGGGTCGCCGTGCTGCACGACCACTGCCGGACCATCGGCCGCGACCCGGCGAGTATCCGGCTCACCTGGTTTGGCCGGCTGGTGCTGGGTCGTACGACGGAAGAAGCTCTGGAACGAGGCGGCGGCCAGTGGACGCCGAAAACGCCTTCGTGGGTACGCCGGCTGCAGGTTGTGGACCAGCTTCAACAGTTCGTCGATCTGGGCGCCGATTACTTCATGGTGGAAGTGCCGGATGTCGATTTGCCCGAGGTGCGTGGCATGTTGTTGGACGAAGTGTTGCCCCACGTCGGCTAGCACAGGTCGGCGTATGGTTCAGATTGAGCAGATCCAAGTCGCGGACCGGCACGTTCAATGGTCTTAGGCCGCTGCAAGCAATTGATTCCCTAGATGATGAAGCTTGCGCAGCGGCTTTCAGGCCGTCGAATAAGGATTTGATATTTTGGAACGGCCTTACCACCGAGAAAATCTTATGTCAACCAGACACTCCAGCAAGGCCGCCTGATGGCGGCATCATTATCCGCAAGATTGAAGGCCCGAAATGCATGGGCGGCAAAAACGCCCTTCTCCTACGGCTGGGTGGTCGTCGCCATCGGCGCACTGGCCATGTTCGCCACCACGCCCGGCCAGTCCGATTCATTCGCCATGTTCATGGACTCGTTTGTCGATGAATTTGGCTGGAGTCGAACCTACCTGTCCTCACTCTACGCGGCCGCAACGCTGCTGGCCGGCGGTCTCATGTTGTTTGTGGGGCGAATTGTTGATCGTGTGGGGGCCAAGTGGGTGGCCATTGCCGCAGCCGCCATCCTGGGGATTGCCTGCGTGCTCCTGAGCGCCGTCATCTCACCGGTCATGCTGTTCGGAGGATTTTTTCTGGCGCGCTTCGCAGGCAAAGGCGCGCTGGACCTGTCGGCAAGCACGCTGGCGCCCTCCTGGTTCATCAAGCGCCGGGCCCTCACCATTATGCTGGTCAGCCTGGGCGGTACCGCAGGGGCGGTGATCTTTCCGCTGCTCAACAACTATCTGATCACCACGTTTGGGTGGCGACAGGCATATCAGTTCCTGGCCGCCGGTCTCTGGCTGATCTTCATCCCCATCGCCTTCTTCTTCCTGATCTCCAGACCGGAGGACGTCGGTCTTCAGCCCGATGCCAATGCAACTCCCAACGTGAATACGACCCCAGCCGACGAAATCACGACCGCCACCATCGATGAAGTCTCCTTCACCCAGGGTCAGGCCATGCGCACATCCGCATTCTGGATCATCGCCTTCTGCGTCTTCCAGGCGTCGCTGGTCGGGACCGGCGTCATCCTGCACTTCATCTCGATTTTCGATGAGCGGGGATTCGACATGGCCTACGCGGCCAAGATGATGAGCATCAAACCGCTGATTGCCTTTGTGACCGTCGTCGTGGCCGGGCTGAGCCTGGACAGAATCAAGCACCAGAACTACGTCCTGGCGCTCGCCTGTTTGGGGCAGGTGGCCGGCTATGTCCTGCTCGCCTTCCTCAACAGCCCGACCATGGCCCTCGCTCTACGCGGTCATCACCGGCATCTCAGCCTCGCTGTTCGGCCTGAGCATCGGCGTGCTCAAGCCCAATCTCTTTGGCCGGCGCTACCTGGGCGGCATCCTCGGCGTGATGGTGGCCATCAACGTCGTCGGATCGGCGATTGGCCCGATAGTCTTTGGCGCGGCCTTCGACATTGCCGGCGGATATCGCGAAGTCATCCTGTTCTCGGCGCTGCTGCCGTTGGCGGCAGGCGTGCTCAGCCTGATGTTGCGCAAGCCGCAGTTGGATGAGGCTGATGCAGAGCTGATCTGAGTAGAGCGCGGAAAAGAAGTGGTGGGAATCGATTGAACAAATCGATCCTCGCTACTTCTTCTTGGCTGTCGTCTTCTTCTTCGCCTTCCGCTTCGTCGGTTTCGGCTTTAGCGAGCCCACGTAGGCATAGCTCAAGCCGGCTACCAGATATGGCGTCCCACCTCAGTCTCCGGAAGGAATCCACTGAAGACTGAGTTGTCGATGAGACGTCATGCAATCCTGCAAGTAAAGGTTAATGAGGCTCTGGTACGGAATACCAGTTTCCTCAGCCATCTCCTTGAAGTAATCGACGACATCAGGATTGACCCGAAGCGTTATCTGCTTCTTCAAACGCTTCGCATATGGGTTCGGACGAGATTTCATCTGTGATAGATCGTACTCTTCTTCCATAGATTCACCTTCGATAGAACGCTGCTTCGGCTCTTGTTGCTTTCCGAGCAGAGATGATCCGAATAACCGATTCATCTTCCCGATAGCAGTGACAAACCAGCAGAAGACGAAGCTTCAAACTCATGCCGAGCAACAGGAAACGATCTTCCCATTCATCGTGTTCGTCGTCATAGAACTCAACCGCGAGTTCATCGTAGAAGATGTCACTTGCTTCCACGAAAGCAATACCATGCTTCTCAAGGTTCGCACTTGCTTTGTCACTGTCCCAATCGAATCGTAGATGCGTCATATTTACAATATAACGACAACGTAAAGAAAAGTCAACGTCAGAATCGGGCTTCTCAATCCCCTTGCCAGATGGTAAGATTGGGCTAGATCAATAATCGCACATCCATCAATAGCACGCACCCTTGCTCGTTGCATTGTCTTCCGTTCCTACAGGGTAATCCCATGACCATCTTCTATTTCGTGCGCCACGGCAATATCAACCGAATGGGCGACAACCTCGACCCACCGTTGACGCAGACGGGCATCAGCCAGGCGAATGCCACAGCAGCACGGCTGGCGGATCAGCCCATCGACCAAGTCTATGCCAGCCCGTTGGCGCGTGCTGGAGAGACAGCAGCGATCATCGCCGCACCCCACGACCTAGCAGTCATCCAGGACGCGCGTCTGCGCGAACGCGCCAACTTCGGCGACCTGCCCGGACAGACAGTCGACGAGTTCATCGCCATGTGGGAGCGCTGCCAACGTCGAACGGACGTGGGTTCCGCCGGCCGGCGATTCGTCGTCAGATTGCGGCAGACGAGTCGAATCGTTTGTCGCCGAGACCTATAAGCGCTGGACGCAAGGATCCATCGTCGCCGCATCACACGGCGGCGCCATCGCCGACTTCCTTCTCAACGTCTTCACCTTCGACGAGATCGCAGCAGCCAATCCGGCACTGGCGGCTGAGCCTTTCAGTGGAGACGTCATGCGTGAATGCTCAATCACGGTCGTACGATTCGATGGGGCAGCCTATACGCTTGAGCAGGCAGCGAGCGTCAATCACCTATAGACCGTATCCAACTGTAGTACTCAGTCATTTTCCTATCAACCGTCTCAGGATACGGATAACCAAGCTGATCGCCGACAAGCTTTGCCAGTTTTCTGAAAAGACCGACGGCATTCAAAAAAGCCTGCCACTGCTCCTCGATAGCGGCTCCCGCAAATGTAGATTCATATTCCCGCCACGTCTGCTCATCCAGATACCGCTTGAAATATCGACCACGCACGCCTGTGTTGACAGACCAGTCATTTTGAAGTCCGATATACCACTCAATCATCTTGTGCAAAAACTCATCTCGCACAGCCTGGCCAAGCATGCTGGCGGCGAACGGCAGTTCGTCTCGCCGCAGATACTTGGGCACGTAGTGCGCATCCCACCAGAACTCGTTCACCAACACGTCGTATTCGTCCTGAGTCGGCTTCTTCACAAGGTGCTCGGAGTGAGTTGGGGAGTTGAGCCCAACCATCAACCCGTCCTTGTCCAGCAGGATCCTGTAATCATCATCGTAGGCATCCGGCGCGACCACCGCAGCCTGATGAATCTGGAAATCGATTCGTATACCTTCCCGGAATATGATCAGCCTCGTGATCCCATCCCAACCGCTGTCTCTCGGATCAAAAGGCCAGCGCACCATCACCTCGCCAAAGTGATCGAGCCATTCGTCGCCCTGTCGAAAGGGATCAAGCTCTGTAACGTAGAGTTCAATATCATAGTCCGACAGAATGTCCGTCTCGCGTTCGGGGTTGGCGCGGCTGCTGGTCAGGATGGCGGCACGAACCAGGTCATTGCTTTTGGCCCACTCGTCGAACTGTGTCAGAACTTGCTCTTGTGTCCGCAACTGATCCTCCCCTGTTTGGCCAACGACTCACTTTCCGACATTTGACAAAGTTACTCTATCATGGGAAGTATTACCCTGCAATGCAATTCGCCGTCACCCGCTTCAAGGGAGAGAATACCCATGCCAATTCAAACCGCGATTGTCCTTGCTGCCGGAGCCGGAAGTCGTTTCTGGCCCTACAACATCGTACGCAACAAAGTCGCCTTTCCGATTGCCAACGTGCCGACCGTGCGCCGACTGGTTGACCAGTTGAACGATCTAGGCATCGAACGTGTGATCGTCGTCACTGGCCATGGCGAGGCCAGCGTGCGCGCCGCCCTGCGTGGCTGTGCCGCCGGTGTCCAATTTGTACGTCAAGCTCAGGCGACGGGCACAGCCGATGCGGTAATGCAGGCCGCGCCCTTGCTCGACGGCGACTTCCTGGTCGTTGCCGGCGATGTCGTGACCGATGTCGCCAATCTGGCGAAGCTGCGGGAGCGATTTGAGTCGGAGCATCCGATGGCCGCCGCGCTGATCCAGCCGCTGGGCGAAGAACGTCCCCACGATTGGCTGGTTGCCAAGGCCGACGGCGAGATGCTCACTGGAATCGAAGGGCACAGCCGAGACGGCAGCCATCGCCTTTGCGGCATCTACGCCATGCGTGGCGAGGCATTGGCCTACCTGCGTGACAACCCCGGCATCGTGCATCGGGTGCCCGTTGGCGGCATGCCGCCGGTCGAGAGCGAGATCGCGCAGTCGCTGCAGATGATGATCGACGAAGGGGCCGATGTGTTGGCCGTCGAAGACGCGCGGCTACTTCGTCGACCTGGACAAGCCGTGGCACATTCTGGAAGCCAACCATCGCGTCATCGAAGCCATGTCGCAGCAAATCAGCGAAAACGTCATTCCGGCGTCGGCGCGCATCCATGACGGAGCCGAGATCGAGGGCAAGGTCGTGCTGGGCGAGAACGCGGTCATCGGCAACCGCGTGGTCGTACGCGGCAACCTCTGGCTGGGCGACAACGCAAGCGTGATCAACGGCGCCATCATCGAGGGATCTAGCCGTCATCGGCGCGGAGACCAAGGTGCGCGACTACTGCCAGATCGGCGGCCACAGCACGCTGGGCGCACGCGGCGTCTATGGTCACGGCGCCGAATTTAGCGGCGTGGCCCTGGACACGGTCTACTGCTATCATTATTGCGAGATCTGGGGCGTGGTCGGCGAGGCGGTCGACTTCGGCGCGGCCACGGTCTGCGGCAACCTGCGCTTCGACGACGGCGAGTCGCCCTGGCGCATCAAAGGTCGGCGCGAGATCCCGACCCACGCCTCCAACGCCGCCTATTTCGGCGACTTCAGCCGCACCGGCGTCAACGCCATCATCATGCCCGGCCGCCGCACCGGCGTCTACTCGGTCGTCGGCCCGGGCGTGATCCTCCACGACGACCTGCCCGACCGGCAGTTGATCATGGCCAAACAGGAACTGTCGACCACGGATTGGGGACCGGAGCGGTACGGGTGGTAGAAGGGTCGCGGACGGGACGGCTTTGTTGAAAGCCGTCGTCGAAAACGTTCCGGCGTTCCGGGATTTCAGGAGTTGACGCACCTGACAGCGCCAAGTTCCAGCTTGGCAAGGCTGTGGCTAGCCGGCCCCGAAGCTTGGCGTATTCGGGTTTCCGCCAGGCCGGGGCGGCCGTGCCTCAGGCAGCAACAACAATTGAAGCGGCTCCAACCGATGACTCTGCTGCAAGAACGAGCTTTGCCACGGTTGTTTTCCCTTGCCGCCTATCGCCGCTCACTGGGAAACGGCTTCGTCCCCTATGTCGGAGATCGATCCTTGAGGCGGCTGCGCATCAATTCCGGCTTTGAACCGAGCCGCTTGCCGAACAAATATGACTATACGATTGAGTAGGCCGCGAAACGATATATGAGATGTCAACCACTACGGCAATTGACGCACATCGGGCGTCCAGATCAGGACGGCGCCGGCCAGCAGAAAGCAGAGCACGGCGCTGATGGCGATGGCCTCGCTGAGGCCGATAAACTCGGCCACGCTGCCCACCATCAGGTTCCCAAAAGGGGCAAATCCAAAAAACGTCAAGGTGTAGAGGCTCAGGACACGCCCGCGCATTTCGTCACGCACGCGCGTTTGCAGCAAGGTGTTGATCAATGTGAAGACAACCATAAATACGACGCCCAGCGCCAGGGCCAGCAACAGGGCCAGCGGATAGCGCGTGTTCACGGCAAACAGGAGCAAAATGATAGGGAAGGTCAGGATGGCCACGGCCAGCCAGCGTCCACGGCGGCCCCGGTCGCCATACTGGGCGACAAGCAGTGCGCCGGTGACCGCGCCGATGCCCGAGGCGGCATTGATGGTCCCGAAGGCGCTGGGACCTTGCCCCAGAACCTTGTCGACAAAGGCCGGCAGCACCGTACCGTACGAAATGCCGAAAATGCTAAAGACCAGGGCCAGCAACAGCAGCGCGCGCAGATCATGCGCACCGCGCACATAGACAAGGCCGCTCTTCAACTGGCTCCACGGCGATTGTCGCTCAGACTGCGCAGCCCGCGGCGCAATCGTCATGGCCAGCAGCGAACCGATCACCGCCAGGAAGGTCACGCCGTTGAGGGTGAAACACCAGGCTGCGCCGACTGCGGCCAGAATGAGACCGCCGATGGCAGGACCGACGATGCGAGCGCTGTTGAAGGTCATGGAGTTCAAGGCAATGGCGTTGGGCAGGTCGTCGCGCCCGACCATCTCGACGGCAAATGCCTGGCGTGCAGGACCGTCAAAGGCATTGACCGCGCCCATGCATGCCGCCAGCAGCACGATGTGCCAGACCTGTATCACGTCGGTGAAGGTGAGAACGGCGAGCACAAATGCCAGCAACATGGCGATGGTCTGGGTCACGACCAGCAAATTGCGCTTGGAGACCGATCGACCACCACCCCTGCCCAGGGCGAGATGATGAGCACCGGAATGGCCGAGGCGAACCCGACCAGACCAAGCGCCAACTCCGAGCCGCTGATCTGATAGACCAGCCAGCCCTGAGCGATGATCTGCATCCATGTGCCCGCCATGGAGACAAGCTGACCGCCCAAGAAGAGACGATAGTTGCGATGGCGCAGCGCTGCAAAGGTTTTGGGCACTCGAAACTGACGTGCGCGCAGGGGAAGAATTTCGGGCGGGACGTTGGGCGTGCGCGGCGGATCAATATTGGCCATTGTTCAAAAGGGTCCGGTGAGTTTGACTTCGTGGAATGGATGTTATCTTCCTCAATGCGTTGCGTTATTCCGTCAATTGTAGCATGGTCCGCAGGAAACGAAAACGAAAAAACGGTTTTGTATGCGCGGCTGTGTCAGTCTGTGCCATGGGACCAATATAACGAACAGACGCCCCGATTTCACCCTCGTTGACACTTGCCAACCGGCAACGTTACAATCAAGCGGTCGTCAATTTTTTCCAACACCAACAAAAGGAAAGATGGTATGTCAACGGACCACATCGTCGCAGGTTCTGAAGAGATTCGCACCCTGGATATCACCGATCTGGAACGGATCGAACGCTTCAAACGCGCCGGCTACGGCGGCGCGGTCTCGGATGCCATGTACTCACTGGGCGTGCGCGACACGATCTTCGCCGACCGCTTCAAGCCGCTGCGCCAGGGCATGCAACTGGTAGGCCGCGCCCTGCCCATCAAACTGCATTCGCAGGTCGACTATGACCTGACGCCCGGGCTCAAGGAGGAGATGGAGGCCAAGTGGGAGGCCGAAGGCGGCCACCCCCAGAAGCGCATGATGCGCGCGGTGGCCGATGCCGAGGCCGGGCGTGGTGCTCTGCTTCGACTGCGGCGAGGACATGCAGCCGGCCCACTTCGGCGAGATGAGCTGCCAGCTGGCCTATGCCCACGGCTGCCGGGGCATGTTGCTGGCCGGCAACTGCCGCGACACCCAGTATGTGCTCAAGATGGACGACTTCCCCATGTACTCCTACGGGACACGCCCCAACTTCTACGGCGGCTGGGTCATCACCGAGGTCAATCGGCCCATCTATCTGCCGGGCCACATGACCCACTACGTGCGCGTCATGCCGGGCGACTTCATCTTCGGCGACAACGACGGCGTGCAACTGATCCCCAAGGATCTGGTCGACGAGGTGCTGCTGCGGGTGGAGAAGACCTTCGAGAAGGAGAACGAGGAGCGGGAAGCGCTGGCCGCCGGCATGCCCATCGATGAAGTCTATCGGAGTGTACGGGGTATTGTAGGGTATTCGGAGTAAAACGGGAATGGACCAGCGAACGCTCGCGGTCCATTTCCGTTGCCGTTTCTTAACCAGTCACCCGGATACAATCCTCAGCCCAGAGCCGCCCGACCGGACCGGTTGCGTATACGGCATGGGCGACCGTCCCGTCCTGCCGGAGAATGAAGTCGGTGGCGTGGATGATCTGGCGACGGATTTCGTAGAACGCGCCTGTCTTTGAGGCGAACTCCAGATAGTCCAGCCCGTAGCCGACAGGAAATGTCAACCCCAGCATGTCGATCAACTCGCGTGTTTCTGCTTCGCCATCCACAGAAGCGGCAAGCAACGCAATGCCCTTCGCTTCCAATGCAGACAGGTTTGCCTGAAAGTCGGCCAACTGCCGACGACAGTGGCTTCACCACTTGCCCCGATAGCCCAAAAAGATCGTGTATTCAGCGGACAGATCGTCGGGCAAACGCAGTGGCGTCTCCCTATCGATCATCGGCATAGTCATGTTGGGAAAAAGATCGCCTACATCAAGCTTGGTTGTGTCTGTTTGCCCCATGAAATACCTCCTGTGAATGCTTTTCTCAAAGTGCCGGGGGAATCCACTTCTCGATTCTGATCGTTCTCCAGTATACTGGTTTGCGCGATGTTTGGGCCAAATTGACGCACTGTACAGCACTGGAACCTGGGAAACGCATGGCAAAGCTAAAACTGGACCTGCATGACATCTACAACAAGGGTGACCGCATCGAACTGGAGTTAAACAACATCATCGAAGAGGCGGTGGAGAAACGCATCGCGCTCGTGGAGATCATTCCAGGCAAGGGCAGCGGCCAACTCAAGAAACGCGTCCTGCGCTTCCTTAACCAGCCCCATATCCGCGCCCAATATCACCGCATCGACAAAGACAGCAAAAATTTTGGCCGTATCTTTGTGCACTTTCGGCACAGGTAGCGCAAAGAGAAGATTTTTGGGATTCATATCCCTGAAACGGCCTGACGCATCGAAGACCGCCTCATCACAGTTCTCGACAACATTTCATTCGGCGTGAAACCGGGCGAGTTTCTCGTCATCAGTCGAGTAGCCGATGCATATTTTTTGCTTCGATCTCTTCACGATCATGTATACGATGGCAAGCGAATGGCGTGGCACACTATCCGTGGTCCCGTCTGGCCTGACGATCTTCCCGCATATGACAATGCTTGTACTTCTTGCCGCTGCCACACCAGCAGTAATCATTGCGTCCCAACGACTTGTCAGCGACTCTTTTTCTCTGGACAGGGGATTGACGGTTTTCTTGCGCAGAGGAAGGTGCTGTGTAGCGCTTCTCAGAAGCGATAGATTGGCGTGGAGGCGGCAATGTCGGCATCTCCGCAGGAACCTTTACCGGCAATGAGTCCAGATCGGGGAACAGTTCACGCACCAATATTGGATAGGACAAGTCACGACCGGCATCGAATGCCAGTGACAAGGAATCGCTGAAGTCGGACAGTATCGTTGGCTCTAGCTTACTCTGCTGATCCGGTTCCGCACAGGCTTCCAAACGGGCCAAGGAGTCGCGAAACTGGTCGGCCAGCCTCTCCGAGTCGCCGGCGGTTTCTATCAAGCGCTGTGCGCGCTGCGTTGCCAGGATGCCGAGTCGTGACAAGCCGCCTTTGCAGAACGTGAGAGCAATCATGTTGTAGTGCCAAATGTTGTCCGGCTCGTTGCGTAGCAAGGCGGTGTAGAGCGATAGAGCGGCATTGACGTCGCCCAGCCACAGGTAAGTTTCAGCGATATCGCACAGAAATGACTCAGCGTTGTTCCCCTCATTGAACTGCAAATTGTGAGCCAGTCCTCGCTTCATGATCGTCAGCGCACGAGGATCGCCTCGTATACGGTATTCTTGTGCAACGTCGAAGTAGATGTCTTCATACCATAATAGTGGACTTGCGCTTGGTGAGTCGAGCGCCAGTTCCAATGCAGCCCAGGCCCGTGTCTGTAGTTCACGCAAATGATCCGGGATCGGTCGCTTTGGCGCCGTCTTCTCGCGAACAATATCGAAGAGTATTTGAGCCAATACAGCCAATGTCCAGTCACCGAAGTCGTCGAAAGGTTTTGCGAACAACACCTCCGCCGGCGCACGCAACAGAGCGTCCGCCTCCATGGACTCGGCCACAATCATTGCTCCGGTAGTGGCGTCAAGGCCCGGTATCAAACCGGAGAGGTCTAGACCGGCGGTATGAGCAGTTCGAAGCGCCTCGATAACGGCAGCGGTAACCGCCGTATAATCACACATAGCGTGAGAACTCGGCGTTTTGAGGTCAATTGCCGGCCCGAAGTTAAAAAGATCAGCCATTGTCTTGTGTACTCTCTATACAGTTGACATTTCTTCGCTGGTAACAGTCAGGTATCCCACCCGCAATTATACCAGAAGACTCGCTCGCCAACAGAAGAGCTTTGCCATTACTATCAGTACGGCAGCCGGCAAAGTTTGTGAGAGCGGCGAAGGGCGCTGCACAGGCGAACCTACTGGATTCCGCCAGTGGTCTGCGCAAGAAAGGCGTGATAAACTCGATAGAACATGCCAAATGACCATGCCGTCGTCCGACACACTCATTGTGCCGCCCTGTCAGTGGACAGGTAATCCGCCATGACCAAACAAGTGAAAAACAGATCGCAAGGCGCCGTAGACCAAGTTGGTATGCCAATTTTCGCGGCATTGACCCAGCAGGAGATTGCTGACCTGCTGGACATACTGTTCGCGACGCTGCCCCCGGACCTACACCAACAGGTTCTCGAACAGATACCCGACGACACACGTCAGACCCTTGAGCATATTCTCTCGTCACCAATCGCTGAAGAAGAGACAAAAGAGACCGCCGAAAGACCGGTTTCACTGGCCAAGCTGGCGGAGACCTGGTCTGCGCTGTGGAATCAATGGTACGACATTGTCATCGAAGCCGCCCAAGAAGAGGGCGATTACATTGTTCAGGAAGAACACTGGGAGGCGCCCTACTTTGACGAATATGGGCTTGTTGAAGATCTGGAAAAGGTAGCGACCAAGATGCTGCCCCTTGTCGAGACAGCCTATGTCAATCGCTTTGATCCTGATATGGGTTTTGGCGCTGCGATAGCAGATGCAGAGACCGAAATCTCCAGCGGCCTGCCTGACTGGATCGAAATTGTCAATGGTCTCGGCCTACAGCGAAACCTAACCCTCTGTTTTCTGACTTGGGAACGGCTGTTGGCCGACGAAGAGGGCAAGGACGCCTATGGTTTCATCGAGCGAGTTCGTCAGTGGGAAAAGGAGTTCGAGTACAGCAACCTGGACCGCGATTCCGTGGTTGATTTTATGTCAGAACTGTCAGAGGCCGACGAGCGTTGCATACTGCAGGGTCTCACTGCCGACAAGGATGACGTGCTCTGGAAAGCGTCTTTGAGCAGTACCTACTCCCACTGGAACGGGATATATATGTACTACCTGGATCGCTACGCGCCGGAACGCTATTTGGAAAACCTGCGCGCGGATATCCCCCAGCAGTGGCAAGCTGGGTTGCCATTGCTTGAGGACTTGCTCCAGCGGCGGGAATTTGGTGAAAGCACGGTCGTCGCCACTGAAATGGTGGACTCCATGCTGCGAAGCAGAACGCACTCAAAGACCTGGAACCCTGAAACCGGTCTGCTCTTCGACCTTGTTCACGGATATCATGAAAGCGGCGCAAACTGGAAGCAGCACAAAGGGCTTCTGCGCGCCTATCAGCAAGCCGCCCAGGGGTTGAAGCAGACCGAACTGGCCAACGCGCTCTCCATCCAGTTGGCAGCTTTTGATCACTCGTTTGACTGGAATCAAATGCTGGCGCTGTTGACGGAGACGCCTCTCGACGCCGCGACCCAGGACGCACTTTTCCAGTCGTGGCGAAATCTAATCGCACGGGGAGCAAGACCGTACGTCTATAACTTCGGCTATGAGTATGGCCTGGAGACGAAGAAAGATTCCGATATCTGGTGGGTACACTGGCTACTTGACAGCCACTACGATCCCAGCAGAGGAGTAACCTGGTTTCAGCAGCAGATGAACGAATGGCTGGCGACGCTCACGACAAAGCAGGCAGTCCTCGACCAGGACCACGGCCAATTGCGTCTGTTGACCGCTGACCTAGCAGCAATCGGCCAAGTCGAAGCGGATTCTTTCCCCCGATTCTTCCAATTTATCATACGCCCGAGAGAACTGTCAACAAAAGATGACCGATCACGACAAGCGTATCTCTCTCAGTCGGTCGCCGCCGATCTCGGAATCAATGTGATGGTCTACTGGCGGCAGCATCTACGTGACTTGACGCCTGATCCCAGTTCGGCACAAAAATCAAACTACACCGCACATGCCCGGTGGATGGCTGCACTCCAGGAAATCAACGCCAACGCGTACCATGCCTTGTTGAGTGAATGGCAGGTTGACCATCAGCGACGCCGGAATCTGTGGAAGGCGATGGACGAGTTGAATCTTCGATGATAGAGTTGTGGAGTGGCCGGAGGAGATGCAGCCGCATACCGACCTTCCGACGCGACCATATGCCGCGTTGAGCGGATGTGGTAAAATTTCAACCAAGAGCGGCTAGAATTGCCTAGCCGCCCACCTGATTGGCTGCGCAGGTCAGGATCGAAGAACCGGGTGACTTCATGACGATCACAGAACTGCCTGAGACCGTCCGTCGAGCCTGGGGCACAGAAATTGCCCAGGAATTCACCACATGGCTGGCCGAACAACTCAGCGCTGCCGGCATGGCGCCGGATATTCAGATCTCCGCTTCCGTTGCCCGGCGCAAAGTGAATGTCCTGGTCCTGGGACGAGTCAGTAATCTTCTGATGGCTGATGAGCCTGTACTGAAACAGAGCGCAACCGGAGCGTGGATCTGGCTTGTACCGGTTGATTTGACCTTCCCCTCACATGGGCGGGTTGGACGTGTGGGTGTGGTCGAGGTCGAACGCGCTGCATGGTGAAGTGCGGTACACGACAGCGCTGCTGGCAGAGATGCAGAAGAACGCAGAGCAGCTAGCCGACGAGATTCTCTCTAAATCTGATGTGCAATATGTAAACTGACTGCCATCTCCTCACACATACAAGAAGTACACATACCCCTGAATGAAGCTGACACCCGTGCTCAACTAATCGACCCGCAAATCAATCGCTCAGGTTGGACACGCAGCCAGATCCGGCGCGAACATTTCTACAAGACCGACTGGCAGTACACGGCGGGCAAGGTCGTGCTGCGCGGCGACCGCGCCGAACGGGCGAAACCCAAGCGCGTCGACTATCTGCTCCGCTATACCGAGAGTTTTCCGATTGCGGTTGTCGAAGCCAAGGCCGAAGGTCGACCAGCCAATGACGGTCTGCAACAGGCCAAGGAGTATGCACGCGATCTTGGCCTGGCCTTTGCTTATGCGGCCAATGGGCATGAAATCATCGAATGGGATATCTTCACAAACTCTACACGGTTGATCGATCGCTTTCCGACGCCCGATGAACTGTGGAGACGGTGGCAGCTCAACACAAGGTTGGACGAATTTAAGGTCCGCAGAACTGGTGAACTTCAGCCCGTCTATCAAGTTGATGCGGCACAAACGCGTCGCCGCAACCCCCTTCTCCATCCCTATGCATCCTCAGAAGCGACCCGTGGCAAGACGCCGCAGGTACTTTCAGGAGACCGCCATCAAGGAAGCCCTGCTGCGCATGATGCGTGGGCAGAAGCGGATTCTGCTCACCATGGCCACCGGCACCGGCAAGACGTTCACGGCATTTCAGATCGTCTGGAAGCTGCTCAAGTCGGGGTGGCTTCTGGGGCAAAACGAAGGCAGTCCAGGCAGAGTTCTCTTCCTCGCCGACCGTGTGGTGCTGCGCGACCAGGCCTACAACGCGTTCAGTCCATTTGCGACGACGGCCAATGATCCGCGTTTCTTGCTGGATGGCCAACAGAAACTGAGTCTCAACCGCGATCTCTATTTCGCCATCTACCAGAACCTATGGGCAGAGGACCAGGGAAAACGGCTCTTCGAATATTTCCCGCCGGACTTCTTTGATCTGATCATCATCGATGAAGCCCACCGATCCGGTTTTGGCACCTGGAAGGAGATTTTGGATCACTTCGGCGGCGCTATCCATCTCGGTATGACCGCCACGCCAAAGCAGGACGAGAATGTCGATACCTACGGCTATTTCTGTGCGGAAGAGGTCGAGCAGCCCGTCGACGCGGATGACCCAAGCCAGGGAAACTATCAGCCGCCGGCGTTCCATTACAGCCTGGGCCAGGGCATCGATGACGGCTTTCTGGCAACCTACAAAGTGCATCGGGTGCGAACCAACGTCGACAAGTCGGGCCTGCACATTGAGGATGCAATCGAACAGGGGGCGGAGGTATTTGTGCCCGAAGGCGCAGCGCTGCGTGATGACTATTTCACCGGTCAATTTGAACGCGACATCACGCTGCCAGACCGCACCGCAACGCTTGTGAGCCATCTGTCCGGCTTGCTGCGCCAGTTTGGCCCCATGCAGAAGACCATGGTCTTCTGCGTCGACATGGCCCACGCTCAGGAAGTGGCTCGGCTGCTCAACAACGAGTTCGCAGACCTGGGCTACGACACGGACTATGCCGTGGCCATCGTGAGCGAGGAGGGCGAAGCGGGCCGGCGGCGCTTGCGCCAGTTCCAGGACAGCGACCAGCAACTGCCGGTGATTGCGACGACGGCCGAGCTGCTGTCCACCGGTGTCGATGTGCCATCCGCGCGCAACATTGTCTTTATGAAGACGCTGGCCTCGCCCCTGCTCTTCAAGCAGATCATCGGTCGCGGCACACGCATCGACCCCGACAGCGGCAAACTCTGGTTCCGCATCATCGACTACACCAATGCCACGCGTCTGCTCGATCCCAAGTGGGACAAACCGCCGAGCGCATCTGCGCCGGCCGTCGATGATCGCCCGCAGACGGCCACGCTGACCGGGACGGTACGGCTGGCCGATACCGGTGACCTGCTGGTGGGCGCCAACGTCGCCGTGATCACCAGGCCAAACGATCAGCGCGGTCCCATCCTCACAGACGACAACGGTCAATACCGTTTCGCTTCGCTGCCGGGCGACACACTGACCGTGATTGCAGGCGGGCCAGGCCTGGCGCGACGCCAAGTTCAGGTGGAGACGCTGCCGGACGAGGTGACTGTCTTCGATATCGAACTGAAATCGGCTGCCGAAGCCCGATCTGGACGAATCACGGTCAGAGGGCTGGAGGTGACCATCGCCGACGAGGCCACATTCGTGGTGACCGGCATGCAAGAGCCGATGTCGCTGGAACAGTATTTGGACTACAGCCGGGGCAAGGTGGCCGGCTTTGTGCCGGACTGGCAAAAGCTGCGGGCCATCTGGCAGGATGCGGATCAGCGTGCCGTCTTCCTTGAGCAGCTTGAAGCCGCCAGCGTTCATGTCGATGTGCTGGCCCAGGTGCTGGAACAGCCGGAAGTCGATCACTTCGATCTCCTGGCCCATCTTGCCTATGGTCGTCCGCTGCAGACGCGCCAGGATCGGGCCACGCAGTTCCGCAGCCGTGAGCAGCATTGGCTGTCGGCACAGGAAGCCGACGCACGCGAAGTGATTCTGGCGCTGGTCGGCAAGTATGAATTGGGCGGCCTCAAGGAGATGACCAATCCGACGATCTTCCGGGTGAGTCCTTTTCGAGAGATGGGCGAAGCCCGAGGCGTTCTGCGTCGCTTCGGTGGAGACCCTCAGCAGTTCCGCCTGACCATGGCCGAACTGCAACGGCGGCTGTATGCAGCATAAGACAGATGTGCTAAAATGGAGCCATTGTCGGGTCATTGTTGTCGGGTTCGGCTAAGGTGCTGACGCGTAGCACAAGCCTAGTAAATCCCGGCGGAAATAAGCCAACAGTTTCTGCCAGAGGTAGAGTATCGTTATTCCCGCCGTGTTATCATGACGCCGCGATGCAATAGAAGAGGATTCGCCATGCAAACCGTTCTTTCAATCGATCTCATCACTACCGATGCCCAGATTCGCCAGGGTCGCCCCTGTCTGGCCGGCACCTCATTGCGCGTAACCGACATTGTCATGGCCCACCTCTTCCATCAACGTTCGGCTGATGAGATCGCCGCTGACTACGAATTGCCGCTGGCGCAGGTCCATGCAGCACTGGCCTACTATTACCAGCATAAATCCGAGTTGGATCGTGATATTCGCAGCCAGGTGATCACCGCAAGAGAGTCCAAGGCACTGTCCACTACATCGGTTCTTGGGTGCGCTTTCTGAGTTTGCTCCACGCTGTCTACACCCCGGAAGAGATGCACAATCGTATTGAGTTCCTATAATTTACGCTTCATTGCCTGCGATCATCGTTTCCATCCGATATGCCGCAGATAGGTCACCCAGATCCCCGCTGTGGGAATCGCGAAGCAACGAACCAGAAATCATCCTACATGAGCCTTCCAACCAAACAACAGACCAATGAGACGCTCAGAAACGACATGTGGCGCGCCTGCGACATTCTGCGGCGCGACAACAACGTCGGCGGCGTCATGCAATATACCGAGCATCTGGCCTGGCTGCTCTTTCTCAAATTTCTCGATGAAGAGGAGAAGAAGCGCCAGGCCGAGGCAGCCTTTGCCGATGAGCCGTACACGCCGGTGCTGCTCGGCACCGACCTGGCCTGGGATGCCTGGGCCAGCCCTGAGAAGCTCGCCAAGACCGACGCCGACGCGCTGATCACCTACGTGCGCGGGCGCTTGCTGCCCGGCCTGGCCACGCTGACCGGCTCGCCGTTGGCGCGTACGGTGGCGCGCATCTTCTCCGAAGAGACGGTGGGCGACAACCCTAATCCGGTGCGCAACGTGCCGGTCTGCGCCTCGGGCTACAACCTCAAGGATGTGCTGGAGATCATCAACTCCATCCGCTTCGAGAGCGCAGACGACATCTTCACCATCTCCCAGGTCTACGAGGATCTGCTGGAGCGCATGGGATCGGAGAACCGCTCGGCCGGCGAGTTCTACACGCCGCGACCGGTGATTCGCTTCATGGTCGACGTGCTGGCGCCACAGGTTGGGGAGACCGTCTATGATCCGGCCTGTGGGTCGGCCGGATTCTTGGCGCAGCCTGGGACTACACGCGACAGCTGGCCGACGCCCAACGCGCCGAAGCCTACGACACGCTTCAGCAGAAGACCTACTACGGCCAGGAAAAGCTGGGGCTGTCCGCGCTGCTGGGCACCATGAACATGGTCCTGCATGGCGTGGCCACGCCCAACATCACCCGCACCAACACGCTGGAAGAGAACATGACCGGCAGCGTCGGCGGGCGCTACGACATCATCCTGACCAACCCGCCCTTTGGCGGCACCGAGGGCCGGCACATTCAGCAGAACTTTCCGGTCAAGGCCAACGCCACCGAGCTGCTCTTCATGGAGCACATCATCAAGAAGCTCAAGCGCACGCCCGAGGCCCGGGCCGCGGTGGTGGTGCCCGAAGGGACGCTCTTCCGCGGCGGCGCCTTTGCCAATGTCAAGAAGGATCTGCTGGAGCAATTTCATCTCTTCGCCGTGGTCAGCCTGCCGCCGGGCACCTTTGCGCCCTACTCGGACGTCAAGACCGCGCTGCTCTTCTTTCAGCGGCCGGACCATGTGCTGGAACGCAATCCGCTGGCCCGCCACGAGACCTGGTACTACGAACTGCCGCTGCCCGACGGGGTCAAGAAATTCTCCAAGGGCAGCAAGATCCGGGACGAAGACTTCGACTCGGCACGCACCGCCTGGCAGGCCTGGCAACGCTGGCTGGACGGCGTCGGCGAGCGCCCCTTTCCGCTGGCGCCTGACGTGCGTGCGGCCTGGGAACGCCACTACAACGAAGACGGCCCCAAGCCGGAAGGTCCCGTACAGCGCCTGGGTGGAGACGCTGGACGATCTCAAGGAGCGCGGCTACGACCTGAGCGCACGCAACCCCAACCAGGATGACCGCATCGTCCTGCCCCACCCGTCCGAGATCACGGCGCGACTGCTGGAGCGAACACGGGAGTTGCACAATATCCTGGAGAATCTGCACGAGATGGTCAGCAATGGGCTTGATGAGGAGACGAAAACAGGCTAACATTCAGATAGTCACGTGGCCGCCAGAAAAGGAGCAACCACCATGTATGCCATCAAAATCGACGCTGTGATACCTGAAGATCGTCGCCTGATCGTTGACTTACCGGCCAATGTGCCGGTCGGACTGGCCGAGGTCATCATTCTCAGCGGGGGCGAAGAGGTCACCGGCGACAGCGCAAGCGTGCTGCACTATCTGCAGGAGCGGCAATCTTCGCCCGAACACCACCGTGCGCCGGACGAACTGGAACGCCAAATACATGAGGAGCGCGCGGCATGGACGTAGCCGGCACGACGGTCTACCTCGATTCGTGCATCGTCATCTACCTCGTCGAAGAGCATCCCATCTATGCCGCACCAATTCAGCAGGCGCTGGCGGCTGCCGGCAATGTCCGTCTATGCATCTCGCCGCTGGTTGAACTCGAATGTTTGGTGGGGCCATACAAATTGGCGGACACCGTCTTACAGGCGGAGTACATGCACTTTTTTGAACAACTGGTGCGCCTGGAGATCCCCGATTCAGTCTACGACAAAGCCGCACGCCTGCGTGCAAGCCATGGCATACGCACACCGGATGCCCTGCACGTCGCCATTGCCCAGCATCATGGCTGCACCCATTTGTGGACCAACGACGACCGGCTGCTCAAAGCGTTCGGCACGTTCGCCGTCAACGTATTGGCCGGGGTTGATGGACAATGACCAGGACAGCGCTGATGCGCACTCGATTCCGGATGGCCGGCACCAAGTCTGAAATCACGGCGCGGCTGCTGGAGCGGACGCGGGAGTTGCACAACATCCTGGAGAATCTCGCACGAGATGGTCAGCAATGGCTCGGAGCGATCAGACGAGTTCGCAGCCGCGCAGACTGATTGCCACAGAGCTGGTGTAGCACACGCTTGGCCGAGAACGGAGATCGGCAATTTAATCGCGCCCGAACGTTCCGAATGCTGGACTGTACCTCACGTGGATCATTCGATGGCAGAATGACGATAGATTGGTTGTATCGACAAGATGAACACCGTCGCATACGTAGATCTAGGCGAGATTGCCGTTTCCGAAGAGAACGCTGTCCTTTTCGCAGATATCACTCATCAATGCAGAGCGGCCGATCGCGCAATCGCTCGTGGACTAATTGATGCTCGCGGTCTTGCACTACCGATTCCATGTTCTAGGCCGAGCACCAGGCGTATTGACCTGACATGATTCCATGTGTTCGTCACGACAGCAGAGGTGTTCGATCTAGAGGCTGATGCAGCAGTTCTGGGGTGCGCATCGCCCAACAGCGCGTGCAAGACTTGCTCGAATCGTAAATCCCCCTCCCCTACCCCGACGACCCGCCCCGCTCGCTGGCCGAGCAACGCCGCATCGTGGCGCGCATCGAAGCGCTCTTCGCCGAGCTGCGCGAGTGCCGGCGTCTGCATGATGCCGTGGTCGAGGATACGGGGCGGTTGATGGATGCCGTAGTCAATGAGAGCATTCAAGACGGAATTGCGTCAGGATGGGAATGCGCAACTCATTGAAGACCTCATCGTTGGCAAACCTCAATATGGAACATCAAAAAAGGCGAACACTGACGGCGTCGGAATACCTGTTCTTCGTATGGGAAATATCCAGCAGGGCCAGCTTGATTTCGGCAACATGAAGCATGTCGACATTGAACCTTCTGAAGTAGACAAGTATCGCCTCGAACGGGGTGATTTGGTTTTCAATCGCACAAACAGCGCTGAACAAGTAGGAAAGAGCGCCATTTTTGATCAAGATGAACCCATGGTGTTCGCTTCCTACCTAATCCGAGCCACATTCGATCAAGGGGTTATCAACCCGTGGCTTGTCAACTATTACATCAACTCACCGCTTGGTAAACAGTACATACAGTCACAATTACAGCGGGCCATTGGCCAGGTAAATGTGAACGCCCAGAAGCTTAAAGCGATGCCAATTCCGCTACCACCCACCAAACTAGAGCAGGATAGGTTAGTTGCGTCGTTTGATGCGTTCTGCAATGAAATTGCCGAAATGGACGACCTCAATCACCAAGACGGGAAGTTGCTTGAAGACATGGAACAATCGATCCTAGCCCAAGCCTTCCGCGGAGAGTTGTAGCCATGAGCAACAGCGTCAACAAGCAGGAGTTGGTGCGTCGCATCGCCAAGCGCACCGGCGAGGAGCGGGCCGTCGTGGATGCGCTGCTCGATGCCACATTGGAGGAGATCTACGCGCTCTCAAACGCGAGGAGAGCGTTTCTCTGCGCAACTTCGGCACGTTTTACATTCGCTCGCAAACGCGATAGCTGCGCCTTCAAGTTCAACCCGTCCCAACGGCTGCCGCGCGCTCTTCGGCTGGTCGTCCACCTATCGTGGAGAACTGTAGCACGATGGTCTTGCTTGCGCGCAGCACGGTCACTGGTTGATTGGGCGGGGCGAAACGACGAAAACTGGACGGCCCTGCGTCCACGTATGACTGACCTCATATACACCGCGTACGGAGTGCACACCACGCCGCTGGCTGGAGGATGTCCAAAAATGACACTAGACGAAGCTCGACTCGAAGAGCTACTTGAAGAGGCCACAATCGATTGCTACGACGAGGAGGAAGAGTTTTCGGGTGTATTCTGCACACTCGAAGATCACCTTGACTTCCCGCTACAGGCTGAGATTCTAGGCTCACAAGTCGAGGTTCTTGGCCTCGACGGCGAACAGAGCGGTTTGCGCCGGGGTATCGTGGCCCAAGTTCGGAAGGACAACCAGCTTCACACAGTAAACCTCGTCGATCTGACGTTTGTCGACCTTGATCCCGAAGGCGCAGAATGGGTGGCCATGGCACGGTGGTGGCTACAGCAGTAAGGGGATCCTCGATAGGTTCTCGCTTGGCCGGGCCGGGCTTTGCGAAGTCCCCGCACTTGTTGGAGCACGCAGAGCGGGAAGTGCCGGGGACTTGCAGAGACCTATCAATCTCGCCCCAGCGGCAGCAAACCAATCGCCTCAACCACATAGGGAACCAACGTCTCCACGACCACGGCATAGCCCTCGGCCGTCGGGTGGATGAAATCGGCCTGGTTCAGCGCGGGGTCGGCGGCGACGCCTTCAAGGAAAAAGGGCACGAGCAGCAGATCGTAGCGGTCAGCGACGTCGGGGTAGAGGGCGCGGAAGGCCGCGGTATACTCCTCGCCCATGTTCTGCACCATCTCCATGCCGGCCAGCACCACCACGACGCCGGCCTCCTCAAAGCGTTGGACCAGTTGCGCCAGATTCTCGCCGGTGACGTCGGGTTCGATGCCGCGCAGGCCGTCGTTGCCGCCCGTGGCCAGGATGACGATGTCCGGCTCCAGGTTGAGCACCCAGTCGACACGCGAGCAGCGCGCCGCTGCTGGTCTCGCCGCTGCTGCCCGCGTTGATCACGGTGACGTTGTGGCCGTCGGCCAACAGCCTGCGTTCCAACTGTGCCGGATAGGCGTCCTCCATGTCGAGGCCGAAGCCTTCGGTCAGGCTGTCGCCCATGGCCACGATGACGATTGGCGGCGAGGTTGGCGAGGGGCGTTTGCGTGGCGGCAGGCTGGGGAGTGCTGGGCTGGGCTGCGGCCGCACGCAGTCAGGATCATCAGCGGTGGCCAGGCAAGAGCGATCAGGGCGAGCGCGTGGGGGCGTCGATAGGTTCAGCCCGCTGAGCCGTAGGTACGGCCGAGCACGAGAACGAGTGTGTTTCTGAGAATCGTTGAGACACGGAGAGAACCACGGATTTCACAGATTACACGGATATCTATCCGTGGTCCATTCGCCAATTCGTGTCATTCGTGGTCTTCCACGGCAGAGTCCACCGAAGCTATCAACGCACAGGGACATTGGGCTTACTCCTCCTCCGTCTGTTCACGCAAGAACTGAATCGGCTTGCTGCGCAGGATGGAGACCGACGCGGCCATGCCGACTGCCGTCACCAGCAGCATGGTGGCGAGCACCATGACGACGCTGGCCCCCACAGAAGGGACGATAGTCCAGTTCGAGCAGCCGGGTGTTGATCAGCCAACTGCCGACCTGGGCCATGGCCAGCCCCAGCAGCGCGCTCACCAACCCCAGCAGCAGGTTCTCGGCTGTGAAGACCCACAGCACGAAGCGACGCTTGGCCCCCAACACCTTGTAATAGGCCGCCTCTTGGATGCGCGCAAAGCGGGTGGCGAAGACCGCGCTCACCACGATCAGCAGGCCGGCCACGATGCTCAGCGTGGTGAAGAAGCGGATCACACGCGTGATGCGCCGGGCCAGGCCGGAGAAGGTCTCGATGGCGGCAGTGACGTCGATGACGCTGACATTGGGGAACTGGGCCACGATGCGATTCTGCAAGGCAGCGATCCTGCTGCCCGTCTCGCCGACGGTCCCTTCGCTGTCGACTCTCTTCGCTGTCGATCTCTCTGTTTTCGATCTCTCGCTATCGATCTCTTCATCCACGCGCAGAGCCGTGAAGATGGTCTGCGGCGCGTCCTGCAGATCGGCGCTGGGGAAGACGAAGCTGAAGAACGGCTCCACCGACTCCTGATTGCGCGTGCGGATGCTGGTGACGGTGGCGTCCAGCGGCACGCCCTGGATGCGGAAGGTGATGCGGTCGCCCAGTTCGACGCCGGCGAAGTCCAACACTTCGTCCAGCACCGACACCTGAACGCCCTCAAACTCGTCGTCGAACAGCAGCGCATGCCGCCGTCGGCCACGGCCTCGCCCTCAAGCAGCCCGTCCCGGTAGGTCAAGCTGAACTGGAAGTCCCGGCCATTCTCTCGGCGCGTGCCGCCCTCTTCCCGTTCATCCTGGTTCCACTCATTGGGCGGCGCGCCGTTGATGGCGATGATCGTGGAGCGGACCACGGGGAAGTATTCGCTCTCCTCGCCCAGCGCGGAGCGAAACGCCGCCAGTTGATCGGGCTGAATGTCCAGGAAGAAGACGTTGGGCGCGTCCTCGGGGTAGGAGGCCACGAAGCTGGCGTCCAGGGTCTGCTCCACCAGGAAGATGCAGAAGAGCACGGCCAGGCTGGTCGACAGCGTGATGATGATGGCCCGCGTCGGGTTGCGCGGCCGGAAGAGGCCGCGCAGCGCCTGGCGCAACGGCAGCGAACGTAGCCGCAGCCGGCGCAATCCCCACAGCGTCGCCTCGGTGAGCAAGCGCCGAAATGCCGACGAGACCGAGCACAGCGCCGACGAAATAGAGGCTGGTGCGCACATCGCCCAGCAGCCAGAGCACCATGGCCACAAACGCACCCAGGATCAGCAGCAGCGTCACAATGTAGGGGCCAGCGGCGCTCGATGCCGATCGCCTCCTTGCGAAAGATGAAGTTGGGTCGCAGTTGGCCCAGTTGGTAGAGCGGGAAAAATGTGAAGGCCACGACCACAAAGCCGCCCAGCAACATCCCTTCGACCAGGGCACGCAGCGTGAGGGTCAGTTCGACGTCGGGCGGCAACAGTCCGCGCAGCAGCACAGGCAGCGCCATCTCCAGCAGAACGCCCATGAGCAGGCCGATGGCGGCCCCGATCAGGCCCAGAATGGCGACCACGGCGTAGAAGTGCAGCGTGACAAAGCGGCGCGTGGCGCCCAATGTCTTGACGATGGCGATGGCCGTGTAGCGCTCGCGCAGAAAGGCGGTCAGCGCGCTCTGGATGCCGATGCCGGCCAGCAGCAGCGTGAAGATGGCCACCAGGCTGAGAAAGAAGAGCAGGTTGTCGAAGAAGCGCTGCACGCCGGACGGCGCGGTGCGATAGGTCTCGACGCTCTCCTGGCCCAGATCGCGCACGTCGCGCAACTGGTCCGCCACGCGCGTCGAGCTGGGCTTCGTCGGCCACCTTGAGCAAAGTCGTGAAGGTCACACGGCTGCCCGGCTTGACCAGGTCCAGCGCCGGCAGGTCGGCAGCGGCCACAAAGAGGCGCGGCCCCAGGGCAAAGAAGTTGACCGGCCGGTCCGGCTCATTGAGCACGACATCGGCGATGGTCACCGTGGCCGCGCCCACGTCCAGCCGGTCGCCGACCGCGACGCCCAGACGATCCAGCAACGCCTGTTCGGCGATGACCGCGCCCGGCGCCAGCACCGTTGCGAAGTCACGGCCGGACGCCAGCTCGACCGTGCCGTAGAAGGGATAGCCCGGTTCGACCGCCTTGATGTTGGCCAGGAGCGTCTCTTCGGCGTCCGGCAAGCGCACCACGGTGTAGAATTCCCAGAGGCGCGCGGCTTCCGCCTCTCCGCGATCCGCCAGTTCGGCGATCAGGCCGGCCGTCGGCTCAGAGAGTTCGTAGTTGGAGTCGACGATGATGTCGGCGGCTTGAAGCTCGCGTGCGTCGGTCAGCAGCGCCCGGTTGATGCTGTCGCCGAAGCCGCGCAGGGCCACCAGCGATGCCATCGAGAGTGCGACGCAGAGCACCAAAATCGAGGACTGCCGCTTGGAGGTGGTCAATTGGCGGCGGATGAAGCGCAGATTCAACATGGTCTAGCCGCCCACCGCAACAGTCTGGACCGTATCGGAGACCAGCCGCCCGTCGTGCAGGGTGAGCACGCGCTCGGCCATGTCGGCGATGGCGTCGCTGTGGGTCACCAACACCATGGTCGTGTTGCGCTCGCGATGCAGGTCCGTGAGCAGGGCCAGAATGGCGTCGCCGTTCTTGGAATCCAGGTTGCCGGTCGGTTCATCGGCAAAGAGGATCTGGGGGTCGTTGATCAGCGCGCGGCAGATGGCCACGCGTTGTTTTTCGCCGCCCGACAGTTGGTGCGGATAGTTATCGGCGCGTGCGCGCAGCCCCACCCGGTCGAGCAACGCAATTGCCTTCGACTTCCGCCTGCCGGTCGTGCGCCAGCTCGGCCGGAAACATGATGTTCTCCAGTGCGTTCAACGAGGGCACCAGGTGGAACGACTGGAAGACGAAGCCGATGGTGGTGTTGCGCAACGGCGCCAGGTCGTCCTCGCTCAGATCGGTGATATCGTTGTCCTGGATGAAACCCGGCCGGTCGAGGGGCTGTCGAGACCGGAGAGCAGGCTGAGCAGCGTCGATTTTCCGCTGCCGCTGCTGCCCTTGATCACGACGAACTCGCCTGCGTCAATGGCGAACGAAACGTCGTCCAGCACGCGGATCGGCCGGTCTGCAATCGTGTAGGTTTTGGTCAGTTCCCTGGCTTCCAGGATCGTCATAGCATCTCTTTCTTGATAATGGCCTGTTACTCATTGCTCAAAGTATACCAATTCCATGCGCCTTGCACACTCTACCACCGTTCATCTATGCTGACAGTCAGACGGCTCCATTTCAAAAACAGACGCTTTGTCACAGATGACTTCACTGCAAGAACCACGAATTTCACAAATTTCACGAATTTCCTCAGTGGTGCAATTCGTGAAATTCGTATCATTCGTGGTTTTTGCAGCAGAGTCAGATATAAGTCTCGAAGGTCGAAGCGAACTACGTCGAGGGGCCACTTTCGCTGGCCGGGACCGGCAAATTGGCGTGCTGGGATCCGATGACCGGGGAGAACAGACCTTGGTCCGCTCAGGTGGCGAATGGCCGAATCCAGACGACGCTGCGCCTGGAACGACGCTAGGGATTGGCCCTGGTCGTGGACCCGGATGCTGAACCGCCATCCATGGCGATGTCGACGCCGCCGCAACCGGTCACCACGTTGGCCGAGCTGAGCGGTCCGTGGCAAGCGCAGACAGTCGAAGGCGTCGCGGTGGACCTACAGACACCAGGTGGCTGGGCCGGCCAGCCGGGTTGGGAAACATTCAGCGGGACAATCTGCTATCGAACCCAGTTCCAATTGAGTAGGTGGTCCAACATCAAGCCTCTCTTCCTGGATCTGGACAGCGTCGGCGATATCGCAGAGGTGATCGTCAATGGACAGACGGCGGGTGTGCTGGGCTGGGCGCCCTACCGTGTGCAGATCGGCCATCTAAGCCGCGAGGGCGATAACCGGTTGGAGGTCAGGGTCACCAACTCGATTCTGATTCTACCATAGTTGTGCCCCTCCACTCTGCCTTATTGCATGTAAAGCCGCCAAGACATCTCGCATTCCACAGAGAAACCGCCATGAATTCACCCAACGGCCGGAGCCATGGCGTATGCGGCGCGTCCGAACCTACATCGTGCTGCCCATTCAGCTACGCCAAATGATTGCCGACGTGCCGTGGAGAGTCCGTCACGCGCGACAAGAGTAAGCAGGTTACCATGGCCCGGAGCGATTCTGTCTCGCAACCGGGGACCACTTTCCATCCCTATCGGAGGAAACCATGAACCTAGCACAGCTTCTTCTGCTCTCTGCTGCCATGATCCTGGTCGGTGTTGGCTTGATTGTCGAGGCGCTCAAAACGTTGGCGATGCGACGCCATGAACTCGAACGATTCGAGGCCGTCGGTATGAACGTGATCTGCGTTGGGTTCCTTGGCATGGCGGGCATGGTCTTGGCGGTATTTCTAATTTAGGGCAATCGAACCCTGGCCCCGCGATTCGCCGACGTGACTGCTCGACGCTCGGCAGCGAGATCGTCAACACTCTGACCCCTGAGTCCACAGCCACCAGTGTGCCCTCGGCTTGACTCGCGGCATCGCCGTCTTCCTGCATTTTCGACTTGACGCGCCCTGGATCGGTGCTACACTTAGAAACCGTCCATTTTTTGCTTCCCGATGGCACCCTAGGTCGGGTCCGCACCGTCGTCAGATCGGGAATCCGACCCACTTGGCTCAGCTTAGCGCAGCCGGGCGGAATGGCATTCCGCCCTCCATGGGCAGCAGCCGGAGGTCGAACTCAAAAATGGGAACCTTTTTCTCGATGCGCGCTTAGACCCAAGACCATTCAAATAACGTCCAGCAAGCACGCCCGCGTGCGGCCCTACCCGAGAGCGACCGGCACGTGGGCGTGCCTACTGAACGGTCATCCTGACTTTTTTGCATGGTCTTGCCCTTAGGCCGAGCCAAAGGTTCTTCCCAATCCGTACTTTTTCCCGCGTTGACCCCAATAAAAGGAGCGTGACTTCATGCAAACCCGCTATCCTCACCATCCCGACCAAGTCAAACGGATGACGACCAGCGAACTGCGCGACAGCTTTCACATCGGCGACCTGTTCGTGGTCGACCAGCTTGCGTTGGTCTACTCGCACATCGATCGCATGATCATCGGCGGCGCCATGCCTGTGCACAGCGTCATCCATCTGGCGGCAGACAGACACGAACTGGCCGCCGACTATTTCCTTGAACGGCGCGAAGTCGGCGTCATCAACGTGGGCGGCACAGGCACAATCACGGTGGATGGCGGCTCGACGGTTTTGGAGAAGCGCGATGGACTCTACGTGGGCAGGGGCGCCCAGGAAGTCACGTTTGCCAGCGCACAAGAAGGCGATCCGGCCCAGTTCTACCTGCTCAGCGCCCCGGCCCACACGACCTATCCAACCGCCCACCTCACTCTTGCCGACGCCAATCGATCCACTTGGGCGATCCACTCAACGGCAATGTGCGTACGATCTGCCAGTATATCCACCCCGGCGGCGTTCAGTCATGCCAGTTGGTCATGGGCATGACGCTGCTGGAGCCGGGCAGCATGTGGAACACCATGCCCGCGCACACCCATGCGCGCCGCATGGAAGTCTATTTCTACTTCGACGTCCCCGAAGGCAACGTGGTCTTCCACCTCATGGGCGAGCCTCAGGAGACGCGCCACCTGGTCCTGCGCGACCGCGAGGCAGTCATCTCGCCGAGTTGGTCGATCCACGCGGGCATGGGCACGGTCAACTATGGCTTTATCTGGGGCATGGCAGGTGAAAACCAGGATTTCGATGACATGGACATGGTGGCGATACCTGAGCTTCGATGAGGGGAAGGCCATGCATGGAAAAATTTTGCGCCTTCCTGGAAGCTTTCCATGCTGTTCGGCGATCTGCACTCAGCTTCCAGGAAGGTCGTCGGAGAGAAAGCCGATGGGATGCGGATAACGCTTGGACTATTTGGGCCTCAGGCGTCAATTTACGATGGTCGGCAAGAAAATCGCGTGATCGTATTCCGGCAACGGCGGCTGATTCCATGGGACCGCTTGCCACACGGCGAAGGTGGACACGTGGTGGTTGGACGGCAAGCCGCCGCCGCAGATCGTCTCGCTGCCGGCCGTCGGCATCCAGCACCAGGGTCCTGACTCCCCGCGCTCCGGTACATAGCTGCTCCCGGAAAAGATGGGAATGTTGATCCAGCCCGAATGGGCTTTGGTCTCGCGATAGACATAGCCGTCGTAGGCCGGATTATTCACATTCTCGAACCCGTCGGACCAGTAGATGATCTGCTTGAGACGCATGAACTCGCCGTCTTCTCCAAGGACCGCGGCAAAGAGATGGTGATCGCCGCCGGCGTCGTCAAACTCGGCAGTCAGGTAGTCGTCACGCGCCCATTGGGGAACGGACCAGCGTTCGTCCGTCACCTCCCAGGAGCCATTGATGGTGGTGAAAACATCCTTGAGCAGATAGACGGTCTCGGCATCGTCGGGGATGGGCGATCTGCCCAATTCTTCGATGTAGATGTTGTTCTCTTCGGCCCACGGACTGATGCGTCGGTCGATGGTCGGGATGGTTCCGCCAGGTGCAGCAAGCGTGCCAAGATCAGCCGGCAGGAGCGCCAGCATCGGCAGGAGCGCCCAGAGCAATAGCTTGCCCAATCGTCTGAACTTCCGCTCGGTCGGAGTCAACCGAGTAGCCGCAACCTGTGCTGTGTTGGTCCCGACGAAGTCTTCGCTTTGGCGTTCGTTTACAGTGATAATTGTTCACCCCTTCCTCACGTACGGTCCGAAAACCTGTATGGAAAAAAGACCGCGCCCACGACTCATTTCGGTCAATTGCAGTCGTCAAGTGCAATCGCCATCTGCTGATAGAATTCTCGTCTTTCGATCAATATCCTCGCCAGGGAATACGCCGACTACTATAACACGAGTCGACCGTATCAAGGAGCGGCGCAGAAAATCTCGGTACACGGATGACTCCACTGCAAGAAGGAAATCCGTGGCAAAACTAGTTTTTGCAGTGGAGTCACGGATTACTGCTACTGGAGATATTCGGTTGACACACCATATTCTGACATACAATGGCCCTATTATCGGCAGCCGAGCCGTCACCGCAGTCCGCGCTACGCGCTTTGCCCTCCGGCACGACGAAGGCCCTGTTCCATGATTGCCGTCACTGCCCGGTACTTGGGGCAGCGCCCGCAATCATTCTATCGGCTTTCCAGAGTTTCAGGAGGCTGACACGCCTAGGATCGCCAAGCACCGGCTTGGCAAGTCACAGCCTTGCCGAGCCGGTGCTCGTCGACCCCAGGGCATGATCACATCGATGCGAAGTCAATCCCCTGAGGCCCCAAAGATCGATGTTACCTTTGAAGCAATGGCAGGTAGATTTTCTCTTCGGCCTCCACTTCGGCCTGTTGGTCGGAATCTTCGTTCTCCCCTTCGTTCTCCGCTCCAGTCTCATTGCCATCCGGCGCAACGATGTCACTGTCGCCCTCGGCTTGGCTACCGCTGTTGACATCCACGTCTGCAGCCACGATCGGCTGCGGCGGATTTGGCTGATTACTGTCGTGCGGCACGAAGACGATGGTGCTGCATCGTGCCGTGTTGCCGGCCACGTCCATGCCTTCATAGGTCAGCGTGTAGATGCGACCATCGCCGTTGCCTGCACGTGAGGCCATCAGTTCTCCCGCCGTGTCGGGCGTGCCGATCTCCCAGCCAACCATGTCGCCGGGGCTGCTTGTCTCGTCATTGGTCACCGCGATGAGGGTGAAGCCAGCGGCGCCCGACTGGTCATCTGTCACGTTGACCGCCACATCGATGGTCTTCAGCTTGTTATTCGCCGGCCAGAGCCGATCCGGATTGGCGCTACAGGTCACCGTCGGCGGCGTCTTGTTGACGTTGAGATTGTTGACCGTGGCCGGAGCGCTGACATTGTCCGCCAAATCGGTACATGTGCCGCTGGCCGATTGGCCCGCGCCGTCGCTGCTCAACACCACCGGCGCCGTGCAATCGGCGATGCCGGATAGGGTGTCTGTCCCGCTGAAAGTCACCGTCACATCGACATTGCTCCATCCGGCGGCATTCGGTGCTGGCGATGCCATGGCGGTTGCCGTGGGGACAGTCTTGTCGATGTTGATATTGCCTGCCGTGGCTGGGATGCTGACGTTGTCCGCCACATCGGTGCATGTGCCATTGGCCGACTGGCCCGCGCCTTCGCCATTCAGCACTGCCGGCGTCGTGCAGCTGGCGAGGCCGGACAGCGTGTCTGTCCCACTGAACGTGACCGTCACGTTCGACATTGTTCCAACCATTGAGGTTGGGGATGGGCGCGGCGGCCGCAGTTGCGGTGGGCGCAGTCTTGTCCAGATTCACGTTGAGCGTGGTCGAGGCTCGGTTGCCGGCGTTGTCACCGGCAGTACCGGTGATTGTCTGGCTGACGCCTTCGGTCGCCACCACCTGTTCGGCGGCACAGTTGGCCACGCCCGACGCAGCGTCGTCACAGGCGAATTGCACAATGACATCACTGTTGTTCCACCCTGCGCCATTCGCCGGCGGTACGCCATTGGCGCTGATTGTGGGTGGTGTCAGGTCAATCTGGAAGCCCTTGTTCACCGGCAGTTCGCCGTTGCCACGCACGTCACGGCTGGCAGCGTAGGCGATGTGCATGCCGTCTGTCATCACTGCGGCTCCTGCACCGGCATAGGCGCAGCCGGCCGGCAGTTCGCCGAAGGCCAGCGGCGCGACCGCCGGGTCGAGCACGCAGCGGGTCTCGTCCACGCCGGATGCTTTGGCGTCATCGCCATCGGTGGCGGTGACGGTCATTGTCACCGTTGACGTGTACCAGCCATTCAGGCCGGTGGGCAGATCCGGCGTTATGGTGATCGCCGTCGTTGGTGCGATCTTATCGAGCGCTTGGATGGTGATATCGACCGTGGCCACGTTGGAATCGACCAGGCCGTCATTGGCGACGAAGGTGAAGCTATCCGTGCCGAAGTAGCCGCTATCCGGGCTATAGGTCAACATCGGCGGCGCACCAAGCAAGACGCCGTGCGTCGGATTGCCGACTTTGTAGGTCAATGGGTCAGCGTCGTCGGCAGTCAGCGTCACGGCGACGGAACTGCTTTCGTCCACCGTCACCGTTTGGCCATTGGCCACCGGCGCTATCAAGGCTGGGCCCATTTCCGGCTGGGGCAGGCGGAGGCGGCCCTGCGCGTTGCCGAATGAAGGCCGTATCTTGAGTCAGGCAGGCAGTGCTCTCCGTCGGGCCAAGGCCCGGTTTCTGGCGTCTGATGGGTGTCGTCAATTATTACATGCTGGGTCATTACGACAGTCGCCCAACAGCAACTGGCAGAAAGCCTGGCTCGTGTACCGTGACCTGGGTCATCGACAGGGTGAAAGTGCGGCTCCTAAACAATATGGGCGAAAGTGCGCACTTTCAGGGTGATTTTGCTGCCGGCAGTCCGATATTATGAAGAAGCTCTCGTCATTGCCGGTGAGATCGAAAGTTACAAAAATGCCAACATATTTCTGAGTAATTTGTGTGGCGCTCGCATCGGGATGGGACAATTTGCCGCCGCCGCAAGCGATCTGGAAGCGTTGATTGCTAAAACACGGCATGATTGGTACGGGTTGTCCGAAGCCTACCGGTTTCTGGCCGAGGCGTATCTGGGGCTGGGAAAAACCGCTCGGGCCTTGGAGATGGCGCAGCAAGCGCTGGCGCTGGCGGTCCCGGTCAAACCTGTTGGATAATGGCCGCGCCTGGCGCGTCCTGGGTCTGCGTTGCGGCTCAAGTGGGTAAGCCAATCCTGTCCGACGTGGAAAATGATCAATGGGTTGATGCCGCAGCCTGCTTTCGCCGCAGCCTTGAGTTTTTCAAGCAGGGTGATTTTGAACGGGATCGT
Organism: uncultured Chloroflexia bacterium; assembly: GCA_963698255.1. Classification (GTDB taxonomy): domain Bacteria; phylum Chloroflexota; class Anaerolineae; order Caldilineales; family Caldilineaceae; genus JAWKOK01. Next base: position 21,200 of record CAVOQD010000007.1, on the reverse strand, counting down.
GCGATCACGCTTTGGCGTTGGGCGCAACATGAAAAAAGACAGAGAAATACCACACAGGGAAAGGTGATGTGGCAGGAAGCGCAAGATATTTTTGCCCGGTTGAATCTGCCGTTGATGGCGACGCGGATGGAAGCCGGATAGGACTACGTCATCCCCAGTTCGCGCCGCAACGCCTCTGCACTGTAGGGTGTGCCCTGCATGGCCGAGTTTTCCTCTTCGAGATACTCGATGACTTTGAGGATCTCCTCAAGCTGGGCTCTGCCCTGCGCCGTTTGGGCAGCCTCGCGTGGTGTACGGTTATCGAGGCCGGGCTACAGGCGTCTCCAACCATTGCTCCGCCTGGCGGGCCAGCAACTCTATCTCAACCTGCCGTGCAGCGGGGTCGATTTCCGTCACTCTTGGGGCAGCCGGCGTATCCGGCGCTTCGTCTCGTTTCAGTTCGATCTCCGAAAAGACGTCGCTGCGATGGGTGATCGCACCCGGCAGCAACGCTTCGAGCAGTGAACGGCCGGCAGCAAGGCGTTCGCGACTCAGGCAGGAGAGTTCCAACATCGTGGCCGCCACAGTCACATCGCCCAGTGATCGGTAGGAAGGCTGTCCTGGACCCGCAGTCCACTCTGAGCGAATCTGGAGCGTCTGTTCCGGCCAGTTCGGACCTTGGGGAATGTGGGAACGACCGCGCAGCAGCCAATCGTAATGATCTGCGTCGGGCGTGGATTGACTTTCCCCGACGAAGACAAATTCCTCAGCTTCATCCAGAACAGCCAAAACCTGATCCAGGTTCAACACCTCGTATTCGGCGACGGCCCGAAGCAGAAGGTGGTTCTCTGGGGTAACGTAGACAGGGTTTTGGCGGCTCTTATGCAGATCGTGTGCCTGCTGGCGCAATTGCAGGCTGTTATCGCGGTAGAATTCATCCAGCGAGGCGGAAGGATGTACTGCCTGGTAGTCTTGCCAGAGACCATTCGCCATGCCGACCAGCTTCTTCTTTTCCATCGGAGAGAACATGCTCCCGCTCCCGGTGAAGTGCCAGCGTCCGTTGGTGAGAAGCGGGCGAGCCAGCACAATGGACCACTTGCGCGCGGCATACGACATCGAGATGTCGTAACAACGAAGAACTTCCCCGCTCAACAGATCCTTGACGACTTCGCCGACGCCGGGCGTGACCTCCTGGATCTCCAGCAGGCGCAGACGGTTGGTTCGGATCCAATCGTGCAACATCTCTCTCTGGTCTGGCGGCAATGAAGGACCTCTCTGTTCGGCGAACAGGTCGATCAGACGGCTGCCGCCGGCCGTGACGTAGTCCATGAAGTACCACTCCTGAAAATCAGCAGTTTCAGGCTCGTCCAGGTTGATCGCGCGCGTTCGCAAGGTCTCTTCACCAAAGTAGAGACCCAAGGCTGTTTCAAAGTCGGCGGAAAAGGACTCCTGAAATGCGAATTTCTGGATGCTCGATCGCAACTGCTGCTCAGCCGAACTTGCCCGTGGGAATGCCGTCTCTCTTTCCATGCCGGTGTCTTGGCGCAATTGCCGGCGTTTCTCGGCGCGCTGTTTGCGCTTTTTCAGCGCATGGCGTTGTTGTTTCTTGGTCGATTTGGCCATTTGGGTACTCCACCTCTATCCAAGAGAGATTACCACTTGGGTTCTGCTCATCTCCAAGTGTAATCGGTACGAAACTATTCCTATCCCTCATCCGTTCCGATTGTACCACGTTCCCGAAATCGCACCAACGGATCTTGCTTGAACTTGCTCACACAAGGCTGATCGAAGATGACCGACGATGTTGGACTATCGTCTGCAAAGCGCACTGACATGCGGAGTCCACAAACGCAAAGAACTCCCGTTTCCGAGAGTTCCTTGATATTCGATAGGCGCCAAATTGCGGGAGAACCATATGGGTGTGTTCAAAACAAGTTGAACACACCGAGATCCTCCGGGAGGGGCACTGCGTAGTCCAAGTCTGCCGTCATCACCCTCCCGGAGGATCGCTTCAACCAATTTTGAACACACCCATTTGACATTCCTGGTTCACTGAGCGCTAGCGCCCAACCTCATATTTCAGCAACGCCGCCCCTAAGCTATTGGCAGGCTCTGGGGGAAGGACAGCATAATTGGTTATGACTAGGCTACTATTGTCATTTTCCTGCGTGTCAATGACGATGCTGGCTGGATTCCATAGACCGTCTTCTTCATCCAGAAGGATGGTGATCGTACTGTCAGTTGGGTCAATCCGTACCAACTTGTGTGACATGACCAACAGAGCATAGATGGTTCCGTCACCGTCCAAGGCAATTCCATCCATTCCATAGAGTTCGTCGTCTAGATTGCAGTCAGGATTGCCCGCCACAAGTTCCGGCGCGCCGGGAGACCCATCGCTCAGGATCGGGATGCGCACAACAAGACCTTTGGCCGTACTTGCCACGTAGAATGCTTCGTCGCCGTATGCGATACCGTTTGCGCCAATCGGTTCCTCTTCTCCACAGCCCATCAACCAGTCATGCGAAAACCAAGGTTCAGCGTTCTCGCCATCACCTTGCATGCGCCAAATAGAGCCCAGGATCGAATCAGTGGCATAAAGGGTTCCCTGACCGTCAAAGGCCAAGCCGTTGGGGACAACCATGCCTTCCGTGCCTGGCAGTCGCTCTGCACTGCCGTCGCCGGTGATACGATACACCCCGACATCCGGTTCACCCGGATTGGGTAGAGCGAAGAATACGTCTCCGCCTGCATCAACCGTCAGTCCGGCAGGGGCCGGTCCGCTAGGAGATTCGAACAGCGTCTGTTCTGTTCCATCGGCGCGAATCTGCCGAACTGCGCCATAGCCTCCGCCGACAAAGAAGGGAGGCCCCAGACTGACGTAAAGGTTACCCTCTCCGTCCATAGAAACGCCTTCGGGAAGGTGGTTGGGTGATTCTTCGAACGCCTTCACCACCTCAACCTGCGGAACAGCGCTACCCTCGGCTATCTCTGTGGCTACCTCTGTGGCTACCTCTGTGGCCGGCTCCAGCGACGCTGTACATGCGGTTACACTCAAAGCAGCGATAGTAAGCAGTAGAACGATAGAGTGTTGTAATTTCATTTGTTTCATCCTTGTTTGCCAATGGCTCCTTGCCAGAAGTGGTATACTCTTTAGTACCACACAACTACGACCTTAGCGGACGAACGTATCGGCATCGTAGCCAAACCGTGTCGAGATCGTGACGAGGATGGAAAAGTGACTACGCTGCGCATTCAATGCCTTGGCGGACTACACATTGTCCTAGATGATGAGGCAGTAACCGGCTTTCATTCTCGCAAAGCCAAAGCGTTGCTTTGCTATCTGGCAGTCACTGGAACAACCCATTCCCGTTCTGCGCTTGCCGGCTTACTGTGGGGCGATCTACCGGAGACATCGGCGTGTGCCAATCTGCGCAAGGTTCTGAGTAACCTGCGTCAACTCGTTGGTCCACACCTGGCCATCAGCCGCGCAGACGTTGCTATGAATCATTCAGATCCATGGTGGCTCGACGTAGCCGACTTCGAAGCAGGTCTTCAAAGCAAGTCATTGGCCACGCTAGACGATATTGAGCCTACGGATAGTGCTCCGGTGGAGCGAGCAATCGCGCTGTACGTCGGCGACTTCTTATCCGGGTTTGATCTTCGCGATGCCCCGGAGTTCGAACTCTGGGTCCTCTCACAGCGAGCAAGACTGCATCAACTGGCCATCGATGGTCTGGGCGGACTGGTGCGGTACTACACCGACGTGCAAGATAGCATCGCAGCCATAAACTATGCGAAACGTTTGATTGCCATGGAACCGTGGCGCGAAGAATCTCACCGGCGCCTGATGCGTCTCCTGGCTGAGAGCGGCCAACGCTCAGCCGCGCTCATGCAGTATGAAACGTGTCGTCAAATATTGGCGACGGAACTGGATGTCGAACCTTCGTCCGAAACGGTGATCCTGTGGGAGGCCATTCGTCACGACGAGCTGCCTCAGGCGGCAAAGCCAGATGCTTCAAATCGTCACGGTGCACAGCAGATTGCGCCTGCGCCCGGCCGTCCGGTGATCCAACAGACCAGCCCACTGATCGGGAGAGAGGCAGACCTGACCGCTCTGTGCAATTTGCTCGTGAAGCCAAGCGTGCGCCTGGTAACCGTATTGGGCGCCGGCGGTATCGGCAAGACGCACCTAGCGCAGGCCGCGCTAGATCGGCTGACCAGGGACATTGATGCGACTCCGTTTGCGCATGGCGTTGACTTTGTGTCGCTGGCAGCACTGAGCGAACCGTCCGATCTCGTTGCCGCAATCGCTCAGGCGCTCAACTTCTCCTTCTACACAGGCGGCGGACCCAAAGAGCAATTATTGCGCTATCTAGGCCCCAAACAGCTTCTGCTCGTCCTGGACAACTACGAGCAACTGTTGCCGGATGTGGCGTTCATCCGTGACCTTCTACATCTGGCGCCCGGCATCACGCTCCTGGTCACTTCTCGACTCAAACTCAACTTACAGAATGAACATCTGTATCCCCTGACCGGGCTCGATTTCCCTCGGCCAATACCCAACAATGACATACTGGATTCGGCAGCGCTGCAGGCGTCCGCTGCCGGCCAGCTCTTTCTCCGGAGTGCGCAAAGAGTGCACCCCGCCTATGTCTGGAAGATGGAAGACTGGTTCGCTATCCGAAATATCTGCCGGTTGACTTCAGGTACGCCCCTGGCCCTTATCTTGGCGGCAACTTGGATGGAGACGCTGTCGCCTGCTGAGATAGCCCGAGAGCTTGGTAAGCGTATCACCTCTAGGCTGGACTTCCTCGCTTCAGATTTGCAAGATATCCCCGATCGCCACCGCAGTATGCGCGCCGTTTTTGACTCATCCTGGAATCGATTGCCGGAGAATGAAAAGACGCTCTCAATGGCGCTATCTGTTTTTCGGGGCGGTTTTACGCGTCAGGCGGCCGAGGCAGTGAGCAACGCATCCCTGCGGGCGTTATCAGCGCTGGTGGGCAAGTTTTTCTTGCAGCGCACGCCCGACGGGCGGTATGTCATGCATGAACTGTTGCATCAATACGTTGAAGATCGCTTGACAGAGGCACAGCCAAACCATAATGCATTGCGCGATCTGCATAGCGCCTTTTTCTGCGCCGAGCTGCAAGCGCGCGAGATCGACTGGAAACAGGGTCGGCAGGTCGCTGCCTTTGCAGCCATAGCGGCCGACCATGAAAACTTCCGCGCAGCCTGGCGCTGGGCTGCGGCTTGTGGACAGGCCGCCCGGCTGATACAGGCGATGGACAGTTTGGGTGAGTACTACACTTGGGAGGCCCGTTATGAAGAAGGCGAAACCATTTTCAACGATGCCGCTGAGAGGATAGCCTTCCATCGAACGCAAGCGGATCAAGTGACGGCCATTGCTCTGTTGGCTGAAGTCAGGCTACTGGTGCGGCAGGCGGAATTTAACCGCGAATATCTGGTGCGCAAGGAGAAAGCTGCCGAACTGTTGGCACGAGCGCAGGCCTTGCTGGATCACCCTGCTTTGCTCGCTCACGATGTCCGGCGCGAGCGAGCCTTATTGCTAATACAGATGGCGCGCGTCGCACGCGATCGCGGCGACCAGGCCAGTGACTTGACCTTCTGGCGCGAGAGTTTACGCCTTTCGGAGGAACTTGATGATTCTGAATGGGTGACCTACAAGACGGCCGGCTTGGGATGGGGAGCGCTGCGAAGTGGTAATTATGAGGAAGCGCATCGTCACTTTGTTCGTGCCCGTGACCAGTGGCAAGAGCAGGGAAACACACTCTACTTGAGTAATTCCCTGGCCGGACTAGGTTCGGTGGCACTTCATCGAGGTGATTTGGCTGAGGGCGAAATGCTGCTGCGCGAGGGCATGGCCGCCTTCATCCGCACAAACGGCAGATTGGATAAGCTGGTTAACCTTCATCAACTGCTTGCAGAGACGCTGCTCTACAGCGGTCAATTCGCCGAAGCCCGGGCGATCATTGACGAAGGTATCGATCTCTATTCGGCCGCTGCGCGTGTGGACGCCGCCAACAATCTGCGCCACACCCGCGCGACTGCTTCTGTCTCACATGGGTGAGTATGATGAAGCCTACCTGCAAGCAAAAGCAGTCTACCTACAGCGAGCGTTGCATCCGGGAAAGGCTGCCGCGACAGCAACCGTTCTGGGTCAAATCACGCTAGCCCAGAAGCAATATCGAGCGTCTGAGGAATGGCTGCGAAAGAGCCTTCAGCTCTATGCGCAAATCGGACAACCTGCAAGACAGGGGCTTCCGTTGACGCTATTGGCCATCGTCCAGCAAATAACCGGCAATTCTGCAGCAGCGATTCAGCTCGCTTCAGAAAGCTCGGGACCTCCTGGTCAGCGAGCGTAGCGTTCCGCCACTTCTTACCTTCTTTCCAACTGCGGCATGGCTCATCGCCCAACAAGGAAGAGAACAGTTGGCGTTGGAATGGTACTCCTTGGCTGTTCGTTATCAGTTTGTGACCGAGTCCCATTGGATCGCAGATGTTTTGGAAGCGCCGCTCAAAGCAACCGCTCGACTGCAAGCCGGCGCAGTTGTGACACAGCCAACCCACATACAACGGCAGCCTCTCTGGACAGAGGCGGAGCAGTTGTCGCTAATTGAGTGACACGTTTCGGTTCCTGGTCACCAGACACATAACCATCCTTTTCGGTAGGCGGACCACTGAAGACGCTGGACAGTCTGGCTACAATGACTACGGAAAACCGGCGCCGTTACAGTTTAGTTTCCCCCACATCTTTTTGAGGCGGACAGATCGACGGCGCCGGTACGTGTTTCACGGCGACCGCCCAGGCATGAATGCCGTGGGCTAACGTGCGGCGCCCCATTAATGGGGCTAAATCGCCGGCACAGAAGCCCCATTGATGGGGCGACGCTTACTAGCCAGGGCATTGATGCCCGGCGAGCTCGACGACGTATCGCCTCCTTATCGAGGCGACTGCATCAACACAAAGAAAGAGCGATTTCATGTTTCGCCGAAAAGCTCCGCGCATTGTTGCCCATGATCTCCCTCGTCTTCGTCGTCGCATGCTCTGCGGATTCGGACTGGACTCCGCCAACGGCATCGTCGGACCCACCCCAGTTGATCCCGACCGTTGCAGCGCCCAAGCCGTCCGCCGCCGAGAATGTGGCGGTTGCCGATCGTCAGATCAATCGAGGCCGCGCCGGTGCTGGTGCCGACCCCGACCGCCTACTCCCCTAGCCGCAAGAGGAGGAACCCGCAACGGCAGTGGCCGGCCCTGCGCAGACGCCGGCGCCAGCCTTTGACGTGGGCAACGAACTCACCATTGCGGCCTTGCGGGCAAAGGAGATTGTAGGCAGCGACATCATCATCGAGGAGACGCTGGCCAATGGCGCCAATTACGCCCAATATATTGCCAGCTACCAGTCCGAAGGCAACAAGATCTACGGACTGCTGACCGTGCCGCTGGGCGATGTGCCGGCAGGTGGATTTCCGGCCATCGTCTTTGTCCACGGCTACATCCCGCCCGAGATTTACCGCACCACGGAACGCTATGTCGCCTACGTGGATGCGCTGGCTCGCAACGGATTTGTCGTCTTCAAAATCGACCTGCGCGGTTTCGGCAACTCGGAAGGCGAGCCTTCAGGCGCCTATTTCTCGCCGGACTACACGGTCGACGCCATTGCGGCGCTCAAGAGCCTGCAGCGGATGGACTACGTGAATCCAGAGGGCATCGGCCTGTGGGGTCATAGCATGGCGGGGAACGTGGTGCTGCGGGCCATGCTCGTCGAGCCGGACGTCCAGGCAGGCGTGATCTGGGCGGGCGCGGTCTATTCCTATGACGACATGGTGCGCTATGCCATTCAGGACCCGTCATTCCGCCGCGACCAACAGAGCACGACCGTGCGGCGGGGAACCATCCTGCGTGAGACCTATGGGGCGCCGGATACGAGCTGAGCCCTTCTGGCAGGCTGTTTCGCTGACCAAGAATATCGAGTTCCTGGAGGCGCCGCTGCAGATTCACCATGCGCTGAACGACAGCGTGGTCAACATTGGCTATTCCCAGGATCTGGCGGCCGTGTTGCAGGAGGCGGGCAAGTTCTATCAGCTCTACACCTACGAAGGCGGCGGGCACAACATCGAATCGCCCTACTTCGGTGACGCCATGCAGCGCACGATCCAGTTCTTTCGCGATCATTTGTGAGCGGCAGATTCCTGAAACCATCCATGTCGTATACAGAAAGGCAGTAACAATATCATGCAGAAGATTCAAGCCCAGGGGATTCACCATATTACGCTCAATGGAGCGGATCGTCAGACCTCAATCGACTTCTGGGAAGGGGTGCTTGGCATGCCCTTTATCTTTGATCAGCCCAATCTGGACGTCCCCGAAGAAGGCCATCTCTATTTTGATGTGGGTGACGGTCGCACGACGATGACTGTCTTCACCAACGAATCACGACGGCCCGACCCGACGCCGAACCCCAACCTTGTGGGCACTCTCCATCACCTCGCCTTCAACGTCTCCAGAGCGACCTACACGCAAGTGGCGAAGCGGCTGGATGAACGGGGCATTGACCACAGCGGCCCCATCGATCGCGGCTTCATGGATTCCATCTACTTTCGCGATCCGCTCGGCCAGTTGATCGAATTGGCCTGCTACAAGTTTGAGCCGCCGGTCGGCGTGACCCATGCCACAGTGCTGCTGGAAGCGCATCGGCTGCGCGTTGAGCGTGGCGCATACAACATCAGCGATGAGCATCTGGCCGACGCCATTGAGATTTTGACCGAACGGACAACCGAATCGCTCTCACCTGACCGAGGCGTCAAAAGCCCGTACTGAACAAATCGATCAATGACTACCGTCGTGCTGTCTGACTGAGACACCGGCAGATGGATGAAGTAGCCAGCACAGGTGAGCGAAAAGCAGTTTGCGGTTGACCCGGAAACTTTGGTTCAACGGGATCTTTAGGACAGGTTTCCTTACCTGCCCGGCTTCGGCGGGTAGGGAAACCCGCCCTACGATTTCGTGTCAACCCCCTGAGGTTCCAGGGCCGAAACTTTGACCCAGTGGATCGAATTTCTTGACAGTTCAGCATTTGCATCCTCGCACGCTTGGTACTATCATAGATTTCACTTTGATATTCATTTTCAAATCATAATAATTCTAATTTACAGGCGCCATGGAATGTCCGCAGCGAAACAAGCCGATCAACTCCGAGAAGCCGGCCTGAAGGCCACCGGTCCCCGGGTGGCGATCCTTGATGCCATCGAGCGGAACCACAACCACCCCAGCGCAGAAGAGATCTACCAGGAACTGGCCGAGAGCCACCCCACCCTCTCGCTGTCGACCGTATACAGCACCCTAAACGCATTTGTGCGGGCCGGGCTGGTGCGCAAGCTCTCCGAGGTCGACGGACGATTGCGCATTGAGGGCGCCAAGAGACCGCATGACCATGCGATCTGCCGCATACTGCGGCGCCATCTTTGACGTCGAGTCCGCTCCGGAGAGCGTGCCGACGCCGCCGGCAGAATTGCCCGGCGGTCTGGTCGTTCTCGATATGCGCGTCGAATATGATGTTGTCTGTGCAGACATGTGCGCTCCCCACCTGAAGCGGACGTGCGCACCATCCTGGAGTTCATAATCGGTCGTAGTCTTACAATGCAGTTGCTTACGCGTGATACGGATAACTGATCCACGAATAGCACGAATATACACGACTTGCACGAATACACCTCTGAATTCGTGCATTCGTGAAATTCTGGTTCTTGCAGTGGACTCACACATCAATTCTTGAAAGGAACGAAAACATGACTGAAAACGGCACAAGCACGAATGGGAAATGCCCGGTGATGCACGGCGGAAACACCGCCGCAGGCGCATCGGCCGTGGGCTGGTGGCCGAATGCTCTGAACCTCGACATTCTTCATCAACATGATACGAAGACGAACCCGATGGGCGCGGACTTCGACTATCGCGAGGAACTCAAGAAGCTCGATGTTGAGGCGCTGAAAAAAGACCTCCACGACCTGATGACCGACAGTCAGGAGTGGTGGCCGGCGGACTGGGGCCACTACGGCGGTCTGATGATCCGCATGGCCTGGCACGCGGCGGGCACCTACCGGCTGGCCGACGGTCGTGGCGGCGGCGGCACCGGCAACCAGCGCTTCGCACCGCTCAACTCCTGGCCCGACAACGTGAGCCTCGACAAGGCGCGCCGGCTCCTCTGGCCCATCAAGAAGAAATACGGCAACAAGGTGAGTTGGGCCGACCTGATCATCCTGGCCGGCAACATCGCCTATGAATCCATGGGCTTCAAGACCTTCGGTTTCGGCTTCGGGCGCGAGGACATCTGGCACCCGGAAATGGACACCTATTGGGGCGCAGAGAAGGAATGGCTCGCGCCCTCGGACGAACGCTACGGGGACGTGAACGATCCTGCCACCATGGAAAACCCGCTGGCCGCCGTGCAGATGGGTCTCATCTACGTCAACCCTGAAGGCGTGAACGGCAAGCCCGACCCCATGAAGACCGCCGCCCAGGTGCGCGAGACCTTCGCCCGCATGGCCATGAACGATGAGGAAACCGCGGCCCTGACCGCGGGCGGCCACACCGTCGGCAAGACCCACGGCAACGGCGACGCCGCCCTGCTGGGACCCGCTCCTGAATCCGCAGGCCCCGAGATGCAGGGCATGGGCTGGGACAACCCCGAGATGAAGGGGCTGGCCAGCCGCGCGGTGACCTCGGGTCTGGAAGGCGCCTGGACAGCCGAGCCGACCAAGTTCGACATGGGCTACTTTGACATGCTCTTCGGCCACGAATGGGAACTGCGCAAGTCGCCCGCGGGCGCCTGGCAGTGGGAACCGGTGGAGATCGCGGAAGAGGACAAGCCGGTCGACGCCAGCGATCCCGCCATCCGCCACAACCCGATGATGACCGACGCCGACATGGCCATGAAGGTTGACCCGATCTACAACGCGATCTGCCAGAAGTTCATGGCCGATCCGGAGTACTTCAAGGACACCTTCGCCCGGGCCTGGTTCAAGCTCACGCACCGCGACATGGGGCCCAAGGTCCGCTACTTCGGTCCCGACGTGCCGGAAGAAGACCTGATCTGGCAGGATCCGATCCCCGCCGGGTCCACCGACTATGACGTGGCGGCAGTGAAGGCCAAGATCGCCGCCAGCGGCCTCTGCATTGCCGACATGGTCGCGACCGCCTGGGACAGCGCCCGCACCTATCGCGGCTCGGACATGCGCGGCGGCGCCAACGGCGCGCGCATCCGCCTTGCCCCGCAGAAGGACTGGGAGGGCAACGAGCCTGAACGTCTGGCGCGCGTGCTGGGCGTGCTCGAACCCATCGCGGCCGAGAGCGGCGCGAGCATCGCCGACGTGATCGTCCTGGCCGGCAATGTCGGCGTTGAGCAGGCGGCGCAGGCCGCAGGCTACGCCGTCGAGGTTCCCTTCGCGCCGGGCCGTGGCGACGCGACCGATGAGATGACCGATGCAGAATCCTTCGACGTGCTGGAGCCGCTGGCCGACGGCTACCGCAACTGGCTCAAGAAGGAGTACGTGGTCAGCCCCGAAGAGATGATGCTCGACCGTACCCAGCTTATGGGCCTCACCGCCCCTGAGATGACGGTTCTCGTCGGCGGGATGCGCGTGCTCGGCGCCAACTACGGCGGCGCCAAGCACGGCGTGCTGACCGAGCCGCGAGGGTCAACTCACCAACGACTTCTTCGTGAATCTGACCGACATGGCCAACACCTGGGCGCCCACGGACGACAACCTCTACGAGATCCGCGATCGCAAGAGCGGCGCGGTCAAGTGGACGGCGACACGCATGGACCTCGTCTTCGGGTCGAACTCGATCCTGCGCGCCTATGCTGAAGTCTACGCCCAGGATGACAACCAGGAGAAGTTTGTCAAGGACTTCGTGGCCGCCTGGACGAAGGTGATGAACGCCGATCGCTTCGATCTTGCTTGATCTATCGCGATTCAGCCATCGTCTGGAGATAGACCGCGGATGACGTAAATTTGGCGGATCGATGCAGATCTCTTTAGGGATCTGTATCGATCCGCCTGCAGCCTGTCGGAGAGAAAACCCATCGGACGCGGATGACACTGATCTGACTGATTTCCGCGGATAAATCGAGAGAATTCCGCCTTCATCCGCCAAGATCCAGCGTCCCGTTTTCTGTCACTCCGACAGCCTGCTGAGATCACTTACAGCGTCAACGATCTAGCGTTTCCTCGCCTCACCAACGTGGATCTCCTCAACAACCAGGCGGACAGTTGCGCAGAGTGGCCGGTTGCGGCAGCATCCATCGAAGTCAAGAATCCGGTGAGCAGCACTGTCCCGGCCTTGATCTTGCAGGGCGCCTACGACACGTGTACGCCCGTCTTCATGGGGCGACGCGCCGCGCGACGAGCTTGAGAACAGCACGCTGGTGATTGTGCCCCAACAAGGCCACGAGATCTGGTCCAGCGCCACCAACTGCGCCGGTCAGATTGCGGCGGCCTTTGTGCTCGATGCCCAGCGCAGAACTCGACATCGACTTGCCTTGACGATCGCCGTCCCGAGTGGGCGCTGCCCGTCGTGGATGACGAGCCAAGTAAGGTGTCTGCGCTGAGGATACTATGTACAACCTATCTCTGTTCAAGGATTAAGCGGGGATGGGCTATTGAGATTTCATAACCGAGTCCCAAAAACCCATAAACCTCGCATCAAGTTTGAAACGCAGAAAGGCGCTCAACTCCGCGTGATGAAAATCTTGAAAATTTTGGGAATGCTGGTATTGTTCCTGTTGGCTGGCCTGCTCTTGTTGAGCCTCTTCCCCGTATCAACCAAAGGCCTGACATCAAAGCCGAATCCGACAAATAGCTATGACGAAGCGGTCATGCGTTTCGACGCCATCAGCGCGGCAGAGGAGTCGATCGTCAATGAGTATGGTCATTCGCTGCTGATGACCCATGGCGAAAAAACTGACGAAGTGTATGTGATCGCCCACGGTCTCACCAACTCGCCCTACCAGTTTGAAGAGTTTGGCAATATGCTCTATGCCCGCGGGCACAATGTGCTGATTCTGCGCATGCCTGACCACGGGCTGAAGAGTCACCGAGTCAGCGAACTCAAGAATCTCAAGCCGGCAGAGTTGCCGGTCTATGCCGACGAGGCCGTTGACATCGCCGTGGGGCTGGGTGACAAGATCAATGTGCTGGGGTTGTCGGGCGGCGGCGCGGTCACGGGCTGGATTGCGCAAAACCGTGAAGTGGATCAAGCGCTGCTGCTTTCCCCCTTTCTTGGCGTCAAAGCTGTCCCCTCTTTCGCCACCCCCTTTCTGACCAATCTCTTCAGCCGCCTGCCCAACGTCGTGCTCGACAATCCGGCCGAACCGCGGCGTGATTGGGGTTATCGAGGCGAAGCGACGCGCGGGGTCGTCGCCTATCTCACGCTCGGTAAAGCGCTGACCGAAGCGGCTGAGGCAGCCGCGCCCGCGGCTGAAGAGATTATTATCGTGACCACCGCGGTCGACGACACCGCGGATAACACGGCCACCGCAAAACTGGCGTCAATCTGGGAAGAGGATGGCGCTAACGTCATCACCTATGAATTTGAGCCTGCGCTCGACATCCCCCACAATTCGGTCGATCCGGCTGCAGATCCGGCCAAGAAAGCCATCGTTTACGCCAAAATGTTGGAATTGCTGAGCGAATAGGATACTTAGGAATGGGGTAATCACATGAAACAGCGGATTGTATTGATCGGCGCAGGGAGCGCCCAGTTTGGCTATGGCACCATTGGCGATATCCTGCAAAGCAAGGCGCTTGAGGGCAGCCACATTGTTCTGCACGATATCAACCCCGACACGCTGGCGATCGTCGCAGAGACCGGGCGTGCGTTCATTGAAGAGCATCGACTCCCCTTTACGATATCTGCGACAACGAACCGGGCAGAAGCATTTGAGGGAGCTGACTTCCTTGTCATCTCGATCGAAGTCGGCAATCGTTTCGAACTCTGGGAGCAAGATTGGCGCATCCCGCAACAGTACGGTGTGCAACAGGTCTACGGTGAAAATGGCGGTCCCGGCGGCCTATTCCATTCGCTGCGCATCATCCCGCCCATTCTGGAGATCTGCGCCGACGTCATGAAGCTCTGCCCAGAGGCGACAGTCTTCAACTTCAGCAACCCCATGAGCCGGATCTGCACGACAGTACATCGGGCATTTCCAGATCTCAAATTTGTTGGGCTGTGTCACGAGATCGCTTCGCTGCGAATGTATCTGCCCTTGATCCTCGGGGTACCCTATGAGGCGTTGGAGGTGCGGGCCGGCGGTCTGAATCACTTCAGCGCGGTCCTGTCCGCAAGGTACAGAGACAGCGGTGCAGACGCCTATCCGGAAATCCGCGCCAAAGCACCTTCGTTTTTCGGCAATATGCCGTCGATGAACTCAGTCTACAGGTATTTCAAGGAGACCGGACAATGGCCCAGCCAAATGGAGGATCTCGCCGCCGCTGAAACCGAAGCCTGGCCGGAAAGAAGGGTGTTCCAGGTGATCCTGGAGAAGTTTGGCGTGTTGCCGATCACAAGCGACAGCCACTTCGCAGAGTACATTCAGTGGGCTTACGACGTCGCCGATCATAGGGGAATCCTCGACTTTTTCCGCTTCTACGAAGAGTACCTGTCCGACGTAGAGCCCAAGATCGAGTTGAACCTGAGCGAACGGATCGTCCCCATCATCGAGGGAATCGTGACCGATTCAGGATACGAAGAAGAGGCGGTCAATATCCCCAATAACGGCCTTATTGCCGACCTGCCGGACTGGATCGTGGTTGAAGTCCCAGCCACGGTCGATCGGGACGGCATTCATGGTATCCGACTGGATGGGTTGCCCCGTGGTTTCGCAGGTCTGTTGACGAATCAGGTGGCCGTTCATGACCTGACCGCTGAGGCAGTCATTCACAAATCCAAAGACGCTGCTCTGCAAGCCCTGCTCGTCGACCCGGTAGTCAATCGATACCACGGGTTGGAGGAATTGCTGGACACCATGATCGCGTACCAAGAGAAGTGGCTGGGCTATCTGCAGTAACCACGAAACAATACGGCCGGCATGGTCTATGAAATCCGGTTCGAGCTCAACGTGGCCCGCTTCATTCAGCATCGGATTTGGGTGTCGTTCAAAACGCGATTGAGCCCTCTCCTACCGTGGAGTGCGACGCGTAGCCTGGTCGTTCCGGATGGCGCAGCAGGCATCGATGGCGTGAAACGCCACGGATCTTCTCAGTCCACGCTCAATTGCCGATCCTGTTTGCGCAAGCATGGCGCAAAGTCGCCAACACACCCATATTACTCACTTGCCGGCGCATCAGTCCCTGCCCCATCGCCTTCATCTTCCCGCTTGCGCAGCGCCCTCTGGTGTTTCAGAGACTGCTTCCGCTGACGCCGCGGTTGACTCACCCTCGTCTAGGTTGACCGGCGCCTCACTATCGATTAGATAGCGAAAATAGGCTGCGTCGCTGGGGATGACCAAGCGATCACCCGCTTTGAGGATCTCTTCGTAGGATTCCAGCCGGCGCATAAATGAGAAAAACTCAGCATCCTGAGAGAGTGCGTCGGCAGAGATGAGGATAGCCTCTGCCTCGCCTTCGCCACGGATGATCTCGGCTTCTCGATACCCTTCAGCCAGAATCACAGTTCTGTTTCTGTCGGCCTGGGCGCGAATGATATTGGCCAGCTCTTCGCCTTCCGCCCGGAAGAGCGAAGATTCTCGCTCGCGCTCGGCCCGCATCCGGTTAAAGACGCTCTGCTCCACCTCTTCGGGCAGGTCCGCACGCTTGGTGCGCACGTCGACGATGTCAATGCCAAACTCCGACGCTTTTTCGCGTGCGGAAACAGCCACGCGGTTCATGATGTTTTCCCGCTCATCCGAGATCACGTCGACAAAGTCTACCGTTGCCAGTTCGCGCCGCAGTTCGGAAAAGACAATATCGTCCAACCGCGCCCGCGCGCCCGATTCCGTACGCACGGCCTTGAAGAAGGTGAGCGGCTCAACGATACGCCAGCGCGTCACGTGGTCAACGACCAGGCGTTTCTTGTCCGCGGTGAGGTACTCCTGAGGTGGCGCATCGCTGGAGAGCGTGCGCTTTTCGAATCGGGTAACGACTTGGATGAAGGGTAGCTTGAAGGCCAGGCCGGATTCGGTAACCGTCTTGATCGGATCACCAAACTGAAGCACGATGGCTTGCTCTCGTTCACCCACGATAAAGAGAAACTGGCTGGCAACGATCGCAACGACCAGAACCAGTGCAACGACGATGGACAACAATCGTGAAAACATCATTAGTTACCCTCTTCCACTTGCTCTTCGGGTTGCTCTTCGGGTCGGCGCTGCCTCTACGCTGGGACTACGCAGAGATGGCTGCTGGGCCGGTGCTGTTCTCCGTGGTGGAACCGGCGCCATTTAAGCTGTCCAGCGGCAGGAACGGCAGCACTTCACCGCCCACCGCATCAGCGTCAAGCAGGATCAGCCCCACATCGTCCAAAATCCCTTCAAGCGCTTCGATGTGCATGCGTTCCCGCGTGATGTCGGGGGCCGTTTGATAGGCCTTGAGCACAGCCAGAAAACGTTGGGCATCACCCTCGGCAAGCAGAATGCGCTGATCCGCAAACGCACTGGCCTCTTCGATCAGGCGCTGCTTGTCGCCGCGAGCGCGCGGCACAATATCGTTCTGATATGCTTGGGCCACGTTGATCAGGCGCTCCTTGTCGGCCAGCGCGCGCACAACTTCCTGGAATGCATCACGCACCTCTTCCGGGGGATCGGCTACCTGCAACCGCACATCCGTAATCTGAATCCCAGTGCCGTAATCTTCCATCATCTGGGTCAAGAAGACGCGTGTGTTGTCCTGGACAAGGGCCCGCTGTTCAGTGATCACGTCGTCGATGGTCATCTGGCCGACGGTGCCGCGCAGCCCCACCTCGGCGCTTGTGCGCAGTACGTCCACAGGGTCCTGGACGTTAAAGAGATAGCCGGCAGAATCGGCAATGCGGTACTGGACCAGCAACTCAACCTGGACGATGTTTTCGTCCGCAGTCAACATCAAGGCCTCGCTCAAGACATCTTCGCGGTCCCGTTGACCTTCACTCCGAAAGCCGATTTCGGCGCGGCGAATGCTCTCCACATTGACGATGGTAGCGCTTTGGAACGGTGCGGGCAGGTGATAGTTTAGCCCGGGCGTGGTCACGCTCGTAAAGGCGCCAAAGGTCTGGACAACGCCCTCCTCACCGGCCTGGACCACATAGATGCCTGAGGCAATCCATAGTGCGAAGACAACAACCAAGGCGCCGATGATGAGCCAGCGTCGTCGCTTGGATGCCCATCCCCCCATGCCACCTAGATAGCGTTCGACCGATTCTACCTCACTGTTGCCGGGTCTGTCATTGCGATATGAGATATGTCTTGTCCTCCGTCTCTATTTGAGTTGGGCGTGAATAAATTCGGCAGTGCTCAGCACAAGTACCACGACAGAAATCCAGCCGTTCTACCTTTAGTAGAAACCGTATATGGATTTCCGCCGGGATTAACTGGTATGCGGCTTCCTCCCTGTAAATCTGGGATGCGGAGAGGCCGCAGCGGCGGCAAATGTCTACATGCTACCCTACTGTAGCATCGATCAGCCTGCCTGGATAGTAATTACAGCACCAGAATTCGCCGGTCATTGACAAAAAACCGCATCTCCAATTTATTCCAGATGAGCACGTTCGTCTTATGTCGAGTACAGTCGGCACAGGACGACAGAACACACGTTCCCGAAGGATTGACTCACCCGATTCAGAGTCCGACGATTGTGGAGATCCCAATGCTGAGGTATCCTAAGAATCGGATCACCAGACTAGTTGGTTATCCAGCCAAACTTCCGTCGCTGATCTACCTGATTATTGCTGATTCGTGGTTCTTCCTTTGGGGAGATCCTATTGCCCTCTAGCAGCAGTATTTCACCAGAACCTGGCGTCAGGTTGTGCTAATGACAAATTTCATATTGACGACCAAACTGTACGTTCCGCTGCCCCAACCCGAACTCGTCTCGCGCCCACGTCTAATCAAGAAACTCAACGAAGGATTGCATCATAAGCTGACGCTTATTTCCGCGCCGGCAGGCTTTGGTAAAACGACCCTGGTGAGTGATTGGATCGCCAGTATGCAATTGGATGGTGAAAAAGGGAGCCAATTACAAGATCACACCTCAGGAAATAAAAATCGAGTTGCTTGGCTTTCGCTAGATGAAGGGGACAACGATCTGCATAGCTTCCTAATCTACTTTATCGCTGCCATGCAAACAGTAGAACCTGACTTTGGACTAGAACCACTGGCCGCGCTGCAATCATCCGGAGCGACCAATAGTGAAGCAGTTCTGATGGCCCTTCTCAATGAGCTAGCGGGCCTTCCCCAATCCCTGATCCTCATTTTAGATGACTATCACGTGATCGAAACGCAATCAATTGACAAAGCACTCACATTTTTACTCGATCACTTGCCTGCAACAATGCACTTAGTCATCACCACGCGCATCGATCCCCCCTTGCCTTTGGCGCGTCTGCGGGGTCGGGGGCAATTGACCGAGCTGCGTGTCGCCGATCTGCGTTTCACCAATGATGAAGCTGCTACGTTTCTCAATCAAATGATGAGACTCGAACTCTCAGCAGAAAATATCGCCGCGTTGGGGTCTCGTACCGAGGGCTGGATTACAGGATTGCAACTGGCTGCACTCTCTTTGCAAGAAAGAGATGCAGAGCATGTCACCAGTTTCATCCAATCGTTCACCGGCATTCACCATCACGTCCTCGATTATTTGGTTGAAGAAGTCCTGCAACAACAACCGCCAAGGTTGCAATCTTTTTTGCTGCAAACGTCAATATTGACGCGCCTGACCGGTTCTCTATGCGAGGCCGTCTGTGATTTTGAAAACGACAGCCCTCATCAAAGCGACGGGCAACCATTGTTGGAGCAGCTTGCAAAATCCAACCTGTTCATTGTGCCTCTGGATGACGAACGGCGTTGGTATCGTTATCACCACCTATTTGCTGACCTGCTGCGCTATCGCTTACAGCAAGAGCAGGCCGGCTTAATCCCCGAACTTCATCGTCGAGCCAGCAAATGGCATGAAGAACACGGGTTCATCGACAGAGCGATTCGCCATGCCATAGCAGCAGATGATCTTGAACAGGCAGCGCGACTGGTTGATGAACACAGCTACCCGGCAAACGAGCGGGGTGAGGTGAGCACAGTGCGGGGCTGGTTCGAGTTGCTGCCAGATGAGAGGGTCCGTTCGGACCCCTCACTATCTGTCGACTATGCTTGGAATCTATTCCTCAGCGGTCAGATAGGCGCGGTTGAGGAACGCCTGAACGATGCAGAAGCATTGCTTGCCAGGCAAACGACACCCATCAACAGTGAACAAGTCGCCGAACTATTTGGCAAGATAAACACACTACGCGCGATTCTCTATGGTATTCAGGGAGAACCGATGCGCGGCAATGAAATAGCTCAACAAGTGCTAAATCTCCTACCAGAGGATCGCCGTTCCGAGCGCGGGATTCTCCTCTTAACACTCGCCGCTCACTTTAGAGATGTCGGAGATATCGCGCAAGCCAGCCAGTCATACGCCGACGCTGTCACTCTGCTCCTGGCAGCCGAAAACATAATGGCTGCTATTATGGCCGTTGAACAGCTGGTTCGTCTATTGGTGATGCAAGGGAAGCTAGTACAAGCAGTCGAAGTATGCCAAGAGATGCTCGATGCGTCTGCTGAGTTCAGTGCACCGGAACAACTGCGGGCGCTCAGTTCAGATATGGCGCGAGCGAATATGAGCCATGTACTTTATGAGCGAAACGAGTTAGCAGACGCAGAAGTGTACGTGCGCCAGGGAATCAAACAAGCCAAACGAGGGGGCTTCCTTCAATCGCTGGTAATTGGACAAATCCTATTGGCACGTATTCTGCAAGCACGGGGCGAAACAAACGGTGCCAACAAGATGTTGCAAGCTGCGATTAACAGCACTCAAATGGATCTCCAGCAAATGTATCAGGCAGAACTTACTGCCTGCCAGGTGCAGTTGTGGCTAGCACAAGAAGAGCTTGATACGGCGTCTCGGTGGGCGCAGGAAAGCAATCTGAGCGCCGAGATCGAATTCAACCTTCAAAATGAATTTGAACATATCTCACTGGCGCGGGTGCTAGTTGCGCAAGGACGAGTCTCATCAGATGGGGCTATGTTGACCAGAGCACTTGGTTTAGTCGAACGACTCGCTCTGTCAGCAGAATCAGCGGGGCGAATGGGCCATCTGATCGATCTCCTGATACTTCAAGCGATTGGCATGGAAGTTCACGAGGATCTCAATCAGGCGCTGCCTTACCTGAAACGGGCGCTCAAGCTGGCGGAGCCGGAGGGATTTGTTCGCGTCTTTGTAAATCACGGCGACTCAATCACGGATCTGCTCAAGGAAGCAGCCAGGCGCGACATTGCTGTTGATTATGTGATCAAATTGCTGGACCAAATCGATACGGCTACACAGCCTGATTTACCCGACCCTTCATTCCCATCTCTGCTCGTAGACCCCCTGTCTGACCGTGAATTGGATGTCCTCCGCCTCATGGCGCAAGACCTGTCCTACAAAGAAATTGCAGACCAGATTATGGTGAGCCTCAATACCGTGCGCACGCACGTGAAGAACATCTATAGCAAACTCATGGTTCACAAGCGATCCCAGGCTATCGCCAAAGCCAGGGCACTTCACCTCCTATAGATTGCCCCCGTCCCATCGTACAGATGGACCAGCGGGAGCATTTGAACACGAACCTACGGTTTCGAATACACCCACCGGTCCACAGTCTACCATTTTTTATCCCCATACCGGGCAACCGCCCATGGGAAATCATTCTAATTCTGGAGAACTCGTTTCACTTACACTGAGAGCATTTGCAAAGGCGACAAAGGTTGGGGCCCACAGGCCAACAAAAATGCCAAATCTTTCTGCATTTGCAGTGTCTTCGTCGGAGTTCTTGCGCAAGAACCATATTGCGATGCTAAGGCCAATCGACGCCAATCCGGCGAGATACATAGCATCTGAAGTGAATCCTAATTTACGCAGTTGAGCAATCATTTCAGTCTCCATTCGATAGTATAGATTTGGCTTGTACGAGTGAGGCACTTACTGTCAATGTG
>CAVOQD010000006.1:0-286688 GCA_963698255.1 uncultured Chloroflexia bacterium | reverse complement strand
TGGGGATTGTGGCGCCCGGAAGCGTCATGGCCGCGCCCGGGACCCAGGAGTCCGGTGATCCGGTAGATGACTGGGGATCCTACTGGACCGAAAAGGTGGAGGCAAGCTATGGTGCTGACGACCTGTCGGTGCCCGATCCCTTTTCCTCTGCGGCCGGCGAAGGCGACACGATCACGGCTGCGGCCGTAGATGCCGGCGTGGTCTCGGATGACTTCAACCGGGCCAATCTGGATACGAGTCGTTGGACCTTCGTGAATCCTCTGGACGATGGCAGGGTCGCCATGGTAGGTACCGGGACGGCGGATGCCGCCCTGACGCTGACCGTGCCGGCCGGCGTTTCCCACGATCCGTTCCAGGTGAACCGTTCGGTCCGCGTCATGCAGGATGTAACCAATGGTGACTTTGCCGTTCAGGTTAAGTTTGATTCCCAACCGACACTGGGTTATCAGATTCAGGGCATTATCGTGGAGCAGGATGCTGACAATTGGCTTCGGTTTGATATTCAGAGTGACGGCGGAACCGCGCGTCTCTTTGGGGCCAAGACCGAGTCGGGCGTCACGACGCCTGTGGGTAATCCACCCATACCTGCTTCGGCGGTAAATTATCTGCGCTTGAGCCGCGTCGGCAATACATGGACGGCTGAGTTCTCGCCGGACGGAACAAACTGGCTGGAGGAGTATCGGTTTAGCTTCGATCATAGCCTGACGATGAGCGCCATGGGACCGTTTGTGGCCAATGCGGGCGCGGGCGGCCAGCCCGCGCCGGCCTTTACAACCACGGTGGATTACTTCTACAACGTGGCGGACCTGCCGGCCAACGGTGATGGCGGCGGCGTGCCGGCAGACACGATTGCGCCGCTGCAGCATACAATCAAGCGCCAGGCCGGCGAGGACAGCCTGACGGTGCGCTGGTTCACGGACGAGCCGGCCACGGGCAAGCTGCGCTACGGGCCCGACGGACGCCTATGGGGCGACGGTGACGGGCGCCAGCGACGTCTATGCACACGAGGTGACGATCTCCGGGCTGGTGGCCGGCAACACCTATCACTACGAGATCGTCTCGGAGGATGGTGACGGCAATGTGGCCCGGAGCCAGGACTTCATGGTGGTCTTTGCACCGAACAACGTGGACGGCCCCAACATCTTCGTGTGGTATGGGGATACCCAGACCTTTGGCGCCAACGGTGAGGTGCAGCCGTGGGCGAACATTTTGGGCAATGCCACGGACCCGGACGGCGTGGTGGCCATGCGCTACCGGCTGAACGGAGGCCCGGAGCGGCAGTTGAGCATCGGCCCGGACGGACGGCGCCTGGAGAACGTGGGGGACTTCAACGTGGATCTGGCCCTGCCGGATCTGCAGGTGGGGGCGAACACGCTGGAGATCACGGCCTTTGACGGCGTGACGCCGACGGCGAACAGCAACACGATCTCGGTGACGGTGGAGTATGTGCCGGGCGGCGGTGCCGGGCTTCCCCTACACGATCGATTGGAGCGCATTGGGTCAGGATGAAGAGATCCAGGATGTGGCCCAGGTCATCGACGGCAAGTGGACGCTGGACAGCGTGGGCGTGCGCACGGCGGAAACGGGCTATGACCGCAATCTGGGCTTTGGCGACGTCTTCTGGAACGACTATGAGGTGACTGTGCCCGTCGTCTTCCACACGATTCCGGCGGATTATGGCGTCGGCGTCGTCCTGCGCTGGAATGGGCACACCGATTTCCCCCGTACCTGTCCCCAGCCCAAGTGCGGTTGGCTGCCCCTAGGCGTCATTGCCTGGTATAACAATGGCCGCCTTCAGTTGTATGGGAACAACGGGCAAATCCTTGCAAACGGTCTGCCCCGGGTCTTGTCTGCCGAGACAACTTATCTCTTGAAGGCCCGGGTAGAGACGACCGATGCCGGCGCGGTCTACAGCATGAAGCTGTGGGAAGAAGGCCAGCCGGAGCCGGGCGCCTGGGAGATTACGGGCCAGGAAGAGCTGAACGATCCCCAACGCGGCTCGGCTGTGTTGATTGCGCACCAAGCCGACGTGAGCTTCGGCAACGTCGCGGTGACTCAGGTGGGTAACGGCGCCAACCGCACACCGGTGGCCAATGACAACGAGGCATATGTGGCCCCGGGCGGCAGCGTGCTCATCGACATTCTGGCCAACGACACGGATGCAGGCGGTTTGCTCGACCCGACGACGGTGGAACTGGTGAGCAACCCCAGCAACGGCACGGCGTCGGTGAACGGAACCACGGGCGTGGTGACCTACAGCCACAACGGGTCGGCGACGACGAGCGACAGCTTCACCTACCGGGTGAAGGATGATGAGGGCGCGTTCTCGAATGTGGCCACGGTGAGCCTGATCATCACCGACGACATTCCCGACCAGATTCGTTCGGACGACTTCAATGCCTGTGCGCTGCAGCCCCAGTGGAGCTTTGAGAATCCCCTGGGCGCCGGGAGCTACGCGCTGGTCGGATCCGGTACCGGTAGTAACGCCTATCTTTCGCTGAGCGTACCCGCGGGGACGTCCCATGATGCCTGGGGCGCCGAGGGCAATGAAGCGCTGCGGGTCATGCAACCGGCGCCGAACGCCGACTTCGAAGTGGAGGCGGCGTTCAACACTGAGCCCACCGGCGACAGCAACGACCAGGGCATCATCGTCGAGCAGGATGCGGAGAACTACCTGCGCTTTGATGTCTATCACAACGGCGCCGCTGTGAAGGCCTTTATGGGTCGCGTGATCGATGGCGAGAAAGGTACGCTTGCGAACAAGACCATTCCCACCGGGGACGGCAAGCGCATCCGCGTCATTCGCCAGGGCAACCAATGGACCATGCAATACTATAGCGCGGGCGCCTCTGCCTGGGTGACAGTGGGTACCTCTAGCCAGGCGCTCCAAGTCAACAAAGTGGGCGTCATGGCGGCCAATCCGACCGGCGCAGCGTATACCGCCGAAGCGGATTACTTCTTCAATCTGGCGTCGCCCATCGATCCGGAGGACGGCGGTCGCAATGAGGTTGTCGTCACTGTTGAGGGCTTCGGCGGGTCGAATGTAACCCCAACCACGCCCGACGGCTATTACGCCTGTGGCACCGAGATCACCCTCCAGGCCGTAGCCGACGCCGGGAACAAGTTCCAGAAGTGGAGCGGTGACGTGACGGGCAACGAGAATCCGGTCACGTTGACAATTGACGGTCCCGTTGCCGTCACCGCGACCTTTGTGGAGGGCAACGTCAACACGACGCCGCCGGTGATCACGCTCAATGGCGCCAATCCGTATACCCTCATGTAGGAACGTCCTACAGTCGAACCCGGATGTACCGTAACGGATAACGTGGATGCCGATTTGACGATCAGGTTACGTAACGGGTCGGTTGAACGCAAATACGGTTGGTATCTATCTGCTGGAATTACTCCGTCACCGACAGCGCCGGTAACGTCGGCACTGCCGCCCGTACAGTCAATGTCGTGGAGGAGGGCGCGCCTGTCCGCGGCGTCTACCTGCCGATGCTAAGCAACTAACCGCCGCTAAATCCGGCAGACAGATAATCTGCGGCGCCGGATACCCACCCGATTGCCTCTATGCGCAGCAAGATGGCCCATATTTGAATGGGACCATTTTGCTGCGCATAGAGGCTCATTCTGTATCTTGTGATTATCCCGATCGTGAAGGAGTCGTCCGTTTTTTGCGATGAACTACATAAAGGATGAACAATGAGCCACTATCAGAAAATTGCGGCGATTTTGCTTACATTTGCCTTATTGTTGAGGATTGTGGCGCCCGGAAGCGTCATGGCCGCGCCCGGGCCCAGGAGTCCGGTGATCCGGTAGATGACTGGGGATCCTACTGGACCGAAAAGGTGGAGGCAGGCTATGGAGGTGATGACCTGTCGGTGCCCGATCCCTTTTCCTCTGCGGCCGGCGAAGGCGACACGATCACGGCTGCGGCCGTAGATGCCGGCGTGGTCTCGGATGACTTCAACCGGGCCGATCTGGATACGAGTCGTTGGACCTTCGTGAATCCTCTGGACGATGGCAGGGTCGCCATGGTAGGTACCGGGACGGCGGATGCCGCCCTGACGCTGAGCGTGCCCGGCGTTTCCCACGATCCGTTCCAGGTGAACCGTTCGGTGCGCGTCATGCAGGATGTAACCAATGGTGACTTTGCCGTTCAGGTTAAGTTTGATTCCCAACCGACACTGGGTTATCAGATTCAGGGCATTATCGTGGAGCAGGATGCTGACAATTGGCTTCGGTTTGATATTCAGAGTGACGGCGGAACCGCACGTCTCTTTGGGGCCAAGACCGAGTCGGGCGTCACGACGCCTGTGGGTAATCCACCCATACCTGCTTCGGCGGTAAATTATCTGCGCTTGAGCCGCGTCGGCAATACATGGACGGCTGAGTTCTCGCCGGACGGAACAAACTGGCTGGAGGAGTATCGGTTTAGCTTCGATCATAGCCTGACGATAAGCGCCATGGGACCGTTTGTGGCCAATGCGGGCGCGGGCGGCCAGCCCGCGCCGGCCTTTACAACCACGGTGGATTACTTCTACAACGTGGCGGACCTGCCGGCCAACGGTGATGGCGGCGGCGTGCCGGCAGACACGATTGCGCCGCTGCAGCATACAATCAAGCGCCAGGCCGGCCAGGACAGCCTGACGGTGCGCTGGTTCACGGACGAGCCGGCCACGGGCAAGCTGCGCTACGGCCCGACAGACGCCTATGGGGCGACGGTGACGGGCGCCAGCGACGTCTATGCACACGAGGTGACGATCCCGGGGCTGGTGGCCGGCAACACCTATCACTACGAGATCGTCTCGGAGGATGGTGACGGCAATGTGGCCCGGAGCCAGGACTTCATGGTGGTCTTTGCACCGAACAACGTGGACGGTCCCAACATCTTCGTGTGGTATGGGGATACCCAGACCTTTGGCGCCAACGGTGAGGTGCAGCCGTGGGCGAACATTTTGGGCAATGCCACGGACCCGGACGGCGTGGTGGCCATGCGCTACCGGCTGAACGGAGGCCCGGAGCGGCAGTTGAGCATCGGCCCGGACGGACGGCGCCTGGAGAACGTGGGGGACTTCAACGTGGATCTGGCCCTGCCGGATCTGCAGGTGGGGGCGAACACGCTGGAGATCACGGCCTTTGACGGCGTGACGCCGACGGCGAACAGCAACACGATCTCGGTGACGGTGGAATATGTGCCGGGCGCGGTGCCGGGCTTCCCCTACACGATCGATTGGAGCGCATTGGGTCAGGATGAAGAGATCCAGGATGTGGCCCAGGCCATCGACGGCAAGTGGACGCTGGACAGCGTGGGCGTGCGCACGGCGGAAGCGGGCTATGACCGCAATCTGGGCTTTGGCGACGTCTTCTGGAACGACTATGAGGTGACTGTACCCGTCGTCTTCCACACGATTCCGGCGGA
The DNA here is from genome assembly GCA_963698255.1 of uncultured Chloroflexia bacterium. Classification (GTDB taxonomy): domain Bacteria; phylum Chloroflexota; class Anaerolineae; order Caldilineales; family Caldilineaceae; genus JAWKOK01. The sequence continues at coordinate 281,263 of CAVOQD010000006.1, read as the reverse complement.
AGAGTATGGGACAGGCGTGATTCTGCGCTGGAACGGTCACACCGATTTCCCCCGCACCTGTCCCCAGCCCAAGTGCGGTTGGCTGCCCCTGGGCGCCATTGCCTGGTACAAGGGCGGGAGGCTTCAGCTTTACGGCAACAATGCCCAGATTTTGGCCGTCAGCCTACCGCGGCCCGTCACGATCGGGACGACCTACATTCTGAAGGCGCGGGTAGAGACGACCGATGCCGGTGCGGTCTACAGCATGAAGCTGTGGGAGGAAGGCCAGCCGGAGCCGGGCGCCTGGGAGATTACGGGCCAGGAAGAGCTGAACGATCCCCAACGCGGCTCGGCTATGCTTGTGTCGGATGAAGCCGACGTGAGCTTCGGCAACGTCGCGGTGACTCAGGTGGGTAACGGCGCCAACCGCACACCGGTGGCCAATGACAACGAGGCATATGTGGCCCCGGGCGGCAGCGTGCTCATCGACATTCTGGCCAACGACACGGATGCAGGCGGTTTGCTCGACCCGACGACGGTGGAACTGGTGAGCAACCCCAGCAACGGCACGGCGTCGGTGAACGGAACCACGGGCGTGGTGACCTACAGCCACAACGGGTCGGCGACGACGAGCGACAGCTTCACCTACCGGGTGAAGGATGATGAGGGCGCGTTCTCGAATGTGGCCACGGTGAGCCTGATCATCACCGACGACATTCCCGACCAGATTCGTTCGGACGACTTCAATGCCTGTGCGCTGCAGCCCCAGTGGAGCTTTGAGAATCCCCTGGGCGCCGGGAGCTACGCGCTGGTCGGATCCGGTACCGGTAACGCCTATCTTTCGCTGAGCGTACCCGCGGGGACGCCCCATGATGCCTGGGGCGCCGAGGGCAATGAAGCGCTGCGGGTCATGCAACCGGCGCCGAACGCCGACTTCGAAGTGGAGGCGGCGTTCAACACTGAGCCCACCGGCGACAGCAACGACCAGGGCATCATCGTCGAGCAGGATGCGGAGAACTACCTACGCTTTGATGTCTATCACAACGGCGCCGCTGTGAAGGCCTTTATGGGTCGCGTGATCGATGGCGAGAAAGGTACGCTTGCGAACAAGACCATTCCCACCGGAGACGGCAAGCGCATCCGCGTCATTCGCCAGGGCAACCAATGGACCATGCAATACTATCGCGCGGGCGCCTCTGCCTGGGTGACAGTGGGTACCTCTAGCCAGGCGCTCCAAGTCAACAAAGTGGGCGTCATGGCGGCCAATCCGACCGGCGCAGCGTATACCGCCGAAGCGGATTACTTCTTCAATCTGGCATCGCCCATCGATCCGGAGGACGGCGGTCGCAATGAGGTTGTCGTCACGTTGGGGAGGGAAACGGCGAGTCGAAGTAACCCCAACTACGCCCGACGGCTATTACGCCTGTGGCACCGAGATCACCCTCCAGGCCGTAGCCAACGCCGGGAACAAGTTCCAGAAGTGGAGCGGTGACGTGACGGGCAACGAGAATCCGGTCACGTTGACAATTGACGGTCCCGTTGCCGTCACCGCGACCTTTGTGGAGGACAACGTCAACACGACGCCGCCGGTGATCACGCTCAATGGCGCCGATCCGTATACCCTCATGGTGGGAGAGACTTACGTCGAACCACGGTGGACCGTGACAGATAACGTCGACACCGATCTGGACGATGATGTAATCGTAACGGGTACTGTTGACTCAAACACGGTTGGTACCTATCTGCTGGAATACTCCGTCACCGACAGCGCCGGTAACGTCGGCGCTGCCGCCCGTACTGTCAATGTCGTGGAAAAAGCGGATACCACGCCGCCGGTCATCACGCTGGCGGGCGCCGATCCGCTCAAGCTGCTCCAGGGCACACCCTACACGGAGCCGGGCTGGACGGCGACGGATGACGTGGATGATGACCTGACCGGCGACGTTGAAGTAAGCGGTACGGTCGATGTCAATACGGCCGGTGCTTACACGTTGATTTATACGGTGGCGGACATCGCCGGCAATACGGCAACGGTGACGCGTACAGTTGAAGTGATCCCGACTCTCTACCTGCCGCAGATTCGCAAGTAGGGCCTCTGGATGACCATGGTCGTATCATCCTAGCCCAAAGCAATGTCTAAATACTGTAGCCTGAGCCTGTCGAGGGAACATTGGCCTTCGACAGGCTCAGGCTATGGTTACGCTGTCCAAGTTCTATTGCTTCAAGGCAGTTGTCCTACATGCAGTCACGCTGCTGCGCCAGAAGTCAGACTTCGGTCAAGTGTCAGACTTCTCAAATGGTTTTGCAGGCCGTTTTCTACTCTGATGAGGTAAAAAGTATTCATGAAACAATCCAGCCCTTCTCCCGTGCGCAACCCGCCGAAGTTTCAGTTTCACTCTTCGTCTTCACGACTGTTGGCCGTCGCGCTCGTCGTCGCCCTCGCCTTGGGTCTTCTGCCTGGGGCGGTTGGCCGGGCAGAGGCGCCCCTTGCCCAGGTCGATCCACCGGCGCCGACACCCCTCGTCGAGCGCCAGACTCTGGACGAAATCCCCTATCTACGTGAAAAACGCTTGACTGACCAGGCAGCGACGATCGGTGGAGATTACCACTTCATTTTGTCTGATTTGGGATTGGCCCAACTAGACGCAGCGGATGCCGGTGCTGCTTTCCGTACGGACGAATTTGATGCCGATAGTCTGAACACTGCCCTCTGGCGCTTCGAAAATCCCCTGGGGGACGGTTGGCTACGCCTTCAGCCCGTCGGATCGAACAATGGGGCTCTGGCGCTTCACGCCCCCGGCGAGCGCTCTCACGATCCCTGGTCGGCCAACCGGTCCGTGCGTGTCATGCAGTCCGGTCCGGATCGGGACCTCACGTTTGAAAGCAAGTTCCTCTCAACACCCCAAGCGCGTTACCAGATGCAAGGACTGATGGTGGAACAGGATGCCGCCAATTGGTTGCGTTTTGAGCTACAGCACGATGGAGACGCACTCCGAGCGCTTGCGATTGCGACGGTTGATGGGGTATCCACTCCCCTTGCACAGGCGGATCTGTCCGCGTTGCCCGCCGGTGACGGCAGCTATCTGCACGTGACGCGCACCGGCAACAGTTGGCTCTTCGCATATGCATCCGACGGCCGCAACTGGCAAACGATTGGCTCGTTCCATCATCCCATGACCGTGACCGGAGCCGGACCCTATGTGGCCAATCATCACCCGACCAGCGCGCAGACGCCGGCCTACACAGCCTTGGTCGATTATTTTCGCAGCGCCGGGACCGAGCAGACCAATCGCCGCGCAGGCGAGACGGCAAATCTGGCGCCCTTGATCCATGGCATCATCACCCAGCCTGACGCAGATCAGGCCATTGTCACCTGGTACACCGATAAGCCGACCCGAGGCAGTGTGGAATATGGTCCGAGTGCCGATTATGGTTTGACGGCGGCGAGCTCGGACGGTCTTGCCTATGAGCACAGCGTGCAACTGCCGGTGCTGGCGGAAGAGACCGTCTACCATCTGCGGATACGTGCTGCGGACGACGGCGGATTGTCCACTGTCTCCCCTGATGCGATCCTTGTTACCCAAGCTGCTGCCGATTCGGCCATCACTGCCTGGTATGGCGACAGCCAACCGGCCGGGCAGAACGGCGATCCGCAACCATGGGTGAACATCCTGGGCGAATATTCCGGCAGCGGTTCCCTTAGCTATACCCTGAACGGAGGCTCACCGGTAAATCTGACCCTGGGCTCAGACAGCCGGCGCCTCTGGAACGATGGCGATTTCAACGTAGATCTGCCCATTGATGATTTGCAGACTGGGAACAATACGGTCGTCATCACGGACGGGAGCGAGAACACAACCGTAACCGTGAACTATCAGCCCCAGTCCTCCTCTCCCCCCTATGCCCTCGACTGGAGCACGCTCTCGGCCAAGCGCGAAATTCAGACAGTTGGCCAGGTCATCGACGGCAATTGGGTGCTGGACGGCAGCACCGTGCGCACGGCCGAGCCGGGCTATGATCGCATCATCGGCATGGGCGATATGTCGTGGAGGGACTATGAGGTGTTGGTCCCCTTTACGCTCTATTCGACGCTCCAGAACTACCACGGCGTAGGCGTATTGATCGGCTGGCAGGGGCATACGGATGAACCCCGGGTCTGTGGCCAGCCCAAATGCGGCTGGATGCCTCTGGGCGCCCTGGCCTGGTATCGGAACGGCAGGCTGCAGCTTTACAGCTATAATCCCGACAACGGGGGGAGCGACTTCGTCGAGATCATCGGCTCCACGTCGAAGCCTGTCGCGCTGGGAGAGCAAACCTGGCTAAAGGTGCGCGCAGAATCGGCTCCCGGCGGCACTTTCTATTCCATGAAGATCTGGCCCAATGGCAGTCCGGAGCCGGCAGGCTGGGATGTCACTGGCCAAGCCCATCCCGACACGCTGGAAAATGGTTCCCTGTTGCTGCTTTCCCATATGGCCGATGCAAGCTTCGGCGCCGTGCAGGTGACGCCTCTCGCCGCCGGTCCCGATACAGTGCCGCCGGCCATTGCCTTGGCGGGCAACGATCCACTTGCGCTTGCCATCGGCGATCAGTATGTAGAACCCGGCTGGACGGCGACGGACAACGTTGATGGTGACCTGACCGATCAGGTCACGGTCAGCGGTTCAGTCAACTCCAGTACGGAGGGGCGCTACACGCTGACCTACTCAGTGACGGACAGCGCCGGCAATACGGGCAATGCCACGCGTCGGGTAGACGTGGTCTCGGCAACCGATACCACGCCGCCGGTCATTACGCTCAATGGGGCGAACCCGTATACGTTGAGCGTGGGCGTCCCCTACAGCGAGCCGGGCTGGACAGCCATCGACGATGTTGACGGCGATCTCTCCGGCCTGGTCGCGGTGAGCGGCTCCGTCGAGACGAACGTGCCGGGGAGCTATACCCTCATCTACGCAGTGACGGACAGCGCCGGCAATACCGCTTCGACAACCCGCACGGTCAACGTCATTGCCGATCCTGATACGACGCCGCCCGTGATTACGCTCGATGGCGCCAATCCGTATACGCTGACTGTCGGTATCGACTACAGTGAGCCCGGCTGGACGGCCACGGACAATCGTGACGGCGATCTCTCCGACCGGGTCACGGTGAGCGGCTCTGTCAATACGAACGTGCCTGGAACGTATCCCCTTACCTACTCTGTCGCCGACAGCAGCGGCAATGTCGGCAACGCAACCCGCACGGTCAATGTGTTTGCCGAGCCCGACACGACGCCGCCGGTAATTGTGCTCAACGGCGACAACCCGCTTACCCATGTTGTGGGTACAGCCTATGAGGAATCAGGCTGGACGGCTACAGATGATGTGGATGATGATGTGAGCGGTCAGGTGGTTGTAACAGGCGAAGAGATCGATGAGGATACATCTCCGGGGGTCTATTTACTTATCTATTCGGTCAGAGATAGCAGCGGCAATGCCGCCTCTGCAACCCGAACAGTGAATGTCGTATTGGACACGACGCCGCCGGTGATTGCGCTCAAGGGCGACAACCCGCTGATCTTGATTCAGGGAGAACGCTATATTGAGCCCGGCTGGAGTGCCGAAGATAACATAGACGACGATCTCTCAGACCAGGTGAACGTCAGCGGTGCGGTCAATGCCGGCACGGTCGGCCTCTATACGTTGACCTATGCAGTCACCGACAGCAGCGGCAATTCCGTTAGCGTCACCAGGACCGTCGATGTCGTACCCAATGTGCGTATCTTCCTGCCGACGATTCGACGCTAACGCGGCGCTGGCTGCGATTTCCCGGACAGCGAAGGATACGTTAAATTCTGACGATTACTAATGAGTAAGCCGATTCTGCTTTAGTTTGCTCCTTTTTCTGAGGGTGTGATTTGCATCGGCCGCAGCGAATTCCCGCGGAAATCTTCGTGCTTTCCGGGTGCGGAATTGACTACCTGGCGCAAACGTTCGAAGTGAAGGTTGCATATGCCAATGATAGGAGATGCGGTGAATCTATGGCAGTCTGTTTGATTACCGGCGTAGCGGGCTATGGGGGACAAGTTCGATTCCTACATGCCTGCAATGTCCAGGCGACTCAGCGACGGACTCAAGCGCCCGGGCGATCAGCGGCGCACAGCGGCCGACATCGCCAAAGCCCACGCCCGCCTCGGCTACGATCCGAAGCCCACGGTGCGGGAGGGGCTGGCCGCACAGTTAACCTGGCAGCAGGAATTCTCTTTGACCGAGAACGCCGCTTCATAATGCGACGATCTCACTCTGGAAAGCAAGGACAGACAATATGATCATGCAGACATTGCGATCCCGTTTGACTCTGGCAAGTGCCCTGTACATGCTCGTCGCTGCACTTTTCCTATGTAAGACGCAAGCAGCTCTGGCCACTGACTCAACAATCAACAATTCGCTGGACACCCGTGATGTATCGCTGCAGCAAGCCGATGCCGAAGATAGAAGACATCGAGTCCCTTCTGCGCAGTGCGGCCGGCTCACGTGCCGCCGGCCGTTTTCCTGAAGCGCTTGGAAGCCTATGAACGTGCGCTTGAAGCTGCCGCGGCAGCGGACCTGATGGACCAGACCGCCGAAATTCAGGAACTGATCGGCGGTCTGCAGCGCGATAACGACAATTATTAGGAGGCCGCAGAAGCCTTTGCCGCCGCCGGTGAATTGTGGCTATCGCTGGAGGAATACGCCGCATCAGCGCGTAGCTTTCTGAAAGGCGGCGCCGGCCTGGTTTTGCGGGAGGATAATGCCGCTGCAGTCGGTTATTACGAAGACGCATTAGAAGCTGCAGCTTTGAGTGAAAATGAGGAACTCATTGCTGCTATACACGATGAGTTAGGTGATCTCTATGTCCGGCTCGAACAGTACGCTGACGCTATAGGTGAGTACGAAGCCGTCTTGAACATTTCCGATCAGGAGAATTCGCCACGTCTTTATGCTGAGCTCGTTCAGACGCTTGCTGATCTCCATATGCAGGCCGATGAGCCGGCTGCGGCGGCGGAACGGTATGAAGAGGTGGCGGCATTATGGACGGAGATAGATGATCCCGAATTGGCCCAACTGGCGATTGCGGATGCGGGAGCGGCCTACGCCTTGCGGATGATGTCGAACGCGCGCTGGCGCTTTTTGAAGAGTCGATAGCTGCCGCTACCGACGCGGAAGCAGTTGGCCAGGTCATGGATTTACTGGCAGCCCAGGCTGCGCTGTATGAGCAAATGGCCCAGGATGACCAGGCTGCAGCCGCCTACGAGCGTGCGCGTAGAACTTGCGCGAGCGGAGAAGATTCTGCGCGGAAGTTGGCGTTGCTCGAACGATTCGGTCAGATGGAGCGCGCCCGCGGGGAATATGCGTCTTCAACGGCAATCTTGGAAGAAGCAATTTCCCTGTGGCAAGCCCAGGATGCCGACTCGGAAGCTGCTCAGGCCATGGCGCTCATTGGCGCCAACTATGCCGATGCCGGTGAGATCGATGCAGCGCTTGCTTACTATGCTGATATGATCGATGTGGCCCAAAAGGCGGGAGATACTGACCTTGCGGTTACAGTTCTCCGAGTTCAGGGCGATCTCTATCAGAATCTTGAGCAGTATGAAGATGCGGTCGATTCCTACGATGCAGCGTTGGCCATTGCGACGGAACAGAAGATGAGACCCGTTGACTGGATTTGCTGCAGCTCGTCGGGCAGCTTCAACGGAATCAAGGAGAGTATGAGGCATCGATCTCGGCCTATGAGGATGTTGCGGAGATATTGCGTCAGCAAGGTGACGAGGCTGGTCTGGCGCAAGTACTCGCGCTAATTGGTGCCAACTACGCGGATGCGGGCGAAACCGACGCTGCCTTGGAATACTATGCAGACGTGATCGATGTGGCTCGAAGCCGCGGGCGACACAGATTTGGCCATCACCGTGCTACGAGTGCAAGGTGATCTGTATCAGACTCAAGAAGACTATCGCGTTAGCGTTGGATTCCTATGAAGAAGCCGTCTCGATTGGCTTTAGAAGAACGTGACAGGCGCGTCAGCTAGATCTGCTACCAGCGTATTGGACACATGGAACGCTCTCGTGGCGCCTATGCCTCGTTCAACGCAAGCCTATGCGCAGGCCCTTGAGATCTGGCGTGCCCAGCGTGATAACGGCGCCGGTAGCGCAAGGCCTTGCGCTCATCGGCGCCAACTATGCCGATGCTGGCGATTTGGACGAGGCCATTCCATACTTTGAAGAAGCGATTGAATTGGCCGGGAGTCGGCGATGACGCTGATTTTGCCGCCACCGTCCTCCGCGTGTTCGGCGACCTGTATCAAGGTCAAGAAGCAGTACGACTCGGCGTTCGACTCATATCAAACCGCATTGGAAATTGCACGTGACCTCGAAGATTCAGGCGCGCGAAATCGATATTCTTCAACGGATTGGACGTATGGAACGCAGTCGTAACGCCTTCGCATCTTCCACGGATGCCTATCAGCAACTGCTGGCGTTGACGGAAGAACGGATGATGGTTCACAACGCGCGCAATTCTGGCCCTGATTGGGGCAAACTACGCCGACGCCGGCAGCACTGCGATCCGGACTCTCCTACTTCAGTCGGCCGTCCGTGAGGCCGCGGACGCGGCGATCCGAATTTGTGGCACCGTGCTCGAAGGCAAGGCCAAATTGTTGCAAGCTCTGGAACGTTATACGGAAGCTGCCGCGGCCTATGATGACGCCGCCGTTGCCTGGCGTGCGCTGGCGAATCCGAGCGTGCGGGGGAGAGCCTCCAAGCCATCCCGAATATGTTCGGCAAGGCTAGGCAGGACGCGATGCGCTCTGGCGCCATTGACAATGCTTTGTCTGCGCTGTCGCCCGATGGATGTGGAGATCCGAATCGGTGAGACTGCAACTTCAGAAAGCAAATCTGCTCTGGCAACAACGCCAGGATGAGGCTTGGGACGCTTTACGATCGGCCCTGGAGGCCGCCATCGCGGCCGGCGACCGAGATCTGGCGCTCTTGGCGAAGTGGTATATGGCCGATGCCCATTCGAGCCTGCGCCACTACGAAGAGGCCCTTGAGCTTTATGTGGATATCTTGGAGGAGGCGCAAGCGCTCGCCGATACGGCCGCCGAAGCCCAGATCCGTCAGCGTATGTGGACCGCCTATCTGCGGACGCGCCAGTATGGAGCCGCCCAGGCCATTGCGGATCGAGAGAACGGCATCGACACGCCCACCGAAGGCCAGGCGGTCAGCGGTGAAGTGACGGTTACGGGCCTTGCGCAACATCCCGATCTGCGCAAGTGGCAGGTCGATCTGTTGATCAATGGCAACGAAGGCAATGCAACATTCATGGGCTGGAGTGATTCACTGCCGCGGTGGGCCCAAGGACGCGTCTGGGGCGATATGCTTACATTCGACTCATCCCAGTATCCCAATGGCACCCACCAGCTTCGTTTGCGGGTCGTCAAGCTGGATGGCAACTATGACGAATACCTGCGCACCATCGTCATTCGCAATTGACCCAACAGGTAGGAGAAATCAGTATGCCTGAATACGCCGGCGAAACTTCCTGCACCGTCTGCCGAGCGCATGCGGTCGAAATCTTTGCCGAAGTGCCTAATGTGCCGGTCCTCTGCAATATTCTCTGGCCGAGCCGGGAAGAAGCCCGGAGCGTAGCGCGGGTCAAGGTGCGCCTTGGCTTCTGTCACAACTGCGGCCATATTTTCAACCCTGACTTTGATCTTTCGCTGATGGATTATAGTCAGGCCTATGAAAATTCGCTCCACTTCTCGCCCCGTTTTCAGCAGTATGCCGAAGACCTGGCCCGGGATTTGGTGGCGCGGCACGATCTGCGCGGCAAGCATATCATCGAGATCGGCAGCGGCAAAGGCGATTTCCTGGAGATGCTCTGCGAACTGGGCGACAATCACGGCATCGGCTTTGACCCAAGCTATGTCCCGGGCGAGACGGCCCGCGGCGCAACGAAGCAGATCGAATTCGTGCAGGATTTCTACTCCGAGCGCTATACCGACCGCCAGGCGGACTTCATCTGCTGCCGCCACACGCTGGAACACATTCCTGATCCCGTGGCGTTTATGCAAATGGTCCGGCGGACGGTCGGCCAGCAGAAGACAGCTATCTTCTTTGAAGTGCCCAACGGCCTCTATACGCTGCAAGATATGGCGATCTGGGATATCATCTATGAACACTGTTCTTACTTCACCCAATATTCGCTGGCCTATCTTCTGGAGTCCTGCGGGTTTGAAGTGACCGACGTGCGGACGACCTTTGGCGGCCAATATCTCTGTGTTGAGGCGCAGCCCAAGGACGATTTCGCCATCGTCTCCGCCAAGGAGTGGAACCAGCCTAGCGAAGTTGCTGGGGATGTGCGTGAATTCTCGGGCCGCTATCAGGCCAAAACGGCCCAGGATCAGGCGATGTTGCGCGCAATCGCCGACGACGAGCGACGGGCCGTTATCTGGGGCTCCGGTTCGAAGGGGATCACGTTCCTGAACATGCTGCCGGAGGCGGAAACCATTCACTATGCCGTCGATATCAACCCGCGCAAGCAGGGTATGTACATTACAGGGACCGGACAGCGTATCGTTGCGCCTGAATTTCTCGGCGACTACACGCCGGATGCAGTCATTGTCATGAACCCTCTCTATACGAAAGAGATTCGGGCGACCCTGGAAGGCATGGGCTTAAACGCGGACCTGCACATCGCCTGACTTGCCTGGGTCACTTGATGAAGAAGCGTACGCCCCCGAAGCAGGGCGTGCGCCTCCTTTTTCATGAATATTTGGTTTGATGTCGACGCCCAATGTCAAACCCCATCGCTGCAGATCGAGGATTCTATGAGCATCAAGTTTGGCACCGATGGTTGGCGTGCTGTCATCAGCGAAGATTTCACTTTTGAGAATGTCCGGCGTGTGGCACGCGCCGTGGCGGAGCAGACGCTTCACGATTGGGGCAGCCCGCCCGGCCAGGCAGAGAAGGAACGGCCTTCTTTCGTCGTCGGCTTTGACACACGCTTCCTCTCGGATCGCTATGCCATTGCCGTGGCCGAGGTCTTCGCCGCAGCCGGAATCGACGTCTGGCTCGCCCAGGCCGACGTGCCGACCCCCATGGTCAGCTACGCCATCGTCGACAAACGGGCAGACGGCGGCATCATGATCACCGCCAGCCATAATCCTCCCCGCTACAACGGCATCAAGCTCAAATCAGCCTATGGCGGTTCCGCCAGCGCCGATTATGTGAGACAGGTGGAAACGCGGGCTAATCAGCAGCAAGATCTTGCTCTACCCAGGACCATGCCCCTCGCGGAGGCCATTGAGCGGGGCTTTGTGCGGCGATTTGAGCCGCTGCCGGCCTACAAAGAACACCTAAGGACGCTGGTCAATTTCGATGTAATTCGCACAGCCCACCTGAGCGTTGCCGTCGATGCGATGTACGGAGCCGGGCGCGTCTATCTCAAGCGCTTGCTGGAAGATGCCGGCTGTAGCGTCACCGAGCTACGCGGGGAAATGAACCCCGGATTCAACGGCATTCACCCCGAGCCCATCGCCCGTCATCTTCAGCCCCTCATGCTCGAGATGACAACCGGTCGGTACCATCTCGGCCTGGCGACAGATGGCGATGCCGATCGCATCGGCGCCATCGATCCCACCGGTCGCTTTATCGATCCCCACGCGATTATGGCCCTGATTTTGGAGCACCTGGTCCGGAATCGAGGTCTGTACGGCAGCGTCGTGAAAACGGTCAGCACGACGCAGATGCTGAACCGCCTTGCCGACCGCTATGCGCTAACCGTCCACGAAACGCCGGTCGGGTTCCATCATATCGCCGACTTGATGCGCTGTGAGCCCGTGCTAATCGGCGGTGAAGAGAGTGGCGGCATCTCCATGTACGGTCACATCCCGGAAGGCGACGGATTATTGATGGGTTTACTCTTGGCGGAGATTGTCGCCAGCCGCGGCAAAACGCTGGGACCCATGATGGATGAACTTATGGCGGCATTGGATATCGGGCCTTTCTGTTATGCGCGCCACGATCATCAGGTACGACCCTTTCGGAAGACGGCGTTGGTGAACGGCCTCATGCAATCTCTGCCCACCCAACTTGCGGGATGCCCCCTAGACCATGCCAGCGATCTGGATGGAGTGAAGTATGTCCTTGACGACGGCAGTTGGCTGCTGATACGTCCGAGCGGCACGGAACCGCTCCTGCGTATCTATGCCGAAGCGCGCTCTGAAGACCAGATCGGTCAGTTGCTGCAGTTGGGCGCGGAGATGGCGGACCGGCAAATCCAGCAGTTACAAGCTCTTGCCGAATAGCCGCAGGCTTACCGCCGGATGATCGGTAGGAATACGCGTGCTTGAGGGCATGGCTCAGCAACATTCTCATATACAATCACCTGATCGTGACGCCAGCCGATGGAGACAATGTCGGAGTCGCCGTCGCCATCCAGATCGACCACACGCGCGCCGTTGTGGTGTTCATCGCCCTGGTATACGAGATGTTCCTTCCACGCACCCTCTGCACTGTCAAGATTCTCATAGATAAGCAGCCTTGACGCGTTGAGGTCGCCCAAGTTGTGTTCGCCGGCGATGATGTCCCAGTCACCGTCATGATCCATGTCCCGAATATCCAGGCTCATTGGTCCGATCAAGTCGGCGATCATGTGCTCGGTCCACGGCGCCGTGGCAGTCGCAGGCTGTTCGTACCAAGCGAGGGGAACGGGACTGCTTCCCTCATATTCGTAACCGATGACCGCATCCAACCGGTTATCGTGGTTCAAATCGACCAGACGATTGCGGTCAGGCGCTTCGGTGCGTTCGGAAAGCGTGTGAGGTATCCACTCGTCTGCGCCGTTCTCCATCCAAATGGTCCCCAACAGCAGATCAGCGTCACCGTCACGGTCGATGTCCCCTGCACTGAGCCCTTCGTCTTGCGCTATGGTTGAGATTTGCTGCCAAGACCACTGTTCTTCCTGTGGTTTCTCCGGCACGGTCAAGAACTGCAGGCCATTGCCCGCTTGATGCCACGAAAGAGCAACCTGTATGCTGCCCGGCGCTTCAAAGGCGCTAATGGCCACGCCCTGCAGGAAGTCACCCTGCGCCTCGTCGATGTTCTCAAAGAGAGAGAAGCCCCCCGCTCCGCTATTTTCCGCCCAGATGAAGGTGCTGTCTTCCGCCGAGCCCTCACCCTTCGTCCCCAGGACATCCACATCCCCGTCTCGATCAAAGTCGTGGGCTGCAGCTAGATTGTTGAAGCCATCGCCAAATGCAGACCTGGTCCATGACGCGCCAACGACGCCTGGATTGGCATACCACCAGGCGCCCGTCCCGACATCCGGGTCACCGTCGCCGTCAAAGTCCGCAGTAGTAACAAAAATGGCCGTCCACGGGCGGGCTTCATCGATGACGTGCCGTTCCCAGGCATTGAAGGCGATGCGACAGCCCGGTTCATAGTACCAGATGTCGATGCGCGGGGTTTCCCAGTTGTATGGTTTGCCCAGAATATCCAGGTCGCCGTCACCGTCTAAATCGGCGAGACGCGATTCGTGATTGCCCATGCCTTCGGCCAGCACGAATTCGCCAAAACCGCCGTCGCCGTCGCCGAGGAACAAACGCATCTTTGCTTCCTCGTTTTCTTGATTGAGTCGCATCTCAGCACTGAAGATGTCGAGATGGCCGTCGAAATTGATATCTCCAACGTCCAGTGAATGTCCGTGTTCCAGCGCAACGTCCAAAAGGTCGGCGCCCTCCCACGCGACGCCGTCCCAACGATACCAACGCAAGGCGCCCCGCCCATCTCCGGCGCCCAGAACCACTTCGGGCCTGCCACCCGCGATGAACTGACCGGTTGCGACCCGACCGGCGCGCAAGCTGTCATCGATTTCGTAGGGCGTAAACAAGGCGCCGCCCTCATACTTGAACCAGCGGCCACCGCCTACGATGTCAAGCTGGCCGTCAAGATCAATATCGGCGGCGGTAAGCCCTTCGTGATCGGCGCCATCGCTCCAACTATAGATGGCCGTCCGAGGCCAAGCTGCATCCTGTCGCGGTTGGGCAGGAATTTCCGCAAGAAAGAGCGCTTCCGCACCTTGATTCCAAAAGACCAGTTCCGTTTGGCCGTCGCCGTCAAAGTCGCCGAAGATCTGGTCGTGATGGGTCGGTTCACCATCGGCTTTTACAAGGTAGCGATTCCACGGTCCGTCAACGTCAAAATTCGGCGCGGGGTTTTCCCACCACCAGACCTCGTTGGAACGGGAATCCCCGCCCATCAGAATATCCAGGTCACCGTCTCCGTCAATATCGTGATATGCGCCGCCAGCCTCAATTCTTAAGCCGGGTGTCGCATCGATAAGGTACCGTTCCCAGCCGTCCGGTCTCTGTCGATACCAGACCATGGAGGATGCCGGCGCATTGCGCGTGGCAATGACGAAATCGTTGCGGTCATCTCCGTCGATATCCAGAACAAGTGCAGCCGTCTGTTCGGTGCCCATGCTCGGGGGGGCAGGTCCGTCTGTTGCGTAGAGATGCGCAGCCAGCGGCCGATGGGCGTGGTGGTTCGTTCTTGCGCGTAAAGCGCGCTCGGCGCCAAGGTGGCCAGAAGGGCCGCAACGATACTCAGCCGGCAAATTGCCCCAATAGCGGAGGAAAGATTCAAGGGTTTCAAAGGAATACGCCTCTTCTCGTAAGAGTTGTTGTCCCAATTCCGGCATGCAATTTTCGTAGAAGGACGGACATACGGGCTACGGGCGCTGTCGGCTGCACGGTGCAACCAGCCCATTCTTCAGTCACTGAACGAAAAGAGAGGGAGCGTCGGTTCCGCCGTGTATTCACTGTGCCCTACGTCTGTAATCCGAACAGTGGACGACGTCCGGGCGCAGCCAACTGATTGCGGGTATCTCCAACGGAGACGGAATCAACGGGTTGCGCCCGGCTTCAGCAATGTATGTTCGCCGAGGATAACTGTTACGGCCCTGCTGAGAAGTTCTGCTCGATTTGGGCTTGGTCCAAAGCCTGACAGTAGATGGCGATCAGATGGAGTTCGCCCAGCCAGTGGCGTGTATCGTCAAGCTCGCCGGCCAGGGCCAGACGATGGCCGTTGTCCCAGTTGTCAAGGGCGCCGCCAATCTGACCGGTGAAGACCGGCATGCCACTGATGTAGATCGTCACGGCACCGTCTGCGGATCGCGAGTATGCCACATGAGTGAGCTGGGTTGTCGCCGTGCCCCGTGGCGTTGTGACGGCCGGACGGCCGTTGTCGTCGGTCTCCGTCGTGCGCAATCGAATGTCAAAGACATCTTTGGGTTGGGTTCCCCAGCGGCCTTGGCCCAGCATGAAGTTGCGGGCGTATGGATCTTGGGAAAGCGTGACGATGCGGGCCGGCCCATCCTGCGTCACGTTGGCCGGCTTGATCCAGGCTTCGATGGTGAGGGCGTCGGTGTTGCGGCATGCGTCGACAATTTTCGTGCCGGCCTGAGATGAGCCGATGAGGGTTGTGGCATTGACCGACAGCCCCCCACCGGGCAGCCATGTCACACGATTCGGATCGCTGATCGTGAGGTTTAGCGCCGCGCCCGTGCCAGAGACGTCACCTACTGTTGCACCCTCTCCCTCCTCAAAGGTGTAGAGAGCCATAAGACCTTCGCTTACCCGTTCATCATCACCCGTTTCCGCCGGATTGACGGTGATGGTGACGGTATCGGAGTCGGAGGCGCCGTCATCGTCAGTCACGGTGAGGGTGACGACGTGGACGCCCACAGGGAAGTCGACCTGGGGACTGACGCCGTCGAGAATGGCGACGCCGGAGTCGGCGTTCCACTGGTAGGCGACGATGGTCCCGTCGGTGTCGGCACTGGCGGACGCATCGAGGGTGACGAGTTCAGCGCCGGAGCTGTCGGTGACGGTCTGGTCGTTGCCGGCGTTGGCCGTGGGCGGCTGGTTGTCCGGCGTGGCGGCGTTGACGGTGATGGTGACGGTATCGGAGTCGGTCGCGCCGTCATCGTCGGTGACGGTGAGGGTGACGACGTGGACGCCCACAGGGAAGTTGACCTGGGGACTGACGCCGTCGGGAATGGCGACGCCGGAATCGGCGTTCCACTGGTAGGCGACGATGGTCCCGTCGGTGTCGGCACTGGCGGACGCATCGAGGGTGACGAGTTCAGCGCCGGAGTTGTCGCTGTCGATGACGGTCTGGTCGTTGCCGGCATTGGCCGTAGGCGGCTGGTTGTCCGGCGTGGCGGCGTTGACGGTGATGGTGACGGTATCGGAGTCGGAGGCGCCGTCATCGTCGGTGACGGTGAGGGTGACGACGTGGACGCCCACAGGGAAGTTGACCTGGGGACTGACGCCGTCGGCAATGGCGACGCCGGAGTCGGCGTTCCACTGGTAGGCGACGATGGTCCCGTCGGTGTCGGCACTGGCGGACGCATCGAGGGTGACGAGTTCAGCGCCGGAGTTGTCGCTGTCGATGACGGTCTGGTCGTTGCCGGCGTTGGCCGTGGGCGGCTGGTTGTCCGGCGTGGCGGCGTTGACGGTGATGGTGACGGTATCGGAGTCGGTCGCGCCGTCATCGTCGGTGACGGTCAGGGTGACGACGTGGACGCCCACGGGGAAGTCGACCTGGGTACTGATGCCGTCGGCAATGGCGACGCCGGAGTCGGCGTTCCACTGATACGAGACGATGGTCCCGTCGGTGTCGGCACTGGCGGACGCATCGAGGGTGACGAGTTCAGCGCCGGAGTTGTCGCCGTCGGTGACGGTCTGGTCGTTGCCCGCATTAGCCGAAGGCGGTTGGTTGGCGGGTGCGCCGCCGCCGGTGATGTCGATGAAGGCGATCTTGGCATTCAGGGAGCCTGCGCCCGGCCGGACGGTGAGGCGGCCGTCGCTGACGGTGACGGTGATGAGGAACTCGTCGAAATGGTCCTGACCATCAGGGTCCAGGAGCAAGACGCCCTCAACGTCAAGCGTATTGACCTGGTTGGCATGTCTGGGATCACCGGCCACGATGTGAAGTTGGTAGGCGCCGTTGGGCAGGGCGATTTCCCAGACGCGGGGGGCATACTTCTCGAAATGGTTCAAGGTATCGAATCGCTGGTCGGGATCGACGCCCTGGTCGCGGGCCTGGAAGTTTCTTGCATCCCAGCCGTAGCTGTAGCCGTTGCCGCGGTCGCCGAAGGCGCTGCCGTCGTCGACGAGATAGCCAGCGGGGACAGGCGACCCGGCCGGCTGGAAGTTGATGTGAATCGTCTCGCCGGTCGGTTCCGCCGGATTGACGGTGATGGTGACGGTATCGGAGTCGGAGGCGCCGTCATCGTCGGTAACGGTGAGGGTGACGACGTGGACGCCCACAGGGAAGTCTGACCTGGGGACCGACGCCGTCGGCAATGGCGACGCCGGAGTCGGCGTTCCACTGGTAGGCGACGATGGTCCCGTCGGTGTCGGCACTGGCGGACGCATCGAGGGTGACGAGTTCAGCGCCGGAGTTGTCGCTGTCGGTGACGGTCTGGTCGTTGCCGGCGTTGGCCGTGGGCGGCTGGTTGTCCGGCGTGGCGGCGTTGACGGTGATGGTGACGGTATCGGAGTCGGTCGTCGCCGTCATCGTCGGTGACGGTCAGGGTGACGACGTGGACGCCCACGGGGAAGTCGACCTGGGTACTGATGCCGTCGGCAATGGCGACGCCGGAGTCGGCGTTCCACTGATACGAAACGATGGTCCCGTCGGTGTCGGCACTGGCGGACGCATCGAGGGTGACGAGTTCAGCGCCGGAGTTGTCGCCGTCGGTGACGGTCTGGTCGTTGCCCGCATTAGCCGAAGGCGGTTGGTTGGCGGGTGCGCCGCCGCCGGTGATGTCGATGAAGGCGATCTTGGCATTCAGGGAGCCTGCGCCCGGCCGGACGGTGAGGCGGCCGTCGCTGACGGTGACGGTGATGAGGAACTCGTCGAAATGGTCCTGACCATCAGGGTCCAGGAGCAAGACGCCCTCAACGTCAAGCGTATTGACCTGGTTGGCATGTCTGGGATCACCGGCCACGATGTGAAGTTGGTAGGCGCCGTTGGGCAGGGCGATTTCCCAGACGCGGGGGGCATACTTCTCGAAATGGTTCGAGGTATCGAATCGCTGGTCGGGATCGACGCCCTGGTCGCGGGCCTGGAAGTTTCTTGCATCCCAGCCGTAGCTGTAGCCGTTGCCGCGGTCGCCAAAGGCGCTGCCGTCGTCGACGAGATAGCCAGCGGGGACAGGCGACCCGGCCGGCTGGAAGTTGATGTGAATCGTCTCGCCGGTCGGTTCCGCCGGATTGACGGTGATGGTGACGGTATCGGAGTCGGAGGCGCCGTCATCGTCGGTAACGGTGAGGGTGACGACGTGGACGCCCACAGGGAAGTCGACCTGGGGACTGACGCCGTCGGCAATGGCGACGCCGGAGTCGGCGTTCCACTGGTAGGCGACGATGGTCCCGTCGGTGTCGGCACTGGCGGACGCATCGAGGGTGACGAGTTCAGCGCCGGAGTTGTCGCTGTCGATGACGGTCTGGTCGTTGCCGGCGTTGGCCGTGGGCGGCTGGTTGTCCGGCGTGGCGGCGTTGACGGTGATGGTGACGGTATCGGAGTCGGAGGCGCCGTCATCGTCGGTAACGGTGAGGGTGACGACGTGGACGCCCACAGGGAAGTCGACCTGGGGACTGACGCCGTCGGCAATGGCGACGCCGGAGTCGGCGTTCCACTGGTAGGCGACGATGGTCCCGTCGGTGTCGGCACTGGCGGACGCATCGAGGGTGACGAGTTCAGCGCCGGAGTTGTCGCTGTCGGTGACGGTCTGGTCGTTGCCGGCGTTGGCCGTGGGCGGCTGGTTGTCCGGCGTGGCGGCGTTGACGGTGATGGTGACGGTATCGGAGTCGGTCGCGCCGTCATCGTCGGTAACGGTGAGGGTGACGACGTGGACGCCCACGGGGAAGTCGACCGGGACTGACGCCGTCGGCAATGGCGACGCCGGAGTCGGCGTTCCACTGGTAAGCGACGATGGTCCCGTCGGTGTCGGCACTGGCGGACGCATCGAGGGTGACGAGTTCAGCGCCGGAGTTGTCGCTGTCGATGACGGTCTGGTCGTTGCCGGCGTTGGCCGTGGGCGGCTGGTTGTCCGGCGTGGCGGCGTTGACGGTGATGGTGACGGTATCGGAGTCGGTCGCGCCGTCATCGTCGGTGACGGTCAGGGTGACGACGTGGACGCCCACAGGGAAGTCGACCTGGGTACTGATGCCGTCGGCAATGGCGACGCCGGAGTCGGCGCTCCACTGATACGAAACGATGGTCCCGTCGGAATCGGCACTACCGGACGCATTGAGGGTAACGGGTTCAGCGCCGGAGTTGTCGGCGTCGGTGACGGTCTGGTCATTGCCGGCGTTGGCCGTAGGCGGCTGATTCGTAGGAGGCGCCGTATGCGCGCCGGCATCGCAAGTTTTGCAGGATTTCGGTCTGATCCAGGGCCTGGCAGTAGATCGCCACAAGATGTAGCTCACCCAGCCAATTGCGCCGTGTTGTCGAGTTCTCCGGCAAGGGCAAGGCGGTATCCCGCATTCCCAGTTGTCGAGCGTGCCGGGAACGTTGTCGCTTACGACAGGGTCGCCGTCTACGTAAACGATGACGCTGCCATTTGCCGCCGCGCGTATAGGCCACATGCGTGAGTTGCGTTGTAGCCGCGCCAGTGGGCGTCGTCACCGACGGCGTTCCGTTGTTGTCGGTTGACGTCGTGCGCAAGCGAACATCGAAAACATCGGACGGTTGCGTTCCCCAGCGACCCTGCCCCAAGGTGACGTTGCGGGCATAGGGGTCTTGAGAGAGCGTCAAGACCCGCGCGGGGCCGTCCTGCGTCACGCTGGCCGGCTTGATCCATGCTTCAACGGTCAATGCATCCGTCGTACGGCATGCGTTGACGATCTTGCCCGCCGCTTGGCTCGAGGCAATTGTCGTGGTCCCATTGACCGCAAGTCCGCCGCCGGTGAGCCAGGCAGTCCGACTCTGATCGCTGATTGTCAGGTTGAGTGGCGTGCCAAACCCCGAAACATCATAGACGATCCCGCCCGCGCCCTCTTCAAATGTATAAAATGCGACGAGACCGTCTTCTACGCGCCCGTCTCCTCCTTGACCGGGCGGATTGACCGTAATCCGAACAGTATCGGAATCAGAGGCGCCGTCATCGTCGGTGACGGTGAGCGTCACGATATGGACGCCGACCGGGAAAGTTGCCGTAGGACTGACGCCGTCGGGAATGGCGACGCCGGAGTCGGCGCTCCACCGATAGCGCACAATCGTGCCGTCACTGTCCCGGCTGACGGATCCATCCAGTGTGATCGCTTCCGATCCGGAATCGTCGGCGTCTGTCACCATCCGGTCGCTGCCGGCATTCGCAATCGGCGCTCGGTTGGCAGGCGGTTCTCCCCCGCCGCCCCCTGGAGGAACGCAGTCGGATAAGTTCTCGTAGAGGACCACCTTGTCATTCACCCATCCGATAGAAACGATGTCGTAGTCGCCGTCGCCATCGATGTCGACAATGTGGGCGCCGTCGTGGTGTTCGTCGCCTGTGTAGACGAGATGGCGCGTCCAGCTTGTCCCTTGGCCGTCGGCATTTTCGAAGACAAAGAGCCTACCCGCACTGGGATCGCGTTTTGTATGTTCACCAGCAACGACATCGAGGTCACCGTCGAAATCCATATCACGTACGCCTACGCTCATGGGACCGATAATGTTGTCGATGACGTGCTCGGTCCAGATACCTGTCGGGTTGGTCGGCTGTTCGTACCAGGCCAGCTTGCCCAGGGAGTTTGTTGCTTCATAACCGACGACTGCATCGAGACGACCGTCGCCATTGACATCGGCTAGTTGGTTGCGGTCCGGTGAGCCGCTGCTGTTATTGAGCGTGAAGGGCGACCAACCTGCGCTCCCGCTGTCGTCTAAACGGTCGGCAGTGCCGACCGTCGCTGCGATACTGGCATACGCACCGCGGATGAGCGGGGCCACAGTGTTGTAGACTGTGTCATCGATCAGCCCAATGGTATATTGGCGTGGCGTGCTGTCGAGAAAGGTGTTGGTTCCGTCACGCCCGAAGCCGAAGACGGTCATCTCTTCCCGCATGGCGTAATAGGAGTCGACCGTGTTGTCGTTTTGATGCTGGGCGACGAACAGCGAGCGGCCGCCGCTGCCTACAGCGGGATCGCTGAAATAAACCCACTCTTCCGGTTCCAGGTCACTCGTCCACGCAGTTGCCGCGCTGGTCTGAGCGCCATCGGCACGCACCACGAAATCCGTGCCGGTTTCGAGGACGCCCCCTGGCGTGCCTTCGTAGAGGAACCAATAATTGTGCGCTGCCTGCGTCACGGTCATGCGGGCAAATCGGGGGAATATTTCCCAGGTTGCTTGCCATTGATTGTCATTCGTCGCTGAGGCAATGGTTGCCTTCAATGGTCCATCCTCAATCAGGACGCTTGTTGCATTGGTGTCGCCGGGGTGGAAGTAGCCCTCGGGGTAGACAAGATTGGGGATGCCCCGGAACTCTCCTGCAGGGCCGGAGCCGGCCGTCGGATTGAAGCTGATCCAGTCGTTGCCGTCACTGTCCAGGAGACTGGAGAACCCGGCAGCCGTCTTTTGGTACTGGTAGGTGGCCTGCGCGGTGTCGATCCGGAAAGTCGCCTGCCCTTCATCTGCGTCATCGGTGACGCCGACCTGATCGACCGGTACAACCGGCGCATAGGCGCCGTCTTCCGTGTCAAAATAGAGATGGTACCGGCGAGCCTGATTTCCCGCCGTGAAACCCTCCAAGAGCAGCACGATCTCTCCGGCGGCATTCGTCGATGCATCAAATCCCGCGTCAGGCGAGAACTGAACCGGAACTTCTGACTGGAGCAGGTTTTCTTGGACATCGACCTCGACCAAATGCAGGGAGTCCGGTGCAAACAAACCGCCGCCCAGCGAACTGAGCAACTGGGTAAAGTTTAGCGAAAGTTCGGCGAGATGATCCTGCCGGTCGGCGCCGTCGGCATTCACCACGATAGACACTCGATAGCGGCGGGTCAAGTCGTGCCAGTCTGTCGGAATCGCCCGTTCATTGCGCAGCCACTGTGTGCCCAGCAACAAATCCAGGTCCCCGTCTCGATCGATGTCGCCGCTGCTCAAGTCCTCGTCCTGTGAGGTGCTTGAGGCCAACGTCCGTGGCCACAGGCCGTTGGCCGGATCTGCGGGCGGCGTGAGCATTTGAATGCCTTTGTTGTCCTCATGCCACGACAACGCGATCTGCAGATCACCTTGAAACACCCCGACTTCTGCACCCTGCAGGAAATCACCATCCCCTGCCGCGACATTGCTGCGGATGGTGAAGTTGCCGCCACCGTTATTCTGGGCCCAGTAGAAATTGGGATTGGCGTCTGATCCTTTTCCGGCCGTTCCCAAAATATCTGCATCGCCGTCGCCATCGAAATCGTAGACCGTGGCCATGTTGTTGAGCGGATCGCCGATCGGGCGTCGCGTCCAGGCGTTTTCCGGCGTGCCAGGATTTTCATACCAATCGCCCCCGGCCACGATGTCCGGCAACTCATCTCCGTTCAAATCGGTCGCGTCGACGAAGACCGCCGTCCAGCGCTGGTTGGCATCGATCACATGGCGCTGCCAGGCATTCAGGACGGGCGTGCACGGTTCCGGTGCAAGATTGCTCAGCCAGATGTCCAGCCGGGGCATCTCCCAATTGTAGGGCTTGCCCAAGATATCCATGTCCCCATCGCCGTCCAGATCACCGACGCGGGATTCATGATTGCCGATGCCGCTGGATAACTCCATGAGCGAGAAGTTGCCCTGACCATCCCCGCGGAATAGACGCATCTTTGCGTCAGGATTTCCATCGTTTAGCCGCATTTCCGCGACAAAAATATCCAGATGTCCATCCTGATCGAAGTCAACAACGCGTAGGCTATGGCCCCGCTCAACCGACGAGATGAGGACGGAACTGTTCCAGCGATTGGCGCTGCTATCCCAACGATACCATTCCAGAGGCCCAGTGTTGTCTCCAGGACCCATGACGACTTCGGCATAGCCGCCCGGGATTAACTGGCCGGCCGCGACCCGGCCGAAGCGTCTGGCCGTCGTCAATGATTCTTGCCTCAAAATTGGCGCCGCCCTGATATTTGAACCAGCGACCGCCGCCGACAATGTCGATCAGGCCGTCGCCGTCGATATCTTCATCTGGCAGGCCTTCATGCTCTGGTGTTCGCCCAACCAGATAAATCTCCGTCAGGGGCCAAGGTTCCCCTGCATTTGCGGATCGGCGGGTATTTCGGCCAGATAGCAGCTTCTTTGCCTATTGATTCCAGAAGACCAACTCGACCTTGCCGTCGCCTGTCGAAATCGCCGAAGATCTGATCATGATGCTTGTTTTCACCGCTATTCTTGATCACGCGGCGCGTCCAGTTTGCGTCTGGGCGCATAGGTCGGGTATGGGTTCTCCCACCACCAGACTTGATTGCTTCGCGATTTCCCCGCCCATGACGATATCCAGATCGCCATCACCGTCGATATCCCGGTAGTCGCCGCCCGCCTCAATGTCAAGGGCTGCTCATCGATGACATATTTCGTTCACCCGTCTGACGCCGACCGCCGGTACCAGACGAGCGAGGGTCCAGGCGTGCGCCGGCTGGCGATAACGAAGTCGTTGACGCCATCTTTATCGACATCAAGAATCAGGGCCGAAGTCTGTTGGGTGCTGTTGCTTGGAATGGGCAGATCGTTGTTGGCCGTCGATAGATGGGTGAACTGCAACGGAGAAGAGTCAGCATGGACCGGCTCAGCGATCTCAAACGATGGAACAAGTGCAGCAATCAATACTATCAAACCGATTAGAAGTCGTCCTTGCTTCGTTGAAGGATAATCGCGCATCATCACTACTTTCTACTTTATACTATTGGGTTTTGGCGGGTGCAATGCGGAAGGTGAAGTGGGCGTAGAGGCCAAAAATTTATCTTTATCGTTGTTTATCTTCGTTATCGAGATCACATATCAACTATCGTAGTTCAGTGCATTATTCCTTCGCATGTCATTACATTGGCAATGAAGTTATATTTATAATTTTAGTTTAATTTGCCGACAAGTTCAGGACGGCGAAGACATGCCTGCCCTACGGGTTTTCTCGAACCTGCCCAGCATACCGATTCAGTCGCTCACGCTTTGCCGTTCTACATGTAGAACGTTCGGAATACAGAAAAGGATTCGGTGGACAACGTTCAATAAGGAGATACACCGAACGTTGATACCAATTTGGTCGGAATAGCGAACTGACGAACTGTTTCACAAGACGATAAAAAAAGAGCCACCCATCTCAACAATGGGATAGCTCTTGGCATTGGACCCTCTGCAGCGTATCGACATCCAGAGGCTGAAGCACGTCATCTTGACCGAGTGGGCAAACCCAAGACATCGCTATGCTCTGCCATTGGCAGAGCATAGCAGCACACCTTTGTTCTCAATCGGACCACTGACAACGACAATCGTTCAGTCCGTGTCAACCCCCGTGATCGGCGTGGCGTTCTGATTGGTGACGACCGACTGGGTACCCAACACGGTCGCGTCATCCGCTTCGTAGACCGACAGGGTCGTCCCCGCCAATTCAACACGGTTGACCGACTTGGCCACCGATCCCAGCAGCGATCGGAAGCCCTTTTCGTCGCCATCGTCCGAAGCGGACGCGCCGGCGAAATCTCGTCGCAGCACATGATCGGCGATCTGGTTGAACATGCCGGCAACCAACGTGGCAGCAAAACTCGAATAGACTTGATGCAGGTCACGCCATTCAAGCGTGCCCGCTGCCGAGGCGGCGACGATCAGCGAGCCCTCGACGTCGGTTTCGTTACTGCTGAGATCAAATTTGTACCAGCCGTTTCCGATCTCGGCTACCGAACCGGTGATGTTGGTAAACGAGCCGCCGTTCTTGGAAATCTGAGCTTTCACGCTCGATCCAAGTCCAGGCATGGCGGTGACGCCGTCTTCGTCGCTGACCAGGAGAAAGACGATGGTCGGAGTGCTATGTTGGTCGATGATCATGATATGGGTACCTCTCCGTGTTTACGCCACATCACCGGAAAGTGATGAATATTGCAGCGTCTGTCCATTCGGTTTCGATGCTTTGGTTTCTATGGTCGAACAAGAGCCGGCTACAGTACGATCTTGAGCGTGCCGCCGCTGTTCCAGACGGCGCCCGACGGCAAGCCGGCCGGACTAATGGGCAGGTTGCGCAGACGGAAGACCCGGTCGGCGCCGCCGGTGCCGCTGAAATCGAAGTTTCCGCGCACAGTCGAATTGCCGCTAAGCTGAATGCGATCGCTTTGAATGTTGACGTACGAAGCATTCAACTCGACGTTGCGTGCGCCGGTGAAATAGCGCGTCAGGCGCAAGAAGGTGTCGGGCGCGCCGCCGGCTGCATTCCCCACGCCGATC
The DNA here is from genome assembly GCA_963698255.1 of uncultured Chloroflexia bacterium. GTDB lineage: Bacteria > Chloroflexota > Anaerolineae > Caldilineales > Caldilineaceae > JAWKOK01. Next base: position 255,819 of record CAVOQD010000006.1, on the reverse strand, counting down.
AACAGACTGCCGTGCAATGAGGGCGTGCCGCTGTTGTAGTAGGCCAACACATCCAACTGCTGTACGCTGTCCGGCGTCTGGTACGCATTGATCATGGCGGACCGGCCGACGCCGAAGACCTTGATGCTGTTGTTTTCGCCCGGTTCAAGGCGCATCTGGATGCCGTCTTGATCGATGCGCACGCTCTCGCCGGCCCCTGCCACAAAAGCGGCATCGCCCACCATCGAGCAGATCGCCGCCGATCTGCGCACCGCTCTCCAAATGTCAGTTCGCCGGAAAGGGTAAGCTGTTGGGATGCGGCGTCGAAATGGAGACCGGTGCTTGCTGGGCTGCGAGACATCCGTGCCGAGGCGCAGATCACCCGATGGCGACAGCGAAACGGTGACACGTTCGTCAGTTCGAAGCGTCACGTCATCTGAAAACGTCGTCGCACCGGAAACCCGCAAGGGTGCAGAAACGTGCAACGGTGCGGAGATCTGCACGGCGCCAACAGCCGGATCGTAGGCCAATGCCGTTCCACCGTCGGCATCCAGGTCGTTCCCAACCTGTAGCGTCCCGTCACCGCTGAGTTGGATCGTTCGTTTGTCGTCTTGCAGGAATACAAGCGAACTGGTGCTCGTCGTAGGCCCGGACAGCGTAAGCGGGCCGCTCAGGGTGAGCGGAACGCTGATGTCAATGACGTTTGCATCCGGCTGATACTGAAATGCTGTTGATTTAGGCCGGCCCAGGTCGCTGCCAAATCGGACGGCGCCCGTTGGGTCCAATCGGATGGTCGAGATCTCACCCTTCTTGAACGTCATCGGTCCCTGGCTGATAACGCCGCCGGAGACTGTCATGGAGGCGGAAACCGAGAGCGCCTCTTGCGCCGGATCGTAGCGGATGTGGACGCCGTCCTCTTGCAGCACATCGGGGCCCAGCCGGACCTCCCCGCTGCGTGCGATACGGACTGTGGCGTGATCGCCGTCCGTGAAGAGCAGATCGCCGTCGATGTTGACGTCGCCAAGCTGGTAGAGCTTGGCGTTGAAGTTCAGGCTCCCCTGCTCCGGGTCATAGTGAATCCCCGTCTGCTCCGGCAGGCTCACATCCGATCCGGCCTTAAATTCGCCGTTGGATGCAATGCCAAACGTGGTCTGCTCACCGTCGATCATGGCCAGATAGCCGTGGAGCATTGTTCCACCGCCGACCCGCAGATCGCCGGCCAGCGCCAAGCTCTGATCGCCGGCGTCGAACAGCAGCCCCGCGCTGTCCGGCTCGTCAACGATCACGCCCAGGCGCAACGATCCATCGCTGCCCAACCGGCCTGTGACGGATTGGCCGTCGTCAATGGCGAGATCGACCTGGCTCAATTTGAGTTGCTGTTCGCTGGCGACAATGTGGGGCAGCCCAGCGTCATCCAGATTGCGGCTGATGGCAATGCCGACTTGTTCGGCATCGACCAGACCAAGGCCACCCAACTGGCCGGTTCGCACCATCGGCACGGCGCCGTCCCATGGCGTCGGCCCGGTCTGACTGACATCGACGTAGGATGCGGCCTCGCCGGTCGACGTCAGCACAATACGCTGATCTTCGCCATGGCCGTAGCCATCGACAACGGTCCCGGCGGCAAAGCGACAGCTTGGCCCCGACAGTTGCTCGACGGTGTAGCGAAAATGGGTACCTTCGTCGCTGACCGACTTCACTTGAAGCCACACGTCACACGGAACAGTCATGGGCAGGCCGGCCGGCGACCAAAACTCGTGGGCGATGGTGGCCGCGGCTGTCGTCGTTGCCGGATCGGGAAAGCCCAGCGCAAAAATGCGCAGCAGATCATCGACAACAAACTGCTGAACATGCCCAACCGGTGGATCGGAGAGATCAAGATCTTGGATTGCACCGCTCGTTGTGAACTCGCTGCGCAATATGCCCTGTGGAGCGATAACTACTGTGCCTGTTTCCAGGGGTTGGCCATTTTGCATGATGAGCATCCAAGGGAAGTTTCATTTTTTCTGAAACGTCGGAAAATAGACTCGATGAGGAACACGCTTGCCTATTTTAACATTTCCGAGCGGCCATCCGCAAGTGTCCTGTGAATCCGTGGACATAACCCCATAGAAAATGAAGGGACAAAGGTTGGCGACTGGCAACAGTGGGATGATACAATGGCTCTGTTATCGACCGAAAGGGGCGTCATCCGAGGGGATGAGCAGACCGTAGAGGGTCGAACAACGATTTGTGCTATCTGGGCGAGAACGAGAACGAGAACGAGAACGAGAACGAGAACGAATTTTAATCTGAGATGTATAGCACTCGCCAGGGGCGGCGGGCAGAACGACTATAGCGTATCACTGTAGGGTATCAACGAGAAGCGGCGTTTAAGAAAGGTGAGGGAACTGAGTTACCATGTCAAGATATGTCTTTGTCACGGGTGGGGTATTATCGGGACTCGGTAAGGGGGTCACTGTCGCCTCCGTTGGAAGCATCTTGAAAGCACGCGGCATCAGCGTGACAACCATGAAGCTCGATCCTTATCTGAACGTCGATCCAGGCACCATGTCTCCCTACCAGCATGGCGAGGTCTTTGTCACCGAAGACGGCGCAGAGACCGATCTCGATCTGGGCCATTACGAGCGGTTTGTCGACGAAAATCTCTCCCAATTGAGCAATGTCACAAGCGGGCAGATCTACAATGATGTGATCAACCAGGAGCGCCGCGGCGACTATCTCGGCGGCACGATCCAGGTGATCCCCCATGTGACCAACGAGATCAAGCGACGACTCGGCGCCGTCGCCCGAACATCCGGCGCCGATGTGGTACTCGTCGAAATCGGCGGCACGGTCGGCGATATCGAGGGGCTACCCTTTCTGGAAGCCATTCGCCAGATGCGCAAGGATGTCGGCCGCAACAACACGCTCTACATTCATGTCACCTGGCTTCCCTATCTGGCCGCCAGCAAAGAACTGAAGACCAAGCCCACCCAGCATAGCGTCCATGAATTGCGCAGCATCGGCATCCAGCCAGATGTGATCGTCCTGCGTTCCGATCACGATGTCGATCAGGATGTGCTTTCCAAGATCTCCCTCTTCTGTGATGTCGAACACGATGCCGTCATCCCGTTGGTGACGGCAGATACCATCTACGCCGTGCCGCTCAGTCTCGAAGAAGCCGGGCTGGGCGACTGGATCGTCGAGCACCTACAACTGACGGCAACGCGGGAACCGTCCGAAGGGCTGGCCGATCTGCGACGCTTCGTTGAAAACGCTCGCCGCAAAAAACCGGTGGTCAACATCGGGCTGGTCGGCAAGTATATCGAACTGGAAGACGCCTATTTTAGCGTCAAGGAATCGCTCTTTCATGCCGGTCTGGCCGTCGGGTACGATATCAACGTTCATTGGATCAGCTCGGAGGATCTGGAACGTGGCCGCCATCACGAGCAACTCTTGGACGTGGACGGCATCGTTGTGCCCGGCGGCTTCGGCTATCGCGGCATCGAAGGCAAGATCGTGGCCGCACGCTACGCGCGAGAAAACAACGTTCCCTATCTGGGGCTCTGTCTCGGCATGCAGGTGTTGAGCATCGAGTTTGCACGCGCCCTGCTGGATAGCGACGAACCCAACAGCACCGAGTTTGACATCAGCACGGAGTATCCGATCATCGATCTGATGCCCGATCAGCGTGATATCGCCGACATGGGCGGCACCATGCGCCTCGGCGTCTACCCCTGTCGCCTGGCGCCGGACACCATTGCCGCGCGAGCCTATCAGAACATGGGATTCGGCGAGATCATCTCCGAGCGCCACCGCCATCGATTCGAGTTCAACAACCAATACCGCAAACAGATGATGGAGGCCGGCATGATCTTCAGCGGCCTCTCGCCGGACGAACGGCTGGTCGAGATCGTTGAACTGGCCGACCATCCGTTTATGATCGGCAGCCAGTTCCACCCGGAATTCAAGAGCCGGCCCAACAAGCCGCACCCCCTCTTCCGTGCATTCATCGAGGCGTCCGTCAAACACCGCAGCGTTCAAGGCGACGCCCCCGCAGAAGCGAATCAGGCAGAAGCAAATCAGGCAGAAGCGAACATGTAGGGCGGAATGTTATTCCGCCTGGCTAAGCTTGGCCAAGTACCAGGCTGGTCGGATTACCGATCCAACCTACGGACGTGATTCCGCCTGGTTGAGCTAAATGAGCATCCAGATATTATATGAAGACGCCACGAGAGCATACGTTTGTAGTGACGGCTTTAGCCGTCTGGTCAGTTGCGGGCAATCACCGAACGACCATAATCGAGAGACAGAGTCCATCGTGCAGAGCACAAAAGCAGCGCTGTTCGCAAAACTGAATAGCCGGTCGGCCCATGTCGCAGTCATCGGTCTCGGCTACGTGGGACTGCCCCTCGCCGTTGCCTTGGCCGAAGCAGGCTACACCGTCACCGGGATCGACAAAGACGCCAACAAGGTTGCGTCGGTCAACCGCGGCGAATCGTACATTGAGGATATCCCTTCACCGCTGCTGAAAAGCGTCATGGTCTCTTCGAGTGGCCCGCCAACGACCGACCGCGGTTCGCTGCACGCAACCGGCGACTTTTCTGCGCTGGCCTCGTGCGACGCCGTATCGATCTGTGTGCCCACGCCGCTCAACAAGACCGGCGACCCGGACATATCCTATGTGGTCAGCGCCGCCGAGGAGATCGCGCAATACCTGCACAGCGGCATGGTCGTCGTGCTGGAATCCACGACGTTTCCCGGCACGACGACCGAGATTGTCCGGCCCATGCTGGAGCCGGCCGACGGCGGATTCCAGATCGGCCAAGATCTGTTCCTGGCTTTTTCGCCGGAACGGATCGACCCCGGCCGCACCGATTGGACCGTTGAGACCATGCCCAAGCTGATCGGCGGCGTAACGCCGGACTGCCTTGAGATCGCTACCGCGTTTTACGGCGCCATCATCCAGAAACTGGTCCCCGTCTCTTCGCCGGAAGTCGCAGAGATGGCCAAGCTCTTCGAGAACACCTTTCGCACCGTGAACATCGGCCTGGCCAACGAATGCCTGTTGATGTGCGAGAAGCTGGGGCTGGACGCCTGGGAGGTCATCGACGCGGCCGCGACCAAGCCGTTCGGGTTTATGCGTTTTACGCCCGGGCCTGGGCTGGGCGGCCACTGTCTGCCCATCGATCCCCACTATCTATCGTGGAAGCTGCGTGGCCTCAAGTACAAGGCCCGCTTCATCGAACTGGCCAGCGAGATCAACTCGGAAATGCCGATCTACTGGGTGCGCAAGATCCAGGACCGGCTCAACGATGTTTGCAAGCCGCTGCGCGGAAGCCGGCTGCTCGTGCTGGGCGTAGCCTACAAGAAGAATGTCAGTGATCTGCGCGAGTCGCCTGCGCTGGACATCATCCACTTGCTCACCGCCCAAGGCGCTTCGGTCGAATACCACGATCCACACGTGCCATCCTTCGATGTGGAAACACTGGCAATGACATCCGTGCCCGATCTGCCTGCAGCGATTGCCCAGGCAGACTGTGTCGTCATCGTCACCGATCACGACGCCTACGACTGGCCGATGATCCGAGCGAACGGTGCGCTGATCGTGGACACGCGACATGTCTTGGCGTCCTGATAGCAGGCCGCCGGAGAAAATGGGTGTGTTGGCGCTGTGCGCCTGCTCTGTCAACAATACGAGTTACAGTCGGTAGGGACAGGGCATTTCCTGTCGAATCATTTTCCAACCGCATGATCCCAAAATCCGAAGCAATACGGTTGCCTTTTCGACTCATTTTGTTTTCGAAGCAGGCACACAGCGCCAACACCCCCTAAAGGGATGGAACGCGGATCGTATAGATTGGGCTGATTTCCACGGATAATTGCAGAAGCGATCCCTGTTTGTCCGCCCTTTCCGCGTTATCCGCGTTCTATCAGAAGAATCAGACCCGAATTAGAGTGGGAAAACCTTGGCATTCGGGCTTGTTTTGTGCCATAATAGCCAACACAGAGATGAATTTTAAGGAGCAATAAGATATGTCCGGACATTCAAAATGGTCCACCATTAAACGAAAAAAAGGGGCGAATGATGCCGCCCGCGGCAAGATTTTCACCCGTCTTGCCCGCGAAATCCAGATTGCAGCGCGCAACGGCGCCGATCCGGAAACCAACTTCGGGCTGCGCCTGGCTGTCGATCGTGCCCGTGCGCAGAACATGCCCAAGGACAACATCGAACGGGCCATTCGCCGCGGGGCCGGTCTGGAAAAAGACGCGGCCATCATCGAAGAGGTCACCTACGAAGGCTACGGTCCCCATGGCATCGCCATACTGATCGAGTGCCTGACCGACAACAAAAATCGGACCATTGCCGATGTTCGGCGGGCGTTGACTCGGGCCAATGGCAGCCTGGGCGAACCGAACTCAGTCGCATGGCAGTTCACCTCCATGGGCTACTTCCTCTTCAATCTTGAGGATGACGAAGGCAACAGCGTCGATATCGATCCGGAAGAGTTGTTCATGGCGGCGCTCGATGCCGGCGCCGAAGATGTCGAGATCGGCGAGGATACCGTCGAGATCTACTGCGAGCGCAACAGCTTCGCTGAGGTCAGCCAGGCGTTGACCGACGCCGGCTACAAACCCGACGAAGCCCAGCTTACCATGAAGCCGAACTCGTTGATGGAATTGGATGCAAGCGATGCGGCATCCGTGCTTCTGTCTGGTGGAAAACCTGGAAGAATCAGATGACGTCAACCAGGTCTACCATAACCTGGATATCACGGACGAGATGATGGCCGAGTTCGCATAAATTCACACACGCACTGATGAGATAGGCAGCGGTCTATCCTTTGCGAGGCGCTGGCTTCCGTTCTATGACGAATTCGCAGGCTGATCCAAAGGGCGGGTCTTCAAGTCTCACCGAAATTGTGCTGGGCATCGATCCGGGCACAGCAACCACTGGATATGGCGTCGTCGGTCGTACGACCGACGACGTTTTTGTGCTTCTGGCCTGCGGCGTGATCCGCACGCAGCCGGAGACGGCCATGCACCTTCGCCTGCTGGAGATCTTCCAGGATCTGCGCGGGCTGATCGCCGAGTTCGATCCTGATATCGTCGCCGTCGAAAAGCTCTTTTTTGGGCGCAATGTGACCACGGCGATCACAGTCGGGCAGGCGCGCGGCACCGTGCTGTTGGCTGCGGCCATGGACGGCAAGCAACTCGTCGAATATACGCCGGCCGAGATCAAGCAGGCGATCACGGGCTACGGAAATGCAGACAAACAGCAGATGCAGCTTATGGTGCAGCACCTGCTGGAGTTGGAAGACATTCCCCGCCCCGACGACGCCGCCGATGGCGTCGCCATTGCGCTCTGCCATCTGCAGACGGCCCGCTACCGGGCGCTTTCAGACATGGATTGATGAAACACCGGCTTGATGAAACAGTGGCTTGATGAAACAGTGGCTTGATGAAACACTGGCTTGATGAAATAGACGAGACGAGATTATGGCCAAGAGTGAGTTTGCCGTCACCCATCGCTGGAAAGCCGACTATCGGAGTCCGTCGCGCTGGGTGCTCTCCCACCTGCGTGACTACAAACTGATCATCCTCGTCGTCTTTATCGGCGCTGCCGGCAACGCCATCCTGGCCGCCGCCTTGCCGATCCTGACCGGCGTGGCCTTCGACGCCATCGTCAATGACTCGCCCAACGTGACCAGCTTGCTCTGGATCTCGATCCTGATGGTCGTCACCCAGGCCGTGCGCACCATGCTGCAGTTGGGACGCAACTTCGGCAGCGAGGTTCTCGGTCAGCGACTGGAGCGGGACAGCCGGGTGGAGCTGTACGCGTCACTGTTGGGCAAGAGCATGGGCTTTCACGATCTGCATGCCACCGGCGACATCATGGCCAGAGCGACCAACGACGTGCGCGAGTTGGCGCTGATGATGGCGCCGGGGCTGAACCTGGTGCTCGGTTCGGCCAATTTCCTGATCATGCCGCTCATCGTTGTGCCCAGCATCAATCCCCAACTGCTGTTGACGCCGATCCTCTTCACCATCGGCTACATCCTGGCCATGCGCTGGTATCTCAGATCGTTGCAGCCTGTCACCGAGGCGGTGCGTCAGAATTTTGGCCGTCTCAATGCCGGCCTGACCGAATCGGTCGAGGGCATCGAGACCGTCAAAGGGGCAACACAGGAGGCCTACGAAGTCGCCCGCTTCAAGACGAATGCGAGCCGGGTGCGCGATGCGTTTGTCAACCAGGGGCGGGTCGAAGCGCGCTTCCTGCCGCTGCTGCTATTGGGCATCGCCCAGGGATTGGCCTTCGGGCACGCCCTGTTGCTCTACTCGCGCGGCGAGGTGACAGTCGGCGATGTGGTGGCCTACATGGGGGTCATTGCGCTGCTCGGCTTCCCTGTCTTCGTGTCGCTCTTCGCCTATTCGCAGGTCTCGTCCGGCCTTTCGAGCGCACGGCGGATCCTTGAACTGATCACAAGCAAGGCCGACCTGGATCAGAACGACCTGGGGTATCAGGAGCGTATGAGCGGGGCCTTCCGCTTCGAGGATGTCACGTTCAACTATACAGTCGAGACCGACGAGAAGACGACCGAAGACCAACAGCCCGCTAGCCAGCCGGCGCTGGCAGAACGTCAGCTTTGATGTCGAGGCCGGCCAGACGCTGGCGTTGGTGGGCCAGACCGGCTCGGGCAAGAGCACGGTGGCCAAGCTGATCAACCGCATCTATGATGTCAACCAGGGCATGCGTGACCGTCGACGGCGTGGATGTGCGCGATTGGAATCTGGCCACGTTGCGGCAACAGATCTCGATCATCGAGCAGGATGTCTTTCTCTTCAGCCGCACCATCGCCGAGAATATCGCCTTCGGCAAGCCGGACGCCACCAGAGCCGAGATCGAAGAGGCTGCCCGTTCGGCCCAGGCCCACGACTTCATCATGGGCTTCCCGGAGCAGTATGAGACGGTGGTCGGCGAACGGGGCATCATGCTCTCCGGCGGGCAGCGCCAACGGCTGGCCCTGGCCCGCGCCTTCCTCACCGATCCGGCCATCCTCATCCTGGACGACTCGACCAGCGCCATCGACAGCGCCACCGAGGATCAGATCCAGCAGGCCATCGAGGCCGCAACCGAAGGCCGCACCACCATCCTCATCACCCACCGTCTCTCACAGATCCGCTGGGCCGACAAGATCGTGGTGCTGCGCCGCGGCCGAGTCTCGGCCATGGGCACCCACGAAGATCTTCTCGAACAGTCTCAGGCATACCGGGATATCTTTGCGCGGTTCTAGATGTATTGCGGCATGGTTGCCGCGGTACAGGTTACCGATGAGCCAGGTCGATCTGTTGGCGAAGTTCGCGCTTGGCCGTGGAAAGATGTTCCTTGACCTGGAAATACGCCGCCTCTGTGAAGGCCATCTGATCGGACAACAGCATGATTTCCATGGTCTCGACCACCCGCAACACCTTTCCCTCAAGCAGTTCCGTTGTGGTGCCATACAAGCGCTGGGGCAAGAAGTACAACAGTAGCAGCGCAAATATGTAGGCATAGAGGATAATCGTCGACCAAGGCTTGCCGATGGCCGACGGCAAGGCAAAAAAAGCGATCAGGCCGATTACAGCGCCGATCACCATGACCTGCCAGCGAGCAATGGGTCTTGCTCGTGAGAGATCCTGTAGCTGCGTTCCCAAATCCTCATAGCTCTTTCAGAACCAGCAGCCAATCGTTGAATTCATGGCACTGTTTGAGGTAGACCTGGTGCTGATCGCAGACGCGCCAACCGCTCAGCAAACTCACGACACTCTTCAGCCGTTCGGTAGAATTCTTTGCGCGTCCAGGGCGACGTCGGACGCGTCGATGGCAGAAAATATGAAGCGTATCGGAAACGTGATTGAGGTCGTCGCAAGGCCGTTCCAACTCGTGAGTCCACCGCAAAACAAAGGCTCTGCCACAGATAAAACGGGGTGAGACACAGATATCCGTGCAGTTGAACCAGGAGGAGACCGTCTTTCCCGTCAGGCGTCTCTGATCTCAGAAAAGGCGGTCGAACAGAAGCGCTGTAGCGAAGAGAATGCCGGTCAAGATAACCGCGTTGACGGTCGCGTTGTACAGAGCGATCTGCTCTTCCTGAAGGCCATAGCCCCGGCGCAACCGTCCGTAGCTTCCCAGGGCAACAGGAAGCGCCCCGAGGCACACCAGCACCCAGATCGGCAGATGCGCCCAACTGACGATCGGCACGAAAGCCACATAGCCGCCAAGCACCAATATCGAACTCAGATCCAGCCCGCGTTCCGGACCCAACAGAACCATCAGGGTCCGCTTGCGGCTGAGCCAGTCTCGCCGGTAATAGACAACATTAAAATTGTAGACAACCGCCAGGGCCAGCAGACTGATGGGGATGGCCGTCCAGGTCGACAGCCAGGAAATCGTCTCCGCCTGTGAGTAGAACCCGCCGGTCACCAATACGCCGGCGCTGAGCAGAACGCCTAACTCCCCCAATCCCCAGCCACGAAACGCGTACTTGACAGGCGGCGACATGTAGGTGAATCCCAGCAGATAGCTCAACCCGGCAAAGAAGAGCATGGGCCAATCCACCAGCCAGACCAGCAACAGATTGCACAACAAGCTCAGAAAGAGCAGAACCAGGGCAATCAAGCGAATGGCCTTCGGGGTGATCACGCCATGCAGCAAGAAGCTGTAGCCGCTGAAGTAGGGTTCGGGCGCAGCATGCAGATCGACCTCGTCGCGGCGCTGATAGTCATAGTAGTCGCCCCGCAGGTTAAACCCGATCACCATGGACAGCACGCCGGCAAGCATATAGGCCAATGCCAACCAGTTTAGGCTGCCGGTCTGCCACCAGCCCAACGCAGCTCCACAGGCTGCCGGCATGGCCATGGCAACGGCAGCGGGCAGCCGCGTCAAGCGCGCAAACTCGCCGGCAACAGTCTTGGGGCGCTCGCCGCCCACATGGATAGCCGCCTGGTCCTGGTCGCCCGCGTCCGTAGTCGACTCTTTCGACTGCGGCATGGGTTGAGTTGATGAAAAGGTACGTTCTACAATCTGCATAACGAGCAACAAAATCCAATCTCGCAACCTTGAACCAACGGTGATCGCCAGCTTCTACAGAGGATGCGCATTTAGATTCTATCATGGGTATTGGCCGTCATCAAGGTTGTAGACGCCAAAGTTCGACCAGTTCAGTTCCATCGCGCTCAGAAAAGGTCGCTTCCAGGGCGGGTGTGAGTCCATTGGCTTCAGCAACCTGGAAGAAGACCTCGCGACGTCCCGCCGAAGGCAGTCTGATCAGAGGCGTGCAGCAGATAGACGTTGTCCGGATTGTGGATGAACATCTCCAGACGTGTGACAAACTCGGGATCCGGTTCAGCAGGCGATGCATAGCCGAAGATCTCAATCGGCGTCACCGTATTTTCCGTGAGATAGCGAACCGTCGCATCGAAGCCCCAGTCCAGCGCAATCGGCGCGCCCAGGCCATTGTAGCGTAGATGGTAGGCCAGATGATAGCCGGCGTCGGAGTGGTCCGCCAGGCCGCCGCTGCGTTGCAAGGACTGATGGGTTTGCAGCGTCGCCGTCACATCGAAGAGCAGCCACAACAACAACACAATCGTCGCGCCCACAGTGCTCTGCCGGGCCGAGCCAAGCGAATGGCGTCGGCCTCGATCCGCCATAGCGACAGATTGTCCCCAGCGCAATGCCCACGAGTCCGACGACATAGGGCTGTACGAGCGCATAGTGGGTGAGGAAGAGATCGCTGACCGTGAAGAGACTCATGCCGACAGCCATCGTCACCAGCAGAATCGGCCCCAGCAGAGCTTGCCAACGCCGGGTCAGCCCAACGATCACCGACCCCGCCGCCAACCATGGGGCCAACAGATTGGCATGCAGGCCGCCCAGATACCAGAAGTGATCGCCGCGTAGCGTCTTGACCAACTGCCCCAGGCGAACCGGCAGGTTGTCCAGAATACGACGGTTGTCGACGCCGTAGTAGCTCTGAGATGCGTTGCCGACAAGGGTCTGGAATGTGCCGCCGGTCTTGAGGTTGAAGAGCGCCAACGGCGTCAACGGCAGAGCAAAGGCCACGATTGTGGCCAGAATCAGCCCAATCGACAGATGGGGCACACGCTCATCGCCACGAAGACGACGCCAGCCCCACCAACCGCCGGCCAGGAGCACAAAGGGTGCGACAACCCAGATGGCCAACAGCTTGGCGTAGAGCGCCAGTCCGCCGGCAAAGGCGCTGAGCGGCAAGGCCCACCTGCGACCGGTGCGCAACCAGGTCAGCCCTCCCCAGATGCAGAGCAGCGTCAACGGCTGGGTCAGATTGGTGACAAAAATGCCCTGTCGGCTCCAGAAGACGAAGCTCGGCGACGCGGCCAACAGCGTCACAGCGAAGAGGCCCGCCGGCGAGATCGGCGCTCGCGTGGGCGGACGAGCCGTGACTGTGGACGACAGATCCCGTTCCCGCGTCGGCAGCAGCGAGGATTGGAGAGCCATCCATTCGGAGACCGAGCGCTCCAGCATCAGCAGGGCGGCCAGGCCGGCGAGCAGGCCGACAAAACGCAGATTGGGCACGCCAACGCCGGTGACGGCCAGGACGGGCCAGGCCAGGTAGACATTGAGTGCACCGATATAGTCCTGCACCATCAGCGGCAGACGCAGACCCAGAACAGAGACAGTCGCCTCTCGAAAGGCCGTTACGGGCGCGCCTGTGAGCAACTCCAGTGCGTTGACGCCGGCCTCTTTGGCCTCGTCGTAGTGAAGGCCGGGCAGGCCAAGCTGATAGGCCGCCAGCCCCAGATAGAGGATCAGCGCGCCAATCAGCCAGAACAGCCGCCAATGGCGAACAATCCGTTCTGCCAAAGATGTCTCAATTGGATTCTGAATGGGTTTGTGGGCGGAATCCATAGGCCAATCGTATCTGTTGAATCACAGGAGAAAAAATTCACCGCGGATTGCGCGGATACAGCGGATTACCACGGATCCTTTTCAGGAAAATCCGCTACAATCCGGTAAATCCCGGCAAATCCGCGGTGAATTGAACGGCGCCTGAATAGTTACGGCGAAGCTACTGCGCAAACAGGTAGACTTCGCTGACCATGCCCTGGTAGTTCCAGCCGCTGGCGTAGATGCGGATACTGTTGATGCGGGCCGGCCTCGTCTCCTGCAGCAACTCCATGAGGTTGGGTGAGAGATAGGTGTACCAGTTGAAGGCCGGAACTTTTTCGCCGTTGATGATCTTCCAGTTGGGATCTTCCGGTTCACGGAAATAGAAACCGTGTCCCCAGCGCAGATCCTTGCCGTAGATGTCCGTATATTCGATTTCGACGCGCATGGGGAATTCGGAGCTGAGGTAGCCGGCCCCCGGCAGACTCTGGTGCATCAGCCGCAGATCGAGCTGGATGCGCAGTTCGTCGTAGACGTTGACTTCCTCGTCGATCTCCTGGGTGATCCCGACCTCGGTCGGCACATTTTCTTCGCCCTGGCGGATGAAGTGGGCCACGCGACGGCCATCCCGTTCGATGATGCGCACGCTGCCCTGCGACACATTGTCAGCGATGGCGTAGCTGTTCCAGGTATCGAGCATCGACTCGGTGAAATCGCCGTTGCGGATCAGATTCCGCTCGGCCGGCATGACCTGATCGATCAGCTTGTCGCTGGTCATCCAAGCCCGCTCGCCGGCGTTGACGACAATCTCGCCGCCCTGCTCATGCCGCAGCGTGGCGCTGCCTGAGCGTGCCGTCAGATCAGTTCGCTCATCACCCACTGAGACATGATAGCTGCCATCGCCCAGTTCGACCACGCCATGGGGCGTCTCAAGTTCAATCCGCAGCGGCCGTTGATCGCCGGTATTGGAAAAGATGCGAGCTTGGCCGCGGCTTAGATAAAAACTGGCCTGGTAGGGTTCAGGACTGCGATCAAAATAGGGCCGGCGGATTCGGTCGACCTCAAGATCGGTTCCGGGATACATCTGGATGCTGCCGAGGATGTCCGAGGGATCATCCTTGCTGATCAAACCCAGCGTGCCCTGGGTCGAATCCTCGGCGGCAATGATTCGGCTGCCCTCGGAGATATCGTCGCGTGGGGTGGTGACGGCGATCGGTTCGGCAGACGGGGATGTGTAGAGCAGCAGCGTTCCCAAAGTGGGTTCAAGCAGCGCATCCTGGCCGGCGCTGTAGTAGCGAACGAAATACCGGCCGCCAAGCGGGATCATGATCACCAAGGCAAGAAAGACGCCAAAGCTGGCCAAAAAGATCGCCCAGGCCAACTTCTCCGGATTCTCACGCCAACGAGATCGTTTTTGCGCCGGCAAAGCGGTGACAGCAATCGGGGTCTGATTTGCCTGCGTAGGACTCGAAATCCTCGAGTTCATACAGTATCTCCAGCCCGCCTAGTCATCCACAGAGTCATCGGTAGGCAGATCGGGAGAACCGTCATCCGTCTGCCTGCCAGCCAGCTTATCCTGGATGCGCCTGCGCTGTTCCTCGGCCAGAATGGCTTCAATGCGTCCGATCCACTGATCGGCATCCTTGTCGGCCGGGTTCACCTCGATCGCACGGTGAAAAAAGACCGAAGCCTTCAACAGTTCACCCCGCTCCTTGTAGATGAGTCCCAGTTGATAATGCACATTGGGCGCCATGGGATCGATCTGCAGGGCCCGTTGATAGGCGTCAATCGCAAGTTCCTGCTGTTTCGGTCCGGCTGTCTCCAGCGACCCCAGTTGAGCGGCAGCCAGATTGGTCCAGAGCATTGCATTGTCCGGGTTGGCGTCTACAGCGGTCGACAATACGTCTGAACTGCATCATTCCATTTTCGCTGAAGAATGTAGGCGCCGCCCGCGTTGATCGCCACATCAGGATCCGTCGGGTCGGCTGCAATCAGCGGTTCCAGCACGCGAAGCGCATCGCCGGGGCGGTTCTGGCTCAAAAACTGTGCGCTCTGATTTAATGCTTCGCGATAATTTGCAGACTGTGCATCCATGGTTGTGTGTCCTCAATCTACTATTGCAAAAGCGTATCATGACTACAGCAAAAACCACAACACAGCGGTCAATGTGATCATGCTGGCCAGCGTCGTGAAGAAAATCACGGTCGCCACCAAACGGGGCGCAGTGTCATACTCCGTCGACAGCACGGCGGTCATGACGGCTGTCGGCATGGCCGCCTGCAGGATGATCACACTGCGCTCGACGCCGCCAACGCCGAATGCCATACAGAGCACCCAGGCAAGCAAGGGGGCGATCAGCAGACGGATGGCGGCTGACCGATAGATGACCGACTGTCGCTCGCGGATGGGCGCATCGCTCAACTGCATGCCGAGCAAGATCAACATGCCCGGAATGGCGGCGTCGCCCAGCAGATCAACGGCTCGAAAGAGCCCGACCGGCAGTTCAACGGAAGCCTGATTCAAGGCCAGACCGAAAAACGCCGCATAGAGCATAGGAACCTTCAGGCTCTGGAGCAGCGCCTTGCCAAACGGCGCCTGCCCTGAGGATGCAACCACGACACCCAACGTGTTGCCCAAAAAGGCATTGATCACGTAGTAGAGCGTTCCCAGCGCCAATCCGGCCTCGCCCAGAGCAAAGTAACAGATGGGGATGCCCATGTTGCCGTTGTTGCTGACGGCGCTGGTGAGGGTGATGGCGGAACGTCGACGCCGTTCCTGATCAAAGCTGGCCAGCCAGCCCAGCGTGCCGGTCGCGATGGCGATGCTGCCCACCACCAATGCCAATTGCTGTAACGTGCCGAAATCGATCTGCGTCTGGTAGAGACTGCGAAAGACCAGCGAGGGTGTCGCCAGATAGAAGAGAATGCGGCCCAGCGTACGGCTGTCGACGGTGAACGATCGTGCCAGTAGAAAACCGGCCCCTGCCACCAAAAACACGGGCATCAACGTCTGAGCGAAGACGGGCAATATGGTTTCGAAGAGGAACATCAGGGTCTCTTACCGATTCATGTGGGTGGCGCCCACATGTCGGAGGCCCCGTGCAGTGTCACATGCATCACATCCTGCGTCAGTCAACAAGCCGATCTTCTTCATCCGGGTCCGGTTCGATGGAGACGTTGTGAAAGAGTTCGTAGCCATCCAAGTCGGGGGCGAAAAACTCGACCACATATTCGTTGGGCACGCCCATCGGCTGCGCGATCTCTTCCAGCAGTGCCCGAATGAAGGCGGCGCGCTGATCGGAACTGCAGATCGCGTGACGTCTCATCCCAGAGCAACAGGGTGCCGTAGACGCCCTCGCGGGTGTAGTGCAGATCAAGCTTGCCGATGGTCATCGGATGCATATCTTCGTCCAACTGGGCAAGGTCGAAGAGAGCATATTGCTCCGAGCTTGTTGTGCGTACCAGACGCTTCAGTTTCAGGTTCACGATTTGACCTATTCTTCGTACGTGCCGAAGTCGCTCTCGTCCAGATCCTGGCCGCGATGCCACGGCTCGATATCCCACTCATCCAGCGTCTCGTCGCTCTCGTCGAGAAGGGCCATTTCGCCCTCACCTGAGGCGAAAAACATCAACTCTTCCAAGGCGAAATCGGCGGCCTCGACCAGTTCCTCTTCCTCATCCAGACGCACGGCTTCCAGCACTTCGCGCGCGTCTTTGCCGCCGATACGGCCGAGGGCCATGATGGCGGCCACCTTCACGGCATGGCTTTCATCGGAGACGAGTTCGATCAGCATGTCGAGCGCGGCCTTGGTCTCAAGTTCGCCGCAGGCCTGGGCAGCGGCGGCACGCATCTCATCCCAGGGATTCTGCAACTCGGCTCGGGCCAGGCTGCGCCAGCGCACATCGGCGCTGCGCCCCATGGCGACCAGCGAACTGATGCGCAGATCATCCTCGGGCGCGTAGTAGGCGTCTTCGATCAGTTGGCGCACACCGACTTCACCGGAATAGGCCAGGCTCTTCAAAGCGCTTGCGCGCACGCGCGACGGCTCGCTCTCGTTTGAAACGATGGCAAGCAACGCCTCCTCGACACGCATGGCCAGTGCCGCATCAAGTTCTTCCAACTCGCCGGCCAATACGTAGGAGCCAAGTGCATCGGCAGCAGCGGCACGGACGAGTTCGTCCGCATCGTTGAGCAAGATCTGGATCAGAGGCCCAATCAACCGCCCATCATTGTCGTCCCACAGCCCTTCGATGGCATAGCGACGCACCTCGGCATCGCTGTCATTGAGCGCGATGCGAAAAAATCTGCCCAACTGCCACGTAATATCTTCATCCACTGCCTGAATCAGGTAGCGAAGAATCTCACGCCGGCGTTCGACCGGTATGGAGGGCCATTGATCGCCCACCACTGCCGCCTGTTCACGCGACAGATCGGAGAAGGCTCGCAGCGCTTCAACTGCGAGTTCCTGAGGATCGCCGATCAGCAGACCCAGCACCTCTTCCAGATCGACTGAACCAAGCTGGTCCCGAGGCGCAATGAGTTCGCGCTCATCAACAACAGGCGGAGCGCCGGCCAGCCACTGATCGGCCACTTCTTCCAGACGCTGCTGTTGGGGATCTTCCTCGATCAGATCGCTGATGTCATACAGATCATCCAAATCGCCCAGGTCGACCTGTTCCAAGTCGTCCATGTTGATTTCATCAAGATCGTTGGAGTCATCCTGCCCATCATAGTCATCCGGGTCTGCAAAATTCTGCGTCATAGTTAATTCCAGCTAAAGCCCCATGTCTCGCTGGACGGGCTGACAACGACGTCATCCTCGTCAACGATCTCCACATACCAACGCCATTGCCGACCATACTCCTGCGGCGCCAGGCCACACAGGTCGGGGTCCATCTCCCACGATGTCCGATTGGCAGGACGTCGTTGATTCAATACCCAGGTAACGCCCTCATTGCCGGCAGCATCGATGCTGTTGACGAATCCCAGGTACATGACATACTCATCGGTCGGTGTCACAAAGTTTACGCTCTCCCAGGACAACTGTCCGTTGCTCTGGCAACTGACAACCGTGCTGTTTTCCGGACTGCGCAAGACCGGCGCGTCCAGCCGCAGCGGCGATGTCGTCGCTGTGGGGATCGCTGTCGGGATCGCAGTCGGGATCGCAGTCGGAGCCGGCGTCTTGGTCGAAGCCACGGCCGGCGATGCGGTCGCCGTGGGCGCTAGGGCAGCGGCGCTCGATCCGGAATCGCTGTCAAGCGGAATGACCAACTCTTGGCCGGGACGCAGCAATCGTACCTGTTCATCCGTGAACCCATTGGCCGATTGCAGGGCTGCCGTTGAGATGCCAAAGCGACCGGCGATGACCACAAACGTATCGCCGGCTCGAATTGTATAGCGTTGGGTCAACGGCGCTTCGTCATCGGACAGGACGTTCAGCGTCTGTCCCACCCGAAGCACGTAGACCTCGTCAGGCGCAATGTTGTTGGCGGCCATCAACGACTCGACGGAGACGCCAAATCGCTGGGCAATGCTCAACAATGTATCACCCGACTTCACCGTGTATTCATAGGCCGTAGCCGTGGCGGTCGCTTCGGGCGTTGCAGTCGGCACAAGGGCCGCCGCCGAAAGACCGCCCGTTCCGCCGGCGGACCCGCTAGCAGATGTCGCCGTTGGCTGCAAAATCAACCGATTTGATTTGGCGGTAGTCGGTTTCGGCGTAACGTTCTTGACGATGGTTGCCGTCGCGGCAGGCTTCTTAGTGGGCGACAATGTGGGCGAAGTAGTCGGCAACGAGGTCGGCGTTGCGGTCGGCGTTGCGGTCGGCGCCTCAGTCGGGATGTCAGTTGATGTGGCTGTCGGCGCCGCTGTTGCCGTTGCCGTGGGCGCCGTTGTCGCAGTCTCGGTCGGTACAATCTCAGTCGGTCAATCTCAGTCGGTGCAGGCGGCTCGGCCAAAGGCGTATTGGTCGGCAGCAACGCAACCGCAGTCTCACCGCTCGCCGCTTCACCATCGGCAAGCCCCGGATCTGACAACAGAGCGCCGTCGGTATCAACTTGGTCGGGGTCGTCAGTGCCGGCACTGACCAGCTCCAACACCGGCGTGTCCGCATCCGGCGTGGTGAGAATGGTCATCTGCGGGTCCATCTCTGCACCCATGCCCGTTACCCAGACAACGACCCTATCGGCCTGGTCGCCGGCCCAAGAGACCGGGCCGCCGCTTCGGCTGAACCAAAAAATTGCCAGCAAAACGACAACGCCCAGCGGTAAAATCCACGTCCAGAGTCTCGACGGCGCGGCTTGCAGTTCACGGCCACAGTTCGGACAGATCGTCAAACTGGACGACGCCTGCTGACCGCATTGTCGACAGCGGATCTTTTTCGGGCGTTGACGCAACTGTTCGCCACATGCGAGACAGACCGACGCATTGGCATGGTTTTTGGCCCCGCAACTTGGGCATTGTTGCATCCCAAGCGGCCGAGCACTGGAACCTGTCAAGTCGAACTGCCCACCTTGTCGAGAAAAATTCTCACTTTGATGATCCGGCAGGGGGACAGGCTCGTTTGTCTGTTCGCTCATAGATCCATTCTCTGCATCCTGAAGTTTCAGAAACCATTGCTGCGATCCGAATTGCAGACAATGGCTATCATCACCGACCACGATTGAATGGGCTGTATTCAAACTCGGTTGAAGCATTCCGGGATTAGGCCGGAGCGAATTGGGTGAACCAGAAAGGCCTTGGCCTAATCCCGGAATGCAGGCTCAACTGGTTTTGAATACACCCAACTGAATGGGACAATGAATCGGATGACGATAGGAGAGCGCTGCAAATTTTCAGACAGTCGAATATCACCCTATTGTCCAAGCAAGGAGAGCCAGTCGATCCCCTCTCGAGCCGTCCGAATATCCTGCACGGTGACGATGACCAACAGCCCAAGCAGCAGGACAAAACCCACCATATGAACCATCCCCTCGCGCTCGGGGTTGATGCGTTTGCCGCGCAACATTTCGAGGAAGATGAAGAGCAAGCGTCCGCCATCCAGCGCCGGCAACGGCAACAGATTTGTGATGGCCAGAGCCGCGCTCAACACGGCCGAAAGCCGCAGGATGGGGAACCAGAGACCTGTATCCATGGTCGCCGAAACCGCACCGCCAACCATCTGGGCAATGCCAACCGGACCGCTCAGTTGGGCTTCGGACGGTGACAGCGTGCCCATAATGAGCATCACCGGCAGTTGCAATACGAGCATGATATATTCGAGCGTGCTGCGCACGCCCTGCCAGAGCGCAGACAGGATCGGCAATGTGCCCAATGTCGTGATCGCGCTGATCTGCACACCCAGAGCGCCTTCGCCCGGCGGCGGTTCCGCCCTTGGCGTCACGGAGATCTCCTCCCAGCCACGCTCGCGCAGCACAGTCATTGTCACCGCTTGACCGGCTCGCTCAGAAACGACCTGATTGAGCGGGTTGTCATAGGTGATCACGACATCATCGACCGCATAGATGATGTCATCGGCCGCAAGACCGGATTGCTCAGCCGGGCTGCCCGGTGCAGTCAGGTTGATCTCGGTGGTAAGAACCGGTATGTACTCGCTTGAACCCAGCAGTTCACTGGCGCTTTCGTTGCCGGTATAGGCCACATCAAGAACCTCACCGTCGCGACTATAGATCACCAGGCCATCAGAGCCATCGCCTTCCCGGTCACGTTTCAGCACATCATATTCGAAGTCGGGGATGGCGTTGACCAGCGCTTCGCTGCCGTTGATCGACAGGAGGATGTCGCCCGCTTGCATGCCCAATCCAGCAGCGACTGAATCCGAATCAACAGATGTCAGTTGCGGATACCCGGCCACGGCCGGGAAACCGGCCATAAAACTGGCGCCGAAGAGTAGAACGGCCAGCAGCGCATTCATGAACGGACCGGCAAGCAGCGTAGCCGCTCGCCCGCTGCGGCTGGCGGCATTGAACGAACCGGGCGTCATGTCGCCGGCGTCCTCGCCCTTCATACGCGCAAAGCCGCCGAACGGCAACAGGTTCAGCGTAAAATCAGTTCCGTCATAGGTGAAGAGTTTCACCAGCCGGGGTGGATAGCCCATGCCGAACTCCTCGACCTCAATCCCCGAGCGGCGGGCCATCAAATAGTGGCCCAACTCGTGAAAAAAGACGAGGATGCCCAAGACGATAATAAACGAGAGAATAGTCATCAACATATTGCGTACTCAATTTCTCAATCGCCGGCGAACGGACGGGACTGCATGCCGTTACGCTCACTAGCTTTCGCTACTTCACCTGCTGCCACTGCCCATTACTACTGCCCACTACCACTACTCAGTGCCTCTGTAGCAACTGCCGGCGCGCGCAGAATTATACTCGCTGCCAACTTCTTCCGCCAAATGATCCGGCCGTAACGCCTGAGTGCCCAACCCAATTTCATGCGATTCCACACGCCCATCATTGAGCGGGCATAACAGCGTCTGGCTGTTCAATCGCCGGAAATCAATGTGCCGATGTGATCTGCCGGCTCCGTCAATACGCGCAGCACATTGCCTGAAACCAGGCCGCCGCAAATGACGATTTCGATGCCCGGATGGCGCTTCACCATACCGATCGACTGGGCCACCTTGGCCGCCATGCCGCCGGTGACATCAACGCCGGAGCTGCCGCCCAATCCGTCCTGAAGCGCGCCGACGGTCTCCGGGGTTATATGACGAATTATCGTGGCCGTTGGGTCCAGCGTCGGGTCAGACGTATAGATTCCGTCTACTTCACCCATCAGAATCAGTCGCGAGATGGGCACATGATAAGCAAGCCAGTCAAAGATCTCTTCAGTGCTGGCGATGGTCCCCCCGCGGACCGTATCCAGCGCGACGTCGCCATGGATCACAGGAACCAGCCCCCTGGACAAGGCCTCCAGCACGGTCGCTTCCGGACCGGCGACCACGTGGCCGTCTGCGCAGCGCAAACCCACGCTGGGTTGGATGGTCCATGCCGGAATCCCCGCCTCCAGCAACGAAGCCGTCACGATCCGATTGAGACGTGCGGCCGCGTCGGCAACGACGGCAAAGCCGTACCAGTCCGCATCCGAGTGCACGCCGGCCCGTGTGCCGTAGCGTCGCCCGGCGACATGGCCGTAGCTGCCGGAGCCGTGGCCGATCAGCAGGCGCAGACCTGGCACGGACCGGCGCGCCTCGGCGATCTCGGCAGCCACCCGATCGATGACATCCAGCCTCGGCGTTTCAGGTTGGCGTTTGTCGGTGATCAGAGAACCGCCCAGTTTCAGATAGAGGCAGGGAGATTGGGGTTGACCGAGGGTCGCAGATGTCACAGTCGGCTCTCCCTCCCACCGTCGTCATGCTCTGAACCATCCTGACGGAAGAGGGCGACAATCGCCGAGATCAGTTGGGCATCTTGCTCAGGCAGAACGGTCCGTGGATCAAAAAGGAGGCGATCTTGTTGTATCCGACAGACAACCGGGATCGCCTGAGCACGCAGTGCAACAGCAGCGTCGTCCGGCGACTCGTCCGGCGATTCGACCGGCAACGACAACAATCGGGTCGGCAACGTTTCACCGGGCAGGCTGCCCCCGCCGATTGCGCTCTCGCCATCGAGCAGGTGACTGGAAATGCCCGCATCCGCCAGGACTGGCCCGCCACGATTCCGCTCGTTGCGCCAGTTGCGCCGGCGTGGCGTCGATCATCTGCCAGACCGGCACTTCGGCGACGGCCCGCCCTCGCTGGTAGCTGCGCAGCGTCGCATCCAATGCGGCCAAAACCATCTTGTCGACACGCAGCGCACGCGCCATCGGATGGCGTCGCAGCCGCTCGATCAACGCCGCCCGTCCGACAATGATGCCGGCCTGGGGACCGCCCAACAGCTTGTCGCCGCTGAAGGTCACAATGTCGGCTCCGGCCGACAAGCTGTCCTGCACGGTCGGTTCCGCTGCCAGGCCATATTTCGCCGTCTCCAACAAGGTACCGCTGCCCAGGTCATCGATCAGGAGGACCGGTTCGCCGTCGGGCTGCCGATGGGCGTGGGCGACGTCGGCCAGGTCGGCCAGTTGCGGTTGGCTCACAAACCCGATCTGGAGGAAGTTGCTGCTGTGGATGCGCATGATCGCACCGGTCTCCGGCGAGAGCGCGCCGGCGAAATCGTGAAGGTGGGTGCGATTGGTGGTGCCCACCTCGACCAGGCGACATCCGCTCTGGCGTAAGACATCAGGAATGCGAAAACCGCCGCCGATCTCGACCAACTGACCTCGGCTCACGATCACTTCACGGCCCGAGCAGAGAGCGGTCAGCACGAGGTAGACCGCCGCTGCATTGTTGTTGACCACCATGGCATCTTCGGCGCCGGTCAACGCGACGAGCCGGGTCCGCGCGTGATCATGCCGGCTGCCTCGCAGGCCGGCATCCAGTTCATATTCGAGGTTGCTGTAGGCGAGGCCGATCTGATCCACGGCCCGGCGTGCCTCGGCGCTGAGCGGCGCCCGTCCCAGATTGGTGTGTATGATGACGCCGGTGGCGTTGATCACGGGCCGCAGTGACAAGGCTGCCTGTCTCTCGACATGAGCGGCAATCGCAGCAGGCCAGAAACCTTGAACCGGGGCGCTGCCTCCGGCGGCGATGGCCAGCCGCGCCTCTTCAAGCAACAGGCGAAGCGCTGCGACAACCTGCGTCGAACCGTGCTCGGCCACCAACGCCTCGACAGCCGGTGTTCGCAAGAGCGCGTCGACCGCGGGCAACTTGCGATATTCGCCCCCGGCATCAGGTTTGGATTGGGTTTCAGTCAACATGGGCACATTATACCGTTTGAAACGGTCGAACTTCAAGACCGAGCCACGACGCGCACACCCTCTTGAGCAGATCCTTGGAAGATCAAAAAAGCTGACCGTCAGGGTCAGCTTCTTGTGAAGAGGTGCAGCATGGGCCAAACAGACAGCGCATGTGGTATCTTTGCGGAGGATGCATCCACGTGCGATTTACCCCACGCTGCTCTTGTGTGGGCGAAAAGGGACTCGAACCCCTGACCTCCTCGGTGTAAGCGAGGCGCTCTAACCAACTGAGCTATTCGCCCTCTCTGACAAACAGACAGTCAATAACCCTGACAATATATCGGTTTGCGGGTTCTTTGTCAAAACAACGCTTGCCAACATGCTGGTTTCGCTCGATGCTATCGCCCGGCAGTTCACTGCGTTCGTAGTCAACGGGTGTCAAGAGAAGGGGGCGTCCATGGACGCCCCCTTCCGTCTGATTTTTCAGAACTACACGGTAATAGAGCAAAGCCCTACTTGCCGTTTTTCGCGTGGGGCCGAACCATCATGATCGGAAGTGAAAGGTGATGGGTGAGATATTCGGCGGTGCTGCCGTACAACAATCGATCAATGCCGGAACGACCATGGGTCGTCATTGCGACCATATCGACATCCGTATTGTCGATATATTTGAGGATCGCCTTGCCGGCGTGGCCGTTAAAGCGCACCGCCGTTTTGACCTCATATCCTTCCGCTTCCAACTCATGCACATCCTCCAACATTTCGCGTTCGAGATCGGATGCCTTGCTGTCCCATTCCTGGCTGGCAAAGATGGGATGTTGCGTCTCGATTACATCGTTGCGGGATTCGATACATGGGAACTTTAGAATCCGGCGCTGCCGGCTCGGCAGGCCGCCCGACATGGCCGTGGGGGGCCACGGAGACACGAAGCAAGCGTTAGCTCAGTCTCCTCAGCAGGAAGATATTCGCGGATATGATCGAACACTTGACGCGAAAAATCTGATCCGTCAACCGGAATCAGAACTTTGTGCTTGGACATCGATTCGTCTCCTTTGACCACTGACTTCTTGAATCTTCATTGATTCACGATCCTGTACCTATTATGCCTCAACTGTTCGAAAAAGGGTAGGGCAATGTGTCCCGTGATTTATGGGACATTTATCCCATGCGACCACCTGATTTGACGTAACTATGGGGCTGCTCTATGATCTCGGAAACCATCCGGATGTTTGCGCCGGTTTCGGCGTGAAACCACTGACCAAAATCCCTGGGTCCTGAGATCCTCCAGGTTCAGCATCATTAGCAATGGCATCCAACATGACCAAAATTCAGCGGGTCGGCATTTTGCACCATCCCCGAAAGCCGGCATCCATGGAACTGGCTCTGGAAATCGGCGAGTATCTGCGCGAATCCGGGGTCGAACAGATATGGCATGAATCGGCCTGGCAGGAAGAAGCGATCCTCGACCATTTTGATCGTGTGGATATGTTGATCACGCTTGGGGGCGACGGGACATTGTTGCGCGCAGCACGCATGGGCGCTCCCTACGAGACCCCCATGCTGGGCATCAAGATGGGCCGGCTCGGGTTCCTGGCCGAAATCATGCCCGACGACTGGCAGGAACCATTGGATCGGGTTCTGCAAGGCGATTACTGGGTGGAAGAACGCCTGATGGTCAACGCCCGTGTTGAACGGCCCACAGACGACAGCGATGAGCGTACCGTACTCTGCCAATACGATGCGCTGAACGATGTCGTGGTCAGTCGTGGCGATCTGGCCCGCGTGGTGCGCATCAGCGCCGAACTGGATGGCAGCTACTTGACGACCTACACATGCGATGGTTTGATTGTATCGACCGCCACGGGCAGCACCGGCTATGCCCTGGCGGTGGGCGGCCCGATTTTGCCGCCCGAATTGCGCAATATTCTGGTCATTCCAATTGCGCCCCATCTCAGTATGGATCGCGCCCTTGTGTTGTCCGAAGGGTCTGAAGTGCGTCTCCAGGCATTCGCTGACTATCAGCCCATGTTGACAGTCGATGGACAGGTCGTCGTCGAACTGTTGGACGGCGACCAGGTGGTGGTGGTCGGCAGCCCGCATGTAGCCCGTTTCATCCGGTTCGATGACCGCAGCTACTTCTATCAATCACTAATGGACAAAGTACGATGGACCGATAGCAGGAAGAGCGAAAAATGACGACAAGCGAAGTTCAGAAACAGGCCCCCGACAGAGCAAGTATTCTACTGTAAAAATCACCCGACTCGGGAGACGTTGCTGCGCTGCAACAAATGCGGCGATCCCATCTGTCTTGATTGTGCGGTGCTGACCGATGTCGGATATCGCTGCAAAGAGTGCATTCGCAGCGTTCAAAACAACTACTTCAACGCCCTGACCAAGGACAACCCGGTGGCCTTCATCGTCGGTTTCCTGGTCACCGTCGTGGCGACGCCGATCATCGGGCTCATCCTGCCCCGCTTCGGGTTCTTTTTCGGCTCAATCATCGCAGTCATGATCGGCTCCAGCGCCGGCGGCATTCTGGCGCAGATCATCCGCAAGTCGGTGGGCAAGCGGCGTGGACGCAACCTGCGCTATTTTGCCATGGCCGGCATTGTGTTGGGCGTGCTCATCGGCAGCTTCGTCGTCTTGATGATGACAGGGTACTTCCCGTTGCTGACCATTCCGATGATCGTCTTCACCGTCTTGGCCTTGGGCACGGCTCACCAGATGCTGAAAATATAGACACCCGAATTTCTCACCATCGTTTGCGTCCGACTTTCGGCTGTGCTATTATTCTCCTGCACTTTTCATAAAGTTACTCTCATCATTTCAACCATTGCAGGGAGATGTCGACGTGCGTATTCGTGCCCCCTGGCTTATCATATTTCTACTGTTGGCAGCGCTGATTTCCGGATGCACGCGTGACCGGCCGACACCCGAGATGGCAACGCCAGCCGAACTACCGTCACAACCGGTGACCGCTGAGCCGAAGATAGAGAGCACCGTGGCCGAACCTGAGGTGATCCAGTTGACGCCGGAAGCGGAAGACGGCGAAGATGGCACTGCGACGCCGGACCCTGAGGGTACGCCGGAAGTTTTCCAATACATCGTCGAGCCGGGCGACTCACTCCTCTCCATCGCACTGGACTTCGGCACCGATGTTGAGACCATCCGAGAACGCAACAACCTCTTCAGCGACGAGATCCAGGTGGGCCTGCCGTTGCTGCTCCCCTATGTGGAGGGCGTATACGTGCCGGGCATGCCGACGCCGACGCCCGGACCCTACTACTATACGGTGCAACCGGGCGACACCCTGGGGTCCATCGCCATTCAGTTTGGCGTTGAGCCGCTGGCCATTGTCGAAGCCAGCAATCTGCTCGACCAGAATTCGCTCGTTGTCGGCCAGCAATTGGTCATTCCCGGCCAAGTAGCGGCCGGCGATGTCGGAACCGCTTCAGACAGTGACGATGGCACAGTCAGCCCCAACGGCGGAGCCGTCCATGTGGTGCAGTTCAATGAATCGCTCTACGCTATCGCCGAAATCTACGGGGTAGACGCCACTGAAATCGCCAGAGTCAATAACGTCAGCAATTGGAATGTACTGCGGGTCGGCCAGGAGTTGACGATTCCAGGCGTCAGCCAGGCTGAAGTCGTGCGCATTCGTGGACAGATTCACGTTGTCAAACCTGGCGAGAGTCTCTCAGAAATCGCTGCCCAGTACAACAAGACCGTGAGCGAGTTGATCACTGCCAATGAACTCAGAGACCCCGACGCCATCACAGTTGGCCTGGAGTTGGTGATTCCTGAGTAGATATCACGAACACAGATCAAAAAGCTCGCCACATGGTGGCGAGCTTTTTTCATGTTCTGGTTCCCTGATAGCGCTATTGCGCGGGGATGGTCAGTTTCACACCGGCAGGAAGTAAATTGGGGTCGGGGCCAATCAGTTCGACATTGGCCTCGTAGATCAACCGCCACTGATCTTCATCACCATAGTAACGCGCCGCAATCTGTTTCAGAAAGTCGCCCGATTGGACCAAATGGGTCGGTGGAACAGGTTCGGCAGCATCTTCCTCGCTTTCGACATCTGCATCGGATGACGTATCGCTCGGCTCCGCATCCGGCGGGCCTGCTTGAGCCGGCCCGCCGGAAGGGGCGTTGACAGACTGTGCGTTGACAGACTGTGCGGTGGCCGATGGGTTGATGTCCAGCAGTTCCAGTGAGACGGGCAATGTTGCAATCGACGTCAGATCCGCCTCCATCGACGCCGTGAAAACCCAGGCAACGCGGCCATCTTCTAGGACGATCTGCGTCCAGGCATTGTCGATGGTCCGTGCGATGGCCGGAAACGTCGCTCCTTTGTCGAGCAGACCCAGCGAGAGGGAATCGACTGTCGTGTCTGCGCGGGCATTGATCTGATAGGTGGACGGCACAGTGATGGTGACCGATCCGGCAAGCGGAGGCGCCGGGCGTGGCGTGGACCCGGACGTTGGTGTTGCTGCGACAGTGGCTGCAACAGTGACTGTCGCTGTCGGGGCCACGGTTGGGGTCGGCGATGGGGTCAGCGACGGTGTCGGCGTGGAAGTCCGGGTCGGCCGCGGAGAAGGCGTGGCCGAGGGAGCGATCGTGGCCGACGACGTTGGCGTGGCCGACGCTTCCTCGATCACGGCAACGGCAGCGACCTCTTCAGCAGGCAACGAGGTTTCGCCGTCAATATCGTCGATGGTCGAAGCGGGGTCGTCCTCTACCCCGCGTAGATTGGCCGTAGTCGGCTCAGCGGCGACAATCGTCACAATCGGCGGCGGCCCGGCCCTGGCGCCGCCGACCGAATCGGCGGATTTCGTTCCAGCCGGTTCGCTGTCTGCCGACCCGGCGTGGCTGGCAGGACGCAGAATGCCGTCATTTGTTTCTCGGATTCTCAGCGTGCCGGACATCCTCCAACGCCGTTTCTGTTTCAGTCGCCGACTCCTCAATCGTGGCAGCAGCGGCGATGGCTACAGCGGGCGAGACGGCAACGGGCTGTCCTTCACCCGGGCTGGAAGTAACATCCAGTCCAAGGGGCGTCGGAGAGACAGCAATGCTGCCTGCTGATGCTGGGCCCAACAGATTCCAGACCACATAGACAAGGGTGAGCAGCACGGCAGTGGCGGCGATCATGGAGATGATCCAACTCGGTCGATATGACGTCGGCAAGCGTTCGACCACATCCATGCGCAGCGTGGCCCGGGCGCGCACGCCATGGACATCGATGTCAAGCCAGTTTTCGACAGTCTGCCCGACGGTCAGCGACTCCGTACGCGCTTCGATGTGAAGAAGCATCGGCAGCGGTTTGTTCGGGTCCATCCGCTCGCCCTTGGTGACGGCAAACCAATCGACGCCCTCTTGAATGTGAAAGCTTAGGGATTGGGCCAAGCCGCCGAGGTTGTCGATCTGAAGCAGCGCATGGGCCCGTTCGCCGTGGACAACCGATCCAAGATCGATATGAGCGGGATAGACGACGGGCCTGGGCGGCCGCGTATCTGTCGAGAGCCTCAGCCCTCGCTCATTCCCTCCTTGAATCGCCTCATATGCCTTGTTGATCTCCTGCAGCTTCTGCTCTGCATAGATCTTGTCTTCGGGCTTGGGATAGCGATCAGGGTGGAAGATCCGGACCAACTGGCGATACCGGTCTTTGATCTGTTGCTGCGTCGCATCCGGAGATAGGTCCAGGATTCGATAATAGTCTTTCATGCCACAACGTTTCCAGCAGCGAGCCTACGATGGATTGGGCAGCGTCTATCTGCCACCCATTGTACACGTCGGACCGAACATCGACATAATGTCAAGACAGCGGCCCTCATCGGCGAATGATGGTAGGTCGGGGAATGGGTGCGGTTCACGAATATGCGTACCCGGAACGATAACCGCGGATGGAATCAGCAAGAGCCGACGACATTCGCCAGGCCCACTTCGGCGCCAACAGGTTAATCGCCCAGCGCCGGACAATCCTTCGACAACCTTACACTATAGTCAGGATCGGTCGCCAGGCCGGCTTCGAAGCCCGTCAGGTTTAGAAAGGATAGATGCGTCTACGCTTGTTGGACAAAAAATGCTACAATCGGTGAGGGAGTCAACGCGGTTGTCGTAGCAATCAACGATAGAGAAGAAGCGAGTGTATGAAACGAACGAGTACATCCTCATTCGGCACGGGTAAGCGCGAATCACACGACGCCTCTGCCTTCTATGAACGCAATCTCTACCAGGATCTGTTCCGTGACCAGGCCTCTGCAGCTGAAATGCGTGTAGCCGTGCCATCACCGGATGGGTGGAGCGATCAGGTCTACCAGACATCGGCCACCGACATGGCGTCGATTCCCGACAACGGCGTCGCCCTGGCCTTCACCTCACCGCCCTACAACGTGGGCAAGGACTATGACGACGACATGGGCATGGCCGACTACCTCGATCTCATCCGCCAGGTTGGCGCGGAGACATACCGGGTGCTGCGGCCGGGCGGACGCTACGTCATCAACATCGCCAACCTGGGCCGCAAGCCCTATGTGCCGCTGCACGCCTTCTTCTACAACATCCACATCGAACTGGGCTATCTGCCCATGGGCGAGATCATCTGGCAGAAGGCCAAGGGAGCCAGCGGCAGTTGCGCCTGGGGCAGTTGGAAGAGCGCCAAGGCCCCGCGCCTGCGCGATGTCCACGAGTACCTGCTGGTCTTCGCCAAACAGGACTACTCGCGGCCGGACAAAGGCGTGTCCGACATCGAGCGCGACGAGTTCATGGCATCGACACTCTCGATCTGGGAAGTCCCGGCCGAGTCGGCCAAACGGGTCGGCCACCCGGCCCCCTTCCCGGTCGAACTGGCCGAGCGCGTCATCCGGCTCTACTCCTACGTCGACGACGTGATCCTCGACCCGTTTATGGGCTCCGGCTCGACCGGAGTCGCCGCCGTGCGCAACCAGCGCCACTACGTCGGCTACGACATCTCGCCCGAGTATTGCGACCTAGCACGTTCGCGCATCCAGGCCGCGCTCGATGAATCCGAAGCGAAGTAGGTCTTGTACCACGACATTTATGTCGTAGGTGGCTGGTTCAGCTGAACACGAATCTCGCTACGACATAAATGTCGTGGTACAGAAAATCTCACGCAGCATCGCAGCAAGAAGGAGCCGCCCCATGCCCGGCATGATCACCGCCCCCCAACCCATCGCCGTCGAAGAAGGCGCCAAGGTCCTGATGGCCGGCGGCAACGCCTTTGACGCCGCCGTCACCTGCGCCTTTGTGCAGATGATCGTCGATCCGCAGATGTGCGGCATCGGCGGCTACGCGCTGCTGACGGCCCATGTGGCCGGCGCAGATGGGCCGGTGGCCATGGACGCGCCGGCGTTGGCCGGGGCCAAGACGTCACCGGAGATGTGGGTGGACAAGGTCATCGGTCCCAATCCCGACGGCTGGGGTTTCTTCCTGGAGAACCAGGTCAACGACGCCGGATACACGTCGATCTGCACGCCGGGGACGGTCAAGGCGCTGGCGGCCATCCTCTCGCGCTGGGGCACGATCTCGTGGGCCGAGGCCATTGCACCGGCTGCCCGCATTGCCGAGGACGGCTTTATGGTGCGAGCACAACTGGCGAAACGATGGCAAGAGAAGCGCGCCTACCCCGAAGCCTGCTCCTTCCTTGACTACATCGAACGCAACCCGGAGGCCAGCCGCATCTATCTGCGCGAGGACGGCTCGCCCTATGGGATGGGCGATCACCTGCGCAACCCTGACTATGCGCAAACCCTCAGGCATCTGGGCGAACAGGGCGCGGAGGATTTCTACACCGGCGAACTGGCCGGGCGGATGATCGACGATCTGAACGCCAACGGCGCTTTCGTCACGGCCGACGACCTGGCCGGCTACCGGCTGCGCGATGCGCCGGCGGTTACCGGAACCTACCGCGGCTACGACATCGCCTCCAGCATGGCGCCCCACGGCGGGCCGACGCTGATCGCCATCCTCAACATTCTGGAGGGCTATGATCTGGCCGCGCTGGGCCACAACTCGCCCGACTACATCTACACAGTGGCCATGGCCATGAAGGCCGCCTTTGTCGACCGCAACGCGCTCATCGCCGACCCCGAGTTTAACGACGTGCCGGTGGATTGGATGATCTCCAAGGAGCGCGCCGCCTATTGGCGAGAACGCATCGACGCCGGCGACCCCATCGAGCCGGACCCAACGCCGACCGAATCGCCCCACACGACCCACGTCACCGTGGTCGACGAGGCCGGCAACTGCGTCTCGCTGACCCACTCGCTGGGCGACGTCGTCCGGCGTGATCACGCCGGGGCTGGGCTTTATGTACAACAATTCGATGATCAACTTCTACCCGCTGCCCGGCCACCCCAACTCCATCGATCCGGGCAAGAGCCGCAGCACGGGCATGGCCCCGACCATCGTCTATCAGGAGGGCAAGCCCCGGCTCGTGCTCGGCTCGCCGGGCGCCAGCAAGATCATCACCTCCAACGTGCAGGTGATCCTCAACGTGCTCGACTTCGGCATGGGCATCGCCGAGGCCGTCCACGCGCCCCGCTTCGACTGCCAGGTCAACGACATCCGCTGCCACCTGCGCATCCCCGAATATGTCTGCGCCGAAGTGCGCAAACGTCACCCCATCCGGCGTCTGCCCCAGAGCCACGGCGGCTTCGCCCTGGTCCACGCCATCGAGATCGACCCGGAGAGTGGACGAACTGAGCGGCGCGGCCGATCCCGGAGCGGACGGCATGGCGCTGGGCGTTTAATGTAGCACGTTGTACCGTTGTTGTACCGCGGCATTGATGCCGGAAGCCTTGCTCTAGTTGGGCTAGGCGGGTCGGCAAAAATGCAGCGGTACAAGATCAGCCTTGCCAAGCCGGAGCTTGGCGCTCCCAGGCGTGTCAACCCCCTGAAATCCTGGAGATCCACTTCAACCAATGGTTACTCCGTCTCTGCCAGCGCCTCGGCGAAGATGGTCAGCGCCTCCTGCACCTGCGCTTCGTTGACAACCAGCGGCGGTATCCAACGAACGACTTGACCATCGTATCCACAGGAAAGCAGCAACAGATCGCGTTGGTAGCAGGCGTGGACGACGGCTTTCGCACGCGCGCCCCATGGTTGGCCGTCGGGCGTGGTGAATTCGGTGGCGACCATCAGGCCACGGCCGCGCACATCACCGATGGCCGAGTAGTCTTCCTGCACGTGGCGTAGCCCGGTCATCAGCATCTCGCCCATGCGTGCCGAGTTCTCAATCAGCCCCTCATCGCGCAGCACTTGAATGGTGGCCACAGCCGCGGCGCAGGAGACGGCATTGCCGCCGTAGGTGCCGCCATGGGAACCAACGGGCCAGCGGTCCATCAGCGCCCGGCCGGCGGCGATGCCGGAGAGCGGCATACCTGAGGCGATCCCCTTGGCCATGATCGTAATATCCGGCGTCACACCGCTATGCTCCATGGCAAACCAGGTTCCGGTGCGGCCAAAGCCACTCTGCACTTCATCGGCCGCCAGCAAAATGCCATGCTCGTCGCAGATACGGCGCACGGCCTGCAAGAAGCGGTCAGGCGCGGGCACATAGCCGCCTTCGCCCAGTACCGGCTCGATGACCATGGCGGCAGTCTCACCGGGCGCGGTCTGCGTCTTCAGCAGCCGCTTCAGCTCATCGATGGCAAAATCAACGGCGGTCTCCTCGTCCCAGCCATACATATAGGCGTTGGGGAACGGGGCCACAAAGATACCCGGCACCAACGGCTGGTAGCCGGCCCGATAGATGGTCTTCGAAGTCGTCATGGCCATGGCGGCATGGGTGCGGCCATGGAACGATCCCTGAAAGACGATGATGTTCTGACGGCCGGTGGCTGCTCGCGCCAGTTTGACCGCGGCCTCCACAGCCTCTGCGCCCGAGTTGCTGAAGAAGAAGGCGTCCAGTTGGGGCGGCACAATGGCGCTCAGTTCCTCCGTCAACCGGATCAGCGGCTCGTGATAGACAATGTTGACCTGGGCGTGCAGAATCTTCGCGGCCTGCTCCTGCACGGCCTGCACCACACGCGGGTGGGCATGGCCGGTGTTGGTCACGCCGATGCCGCTGGTGAAGTCAAGGTAACGTCGTCCGTCCACATCGAAGAGGTAGACTCCCTCGCCGTGATCTGCGACGATGGTTTCTGAACGGCCCCACACAGGCGAAATGTGTTCAAAGCAATGATCGGTCATGGATTATCCTTTCAATTGGTTTTTCGGCATCGATCCAGAACCCGATTAGATTATGCATGCGCATCGTCTTCCAAGAAGAATTTCTCGAAATGATCGCATGCACGATGGCAGGATTGTGAACGTTGCGCAGGATTCGCTAACCATTTACGATATATATTGAGTAACCAACATAATATAGGCAGGGAAATCAAACAATCTGGCATCCCCCAACAGAGAGGAATATGGTATGCGCGCACGCTCAGTCGTTCGTGAAGCTTGGAGCATTTCCTGTTCGAGCGTTGATTACTGGATCCTGGCCTTCGTCGCCTCACTTCTGACCGCCTTTAGTTCTGCTGCCTACAGCCCCTTGGTATTCCTAGTTTTTCGAAGAAACGTATCGCCGTCATCTCATGTGAGCGGCTCCATCTATGTGATGGCCTTGATAGCTTGGGTCGCGCTGGTTGTGGCGATCTTTTTCCAAGCAGCGCTGATTCAGGCAGTGGCCGCCAAAACTGTTGGCGGCGAAAGTACAAAGATTCGGGAGCGTCTGCGTTCACAGTTTGACAACTGGAAACGCTTGTTGACATTTCTCATCCTCTTACATGTGCCTGCATTCGTCTTTATTATTGCGCTCGTCAGCGTATTCAATTCCTTCATTGGATCGTTGGTCGCCGACCCATCGGGCGCCGTCGCATCGGGAAACGCCTTTGCTCCGCTACTGCTCTTGATCCCTCTCGTGTTCTGTGGTTTCCTACCCATGATGATCGTGTTGGCGATACTAGGCCCATTTGTCATGCGTGCACTGGTTATCGAGAATCTTGGCGTTGGCGAGAGCATCAAGCGGGGGTTCACGCTGCTGCGGCAAAACTTGGGCGGCTTTTTCCGTTACGCGTTGCTCATGTTTGCGATCCTCATTATCCCGCTGATTATGATCCAAGTGATCATGTCGCCGATTCGTGCGGCAGCCAGCGCACCGATCCAGGCGGCAACGCAAGCTTGCTTGGAACAAAGCATTGATATTACGAGCGCGATGGATTGTTCGTACGTTATCAACGACAGCCTATGGGCCATGATGGCTCAGATGCTGCCGCTGTTCATTCAAAGCGCGCCGAGCAGCCTCGTTCTTCTTTTGAATAGTGCAGCGTTCACGGTATTCTATTGCCGAATTCTCCAAGTCGTGCCGCTGAAACAAGAGACTCTGGAGTACTGCACGTGGTCGGATGCGCAAGCACGTCTATTGACTAGAGTAGACCCGAAGTATCGGTTGACTGCACACTTGTCGAGCGATGACGGACTTGCCACTGCACAACTCGGTTGGAGCGAGCAACGTGTAACAGACCCCACGCATTGGGAGCCGTTGATGGCCGCCGCCGACGAATTGTTGTGCGTTCAGCCGCCCATTGACTTGGTGATTGCCGAGATTCGCGATGACGCTATGAATGTGCAGGGCATCGGCATGTGGATGCGCCCCGATATGGAAGCAGGCGCGGTCAAAGAATTTGTCTATGAACGGCTTGAATAGTGCTACTCTATGTATATGATTGTAGGGACGGGTCTAGAATCTGTCCCTACAGTTGTCATGTCTCTTGTCAAGAATGATCCACAGATCAATCGGCGGTCAACGTTCGGTGGAATTTTAACGCCCCCAAACCCTCATAGATTTTACCCGAGCCAATGCCATTCTGGTAGATGGGAAACGGGGCGGGAGAATCCTTCAACTGCTTCCACAGTTGGCAAAGGCCCAAACTGCCGAACTCACGGCTCTTCTTCACATTGTCCAGGTCGATGATCTCGGTCAAGATGGTCTCGTGTTCACCGGCCTTCTGCAACACGCGTCCGTCCGGGTCCACAATCATGGAGCGCCCGCCGCCCCAAGGGCCGACACCGTTGATGTCGATGAAATAGCATTGGTTGAAGATGGCGTTGGCTTGATTGAGCACCAGTTCCAGTTGTCGATCTGATGTTGGCGTCATGGTCGGGTGGATGATGACATCAGCGCCCATCCATGCCAACGTACGCGCTGTCTCGGGGAACCAGGAATCGTAGCAGATGCAAAGACCAAAAGCGCCCACATCGGGCACATCGAAGACACAAAATTCGGTACCCGGTTCGGTGGCCGATTCGATGGGGAGCCAGGGGAACATTTTGCGGTATTTGGCGACGATCTCACCTTGGGGCGAGATGGCGAGCGATGTGTTGTAGAGCAGATCCCCGTCTAGCTCATACATAGAACCGGGAATCAGCCATTTGCGAAAACGCCGCGCCATCTCGCAGAGTTGGTCGCTCAGCGGCCCGGGAATGGGTTGGGCATCTTTTTTCCAGTCTCCCGGCTGCTCCATGGGCACAAACTGCACCAGCCCCGGCACCGCCAACTCATGGAAAATGATCATGTCCACCCAGGGAAAATTCAGGCTGATCTGGTGAACGGAATCGTACATCTTTTTTACGGTCGCCTGGGCATCGCGTGGGATGACGGACATCTGTACACCAGCGATTCCAAAGAGTTTGGACATGTTTTCTACCTCGATATTTCCTCGAAATTAGGTGACTGTACAGCCTGCCGCAGATAGATCGCGGATTAGGCGAATCAGGCGAAAAAGATCGGATTTATTCGGATTTTATCCGCGGAAATCCGCCTCATCCGCCGAATTCGCAGTCCATCTAGATCGCAACCTGTGTAGATATTTCGTCGTCAACCAGGTGACAGGCGACAAGACGTCCCTCACGCACTGGTCGCAGCAACGGTTCATCTTGGCGGCAGATGGCCTCGGCCAATGGACAGCGAGTGTGGAAACGGCAGCCGTTGGGCGGGTTGGCGGGACTGGGCACATTGCCCTGGAGAAGCACGAGTTCGTGCTTCTCATCCGGATGGGTGGCAAACTCGATGGTCGGGATCGCGCCCAGAAGGGCTTGGGTATAGGGGTGCAACGGATCATCGAAAATCGCATCGCTCGGTCCCAGTTCGACCAGCTTGCCCAAATACATAACGCCGATGCGGTCGCTGATATGTTGCACGACGCCTAGATCGTGGGAGATGAATATGTAGGTCAGGTTGCGCCTGCGCCGCAGATCGTCGAGCAGATTGAGTATCTGGGCCTGCACCGAAACATCGAGCGCCGATGTCGGTTCGTCAAGCACGATGAACGCCGGCTCCAGCGCCAGCGCCCGAGCAATGGCCACGCGCTGGCATTGGCCGCCCGACATCTCATGGGGGAAGCGATCCAGATGTTGAGCGCCCAGCCCCACCTGCTCCAGCAGCGTCACCACCCGCTCCGGCAGATGGGCCTTGTCGACCACGTTGTGGGTGCGCAACGGCTCGCCGACGATGTCCAGCACCTTGAGCCGGGGGCTGAGCGAGCCTACCGGAGATTGAAAGACAAGCTGCATCTGCCGCCGCATCGCCCGCAGTTCATGGCCGGAAAAGGAGGTCAGATCGCGTCCGTCGAAGAGGACCGCGCCGGACGTCGGCTCGATCAGGCGCAGCAATAGCCGACCCAGCGTTGTCTTGCCGCATCCGGACTCACCGACGATGCCCAGTACCTCGCCCCGTTCGACGTCAAAACTGACCCCGTCGACGGCATAGACGTAGCTGCGCTCGCGAGTCAGCCAACCGCCGGGCAACTGGAAATGCTTGGCGATGTCGCGCACTTGGAGGAAGGCGCCATTGTCGTGGTCGCCCATCTCACTGCCCGCCGCGACATCGTCGATTTGCACAACTTCGGCGCTGTTCACGGCTGAACCTCGGCAGATTCGGCGGAAGATTCCGGCATGATCTCAAGCCAGCAGGCGCTGAACTGCCGGCCGCCGACTGAACTCAGCGGCGGCTTCTCTTGGCGGCAACGATCAAGTACAAAATCACAGCGCGGGGCGAATGCACAGCCGATCATTGCACCCGGATTGGCAGGCACACTGCCGGCGATGGCGGTCAAAGGCCGGCCTCGCGTTTCAGGTTGGGGCAACGCCTGCATGAGGCCACGGGTGTAGGGATGGCGGGGCGCGGTGAAAATCGACGATGTCGGGCCGGTCTCCGCCACGCGGCCGGCATAGAGAACGGCCATACGGTCGCAGGTATGGGCGACCACGCCCAGATCATGGGTGATCAGCACCACGGCGATGCCGAACTCCTCGCGCAGGTCGCGCAGCAGATGCAGAATCTGCGCCTGAATGGTGACGTCCAGCGCCGTAGTCGGTTCGTCGGCGATGAGCAACGACGGCTGACAGGAGAGCGCCAACGCGATCATGGCGCGCTGCTTCATACCGCCGGAAAGCTGGTGCGGGTAGGAGTCCATGATGCGCTGCACATCGGGCAGGCCGACCGCTTCGAGCATCTCGGCCGCGCGATTACTGGCCTCGCGTTTGGAAACATCCGAGGTGGGCACGGATCACCTTCTCGATCTGCGAACCGACCGTGAAGACAGGGTTCAACGAAGTCGACGGATCCTGGAAGATCATGGCGATGTGCTGGCCGCGGATGTCACGCATCTCGTCTTCGGACAGCGCCAGCAAGTCCGTGCCATCGAAGGTGACTTGACCGGTGGGTATGGTGGCGATCTCGGGCAACAGCCCCAAAATGGAAAGCCCCGTGATGGTTTTGCCGCAGCCGGTTTCGCCGACGAGGCCGAAGATTTCGCCCGGCTGGACTTCAAAACTGACGCCGTTCAGCGCCTTCAGGGACCCCTGGCCGGTCTGAAATTCGATGTGTAGATCGTCGACGGCAAGCAATGGTTCGCTCATTGGTATTGCCTCGGGTCGAAGATGTCGCGCAGGACGTCGCCCAGCAAATTGAATGCCAGCACAACGATGAAGATGGCCAGCCCAGGGAAGGTGGAGATCCACCACTGCTTGAGAATCGACGTGCGCCCTTCGCTGATCATCAGACCCCAGTCTGGAAAGGGCGGCTGGGTGCCGAGGCCGATGAAGGCCAGCCCGCCCATGGCCAGGATGACCGTGCCCAGATCGACGCTCATCTGCACCAGAATCGGCGACAGGCTGTTGGGCAATATGTGGCGTGCGATGATGACCGAGTCGCGCACGCCCATGGAACGCGCCGCCTCGACGAAGTAGCGCTCGCGCAGGCTGATGGCGAGCCCGCGCGCCAGCCGCGTATACCACGGCCACCAGGAGATGATCAGCGCGATAGCGGCGTTGCGCAGCCCGCGTCCCATGGCTGCCGTGATCGCCATGGCCAGGAGCAGCGATGGGAAGGCAAGAAAGAGGTCGGTGATGCGCATGATAAATTCGTCGATCCAACCGCCCTTGTAGCCGGCCAGCGCGCCCAGCGGTGCGCCGATAAGCACGGCGACGGCAACCACGCCAATCGGCACTGCCATGGCCGGCCGCGACCCCATGATCACCCGGCTGAGCACGTCGCGCCCCAGATGGTCGGTGCCGAACGGATGCGCCCGCGATGGCGGCAACGTGATGGACTGCGGGTCGGCACGCCCCATGCCCTGGGCGGGATAGGGGGCGATATAGGGCGCGAAGACGGCAACGAAGAGGAAGAACAGAATGATGATTGTGCTGGTCAACGCCAGCGGATCGCGCACGATCACATTCCACACATGGGAGGAGTAGCGCATGCGAAGTTGAGGCGTTTCGCTGGGTTCGGCGGTCGACGAAATGGTCATGAATTACATTCTCACAAACTGATGCGTGGGTCGATCCATGCCTGAAGCAGATCGACGATCAGGTTGACAACCACGTAGATGATGGCCCCGAAGAGCGTGATCCCCATGATGGCAGGGTAGTCCAGGCTGAGCAGCGACCGCACGGCGAATTGGCCCAGCCCCGGCCAGTTGAAGATGATCTCGACAAAAAAGGTGCCGGTCAGCGCGACGGCCATGGTCAACCCGATGACCGTCAGCGTCGGGCCAAGTGCATTCTTGAGTGCATAGACATAGACGATGAAGCGCTCACGCAGTCCGTAGGCCTGGGCCGTGCGAATGTAGTCCTGGCTCAGCACCTCCAACATGGTCCCGCGCGTCATGCGCGCGATCAACCCCATTGGATAGGCAGCCAGGGTGATGGCCGGCAGAATCAGATGCCAGGAGACATCCACCAACGCTACCCAATTGCCTGTGATGGCCGAATCGAAGAGCAGAAAACCGCTGATGTCGGCGACCGGGCTGCTGAAACGCAGGTCGTTGTCGAATCGTCCGGCCAGCGGCATGATGTCCAGGTTGCGAAAGAAGAGAATCTGCAGGAGCAGGCCCAGCCAGAAGGCCGGCAGCGAGACGCCGATGATCGACACGACGCGCACGAAGTAGTCGACCGGGCGCCCCTGTCGATGGGCGCTGATCACCCCCAGCGAGATGCCGACGATGATGGCGATCAGCATGGCGGCAAAGATCAGTTCCAGCGTGGCG
Source organism: uncultured Chloroflexia bacterium (assembly GCA_963698255.1). Classification (GTDB taxonomy): domain Bacteria; phylum Chloroflexota; class Anaerolineae; order Caldilineales; family Caldilineaceae; genus JAWKOK01. Next base: position 215,622 of record CAVOQD010000006.1, on the reverse strand, counting down.
GGCAGACGCTGGGCCAGTTCCTGCAGGACCGGACGTTTGGTGCCGATCGACGTGCCCCAGATCGCCTTGCATCACATCACGCATGTAGACCGCATATTGGACGGGCAGCGGACGGTTCAGCCCGAGCTGCTCGGCCACACGTTCGATCTCCTCGGGCCGCGCCCGCGGTCCGATGTAGAGCGCAGCCGCATTGGACGGCACGACGCGCGCCAGGAAAAACGTGATGAAGGAGACGCCGACAAGCACGAAGAGCAGACGTGACGATACGGCGAATGACAAATTCGAGTCGGTGCATAGCAAGGGATTGCTTGGTTGACTGGCGTACGCCAGTCAACCAAGCACCTAATCAACTATTCCGTCTCGTGCAGCGGATAGTAGAAGGTCGCGAACGGATAGTTCAGGTTGTAGTCGAAGCCGGACACGTGATCGGGCACGACGTAGGGTTGCTGGGTGTCGAAGAAGAAGAGACCGGGCGCTTCCTCGACCATCAGGTTCTGGGCCTGATCGTAGAGCGCTTGGGCCTGTTCCGGATCGGTGACGGTCAACGCGGCAGCTTCGTCGATGAGGGCGTCGAACTCTTCGTTGGCCCAGTAGCTCAGGTTGAAGAAGGGGGCCTCGCTGCTGTGGAACATGGACCACAGGTTGTCGGTGCCGGCATCGCTGTAGGTCGGCCAGTAGAGCAGCAGGAACATATCCTGGGCGTTGGCCGGGTCCGATTTGGCCTCTTCCCACTGCTGGCTGAAGAGGATGGCCTCGATGTCGACATTGACGCCGATATCTGAGAAGGCGTCCTTGATCAACGGTGCAAAGCGTTCTTCGATCTGGTTCTCGGCCGCGTAGGTCAGGCGCAGATCAAAGCCGCCGTCCGGGTAGCCGGCTTCGGCCAGCAGTTCCTTGGCCTTGTCCAGATCCTGGGTGTATTGCGCGACATTGTCCGAGTAGGGCCAGACGCCGGCGGGCACTGCGCCGCGGCTCTGGGTGCCGTAGCCCAGGGTGCTCACATCGATGATATCCTGGTAGGGGATGGCATAGGAGAGCGCCTGGCGGACCAGCGGATTGTCCAGCGGCTCGCGCAGGGTGTTGAAGAAGCCGACGTAGTTGAAATAGGAGGGCTCGACCTCAAGCGTGTAGCCCTCGGCATCGGCAAAGTCGCCATAGTTTTCCTGGGGAATACGCAGCGCCAGATCGACCTCGCCGCCTTCCAGCATCTGCTGCTGCTGTACGGCCTCGGGCACGATCAGGTTGAGCACCTTGTCGTAGTGGTTGATGTCATCCCAGCCGCCCCAGTAGTCATCGTAGCGGGTGAGCAGCACTTCCTGGTCAGGCGTGTAGGATTCGAGCATGTAGGGGCCGGTGCCGGCTTCGATGCCGGTCTCAAAGTAATTCTCGTCCTCGGCCGCGGCATCGATGGCGTTGGGGCTGACAATCCAGGCGCCGTAGAGCGAGGATGCGATCAGGTCCAGCGGTGCGGCATAGCTCAGGTTGAACTGAACGGTCAGGTCGTCGATCACCTCGATCGAGTCCAGCGGCCCCCAGATGAAGGACGCTCCGCCGCGTTCGGATGCGGCATCGATGGATTTCTTGACGGCATCGGCGTTCATCGGCGCGCCGTCGTGGAAGGTGACGCCCTCGCGCAGCTTGAAGGTCCAGGTCAGACCGTCGTCGCTGGCTTCCCAGCTTTCGGCCAGCAGCGGCGTGAAGCGCTCCTCGGCGTCCGGCGGGTTGATGCGCAGCAGTTGCTCGTAGAGGTTGGCCATGTAGAGCGCCTCGGTCGAGAACGACTTGACCGGGTCCCAGGTCGTGATGTTGGCCGTCGTGGCGACCTTGAGCACGTTGGGCGTGCCGCTGTCGGCAGCCGCTTCAGCGTCCATAGATTCGCCGGATGCCGGCGCGTCGGCGGTCGGAGCCGCACAGCCTGAGAAGATCAGGCCGATCAGCAGCAGCAGAATGACAAGAGTCCATTTGCGGTTCATGCTTGCTCTCCTTTGTGATAGTTTTGAAGATCGAGCGCAGTTGATGTGGGCAATCGTTGATTCAAAAATGTCGGTCGTGCCCGTGAGGGGTGGGCGATGTGCGCACAGCGTAGGTGCAACCAGGACAGGGTATCACGGTGAGTTTGCAAATCGTTTGCAGAACAGGCCGCGGCATGCACAGCCGGAAAAATGACAGTCTGACAAATGTCGGATGAAACAGGGTGGACAGAGCATTGATTAGCCGTTACGATATACCCAAGAATTGATATCATCCAGCGATGAGCGGGACACACACCAGCACAAGGGAGTCAACTATGACAGTTCATCTGAATGCCCAGGTAGGGGAGATCGCGGAAACGGTCCTCTTGCCTGGTGATCCGCTGCGCGCGAAATTTATTGCCGACAACTTCTTGGACAATGCGCGTCAGCACAATGACGTGCGCGGGATGTATGGCTTTACCGGCGACTACAAGGGCAAGCGGGTTTCCGTCCAAGGCACGGGCATGGGCGTGCCGTCGACCTCCATCTACGTGCATGAACTGATCAACGAATACGGCGCCAAGAATCTGATCCGCATCGGCTCTTGCGGCGCATTTCAGCCGGACCTGAAGCTGATGGACGTGATCCTGGCCCAGGCCGCGTCGACCGACTCGCACGTCAATCGGCTGCGCTTCAACGGCATGGATTTCGCCCCGGTCGCCGACTTTGGCCTGCTGAAGAAGGCGTACGACATTGCGCTGGCCAAGGGGATCGACGTCGCAGTCGGCAACATCCTGACCAGCGACACATTTTACGGAGACGATCCGGATGGGTGGCGGCTTTGGGCCGACTACGGCGTGCTGGCCGTCGAGATGGAGTCGGCTGCGCTCTACACGCTGGCGGCCAAATTCGGCGTCAAAGCACTCTCGATCCTCACCGTCAGCGACAGCCTGGTGCGCGATGAAGCCATCTCATCCGTTGATCGTGAGACCGCCCTGCATACCATGATCGAAATCGCCCTGGAAACCGCAGTTTGATTGGAGGGAAAACTATGGAGATTCAGCGAGTCATCGTTATCGTTCTGGACAGCGTCGGCATCGGCGAAGCGCCGGATGCCGCGGCCTACGGCGATGTCGGCAGCCACACGTTGGGCAACATTGCGCAAGCCGTCGGCGGGCTGCATCTGCCCAATCTGGAGACCCTGGGACTGGCCAACATCGCCATTCTGGACGGAGTCAAGCCCCAGACGCACCCCGCTGCCGCCTACGGCAAGATGGCCGAGGTCTCCTCCGGCAAGGACACCACGACCGGCCATTGGGAGCTGATGGGCATCCACATGCACCGCCCCTTCCCGGTCTATCCCAACGGCTTCCCCGACGAGGTCATGGCCCAATATGAGGCGGAAACAGGCCGCGGCTGGCTGGGTAATGTCCCGGCCTCGGGGACCGTCATCCTCGATGAATTGGGCGCTGAACAGATGGCGACCGGCAAGACCATCGTCTACACGTCGGCCGACAGCGTCTTCCAGATCGCGGCCCACGAAGAGGTCATTCCGCTTGATGAACTGTACGAAATTTGCGAAACGGCCCGCGCCATCCTGCGCGGCGAGCACGAGGTGAGCCGGGTGATCGCGCGGCCATTTGTGGGCGCGCCCGGCGCATTCACCCGCACGGCCAATCGTCGTGATTTCTCCGTGCTGCCACCCGCAGCCCACATTGTTGGATGCACTCAAAGAGGCGGGGCAGATGGTCTATGCCGTCGGCAAGATCGAGGACATCTTCGCCGGCCAGGGCATCACCGACGCCGTCCACACGGCCAACGACATGGACGGCGTGGATCAGACGCTGAGGGTGATGGGCGAACGGCAGGAAAAGGGGCTGATCTTTACCAACCTGGTCGATTTTGACGCCAAATATGGGCACCGCAACAATCCCCAGGGCTATGCCGGCGCGCTGGTCGACTTCGACCGGCGGATTCCCGAACTGTTGGCCGCGCTGAACCCCGACGATGTCCTTGTCATCACCGCGGACCACGGCAACGACCCCACCTTCGCCGGCACCGATCACACCCGCGAGTATGTGCCGCTGCTGGTGACCGGTGAGTCGATCCGTCCAGGCGTCAGCGTCGGCGTTCGTCCCACGTTCGCCGATCTGGCCGCGACCATCGCCGACCTGCTCAACGTCGAGCCGCCCAGCCAGGGCGAGAGCTTCAAAACGTTGCTATGACGTCATCCAATCAGCAGGCCGCCGCACGTAGCCCTATCTCCCCGCTGCTCAGCACCAAGTTTTTGGCCCAGCGGCAGCCCCGGCACGCCTTGCCCCGGCCACACCTGGTCGAACGGCTCGAACGTGACCTCGACAAGCGCCTCATCCTCATCTCTGCGCCGCCCGGCTACGGCAAGACGACGCTGCTGTCCCAATTGACGTCAGCCGCCGAAATGCGCAGCGCCTGGGTGCAACTGGATGCCGACGACAGCGATCCCACCATATTTCTCAGCTATCTGATCGAAGCGTTGCGCCGCATCCATTCCGACGTCGAAGATCAGACGTCGTCGCTGCTCGGCAGCGCAGCCACCGCGTTGCTTCAGAGCGCCGACGCGGGACAGGCTGCCGCACCCGAACGAGTGCTCGTTGTGCTGATCAACGAGCTGGCCGAGGCCAAAACCGATGATTGGTACCTGATCCTGGAAGACTACCACCTGATCGCGAATCCGGCCGTCCACGGCCTGGTCGACTATCTGCTGGAGAACGCACCGCCTTCGCTTCATCTATTGATTTCCACGCGTGTCGATCCGCCGCTTGCGCTGGCCCGTTTGCGAGCCCGCGGCATGTTGGCCGAAATCCGCACAGCCGATCTACGCTTCAGCCATGACGAAGTGTGCGATTGGCTGGCGCGCGAGGCGCCGGAGATCTCCGAGGAGAGCGCCCAACTGCTCAGCGCCAAGAGCGAAGGCTGGGCCGCGACCCTCCAGATCGCGCTCTCGTCGTTGGCCGGAAAATCACCCGACCAGATCGATCGTTTTATCGCCGACCTCAGCGGCGCGCATCGCTACATCTTTGAATACCTGAGCGAAGAGGTCCTGCGCCGGCAGACGCCGGCGCGGCAACGTTTCTTGACCCATACCGCCCTGCTTGAGCAGATGGACGCGTCCATCTGCAATGCGCTGCTGGAGATCGAAAACGCGCAATCCATCCTGGAGAGCCTTGAACAGGACAATGTCTTCGTCGTTTGTCTCGATGACAGCCGAGCGTGGTTCCGTTACCATCTGCTCTTCCGCGATTTTCTGCTGGGCAAGCTACACCGTGACACGCCCGAGCGAGCGGAGCAACTCTGCATCAGAGCGGCAGAGTTTTACGAGAGAAAAGGCGAGTTGGAGGCGGCTGTCACCTACTACCTGCGCGGCCACGCCCATCGATTGGCCGCGCGAACCCTGGTACGATTGGCGCCGTCCTACATTGAGGAAGGTCGGGTCGAGGCGCTGCAGCGCTATCTGGACGATCTCCCGGAAACGGTGCAGCGTGAGTTTCCGATGTTGCTGGTCTACCGCGGCGACGCTCTGACGAGAATGGGGCAGGGCGGCTCGGCCATTGGTTGCTATGAAGACGCACAGATGTTGCTGGAGCGGGCGGATGACGGGGCGGGCGTCTGCCTTGTGCAGACGCGACTGGCTGAGATTGCCCGATCGCAGGGCGACTACCGGCGGGCCAAAAACCTTGCAGCACAAGCGCTGGCATCGGCCCCGACAGACGATCATGCCGCTCGCGCCGGTGCGCTCATCGCGCTGGCCAAGAGTGAAGGATTTCTGGCCGGCATGGATCAGGGGCGCGCTCTGGCCGAAGCGGCAATCGATGAGGTGCGGTTGGCGGGTGAAGCCGTCACGCCGCGCAAACGCGCATCGATTCTCTGCTCGCTGGGCCAGATCTGCTGGTGGCATGGGGATCCGGAAGCTAGCGTGCGCTATTGCAAAGCCGCGCTGGATGCGGCGGGGCAGGCCGCTCCTGCCCAACTCTCGCCTACCGCCGCCGAAGCCCACATTATCATGGCCACACCCTATCTCGATTGGCGAGATCTGGAAACTGCCCTCTCCTGTGCTGAACGCGGGTTGGAGATTGCCCAATCCTTGCAGATCAAAGAGTTGTTGCCTTCTGCCTACGCCGTGCTGGGCAACGTTCTGACCCGAAGAGGCGAAATGGCCCGCGCCGAAAGCTGCCTGCGCCAGTCGGTCGAGTTGGCCCAGGGACTCGGCCTGGAGACCTATGCGCAGGTGATGGCGACAGGCTTTCTGGCCTTCAATCTGCACCAGCAGGGACGGTCGGATGAGGCCCGCCAACTGGCGGAGAGCGCGCTCTGGTCGCGCGCCGCCAATCCGCACACCTACGAGATGTACGTATGCCGCAGCGTGTTGGCCGACATCCTGCTCGAATCCGGCCAGTTGGACCAGGCCGAGATGCTGTTCATGAGCCTGCTGGAGGTGGGTCAGCGCCGGCAATTCCGCATCCCCCTGGGCATGGTTCACTTCGGTCTGGCCTACATCGCGCTGGAACAAGGACGACGCCAAGAAGGCATAGAGATGGCGAAGCAGTCGCTTGATCTGCTGGAGCCGACCGGCGCCTCGCAGCTCTATCTCGATCAGGGAAGAATGGCCGATGTCGTCTGCCGGGCATTGCTGGAAGCCGGCGTTCACAGCCCATGGGTCACCCAGGCGATTGCCAATCAGGGAGCAAACAGATCGAATCTCGTCGCAGTACAGCCGGATCGGACCACTGTTCGCATCCAATCATTGGGTGAGTTCCGCGTCTTCGTTGATGAAGCCGAGGTGACTCAGGCCCGTTGGGTGTCGGCCAAGGCGCGTGAGCTGTTGGCCTACTTTGTCACCTATCGCCACGAACGCATCACGGTTGATCGTGTGCTGGACGAGGTCTGGGCGGGCAGGGCCGGGCGCGGCAAAACGGCCTTTCACACGGCGTTGTCCCGTCTGCGCAACGCGCTGCGCGGGGAGGGTCAATCCACCAAATTCATTCTGGTCGAGGATGGCCGATATTGGTTTGACACGGCGCGATTTCAGGTGGACGTGGATGACTTCGATGCACTGTTGGCCAAGGCGCGTGTGGCGTCCCCGGAACAAGCCGCCGACTTCTATGCACAAGCGCTGGATCTCTACAGAGGCGAATATCTGAGCAGTTATCCTTACACGGATTGGGCCACGCCAGAGCGACGTCGCCTGGCTGAAGCCTACCTGTTTACCCTGCGTAGTCTGGCTGCGCACCGGTCAGCCGGCGGCGATTTTGAGGGAGCGTACGAATTGCTCTGCCGCTCGCTTGTGATCGATCCGCTGCACGAGGAAAGCCATTGCACGGCCATGCGTTACTTGGCTGCACAAGGCGACCGGGCCGGCGTCGTTCGTCAATACCAACAACTGGTCACGCTGCTGGATGACGAATTGGGCGTGTCGCCGCTGCCGTCCACCCAGCAACTGTTTGAACAACTATTACAGTGACGCCAGGTGTGGCGGCCCCGAAAGCGGAATCGTCACCGTGAAGCGGCTGCCCAAACCCTGACTGCTCTCCAGATCGATGCGGCCTCCGTGGGCGACAACAATGTCTTGGGCAATCGACAGCCCCAATCCCATGCCCTGTGGGAAGCGCCGGTCGGCTTGCCCGCGCTGGAACGGCTCGAAAATCAGAGTTTGCTCGTCGGCCGGGATGCCCGGCCCGGTGTCGCTGACTCGGATCCAGCAGGCGCCCGGCCCGTCGGATGACGCACCTGTGACGCCCGCCTCGACCAAAACCGTGCCGCCCTCGGGCGTGTATTTCACCGCGTTGCTGAACAGATTGCCCAGCGCCCGCCCCACCTGATCGGTGTCGATGGGCACAGACGGCAGATCCAGCGGTATATCGGCACGCCAGATGAGCCCTTTCTCGCCCGCAGCATGTCGCCACAACGTCATCATCTGAGGCAGCCACTGGCTGAGCGGCGTCGGCTCCCGCTCAAGTTCCAGCGGACCGAGCACCTGGCCGTGCAGACGGGTCAGATCCTCCAGAAGCGGTTGCATACGCGCAATCTGGTCGTCCATGCCGATGAGCAGTTCATCGCGCAGTTCGGGGTCGGCGTAGGCGCCGTGGCGCAGTGCATCGGCGGCCGCGCGCAGCGAACCGAGCGGCCGGCCCAGTTCGTGGACCAGATTGGCCAGCAGGCGACGCCGGGCGTCCTCCAAGGTCTGCAAGCGAGCCACCAGCGTGTTGACCGCGTGATAGATGGCGTCGATCTCCACGATCTCCTGGTCGGGCAGCGAATCGGGCCGCTCGCCGCCGGCGATGGCATAGACCGTCTCCGTGACCTGCTTGAGCGATCGTTCGATACGCAGCGCCAGCCACAGGCCGAGCAGCACAGCCAGAACCAACAGCACGATCACGACGATCAGCAGCAGCCAGGCAAGCTCGGCCAATCGTTGTTGGGCCGTGTCCACCTCTTCGGTGAGCAGCAGAACGCCGCTCAGCCGGTTCTCGACGTCAAAGACGGGGACAAGGAAGTCGGTCAGTTCGGCGGCCTGCTCACTGTTGCGCACCTGGATCTCCAGGGTGCTCTGGCCGGCAAGGATCGCGGCCACGCCCTCCTGCGCCAGTTGTTCGCCGATGCGGTCGGCATTGAGTTCCTCGCTGGAGGCCAGAATTCGCCCATCGGCATCTAGCATGGTCAGTGTGGTCAGTCGTAGGTTGGCGTTGGCCAAGAACTCCTGGGCCGCGGCCGGGTCGCTCCAGATCGACTCAACCTGGCCTGTGATGGCGGCCAGGGTCTGGGCTTGATCGGCCAGCCGTGCCGCTTCCTGATCCAGTGAGCCCTGGATGGTGGAGAGCGTGCCCTGGGTGAGCCAGACCGCGTAGATCGCCAGACCGATCAACGGCGTGATAACCAGGACTGGGAGGATATGGCTGGCGATCAGGCGACCACGAAGTGTTCGCATTGGATACTCCGGTGTGGGGGCTTCGAGAATAGAGCAGCAAGAAACCACAGATCAACACAGATGGTCTCAGGGTTCATGGACAACAAGCTTATAGCCGACGCTGCGCACGGTGACCAGGCGCGAGGGCTTGTTTGGATCTTCTTCCAGTTTCTCGCGAAGCCGCCGCATATGGACGTAGAGCACCTGAGGTTCGCCCACAAACTCCGGCCCCCAGACCCGGGCAAGCAGATCATCAGCGGTCAACACGTTGCCGGCCTCCTGTGTCAGCGCATACAGCAGATCAAACTCTCGGCGCGACAGATCGATGGCCACCCCATCGGCCATGACGCTGTGGGCGGCGGTGTCGATGGTCAGATCGCCGACGGTCAGGCGATTCGTGTCGACGGGCTGCGACGGTGCTCGTTGCTGGGCGCGACGCAACACGGCGCGGATACGCGCCAGCAGCACATCGGTGTCGAAGGGCTTGGTCACGTAATCGTCCGCGCCCAGTTCCAGACCGAGCACCTGTTCCAGTTCACGGCGCCTGGCGGTCAGGAAGATGACCGGGATGTCCTGCTCCTGGCGCAACTGTCGCAGCACTTCCAGACCATCCATGCCCGGCAGACCAATGTCCAACAGCATCAGGTCGGGCGGATCTTGGGCGGCAATCGCCAGCGCCTCTTCGCCCGAAGCGGCCGAACTCACGCGGTATCCGGCCTGTTCCAGGCTGAACGCCAGGCTACGCCGCATCAACGCATCGTCATCCACAGAGAGAATGTGTGTCTTCATGGCGTCATTGTACCAAAAGCGTCCGCATCTATACAGGTCGCCCCTCGCCCCTCGCCCCTCGCCCCTCGCCCCTCGCATCATTGACAGCGTACCAGTCCCTCACATACAATCCAATCATGAAAATTATGACATACAACATCCGCGGCTGGCGGACCATGGACGACCGGCCAAATCTGAGTGCAGTGGGGGATGTCATTGCTGCCGTGCAGCCTGACATCGTTGGCCTCAACGAGGTGTTTCACCCGCGCGTCATTGATGGCAGCGCCGGGCCTGCATTGGAAGCGCTGGCCCAGCGGCTGGGCATGACGTTCATCTTTGGCCCCTGCCTGCGCTGGCCCGCCCAGGATGACATGCCTGCCGGCGCATACGGCAATGCGGTCCTGAGCCGCTGGCCTATCATTGCCGGCGCCGGCCACCACTTGACTGCGGTGGAGGGCAAGGAGCAGCGCGGCCTGCTGGAGGCGCGCATTGCACTGCCCAATGGTCGCACCTTCACCGTCTACCAGACCCATCTCGGCTACAGCGAAGAGGAAGTGCGCCTGATCCAACTGCGCTCCGTGCGCGCCTGGACCGTGCGTGATCGCAACCGGCCCCACGTAGTCATGGGCGATTTTAACGCCATCAGCCTCTGGGATTTTCAAGGCCGCGAGCAGAAACTGGTCGACCTATCGCACCACCCCAAGGGCAGCAACCTGGGCGGCGGCGAGAAGGGTCCTCGCGTCGTGGCGCAGATGTTGAAGGCGGGCTACACCGACACCTACAGCCTCTTCGGCCTGCCGGCCCACGACAGCTACATCCCGGCCACCGATCAGCCCATCCGCATCGACTACATCTTCGCCAGCCAGCCGCTCGTCCCCCACGTCACCGACTGCCAGATCTGGCGGGAACCCGCCGGCGCCGAAGCATCGGACCATCGCCCCGTCGTAGCAGAGATAGAGGTAGGAGAATGGTGATTGGGAACTGGGGATTGGTGATCGGGAAGGCAAGATGCTGGACTCCTAATCCCCAATCCCGAATCCCCGATCACCAACCACCATGGACCTTTTCGACCACGCCCATCAGGAACGGCTGAAGAACGAAGCGCCGCTTGCCGCGCGCATGCGTCCGCGCACGCTGGACGAGTTCGTGGGTCAGGAGCACATCATCGGGCCGGGGCGTCTGCTGCGACGCTCGATCCAGGCCGATCAACTGGGCAGCCTGATCTTCTACGGCCCGCCCGGCACCGGCAAAACCACGCTGGCGCGCGTCATCGCCAACACGACGCGGGCCCATTTCATCGCTCTGAACGCCGTGCTGTCGGGCGTCAAAGAGATCCGCGAGTCGGTGGCCGAGGCGCAGGAACGGGCCAAACACTACAGCCAGCGCACCACCCTCTTCGTCGACGAGGTCCACCGCTTCAACAAAGCGCAACAGGACGCGCTGCTGCCGTGGGTCGAGAACGGCACCGTCATCTTCATCGGCGCCACCACCGAGAACCCCTACTTCGAGGTCAACAAAGCCCTGGTCAGCCGCAGCCGCATCTTTCAACTGTTGCCGCTGACCCGCGAGCATCTGCGCCAGATCATCTTGCAGGCCCTGGCCGACCCGGACCGCGGCTACGGTAAACTCAACGTCATCATCGACGACGACGCCTTCGACCATCTGATCGACGTCGCCGGCGGCGATGCGCGCGGCGTGTTGAATGCGTTGGAATTGGCGGTCGAGACGACAGGTCCTGAAGATCAAGGACCAAAGATCGAAGATCAAAGAACTGGCTTTGATGCGAGCGACGATGGCTCTTCGCTCTTTGATCTTCGGTCTTCTATTCATATAACCCTCGCCATCGCCGAAGAGTCCATCCAGCGGCGTGCTGTACTCTACGACAAAGAGGGCGACTACCATTTCGACACCATCAGCGCCTTCATCAAGAGCCTGCGCGGCAGCGATCCGGACGCGGCCATGTATTGGATGGCCAAGATGATCTACGCGGGCGAGAGTCCGCGCTTTCTCTTCCGGCGCATGTTCATCTTCGCCGGCGAAGACATCGGCATGGCCGATCCCAACGCCATGCAGGTCGTCTCGGCCTGCGCTCAGGCCTTCGAATGGGTGGGCATGCCGGAAGGCCGCTTCCCGCTCTCCCAGGCCGCGCTCTATCTGGCCACCGCGCCCAAATCGAACTCAGCCTTTGCCCTCTTCGACGCCCTGAGCATGGTCGAGCAGGAGACCGACAGCGGCGTGCCCAACCATCTGCGCGACGCCAACCGGGACAAGGAGGGCTTCGGCCACGGCGAAGGCTATCTCTATCCCCACGCCTACCGCGATCATTGGGTCGCCCAGCAATATTTGCCCACGTCGTTGCAGGGCAAGGTCTTCTACCAGCCGTCCGATCAGGGCTACGAGTCCAAAATTCGCGAGCAGGTGGCGCGACGGCGTGAGGCCCAGTTGGCCGCCATGATCGAGTCCGAGGGCGACTTCGTCGAGATGTTCACCTTTTCGCCCGACGACCCCGCCCGCGACCGCTGGCTGCAGCGGACCGTCTCCAGCGTGGGCGAACGGCTCGCCGAACTGCGTGATCGCGTGTTGGACTCCGCCAAGCTTGCCCGCCACAGCCTGGTGCTTGATCTGAAGGCGAGCAGCGGTCTGCTGACCTGGGAGGCGTTGCGCCGTGTCCCCGAAGGCGGCGTTTATGCACTGGCGCGCAACGAGCGAGATGCAGAAGCCCTCCAACAGCAGGCCACACGATCTGGACGAGATCGAGCGACCGATCATCCTCACGGGCGCGCCGGCCCAATTGCCCGATCTCTTGCACGCCGAGCCGGACCTTCACTTCGACGCCATCCTCGGCTACAACGCTCTGCTCGACTTGGCCGACAAGGCGGGCGCGATCACATTGCTGGCTGGCCGGCTAAGCCCCCAGGGCATCATCAGTCTGGGCGAACGCATCCCGCGCCAGACACAGCGGCTCTATGCGCTGATCGATTGGACGAATGTTGACGCCGGCTTGGTGGAAAAAGTTCGCGATGCGGAGGAAGCCATCTACGCGTCTGAGGACGATCCGTTGACCAACTGGGACGTTGACGATCTGGTTGCCGCTTTTTCGGCCGCCGGCCTGAGCGTCGAGACCCAGTTGGTCAACGAGGTCAGCCAGGTACAGATCACCGCCGGCATGATGGCGAGATGGTTCTCGCCATCGCAGAACGATCGACCGAGCTACATGCAGCGATTGGAGAAGCGGCTTTCGGCGGCGGAAGTGGCTGAGGTTCAAGCGCTGTTTGAGCGTCAACTGAGCGGGCAGATTGTTGACTGGCGTGGACGCGTGGTCTATTTGCAAGCACGGCCTACCGTTGCCAATGATTGATACCTTGCGGTGTGTGCTCAACTTCGATCAAACCGGCGACCTGGGTACCCAGGTCGCCGGTTTAGTGGTCGAGACTATTACCATCTCATCGAGGGGCCTTACGCGCTTATCGCAAGGAACATCTCGAACTGATGGGATCACTATGTCCCGGGATAGGCTTTAACGAGTGATGAACGGCAACCAGACAGTATGCTCATCTGTAACATCCACCTGGCTGTTGCTACCGTAGGTCTCGCCCACAAAGAAGGGAGGACCTAACGTCCGTTGGCCGTTGACATTTACTTCCTCAATGTAGAACACCACAGCGTCTGTTACCGCCGTATAGCTGTAGTCAGTCGACGAGACGGAGTCAATCACCTTGGAGGCGATTATCTCGTCATTGAGTTGCGTCAGTCTGTCCCCGTCTTCCACCAGAATGTTGAAGCCGGCGTTGCCCGTTTCCGTGGCCGTCTGCCAGACGAAGTCGACTGATGTCCCATCACGACTGGAGGAGACATACCCGATGGTCACGGCAAGCACTATTGTACTTACCGAACCGTCGGTCGTGGTGCCCGGCACACTTATCTGTATCATTGGGTTCGTTGAATTGCAGCGTCGCCAATGTTCCGTCATTCAGCGTGGACAGCGGCGGAGTCAGATCGGCCACCATAATATCGACCACGCCGGCAGTTTCATCGACAGCAACATAGGCGGAAAACTGCGGCGGCACATTGAGGATCACGGCATCAGCAATGGCGTCACCGTCAGCGTCGCTGCCATCTAGTTGCAGCCATGCTATATCGTATTCGACAGAGAAGACCGCCGCGGAGATTGCATGACCGTTACCTGTCAACACAACTGGCACGTCCACCTCACCCTCCAGCGACAAACCTTCGGGCATGCTCAGTTCCGCGGGCATCGACTCAGACGCTGCTGTCAAGGTTGTCCCCGCACGGGATGCCGAAGATGGTCAACACAGTGCAGGTGATATCGGCTGCGTCGATGACATTATCCTGATTGGAATCACAGCCTATCGTGCCGGCAAAGGTGCCGCCATGTGCATCTGGGGGATAGGTTCCATCCCCCCCCATAACCCGGCACGCCACTCGGAATTAGGAGTTGAGGTCCAACGGCAACGTCAACGGCTAGGTTAAGCGTCCCGCCCGCAAGCAATCCATCAGCCGCATTGGGCTTCTGTACAGGGGCGAAGGCGGCGGCGTATCCTGCGACTTCCAAATAATAGTGAACCCCGGCCTGCACGCCTACGTTAACCTCGGACTGAACAGTTCCGCCGGCATCGTCATTGCATGCAACATTCGTGAGGCCGCCCCGTGTTCCCGTCCATAGGGCCAACATTGTGTCATAGCCACTGCCAAAGGTATCTGCATGAAATACGCCACTCACCGCCGGCGTGATCGCATACCAGACCGTTTCAGAACCCGTATCACTACTGCCGCATGGGAATATGGGATCATCTCCGGCGATGGTTGCATACGTTGTATCCTGAGCAGTCGTATATGGCAGCGGCGTGATCGGCGTTGAATTATCAATGTCATCATTTGGCGGTGGCGGGCCGCCCGTGCAGCCGTAGCGCAGCGATCCCGCTGCTGATTGTATTAGCTTAGACCATTCCGTTGGCAGAATTGTAGTGGTCGTAGGTCCTGATCCCATTGGTCAGCCTGCTAGACATGCGGGCGCTCTCGCATGTACGACCGAACCTGCTCCAGTTGGTGCGGCTTGTCCACATCCATGCCCATCTCCGCAAAGGGCAGCAGAACCGGCGCTCCCTCCATGCCGGTAAGGCGCTGGGCGACCTCAAGCACATCGCTCAAACTCAATCGACGGAGCAAATACTTCACCAGATTGCCGAAACCGAGCAACCGCACCTGGCGCAGCACGTTTTTGCGCTTGTTCAGCGCTTCCTGGACTGGACCGTGGGCATTCAGCGCCGCCTCGATGCGACCAAGGAAGATGTCGCCGCTGCAAAATTGGCCTTCAGTCAGACGCATGTAGGTACGCTTTGCCTCGGGGAACGAGGCTTCCATCACGCTTCGCTCGACAATGCCCCAATAGACGTCTTTGTGTGTTTGCTCAGACCACGCTCCGTCGCCAACGCCACAATGGTCGAGGAACCAGATCGATCATCTCAGCGGTGAGCAAAGGTGTGTCGGATGCGAGGACCAGGATGTGGGAATCGTGAGCCTGCCATTGGGCGAGGGTCTGGAATGCGCCGGACAGATTGGCAAGCAGACTCCCTTGTTCCGGGAGGTAGTGGATCGGTCTTTCGAGTGCGATTCCATCGACGACGCCGGCCTCAACCGCATCATCAACACTCAGTCCAACCAGAACGATCCGCCCGACGGAACGGCTACGCGCCAAGGCGTTGAGCACATACCAGACCATCGGGTGTTGGCCGATTTCAACCAGCGCCTTGTTGAATACGCCGTATTGTTGCGCAAGGGGATCAAGCGTGTCGCGACCGGCTCCGGCCAGAACAATCGCATCGAAACGTCTTTGCATGTAGCAGGCTCCGGGGCAAGCTTCAGATCAGCCGCTGCGATCAATGGCCAGGCGCAGGTTGTACTCTTGGGCCATCAGCCGTTCGAGTTCGGTCTGGAGTTTCTCAATGCGCTTCTGGTTCGGCTTGGCAGTGGCGGAATGCTGTTCCCGTTCCAATTCGCGCCGTGTGCGCACGATCTGCCGCTGGATCTCCTGTTTGCGTGCGATCAACTCAAATCGATCTGCCACAATCCACCAAAACCTTGCGAAAGACCTTCCCGAAAAAGAGGTCTGGCTATACTACCCATAGCCAGACCTCTGTGCACGCTTACGAAAAAATTGTTGCTATCACTGCCAAGCAGGCTGATAGCCTATTCATCATCCTTGTACTTGTCAGGAATGAATGACTCCGAGAAATCGCGTACTTCA
Organism: uncultured Chloroflexia bacterium; assembly: GCA_963698255.1. Taxonomy (GTDB): domain Bacteria; phylum Chloroflexota; class Anaerolineae; order Caldilineales; family Caldilineaceae; genus JAWKOK01. The sequence continues at coordinate 199,697 of CAVOQD010000006.1, read as the reverse complement.
CGCGGCTTGTAGAGAGCATAGGCCAGACCGACGCTGATCAGATAGAGCGAAATGAGCGGTAACATCACAATTGTCATGTTGACGGGATCGATGGTCGGCGTAATGGCGGCAGCGGCGATGGCAATGATAACGATCGATTGTCGCCAGAAGCCCAACAGTTTCGGCCCGCTGACCACGCCGGTACGCGCCAGGAAAGCGACGATCAGCGGCGTCTGGAAAGCCACGCCGATCCAGAAGACGATACGCGTCACAAAACCGACGTAGCGATCGATGGTCCATTCCTGGCGGATGATGTCGCCCAGAAAACCTTGCAGAAAGCCGACGGCCACCGGGACCAAAATGAAATAGGCAAAGGCCGCGCCAATGATAAAGAGGAGCATGATGCCGGGCAGACTGATGAGGAGCCAACGCTTCTCGTTGGGATAAAGACCCGGCGACACAAAGCCAATAATGTGGTAGACAATCACCGGCATGGCCAAGGCTGCGCCCATGGTGAAGCTGACCTTGAAGAAGATGGCGATGGTGTCCGTCGGGCCAATGGCAATGGTTTCAGCGCCCAATTCGGTCAACGGCTGGGTGATGATACGCAAGATCGGCGCCACAAAAATCATCGAGAACAAAGTGCCCACGACCAGTGCGCCGGCCACCCACATGAGTCGATATCGCAACTCAATCAGGTGCTCCATGAGCGTCATCTGTTCTTCTTCGATGGGCTCCAGTGGTTCAGCAGCCGTGGTGTTCTGGCTCACGCACCGTCCTCCACGCTGTCGCGGGTTTCTTCGTGGATTTCTTCGGGGCTTCCATTGGCGGAGACTGCGGCCGGATCGGTCTGCTCGGCGGGCGTAGCAGTATCGAGATTTGCGGCAAGTTTGTCGGGGGCGATCCGGTTCTCCACCTCAGGTTCATCCAAATCCTGACTATTCAAATCTGCGGTCTTCGACTCCGGTGAACTCGAAGCGGCGGAAGCGGTGGACGATGCTGTGTCCCCTTTGGCCGCTTTTTTCGATGACTTAGCATACGGGCTGGAAGACATCTTTTTTGGCTGTGATCTGGCCAGTATCTCGGCCGTCGTCAAAACCGCAGGAGCGGGTTTGTCTTCCACAGTGGCGTCTACTGGGGCATCACTGCTGTCATCTTTCTCATTCACTGGGGGAGTCGCGACGTTGGTATCTTCCGCAGTTTCTTCAGCAGTATCTTCAACCGGTGACTGGGCAGGTTCCGGCGTCGCGGCATCATCTGCATCTGCGACGGCAACAGTAACCGCGGCGGCCGCCGCGCTAGCGGCCGCGGCATCCGCTTTAGCAGTTGACGCAACGGCGGGTTTCTTGGCCGTCGTCTTCAGCGGATTCATGCTATCGGCAATGTCTTTGCGGATTTTCTTTGGGTTTAGTTCGGCCAGCGCCTTTCGCTCTTCCTCCATGTCGAGATCCTGCATCATCTCGTTCATGATCTTCTGAGGATTGATGTCGTCCAGAGCCTTCAGTTCTTCGCTGAACTGTGAGGTCAAATCGCCGGACATGTTGCGCAGCGTGCGGTAATATTTCATGCCTTCACGGATGACGCCGGGCAACCGTTCCGGGCCCAAAATGACCAATGCAATGATCGCTATAAAGAAGAGCTCTAGGGGGCCGATTCCAAAAATACTATTCATGGTCTCTATCTACCAGGTAATCCCGGTGGAAGTTCTCCAACAGTCCTGCCCGAGGAAAACAGGCACACCTTCTATCATGAAGTTCATGCACAGTACAATTTGTGTGTAACGACATTAGAACTGCTTGCCGCGGGTCTCATCCAAAGCTGCGCCCAGTACGCCATTGACAAAGCGAGGGCTGCTGTCACCACCGAAAGATTTCGCCAACTCAACCGCTTCGTTGATCACAACCTTTGGGGGAGCATCAGTATCTTTTGCACCGATCTCAAAGAGCGCAGATCTGAGAATATTCCGATCGACAATGGCCAGTTGATCCACCGGCCATTCAGGGGCGTACTGCCCGATCAGTTTATTCAATTCATCCCAGTGGCTGACCGCTCCGCTGACCAACCATCGGAGATAGGTAGCGCCGTGATCGCCTAGATCTTCGTCAGCGATTCGGGCATCGACAACACGCCCAGGCTCATGGCCGACGCTGTCAATTTCAAACAGCGCCTGCAAGGCCGAACGACGAGCCAATTTTCGCTGCCTGATCAACTCGTAGTAGGACTTGCCGTCCAACGAACCGTCAATCTGCTGTGATCCGCTCGGTTTTGCTTTTTCGACAGCCACGACCTGCGACTCCGAAAGCATCTCTTGAGCCAAATCCGGAACTGACAAATCCGCTTGATCTTCTGTCGAACGTGTGAGCGACCAGCTAGTGGCCTTCTTTTGGGTCATAGAATTCCCTACATCATCACCAAACCGCCGTCAACACTCAATACCTGGCCGGTAATGAAGCTGGAACGATCAGATGCCAGAACGGCGACGGCCCATGCCACTTCTTCGGGAGCGCCAAGACGGCCTAGCGGTGTCGCGTCGATGGTCGCTTCGCGCTGCTCATCATTTAGCACGTCGGTTAGCGCCGTGGGAATAAAGCCGGGGGCAACGGCGTTGACTGTGATATTTCGACTGCCGATCTCACGAGCCAGGCTTTTCGTAAAGCCGATAATACCGGCCTTGCTGGCGGCGTAGTTGCTCTGGCCGGCCTGTCCGGCCAGGCCGACAACACTCGTGATGTTGATGATGCGACCGCTGCGCCGCTTGAGCATGCCACGCACAGTCGCACGGCTGATCAGGTAGACACTCTTGAGATTGGTGTCAATCACCTCGTCCCAAGCGTCCTCCTTCATGGTCATCAACAACGTATCTCGGGTCGTGCCGGCATTGTTGACCAGGATATCAATACGTCCAAATTTGTCCTGGACCGCCTTTACCAACGCAACCGCTTGCTCGGAAACGCCTACATCGGCCTGAAAGACAGAACAGCTACCGCCGGCCTCTCGAATCGTCTCGGCTACTTGATTGGCGCCATCGGGATTACTACGATAGTGAAGCGCTACGGTCGCGCCGCCGGCGGCCAATTCGACGGCAATGGCGGCGCCGATTCCGCTGCTACTGCCAGTTACCAGGGCAATTTTATCCTGTAAATCAATCGGCATAGTTGCTTTTCCTGATTATCTATAAAAATCCCGGCAGCAATCGATCGACAGATCCATCTAGAATGATAGGCCGGGCGGATTTCAGTCGCAGTATTCGCGCCGAACTGAGCTTGGCCTACGGCAAGGGCCATTATACAGCCGATGCACGTTATAGGCGAATAGCTGCCAGCGAATCCACAAAGGCGCCTATGCTCTCCAGATCGTTGACGGATCTGCGCGGCGACTTGCGATTGATCCGCTTCATCAAGCCGGACAACACGTCGCCGGGACCGATTTCAACAAAATTCACGGCGCCGGCATCCAGGGCATAGGTCATGGAGTCGGACCAGCGGACGCTGCCGGTTAACTGAGCAGTCAATTCGGAGCGGATCTGCTCCACAGAGTGAATGGGGGTTGCCGTGGTGTTGCCGATGACCGGCACACGGGGCGTTGCTATCGGGGTCGCGTCAATGGCGGCCCGCAACTCAACGGCGGCCGGCTCCATGAGGGGACTATGTGCGGCGATGCTCACGGCCAGAGGCACAACCTTGCGCGCTCCCGCGCCGGGCAGCGCCGCCATGGCCGCTTCCATACCCTGCCGGTCGCCGGAGATGACCACCTGTCCAGGACAATTGTCATTGGCGACCTGGGCGATGCCGCCCAGTGCACTCACATCAGCGCAGACAGCCGCTACGACCTCTTCATCCAGCCCCAAAACAGCGGCCATCATGCCGGGCGAGCGCTCGCCGGCCTCTTTCATCAATCGCCCACGTTCGCGCACGAGTTTCAGACCGTCGGCAAAACTGATGCTGCCTGCTGCCACCAGTGCCGTGTATTCACCCATACTGTGGCCGGCCAGAAAAACGCCCGAAGGCAAGACAGACGAGCCCGATTCAGGTTGCCGTGCTGTTGTGCCCAAGGCAGACTCGACGGCGCGCAAAATGGCGATTTCGGCCGTCATCAATGCCGGCTGCGCATTGATGGTGTCGGTTAGCAGTTCCTCGGGGCCATCAAAACAGAGGCTGCTCAATGAAAAGCCGAGCAGGTCGTCGGCCTCTTCAAAAACGGCACGGGCGGCAGGATAGTGGCCGACGACGTCCGCGGCCATCCCGACTTGCTGGCTGCCCTGACCCGGAAACAGATAGGCTGTTGACTGGCTGGCGGTAATCAACTCAGATGTGGACATGACAATGCTCTTCTTTACGTTTGGCAGGTTTACGTTTGGCAGGATCTTTGGGTTCCTGACCTGTGGTTGTCTCTGGAATAGCAAACAGGGGATTTGGGTCATAGTGGCCCAAATCCCCTGTTGATTTTCGGATACGAAGTCTACTTGCTCTCGTCCATGTCCACGATCTGACGGCCCTTGTAGTAGCCGCAATTCGGGCACATGCGATGGGGCAACATCGGTTCACGACAGTTTGAGCAACTCGCCAGCTTCGGCGTTCCAATCGAATCATGTGCACGGCGTCGATTGCGCCGTCCTTTACTGATCTTTCGTTTTGGCAGCGGTCCCATTTTTCTCTCCTTAAATTAATCCTCAGCCTCATGTTGGTCGCGCAACTGTAACAGTGCTGACCACCTGGGGTCTATCGTCTCATTTCCATCGGCATTGTCGTCTTCACCGCCCGAATCCAACCCTTCGACATCTCGCATGTGTTCGATCAGATTTGGGCATTCACCGGAACCTTCCCAGTTGCAGCCCGGGACCATCGGCAATGCCAGCCAAATATCCTGTCGTATCACTTCCCCAATATCCAGGATGTGATGCTCGTCAATGATCAGTGCATCATCTTCCAGGGCATCCGCACTGCCCTCATACTCATTGGGGCTGATGTAGCGACCAGTCTGTACTTCCGTCAGTGGGCGAAAGCTCTCTTCCATCTGAAAACGTACAGGCAGCACAATCGGAGCCAGGCAACGTCTACATGATACCTGCACTGCTGTGCTCAACTCGCCGGTCGCGAGTATGCCGCTGTTGGTGCGCATGAGTTGAACACGTCCCACGAGGGGCCCCAACGCATTGAGATCCGGGTCCAGATCGGTGAGATCTTCGACCAGATCGTACGAACGCGTCGCGCCGATCTGTTCCTGCAGCAACTGTGCAACATTGAACTGCATGATCAACTCTTTCTGCCTATTCGGCCATTGTCAAGGTGCAACTGCCGGCAAATCTGTTCTTGAACTCGTGCTGATCACGCGTACATACAGATTGTGAGCCGACAAACAATTATTATATGTCCCGATATCGGACCTGTCAAAAATCGAGCGTATCCGAACCTACTCGCTTCCAGCGCCGGCATCCCCAGACTGGGTAGACGAGCTCTCCTGAAGCATCCGAATGCCGTTGTCGACCTGTTGGGTAATAACCCCAAGTTTGGCCGCCAAGTCTTGGAGCACGCTGGTGGCGTAGTAGTCAGCTTCATCGATCCGCTGCTGGCCAACGAGCCGACTCTCGTCAAGGATGCGCTCCGCCTCGCGCTGGGCGGCAACGACCAGGGCATTGTCGGTCAGCATCCCGCGAGCTTGCTGGCTGGCTTGTTCGATGATCTGTTCGGCCTCCGTCCGAGCTTCGGAAAGGATCGCGTCACGCTCGGCCAACATTCGTTCGCTTTCCCGTATCGAACTCGGCACATTGATACGCAACCGCTCCAATGCTTGTCCGAACTCGTCGGCGTTGATGATGCGATGCGAAGAGAGCGGAACCGGCCGCCCATCCGCCAACATCTCCTCAAGTTGATCAACTATCTGTAGGATTGCGATGGTGCACCTCCGTGTTTTCGGACGTTTTATGCAGCCGTGTTTGCACGGGCGGCGATGAGAGAGACACGTGATGTGCGAGACACATTATGTTCGAAAAACATTTCCGGTAGTTCGCGATTCGGTAAAAAGCGAGATTCTTCGCTGGTCACTTGCCAAAGTTAAGTGTTCAGAAATACCCGCTCAGAATGACAAATCGTGAAGTACTGATTTCGAAAAACATGTAGTCTAGTCACTGTGCGACAGTTTTCCGTCGCTACGGGTTACCTGTTTGGACGGATCGGCGCCATTGAGTGCGGCAAATTTCTCGCTCAATGCCCGCCGAATATGGTCGGGCGCCCATTTGCTGTAGTCGCCGTTCAGGCTCGCGACTTCTTTCAGGATCGTCGCACTCAGATATGCGTAGTCACCGGCACAGAAAAGGCAACAGAATTCAATCTCAGGGGCCATTTGGCTATTGGCCCAGCCGATCTGATGCTCAAACTCAAAGTCGGCGACGTTGCGCAGTCCACGGATCATGACGCCGGCCTGGTTCTCACGTGCGCAATCAACAGTAAGACCCTTGTAGGTCGTTACCCAAACATTGGGCAGATGCGCCAATGCGATCTGAGCCAGCCCCAGCCTCTCGCTGGTCGAGAAGAGCAGTTTCTTGGGCGGCGCATCGTAGATGGCGATGGCAACCTCGTCGAAGATTGCGCTGGCGCGGGTGGCAATGTCAATATGCCCATTGTGCATCGGGTCAAAAGTGCCCGGATAGAGCGCACGAGTCATGCAGAAACCCTTTCAGTACAACAAAATCAGTACATCAATATTGGCGTAACAACAGTAGTCAGATCGGCCGACCTCATTTGCCGGCAGGCCCCATTCACAACATATCGGTTCAATCGAAGATCAGGATTCGACAACGCCGGAGCCGTCGGTTTCCGGCAGAAAACGTAAAAAGACCTGGTTGCCGACCATCAGTCCTCGTCTGGTCAGCCGAACTCGGTCATCCAAATTTTCCAACAGGCCCCAACCGGTCAATTGGTCTATTTGATGGCCGAAAACCTGATCCAGCTCAACGCCGTACCGATCTTGAAAACCCGACCGGGAAACACCTTCCGCCGGCAAGCGAAGCCCGAGCATCATTGTCTCCCCCATGCTCAACTCCGCCTCGATGTTCTCGGCGAAGGCTTCGACCGGTTTCCCGCTTCGGATACGGTTCACGTATCCGGCCACCGGCTTGCGATTGCCCCAGCGTCTCTCGCTCCACCGCTCGCCCGTCATCTGCCGGTCGAGCGTCGCCTGACGCAAATGGCTGTGTGCGCCAGGGCCGATGCCGAGATACTCTTGATTGCGCCAATCAGATCAGATTGTGCCGACATGCAAGGTCAGGCATCAACGCCGACCCAGTTCCGGCATCTAGCCGATGTCCGGAGGCGCTACCTTCCGTCCGAGCCCAGTTGGAGACCTCGTACTGCTGATAGCCGCCGGCGTCGAGGCATTCCATCGCCGCCTCGTAGTGGACGGCGGCTTCGTCATCGTCCGGCGCGGCAACTTGTCCAATCTCGACCCAATGGTGCAGCGGCGTGTTCTCCTCGACAATCAGGCTGTAGAGACTGAGATGCTCCGGCGCCATGGAAAGCGCCTGATCCAATGTACTCAGCCAGCTTTCCGTGGACTGCCCCGGCAAGCCAAAGATGAAATCCAGGCTGATGTTGTCAAAGCCGGCGTCGCGTGCCTCTTCCCAAGCCTGCATCACATCATCAACTGAGTGGATGCGTCCCAAGAAACGCAGTTCATCCGCCTGAAAACTCTGCACGCCCATACTGAGCCGGTTGACGCCCAATGCCTGCAACGCTGAAAACTTGGCCCGATCGACCGTGCCGGGATTGGCCTCGCTGGTAATTTCGGCTTCGGCGGCGACATCGAAAGAACGGTGAATCTGCGCAAAGATCCGGTTGAGCAAGCGAACATCCAGAACTGTTGGTGTGCCGCCGCCCAGAAAAATGGTCGTAACCTGCCGGCGAGACAATCGTTCGGCCCAGCGCTCCATCTCCATGCAGAGTGCGTCGACAGTGTCGTCAAAGAGCGAGTTGAGGCCGGCGTAGGTGTTGAAATCACAGTACGGACACTTTCGCTCGCAGAAAGGTATGTGAATGTACAGGCCCAACGGTTGGAGTTCCGACACAGCTAGCGGTTTTCAAGCCGAAAGCCGTGGCCCCGGACAGTGACAACGTAGCGGAATTCAGCGTCTACCTCGGCCAGACGTTCGCGCAGACGCCGCACCAGCGCATCGATGGCTTGCTCACTGACGCCCTCTCCACTGGCCTCCGGCCAGACAGCGTTGACGATCTGGTCACGTGTGACGACGCCGCCGCCCGAATCCCAGAGCGCTTCCAACAGTCGATACTGATGCAGGCTCAACGGCGGATCCAGGATGACGCTGTTGACCCAGACCTGCCGAGTTTCCGGCTCAAGGCGCAGACCCTGGTTGGTGCTGTCGAAGGTGAGCGGGGCCGTAGCGCCGGCGTCGACGAAGGCCAACTTGAAACGAAGCGCAATCTGCAACTCATCGCCATCTGCCAAACCGGCCGGTTCGCTCACTTCTTGCCCGTTGACATGCGTGCCGTTCTTGCTCCCCAGATCTTCCACCTGATAGCCGTCGCCGCGCCAAGTGATGCGTGCGTGATAGCGACTGACCTGGCGGTCAGGCAATGAGATATCGCAATCCGAATTGCGCCCAATCATCAACGGACGTGTTCTGTCCAGTGGCCACCGCCGGCCGGCTTCCGCCCCCCGCTGAAGGACGAGCATGGCGCTCTCACGGGTACGAATGGGCTGTTGAATTGAGCTCTGTTCACTTGACATATCTTATCCCCTGAACTCATAGTACGCTACTAGATGGAGCGTATCGGGTCAATTGTGACCACCAAATTGACAGCCCTGAATCAGTAACGCATAATGGCCACAGTTGGGATTATACCAAAGATGGTCCAGCAACGAAATGCAATTTGCCTCGGATGAGAGGTGCGGGGCCCATGGGGGTGAACCATGCAGCACATTCTAGAGCCGGGCATCATCTTGCGACAGCGGTACGAAATCTTGGAATTGGTCGGCCAGGGCGGCATGGGCGCGGTCTACAAAACGAGCGACTTGCGCCTGGAAGGCCGTATCTGTGCAGTCAAAGAGATCCTTCCGGCCTTGGCGGGCGGCGCCACTTCCGAGGATGAACTGGAACAGATCACTGAGCAGTTTCGCACCGAAGCCAGTGTGCTAGCGCGCTTGGATCATCCGAACTTGCCCAAAGTATCCGACTACTTCTCCATGGGGCTTAGAGAATATCTTGTTATGGACTTCGTGGAGGGCAAGGATCTGCTGGAGATCCTGCGTGAGGCGACGAGCAGCGATCAATTTCTGCGCGAGCAGCAGGTGCTGATCTGGGCGGCCCAGATGCTTGATGCGCTCGAGTATTTGCATGGACAGGATCCAGTAGTTCTGCACCGGGACATCAAGCCCGGCAACATCAAGATCACCCCCAGGGGAAGCGTGAAGCTGGTCGATTTTGGCCTTGTGAAGGTGCTCTATCCCGACAATAGTCAGACTGTCACAGTGGTACAAGGCCGGGGAACGGTGGCCTATACGCCCCTGGAGCAATACGGCAGCGATGCCGGCTTCACTGATGCCCGCACCGATCTCTACAGCTTCGGCGCCACCCTCTATCATCTTCTGGCAGGCGTACCGCCTCTCGATGCCAAGGAGCGCTTCCTGCGCCCTGGATCCCTGGTCCCGCTCAGTCAGATCAACCCCGATGTTTCTCCGGCCTGCGAACGGGCCATCTTTCAGGCACTGGCCATGCATCCCAACGAACGCCCAGCCAATGTACAGGAAATGCGTGACATGCTCTTTGGCTCCACACTGCTCACCGGGCCCTTGCCTTCCGCCATAGCAGCGCCGATCTGGGAACCGAGCTGGCAGAACATCTTCCTGGAGAACCGCCAACTTGTGGCGGCTGTCGGGTTCTTGCTCGTGGTCGCCATCCTCATCAGCCTTTTTTAGACGCCTCAATTGCTTTACGGGCTGCGAGCTAGACAGATCGCGGATTACAGCGGATGAAATCCGGCTTTGCCCGCCGCATCCGCCCAATCCGCGGTCTATCGCAGTGAGAGATCTAAACAGTGAGAGATCTAAGAAGAAGCGGCCATTGACGTCGCGTTGTCGGGCCGTGAGCGACCGACGAACCACCCTGCCAACAAGGAAAGCCCCAATACGGCGGCCATTGCCAGTGCAGTCCAGGCAACCATCGGCGTATCCCACTGCGAGACGGCAATGCCGACAAACGCCCATATCAGAACCAGAACGTAGGCGATGTCGTGCTCCCGCAGGCTGAACAGCAGCCCAACCGCGGTGGCAACCACCAGCATGATAACCGCCCATACCTCCGGCGCAATGCCGAAACCGCCCCAACCGATGTAGTCTAGCAACGACGTAGCGTTGGCGATTGTGGCCACCGTGATCCAGCCGAGGTAGATGCTGAACGGAATCTTCACCAACCACTTCTCCGCGGTTGTCGGCGTCCAGTCGTCTTGATTCAAGCGCCGGTAGATGGCAATCAACGTGAGCAACAGTAGAACCATCACTGCCAGTGTGGCTGCAAAATACTCGTAGTGCCAGAGAAAGATCCAGACGCTGTTGGCGATGTTGCTGAGCACAAACAGATAGCCGATGCTGCGCAGACGTGGATTGGTTCGCTGGGCGGGCATCGCCTGATAGATAGCGTAGCCTATCAGCGCCACATAGATGACACTCCAGATGCTAAAGACATAGCCGGCCGGCACGAAGTAGACATCAAACCGATCGGAAATCTCGCCGGTATTTTGGCCGTTGAGTGGGAGCGCATTGGCCAACCCATTGACCACGATCGTCATTGCCAACGAGAGAATAACCAGTACCTGGCGGACGACATCTGACCCTCCTCCGCTCTCTGCCGACAGCACGCCGCTGTTGTCCTGCGTAGACATGCGAGTTTTCTCCTTCAAAAATTCGTCTATGGTAAAACATCACTTCTTGCCTTGACGAAAATCGTACCACGTTTGCACATATTTTGTCAATGGCCGGGTTGGTCAATATCACTTGGGTGTGTTCAAAATGAGTTGAGCATCTCAAGATCTCCGGGAGGAACATTGTGCATTGCCAGTTTGCCGTCATCACCCTCCCGGAGGATCGTTTCAACCGGTTTTGAACACACCCATATTATTTTGCTGGGTATGTTTGAGCGCACCCAATAAAAAGCGGCTTCGGGGCCATGGCCCCGAAGCCGCTTTTTCGCTGTTGATTGTATGCGCGCGCCTATCCAACCCGTTCCAGAAAACGCACGTCGTTGTCATAGAAATAGCGGATGTCGTCAATGCTGCGCTTGAGCATGACCTGGCGCTCGATGCCCATGCCGAAGGCGAAGCCGCTGAACTCGGCCGGATCGTAGCCGCCGTTTTTGAGCACGACCGGATGCACCATGCCCGCGCCGAGAATCTCCAACAGGCCGGTGTATTTGCAGACACGACAGCCCTCACCGCCGCAGAGGACGCAGTCGACGTCCATCTCAACGCTCGGCTCGGTGAAGGGGAAGTAGGCCTTGCGGAAACGGAACCGGCGTCCTTCACCGTACATCTGATTGGCAAAGTTCATCAGCACACCCTTGAGATCCGAGAATGTGATGTTGCGACCGACAGCCAGGCCCTCGATCTGATAGAACATCATCTCGGAGCGTGCGGTCACGTCCTCGTTGCGATAGCATTTGCCGGGCAAGATCACGCGGATCGGCTCGGGCGCATATTGGCGCATGGCGTGGATCTGGCCGGGGCTGGTATGCGTGCGCAGGATCACATCCGGATTGGTGGTGAAGAAGGTATCCTGCATCTCTCGCGCCGGATGGCCGGGCGGGAAGTTGAGCAGCTCAAAGTTGTCCTTGTCCGTCTCGACCTCGGGAGAATCGAAGACCTGAAAGCCCATCTGGACCAAAATGTCGATGATCTCGCGGATGGCGATGGTGGTGGGATGCAGCTTGCCGATGGAGACGGGACGCCCCGGCAAGGTGACGTCGATGCCTTCGGCGCTCAGTGCCTTTGTGATCTCGGCCTGATTGACGGTTTCCTGTTGCGCGGCCAACGCCGCTTCCAGCCGGCCCTTGATCACGTTGGCCTGCTTGCCCACCAGCGGACGTTCTTCCTGAGAAAGTTGTCCGAGGCCGCGCAGAATCGATGTCATCTTGCCCTTACGACTGAGGTACTCGGCATACCACGCTTCTGTCGCTTCGGTGGTTTCGGTCGAGGCCAATTCACTCAGGGCATTCTCTTCCAGAGACTCAAGTTGTTGTAGTAGATCGCTCATATCGCATCCGTTCGTAGTTCACTTCGAAATCGGTGTCAGCAATAACGCCAAACAGCGTTTCGCCATTCAACTCGGTTAGATTCACCGCCATGATCTGACCTCTCAGGTCTGAATCATCGGGCATAACGGCCATAACGCGCAAATAATTGTCGGTAAGACCGGTCCATAGGTACCCTGGGCTATCCGTCAATTTTTCGCCTTGCCCCTCCCAGAGCACAGGCCGTTGCGTGTGAAGATGGCGTAGGCGCTCATCTCGACCGGTGCGGGCCACGAGGGCGTGCAAAAGCCTGGAACGTTCTTTTTTGATCGCCTTGGTCACATGTCCGCCGTATCGCGCCGCCGCCGTACCGTCCCGCGCACTGAACGGAAAGATGTGGGCGTGGGTGAAGCGCATCTCCTCCACGAAGTCGCAGCCTTCGACAAAATCGGCCTCTGTCTCGCCTGGAAAGCCGACGATCAGATCGGTGGTGATGATTAGATCCGGGATGGCCTGTCGAGCATCGGCCACAAGCCGGCGATAACTTTCCGTGGTGCAACGCCGAGCCATCTGTCGCAACTGCTTGTCTGTGCCCGCCTGCAAGGGCAGGTGCAGATGGGGACAGAGCCGTTCCGGCCATTGCTGCCACAGATCGAAAAAACCGTCGGCCAGTTCCCACGGTTCCAGGCTGCTCAGACGCAGCCGTGGAATGTCGGTACGGGCAAGCACAGCCCTGGTCAGGTCCTTGAGGTCGGATCGCCGGTCGCCGGCCAAATCACGGCCATAGCTGCCTAGATGCACGCCGGTCAGCACCGCTTCCTGGACGCCATTCTCGCAATGTCGCTGGATCTCCTCGACGATCGAGTCGGTGGATCGGCTGCGGCTCTCGCCACGGGCGACGGTCACGATGCAAAATGTACACTTGTTGTTACAACCGTCCTGCACCTTGATGAAGGCGCGTGTACGAGCCCGCCGATGTTCAGCTTCGATCTCGCCGGACGCTTCGAGATGGGCAAACGGATTGCCGTCCGGCAACATGCGCGCCAGGTCAGCGGGATCATCCAGTTCAGCGCTCCACGGCTCCAGCAGCGTGTGCAGCAGATCCTTACGGTCGTTGTCCACCACCATGGCCACGTTGGGCAGATCGGCCACTCGCTGCGGCTCAAGCGTGGCCCAGCAGCCGGTGACGGCAATCCGCACCTGAGGGTTCAACTTCGAGAGGGTCAACACCCGTTGGCGACTCTTTCGCCCGGCCGCAGCCGTCACCGCGCAGGAGTTGAAGATGACCACTTGGGCCTGCTCGGGGCTGTTGACCGTGACATGGCCGGCCTCACGCAGGCGCCCGGCCATCGTCTCGATTTCGCTGTAGTTCAGGCGACAGCCAATCTGATCAAGAAAAATACGCACCCGATTTCCTTTCACCCACGAGACCACGATGCGAGCAGAAAAACTTCGCCACAGATGACTCTGCTGCAAGAACTAGAATTTACCACAGATAAACGCAGATGGTCTCAGATATTCACAGATATGCTCTGAAACGATTCTATGCTATCAGAGTAAATCTGTGTCTCATCTGTGAAAATTTGTGTTCATCTGTGGCTGATTTCTTTTGTTCTCGCAGCGGAGGCATCTACCCCTCACGCAACCCCGGCGGGATCCGTTCCTTGTCTTCGACGAGATCGCACAGTGCAGCCAGGTTTCTCACATCGTCGGCCAGATCGTCTTTCTTGGGCGTCTCCAGCAGCATGGCAGTTCCATCCCAGCGCGGATCGTTGAGGAACAGACGGAAGCCTTCGACGCCGATGCCGCCTTCGCCGATGTGGGTGTGCCGATCTTTGCGGCTATCATAGTCGCCCTTGCTGTCGTTGAAGTGCAGACAACCGACGGTCTGGATTCCCAGTTCGGTCTTGAGTTCGCCCATCATAGCCTCGTAGCCTTGCTCGGTACGCAGGTCATAGCCGGCCGCAAAAGCGTGGCAGGTGTCCAGGCAGACGCCCACGCGATCCGGCTCGCTCACCCGTTCGATCATCGTCCTCAACTGGGCAAAGCGAAAGCCCAGCGTCGAGCCCTGTCCGGCCATCAGTTCAAGCAGCGTCTTGGTATCCGCATAGTCCGGCGTCTCAGCATGGATGCGGTTGAGCGCGGCGGCAATGCGTTCGATACCGGCCTCTTCGCCGCTGCCGGTATGCGCGCCGGGGTGCAGCACCACATGGGGAATGCCGTAGGCATGGGCGCGATGCAACTCGTCCTTGTGCGCGTTGAGGCTGCGCTCCCACAGATCATCCTTGGGCGAGGCCAGGTTGATCAGATAGCTGGCATGGCTCACCGCGTATTCGATGCCGAGGGTCGGCATCTCGGATTTCCAGCGGGCCACATCATCCTCGTTGATGGCCGGTCCGTTCCACTGGCGGTTGTTCTTGGTAAAGACCTGCACCGCGTTGGAACCGACGGAGGCGGCCCGATCCAGCGCGTTGCTTACGCCGCCGGCAATCGACATATGTGCGCCCAACATCAAAACTGACATAAAACCCCTGTCTTTCAGCATCTGCCCGGTGATCGAAGCGGAGCGGTTGAACCACGACACCCATTGCCGCTCAAAATTCTGATTGCCAATCCTACTCGCTGGTGCGGCTGGCGTCAACATCGGCCATTGCAACGATCCGTTGCCGTGAACCCGGAGGCTGCTGGTATAATCAGTGAACTGACAAAGATTTGCCGGAAATTTGCCACAGATGGTCACAGATAAACACCTGATATTCACAGATATCTTCCGGCAAAGTGTCGGGCCGGCTTGACGACGAAACCATCTGTGTCCTACTCTGTACAAAATCTGTGGGCATCTGTGGCGGAAATCAGTTCTTGCAGTAGAGTCATCTGTGACAAGAACCGACGTTGCAACAGAACGCTGAACGAAAGAGGACTCCGATTGTGCTTCTAGCCCTAGACACCGCGACAACCACGGCATCATTGGCCGTCTACGATCTGAACGGCCGGCAACTGATGGCCGAAATCACCTGGCAGGCAAGGCGACGCCAGACCGAACAGTTGTTGGTGACAGCGACCGATCTGCTGGCGACATTGGGCCTGAAGCCGGCGGACCTGACTGCGCTGGCAGTGACCACCGGGCCGGGCAGCTTCACCGGCGTGCGCATCGGCATCAGCACGGTCAAGGGCATCGGACTGGGGCTGCCCTCGCCACCGCGCGTCGTGGGCATTCCGACCTTGAGCGTGACCGCCGCCCCCTGGATCGAAGCCGCGGCCACAGCGCCGGGCACACAGGTCTGCGCCGTGATCCAGGCCGGGCGGGGGCGATTCAACTGGGTCAATTTTGGCAGCGGCGATCTGCTGATGCGCCCCGGTGTCGCCGACCACCAAGTCGGGCATGTGGACGATCTGACTGCTTCGTTGGCGGAACGCCGGCCGCCAATCTGGCTGGTGGGCGAGGTGACGCAGGATGTCGTGACCGCGGTGGCGGCGCTTGACCATGTCCAGGTGATCGACGTCCATGTGATCGACAACCTCAGCGGGATGCGCAGGGCCGGCCAGCTTGCGCGCCTGGCCGCCCTCAATTTCACGGCCGGCGTCGAGGATGATCTGCGTGATCTCCAGCCGCTCTATCTGCGCAATCCATAGGAGTGTGTTCAATTCACCGCGGAGTTGCCCGGATTTACCGTATCGCCGCGGAATCCGCGGTGATTTTTGGCTCTTCAGGATTTCAGGGGGGCTGCGACGAAACCTTCCAGGAAGATTCGTGAAGACCAGAGCATTACGGGACCGATCTTCCTGGAAGGTGGTTAACACCCCCTGGGATCCCAAAGAGCCTGATTTTTTGCGAGGAACGTATTGATGACATCTACATCCAACAGCGCCGACGCAATCCCGGCCAACTCGCCGTTCCTATTCACGCCCATGACGGTCGACGACATCCCCGATGTGATCGCGATTGAAAAAGTGAGCTTCCCCATTCCCTGGTCCGATCTAAGCTACAACCGAGAACTACGCGAAAACGATCTCAGCTACTACTGGACGATTCGCACCGCCAACGCGGGCATTGACTTACCGCATCTACTGGCCTATGGCGGCTACTGGGTTCTAGGCCATGAGTCCCACGTTTCGACCATCGCGTCGCATCCGGACTGCCGGCGCTGCAAGCTGGGCGAGTGGATGATGTTGGGCATGTTGACTGAAGCGCGCCGGACTAGTGCGAGCGAGATGACCCTTGAGGTGCGGGTCAGCAACGATGCAGCCATCGCACTCTACACAGATCTCGGCTTTGTCGAAGTTGGGTTGCGCAAGAAATACTACGCATCCACCTGGACTCAACCGGCCGAGGACGCGCTGCTGCTGACACTCTTTCGTCTGGATGAGGAGGAGATTTGGGCGCCGCTGGCAGAGCGCCTGCCGGGTATCCAGGCGGAGGCCGCCCGACGATTGCTGACTTTAGCAGTCTATCGAAGAGAGACAGGGATAGAATGTGGTTGAGGCGGATCGATGGACCCTACTCCCCGCTCCCATCATCAATCCGGTGAGCGACGGCGATGATGCGGTGACTGTTGTCATCGCGGGGCCAGCAACTGACCAATGTCAAGCGGTCATCATCAAACTCCTGGATCCATGACGCGTTTTCACGCCGCTGTTCCGGCGTCGCATGTTTGTCGGGCACGATGACGACTTTGTCGATCGCGTAGTCGTAGCGCTTGTTCCCTGACCAGATGGTGGCGATATCGCCCTTCTTCAGTTGATCCAGTTCCCGAAAGACCGAGCCCAGGATGTTGTTGTGCCCGCTCATGACCACGTTGCCGCGCTGCCCCATCTCGGCGCTGTTGATATGCCAGCCTGCCGCATAGGCGGCTACATCCCAGCGACTGAAAACCCGGCCGGCCGGATCGCTCGCTGCACTCCACCCCAACTCCACGACCGGCGTATCCATGTCGATAGAAGGAATAATGATACGGTCAGGCCTGTACGCGCGTTCGTCAAAACGGGCAAAGGTCGACGGCTGCATGGCCGGCGGCGCCGGCAGGGTTCGCTCGGGCTGGGGCTCGGGATCGGGCTTCGATCTGGATGACGAGCCGAAAAAGCCGCAGCCGGACAGCAGCAGTGCGCAAAAAAGCAGAATGGGAAGGTATCGGTGGTCGAAGTGGGAAAAGAGTTGTCTCATCGAAAATTCTTACGATTATTCCTGGACCGCGCTGATGCGCCGGCCCTGGGCCACGGCTTCTACGCGTGCAACGGGACCGCCGACCGGCGCCAGCACCGCGGAAAACTCGGTCTCGCCGCCGACCGGAACCACGTTGTGATCAGGGTCGACCTTACGCATTGCAATCACGCGGTCCAACGGATCGTAGGCGGTCAACACAACCTGTACACTGACGGCCTCTTCCGGGCCAAAGTTGAAGATTCGGCCTTCGACGACGTAGGAAGCGACCCCCTCGATATCGCCGGTCAGATCACGCACTTCCAAGTCCCGGTAGTAGCTGCCGACATAAGCGGGTACCGCACTCAACGGGTAGACTTGATAGCGATCAAAACTCTCGGGAGCCGAGCCGAATAGTACGGCAAAAGGCGCCCGTTCGCCAATATCGATCAGGTCAAGCGAGAGCAGGCTACTTGCCTGGGCCAGCGGGTTGTCCTGCTCGTCCACCAGATCAACGCCGACTCGCACTTGCTCCAGCGCCACGCCGCTGTCGTTGAGGACCTCGCCGAGCACCCAGAGACCGCCGATCTGCGTTTCGGCAAAATGAACGTTCTCGATGCTGACCGGCAACGGCGTCGGCGTCGGCGTGGTCAACGCATCAGGTTCCAGTTCTTCCTCACGCGGGATGATCAACTGCTGCCCGACCTGCAACGAACGCGGATCCAGAATGCCATTGGCCTCCTGAAGCGCGGCCACACTCAGGTCGTAGCGATCCGCGATGGTCAGCAGGCTGTCGCCGGTGGCGATGGTGTGGAAGAGCGGCGTCGGCG
Source organism: uncultured Chloroflexia bacterium (assembly GCA_963698255.1). Taxonomy (GTDB): domain Bacteria; phylum Chloroflexota; class Anaerolineae; order Caldilineales; family Caldilineaceae; genus JAWKOK01. Next base: position 181,519 of record CAVOQD010000006.1, on the reverse strand, counting down.
TGACGGTCGGCGTGGCGGTCGGTTCCGGCGTGTAGGGAGCCGGCGTCGGCGTCGGCGGCGCGGTGGCGGCCACGGCGGCAATGGCAATCGTGGCTGTGGGAGCCGGCGTCGGTGTCGGCGTCAACGTGATGACCTGTCCACAGGCGGAGACGGTTCCGGCCATCAGCAGGATGCCCATCCAAACCAACAGCCGCACAGCCCCGCTACGTGTCTGACGTCCAGCGCGATCGTTGTGGCGCTGCAATGGGCCTGGATGATCTTTCTCGTCAATTGGGGCTTGCATCTCTCTCCAAAACATATAAACTGGAGTATATCATACTGTCGTTCAATCGAGGGGGAAACCATGACCAAAATTGCTCTGATTTCGGACAGCCACGACAACATCTGGAACCTGGCCACAGCGCTAGAAGCCATCCGTGAAAGCGGAGCCGAGATCCTGCTGCATTGCGGCGATCTGATCGCGCCGTTCATCGTCACCCATCTGGCAGAGGGCTTCCCAGGCGAGATCCACATCGTCTTCGGCAACAACGACGGCGATGGGCGCCTGCTCCAGACGCTGGCCGCTCAGCACGAGCGGGTCCATCTGCACGCCATCTACCACGAGCTTGAAGCCGGCGGCCGCCGCATCGCCATGATCCACTATCCCGAACCGGCCCTGCGCATCGCCCAATCCGGCCAACTGGATCTGGTCTGCTACGGCCACAACCACACCAAACATCAGCAGCGCATCGGCGACCACACTGGCGACCACAGTGGCGGCTGCTGCTGGTCAACCCCGGCGAACTGATGGGCCTCAACGGCGAGCCGACGTGGGGGCTGTATGATTGTGAGGCGCATGAGTTTGAGTTGAAAGAGCTGGCAAGGTGACAGGGACAGGGGGACAAGGTGACGGTGATGGCAGCGGTGAAGGATAGATCTGTCGCACAACAGTCACCGACTGCCCAATGTCCCCCTGTCACCACCTCTGTCCCCTTGCCATCCCTTCACGCCTTCTCAATCACCGCCAAACACCGGTCAATCTCCTCAAGCGTGTTGTAGTGGGCCAGGCCGATGCGCAGCAGGCCGCCGCTGGGTTCGACGCCCACACGCTCGCAGTAGGCCAGGGCGTAGAAATTCCCATTCCAAACGAAGATGTTCTCGGCCGCCAGCGCCTCGGCAAGCTGGGCCGGCGTGGTCCCCTCCTTGCGGATGGAGACGGTCGTCACGCGCTTGTCCCAGTCGAAGCGGTTGGTGATGCCGTAGATGCGCACGCCGGAGATCAGTTGCAGACCGCTGATCAGGCGGTCGATCAACATCTGCTCGTAGTCGTGGATAACGGGCCAGGCCGCCAGCAACTTGGTGCGCCGATCATCGCTTGCCGACGCCGTGCCGTAGGTCACGCCGATCTCGGCGATGTAGTCGATGGCCGCGGCCACGCCGGCCAATCCCTCGTGGTTCTTGGTGCCCGTCTCCCACTTGTCGGGTGAGACATCGCCGGCCGGTCGCACGCGATAGGCGTTGAGCCGTTGCAGAGTGCTCGCGTTTGCCGTAGAGATGGCCGACGTGGGGGCCGAAGAACTTGTAGGCGCTGCACGCCAGGAAGTCGCAGTCGAGCGCTTTGACATCGATGGCTCCGTGGGGGGCGTATTGGACGGCGTCGATGAAGGTGTAGGCGCCGGCTTCTTTGGCCCAGCCGACAATGGTCTCCACATCGTTGATGGTGCCGGTGGCGTTGCTGGCATAGCCGACCGAGACCAGCTTGGTGCGCGGGTTGATCAGCGACTGGACGTGCTCCATGTCGAGCGTGCCCGTCTCCACGTCGATGTCGGCCCAGCGCACGGTGGCGCCGCTGTCCTCGGCCATGCGCACCCAGGGCATGACGTTGGCGTCGTGGTCCAGCCGCGTGATCACGATCTCGTCCTCGGGGCCGAACTCGTGGGCCAGGGCGTGGCTGAGCGCGAAGCTCAGGCTGGTCATGTTGTTGCCGAAGATCACCTCGTCGACATCGGCCCCCAGCAGATCGGCGACGGCCTGGCGCGCGTTGTCGATGACGGCGTCACTGCGCTTGCTGGTCTCGAAGAGACCGTGGGTGTTGGCGTTGCTGGTCGTGTAGTAGCCGACCACTGCGTCGATCACCTGCTGGGGAACCTGGGTGCCGCCGGGGTTGTCGAAGAAGACGGCCGGTTTGCCGTTGAACTTCTGGTTGAGGGCTGGGAACTGGCTACGAACCGCATTGACATCGAGCATGGAAGAATCTCCTGATGGCATGATTGGAAGATTTCGATTGTCGAAAAAGCAATTCACCGCGGATTGGCGCGGATATGGCGGATACCGCGGATATTTTTTCGGGAGAATCCGCGGCTATCCGGTAAATCCCGGCAAATCCGCGGTGAATTTAATTTAGCGCACATCCGGCAGATCGTCGGCCAGGAACCAGATGTGTTCGGTCTGCAGGGTCTGTCGCAGTTCTCCGCGTGTCAGCGAGTCGAACAATTCGCCGGCCTCAGCGTATGGTCGCAGACCAAGCCACGTCTGCAATGCCTCTGCGGGGGCAGCCAGCATTGGCTGCTTGGGCGTTGTGATCGGCGTGGTCTTGACCGTGCCGTCTGTCGGCAGATCGGCGGCCTCGCAGGCCAGCGCCAACGCCTTGGCGAAATCGCCAAGCTCATCCACCAACCCATGTTCCTGGGCCTGAACGCCGGTCCAGACCCGCCCGTTGCAGATCTCGTCCAGCGACTCGAAGTTGAGTCCACGGCCATCGGCCACCCGCTGTTTGAATTGGGTGTAGAAATAGTGCACACCGGTCTCCACGGTCTTGAATTGTTCGGGCGTCCAGGCGGCGTCGGTGGTGTAGAGGTCGGCGTTGTCACCGCGCTGCACCGCCTCTTTGTGTGCGCCCAGTTTGTCATAGAGGCCCTGGGTCACCGGCTTGGTGACGATGACGCCGATGCTGCCGGTCAACGTGCTGCGTTGGGCCACGATCTTGCGTCCGGGCGCGGCGATGTAGTAGCCGCCCGATGGCCGCCACGCCGCCCATGTAGACGATCAGCGGCTTGGTCTCGTCCAGCAGTTTCAGTTCACGCCAGATCAGATCGGAGGCCAGCGCCGATCCGCCGGGCGAATCGACATGCAGCACGACCGCGGCCAGGCTGTCATCTTTGCGAGCCGCGCGCAGTTGCTGCTGCACTGTGGCGCTGCCGATGGTGTTTTCGCCGAAAACCGGCAGCGGGAGCGGTGAATGGCGAGAGATACCGGGCATAATCGCGCCTTGCAAGCTCAACACGCCGATGGCTTTGGCATGGCGAGGACGCAGACGCCGATAGAGCAACATGCGTGTTTCGTCGTAGCGCCTGAGCCTGGCCGGCTCTTTGTCGCGTTGCGCTTTGTCACTGCCGTCATCTTCATCTTCTGGCGCCCAGTCCGCCAACAGCGCCGGAAGCTCATCCTCGTAGCCGATCTCATCGACGAGGCCACAGAGTTCGGCCTCGTAGGCGTCCATCGGCGCATGGTCTATCAACGCTTCCACATCGCCGTAATCGATGCGACGTCCCTGGCTGATGCTGGTGACCGCTTCGTCGTAGAGGCTGTCGAGCAGCCAGGTGAGCTGGGCGCGCTGTTCGTCGCTCATGCTGCTGCGGCTGAGACTGTCGCCGGCCGTCTTCCACGGGGCGATCTTGACCACGTCAAACTCGATGCCGAAGCGGGCGAAGGTCTCTTTGAGAAAGGTGGGCGCGGCGCGAAAACCGAAGACATCCCACGTTGTCAGCGGCGTGACCACGATCTGATCGGCCGCGGCGGCCATGACATAGGTCGCCATCGAGACCTGTTCGAGGTGGACGGTGATGGTCTTGGCATTTGGCGTCGATCCATCCGGGCTGTTCGCTGCGCGATTGAATGTTTCATCCCACTGCCGGAAGCGCTCAAACAGGGCGGCCATGCTCTGGGCCTGGGTCAGACCGAGCCCCGAGCCGCGCACAATCAGGACAATGCCGCGCACGTCGGGATCGCCCGCCACCTGTCGAAATGCCTCAGTGAGCGACTCGATGCTCATGGGCGGCTTGTAGCCGGGCAGCAGTTGATAGAAGAGCGGCTCGGCCGGCGCGCGTTCGCTGATTGAATCGGCCAGTTCAATAACGACATAAGTCGGGCAGGCTGCCGCTCAGCAACCGGCGCCGCAGATTGTGCAGCCAAACGCCCAGCCGGCGCAGGCCGGTCATCAGCGCCGCCAAACACGGACCCGATCACGCTCCCGATGGCCTTGGCAATCTGTCCCAGAAGTTTTTTCATGCGGTTCTCCATCTCTCGATTTCAGTAGTTCACGATTTGGAGAAAAACAAGATTCTTCGCTCGTGCTGCGCCAAAGTGAAGGCTCCAGATCGAACCGCTCAGAATGCCAAATCGTGAACTGCTGGATTTCAAGGATTCATTCTCGCAACAATTTAACCCTTTGGCAAACAGACCGGGTTCAGAACCGAGTACCAGCTTCGATTTTTGCCTGTAGACTAGGCTACTGCTACACTGGCGACGTTTGTCAATTGTCGCAGTAACTGTACAGCCATACACTGATAGACCGCGGATAGGGCGAATGAGGCTGATGTTCGCGGATAAAATCCGAACAAATCCGGTTTGGTTCGCCTAATTCGCGGTCCATTTTGGTCGCGGTCCACACAGTTGCTCGCTGAAAGGGAGCGTCGAAAATGATCATTGGTCTTCCCAAAGAAGTGAAGGACAACGAAAATCGTGTCGGCTTGATTCCCGGCGCGGTGAAGTCGCTGACCAAGCGCGGCCATCGTGTGCTGGTCCAGACCGACGCGGGGATCGGCAGCGCCATCGCCGACGAAGAATATGTTGAAGTCGGCGCCGAGATCGTCGCCAGCGCGGACGAGGCCTGGGCCGCCGAGATGGTCGTCAAGGTCAAAGAGCCGATTCCCAGCGAGTACCATTTTCTGCGCGAAGATCTGATCCTCTTTACCTATCTGCACCTGGCCGCCGACAGGCCCGTTGACCGAGAAGCTGCTGGAATCCGGCATCACCGCCATTGCCTACGAGACGGTGGAGACGGCCGATCGCAAGCTGCCGCTGCTGACGCCCATGAGCGAAGTGGCCGGCCGCATGGCCACCCAGGTCGGAGCCTATCACCTGGCCAAGCATATGGGCGGGCGCGGCATTCTGATGGGCGGCGTACCCGGCGTGCAGCCGGCCGATGTCGCCATCCTCGGCGGCGGCGTGGTGGGCACCAACGCAGCCAAGGTAGCGCTGGGCATGGGCGCCCAGGTCACCGTGTTGGACATCAACCACGATCGGCTCCAATATTTGGATGACGTCTTTCTGGGCCGCTTGCAGACGCGCACCAGCAACGAGTACAACGTGGACGAGGTCGTGCGCAACGTCGACCTGGTCATCGGCGCCGTGTTGATTCCCGGCGGCCGCGCGCCCTATCTCGTCACCCGTGATATGCTGCCCGACATGCGCCGCGGCGCGGTCATCGTCGACGTGGCCGTGGATCAGGGCGGCTGCATCGAGACGACACGGCCCACGACCCACAGCGATCCGACCTACATCATCGACGACGTGATCCACTACTGCGTCGCCAACATGCCGGGCGCTGTGCCGCGTACCAGCACCTTCGCCCTCAACAACCAGACACTGCCCTACGTGCTGCGGCTGGCCGATCAGGGCCATGACTTCGTCCGCAACAGCCGACCCATGCTCCACGGCCTCAACACCTACCGCGGCCATCTGACCTATGCGGCCGTGGCTGAGGAATTTGGGATGGTGTTTGTGGAGCCGGAGAAGGCGCTAGCGAAATAGGGCTACTGCGTAATTACGTACTGCGTAAGATCTTGTGGACAGAGTGGATGCGGAGAATTGACGCTGGTTTCGACGAGAAACGCCCGATTCTTCACGCAGATCCCTATGAAAAAAATTACGCAGTACGCATTACGCAGTACGTAGCAAGAAAATCACGCAATATTTTATGGAGACGCTCCCATGGCCAAACTCAACACTGCCCCGCTCAGCGGTATGCGCGACTTTTTGCCGCGAGAGGTGCTGCAACGCAACTATGTCGTCGGCGTGATCGAGCGCGTCTATCAGAGCTACGGCTTTGAGCCGCTGGAGACGCCGAGCATGGAACGCCTGTCGACGCTGCTGGGCAAGTATGGTGAAGAGGGCGACCAGTTGATCTTCCGCATACTGAAGCGGGGCGGCAAGCTGGAGAAAGCGCTGAAGAACAACCCGACCGAGGAGAGCGTCGGCGACGCCGGTCTGCGCTACGACCTGACCGTGCCGCTGGCCCGTGTCGTGGCCGAATACCGCAGTGAGTTGCCGCGCTACTTCAAACGCTATCAGATCCAGCCCGTCTTCCGGGCCGATCGCCCCGGCAAGGGACGCCTGCGCGAGTTCTACCAGTGTGATGTCGATGTGGTCGGCTCCAACAGCCTGACCACCGAGGCCGAAGTGCTGGCCGCGGCCGCGCAGATCCTCGAAGAGCTTGGCTTCGTGGACGAAGATGCCTTCACCATTCGTCTCAACCACCGCGGCATCCTGCGCGGGCTGATGGAAGTTTCCGGCATTCCCGCCGACCTGGAAGACTCGGCGCTGGTCGCCGTCGACAAATTGGACAAGATCGGCCTGGACGGCGTCCGCAAGGAGCTTGCCGGCCGAGGTGTCGATGTCGGACGCGGCCGAACAGCTGCTGGCGATCATGGACGCCGTGCCCGAATCCAACGTGGAGATCGTCGCCTGGCTCAGCGACCTGCTGGAAGAATCGGAGCAGGGCAGCCAGGCCGTGGCAGAGCTGAAGCAAGTGCTGGCCTTCAGCGCAGAGGGGCCGGCAGCCGCACGTCTGCGTGTCGATCCCTACCTGGCCCGCGGTCTGAGCTACTACACCGGAACCATCGCCGAGATCGAGTTTCCCGGCTTTGCCGGCTCCGGCGGCGGCGGCGGTCGCTACGACGGTCTCATCGGCATGTTCGGCAACCAGCAGATCCCATCCTGCGGCTTCAGCCTGGGCCTGGAACGCATTCTGCTGCTCATGGAAGAGCAGAACATGTTCCCGGAAAATCTGGACGGTCAGCCCCAGGTGCTCGTCACCCAGTTCGACGACTCGACCGTCAACGCCAGTTTGGCCTTGGCCCACGAACTGCGCGCCGCCGGTCTGCGTGTCGATCTCTACCCGGACAATGATCGCTACGGACGCCAGTTCAAATACGCCGAAGAGCGCAGAATCCGCTACGCCGTCCTGAACAGCCCGCGCGAGATCGAGGCCGGCGTGGTGGCGGTCAAGGATCTGGAGACGGGCGAGCAGGTCGAGATGCCGAGAAACGATCTGGTTTCCTGGTTTCGTACGCTATTTGACAACGTCGATAACGCCTGATATAGTCGTTCCAAACTGAATAAACACTCTTATCCAGAGAGGTGGAGGGACCGGCCCGATGAAGCCTCGGCAACCTGGAATGATCTTACCGTACAAGTTCGAGAAATGGTGTAAGGTCTGTCAAGGTGCCAATTCCGGCAGTATGATCTGGAAGATGAGAGGAATGCATGTCGCGTTCTGCTCATCCCCTCTCTGGGGATTTTCTTTTTCAGCCTACCAATGGCGGGCTGGCGGAGCAGCAAGCAACGATCAAGACAGCGCCCTCTCAACGAGTCGAGAGGGCATTTTTTTAGCCAGATATCGTCATCAGGAATAGACCGCGGATTTAGCGGATTAGGCTAATTTTCGCGGATTCAAGCCGAACCTATCCGGTTTTGTCCGCCTAATCAGCCAGATCCGCGGTCTATCGGAGCCGAGCGACAAAATCACTATCAAGTCTAGCGAACGGAAATCGAGGAACCAACCATGATTGCCATGAAATTCGGCGGCACGTCAGTAGGAAGCGTTGAAGCCTTTGCACAGGTTGCGAATATCGTGAAGCGAGCGGTGGAGCAGGAGACCGGCAAGGATCTGCCGGGCGTCATCGTTGTGACCAGCGCCATGAGCGGCGTGACCAATATCCTGATCGAGTCGGCGACCAAGGCGGCGCTTGGCGATCTGGGCTTTTTTGCCGAGGCCAAGGACAGTCTGCTGCTCAAGCACCAATTTGTGGCCGGCCAGTTCATCGAGGACGGCAACGAACGCGCGGCGTTGAGCCGTGTGCTGGACGAACATTTGCATCAGTTCAGCCGCCTGTGCAGCAGCATCGCCGTGCTGGGCGAGCTGACCGATCGCGGCCTGGACGTGGTCAGCGGGCTGGGCGAACGCATGAGCGCGCCGCTGTTGGCCGCGGTCCTGCGCTCCCAGGGCGTCATGGCCGAGTTCGTCGATGCCGCCGATCTGATCGTCACCGACGAGGTGCACGGCGGGGCCGCGCCGCAGATGGATCTGACCGAACCCCAATGTCGCGAACGCCTGATGCCGCTGCTGGAGCAGGGCATCGTGCCGGTGGTGACCGGCTTTGTGGGCGCGACCGACCACGGGCGTGCCGACCACGCTGGGCCGCGGCGGCTCCGACTATTCGGCGGCCATCGTCGGCGCGGCGCTGGATGCCGAAGAGATCCAGATCTGGACCGATGTCAACGGCGTGCTGACCGCCGATCCGCGTGTGGTGCCCAATGCGCGTAGCCTCAACGAACTGAGCTACGAAGAGGTGGCCGAGCTGGCCTACTACGGGGCCAAGGTGCTTCACCCCAAGACGGTGACGCCGGCCATCGAAAAGAAGATCCCGCTGCGCGTGCTCAACACGTTTGAGCCCGAACATCCCGGCACGCGCATCGTCGAGCGCAGCGACAGCGACACACACGGCACGGTCAAGGCCATCACCGCCATCCGCGGCATGAACATGATCACCGTGGCCGGACGGGGCATGATGGGCGTGCCCGGCATCGCGGCCCGCACCTTCGGCAGCGTGGCCCACGAGGGGGCCAACGTGCTGATGATCAGCCAGAGCAGCTCCGAGCAGAGCATCTGCTTTGTGGTGCCGGAAAGCTCGGCTGCATCGGTGACCGAGACACTGAATGAAGAGTTTCGCCGCGAGCTGGAACGCGACTACATCGACCAGGTCGCCGAGCCAATCCAACGTCGTGATCGTGGCCGTGGTCGGCAGCGGCATGCGCGGCATGCCCGGCCTGGCCGGCGGCATCTTCACCGCGCTGGGAAAGAACAAGATCAACGTCATCGCCATCGCCCAGGGCTCCAGCGAAGCCAACGTCAGCCTCGTCGTCTCCGACGCCGACGCCGCCACCGCAGTCCAGGCGATTCATGACACGTTCGAACTGTATTTGCCGACGGAGAAGCGGGCGATGCAGCGCGAGTAGAAAGAGTGGGGCTGTGGGGTGGTGGGGGACAGGATGACGGTTTTCCCAGGCCCTACAACCCTACATCCCCACCACCCTACTGCCCCACTGCCCCAACCCCCTACACCAAATTGTCCTCAATATAATCCCAATTCACATCCATCCCCAGGCCCGGCTCCTGCGAGACGTGGACGAAGCCCTCGTCATCCATGGGGTCGTTGATGGCGTTGAGCCAGGGCTTGGGGACTTCGTAGTCGATGTGCGGATGGAGCAGGCCGCGCTCGTAGAACTCGCCGGGGATGCTCATGGCGCAGAGCGCGTGCAGGTTGCCCGGTCCGCCGCCGTGGATCTCCAGACGCACGCCGTGGGATTCGCAGAGACCGACCGTCTTCATCAACGGCGTCAGACCGCCCAGATCGCCCACGCCGGCGCGGCTGATGTCGGACGCGCCGCGCACGATCCACTCGGCACGCGTGTGCATCTTGCCCTCGGCCGTCTCCGGCCCGACCATGGGCAGATCGAGCTGCTCGGTCAGCCAGACGTAGGACGAGATGCTGTGCTCGGCCATGGGCTCTTCCATCCAGTAGTAGTCCAGCTTCTCCAGCTCACGGCCCAGATAGAGCGCCTGCTCGCGGTTGTAGTAGTGGAAGGGGTCGAGCATGAGCGGCACGTCGGGACCGACGGCCTCGCGCACGGCCGCGCAGGCGGCGATGTCGCGCTTGGGATCGGGCGCGCCGGGCATGGGCGGCTGCCAGGTGTGCAGCTTGAAGGCCGGATAGCCCCGCTGCATGGACCAGCAGCGCAAACTCGGCGTAGGCCTCGGGCGTGTCCAGCCCGCCGGGGATGTCGTCGCCGCACATGGTGCTGGAGTAGGCCGGCACCTTGTCGCGCGTGGCGCCCAGCAGCTTGTGGACCGGCAGATTGGCGTACTTGCCGGCCAGATCCCAGAGCGCCAGGTCGATGGCGCAGAGCACCTTGTCCGAAAGCTGGCCCAGGTGCAGACGCTGGCGCTCCTTGAGCATCTGCCAGAGATACTCGCGGTAGAACGGGTCCTTGCCCAGCAGCAGCGGCTTGACCAGCCCCTGGATCACGTCGGGGCTGCCGCCAAAGGCATCGCCGGTCAGGCCCTCGTCGGTGACGATGGTGACCATGGACTGGACCGCGTCGTGCTCCGGGCCGGGATGGCCGTGGCCCTCGGAGTCGCGGACGGTGTTGGATCGGTAGTGGATTCTGCGCGTGATGACGTCGACGATCTTCATGGTTGCTCCTTGGATTTTGGGATGGATGTATCGTCTAGCCTAGCATCCCGTCAATTCGCTATTCATCTCGGCCCACGCGTCGCTCGGCCCCAGACGTACGACCCAGGCGTCGAAGTAGGCCCAGTCGAATTCATTTGCTCAAGCGTGGCCATGATTCGAGGCGATGTCGCGGACATGTTTTTCCTGTTGACTCAGCCCATAGTAGGCGACTTTGTTCAAGATCAGATCTTCGGGTGCATGAACATAGACGATTCCGAGCAGCGGCTCAAGATCGATCATCGAACGCTCCAGCTACAGCCCGAAGTTCGTCGTCTCACCCAGAGGAGAGTTCAGACTTTACCGCTGTCCATGTGAATCGCATTGACGGAAGTTCACTTCCGGCCTCAACAGGAGACGTCGCGCAAAGATCGGGAACCCACTTCCGCCAGTTCAAGACGAACGGCGTTTCAGTGGCTATGATTGACGGTAGGTGATTGACAATGGTCGAAATCCTGCGTAGAACTGACTCTCCCCAGCCCATACAGCCACTGCCCCCGAGATAGGTGATTTCGGCGGCTCCCAGATACGTCGCACTTCCGTACACAGTCAATGCTTACCGTTCTTGCGCCATCGCCCTTGCTTTCGCTGGTAATTGAGCAGGCCGCCACGAATGATTCGATACGCCTCATCTTCGCTCAGTTCAGGCTGTCGTTGACGAAGTCTGTATACGCCCACGCGCTCGGCGGCATCGATCATGGATGCCGCTCGCTGTACACGTTCAGCGGGTGTCAACTGGCGCAGGTAGGCCATCTGCTGCAAGTCGATCTCAGCAACGGCCGCGGCGATCTGGCGTCGCATCTTGTCTGTGACGACCAGACTTGCCCGATTGTTCGCGTTTCATCGTTGAGTATCCGGCATCTGCATAGGGTTCAATCCTGATCCAAATCGTTCCCTGTCCTTGGCAGGCATTACGACAACTCCCAGTCCTCGACGTGCAAGGTTTCCACCTTTTCAAATTCCCGCGTGTTATGGGTGACCAGGGTCGCATCCAGCGAGCGGGCGTGCGCAGCGATCAGTATGTCGTAGGGGCCGATTGGCTGGCCATTGCGCGCCAACTCGCAGCGAACCAGCGCGGCTTCAGTCGCCTGCTCTTCGCCCCAGTCGAGCGCGAGGACATATTTCAGGAAGTGCAGAAGGTTGGCCCGATTCTTCTCAGGCTGTGTGGACTTGCAGATACCGAACTCCAACTCGTAGCGGACGATCTGCGAGATAGCTATGTTCGTAGGATCTTCCAGCAGCAATCGCCTTCGCAATGCGGGCGGATTGCCGTTGATGACGCCGATACAGGCATTGGTGTCCAGCATGTAGCGAATCATTCAAACGCTCTTCGAGGCATGTCGGCAGAGAGATCGCCCGTCACGTCAAAATCATCGCTGAAGCCGCCAAGCCCCTCGACAAAGCCGTCCCACGAGTTCATGCGCGGGGTCAGGATCAAACTGTCTCCTGAACGCTGGATGAAGACCTCATTGGTATCCAGCCGGAATTCCTTGGGTAGGCGAATTGCCTGGCTATTACCGCTAGTGAAGACTTTGGCAATGGTTGTCGCTTGCATTGAGTTTTTCTCCTTGAATAGTATCCACATAAGTATATACTATCTGCCGAAAAACATAAATGCCGGCAAGAATGGCAATGGTATCTCAGAGACGAATTCGCCCCTATCCTCACCACCTTCCCGCTGGTCTTCCCCGACGACGAGCAGGGCCGGGCCAAGCGCGAGGCATTGCTGGCCGTCTATGATTCGATTGCCTAAAGGATCAAGCCGGCTGAATGCCGACAAGCGTCAGTTCATCCGCCAGATGACACGACACAAAATGGCCTGACTGCAACTCCACCAACGTCGGCTCCTCCTGGCTGCAGATCTCCTTGGCATAGCGGCAGCGCGGATGGAAATGGCAGCCCGAGGGCGGGTCGGAGGGGCTGGGCACGTCGCCCTGGAGGATGATGCGCTGCTTCTTCTGGTCGGGGTCGGTGCGGGGCACGGCGGAGAGCAGGGCTTCGGTGTAGGGGTGGAGCGGGTTGCGATAGAGGATATTGGCGTCGGCCAGCTCCACAATCTTGCCCAGATACATGACGGCCACGCGGTCGCTGATGTGCTCGACCACCGAGAGATCGTGGGCGATGAAGACGTAGGTCAGGCCAAACTCGGCCTGGAGATCTTCCAGCAGGTTGATGACCTGGGCCTGGATGGAGACGTCGAGCGCCGAGACCGGCTCGTCGGCCACGATCAGCTTGGGCTGCAGGGCCAGGGCGCGGGCAATGCCCAGGCGCTGGCGCTGCCCGCCGCTGAAGGCGTAGGGATAGCGGTTCATGTGCTGGGCCTTGAGACCCACCATCTCCAGCAGTTCGCGCACCCGGCGCGCAGAACATCCTTGTTTCGTTCGCCGTTGATGACCAACGGTTCGCTGACGATGTCCAAGACCGTCATGCGCGGGTTCAGCGAAGAGAAGGGATCCTGGAAGATGATCTGCATCTCACTGCGAATCACCTTCAGATCCTTTTTGGACATTGTCGCAATGTCGAGCATCTGATCGCCGTAGCGATAGAGAATATGCCCATCGGTGGGATCAAGGGCGCGCAGGATCAGCCGGCCCGTCGTCGTCTTGCCGCAGCCGGACTCGCCGACCAGGCCCAGCGTCTCCCCCTGGTAGACGGTGAGATCGATGCCGTCGACCGCGCGGACATGGCCGACCACCTTGCTGAAAAAGCCTTTGTGGATGGGAAAGGCCTTTTTGAGTCCGTTGATTTCGAGAATCGGTTGTTGTGCGTTGGACATAGAGTGCTCGCGGGTGCTGTTGGATGGACTGGTTGCGTACTGCGGCGAAACAACGTAATACGTACTTGCGCAGTGCGCACAGGGTTTGCTACATGGCGCTTTCGTACAGCGTGCAACGTACGAAGTGGCCCGGTTCGACCTCGATCAGCGGCACCTCTTGGTTGCAGGTCTCGCGTTTGGCCGCCGGACAGCGGGGAAAGAAAGCGCAGCCGGACGGAATCGAGAAGGGATCGGGCACGCTGCCGGGAATGGGCGTCAGGCGCTCTTTTCCCTGGCTGCCCAGGTGGGGAATGGAGCGCATCAGCCCCACCGTGTAGGGATGGAGCGGTTGGCGGAAGATGGTGCGCACGTCCGCGCTCTCGACGATCTTGCCCATGTACATGACCGCAACCTGATCGGCCATCTCGGCGATCACGGCCAAGTCGTGGGTGATGATCAGGATGGCCATGCCCAGGTCGTCCTGAAGCTGCAACATCAATTCCAGGATCTGGGCCTGAATGGTCACATCCAGTGCCGTGGTCGGTTCGTCGGCGATCAGCAGCCGCGGATTGCAGGAGAGGGCCATGGCGATCATGGCGCGCTGGCGCATGCCGCCGGAAAACTGATGCGGATACTCGCTGAAACGCTGCTCGGCATTGGGGATGTTGACCTGGCGAAGCAGATCGATGGTGCGCGTGCGGGCTTCGTTTTTGTCAACCTTCTGGTGAAGCCGGACCGTCTCCGCGATCTGCGCGCCGACCGTGTGCACCGGCGAGAGCGACGTCAGCGGCTCCTGGAAGATCATGGAGATCTCGTTGCCGCGGATGCTGCGAATCAGCGGGCCGTCGGGCTTGACCTGGGCCAGGTCGACGATCTCGCCATTCTCGCGCCGAAAGAGGATCTCGCCGTCGACGATTTCGCTGGTCCGCTTGGGCAGCAAGCCGCATGACCGAGGACGCGGTCACGCTCTTGCCGCAGCCCGATTCGCCCACCAGCCCCACCGTCTGGCCTGGTTTGACGGAGATCGAAACGCCCTCAACCGCGCGTACAACCCCGTCCAGGGTGAAGAAGTAGGTTTTCAGATCGTTGATTTCTAACAACGGTACCGTTCGAATCAGCCATATATCAATTTCTTTACAATTTTGATAGACCGCGGATTCGGCTGATTAGGCGGATATTCACCGAATAAAAAGAAATCCGTGTTAATCCGCCTAATCCGAAAAATCCGCGGTCTATTGTTTTTACCGCGTATGCTATTACCGCGTATACGGATCCGACGCATCGCGCAGGCCGTCGCCCATGAAGTTGAAGGCCAGAACGGTCAGCACGATGAAAAAGACGGGCGAAAAGACCCATGGATAGAGTGCGATGGACTGTAGATTCTGGACCTCCTGCAACAGCACGCCCCAACTGGTGATGGGCGGCTGCAGGCCAAGGCCCAGAAAGCTGAGCGCGGTCTCGGCCAGGATCATGCCCGGCATGGAGAGCGTGGCGACCACGATGATCTGGCCGATTGAGGCCGGGACCAGATGCCGGGAGATGATACGCCAATTGGATGCGCCCATCAATTGTGCGGCCAACACAAAGTCCTGGCCGCGCAGCGAGAGCACCTGGCCGCGCAACTGTCGGGCCAGCCATGTCCAGCCGATCAGCGAAAGGATGATGGTTACGCCAAAATAGACACGCAACGGCGGCCATGAGGGCGGAATGGCGGCGGAAAGCGCCATCCACAGCGGAATCGACGGGAAGGAGCGGACAAACTCGATGAGGCGCTGGATCAGGTTGTCGACCAAGCCGCCGAAATAGCCGGAGGTGACGCCGAGCAGCGTGCCCAAAATCAGGCTGAGCATCACGCCGATCAGACCGATGGTCAACGAGACCTGGCTGCCTTTGACGATGCGCGTAAACATGTCACGACCCTGTTGCTCCGTGCCCAACATGTTGACCACGCCACCCTCAGCGCCATAGAGGTGGGTATCCATCTCGAACAGGCCCCAGAGCTTGTACGGTTCCCCTTCGACGAAGAGCTTGATGGGGTACTTGACATCATAGTCCGTCACCGTGATTCGTTCGAAGGTCTCGATATTGAGCTGGGTTTCGGCCCCGTAGACAAAAGGCGCAAATCGGCCTTCATCCAAAAGATAGATGCGCTGCGGCGCCAGATAGATACGGTCGGCGAAACGGGTCGTCAACGTGTAGGGCGCGATAAAATCGGCAAAGCCGGCCGTGAGGTAGAGCAGGACAATGATTACACCGCCAATAACCGCGGCCTTGTTGCGCAAAAACTTGCGCCACATGAGCTGCCATTGCGAGAGTGAGTAGCGGTTTTCGTCCGTCTTGCCCGCCGCCTCGACCCCATCATCGTCGATCTCGGCGTAGCGCTCCTTGGCCAGCTCAACATCCAACTCTCGATAGAGGTCAAATAGCTTTTGGGATTCTTCAGAATAGCTCATTCGTAAACAATCCTGGGATCAGCCCACGCCAGCGCGATGTCGGCGAGCAGGTTGGCAAACATCAACAGCAGCGCCATGAAGAGCAGCATGGTCCCTGCCAGATACATGTCCTGGGTTTGCAGGGCACGCAGGAAGAGCGGCCCGAATGTGGGCAGCGACATGACGATGCCGACCAGGGCCGATTGGGAGATCATCTTGGGCACTTCCAGCGCCAGCACGCTGATCATGGGGTTGATGGCGACACGTACGCCATATTTGTTGGTGACGGTGGCCTCGCGCAGGCCCTTGGCCCGCGCCGTCGTGATGTACTGCTGGCCCATGACGTCGAGCATGCTGCTGCGCATGATACGCTGCATCTGCGCCGTGCTGGCCAGGGCCAGGATGACGGCCGGCGGCCAGAAGTGTTGCCACATGTCGACCAGCTTGTCCCAACTCATGGGCTGGCCGGCATATTCGGACGACATGACGCCGCCCACATCGATGTGCAGGATCAGCGCCCCGAAGAACATCCAGAAGAGCGCCAATACGAAGCCGGGAAGAGAGAGGCCGAGAAAGCCGAAAAAGGACGAAAAATTGTCGCCGAATGAATACTGGTGGGTGGCCGAATAGACGCCCACGGGAATGGCATAGGTGACCGTGATGATCAAGGCAAAGGTGCCCAGAATCATCGTGTAGACGAGTCGATTCATCACCAGGGGCAGCACCGGCGCGTTCCAGGCCATGGACCAACCGAAGTCGCCCTCCGGCCATCCCTGCACCCAGCGCCAATACTGGACGTAGGCCGGCTGGTCCAGGCCATAGCGCATACGCAACACCTGGAAAGTTGCCGCATCCTGCGAACTGCCGCTGGTGGCAATCTCGGCCTGCATGGTGTCGAAGAAGTCGCCCGGCGGCAACTGGATGATGAGAAAGGTGAAGACCGATACGAGGAAGAGCAGCGGAATCATGGCCAAGAGCCGCCGCAGAATATAGGCTATCATAGGCAGAACGCCTCTCTGAGAGGGGAATGGATTGCCAGAGATGGACAGGGCCGAAAGTCAATAATTAATGGTGAATTGTGAATAGCTAATTGTTAATGGGTGTACTCGTGCCGCGACTCCATTAACCATTAATTATTCTGTATTCACCATTAATTATTGATTCTTTCCTACTGCCGCCCAACGGCGGCAAAGCTTGTCCTACTCTTCGCTGCTGAAGTAATACGTGGACGGATCCTGGTTGCCGGGCGACATGGCAATCCATGAAGCCGAATAGCTCGGATCGGCCCAGACATTCTTGAAGTTGTTCTTGACCAACACCGGCAGCGGCATCTTGCCGGTCACGTTGATGACCCACATGTTCTCCGTGGCGTTGCGCACCAGTTCCTTGCCGAGTTCAGCCTGCTTCTCGCCGTCAACGGTGCGCAGAATCTCGTCCAGGATGGCCTGCCCTTCCTTGATGCTGTCCGGCGGTTCCTCGCCGGACGCGCCGCCGGTCTGATACCAGATGCCGTACTGCGGCGCCCAGAAGGACTTCTCGTTGAAGGCCGTCAGGTTGTCCGGGTTCATGAGCGGGAAGATGCTGCCCGTGCCCCAGACCGGGATCATGACCTGGTTGCCGATGGCCCGCGGCCAGTAGAGGTCGCGGTTTGAGAGCTTGACCGTGGTGTTGAGGCCGGCGGCCTTCCACTGCTCAGCGACCAACTCCAGGCCGGCGTCGGCATTGCCTGCCACATACTCGATGACCAGCGTCAGATCCGATCCGTCGGCGAAATTGTAGAAGCCATCGTCGCCCATGACCAGGCCGACGCTGTTCTCCAGCAGATCCTGCGCGCCTTCGACATCGTACTCACCCATGAACATGGCCATGTCTTCCACGTACCAGGAGGTGGACGGACCGACCGACTGGGTCGTGGGCGTGCCCTGGCCGAAGTAGGCGATGTCGTTGATGGTCTCGCGATCCGTGGCCAGGGAGAGCGCGTAGCGGAAGTCGCGGTTCTGGAAGAGTTCCCGATACTGAGGATCGTCGTAGCTCTGGTTGGGCTGCATGGCGAAGGTAGAAGCGCCATCACTGGACCAGAGGCTGACGGTGTAGTCGCCGGCCTCCTCGTTCTGCTTCAACACGGGCAGGTTGTCCAGGCTCAGACCGCGGGACTGCATGTCCAGCTTGCCGGCAGCAGCCTGCACGGCAATGGCCTCATTGTCCTCGACCAGCGCCATATGCACCTTGTCGATGTAGGGCAACTGCCGGCCTTCGGGATCGACCTTCCAGTAGTACGGGTTGCGTTCGAGAATCATCTCGGTGCCGCCCGGCTCCCAGACCGCCGGCTTCCAGGGCCAGATCACCGGGCGCTCGACGTTGTAGTCGAAGACCTTCTCCTCGAAGAGGGCGTAGTCGGCATCCGGGTTGTACTTCGGGTGGAACTGCTCCAGATAGTGCTTGGGTGCAAAGAAGCCGAAGCGCTCGAAGCCCAGCGGCCATTGGTGGCCGTGGAAGGCCAGGCCCATGGTCTCGACAATACCCGACGGGCCGGGGAAGATCAGCTTGATGGTGTAGTCGTCGATCTTTTCCAAGGTCATCGGCTCGCCGTCCACCAGCCATTCGATGTGGGGCGACGGCGTGATCTCGGTGTCGGTCTCGATGGCTTCCCACCAGAAGATGATGTCATCCACCGTCCAGGGTTCGCCGTCGGACCACTTGAGTCCCTCGCGGAAGACGAGGGTCAGTTCGGTACCCTCATCGTTCCATGACCACTCCTTGGCCAGGCCAGGCAGAATTGGATCGGAGAATTCGGGCGCCCAGCGCAGGACCGGATCGTAGTTGATGCGGCCCCAGGCGTGGAAGTCCTTGACGCCGCGGAAGGCACGGTGCCAGGTGCCGCCATACTCGCCGATTGACTCGTACGGTTCGACGACCAGCGGCTCAGCCGGCAGTCGTTCTTCCAGCGGCGGCAGTTCGCCGGCAGCGACCATCTCGGCCAGCATGGGCGCTTCCTTGCCGTCGTAATCGGCCCCGGCAGCAGCCTCTTCAGCGGGCGCTGCTTCTTCGATCCGCAGCTTCTTCTGCCGGCGCAGTTTCTTCGGCAGCAGCATCCTCAGCCGGCGCGGCCTCTTCGGCGACCGGCAGTTCCGGACGTGGGGCGCCGCAAGCGGCCAACACCATGGAAAGGACGATCATTGCTGAAATGACCAGCAACCATCGTTTTGACAGTTCTGAAGACATGGAATCCTCCTAGTTGTGTTTGAGCAGTGGGTAAAAAAGTAGCGAACAATAGAGACGACTGTAGCGCCGGCGGCCCATGGAGGTACTGGCAACCGTAGACAATCCGATTGGATCAGAATACGGATCGATCAAGTCTTTGGTCCTGCCGTAGAGCCGCAGCTAGCGCCAAAAATTGAGCTTTTGAGATGTCCGATTAGTGTGGAAATGGGATATGCTGAAATCAACGCCTGTTAACGCTAACAGCAGCGAGAATTATCATAGCGCAATCTATTGAGCCTGTCAACAGGCAAAATTCCGCTTCTCATGGCCGGAGGCTTTATCCAATGAGAACGCCTTTGCCGGAACGGTCTTCACCCACTACAATATCCGCAACGCCGTTACTCGCCCCATCCTCGATCACGAAAACGCGGAACATGACACTCTTTCGCAGTGGAGTCAATCATTGTTTGGAGCGAGATCACAGATCCAACATCATAAGGAAGGCGAATCCATGAAAAAAATCCTATTGACCGGGGCGACCGGCCGCATCGGCAAGGCGTTCTGGGAATATGCCGACGACAAGTACGATCTGCGTCTAACCTCTCGCAACCGGGAGAAACTTGGCGATCCCGGCCGTCACGAGGCCATGGAATTGAACACCGCCGAT
Source organism: uncultured Chloroflexia bacterium (assembly GCA_963698255.1). Lineage (GTDB taxonomy): Bacteria > Chloroflexota > Anaerolineae > Caldilineales > Caldilineaceae > JAWKOK01. The sequence continues at coordinate 161,914 of CAVOQD010000006.1, read as the reverse complement.
CCCGACGCTTGCCAGCGGGCCTGTGAGGGAATTCACACTGTTGTGCATTTGGCCGCCGATCCATCGCCCCAGTCAGGCTTCTACGAATCCTTGATGGATAACAACGTCAAAGGCGCCTACAACATGTTCCGCGCCGCCAAGGATCAGGGCTGTCAACGGTTGGTCTATGCCAGCAGCATCCAGGTCATCTCAGGCTATCCGCTCGACGTGCAGGCCCGCCATGATGATGCACCAAAGCCATTGAACATGTACGCCGTCACCAAGTGTTTCGGCGAGGCGCTCGCCCACTATTTCGCCATGGTCGAGGGACTGTCAAGCATTGTCGTGCGCATCGGCAACTATCAGGGAAACGGTGCCCAGGTGGGCGCCGATGCCCGCCAGTTGAGCGCCTTCATCAGCGTGCGCGATATGAACCAGATGCTGGAGGGCTGTATTGAGGCGCCCGATGTCCAGTACGGCATTGTGCAAGGCGTCTCCGACAATCGATTCAAGCGCATGGACATCACGTCCGCGCGTGAACTGATCGACTATCGTCCACAGGATGACGCATTCGTCCTTTTCAACACCGGCATTCCCTATCGAGATCGCTGGTATGAAGAAGGGAACCGTACCAGACCGTTCTCGGAATAAGATCAACGCCAAAAGCCACGAACCACGAAGACGCACAAGGTTGCACAAGAGCGGGCATTCTTTGTACGATTTTGTGCGCCTTTGTGGATCAGTTTCTTCCTGAAAGGGCGTAACAGAACGTCGCTCTGCGTTTCACGATTCGTTTCTCCGAAGAGCGTAACGAATATTTCAACTTGCACGCCATAGTTATGATATAATTGCGGGCGATTGTTAGGGGAGCCAGACTTGGTCTAGTGCTCCCCTTTTGTTCAAGAAAGTTCAAGTTCTCACGTTAGCAGACGGGATCGACATGCTAGAGCTTCCGGTAATTCTGTTTGGGATGGGCGGTGTTGGGCGTTCGCTGATTCGTCAGATCATTCAACATCGATCATTTCACGCAGAAGAGTACAATTTGGTGTTGGAAATTCAGGCCGTGTGTGACAGTCGCGATACCGCCATCGAAGTGGGCAAAGGCATTGACGACGTGTCACTGATTGACCTCCTGGAACTCAAGGAGGCAGGCGGCTTGTTGTCCGAACACGCGCTCGGCGCGGCCTACGGTGGCGGGAGTTTGGCCGATGTCATTCGAGCCACCGCCCGGCGCGGCGCCACCGTTGTCGATTGCACCGCTAGCGACAGCACGATCCCGGCTTTGCTCTTTGCCCGTGAGCAGGGCTACAAGGTCGTGCTGGCCAACAAAAAACCGCTGACCGATTCCATGGAGGTATACGCCCGGCTCACCAGAGCCGGTGTCACCAACATGGACAGCGATCCTGGGGTTCGCAGTCTGGGGTTCTCCCGTTGGGAGACAACTGTCGGCGCCGGACTGCCGGTCATTGCGACCCAGGATCGAATCGTGGCCAGCGGAGACAAGATCAAGCGGATTGCCGGCACGTTCAGCGGCACGCTGGGCTATGTGATGACGGGATTGCAGGAAGCGCAATCCTTCAGCCAGATTGTGCGCCAGGCCCACGAACTGGGCTACACCGAGCCGGATCCACGCGACGATCTGGGCGGCATCGATGTGGCACGCAAAGCCTTGATTCTGGCGCGTGGCATGGGTTGGAATCTGAACATGGACGACGTCTCCGTGACCGGGCTATACCCGGAGGAGATGCAGTCGCTATCCGTTGCCGAGTTTTTGGAAGCGCTGCCGCAGTTGGATGCTGAATTTTCAGGCCGCGTCGAAGCGGCCCGCAAAGAGGGCAGAGTACTGCGCTATGCAGCCAACATCGACGACGGAACATGCGTGGTTGGACCGACCGAAGTCATGCTGGAAAGCCCGCTGGGCCGGCTTGGCGGCACAGACAATCTTGTCGAATTCCATACCGAAATGTACAGCCCGAATCCACTGGTCATACAGGGGCGTGGCGCCGGCGTTGATGCCACTGCAGCCGGCGTACTGAGCGACATTGTTGAATTGGCATATACGACATAAAGCGTGATAGGTGAATTGGGAGTGGGGAATTTGTGACAAATCTTTCCCTCGCCAAACCGTCATTCACGTTTGAATAGACAACGAGGATCCTTATGAGTCAGCAGAAGATAAAGGTCGGCGTGCTGGGCGCAACAGGCGCCGTGGGCCAGAGATTTGTACAGCTATTGCAGGGGCATCCCTGGTTCGAACTGACCGCGCTCTGCGCTTCATCGCGCAGCGTGGGCAAACAATATGCAGACGCATGCAGTTGGACGTTGCGTGGCGACATGCCCGTTCATCTGCGCGACGTGGTGCTGTTGCCGTGCGAGCCCACGGTCGACTGTGAATTGGTCTTCAGTGCACTGCCCGCCGAAAACGCCACCGAGATCGAGGAGAACTTTGCTGCGGCCGGCTACGCAGTTTGCAGCAATGCCCGCTCGTACCGGTATGAACCGGATGTACCGTTGCTCATTCCGGAGGTTAACCCGGAGCATCTGGCTCTGATTGACATTCAGAAACGCAACCGCGGGTGGAAGGGATTTATCGCCACCAATCCCAACTGTAGCACAACCCACCTGGTCAGTGCGCTCCATCCCCTGCATGAACGATTCGGCGTCAAGAAAGTGATGGTTGTCACCATGCAGGCCATCAGCGGGGCCGGTTATCCCGGCGTCAGCAGCATGGACATCATCGACAACATCGTTCCGTACATCGGCGGTGAAGAGGAGAAGATGGAGCAGAAGGAGCCGCAGAAGCTTCTGGGTGTGTTCGACGGCCAAGGCGTGCAGTATGCCGACTTCGTGGTCAGCGCCCAGTGCACGCGGGTGCCGATTCGCAACGGCCATCTTGAAGCCGTCTCAGTCGAGTTCGAGAATGAGACAAGCGAAGCCGAGATCCTCGCAGCATGGCGCGAGTATCATCCGCTGGCGCAACAGCTACAACTGCCCAATGCACCGGATCCGGCCATCATCTATATGGAAGAAGCGGACAGGCCGCAGCCGCGGCTGGATCGGCTTGCCGGCACCGTGCCCGGAATGGCCACGGTCGTCGGTCGCCTGCGACCCGATCCGATTTTCGATTACAAGTTCCTGGTCTTGGGCCACAACACGATTCGCGGCGCAGCCGGCGGTAGCCTGCTCAACGCGGAACTGTTGGTCACTCAGGGGTACCTGGGTGCAGAAGCCCAGGCCATCGCCCAGTCGGTCGGGTAACGGTAGAGCAAGTCTGAAGAATTCGTTGTTTGGTTGCGTAGCGGGCGGGGTTCGGCCCCGCCCGCACGATGGTAAGATAATGATGTATGGTAATTGGGCGAGAACGAGCACGGTTACGAGCACGAATCGTTTTCTGAGTGTCTTTCATGCTGACAGAAGCGAGATGTGTACAACAGCAGACGCATCTGTTTGGTTATGATGTAGTACGCGTGTATCCTTGGGATCTACCCAGGGCTAGAGTTCGTTCGATTTAGGGGGCTGAGGTGAAATTTATGCCATCCACGCAGACGTCGTCCGCATCCGGCAAAACAGCAAAATTACAGGTCTTTGGTCGCGGGCGGTTGTCCGACTTGTTTGGCGACATGGTGGTCTACCGAGACTTGCAACCGCTCGATAGCCGGTTGCCTAAGCTCAAGGTCGCACTACGAGAACTTGGCCTGTCCACTGATGACAGGCCGCGTAAACAGGACAAGTCCTACGCGGAAATTGCAGTCTGGTATGGGAAAAAGGCGCAGGAAATCCGAAACGCCTCAAAACCCTTGCAGGAGCTAATCTTCATCGGTGACACGCTCTACAATGACGGCCGTGCATTCATTAACATGCGTTCGGCCGAAGATTGGCAGGGATCCTGTTTTATCGGCGTTGAAGTACCAAGCGATGAGCCGACCATCTGCATTGATGATGATCTGATCTATGGAGCCAATCGCTGGGCCAAAATTGTTGATTGGATCCAATGGATGATTGAGGACCAGGGACTCAAGCTCGACGAGGGCACAATGGTTGTCGTTGACATCGACAAATGCATTCTCGGTGCGCGCGGCCGCAACGATGCCGTCATCGACCGCGCTCGTATCCAGGGCGCCTATCGCACCATGAATAACTTGTTGGGCGCTCAGTTCGATGGAGAACAGTTCGAACGACACTATGCGGAACTGAACCAACCCATTTACCACTGCCTAACCGAAGACAACCAGGACTATCTGGCCTATGTCTGCCTGGTGCTCAATACAGGCCTGATCGGTTTTGACGAGATTGTCGATGAGGTTGACAAGGGCCATCTGGATAATTTCAACCAGTTCACCCGTCTGGTAGAGATGCGCATGATGATCACGCCCGGTAGCTATGAGTTTCTGCGGGAATCCCACGACGCCGTCATCACGAGTGTCCGCAACGGGGATCCGACGCCGTTCAAGCGTTTCCGTCGCCAGGAATTCGTCGCTACGATAGAGCGTCTCGGCAATATGCCGGATGATAGCGCCGTTGAGGAACTCCTGAGCAGCGAGATTACGTTAACAGAGGAAGTGTGGGAAGTGGCGGCCTGGTTGAAGGAGCGAGGATGCCTGCTGCTCTGCCTGAGCGACAAACCGTCCGAGGCCTCCTGCCCCCATCGATATGTGTCGCCGGATCTCCCGGCGATCCATGAAGCGGAAACCCATCGTGTCGGTACCAGCGTCCAGTCGATGCTGGACACGCTTGGCTAAGTCCAGTAGTTCATGATTTGGTGAAAAGCGGGATGCCTCGCTGGCTCTTTACCCGTGTGGCGTGCCTTTAAGCACGCTCACTTAGAATGACAAATCGTGAACTACTGAAATCGGAACTTTATGGCAAATAACCAAAAACCACCATCAAATCAACAGGATCCCGGCAACAGTTCAGATCCGGGCGGTCCCAACGGCAATTTCATCGGGCGAAGCTGGTTCTGGATTGTTCTGATCGTACTGGCCCTCTTTGGCTCGCGGCTTCTCTTCAATAGGCCCTCAGAGAGCGCCGACATGATCGGCCTGAACGAAGTGGCCCAGGCGGTAATGGCCGATTCGGTCAGCAGGTTGGTCGTTCAAGGCGACGTCATCAACGTGGTGATGAACAGTGGCGTCGAGGAACGCAGCCGCAAAGAGGATGGCGAGAGCATCTTCACCTCGTTGAAAGCGTTCGGCGTCTCGGAAGAGCAACTGGAAAAACTGAATATCGAAGTGCAGAGTGTGCCCAACAGCGGAGCCATCTTCAACTGGCTGATCATGCTGTTGCCGATGCTGCTGATCTTTGCCTTCTTCATTTTCATCATGCGTCAAGCCGGCGGGGGCGGCCAGAATCGGGCCATGCAGTTTGGGCGCAGTCGAGCGCGCAAGATGGATGAGGCCGACCGACCGACCGTCACCTTTGACGACGTCGCCGGAGCCGACGAAGCCAAGCAGGAATTGGAAGAGGTTGTCGAATTCTTGCGTGAGCCGGAGAAATTTGCGGCGCTTGGCGCTCGTATCCCAAAAGGTGTTCTAATGGTCGGAGCGCCGGGCACCGGCAAGACATTGCTGGCCAAAGCCATTTCAGGCGAGGCCGGCGTTCCCTTCTTCAGCAGTTCCGGTTCTGAGTTTGTCGAAATGTTTGTCGGCGTCGGCGCCAGCCGCGTGCGCGATCTCTTTGAGCAGGCCAAGAAGAATTCGCCTTGCATCATTTTCATCGATGAAATCGATGCGGTCGGCCGCCATCGCGGGGCCGGTTTGGGCGGCGGCAACGACGAGCGTGAACAGACGCTCAACCAGATTTTGGTCGAAATGGACGGCTTCGACAGCCAGGTGAACATCGTCATCGTCGCAGCCACCAACCGACCCGACATTCTGGATCCGGCGCTCCTGCGCCCTGGCCGTTTTGACCGCAAAGTGGTGGTCGACAGGCCGGACAAACGGGGCCGTGAAGCGATTCTGAAGGTCCATGCACGCGGCAAACCGATGTCGCCCGACATCGATCTGAGCGTGATCGCCGCCCAGACGCCCGGCATGGTTGGGGCCGACCTGGAGAACCTGATCAATGAAGCCGCCATCCTGGCCGCACGACGCAACAAGCGTGCCATCAGCATGGAAGAGCTACATGAATCCATCGAGCGCGTCATGGCCGGACCGGCTCGACGCAGCCGGGTATTGGACGAACGTGACCGTCGCACCATCGCCTTCCATGAGGCCGGCCACGCCATCGTCATGGAACGCCTGCAACATGCCGACGAGGTGGGCAAGATCACCATCGTCAGTCGCGGCCAGGCGCTCGGCTATGTCATGCCGATACCGCAGGAAGATCGCTCGCTCAAGAGCCGGGCTGAATACGAGGATGAATTGGCCGGACTGCTGGGCGGGCGTGCGGCCGAAGAGATCGTCTTTCAAGAACCGTCGACCGGCGCCGCCAATGATCTGGAACGGGTGACCAAATTGGCCAAAGCCATGGTGACTCGCTTCGGCATGAGCGACCTGATCGGTCCCATGCAACTTCAGCAAGGTGACAGCAATCCCTTCATGGGAATGGAGTTCGGTGAGCAACGCGCCTACAGCGAAGACGTCGCCCGCAAGATCGATCAAGAGGTTCGTCGAATTGTAGAAACTGCCTATTCTCGCTCCAGGCAGATATTGTTGGATAATCGTGACAAGCTGAATCTGATTGCTGAGAAATTGCTTGACCAGGAGGTGCTCGAACGCGAAGAGTTCCTCAACCTGATGCAACAGTCGACTTAGGCGCAAACAAAATGACATCCAGTAGTTCACGATTTGTCATTCTGAGCGGGTCGATCTGGAGCCTTCACTCTGGGACAAGACCAGCGAAGAATCTCGTTTTTTCCAAATCGTAAACTACTGACATAGCGATTTCGTTCGTAGTCACGGCTTTTGCGGTCCAGACGGCTGAATCTGTGACTACGAACTTATTCTAGGAAGGTTACCTAGCTAACGCGTCGAGCACATAATACAATCGAAGTAAACGGAGCCCACCAATGCAGATTACACAGAAAACAGAGCCGTTGCTCGTCTTTTTGCTGGTTGATCAAGAGAAACAATCCACACCACAGACCGGCGCCATGCCGGCAGTTCAACTTTCGATCGGCGGTGCAAATTTCACCAACGCCGCCAACGCCGCCAGCGAAATCGGCAAGGGTTGGTACGGCGTTCATCTGACAGAGGCAGAGACGGCAAAGATTGGCCCAATCATTGTTTCCGCTTCAGCGCCCGGCACTGCTGAGTGGCGGGATATCGTACACGTGGTCACGGAAGCTCCGGCCGTCGTTACGCCGCCCGATGGCGGGGGCGGAGGCGACGAAGGGACCATTCCGATTGTACCGGTTGTAGGTCCAAACATCGTAAAAAACGGCGACTTCGCCAACGGCAGCGCAAATTGGCGATTCTACAGCAACGGTAAGGCAACATGGAGCGTATCTGGCGGCGTTGCCAAGATAGAGATTGCCAAGGTCGGCAAAAACATTCAGCTCTTTCAGATTGGGATCCCGATCTCGCCAGGATCATACCGGCTTTCGTTTGAATGCAAAGCCCAGGCACAGCGCAATCTCGAAGTCTACCTACACCAGCACCAGCGTCCCTACACTAATTTGGGCATCAGTGATCTAGTCTCCGCCGGACCCGAGTGGAGCGCTTTTACAAAGGACTATCACATTTCCTTTATTGAGAGCGATTCACGACTGCGCTTCTGGTTTGCTCGCCATTCCAACGACGGTGACGTCTTCCAGATCCGCAATGTACAATTGAATCGCCTTGGCTAGTCGACGCTCAGCATGCAAAGGCGGGTTGCTCCGGTATTGGAGCAACCCGCCTTTTTTTTGTGCATTGCAGAGAGAATGCGGCTGAAGCCGCCATCAACCGAGCCGATTTCTAGCGTTGTGTCGATGTTCGTGCCTGCGGTATGATGGGCGACAGCAATGCTTTCCGGCCTTAGGCCGCTGCAAGCAATTGACTCCCCAGGCGACGACGCTTTCACAGCGGCTTTAAGGCCGTTAATTAGGAATTCGTTTTCTCGGAACGGCCTTACGTGATCAATCCAACCCAGAGGAACCCAATGACGACACTTCCATTCGATGACGATCTGAAGCTCTTTGCCTTGATGAAGGAACAACTCTATTCCGCCGTGCTTTGTGATGCGCTCGACCAGGTCGGCTTTCGCGAGCAGGCCATGCGCGCGACCGTTCGCCCCGTCTATCCTGACGCTGTTGTCGTTGGGCGAGCATTGACTATGCTGTCGGTCGATGTCTATGAGCGGGCGGAGAACGAATACGCGGTCGAAATTGCGGCCGTCGACGCCTTGGGACCGGGCGACGTGATGGTGGCTTCGACCCAAGAATCGACCCGCACCTGTCTTTGGGGCGAACTGCTCTCCACCGCCTCGGTCGCACGCGGCGCCAACGGAGCCGTCATCGACGGCTACACCCGTGATGTACGCCTGATCCAAAAGATGGACTTCCCCGTCTTCTCCACCGGCATGTACCCGGTCGACTCGGCTGGACGCGGCCAGGTGATCGACTACAACTGCACCATCAACTGCGGCGGCGTGATCGTACACCCGGGCGACATCGTCTTCGGCGACTACGACGGCGTGATCGTCATCCCCAAGGACGCCGCACAGGAAGTCATCGAACGCGCCGTGGCCAAGGTCGAGGGCGAGAACATCACGCGTGAAGAACTGCGCAACGGGGCCACGCTGCGCCAGGTCTATGACAAGTACGGCGTTTTGTAGACAAAATGAAGGCGGTGAAACACGATGAGAAGGTTCGAAGGCAAGACAGCCCTGATCACTGGAGCGGCGCGTGGCATTGGCCGTGGCATTGCGCTTTGCCTGGCAGCGGAGGGAGCGAACGTCGTCGTCAATGATCGAGATCATGCCGAGTTGGCGGCAGAGGTCGTGGATGAGATTCGCGCCATGGGCCAGGAGGCGATCTTCTGGCAGGCCGACGTCTCCGACCGCGAGGCAGTGGCCGCCATGTTTGCCGGCGTGGTCGAACGCTTTGGCCGCATCGACGTGGTCGTCTCCAATGCGGCCATGTCGATCCGCGAACCGGTGGTCGAGGCCAAGTGGGAACACGTGCTCGCCACGCTGGAGGTGACCCAGTTTGGCGTCTTCCATGTCTGCCAGATGGCCGCGCAGCAGATGGTGAAGCAGGAGCCCAACACGCTGAGCCGTGGCAAGATCGTCATCATCAGTTCGGTGCAGTCGGAGGTGGCGGCCGCAGAGAGCGCGGCCTACAACATGGCCAAGGCCGCCATCAACCAGTTCGCCATGACGCTGGCCGTCGAGGTGGTGGACAAACGCATCAACGTCAACGTGATCACGCCGGGCTGGATCGACACGCCGGGCGAACGCGCCTTCTACAGCGAGGAGGAGATCCAGGCCAGCGGGCGTCTGCTGCCCTGGGGCCGTATCGGCACGCCCGAAGACATCGGCAAGGCCGTGGCCTTCCTGGCCAGCGACGACGCCGACTACATCACCGGGACGATCCTGCGCGTCGACGGCGGCTATGTCGTCGCGCGCAGCACGGTTGACTGACAGCAACACAATAGAACGCGAATGACGCGGATCGGGCGGATTTTCGCTGATTTTCTATCTTTTCAAAAAAATCCGCGCATATCCGCCCGATCCGCGCTATCCGCGTTCTATCTATCTTGAAGGAGAGAAAGTGAAAAAAGACTATTCTCAGGTCAAGGGCAAACTACGCAGCCATGAGTGGTTCAACAACCCGCACAACATGGGTATGACCGCGGTCTACATCGAGCGCTACATGAACTACGGCTGGACGCGCGAGGAACTGATGTCGGGCAAGCCGGTCATCGGCATCGCGCAGACCGGCGGCGACCTGACGCCCTGCAACTACGTGCATATCGAGCTGGCCAAGCGCGTCAAGGATGGCATCCGCGCGGCCGGCGGACTGCCCTTCGAGTTTCCTGTCCACCCAATCGGCGAACAGGGCAAGCGCCCCACCGCGGCGCTGGACCGCAACCTGGCCTATCTGGGCCTGGTCGAGGTGCTGCACGGCTATCCGCTCGACGGCGTGGTGCTGACCACCGGCTGCGACAAGACGACGCCGGCCTGCATCATGGCCGCCTGCACCACGGATCTGCCCGCCATCGTGCTCTCTGGCGGCCCCATGCTCGACAGTTGGTGGCGTGGGCGTCTGGCCGGCTCGGGCATGGTGGTCTGGGATGCACGTGAACTCTATGCCGGCGGCGAGATCGACTACGACGGCTTCATGGAACTGGTGCAGAACTCGCCCAGCGTGGGCCACTGCAACACCATGGGCACTGCGCTCACCATGAACTCATTGGCCGAGGCGCTTGGGCTGTCGTTGACCGGCTGTGCCGCCATCCCCGCGCCCTACCGCGACCGCCTGGACATGGCCTACGAGACCGGCAAGCGCATCGTCGATATGGTGATGGAAGATCTGACGCCGTCGAAGATCCTGACCGAAGGCGCTTTTCGCAACGCCATCGTCACCAACTCGGCGCTGGGCGGCTCGACCAACGCGCCGGTGCACATCACGGCCATCGCTCGCCACATCGGGCGGGAACTGCCCATCGAGGATTGGCAGACCCAGGGCCACGAGATCCCGCTGCTGGTCAACTGCCAGCCGGCCGGCGAATATCTGGGCGAAGGCTTCTACCGCGCCGGCGGCGTGCCAGCGGTTATGGCCGAATTGCTCAAGGCCGGCAAGCTGGACGGAGAAGCGCTGACGGTCACCGGCAAGACGATGGCCGAAAATCTGGCCGACCGGCGAATCATGGATGAGACCGTGATCAGGCCCTACGACCGGCCGCTCAAGGAGAACGCGGGCTTTCTGGTGCTGGGCGGCAATCTCTTCGACTCGGGCCTGCTCAAGACATCGGTCATCGGCGACGAGTTCCGCAGCAAGTACCTGGAACGGCCCGGCGATCCCAATGCCTGGGAAGGCACGGCCGTCGTCTTTGACGGGCCGGAGGACTACCACGAGCGCATCAACGACCCTGAACTGCCCATCGACGAGGACTCGATGCTCTTCATCCGCTACTGCGGACCGGTCGGCTATCCCGGCTCGGCCGAGGTGGTCAACATGTTGCCGCCGGATCGGCTGGTCAAGCTGGGCGTCTCCGAGCTGCCCTGCATCGGCGACGGGCGCCAGAGCGGCACCTCGGCCAGCCCCTCCATCCTCAACGCCTCGCCCGAGGCGGCCATCGGCGGCGGGCTGGCCTTGCTGCAGACCGGCGACCGCGTGCGCATCGACCTCAACGAGGGCACGATCAACATGCTGGTGAGCGAGGAAGAAATCGCTCAGCGGCGGGCAGATTGGCAAGCCCCTGAGTTGCCCAACCAGACGCCATGGCAGGAAATCTATCGCGACACGGTCGGCCAGTTGGCCGACGGCGCCTGCATCGAACTGGCCGTGAAATATCGGGAAGTGGGCAAGAATATCCCGCGGCATTCGCATTAGAACAGTTCCCGGCGCTGTCTGACCTGCGAGACTTGTCACGCTGATAGCATGACCTACCGATTCTCGCGCCGTCCAGATCCGCCGTGTATCGACACAGATCCCAGAGGCTCACCATTTCTCATCGGAGATGGTGAGCTTATTTTTTGGACGAAGCGCCGGGGCCGTTTACTCGTTTGAGCAGAACCGAATGATCGAATGAGATGTCCTGGAACAGGCGGAACAAAGCTCAGATGGCCTTCGTCATGTGTACTGTCCAGAGCGACTACTGTTCGTGAATCGATCACAGATAGAACAATCCCACAAAGGAAAGTGAACCAAAAAATGTTTGTCACCAACCGTTTTAGTTTTCGATGGCTGATCCTGGCCCTGCCTGCACTGCTGTTGCTGGCAGCGTGTGCACAGCCCGCATCGCCCCCGCACATCCGATGTTGAGATTTCCCAGCCGATCTACCGCTGGGGCGAAGTCGCCGACCAAGTCTGGGTGCTCATCGGCTACGGCGACGCGCTCAATCCCACGGTGGTTGAGGAAGGGACCGTGGTCACGGCCAATTTCAGCAGCAGCGACGGCCAGGTGACGGGCTCCGGCGGCTGCAACAACTACTTCGCCGGCTACACGTCCAACGACGATGGCGATCTGACCATTGACGGCCCGATTGGCGCCACCATGATGGCCTGCGAGAATGGCGCCGCGCAAGAGGCCGCCTACCTGTCCGCGCTGGAAACCGTCACCGGTTGGGCGTTGACGGAAGAGGGACGGCTTGAACTAACCTACGATTCCGGCAAGCCCTATGAAGAAAAATTGGTCTACATGCCGGGCGAAACACCGTTGACCGGGGCCACCTGGCAACTGGTCTCGTGGGGCGATCCGGAAGAACTGACGGCGGTTGAAGAGGGGACGACCGTCACAGCCATCTTCGTGCCGGAAACTGACACCAGCGGCACAGTTGGCGGCAATGCCACCTGCAACAGCTACACGAGCAACTACACGCTGGACGGCAACCAGATCAGCTTCGGCCCCATCGCGGCAACCATGATGCTCTGTCCTTTCGGCGCTGAACAAGAGGCCGCCTATCTCGCTGCGCTGGCCGCGGCCCAGACCTACGAGATCCTCGGCCCCAACATGCAGATCGTCTACAGTATCGACGGCGAAAGCGGCGTGCTCAACTTCACGTCAGAGAATCTGCCGTTGGACCATGTGCTCTGGCAAGTGGCAACCATTGACGGCCAGCCTGTCCCCGAAGATGTCAAGATCACGGCGCTCTTTGAGCCGGCGAGAGAACGAACGAGCGATCGAGCACGATCGAAAGCGGCACGGTCGGCGGCAACGCAGGATGTAACCGCTACAGCGCCGCCTACGAAACGATCGCAGACGAGACCGTCAACCCGCCTGTGTATTCGCTGATGATCGACAGTCCCATCGCTGTGACGATGTCCATCTGTCCGGACGAAGCCCTGGCTCAGTTGGAGAGCGCCTATCTGGCGATCTTGGAAAGCGCCGAGACCTACACAATTCAGGGTGATCGTCTGACTGTGAGCGGCCCAGAGGGAGAGATCGTCTTTGCCGCCAACCGTCAGCCGCTGCTCGGCACCTACTGGAAGTTGATTTCGCTGGGCGATGCGGCAGATCCGCAGCCGCCGGTGGAGGGCAGCGAGTTCACGGCGACGTTCAGCCGTCTGCCCACGCTGCCCACGGGCACGATGGTCGGCACAACCGGCTGCAACACCTACAATACCACCTTCGCCGCCAATCTGAATGAGATCAAAGTCAACCTGCCTTCTACCACGCAGAATGAGGATTGTCCCTGGGGCAGAGGGCAATTTTGAGGTCGAGCAACAGTACTTCCTGGGTCTGAATTCGGCCACCCGCTATCGCATCATCGGCGACATCCTGCAGATTTTGTATGGTGAATCGCCGACATTGCAAGTGCTCAACTATGTAGCCGGCACGCCGAAAATCGTGCCGCCGGTCGAGCCGGAGCCGGTGCTCGACCTGACGCCGCTGAACAACACATTCTGGTATCTTGTCGCCTTTGGCGGACGGCCCACGCTGGCAGGAACCGAGGTGACCGCACAGTTCACCGTCAACGCCGACGGCGTGACCGCAACCATGAGCGGCTCCGGCGGCTGCAACAACTACAGCACGGACATTGGACCGAACTTCGCTGTCGGCCCGATTGCCGCTTCCCAAAAAGCCTGCCAACAGCCGGTGTCGGATCAGGAAACGGCCTACTTCGCCTGGCTGCAGACGGCCTACACCTATTCGCTGGCCGGCAACCAGTTGCTCATCCCAACCGGGAGCGGCGTTCTCGTCTATAGCGCAGAGCGTCCGACCCAGCCGGTGGCAACGCCGCCCACGGCAGTCATCCGAGCGCCCGAATTGGGCGATACGGGCCGACCGATCATCTTCGACGGCAGCGGATCGATTGCCGGAACAGCGCCCATCGCCCGCTACGAATGGAACATGGCCGATGGTACGATCTTGGCGGGGCAGACGGTGCAGTACACCTACAACACTGCTGGCCCGTACGAGGTCCAGTTGAAGGTCATCGATCAAGCGGGAAGCGTCGGCGAGGCGGTGCACAGCATCATGATCAACCCGACGGTTGAGGCCACAGCCGACCGACTGCGACGATCCAAGCCCCTGATTTCGGCAATACCGGTCAGGCGATCACCTTTGACGGTTCCGCTTCCACCCAGGGCACGGCCGCCATCGAACGCTACGAGTGGAACATGGGCGACGGTTCGGTCCAGAACGGGCCGACTGTGCAGCACACCTACGAAAGTCCCGGCGGGTACGAAGTGCAGTTGAAGGTCATCGACCAAGCCGGCAAGGTCGGCGAGACGATGCACAGCATCATGATCAACCCGACGGTTGAGGTCACGCCGCCCACGGCCGCGATCCAAGGTCCAGAGACTGCGATGGTCGGCGAACCGGTCACCTTCAGCGCTGCCAATTCGCAGCAGGGCAGCGGCGCCATCGTCGGCTACATGTGGCAGTCGGGCGATGGACAGGAGACGGCCCAGACACCGGAGAACACCTTCACGGTCGCCTACGCTCAGCCAGGCGTCTACAACCCGACCGTGACGGTGATCGATGCCAACAACCAAAGCAACAGCGCGACCACCCAGATCGAGATCCAGGCGCCGAACAATGATCTTCCGTTGGAAGGTACGCCATGGATGCTTCAGGGCACGATTCCGGAAACCACGATCACCATCGAATTCGGCAGCGGCACGCTCTCAGGCAATTCCGGCTGCAACACCTACAACGCCGGCTATTCGTCCACAAAGGCGGCAGACTCAAGCAACAGCATCTCGGTCGGCCCCATCACCACCACCCAGATGGTCTGTCCAGATGAGATCATGGCCCAGGAGCAGGCATATCTGGCCAATTTGCAGAGCGCAGCCGACTATACGATCAGCGGCTCCACACTGACGTTGAACACGGCCGGCGGACCGCTGGTCTATACTGCACCAGTGGCCGTGCCGTTGGCGTCGCCGTAATCTTCCACACCGAAAAATTGACAGATTAAAAAGGAAAGCCCTCGGTGCGATGACAGAAGTTCGTCATCGCACCGAGGGCTTTCCTTTTTTGATCTATCGTCGCTTCAGAATCGTCTAGATTCGATTGTCGTAGGGTTCGACCCAGTGATTCTGGTTGGCCTTCCACTGGACGGCAATGCCGGCGACGGCCATAGCGAGGAGAATGATCGTCCAGAAGGGTGCTGCGGCCCACATGGATTGCAGCGGATTGGCCGATAGTTCAGTCAGGCTCATACCTTCAACGCCGAGCAGCAGCGTGCCGACGGCAAGCGCCGCCCCGCCGAGCCCTGTGGCGATGATGATCACATACTTCTGGATGTTGAACACGATGGTCACAAAGGCCAAGACCACACCGAGTACGATAGCCACGAGCCAGGTCAGGAATCCGAACTGGATGCCAATCGCGCCCATCAACGCCACGCCCAACCCGTATCCAATTGAGCCGGCCAATATGGCCACGCCGAAGAGATAGAACAGATACGCAGCAGACCGCAAAGATGATGGCGACGACGAAGCCCACCACCCAACTAGTCACCGTGCCGAAGAAGGCATCACCCAGCAGCGCCTGAACCGCTTGGGCGCCCAGGCCAAAGCCGAAGAAGAAACCCCAGATAGGCAACAGAATGATAAAGAAACGGTAGCCGGCAAAACAGATAAAAGCGCCGAAAAGTAACGCAATCAGCGTGGCACAAAATAACTCGAAAGCCATAACTTTCCTCCATATTGATGATTTGAAATGAAAAAGACGGTGAGTAGAGACTCAAGAGAAACTGCTGCAGATCTTACAGCCGCAATTATACCGCAGGTCTACATAAATTTCCATACTCTAATGATCCTCTAATAATCAGGAGAGCAATGCCAATTATCCACGACGGCAACTGTACAGCCGCAAGCTGATAGACCGCGGATCAGCTCGCCAAAAACTTGAGCAGGCCGATTGTCTGAGCGGCTACCCAAAATCATGGCAGACAGGCTATAATAGTGGTTGATTTCACAATCCTGCACCAAATTTCACGATAAGGAGTCGGAACTATGGCAGTCGAACATAGGCGCTTGGGTAAGCATGGCGTGCTGGTCAGCAATCTCTGTCTGGGCACCATGAATTTTGGATGGCATACGAGCGAAGAAGATAGCTTCAAAATTATGGACCGTGCCTTGGAGTTGGGTATCAACTTCTTTGACACTGCGGATGTCTACGGCTGGACCGTGGAGAATGGGTTCACCGAAGAGATCATCGGCAAGTGGTTCGCCCAGGGCGGCGGACGGCGCGACGCGGTGGTTCTGGCCACCAAGGTCTTCAACCCGGTCGATCGCAAGGCCAATCTACCCGAACCCAACGCGGACGGGCGCAGCCTGTCGGCCATGAAGATCAAGAAGCACTGCGACGGCAGCCTGAAACGGCTACAGACCGACTGGATCGATCTCTATCAGATGCACCACATCGACCAGAGACTGTCCCTGGGACGAGACCTGGCAGGCCTTCGACAATCTGGGCAAGCAGGGCAAGATCGTCTACGTCGGCTCCAGCAACTTCGCCGGCTGGGATATCGCCACTGCCTGCCAGGAAGCGTCCAAGCGCGGCATGATGGGCTTGGTCAGCGAGCAGAGCATCTATCATCTCAACAACCGCATAGTCGAGCTAGAGGTCGTCCCCGCCTGTCGCCACTACGGCCTGGGTCTGATTCCCTGGAGCCCGCTGGGCGGCGGTCTGCTGGGCGGTGCGCTGGAGAAGATCGAGGCGGGTCGACGCTCCAGCGAAGACTTTGTCAAACAGGTGGAAGCGAATCGTGACAAGCTCCAGAAGTACGAAGACCTCTGTCGCGAGATCGGCCATCCGCCGGGCGAGGTCTCGCTGGCCTGGCTGCTGCACAACCCGGTTGTGACGGCGCCGATCATCGGCCCGCGCACCATGGAACAGCTAGAGAGCGCAGTGCGGGCCACAGAGATCGTGCTGGACGACGAAGTATTGGCGCAAGCTGGACGAGATCTTCCCTGGTCCGGGCGGTGAAGCCCCCAAGGCCTACGCTTGGTAGTCCGGCCGGCTCCAGAAGGGATCGCAGGGACAGGCCTGAGGCCTGTCCCTACGGATTGGGCAGCAGTCAATGGCTAGATTGAGGAGACTACTATGCATCCGTTGGACCAATTGGCCGTGCCATCGGGCCATGTGGGGATCCACTGGTTCGGCCAGAGTTCGTTTGCGATCAAAGATGACAAAGGGTCCATCGTTCAGATCGATCCTTATTTCCCGCTTGAACGCCCGCCCGAACGTTTCATTCAGGCCCAACCGCCGCTGGACGAGGCGACATTGCCCACCGATGTTGTGCTCTTGACCCACGATCACGGCGATCACACCTGCGTGGAATCGCTGCTGCGCATCCATCAGGCCTATCCCAATGCGAAGTTTGTCGGGCCGCCGGAGAGTATCGCAAACATGGTGAGGAATGGCATTCCCCAAGAGCAGACCACTTCGGTGGCTGCCGGTGATGAGGTCGATCTGGGAACCATGCGGGCTTACGCGGTTTGGGCCAAGCCGCCCGGCGGCGCACCCGAAGATGGCATCGCACCGCCTGATGTGACCCACCTGGGCTACGTGATCGAGGCGAGCGGCATCCGCATCTATGTGAGCGGCGATCCCATCAACACCTTCGCCGAGCACGATGAACTGCTTGAACCGATTGCCGCGCTCAAACCAGAGATCGGCTTCCTGACCACCCATCCGGATGAAGGCGAGTTCCCCTATTTCGACGGTTCAGCGTTGATTGCGAAAAAGCTGGACCTGAAGACGGCCGTTCCCGCCCACTACGCTTGCTTCGTCAAACGAACCTACGATCCGGCAGAATGGGCCGGCGTGGTCCAGGCGTCGGGTACGGAGACAATCATCATTGCCTACAACGACAATATCGTCTATCCAACAGCGTAACGACATTGCCGTACCATCATGGGCAAAGAAGGAGGAGGCCAACCCGGCGACATCGGGTCGGCCTCCTTTTTCTTATGCCAACAATCGCGCGCATGGCAGTGGATCAAGACCAACAGGGCAGCTACCCCAAGTCGACGCTCTGGGTTCCGCACGTATAGTCCTCCCGCCGGATTTCCCGACCGCGTGGGACTGCTGCCCCATGACAGCGGGACACCATCCGTGCGATGATTGGCTGAGGCGTCCGAAAAAGGTCGGACGCCGGCACATGAAAGTCAAACCGTCAGGTAGAAAGAGGGATTCCATGAAGCGTGGTTTAAGTGTTGGGGCAGCAGTGCTCACGCTCTGGCTGGCTGGCTGCGCACCCGTTGCGACGCCTACTTCGCCGGCAGAGGATGCCGCTAAACCGAGGGTCTATTTTGTCGAACCGGCTGACTCGGCGACGGTATCCAGCCCGATGAAGGTGGTGATGGCCGCCGACAACTTTGTGATCGAACCGGCCGGCGAGACGGTCACGGATGGCCATGGTCATCTGCACATCATGGTCGACGCCGACTGCATTGAGCCGGGGCAGGGCGTGCCCAAGGATGAGACCCACCTGCACTATGGTCAGGGGCAGATGGAGACTGAACTGGAATTGGCCGCGGGTGAACACAGGCTTTGTCTTCAGGCAGCAGACGGTCTTCATGTCGCGTTGGCCGGCGACGGCATGACCCAGACGATCTCGGTCTTCGTTGAATAAGAAAGATCATCCCGTCTCGAACCTCCAGGAAGCCGACGGCTTCCTGGAGGTTCGAGACGGGATTTTTGGACGAACACGAAGCATCAACCACCCTGGCCCAAGCCTGCATCCCGCGCGGATGATGGCCTGTGCACGGTCCGCCACCTGTAGTTTGCTGAAAATGTTGGAGATGTGGTTGCGCACGGTCTTGATGGCCACATTAAGCCGTGCTGCAATCTCACCGTTGTTATACCCCTGGGCAACGAGAGCCAGCACTTGTCGTTCGCGATCGGTTAACTCAGGGAAGGCTGTAGGCGGCAGAGCGGGATGTGGTTGTGCGAAGAACTGAGTCAGCCGTTGGGCGATGGCGGGCCCAAAGAGCGCCTCCCCGCGCGCGACTGCATGGATGACACGCACCATCTCGTCCTGATCCGCCCCCTTGAGCACATAGCCGCGTGCGCCTGCGCGCATGGCGGCAAAGACCGACTCGTCGTCCTCAAACATGGTGACCATGATCACCCCGATATGCGGACTGGCCCCGACGATAGCGCGCGTCGCCTCGATGCCGTTGAGATCGGACATCTGCACATCCATCAACACGATGTCCGGCTGCAGTTCTTCTGCCTGCGCAACGGCTTCCGCACCCGTTGCGGCCTGGCCAACCACCTCCATCTCCGGTAAAGAGGCCAACAAAGCCGCCAGCCCCGAGCGAAAGAGCAAGTGGTCGTCGGCTATGAGTAAACGCAGTGAATCCATGGTTCACACCCCTTGCGTTAGCAGTCTGGGTTCTGTTGACATTTCGGTTTCATGGGTCTTGGTGTTCAGTGCGCACGCCTAATTTCGCTGAACACAAAGACCCATAAATGTGCAACATGGGCCAGGCTGTAGTCACTTTTCTTCCGGCAATACGAGAGGGAGGTGAACGGAGACGTGCGTGCCGCCCGTCTCTCGGCTGACAACCTCGCAGCTTCCCCCCAACTCGATGGCTCGCTCGCACATAGAAGTCAGGCCCACGCCTTGGCGGACACCCGGCGCAATACCGATGCCGTCATCGCTGATGGTCAGGTAGAGCGCATCCTCTGCCCGTAGCTCGATGCGGCAGGTCGTAGCCCCAGCGTGATGCGCCACATTGGTCAACGCCTCCAGTGCGATGCGGTAGGCGGCGACTTCGACGGCGGCAGGCAGCGGCGGCAGACTTGCAGGCGCGTCAATCTGTACGATCAATGGGCCCATCTCGTCGTGGGCGGCCACGTATTCGTTCAGAGCCGACACCAGGCCGAGTTGATCCAACGCCGGGGGCCGCAATCCGTAGACAAGGCGACGCAGATCGGCCAAGGCTCCCTGGCACTCCTCCTTGTACTGGGTCAGCAGACGGTCGGCGACCTCGGGATTGCTGCGCAGTTGATTGCGTGCCGCGTCGATCTTCATGGACAAGCCGGCGAGTTGCGGCCCCAGCCCGTCATGCAGATCTCGGCGCAGCCGTCGCCGCTCCTCCTCGCGTGCGGTAACCAGTTGGATGCGCGAACGCTGCAACTCGGCGGTCAATTGCATGGCATGGACGGCTGGTCCGGCCTGAAGGGCAATATCAGACAACAGACGCCGGTCGCCTGCGATGAGGCTTTCGCCATCGGCCCGCGACGCCACATCCAGCCGCCCCAATGCCTCGCCTTGATAGCTCAACGGAAAGGACTCGCAAAGATGGTCCGGCTCGCCATAGGCAATCACGATCGTCTCCTCGCCCTTCTGCCTCAGAGCGATGGCCGCATAGGGCAGTTTCAACGCCTGGGCGACGGTCTCTACGATGGTCGGCAGAACAGCGTCAGGCGCGACCGTGCCTTCCAAGCGCCGCCCCAGCCGCGCCAACACGGTGGCGGGGTCATCGCGTTCGCCGTAGATGAGCCGATTGGCCAGACGCTGGAGGCCCTGGCGCATAGGATGAAAGAGCAGTGCGATCAGGCCGGTGGCCAGAATAGAAGCCGTCAGCCCCACGCCGTTGCGCAATGTCACGCTCAATACGCCGACCACGAGCATGTAGAGCAGAGCGATCAGCAGCGTCAATCCGCCGTAGACCAGCGTACGGCTGAGCACCGTATCGATGCCCCACAGACGATAGCGCAGGATGCTGAAGAGAATGGAGATCGGAATCAACGTGGTCAGCAAGGGGTAGTAGAGGTTGTCGAGGGCAAAATAGAGTGACGGGTCGCCCACCAACGTGCGCACAATCAATCCGAAAAAGATGCCGAGCAAGGGCGAGGCCATGCCCCAGGCCAGCCATTTGATCTGTTGGCGGCGCAGCGGATCGGTTTCGGTCACATAGCGGTAGATCTGGCTGGCGAGCCCGACAACCATCGACGTCATCATCACCCATATAAAAATCGACCAGCCCAATTCATCGACCTTATCATCCCACAGAGTGAAGGCCAGCAGACCAAGGGTAACAATGGGTAGCGCTAATGCGACCAGCCAGAGCCATCGCTCTTTGCGCAACGTGCCGCCATGATCGGGCAACGACCGAACCAATAGATGTCTGGCGGGTCCAACCAACAGCGGCGCAAGAACGACTGCCAACAACAGCAGAGCGATTTCTCCACTGTCGAGGGCTGGCCAGGGCGCCGTCAATCGGTGGAATCGAGGGTTGTCGAAGGGGATCAATACTATCAGCAAACTGGGGATGGCTGCCCAAGCCAGCCAGGCCGGGGCGAAACGGCCATCAGGCAGAAGATAAAAGAGCAGTAGAAACGAGGTCAGCGTGGCAAGTGGAACCAACTGCTCCAGCCATCCGGCAGGCCAGCCCAACGCAGCCGGAAAATGCAACGCATCCTGGTTGCCCGAAATGCCGAAAAGTGTGGAGAGCAGCAGCAGGGCGGCAGAGACGAAGATGGCGAAGGGGTCTTCGTTGAACTTCCAGAAGATGAGCAACGCGGCGCCAATATAGACAGTCACCACCACATACTCGACCGCAACCACGAGACGCACATAGAAGGAAAAGGGGAAGCGATAAGCCACGGCATCCATGGCCTGTTGAATGGTCCATTCGAAACGTGTCTGCACCAGGTTCCGGGGTACCATTTCGATGTAGAGCGCGGCGATGACCAGGAGGACGAGCAGCCAGAGCGTTCTGGCAAGCCAGACCGCCCAGCGTCGTGCCGGTTCTTCTGAATGGAGTTGGGTCGAGCGGGACAATATCGTCATGAGGTTTCAGTTGCTCACATCCGGCCGATTTTCGTTTCACCAACCAGGTGCGCGCTATTGTCGCACTCTTTGCGATTTTGTTCCAGCACCAGTACGGGATGGCTTGACCGATTTAGGAACCGGCGCTTGTCCACGCGGCGCCGACAAGCGCCGCCGGCAGACAGAGCCAGGGCAATAGCAGCGGCGCCACCGTAAGCGTAGTCTGCGCTGCCGTCCATTGGCGCAGTTGAAGATCCGGCACGCTCAGGACAGCCAGCCAGGCTAGCAAAAATCCGCCAACAAACAGGGCAACGCCGGCAATCAGCCAGTTCCACAGATTATCTTCGTTCTCTTGCCGGACACGCTCACGGTTCATGAGGCCGATCCCAGCCACGAAGCCGACCGCTGCTACACCCCACGCTGCCCACTCACCGATTCCGCCGGCAGGGGTGTCGGCCATCCATGGCCATAGAGGTTCGCTGCGCACAAGCAGCCAGGCCAGCATCAGTTGGCTCAGGCTCAAACCTTGAATGACGGTTCGCCCTGCACCCATCCAAAACGTGATCATGTGGAGGCCAAAGAACGCGATCATGAAGGTGAGAAAGAGCGCCGACTGGACATCGCGTACCGCATGAAACGCGACGCCGCCTGTATCAAGCATTTGTCTGAAAAGCGTGGGAGTCCGTCCGCTTTCAGTGACAGACATCATGCCGGCAAACGCCACAGCAAACACGACCGCATAGACGGCAAGCCAGAGGAGACCCACATCGCGTCGGACTAGATTCCCATAGCGTCGATCCGTCCATTCCAGCGTCGCCGCCAGCGTCAGGCCAAACACCAGCGGGAGCAAGGCAAAGAGGCCCGCACCGATCCAAGGCGAAACCAGGGCCGCCTCCCCTCCAGGATCGCCAAAAAAAGGCACGACTGTGATGCAGGCGAGAACGAGACCAAATAGCACGCCCGTCACCGGCCAGCGAAAAGGAACCCAGCGCCTGACCGGCAGATAGACCAACGCCAGCACCACGCCAATCACCACGCCCATTATGAGAAGGCCAAGCGTGCCGGCGGCCGTGAACGAAGGCTGCATACCGGCAATCAACGCCACCAGTCGCATGACGGCACGTGCGCCGCCACCTATGACAATCAGACCAACTATCGCACCTGCGGCGCTCCCCCTGGCAATCACGTTGAGATCTACGCGCCGGTCAATGAACTGTCTGGCGTCGAACACTCGTTTGTCTGCCACCATTTTGTCACCTCGACTGAGATCTGCCTGCATCGGATCGCAAGAAGTTTACGCGTCTTTGCCGCTCAAGAATGCCTCGCTTTTTCTTCAGGAATGTCAAACGAGGGTACGAGAGATTATCGCGCAGAGGCAGTCCCGCTGTCACGGGTCCAGAGTCCCAGGCACGTGGGAACTTAGTGAGTTTGTTAGATCTGTCCTGACGGTGGGAATGGTTTGGCCGATCAATCGTCCGGTAGCGGTGTCCGCGGCTAACATCTGTGGCAACTGCCGGGCTTGAAATAGCGAGGGTGTGTTCAGTTTGGGTTGAGCCGGCATTCCGGGATTAGGCCAGAACAAATTGGGTAAACCGGAAAGGCCGTGGCCCGATCACGGAATGCTTCAACTGACTTTGTTTGCGAAGCAGGCGCTATGCGCCAACACGCTCAAATAAAAAGGAGGTTGGACCTGTGATTCAAATCCAACCTCCTTTCTGATCGATCTTTTTGGTCGATCCGTTACGGCCACATCAGTCAGGAAATGAATCCGGCTCAAGCTGGACTGCATGGTCTTCCGTGTTGCCGACAAAAAGGAAGAGCCAGGCCATCCCCAGTGCAAAGCCGGCCATTTCCAATCCGACCGTATTCATACGCCCCAGAGCGGCTGAGAGGCCCAC
Source organism: uncultured Chloroflexia bacterium (assembly GCA_963698255.1). GTDB lineage: Bacteria > Chloroflexota > Anaerolineae > Caldilineales > Caldilineaceae > JAWKOK01. Next base: position 138,209 of record CAVOQD010000006.1, on the reverse strand, counting down.
ACCAGCCAACATAGCGACCAATATCCATGAAGCGGCGAAGAATTCCTTCGGGAAGGCTGGTACTATCCAACGAGATCCCAGCATGAACAGCCCGAAGACAAGGGCCAGCGAATAGGCAGATAGGTTATGCATTAGCGAAGAGAACGGCGTATAGTTGGACTTGAAGATGCCGACCAGCATGATTGCGATCGCCAACCAGGCGAATCCATAGCGAACCCAGCGAACGAACTTCTTGTCTGCAATACCTTCTCGCACGAGAATCCGATAGTCGTTCATAAAATAGCCCATCCAGGTCAACAACAGAATGCCTGTGAATACCAACGTCATGTTGAACAAGAAGTTCGCATTCGATTCCAACTTGCCGAGATAGCTGAACGACACCTGCCACCAGAGCGGATCATCGACGGCAACCGCAGTCAAATAGAGACCAGCCGCAACAAAAACCACAATCAATTGCAGCAGCTTGCCGGTTCGAATCTTCATCACAGCAGTAACGATCCAGAATGTAATGACCGTGGCCGCCGCGCCGGTAATAAACGCACTTTGGAGCACAATTAGCTCAAGAAACTGGAAGGCTTGCTCAGCCAACATGAGCATAAGGGCAATCGAGAGGCCAACAACCAGTGTATAGGCTATAGCAATGGGAATGACTGGCGGTCCCCATTGACGTTGACCATTGGCATCTACACGTTCATTCCATGCTTTGACACCCAGCACAAATCCGATGCCGGACACAACAAACGTGATAGGCAACATGCTCAGAAATCCGATGATGCCAAATGACCGCAGATCCTCCATCATCGGGATGGGATTGCGGCCAATATTCAGTAGAACGACCAGGAGACCGACAATTAGACCTGCAGGAAGCGCCAAACGCATGGCTATGCGTGTAGCATACTCGTCAAGAGACTCCTGGTCACCACTGGTGTTAGGTGCACCGTCTGATGTGGAATCCTGAATCGCATCTGGTTCAACTGTTTCGGGTGTCATATTTTCTACCTTGTACCCGTACTGGAACGTAAGCCAAATCGCTATCCTAAACCACAGGAAACCCTACTTCAAAAGGCGTCATCCGCCCCTTCGATTCCAGTATACAAGACACGGAAATTGCACAGAGAGCCACAGAGGAAAAACAAAGAGAATTGCTTTTCATTTGGGTGTGTCGGCGCTTTGCGGATCAGCCTATACGATTGTAGCGCAACTGCTCCGTCCCACTGGCATCGTACAGAATTAGCTGGCTTCCATCCAACATGTAGCTCTCCGTCTCCTCCAGCGCAAAGATATAGAGCGCTTCCTGGGCGTTGGTGGCCTCGTCGCATAGCTTCTGAGTCGAACTGATCGGCCCAAAGGCCAATTGACCCTGGTTCGCGGTGTAGACCGTATTGTAGTCATTGCAACCTGCACTGCCGTTGGCGTTTCCCTCCACATCAAAGGAGAGCGTGATGGCCGTCTCCGGAAGCGGGACCTGATTGCCGGAAAAGGAGGTCAACTGCCAGTTCGTGCCCGCCAGGGTGGCCGGATCATTTGGCGATGGAGCCGGGGTGGACGCCTGAACCGGCGGCGGCAAGACAGGCACTGACCCGGCATTCTTGACCTCAACGAGGCCTGCAGAGACCCAGCCCTGTCCGTTGGGCCCCTGTGGAACATGGATGACGATCCACTTGCTGTCCTCACTGATGCCGACCACCTGGCCGCTGGTGCCCTTGGTCATGGCCCCCAATGAAGCGTAGTCGGTGCCGGGACCCACACGGATATTGGCCCCATCCGGAGCGATGACTGTGAAAGAAGGACTGCCCGGCTGGGGCGTCGGCACGACAACGCCAGGCTGCCCCGCACCGCCGTCCCCGCCCTCTCCACTTCCCGCGTCACCTCCGCCATTCTGACCCACCAGGAGAAAAGCAAGCAGGCCGATGATCACGACCAGAGCGACAACCACGGCAATGACGAGGCCCTTGTTGCTTGATCCGCCTGACGACGTCTGCTGTTGGCTAGATTCTGGTTGGCTATTATCTTGGGTCATTTCTGTCTTCCTTGTCTGCTATATCCACGGTCTTTTATATCCACAGTCTTTTATTCCCACGGTCTATGGACCGGGTGGCCGAATCGCTATCGAATTGGCTGCGATTCCGTCTTGACGCCGATTCTACACCATCACTCGATATCTAAGAACCGTTCCAGCCAATTTGCTCGCCAAACGAACCGTTGGAGAAACATCCACACCAAAGTTAAAACACCTATCGTCAAGTGGAATATCCAGGGCAGCGGCACCAGTTGGAAGAAAGCACGTAGGGGTTCAATCATCAGCAATATCAGGTAGGCCACAATCAATACCACGGCAGCAATCACCACCAACTTATTGCCGGTGTACTCCGAGCCGCCCACAAACCATTGGCTTGGAGGATCTGCAAAGAGCATGAGCATGATGCCGGCGAAGACGAAGAAGGTTGTCAATGTAGTCTGGGCGGATAGCAATAACACCGTCGACTTGAACCACTCATCGTCCATGGATGCCGGCTCCATGGTTGTGTACCCCTGCAGGCTGGTTAGCATCTCCGGCGTAACCATAAGATCGACCAACTGATTCTGAACCAGGAAAATTGTGCCTGTGTAGATCAACAGCCCGAACAGGAAGATGAGAAAACTGGCCGGCAGCGTAAAATGGATAATATTCTGCGTGAGATCTGTGTCACGGCGAACAGAGAGTGCGGTCACGGCCAGCACCAAGGGCGGCGCTCCACGGGCGAAGAACGATAGCAGCGTACTCTGCAAGGTCGTAAACGGAAAACCCAGCTGAAGTATGGTGATGCCGACGACGAGTAGCAGCAGCGCAAAGACTGTCACCATGAAGAGCTTGAGGATATTCTGGATGCTGTTGACTATTCGTTGGCCCTCCTTCAACGCTGCCGGCATGGCCTCGAACGAATCCCCCAAAAGGACCATGGCCGCCACGGCACGGGTGGCGCTGCTGCCACTCTCCATGGCAATACCCATGTTGGCCTTCTTGAGCGACAGCACGTCGTTGACGCCATCACCCATCATGGCCACATACTCGCCCTGATCGCGCAGGGCCGTCACCAGGCCTTCCTTCTGTTGCGGCGTGATGCGGCCAAAGACTGTGGCTTCGACCGCAGCCTGGGTAAATTCGCCTTGGCTCATCTCCGCCAGTTCGGGACCGGAGACCAACTTCAGATCACCTGGGAGTCCCGCCTGCCTGGCCAGTGCAGCCACGGTCTGTGGGTTGTCACCGGAAATCACCTTGAGTTTGACGCCGTTGTCCGTGAACGAGCTAAGCGTCTCTTGGAGATGAGGGCGCAATTCGTCGCTGAAAGCGATAATGCCCAACAGCGTCAGAGACGGCAAAATGGGTTCATCGTCATCTTCTGAATCACCGAATGCATGCAGCGTCGTCACATCTGAATTGCGGGCAAAGACCAGCACACGCAGGCCCTGATCGGACAACTCATTCAGTTGATGATGTACGCGGTCACCCTCATCGTCATCCATGTTGAAACGATCTTGCAACATCTCCAGCGCACCGAGGACATAGACGCCCCGCAGCGGCTGGCCGTCGCCAGTGACACCGTCAGTCGCATCGTCAAAGACCAACGCAGACCACTTCCTTGCCGACGAAAAGGGCACATCGTCGCTGGTATTGCGCTTTTTGCCAGGCAGCCCGTCGATGATGGCTTCGCTGGTCTTGTTGGTGGTCTCAGCACTGGCGGCAAAGTCAGCCAGCAGCTGCTCCAGTTCGGGCTTGTCGATCGTGCCGACCGGGTAGACATCGTTGTATTTGATCTTGTTGGCCGTCAGCGTGCCTGTCTTGTCGGTGCAGAGCACTGTCACGTTGCTCAGCGACTCAATGGCGTTGATCTGCTGCACCAGGCCGCCCTGCTGGCCAATGCGCACCGAACCCCAGGAGTAGTTGAGCGTGATCAGTGTGAGCAAGCCGGCCGAGACCGAGCCGGTGATCACCGCGATGATCTGGAGGAAGACATTGGCCGGCATGTCCAGCACAAAGAGTCCGACCACGGTGATGATGCTGAGGAAGAGGACGATCAGCAGTATGATGCGCAGCAACTGGTTGACCTGTCGCTGCAGCGGCGTCTGCTCTAGCTTGAATTCGCGTGCATCCTTGGTGAGCTTGTTGGCAAAACTGCTCTCCCCAACACCTGTCGCCTGGACCAGCGTCTTGCCTGTGACACAGAAGCTGCCGGAAAGCACATCATCGCCGGTGAGCTTGAGAACCAGGTCCGACTCGCCGGTGAGGGCCGATTCATCGACCTCTATCTTGCCTTCTCCCAAGATGGTTCCGTCTACAGGGATCTGGTCGCCTGAGCCGATGACCAACACATCCCCCAACACCAAATCTGACGGCTCAACCTGCGCCTCCTGCCCATCGCGCATGACCGTCACTTTGGCCACGGCAAGCAGGGCAATTTTGTCCAGTTGATGTTTGGCACGCACTTCCTGGATGATCCCGATGACCGCGTTGAAGACAACGAGCATGACGATCGAGAAAGCGCTTCGATAGTCACCGACAAGCGCCATGCCAAAACCGATTGCATAGAGCACAATGTTGATCGGATTGAACACATTGGTCAGGATAATATCTTTGTATGGGCGGCTGGTGGAGAGCTTGATATCGTTGCCCTCGCCTTTTTGACGCCGCTGTTCTACTTCACTACTGGTCAGGCCGGTGATGGGTGTCATAGTATTACTCGTAGGTTATTCTGAAGAGGGCTGGGTTCAGTGTCGTAATGCGCCGATGCACAAACAAATACGCCCGATGCATGCGAGCGGCATGAGGTTGCAATCTTTTTCAACGGAGTTGAGTAATCGAGGAATTCAACAGCCGCCCGTTGTTTCTTGGAAAGAACGGGCGGCTGTTGAAGAAACGTTCCGAACCCTACCTAGCTGGCATCACTCTTGGCGCTGTCATCGCTTGCAGTGCTTTCGTCGCTCGTCACATCGGCAGTGACAGCAGGCGCAGCTTCTTCCAATGCTTCGGTCGACACTTTGTAGGTTCGAACAGTACCATGGGAAGCCTTCAGGTATTCCTCGGCAGAGTCGATTTCCCACTCATCACAGGGCACGAGAACGGCGACCTTGCCCGCGTCCAGTTGCGTGCCGATCTCATCGATCTCCTCTTTGGTCAGCCCTGTCGATTTGTGGAAGAAGGCGCCCAACACGCCACCAAGCGCGGTTGCGCCGATGACGGCCGCGCCGCCGGTCAACACCGTGGCGATGACACCGACCGTTGCGCCGATGAGGAGGCCCTTGCCTGTCTTGCGGCCGACATGGGTCTTGATCTTGTCGCCGTCCTTGGTGATGGTGCCGATGGCGCCAAATTTGATGTGCTCGTTGACCTTGTCCCACTGCTTCAGGCCCTGGATGGCGCTGTCAGCCGCGTCCTCGTCGGCAAAGAAGCCAATTACGATGTTTTCATTTTTGTCTTCGTCTTTGTCTTTCGACATCTTCATTCTCCTCGTGTTATGTATGAATAATGCTTGACGGAACATTCTCTATTTCGGGAACCAACCTGCCAATGTCTTGGAACAGCGGAACGAAGCGACCCTGGGCGGATCCGTGTTGGGATCAGTGGTCCAGGTTGTGTCGCTGTCTGCAGGCTGGCAGTTTCCCCAAACGGTGATCTGGGGTTCACTCTGGATTGACCCCAGATTGGGCGAATTCCAGGCCCCGTTTGTTTGAAAGCAGGCCGCCTGTTGCTGATTGTTCTGGATGCAGGGTGTATAGTCGCCGAATTCGGTGACCACGCTGGTGGCGGATTGCGGCACCAGCGGATAGTCCAACGGTTGTGACGGCACCGGTGTGGGTGTGGAAGGCACGCCGGGGATCGGCGTAGCAATACCGGGCTTGATGTAGATCCAGTTCACAGTGATATAGGCGTTCTGAACCAGTTCTCGATAGTCGACTTGAACGGTATGCGATGCCTGGGTCATAGGAATGTTCAGAACGATGGTCTTGCCAGACTGTCCCTGGCCGATGGTGTTGGCATATTGGACGCCGTCAATGTAGAGCACAAACTCATCATCGGCCAGAATCGAGAATTGGTAGGTGCCGGCATAGAAGAAGGCATTGGTCGTGTAGCGCGCCGTAAAGTAATCCACCGGGACATTGGCGGAAGGCGAACCCAGACCCCAGTTGAAGCTGACGAAGTTTGTGAACTGGGTGTAAACTGGAGCGCCGGCCCAATCCGGGTTGTTGTAGTAGTCGGCGCGCCACTGGTTGCCGCTCTGGGCCTGGGCCGGGCCGGACGACATCAATGGAATCAGGCTGATGGCAACAAGCGCCAGTGCCAGAAAAAGCGCAATCCGTTTGTTCTTGGCAGTCATATTAGTTTCCTCCCGCTTCGAGCACGGCCGGCGCTGTTTCCGTCGACTCAATGATGGTAAGCGAACCAGTGACCGGTTCCGCCGGATTGAGATGGCCGACGAAGACGCTGTAGCGGCCTTCGGCAGGATTGAGAATGTCTACCAGCGGATTCAGGGTGCCGTAGGCATAGGCGTCATCGTTGCAGATGAAGCCGCTGTCGGGCGTAGCGACAATCAACGTAGCATCGCCGTCGCCTTCAAAGAAGAGGCGCAACACGTCGGTCTCACCGCTCCACTCAAAGACATAGTCCGGGGTGTCGGCCACGAAGCCGGTGCAGCGCAGGTTGTTGGTCGGCGCCTCGAAGGCGGGGATTTCACCCTCGCTGGTCACGTCCTGGACGACGGTCTCCATGCCTGCTTCCAGCGCAACGGCCTCAATATCCAACGACTCGATGGCTTCCAGCAAGGCTCCTGCTTCATCCTGCAAATCCTCAAGCTCTGTCGGCTCTTCCGGAATCGACTCGCGCCGTACCAGTTCGCCCAGCGCAAAGGTGCCGACGTTCAACTCGGGACGCGTAGTCAGCACGAGGATGCCGGGCAGCAGATGGCCCTCATTGGCAGCGCCGACCCAGATGCTGTAGCGACCGGGCGCCGGAGCGTCGATCTGCACCACCGGATCGAGCAACTGTGCGTTGGCATCGTCGTTGCAGAGAAACTCGCCGTCGGGCGTCTGGATCACCAGTACCGGATCGTGATCGCTGTAGAAGAACACTTCGACAAAATCAGCCTCGCCCGTCCAGTTCAAGGTGACGGTCGGATCGGCAGTGACGTAGCCCGAACATTCCTCCGAAAGAGTGGCGGCGTCAACATCACCGCCGCCATTGACGCTGACCAGGAACGGATCGAGCGGGTGGCCCGCATCCAAATTCAAGGTGATGTAGGCCGCGGGAACGTCCTCATCCGCCGTCGCGCTGTCCTGAGCCAGCGCGGCGGTTGCCATCAGCAATGCAAGGATTGCAATGGTCAAAAACAGTGTCAATCGTTTCATACTCTGTTGTCCTCCTTCAGATCGAATGGTCTTTAACATCCCAGATTGTCTCGAATGCACTAGGATAACGTGCTTTCTGGCCTTTTGGTGCCGGGCACCCGTGCATTTGCATTGAGCACCTAACCGTTACACTGTCCAGTGGACGCGCAAATACCCAGACACTCAAATCTGATTTCGCCCATTATACCTCTGAAAGTGCGAAGTTGCGATTCGTCCAGACCATCAATTTTGACTACACGATCCAGCCTCAATCAGTCACCTTTTTTGCACCACATCGACCGCCTATCAATGTCCCCCGCTCAACGTGATCGCCCCGACCGACGCCAGTCCATTGAGCATCAACTGAACGGCCAACGCGCCCAGGAAAATGCCCAAGACAACCTCCAGCAATTGGATGGTCGCTTCGGAAAGATACTTGGCCACATGGTCGGACGCCAGGAGCACCGCCAGGTTGATGCCCATGACCACCCAGATCAACACAACGACTGCGATGGAACTGGGCAGGTCGGTCACCTCGCTGGAGGCAACGACCAGGGCGACGACGCCGACCGGGTTTAGTGTCAACGGAATGGCCAGCGGCGAGGCCGCCATGCTCATGGGATCTTCCTCAGCCTCACCGTGAGCAGTTGGTTGACCACCGCCCATCACCATCTTCAGTGCCAGCAACAACAGGATTAGCCCGCCGATGATGTTCAGCGCACCGATGGAAAAGTGCAGCACAGACTGCAGCGCACTGCCAAGAATGAACAAGCCCACAGCCGCGCTGCCGGCAACCACGACAATACGCGTGGCGATGCGGCGCTTGATCACCGAATCCATTCCCTGGGTCTTGGCAATGTAGATCAGCAGTACTTTTACCGGCCCCATACCGATGAAAATTGTCAGAAAGGCGTCCATCAACGAAAAGGTCATGCAGAGGTTCTCCTGTCCTATTGCGCACGAACAAAATGGCGGCGTGCTGAGACGCAAGGTCTTGTGGTTCGACTGCCCCGCGGTCTATCGGATGCTTGCCCGATAGAACAATCGCCTACCCGGTTTCCTCAGCCCGCTTTTTCCGTTCGGCCGGCCAGACGATGAAGAAGAGCACCAGCGCGCCCAGTCCGGCGGAGATGGCAGCCATCCAGTTGATGGCGTTGAAGCCGATCGAATCGGCCAGGAAACCGCCGATGATGCTGCCCAGGAAGGAGCCGATGGCCGAGGCGCCGATGACCCAGCCGCTGGCCGCGCCCGCGGCAATGGTGGCGAAGCGGACGGCCGTCACCGGTTGGGCCAAGCGCACGAAAGGCGCGCCTTGATAGACCATCTGCATGGAGCCGCCACCAATCAGCGACAGGCGAATCGGTCATCATGCCCAGCACGGCCATGCCCAATGCACCGACCAGGCGCAACAGATGGCCGGTCGTAATCAGCATGAGCGAACTGCTGCGTCCCATCCACCAGCCGGCCAACAGGAAGAAGCCGATGTTGAGCAGGCCGGCCAGCGAGATCAACGCCGAGGTGGTGGCTTCATCAATGCCATAGACGTTGGGCATGATGTTGGCGATCTGGTTGTTGATGCCGTTGTTGGCGACGGAACTGAGGACCAGCACCAGCAGATAGGCGCCAAAGGCCGAGAAGAGCACGCCCTTGATGCCGGTGTTGCGCGCCTTGACCGTCTCTTCGACCTCGGCCCGCACCTCGGCCTCGATCGCATCTGCGTCCATGGCCAGTGCGATGCGCTCGGCCGGTTTCTTCGAGGTCAGCCAGGTGACGACAAACGCAACCAACATCACTGCGGCCGCCAGCCAGAAACGCTGCGTGTAGGACCAGCCTGCTGTCGCCACCACGCCCAACATCATGCCGCCCAGCACCTGGCCCACCGGCGCCACCAGATTGTAGGTGGTCAGCCGTTTGGCTTCCAGCTTCTTGGGCAGTCTGGCCCCCACCACAAAGACCGGGGCCACCGCGCTGACTGCGGCGATGGATGCGCCCATGACAATGGCATCGATGGCAAAGAGCGAGTTGGTTTCGGCCGAGAGCGCGTACATGGCAAAAGCAACAGCCATGCCCAACACGCCCAGGTTCATGATCAGACGATGGGCGCGGTATTTATCGGCCAGTCCGCCCAGCACCGGCCCCAGCACCGCAGCCAGGCTGATGATGGCCATGACGATGCCGGCCGCGGCCGCGTTGCCCGTCGCCTCACTCACATAGGGTGGAATCAGCAGGGCCACGAAGGCGGAGAAACCGGCCCCGATCGCGATGTTGGCGATCATCCACCATTCAAATGCGGATCCTTTGTCTTCCGTGGTATTCGTCGTCATCAGGACAGCCCTCCATCCCTGTTGTCAGGGCATCTCTACGAGTATATTACTCAAACTCAGTGACTCCACTGCAAAAACGGAAATTTGCCACAGATAGCCACGGATAAAGAGCTGATTTTCACAGATGTTTACCAGGTGTCCAGAGTAATCCCGGTATCATCTGTGTTATATCCGTTTTTTATCTGTGTAAATTTGTGGCAAAAAGGGCTTTCTGCAGCAGAGTCCTCAGTCGTTTACGAATTCATTGTCATTCCGAGGGAGCGAAGGGAAGGGGTATCTCCCCTGTGCAAACCTGAGACACCTCTTCCCTCCGGTCATGGCGCTTTGCGCCGGTTGCACGAACGGAATGACAAATCGTGAACGACTGAAACTGTGGATAGACCCGATCAGTGCAAACCACCGTCGGTCGCTTGCTGCATCTTTTCCAGCACGGTATCCAAGTTGAACGACGCCGGCCTCTGGCGGGGCGGAAACTCGACGAATGATTGGATCTGTTGAGCGGTTAGCGCCTGGCCGGCATAGATAGCTGGCACATGGTCGAACCACCCAGTCCCAGTAGGTATTCGAGCTTTCATCCGCCCGTTCAAAGGGGTCACGTCGTAGGTTGAAGAGTTTGGGAATGCGCAGTTCGCACAAACGGCTCAGCCCAAACCATCATTCCCTTGGCCCGCTGTTCCATGAAGACGAGCTTCCAGTCCCCGATGCGGATGGCCGGTCACCTGGGCGTCATCATTGGTGTAGTAGAAGAAGTTTCGCGGGCTTTCATCCACCTCACCCAGCAGGTAAGGCAGGATATTGTAGCCATCGATGTGAACGTGGAAGTCCTTGCCGTCCGCCTGGTGGCCTTCGAGCAGTTTCTCCTTTACATCGGGCTCGCCGGCTGCCGCCAGCAGTGTAGGCAGCCATTCCTGGTGGGTCACGATGCCGTTGAGCGTCTTGCCGGCCTCAAACTTGCCCGGCCAGCGCACAAAGGCCGGCACCCGGAAGGCGCCTTCCCAGTTGGTGTTTTTCTCGCTGCGCCAGGGAGTGATGCCGGCATCGGGCCAACTGTTATAGTGGGGACCATTGTCCGTGGAATACTGCACGATGGTGTCATCGGCGATGCCCAACTCATCCAATATGTCGAGCATGCGGCCAACGGCGCCATCGTGAAGGACCATGGCATCGTTATAAAAGCCCTGGCCGCTAATGCCCTCGGCCTCTTCGGGAATATGGGTGCGGAAGTGCATGTGGGTCGAGTTCCACCACACAAAGAAGGGCTGGCCCGCGGCATGGGCCTTCTTGATGAACTCGATCGCGCGATCGGTGACATCATCATCGATCGTCTCCATCCGTTTCATAGTCAGCGGGCCGGTATCTTCGATGACCTGTTTGCCGACACGGCCATAGCGTGGCTCCTCGGTGGGATCGTCCACATCGCTGGCTTTGCAGTGCAGCACGCCACGCGGTCCAAAGCGCTCCCGAAATGCGGGGTCCTTGGGATAGTCTGGTTTCTCCGGCTCTTCCTCGGCGTTGAGGTGATAGAGGTTGCCGAAGAATTCGTCGAAGCCGTGTACGGTGGGCAGGAACTTGTTGAGGTCGCCAAAGTGATTCTTGCCAAACTGGCCGGTGGCGTAGCCTTGGTTCTTGAGCAGATCGGCAATTGTCGGGTCTTCCGGCTGCAATCCCACGTCGGCGCCAGGCATGCCGACCTTGGTCAGCCCGGTACGCATCGGGGTCTGGCCGGTGATGAACGCGCCCGCCCGGCGGTGCAGCTTTGCTGGGCATAGTAGTCCGTAAACTCGATGCCTTCCTTGGCGATGCGGTCGATATTGGGCGTGCGATAGCCCATCTGCGCCACGATTGTTGTGGCTGATGTTGTACCAGCCGATGTCGTCGCCCCAGAGGATGAGGATGTTGGGTTTGCCATTTGGCATTGTTGATTCTCCTTGCTGCACTAAAGCAGCTCATCTAAGATGGACGATATTGCTTGGCGCCAGTCATCTGGACGCGTCGAATACCACATGATCGTACCGCCAAAGCCTCTGGAAGAATGCGTGACAGCGCTGGATGTGCCGGCGATCGCCCCTTTGAGGTTGGTGGGTTATCCAAGATTTCTGAAATGGTTCGTTTGCCGTCGATGGCGTCGAACAGGCGTTTCTCATGCACATCACAGGGGTTCACGAGGTCGGTATTGGTGTGTTCCTGATTGATCAGTACGGCGGCAACGCCAGGAGGCAATCGCCGCTGGACAGCGATGACCGCCGGGATGGCGAATCGGCACATAGTGCTGCCAACCATCGCCATCGAAGCGGATCGACTGCGATTCCGCAGACCTGTCTTGATGGCAGGCGACAAAGCTGTGGTGTGTCATTGTGCCGCGAAACAGCTCAACTGCTGCGTACTGTTGCTCCAGGGGCAGTTGCGCAAGCCGAGTCCCATGCGGCGTAGACGCGATCACACCGCACTGGGGAATATAAGGCGCCTGCCGCTGCCACCGCCCGAAGGCCAGTCCGCAATTGTCCAGTAGGTCGAACACCTGGGGAACAGTGTAGACCCGTTCCCTGGGGTTCAACAGCGCATCAGCCAGCGCATCAGGATGGCCAAAATCCGGAGAGTTGCGCAGGAGGTAATCGAGTGGGTGCCCCGTCGGCAGTTCCTTGAGCACGACAATAAGGAGCTCGTCGATCTCGGCATCACTGGGATTCGATACCCAACCGACGGCAGTACTCTTGCATCATTGCCACCCCGGTGCGGCCGTAGGCCGCATAGACCATCAGGTGCATGGCGCCATCCGCTTTGAGAACGGAGCGGAGGGAACGCAACCCGGCCTCGGGGTCGGACAGATGATGCAACACGCCGGTGCAGACGATCTTGTCAAAGGTTCGATCCAACTCGGCAACGGACTCAAGGGGGAGTTGCCGCAGCTTCCAGATTCGCCAGCCCATACTTGTCCTTCAGCTTCCTTGTATGCGCCAAGCCGGTTTCGCTGACATCGATGCCTACCACCCGTGCTACCGGCTGACGGATGGCATGTTTGGCGGCCTGAGAAGTTCCGCAGCCGGCCACGAGGATATCCAGGTCCTCGCGATACGGGCCGGGTTGGCCAGAGCAAGTGATGCTCGACGCGTAGACGCTCCGGTTGCTGCCAGTGCCGATGGTAGGCATCCAGGTCAGTCACTGGTGGCGGATAGGGATGGCGGTCGTAGAAAGCGCGAGCGGCATCTGCCAGTTTGCCGGTCATCTCGCCCTGTGTCATCTGTCTCTTCATGCTTGGCGCATCATCTCTGCGTCACTCGAAGCGATTGTCCAATGGGCGACGCACCGCTCCACCGCCGCCAGTTGCGAACGCGATTGTGGCCGCAGTTCCGGCAGTTCGACCCGGCTGGCTTGATGCTGGCGTCCATGACACTGCTTGACCTTGCGCCCGCTGTTGCAGGGACATGGATCGTTGCGGCTGACGCCGGCAAAGGCCTGCGCCAAAATCGGCATCACTTCCCGAATCTCGCGCTGCCGGTGATAGAGCCCGACCATGAGCTTCATCCCAAAATCGGCGTGGTGGAAGAAATACTTGAAGCCCGCACAGAGATAGTTGAGCCCCGGATCGCCATCGGGCGTGGTGATGAAGCGATTTTTCGGACACTCGCCGTGGCAGGCGAAACGCACGTCACACTGGCGACAATAGCGCGGCAGATCGTCGTCCTTGTCTTGCCCGAACTTCAGTTGCCTGGGCGCCGCCACCAACTCGATCATGTGCTCATCATGGATGTTGCCCAGCAGATAGTCCGGCTCGACGAAGTGATCGCAGGAGTAGACATCGCCATTGTGCTCGATGGCCAGCCCGGTGCCGCAGGTCTGGTTGAAGACGCACATGCCGGACGACTCCATGCCCAACCAGTTGCGCAGCGCAGCCTCGAAGGTCTGCACATAGACGGCGCCCACATCGTTGCGTATCCACTCGTCGAAGATGGCGCTCAGGAAGCGACCAAATTGCTCTGCGCGGACCGATCGATCTGAAACCTGGTCACCTTGCTGGAAAAGGGTGAGCCCATCTTTATTGATGCGTTCCACCACAGGAATAAACTGCATCCAGGTCGTGCCCACCTCATCGCGCAGAAAACGATAGACCTCCAGCGGATAATCGGCGTTGACCCGATTGACCGTGGTGAGGATGTTGTACTCGATGCCATGTTTTTGCAGCAGACGGATGCCACGCATGACCTTGTCGAAGGTGGGACCGCCCCCCTTATCGACGCGATAGACGTCATGCAGCTGGCGCGGTCCGTCAATGCTGATGCCGATCAGGAAGTTGTATTGCTTGAAAAAGGCCGCCCAATCATCGTCCAACAATGTGCCGTTGGTCTGCATGGTGTGCAGAAAGCGCATGCCCGGTCGGCGGTATTTTTCGGCCAGCGCCATGGCCCGTCGGTAGAAGTCGAGGCCCATGAGGGTCGGCTCGCCGCCCTGCCAGGCGATGGTCACCTCGTCGGTTTGGTGCGCTTCGATGATCTGCCTGATGTACGCTTCCAGCGTCGGCTCGCTCATGCGGAACTTGCTGTCAGGATAGAAGACCTCTTTGTCCAGAAAGAAGCAGTAGGCGCAATCGAGGTTACAGACAGCGCCGGTCGGTTTGGCCAGCATGTGAAAGGCCGGCGGCGCATTGGGCGGCGCGCTGAGCGGCATCGTCGTCGTCATTCGACCTCCCAGGGATAGATCACCCGCCATTCGTCCTTCATGTCCACTAAAGTCCAGTCTTCGGCACGCGCTTCATCCAACGCCTTGTCCAGTTGACCGACCGACGATACGCGATCGTAGGCCCACTCGCGCACGCCATCTGTGTGATGGACGAGGCCCATAAAACGTGCGCCATCACCGGCGGCTATCCATTGCAGCATTTGCAGGTCGCCGTCTGAATTGCCAAAAGCCAAGATCGGGCGACGGCCGATGAACTTGTGGATGCCGACCGGCTTGCCTTCGCCGTCGTCCACGAAATCGAGCTTTGGCATGCGAACCAGGACCGGGCCGTCTTTGCGCATCTCAAATCGAGTTTCAATGCTCGAACCAATCACCCGCTCGGGTGGAACGTCATACAGGTCCTCAACCAAGGCGCGCATGAATTCAATGCCGCCCCCCGAAACGATATAGGTCCTGAAATCATTGATGCGCAGAAGGTCGAGCAGTTCAAGCATGGGCTGGTAAACCATCTCAGTGTAGAGACGGCCAGTTCGGGGATGACGAGCGTCGGCAATCCACTCTAACACAACCTGCTCAAACTCTTCGCTGGTGTCACCGCCATGGGTCGCCAGCACAATTTCGACCAGGGTTTTCATGCCACCGGCCACAACAGCATCAAGGTCATTGGCCAATACAGAGTTGAAGGGCTGCTGCTCTTGCCACTCTGGATGCTGATCAGCCAGCGCTTTGACACGATCCAGGGCAAAGGCCAGTTGAAAGTAGAACGGCTTCTCCGCCCAGAGCGTGCCGTCATTGTCAAAGACGGCGATGCGTTCCGGCGGCGGCACGAACGCGGGCCCGCCCTCAGCGGTTACCGCCTCCACGAAACGGAGAAGTGATGCTTTGCTTGGCCCTTCGTGCCAAGAGGGAAGTGGATCTCCCTTGATCGACGACAGACTCATTGATCGCTCCTTATGTCTCTTCTGCCCATACCGAGGAATCTATGCTATGCCACTTCCAGTTCCATCTGGTCAACGTTCTGGAAACGGTAGAAGAACACCTCACTACAGTCAGCCTCACTCGTTCGGTACAGTGAGACCGCAGAGTCTGATCCCCACAGGCAACTTCGTCATTCAGAATACATACCCTACGGGCCGCGGACAGTTCCGGTAAAACATAACCTATACACAGTCCGCGGCCCTTAGTTCAGCGTGGCCGAAATAAGCCAACAGAATTTGCACACGTACTCCTACTCGTGCTCGCCAGACTGGCCGATTGCGAGTGCGTGAACGAGTACGCGGGTGTAACCGGCTGATTCTTGAGGCCGGCCTGTACTCGATACCGTGGCTGAAAGCACCGTCGATATCAATACCCCTCGTAACCCGGCACTCGTTGGCGTCCGGCGCCACCGACGTAGGAGGCGATGTCACCGGCAAGCATGATTCCCAGCCACAGCCAGTCCAGCCCGGCCACGCCGCTGGGTGCAACGATGACGTACATGATGGTCGTCCACGGCAGGAAGATGATGCCCAGGATGGGCCAGAGCCAAGCCGGGCCAGCCCAGCCGGCAAAGGCTGTCTGCCAGCGCACCGGCTGGAAGATCCACCAGAACATACCGAAGATACGCGGTCCGAGTAGTGCCAGCGAGAGAAAGGCACAACACATAGGCATGTCTCCTTTATTGGATGATTCCAAACGCTACGATTGAATGAATCTCTACGATCAACAGGCGACTCGCCGTGCGTCGATTGCGGACGCAACCGGCTCGTCTCCCGAAAATCTCGTCTTTCCCAACGCCAGATGTCTGATTTCTCCAACAGGCCAAACATCTCACTGGGCGCGATAGCCATCCTCCGGTCCACCGGCCGGCCAGACCAGAATGAGCATGCCGCCGTCTTCCTCCAGCCGGTAGTCCTGCACGGCCTGCATCATGTTGACAAGGTCAAGACTGCGTGAACTCTCGCCACACTCAGCCATGGTCATGGGACCGGCGGTCATGCGGATGGCGCCCGACTGGTCGGCAGTGTACGTGCCTGCTCCGCTGTTGCAGTCCGCCTGAAACTGGTAGGTACCGTCAGGCTGGAAGAAGAGCGTGTATTGGGCCGGATCTGCAATGGCCTCGCTGACGCCGGTGCTGGCATCGGACCGATCAACCCAGATCCAGGTGATGTTCTGAATCGCCGGCGCATCTACACCCGCGCCACCCTCCGGCTCCGATGGGCTGGGGGTGTCTTCAATTGCAGGCGTACCGACAGCGCCGGCATCGGTCATGGGCGTAGCAGTCGCCGCCGGCGGCGCCGACTCGCTGCCGCCGCTGTTCCGGCCCGAGAACAACCAGAAGGCCAACGCCGCAACGATGATCACGGCCGCCACAATACCAATAATGAGCGTGGTGTTGGATTGTTTGGCGGATGAATTGGATTGGTTGGTCATAACAGTTGAATCCTTCTAGATATTGATGAGTGTGCATTCAGTGTGAGAAAACAAATGGCTCCAGCGCATCCGCCGCCGGTTGGAAACAGAGCACCACTAGGCCAGTAGGTAAAGAGCCAACACGATGATTGTCGCCGCCAGCAGCAGGGCTGCCATGGCGGAGATCAGTTGGATGGGCATGGCCTCAAAGTCATCGCTGACAGCCAAACGTTTGGCCAGAGCATGGTAACGCCGCAATCCGCCGATCGTAATTGCAAAGCCCACCAAGATGAACACGCTCGACAGCAGGCCGATCAGCCAATCGGGATAGCCGTCGGCCAGAATCGTCGTAATGAGGGTGCCGCCACCGGCGATGGCCAGCCCGGTTCTGAGCAGCGCAAAAAAGGTGCGGGTGGCCGCCATATGCGTGCGTTCAAAGGCGTAATCAGTACGCTCCAGGGCTAACTCTTGAGTTGAGACTGAAGGTTCCAAGCTTGTAACACCCATTCAACAAAATCTCACGTCGAGTATAGATTCACTGCCCGATCGGGCGAACGCGAACCTAGGCTTTTCCAAAATACAGCCCAGACCGAAAACTTGTCCAGCAACACCATCTTGGTTGCCCCTATTAACGAACTATTTTCTCAAAATCGCCCGGCTTCCAACTCTGGTCAAAGAATGGCTCGGTGGGGCTGTAGAGTCGGAACAGGGTAAACCAACCTTTGCCGGGTACGGTTCTGAGCCAGTTTGATTCCGGTGCATCTGCCGGTAATTCAGATGCAAAATAAAGGTCTACCGAACCGTCCGCGTTGTATTGCAGGTCGTCCAGCGATCCGATAGACGGAAACGGCTGCTCGTTGTCCAGACCTGAGGCGTTGGACGCATCGTAGAGCGTGACCGACCAGAAATTGGCCGCCGGGACGTTGGCCGGGATATGCAAGCGATAGGCTTGGCTGCCCGACAGGTAGTCGCCGTCGGCGTCACGGTAGGCAAAGGGGTACTTTGATCCCTTGCCAACTATGTTCATCACCATGGCGGCGCTAGTAGAGTAGCCAATGATAAACATCCCCATCCGAGCGTCGACGTTGAGGAATGTGTCCTCCTTGTACTCCACGTCAAAGACATTGAGCACATTGTGCCACTGCCGGTCCTGGTAGTATAAGGTTCCGGGCAGGTGGTCGCCGAAACGGAGAGACTTGGCCATTTTGATGCCGACTTCGGCCCCGGCGCTGAGGATTTCACGCATCCGTTCATCGGGGACAAAGGGTTTGTCTTTAACAATACCCAGTGAGGCCATCATACCCCGCATCGACCAATCTTCCGGGCCGACGTATTCGTGCGCTACATATTCGGCCAGCATTTCAAAGTAGCGGTAATCCTGGGGGAAGAGCATATCGGCTGCCACCCCTGACCCGTTGGGAAAGATCATCTCCGGGGGATTGTCTTTTTGGGCCAGCGGGTAAATGCGGGTCTGTTCCATCAGTTTGACCGGTTCCTCGGTGTTGCCGTCTTTGATAAAGGCGCGCCAGAAAACAAAGACATTGTAGGTCGGCGAGGTGAAGGTATAGTAGCCCTCGGGCGTTTCGCCTTCATAATCAGGAGGCAAGAGCAGGTAGTTGCCGCCTTCGCCTTTGTCCGGTCCCACATAGCCCACATCGGTAATGGGCCGCTGCCAGAAATCATCCAGGATGCCCTGCTGTTTGGGCGGCACCTCAACGACAGTTGGGCCGTCTTGCTTCAAGTCAATATAGCCCATCGCATAAATGACATCGCTGTTGGGCGTGCTGACCAATGTT
This sequence comes from uncultured Chloroflexia bacterium, assembly GCA_963698255.1. Lineage (GTDB taxonomy): Bacteria > Chloroflexota > Anaerolineae > Caldilineales > Caldilineaceae > JAWKOK01. The sequence goes on along the minus strand of CAVOQD010000006.1, from coordinate 119,665 downwards.
TTGGCGGTCAGGCGATCTTTCCAGACCACCAGCACGTTGCCGCCCGCGCCAAAGGCCGCTTCCGACCCCTTTTTCATGGCGTAAACGCTCATCGCGGGCATGGCCCAGATCACAACCTGGCAGGCCCGTTGAAAGAGCATTTCGTCATAAAGCCGTTGCGAGGCTTCTGCTGTTGGATAATTTTCCGGAAAGGGCAGCGCCCGAAGTTCATCCCAATAGGTAGCTGGATTCTGTGACATGACTATTTTCCTTTCTTGCGATTTTTATCCAACCCGCTGAACGGCAGGAATTTCATATTGCCCATTGAGAATTTCAATTTGAGGCAAATACATGCGCAATAGCATATAGAAAGGCGCGTTGGGCGCAGGCAACCAGTTCGACTCTTTGTCCGGGCCGGGTGACTGGTGTTGGATATAGATTTCCAGCGAGCCATCCTCGCCGTACTGCAAACCGGCGGTGCGATCGCCAATGCTGTAGCGATTGATGGGGTTGGCCACCATTAAGCGTTTCTCCAGGTCGTACATGGTGGTTGACCAGAACGCGTTCACCGGCGGCGTCTGACCGGCCTCAAAGCGCAGGACGTAGCTGTGTTTGGAGCCGTCCAGCGTTTGCCCGTCGCCATCCGCATAAACGCCAGGGTAATAGGCTTCGATGGGGTCATTGACATACATAGATTGCCAGCCAACGGCGGCGCGATAAGGATAATCGTTGCCGAAATATTCCGGCGCGACCGGGGCCAACTGCCAGCCGTTGACCTCGCGCCCCATGCTTTTGGCTTTGGCGGCGATCACGGCTTCGCCATCCTGCAGGGCGCGTTCCAGGCCGCGCTTCATCGGCTCAGACAGAATGTCGGCATCAAAACCGTGGTCAACGGTCAGGCCGATTTCTTTGAACAGCCCCATCAAGCCGTAATCTTGAGGCGGTGGCGGATTCTGCACAATCCTATCGCCCAGTTCTTCAAAAAAGCCCAGCGGACCGTCGTAATTGCGGGCTGGTTTGGCCAGCTTCACTGTCTCTGGTTTGTATTCAGCCTGACTATAGTGCTTCAATGGAACCAGAGACATGCGCTCTTGCAGAGCGTGAACAGCAGGTACATCGTCTGGTCCGGAAACCCCTAGACGGCCGATGACGAAGACAGTCGGCGTGGGGCAGTCAACACGGGTTACACCCTGGGGTAGCTGACCCGCCCAGCCGGGGCCGCATATGGCAAAGTCCATCTCCTGAAAACCGTAGGTGCGCTGGCTGACGTAGTAGAAGTTGTTGGTGTAGGCGTCAATGAATTGGTAGGTATAGAAGCGACCGGCCATATCTGGAATGTGATAGACCAGCGGTCCGTCACTGAGATCAAGCCAGGCTGTGGTGTACAGCGTGTCGTTGTTGGGCGATTGAACATTCTCAAAGTCTGGCGTCAGCAGCTCCTTAGCCGACACCAACGTATTCAGCGGTCCTCGCAATTTATGGGGGACAATTTCCTCAGAGCTGGCCATTCCCAGGCGGCTACGCTTCTCACTGATGACCACGGGATATCCCCAGACGTAGGCTTGTACGCCCAGGGAGTAAGCCATATTTTCTAAAGCTTGATTTGTTTCGTTTGTCATTTTTTGCTCCTTCTCTCATTGGAAACAGCCAGCTCGCAACTGCCATGGCTTGAGGATTGACTCTCCTGATCACCCTACTTGGCAAGATTCTTGAAATTGACCGGCTCGACCAGCGGCAACTGCCAGCGCTTGTCGAAGAAGGCCTGCTGCACGCCGTAGAGCCGGACATAGACAACCCAGCCTTTGCCGGGCAGGGTCTTGATCCAGTTACTTTCCCGAATCTGACCAAACTTTGCATAGTTTGGCGTCAGCCAGTGACCTGTTTCAGGCTTTCGAGCAGCATCCCCGGTGAAGCAAATTTGAGTATCACAGCGTCGGCCGCAACTTGCGCTGGCCTTTCGTTCTCCTCTGCAGCCATCACAACCAACCAGGGTCTGGGCTCGAGCTGACGCAATGGCTCGACGATGGCAGCGACGCCCCCGTCAAATAGTGCTTCATCGACCAGAACGACATCCGGATGAGTCGAGGTCATCAAGGCGACAAGGCTTGCCGGATCACGAGCAGTCCCAGCAATGTCGAACTCCGCTACCTCACGCAAAAAGATGAGCAGCGAAACGAGCAGATCGCGATCTTGTACAGCTACCAGCAGCGTTGTCTCATTCATGGCCGTTGTGTCGTCAGATCAGCTAATTGACGCATGATTCAAAGATTGGACATTACATCTCGCCCAATTCAGCAGCGAAATGTCCGATCTTTGAGTGTCATCTCGATAGGCGGCAACCAGCGCTCGATTGTCGGATGGATGGGAATGTCTTTGCCTGTAATCAATTTACAAGATATTGCGCCGCGTGGATACAGACATCCATCGGGGATTGACCCGACAGATGTCGGGTAGTTGACTGGGCGAAGGATTTGGAGAGAGGGCTTGATCTACTGTTTGAGGATGCCTTTTTGCAGGGCCAATGTCGCAGCTTCCGTGCGATTTTTGACGTCGAGCTTGTCGAGGATTTGGCTCACGTAGTCGCGCACGGTAGCGGGACTGAGGAAGAGGATCTGGGCGATTTCCTTGTTGGTTTTGCCTTCGACCAGGAGGGCAAGGATCTCGCGTTCACGGGGGGTCAATTCGTAACGATCTTGCGGTTGATTCGATGACCGTATGAGAGCCTGAGCGGCCTCGGCATCGATGGTGGGTCGGCCGGCGTGGGCTGCGTGGATGGCTGCGGCCAACTGCTCCGGGCTGGCATTCTTGAGCAGGTAGCCAGTTGCGCCGGCGGCGATGGCACGCTGCACCTGCTCGTCCTCCACAAAGCTGGTGAGCACGAGCACGCGTGCGTCCGGGTCGTCATCACGAATGCGCTCAATGGCGGATGGCCCATCCAACTTGGGCATGACCAGATCCATCAGCACCACATCCGGTCGAAGGGTATGATAGGCAGCGACGCCCGCTTCGCCATCCTCGGCCAAGCCGACGATCTCGAAGTCGTCAAAGGTGGTAAGTAAAAGTTTGATTCCATCGCGCACCAACTGATGGTCGTCGACGATCAATATGCGGATTGGCGTCATGTTACCCATTTTCGCCCTTCTTTGCCCACGTTGCCGTAACCGTCGTTCCTGCATCCTCGCCGGCCACGATGTCGAGGTCGAAACCCGCCTTTGCTGCCCGTTCGCGCATGATCGTCAGACCCAGGCCCTCCTCCGGCCCCTTGGTCAGTTCGAATCCCTGCCCGTCATCTTGGATGCAGAGGACAAGGTGGTTCGCCTCTTCACGCAGCGCAATGGTCACGTGCGTCGCCGATGCATGTTTGGCGATATTGTTGAGCGCCTCCTGGGCGATGCGATAGAGCGCATGTTTGGTCTCCGTGGTCAGCGGAAATTTGGCTTGCACGGAAACATCGACGGGGATGTTGGTCTGTCCGGTGAAGACATCGGCAGCCTGCTGGAGAAGCGTGGCCAGCCTGGCCGTTTCGAAAGCCCCGGGTCGCAATTCATAGAGCAGGGTACGCATCTCTGCCAGCGCGCCCAGCGTCATGTTGCGCAGATGCCTAGCACTCAGTCGTGCCTCGCCTACGTTGCGATCCAGCAGTCGTGGCAACGCAGCGGCCACCAGGCTCACCGAGTAGAGCGTCTGCGTCACCGAGTCGTGTAGTTCACCGGCCAGGCGTCTGCGTTCCTCGTCAGTGGCGGCCTTTCGTTCCTGCGCCAACAGACGCTGGTTGACGCCCTGCAACGCCACCGTGCGTTCCTCAACCATTTGCTCCAACTCATCCTGATGGCTCGCCAAGGCCTCTTCCGTTCTGATGACTGAATTTGCCATCTGCAAAGCCAGGGCAATGGCAATGCCCAGAAAGCCAGTCTCAGCGAAGGGAATGTAGACCCATAGATCGGCTTCGGCGCCCAGTTCGTAGAGTAGCGCCAGGAAAAACCAGGCCATCCCGCCCAGCAGGATAGCAGCGGCTTGCCGTTCGCCCCGCCGCCATTGGCGAAAGCCGGCGACAAGAACGTAGCCCAAGGTGATCAGGACTGAAAGAAAAAACAACGTACCCCAGATGTTCTCTTCGCCGACCAGTGCGTAGACAGTCTCGTTCCAGGGCAGGGGAATCGGGGTCAAGGTTGGCACATCCGTGAACGTCAACGTGGGTGTTGCCAAGACCGCCACAGAAGTGACCGTGAATGCGACCGTAATTCCCCACAGATAGATCGAACTGCGAACACCTGTATAGACAGCCACGTACCAATTGAGCATCACAAAGGCCAGCCAAACAAAGAGGCTGTCCCAGCGCGAGATGGCCAGATGCGCCTCGACCGTCGTCTGGCTGCGAAAGGCAATGCCCATCAGAAGGGTGCCGGCATAGGCAAAGGCAAAGAGCGCGAAGAATAGATTGAGCGATTTGTGTCGGTGACGCCGCAGCCCAACGAATGCAAAGAGCAGGGCATAGCCCAGGCAGATGCCGGCAATGGCGCTGATCAGCATAGCATAGATAGACATATCGGTGATTCTACCCGATCAGCGGCGAACCCGCATGTGCTCTATCATAGTGAGTACAGAAGCCGCTCAACCCTGGCTTCGATCTCTTGGACACTGCTCACCAGCGAATCTGGGTCTTGGATGTTGAAGGCCCCGATGCACATCACGCGCAGAGGCAGTCGGACATGTTCCAGGCGAACGCCGATCATGATGTCCGGCGTCGAGTAAGAATCGTCACCATAGGACACGATGTTATCCCCATCCTCCCAACAGACCAGATCGGACAGGTTCAAACCGATGGTGTGCAGAAGACGGCTGCAGTCACGGGTGTAGTAACGGTCGCAGGCTCATGCAAAGGTGTGGCCAGCGGCGCAACACAGTCGGTGATCGCGAACGCTGATAGAATAAAAACTCAAGAGGAAACTGTTCATGTAGTCAGCCTCCGAAGTTGTGCTTGTGGTTGCATCTGGTACTGATAATGGATCTCTCCGAATTGAATTCGATCTGCTGGAAACGACCCATGATTTATGCTATAGTCATAGACATTGATAGACTGAATCGTCTCGGCTTAGGCCATTCCAGGCAAATAAGTATCCGTTGTTTGGAAGAATTCTGCCTGGAATGGCTTGAGGCTTTGCCTACACACGGATAGCTATTACTCTGCGAAAGCCTTACTTGTCTCTTGGGAGAATATTTTCATGGGCGTCCAAACGAAGACAGTTCAAACTGAAATACCAATCAGTCTAATCGCACAAGCACAGTCGTTGGTTGATGCCGGTTGGTTTCTAAGCCTTGATGAACTGCTTCAAGATGCGTTACGCCGATTTGTTGAATCCCATCGAGAAGAACTAATGGAAGAGTTCATCCGTCAAGATGTCGAATGGGGTCTGGACGGAGATGAATAGGTCCCCGGCCACTGTTGTCTGTGATGCCGGACCGCTGATCCATCTCGATGAACTTGGCTGTCTTGCATTCCTCGACGACTTTGAGCAGGTGTTGATGCCAGAGCAAGTGTTGTCCGAAGTCGTCCAGCATCGTCCTCATGTTTTCATCGACTCCGGCGACAACCTGCGGATTGAATCCGTGTCTCTATCCGCGAACCCGACATTGCAGACACTTGTACAAAGCCTGTCTCTTGATATCGGTGAACAGGCGGCGCTGACGTTGATGGAACGCCATCCAGCCGCGATCCTCTTGACCGACGACGCCGCTGCCCGATTGGCCGCAGTTACATTGGAGTATCGAGTTCACGGAACAATCGGTGTTCTGATTCGAGCTATCCGGCGTCAACAACGGTCGAAAGACGAAATTCTCGCGATTCTACAGGACCTGCCAAATCGCTCGACACTGTACATCCGTCCCCAGTTGCTTCAAACGATTATTGCAGATTTGCAGCGTCGATAAGCCCCTCATCTGCCACAAGCCCTCAATTCAGATGCTCCATATCCAGCACCCGCTCGACCACGGGCGTTGGTTGACGATCAACGAAATGACACTGGTATAGCGATGGGGCGGCCTCAACCGAAGGGCAGGGTTCCCTACCTGCCGAACTGACGCTATCCCACACTGTTGGGGAACGCAGAGAACGGCGGGCAAGGAAACAGGCCCTACATCAGTCGAATGCCCGTATCAATTCGGTAATCTTCAAAAGCAGGCTTGTCAGTCAACAAGGCCCGTCCACAGGCCGTCGCTGTCTAGCCTGGCGGCTTCAGCCCCAGGCGGTCGTCGCCGAACGCAAAGTGATGGGTAGCTAGCACCCAGCCTATCGGTGGGGCGTATTCTGAACCAGATTGTCGGTGTGTCAATACAGGCCGCATGGTCTGAAAAGCCGGCGCATCTGCCCTGTGATGCGTGGTCTCACTGCGTCAGGGCTAAACAGGGGATAGCGCCCTCAGGCGCTATCCGTAGCCCATATCGAAACACATACGTTTTGATTCCTACCAACCCTACCAATCGATGGCGGCGCCATCATCGGGGTGGTAGCTTTCCGGATTGCGCCAGTCATGGCCGATCTTGTCAGCCATGGCCTCCTCGTCCAGTTCGATGCCCAGCCCCGGCGCTGTCGGCAACTCCAGATAGCCGTCCTTGAAGACAAACGGATTCTTGAGATAGCCTTCGCCGAAGGTGGTGTGTTCCTGGGCCAGGAAGTTGGGGATCGAGGCATCCAGGTGCAGACCGGCGGCCAGCGAGATCGGCCCCAGCGGACAGTGGGGCGCGACGGCCGCGTAGTAGGCCTCGGCCATGCCGGCGATCAGCCGCGCCTCGAAGATGCCGCCGCAGTGGGAGATGTCGGGCTGAAGGATTGAGGCCGCACGCTTTTCCAGGATTTCCCGGAAACCCCACTTGGTGAAGATGCGTTCGCCGGTGGCAATGGGCAGATGGGTCTTGCGTGCCAGATCGGCGAGGACATCCACGTTCTGGCACTGGACCGGCTCCTCGATGAAGAGCGGCTGATAGGGTTCCAGCGCCTTGATCAATAGCCCGGCCGTCTGCGGGCTGACCGCGCCGTGGAAGTCCACGGCAATGTCGACCTCGTTGCCCACGGCCTCGCGGATGGCCGCAAAGCGCTCGGCAGCCTGCTCCACAAAACCGGGCGTCTCGATGATGCGCGCCGGCCGCGGCCCGCCGACGCCGGTCTTGATGGCGATGAAGCCCTTGGCGACGGCGTCCTTGGCGTTCTGCACAGCCTCTTCGGTCGTGCGTCCGCCGGTCCCCTTGTAGACCTTGATGCGATCGCGTAGCGGACCGCCCAGCATCTTGTAGACCGGCAGCCCGGCAGCCTTGCCGGCCAGATCCCACATGGCATGGTCGATGCCGGAGAGCGCGCTGGTCAGGATGGGGCCGCCGCGGTAGAAGGCGTGCTTGTAGATGGCCTGCCAATGATGCACGACACGCGTCGGGTCCTGGCCGATCAGCGACGGCTCGATCTCGGCGATGGCCTGGGCCACGGTCAACGCGCGGCCCTCCAAGATCGGTTCGCCCAGGCCGATCAGCCCCTCATCGGTGTGCATTTTGAGGAAGAGCCAGCGGGGTTTGACAAGGATGGTTTCGAGTCTGGTAATTTTCACGCGTACAACCTGCTTTCCGAGTTTTGATGTGACTTCACGGAACGACGTGGGATGGGACGCGGATGACCAGTAGTTCACGATTTGTCATTCTGAGCGGGTCGATCTGGAGCCTTCACTCTGACAGCACCAGCGAAGAATCTCGTTTTTCTCTAAATCGTGAACTACTGATGAGTTCACTGCAAGAACCACGAATTTCACAAATTGCACGAATTTCCTCAGTGGTGCGTCATTCGTGGTTTTTGCAGCAGAGTCACATGACTACTGCAAAACTAATTCTGCCACGGATTTCACAGATTACACGGATTTCCCCCAGTGGATCAATCCGTGTAATTCGTGAAATCCGTGGTTGGTTATCCTTTTTGCAGTGAAGTCACCGATGACACGGATTGAGCGGACAAAGCCGGATTCTTTCGGATTGATCCGTGAGAATCTCGCCTGATCTGTGTCATCCGTGTCCCATCCCACGTGTCCCTGTAGAGCCACGGTTGATGGTGATAGAACGACTGTAACAAACTCGGATATCGTGCCACCAAAACCGGTCTGGCGCAACCCGGTCCAAACCTACCGTTGCATAGTCGGCAGATAGAGTTTTGGCCGATTGTCAGCCTGTTGAGCGACACTCGGAATTTCGACACGGACGCCGTACATCTCACCGAAGGCAAAGGGACCGAATTCGTCAACATGTCCGTCGATGCCGACCTCCTGGATGAAAAAGCGCTCTGCGTCGGTGACGGCAACATAGCTGTAGTCCGTCGGCGTGACCGAATCGATGACGGTCGAGGCGATCAGCGTGGAATTGAGGCGCACAGCGCCGTCCGGCGTTTCGGCCAGCAGGTTGAACCCGGCATTGCCCGTCTCTGTCGCCGTCTGCCAGGTGAAGCGGACGGCGTCCTGTTCGCGGATCGCCTGGAAATAGCCAACGGTCACAGCCAGGGCGCCGTCATCGTTGTTGCGACCGATACTCTGGCCGTCCGTTGCATTGTAGAGACCATCTGTCGTCCCACGCACGAACTGGCCGCTTGGGCCGTTGGGGCTGCGTGCGATGCTTTCGCCGTTTGCGATACTACCGCTGCCCGTGAAAATTTCGGTCGTCGGTGCACCAAACTGAGCCGAATTGCTGCCAGGCTTACTTCCCAATAGACCTCTTCGCACAGGTTACCGGAGATAGTCAGTGCAACATTCTCATTGTCGTTATGGAGATCGTGATACCCGTCACCGGCATCGAAGATGTTCAAGCGTGCCGATGGTTGGCTCCTGGCTGTCTGCTTCATCTTCGCTGTGACATGATGATGAACTTGCCCGACGTGATTTCGTTCGGCAGAGAGAATTCCGCCACGAAATCGCTTGTACCACTGTCACCGTCGTCGATCTTCAAAACAGTCCCTGCCGCCAGTGTATTGACGACATAAAGTTCAACCCACTCATCATCGCGCGTGCAAAGAGCACTTCATTGATCACGACATCGCCGCAGGTTGCTGCCGCCTGTGCAGTCTGGACGATCAGAAAGGGGGCAACAATCGCCATCAATAGGACGATGGCAGCCTGTTGCACGCGCAGAAGTCGGGGGATTCCGTTGCACATAGTGAGGATCCTTTTGTGGTATTTGGTTGGAAGAGATGATTGGTGCAGAGAAAGCGGCCGTCGGGTCTGGGCCACAGACACTGCGATGGATCACTATACTGCCATTTTACGGATCGCGCAACCGTCGATTTTTCTTCGGGTATATCCCACATGGGGCGGCTTTCGACGTGCCCAAGATACTGAAATACATCCTATTCGTCTGCAACGTGGTCGAGGGCCCTGAATTGAATTTGAAGTCATCTGGGTGGGTGCCGTGCCAGCATCGGTTTCCGCTGCCAAGGCCGGCTGTACATTCGGTCGCAGACGCATCGGCGGCGCCGGCGCCGATCTGGGTTGTTTGCCCGTTGGGACAGAGCGAGGCCCCGTAATCCATGTCCGGGGGATCGTCCGGGTCTCTGACATAGCTGCTGGAGAAGCAGGCCTCCGCCTCCACACGCCCGCCAAAAAATGGGTGGGCGCCGGCGATGCCGGTGTCGAGAATGACGACCATCTGGTCCGCGCCGTCATAGCCGGCAGCCCATGCCTTGGGTGCGCCGACATGGACCGAACTGCCGTCGAGCAGAGGGGCATCCAGCCGATCTTCTTGAATGTCTAGGACCAGCGGCGAGCGCTGCAACGCCTGGAGGCCGGCGGCATCGACCACCACGGCCATAAATGGGATGGTTTCCCAGGCCGCGATCAGTTCGGCGTCGTAAGGAGCGATCTGATCCAGAACCGTGGCTTGACGCTGTGCAATCGAGGCACGCTGGCGTTCTACCGAGACCTTGCTGCGGACGGCGCCTTCCGGCTCAAATGGGGCGACCAGTTCGACGATGACGCGCACGCTTCCCTGTTCGTGCGCTAAGGCCGACAGATCGGATGGGCGCCGCTCTACGTTGTCAGTCAACTGGGAGAGGAGCGAAGGTGGAGCCGCCGAAAAGACAACAAGTTACAATATGAGGATCGACCAAGCAAGGGAAAAAGAGCGAAAAGACCAGGAATTCATGCATCATTCTCCGTGAATTTCGACTGGACAATGACAGTCATAGACTGCAGGGTTGTTGACCGCACGAAACTAAGCCAGATCCCGCTCCAGTGCAGTGGCCACAGCCGGCAAGCAGTCGAGCCGGCGCGCCGGATAGTGGATTGACTTCACCGGAATCGTATCAGCGACCTGTGATCCAAATTCAAAATGAGCAGCAAGCAGCTTCGGGTCGAACAGCTTGGCAATTGCAGTTTGGCCAATAATCGCGGCGGCGGCGGCGACAGGAGAGACCGGATCGATCGTTATCGTGTCAGATGTCCAGATCCGCCTCACCGATCAAGTAGTAGCTGAGAGCGGGAGGCTGCGAGGATGATTCAGTGACGGTTGCGCATTGGTCGGCAGCTTAAACTGCAGAAAACCCGGTTTAGCCACAATTCGTCGATCGTGGCGTGAAATCGGCGGCGTGCTTGCGTCAGAACGCGTTCCAGTCTGCGCTCGCCTCCAATAAGACCGCCAAGTCAATTTGCCCCTGCCGGACTTGCCCACAAAGGCAACCAACCGATCGTTGAGCACTGCTGAACTAGCATGCAAAAAGCCACGTGTCCTGCTTGCGCAGCCAGCAGTGCGAACGGTGCACCTAGAATCGCTTGTACAAGATCCTCTGGATCGATCTCTGGCTTTGGATCGAGCCAGAGAATTGTGTTGTAGGATCTATAGTTGAAACGAAATGGCAATATTTTGGATTTTCAGTCCAGTATGCCTCGTCCAACGATGCAACTGAGATCGTACTGCCAATGTCCATCAATACGTCCGAGAGCACTACACGTTTATCTTACGCCGGTCCATATAACCGCGTCGGCAAAACTGTCGTTTTATGAACAAAATCTATATCAGTCTGGACAGCTTCTACAAAGGGATCTAGTAAACTGAAGTCATAATATCGCCATCAACTGCTGTCCGGCAATCTCACAGCGATCCGATAGGTGAGCGGAGGAGAAATCCTCCAGTTCAGTTCCAAGCAAGAACCGAATTTGACACTGTTTCCGGTTGAATTGCGCTGTTATCATCAGCATTGGTGCCTTTATTGCTGAATACACTTCAGAATGTCTCAGATGACACCAGTACCGCATACGAAATCGTACCACCAACGTTGTGTAGACACGAATGTTGGTGGTACGATTCGGTGATATCCATTGAACTGCGTCAAGGTCTTACCTGAACCAGCTTGGCGGGACTATATTGTTCTGACTCAGCCCGCAACCATATTTGCCCGAATCGGTATTAGGCGGGCTTTGTCATCGATTTCGACATCGGTCTTACTCCCAGTCAGCCAAGTGTTACATCCCGAAGATCGCCAAAACGAGTGACATGGGGACGTTGGTACGGAAGGCGTCCGTTATCATGACTTTGGGTCCGCAATAAACTCGTTCCACTGTTATCGCCGGTGTTGCTCATCGTGCACTCCTTTCGTATAGAACTACAGATAATAAAACGACTATAAAAAATGAGCGTCATCGGCGCATGCATGCTAGACTGTTTCACCGGTAGAGTCGCTTCCCGATCACGCGCTCACGCAATCGACTTGAGACCCGCTAGACGAGCGCATTTATAAGGGCAACGTTTCTAGATCAACTCGACACCTTGAGGACGATTGAGACCCTGATCTTCAACGCCACTCGCCTGTATACATTTCGCAAACATCAAAGCCATCTGAGAGAGAATGCGCCCACAGTAATTCACGACTTAAACTGAAGGTCGTACGGGATCAATCCCCCGATAGTGGTTGAAGCCACAAACTCTGGGTAATCGTTTCTGAGATCGACCCGATTGCACAGTTCGAGCTAAATTCTTGAATTCAGTGTCTCATTCCTATTCACAGACACATTCCGGAGGACGTCTTGCATTCAGCTTCCAGGAAGGTCAGCATAATTAATATCTGGACGCTCACTTAGTGAAAAGGGTCCGCTCAAAAATAACTCAGATGATTTATGGGATGGTTCAGAATTAGGTTTACACTTTTTATTCGCCAGAAATTCGGTGGCAGTCGAGTATTCCACGGTATTGCCGCAGAAAAGTGTAAACCTAACCGCACAGGGAAAATGAACCATCCCTGATTTATGTGATTAAAAGGCCACAAATCACTACTTTATTTTTGAGTGGACCCGAAATGAGATCCTTCGCTTGCCCTTTTTGCAGATAACACGTTCGAAAATACTCGTTCAGAATGACAAATCGTGAACTACTAACCCATGACTCCTACCGACCAAATTCCCGCAGCCATATTTCGAGCAATAACACCCGCAATAGAATTTGGTCTTCACCCGATCGACTCGACTGCGCTATCAAGCGTTCCCCAAGCGAATCTTCTCGAATGTAGCCAGATTCAACAACTTGGGGTGTTCCGGTGAGCATTATTTGCAATGAAGGCCATTCGCATTGCCAAAAAACGCTATCTATCCATGGGTTGAGGATGGTTACATCGGTTCGCATCAGGATGGAATCAGGCAAATATGAAGCCATTGCCTTACGCAACACCATTTTTCTTGTTCTAGGCACACCGTGTATATAGCCAGGCAAAGAAAGAGAAAACTCGAACAACCGCCGATCGCGAAAAGGCTCCAGACTGCAATCCCGAGCTTAGCGGCCCACTCATATCTTATCGGCCTACATCGTGCGTAAGATCCCCAGTGCGATGTGAGCATCTGTGCTGTCACGCCAGGTCGAGTACTCCGGAGTGTCAGCCCACTATCAGCCACGACGCGATTCCAATTCGGTTCGCCTGATTAGTGAAGGCTGTACTCCCCTATCGAGCCAACGATTTGTACGCCGCCGGTGGTCACGGGCGGCAATCCACTCTTCTGGCAAGTACGCACGTGCCACCGATTTTGCCAAAGCTATCCGTGCATTCCATCCGTCCTTACCATCTTGCATTCCAGGCCATACATGACGCCAATATCCATCACGTAACAAATCTGCTGCCCAGTATCCATTGAATTGGCGATCAAATAACATATCTCCGAAATCGCCAGTCAACTGCACTCGACAACCATCTTGTTGCATACGCTTAAGAAGAGCCCAGGGAAGAAATGTTCCACCATTGACGGGAATGAGATCCGGAGAAATCAAAGGTCTCTCTGGACCGGCCAGAAAAGGGATATTGTCTACGTCAATGAATGTGCTGGCCAAATCGTATTTTTTGGCCAGTGAGTGAACGTATTGGCGTTCATCACATTCCGGGTATTCATTGAAGGCGTACGTATATGTTCTTAAACCTGTAGACGGAAGACGCCCCTGCGCTTCTAATTCCCGGTGAGCGATAGCTGTGATACTCCAGGTGATCCATGCCACCGCTCACGGCAATTCCCATTTCGCCAGTAAATCGCAGGTGCGAGCGCACTGATTCGGTCACGAGAGTTAAAAACTCTTCGGCATACTCTCGTTCATCTTTATACCTAATTCGCCTTTCCAAATCGGGATTCCAATGTCTCCATTCCTGTTGACGAGTTGCACTCAACAATAGGCAGTGACCGGGTGGACAAAAACAGATATCCTCATATGGAGATTCGCGCTGGTTGTTAGTGTACCCAATCAGATATTTAAGCAATTGTTGCTTGGTTTTGTCGAACCTTCACCTCGGGATGGGCAAGAATCTGACCCACAGTCGAAGCAACAATATAGCAGTTACTATCATGATAGTATACAACTGGGCGTACACCCAATCGATCGCGAGACAATGAACAAATGCCGTTCGGAGTCATCCCAAACAATAAAAGCAAAATCACCAAAATAGTGAGCACATATGTATGACCCCATTGTAGATAGGTATACAACACCAATTCTGCCATCTGTTACAATGTGATCGAGATCCCAAAGGCGCAACGAATCAATTAATTGACGCCGATTGTCTAGGCGTCCATCGAATGTGATGGCATGTTTTCCGTCGTTCAACACTATGGGCTGCTGTTCGCCCTGCTCTTCTGGCGTGATCCAGAAGTGTTGGTGTGCCAGGACAATGCTGTCCTTCAACCAAATATGCTGACCATCTACCGCCTGATGAGAGTTCGCAGCCAGCATACATTCCAGGGCACTCTGGTCAATTGGCACCCCCTCACGGTTAAAGACCGCCACAATCCCGCTCATACACCAACCTCACGAAACTGATTCTCCCACCGCTGTTCTACTGCTGACCCGACCGGCTTATGAGTGGCAGAAAAACTTGAACATTCTGGCTGTCTTTTTCTAACAGATTCAACCCGAATGATTCCCCCAGCGCAAAAGGGCCGTTGACATTGACTACACCGTTCGTCAACACTTGGTGTAGATAGAAAAGATTTCCGTCCACCTGGGCATCATATTCATAGCGCTGTGGAACGAGAGAAGTCGACCACTGGCGACACAACAAGTTGGTCGTTGATTTGTCTCATCTTACCATCTACTTCAACCAGTAAATTAAAGCCGGCGTTTCCGCTCTCCACCGCGGTTACCCAGGTGAACTCAGACAAGGTTACCTGCTCGACTGCTTGAGAAATACGCAAGTGAAGCACTTAAAGGGCTATCGGCATAGGTGATGGTAACAATTGCCGGATTTGAGAGTACCTGGCCCCCATCTTCAACAACATAATCGATCGGGTACGGTGCCGTCGTGTCCAGGGCTGCCGTGCATCCGACGTCAGGCGTCCCGTTGTGGGTACAAGGTGTGAAACTGATCGATCCGTTCGGCTGGTTAACTTCCCATATCCCCTGATCGGGTTCCACATATTTCGTGAGAAGTGTCACCATATCAAGTGGATCAACGATGCGTACCGTTGACGCTATCCATGGACCTGCAGGCAAATCGTTGCTCAGAACGGGATATTCACGACGCTGTCCTGGTGCCTGCAAGAGGGCAACATCATCGACTGTCTGTGAATCCACCGCCATCTCAGCGTACAGGGGTAATTTGCCATGAGCACCATCACAATAACAATCCAATTTGCATGATTCTGCGCGGAAGTACTGATTCATCTGCCAACCTCACTTCTTGTCGCGAAAATCCTCGTGGAGAACGCTTGTTAATTCAGGAAATTTTCTGAATTAGAATTGACGGCACTTTGCTGAATCTGCATACTTGGTCAATTTCTACCGTCTTCTAACTATAATAATGATGCTTGTCATCCTCTTTTTGGCCGCAACGCAGCACATACGCTTTGGTGACAACGGTATCGAGCGTTATTCCTAGGCCCCGCTGCTTGCGGTTTAAGGTGGCAAATGACAACAGGTCTTGGAGCAAGGACATCGTCGTCCAGCGACCGCCATCCTTACTCTAGTTTGGTCAGATAACAATCTATGGTTCGACTTTGAGGGTGGGATCTCCAAATAGCACCCATCCCAAAATCACATCAGCCGATGTGCTAGTACGGTCCCATCGCCTGTTTTGCTTCAACGAGCGCCATGCCGATGGTCTTGCCCGGTAGTGCTACCCGCGCTTGGAGAATTCATTAGCCAATGGCCACATCTGAACTGACGCTGGTAAGGCCCACGGCACCTAAGTCGCCGCTGCTCCTCCATTATCGGCAATCATCCATTCACGTGACATAGAATGAGCATGAGGATTTACATACATGAACTGCAACAACCATATTGCATCGACAATCGTTGGCTTGTCTATATTGGTCAAGACTATTCACGTTACTGTGCTATAGAGAGCCAGACCAATGTCTGATTGCAGAATGGCCTAGATAGTTGACCAGTCCTACGCCAGCGTTGACTGCATCTGTGATATTCTGGCGCTCGACAGCTGACAGTAGCTTCCCTCCAGATAGGCATCGCTGATCTGCCAGGTTGCCGGCAACTCAGATGCAAAGCCCTGGCTGTAGGCACTGTAATTGGGACCATCATGGAAGTCTGCAGTGAACAACGCGGTTCGACCTTGAGATGAATAGGCAAGCGTCTTCTGGACGACTGTTGACAACTCTTGAGATGTCTTTACCGGGAAGCGCCCAATGGCGCGCGTCCATGACATTGTCCCCATCGATATCCGTGTAGAGCGGATCGACCGGCATGAAGTTCTGACCTGGATACGCTTCGCATACAGAGACGGAATAAAACTGATTGCATCCGGATATTCATAGTTACGGTAATCGATGCTGATCGTCGCCAACCAAGAGGAAGTAGTCGGCGCCCATCTGCATTCGATGGCATGCGTAATATAGTCCTTGATCGCCTGGGCATCAAAGATGCCATGACTGAACTGGGCATACACATCCATGACATCGACAACGAGCATGGTGTAGCCCTCTGCTGTCCGTGCAGCGACCAGATCCATGGAGAGCGGATTGATCGACCAGGAAGTCTGGATGGGAGATGATCACAAAATCAGTACTGGCCGCTGTGGTGATGTCGACAGGAAGCTGTCCCGCCTCAATGACCGGCGTTGTAAACGAATCATTGGCGGCCACAAAATACTTCGCATCTGTTCCCCAACCAGGGAATGTTGCAGTATACACGCTGCCTGAGGACGCACGTCTGTACCTGATCCAATTTCCAAAGGCGATTACGATAGTAACTAAAAACGCTGACCTGGTCACTTGGCAGGCCATCAACCGTAAACAGCTTGGCATCGCCCTCAAAGGAGAGCGCTCCGTTGCGGGCAACGAAAGCCCTGGAGTACTCCACCGTGATCGCTTCGAAAGCCACCGCATCCGATCTGTGCACCCGGTGTGCGACCGGGCAACTCCCATGTGACGCTGATTCGTCCCATTCTGCAGTATGCCATTGCTCAACTGTGTCGATATCTCCTGCATAATTGTTGCCACCGAAATACTGATATCTTGTACCTGTGTCCCATTGATGGAGATGATCACGTGATGAGCGCCAGGCGAATAACCCCAGACTTCTGTCGTAATACTGGGTGCTGGCCCATTCGATGACAGTTGATCGATACCGTTCAGCGAATAGGTAGCTGATCTGTCGGTGCCGACCGCTGTTGCATTGCCGATATCCCCAGACCCATGGATCTTCAGCTGGAGAGGAATAACCCAAATTGACGTTCTCCTCAAACCGAATCGTCTCGCGATAATAGGTGGGCGCCGTCTCAGTCAGATCCGGCTCCCGCAGATTCCGATAGGTGCGGAAGGCCTTGCTGCGATCCACCTGCAACACATAGACATTCTCATCGGTGTAGAGCGTATCAATGCCCTTCACCGACAAATTCGAAGTAGGCACTCGCGGACCCCAATTCTGGGCGTCGAACCATACGGATACGCACCGGCACGCCTTTGTTGGTCAGGGCCAGATAGGCCGAGGGAACGCCGGCAAGATCGGGACCAGCTCCGCCATCGTGAATGTCCTCATAGGTGACACGATAGATGCCATCTTCTTTGACCAGCAAGTTGACCGTCACGCCCGGCACCGCATCAATCGCATCCGCATCCGGCGCTTTGGATATCATCACCGCGGGCCCCAATCATGGGCAGATAGATGTTGCTTCCGCCCAGCACGCCGGCAGACTGCTCGACCAGCGGCTCATCGGGCGAGGGCGCCGGGCCGCGCACCACGTTGAGCGCGGCGTTGATCTCGACGATGCGCTCGGCCTCGCGTGCTTCGGCCAAGGCTTCGCTCTCGGCGCGGATCGAGGCCCAGTCCACCGCTTCCGGCTCGACCACTTCGCCCACGGTCTCGCCCACGGTGAAGGGGCCAGTGCGGTGGCTTTCGCCTTCGATGGTGACATGTTCCAGATAGAACTCGTCGCCGGCCAGGGTGACGGTGGCGCTGTAGAACTGGGGTTCCAGCGAGTCGATCACCTCAGACGGGATCAACTCGTCGTTGACCGCCACAAAGCCGTCGTCGGTCTCGACGACGATGTTGAAGCCGGCGTTGAAGGTCTCGTAGGCGGTGGCCCACTCGATCTCTACAGGACGCGGGCCGTCGCCGGCTGCGTCGATATCGGTGACGGTGGAGCTGATCTGCGCATAGGTCGTGAAGCGCGCGACATCGGATTCGGGATCTGAGTTCGTTGGCGTGGTGAAGCGGCCGCGGTTGCGCAATCATCGCCTTGGCAGGCTTGGGCGACGGCCGAAGGCTGAGCCGCCGGCAGGACCAGGGCCAATATCAAGAGCATGCTGACCATGCCCCAACGCAAACCGTACGTTGGGCGGCGATTCTTCTGACCGGGCATATTCGAACTCCTTCTATCGTACCTGAGTGTCTTCCCCAGGGCGTTGGTCAATTGTCGAACGTTTGTCTCAAGTCTCATACGATGCACGCTCCTACCGCGGATGGATCAGGCGCGATGCCCCGATCGCATCATCATTTCGCTTCCAGTATACCAGATTATTTTACCGATTCAACCCGATTTTTCTGCAATCAATCTCCAAATAGTATAGTGTCTCAACCTTACGATTGTCATTACAATGAGGTTGCAGCGGAGACTTTTTGCTTCTTTCAGATTTCGCTACTTCACGTCGCTCTCCCACGCTGATTGTCGGCAAGAAATAGATTTGGCCTGTGTCGGCGGGACAAGGCTCAAGCGGGCCGGGCCGTGCAGGAAGGTCTCGCCCGACAGCATGACGATCTGCAAATAGAAGGTGTCGCCTGTCGATGTGGCCGTGTGGGCGTAGTCGGTCGCCGTGGTCGAACTGGTCACCTTGGAGGGAATCAGTTCGTTGTTCACGGCGACCAGTTCACCCTCTCGCTCCACCAGGATGTTGAAGCCCTCCACGCCGTCCTCCAGGGCGGTGATCCAGGCGAAGTCGATGCTGTTGTCGGCTGCGCTCCCTGCCGTGGGCACGGCCGTGAACGAGTCCACGAGCACTCGCTGGGTCGAGATGGGGGCCAGCGTGTCGATCACCGATCCGCCTGTGGCCGGCCCGACTGGCAGGCGGCCCGGCTTCCGTGAAAAAGGCGTCCGAGCCGGGCAGATCGCCGGCCAGGCGCAGACGGACGTATTTGCTGGGGCTGGCCGTGCTGGGAAAGGCAAACGCTTCCCAGGTCAAGGTCACAACGCCGGAAAAGCCTGCCGGCACATTGGCCGTGGCAAAGGTCTCATCCAGCGCGCCGGGCGTGGTCAAGCCGTCTCCGGCCAGGGCCGGCAGCGACCGTTCGCCGGGATCGCCGAAGCTGAAATTGACGTTCCAGTCGATCCAGCCGGCCAACTGGGCGGCATAGGGCGTTCGATTGGTGACCGGTACATCCAGGTGATAGGTGCCGCTGCCGTCATAGATCGGGAAGACCATGGCCAGATGTTCGTCATCCAGGTCTGTCTCGTCGTCGCTGGTGGCGGTCGCATTGGGCGTGCCGTTGGCTTCCGGATCGACCGATGTCGCCCAGCGTGAGACCCGCTACAATGGCGTGGCGAGGACCATTTGAGGTTAGCCCGGTGGGATAGCCCAGGGCGTCACCGAAATCCCAGCCCAGATTGGGCGGCGAAATGTGCAGGAAGACCACGGCTGTGGCGCAGGCTTGGGGAACGCCGTCGTCACAGACTCGTGTAGGTGAACTGGTCGGTCCCCACATAGCCGGCATCGGCGCCATAGCTGAAGGCCCCGTCTGCGCCCAGGGTCAACTGGCCGTGGCCGGGTTCGACCGACGGTGTCGGGTCGACGGTCTGCTGATCGCCTTCCGGATCGACATCGTTGGCCAGCACATTGCCCTGGATCGGCCGATCATTCCGTCCCCAGGCCACATCGTCGAAGGCGTAGGTGGCGTTGCCGGCGTCGGCCACGATGTCGATGGTGACGGTCGCTGTGGCGCAGAGGATCGGCTGGCCGTTGTCGCAGACGCGATAGCGGAAGAGATCGGAGCCGAGCGCTTCAGCGGCCGGCGTGTAGGTGACAACGCCGTCTGCCGCGACGCTGGTTTCTCCCTGTGCAGGATCGGTGATGATGGAGACCGAACCGGCATCGATGGCCCCGTCCAGATCGCCGTCATTGGCCAGCACCACAATGGCAACGGCTGTTCCCGGCCGGGTGACAGAGCGATCATCGACGGCGTAGGGCGCGCCATTGGCCATGGTGAGGGCACGCACATCGATCGAGACATCGGCCGTGCCGCAGAGGCCCTTGGGGTCGCAGGCACGATAGGTGAAGGTGTCCAGGCCGGTGACGTCGAGTCTGGGGCGTGTAGGTATACTGGCCGTTGGGCGACAGATCAACCTGGCCTGCGCCCGGCCCGGCCGTCGGAGCCGTCGTCGACGGTCAGGGAATCTCCATCCGGATCGCTGTCATTGACCAGCAGGTTGCCGCTGACCGGCTGATTGATGCGCGTCACGGCCGCGTCGTTTCGAATTTGCGGCGGCCGGTTGGGGGCCGACACCGTGACGACAACGTCGGCATCGTCACAGGCCTCCGGGCTGCCCAGATCGCAGACTCGATAGGCCCAGACGTCGTCGCCGATGTAACTCGAATCAGCCGTGTAGGTAAAGACGCCGTCGGCGCCCAACTCGACCGTGCCCCAGGTTGGCTGCGTACTGATGGTCGGCGCCTGCCAACCGTCGCCTTCCGGGTCCAGGTCATTGTCCAGCACATTGCCGACGACGGTCTGGCCGGCCACAACCTGTGCCGTGTCGTCGATGGCATAGGCTTCATTATCATCTGAAGGCTGAATCACCGTGATGCGAACGGTGGCTGTGTCACAGGCCGGCGGCTGTCCCAAGTCGCAGACCTGGTAGACGAAGGAGTCGCTGCCGCTGAAATTCAGGGACGGGGAATAGGTCACCTTCCCGTTGTTCAACTGGGTGGAGCCATGGCCGGCGGGCGTCTCAATCGTCAAACTGGCCGGATCGAGGCTGCCGTCCGCATCCACATCGTTGGCCAGTACGGCGATCTCAACCGGCCGGTTGGCCAGCGTCGTAGCCAGGTCGTCATTGGCCGTGGGCGTCTGATTGGGCGGCGGCAGCACGGTCAAGAAGACGGTGGCTGTGCCACACTCGGGCGCTGCTCCATTGTCACAGACCTGGTATTTGAACTGGTCGCTGCCGCTGTAGCCGTTGGCCGGCGTGTAGGTGATCGAACCCTGGCCGTCGTGGGTCGGGGTGGCGATGCCATGGCCGGGCAACACGGTCACGCTGACGGAGCTCACATCCAGTTGGCCGTCCGGGTCGTTGTCATTGGCCAGCACATTGATGGTGGTCGTCCGGCCAAAAACGATGGCCGGCGGGCTGTCGTTGACAACCACAGGCGGCTGATTCGGCGCCGGCGGCGCCACCGTGACAAAGACGTTGGCCGTGCCGCACTGTGGTGTCGGATCGGTGTTGCAGGCCCGGTAGGTGAATTGATCCGAACCGCTGAAGCCGCTGTTTGGCGTATAGGTGATCGTGCCGTCGGTCTTGGGCGCTGCGCGGCCGTTGCCGGGTTGGCCGGCAACCGTGACCGAACTTGGGTTCATCAGACCGTCGGGATCGCTGTCATTGGCCAGCACGTTGATATTGACAGCCTGGCCGCTGACGGTCGAAGCCGTGTCATCGCGTATGGCCGGCGGCAGCGTGGCGTCCGGGTCGATGGTGATGGTGATGATGGCCGGGTTGGACCGTGATCCCCCGACGTCGGCCACGTTATATTCCATGGGCAGCGGATCGTCGGTGAAGGCGCCCGTGCAGGAAGCGACGGGCTGGCCCGCGCCTGAGCAGGGCGTATAGGTGATGGTTCCGCTGGCCGTGTTGACCTGCCAACGTCCTTCACCGGCGACCACGACACTGGTCAGCAACCCGCTCAGATCGGTCGGATCAATGATACGCACGCTGGACGAGACGATGTCGTTGTCGATGTCATTGGCCAGAACCTCGACCACCACCGGCACGCCGGGGATCTGATTGAGGCGATCGTCGGGCACGGCGATGGGCGGCGCGGCAGGCGCCGCATAGACGCGAGCGGATTGCACGGCAAGCATGCTGCCGAGCACCAGTGCGATCAGGAGCAGCCAATTGGGGATCACTGCCTGTTTGAGTGCCTCGGAAAAGCAGGCATTTTTTTTCACCTTGGTCATCATTACAATGTATCCGATCTGAGGGAATGACCGGCAGTCCGATCTCCAGTCCTTCACGCTTCGTTGATTCGCTCGTTTGCGTATGTACTAAACGACGGCATGGGATGTGCGTGTTCCGAATCCGCAGCAATCGGTTCGATTCGCTCGTCCGTTCGATGAGACCAGATCTCAGTCATCGTTCTCCAGGTTGTGTACTGGCATGTACAGCACTTTCGTCGTCCCATTGCCCTTGTCCGGGCGCACACGCATTTCTCGTAAGAGATGTCCTCGGACCAGAAGCGCATTTTATCTTAGCACAGCAACCTTACGAAAAATATTACATTCAGCATGCCATTCGTTCAGTAGGACACAAAGGACCAGCAAATAGGCATGGGCTAGAATCCCAACAGACTCAGTTTCTCGGCCGTGTCCTGAACGTAGTGCCCGCCAAAGTGGCAGACATGGCTCAACAGCGGATAGAGCTGATAGACGTGGATGCGTTCTTCGAAGAAACCGGGAGCGATGGGGCGAAGTGAGTGATAGCGTTGGAGAAACGGCTGGCCGAAGGAATGGAAGAGGAAGATGTAGGCCAGCTCGACTTCCGGATGGCCGTAGTAGATGGCCGGATCGAGCACGCCGGTGACACGACCGTCCTGGACCAACAGGTTGCTGGACCAGATATCGCCGTGAACAAGGGAGGGCGCTGGCCGGCGCGTCGATGAACTCGTCCAATCGCCGGCAGAGCGCTTCGACACGGCGAAGCATGGCGACCGGCATCCGATCCATCTGCACAGCGATCTGGCCCAGATGCAGCAGGCGCTGGGTGGCGAAAAAGTCGATCCAGTCCGTGTTCCACGGGTTGGGCTGGGGCAGCAGGCCGATCAGCGTGTCTGCCTGAAATCCGTAGGCGTCGGCCGAAATGTCGTGGAGTTGGGCCAGCAGCTCGGCGGCATGCGCCTCGGCGCGGTCATCGAAACGGCTGTGGCCGGGCAGGAACTGCATGATCAACAGCGCAGGCTCGCTGTGGTAGACATCGGGCACGGGCAGCGCGCTGGTTTCGGCCAGATAGCGCAACATCATGCCTTCGACAGCGAGTTGCGGTTCAGCCCGCCGGTCCACCTTGACCACCACCTGCGACGCCATCCGCCAGCGTGGCCGCGTAGACCTCGCCGACCATGCCGCCGTGGAGTGGATCGATCGAAGCGGGCGTACGCCAAGGCTTGCTCAACTGAATCGTACAGTGGTCTGGTCTTATCCATCGATTGCGGTTCCCCGTCTCCCCTTGATGACTCTGCTGCAAAACTGGATTTGCCACAGATGCCACAGATAACGACCTGATTTGTCACAGATTCGTCAGCACGATCTGTGACTGTGTTCATCAGATGATCTGTGTCGATCACGTCACGATTACGCGATTGCCGGAAGAATCTGTGTCTCGTTCCGTCATCTGTGGCGAATCTTTTGACTTTTTGCAGTGGAGTCCCTGATTGTTTCGTTGCGCTGTAACGGGTATGGTAAAATGGTGCCGTTTGTAGTGCAACAATCCAATCGGGCGAATCACTGCGCGATGCCACAAAAGTGAGACCAAGCAATGAGCTATGATGGCCGCACCCACACGGTGAAGATCGGAAAACTGACGCGTGAGTTGCCACTCTTTCAGGTGGCCCCGAATGTAAACATCGCCATCTTCAACATGCTGGGCGATACGGATGTTGTCGAGGAATCGGCGGCGGAACTGGTCAAAAGGATGCCGGCCGATGCCGAGGTGCTGATCGTGCCGGAGGTCAAGGCCGTTCCGTTGGGCCACGCGCTTTCGGTCCTGAGCGGACTGCCGGTGGCCGTCGTGCGCAAGATCCGCAAGCCCTACATGGTCGATTGTATCGACGTCGAAGTCGTCACCATCACCACCGGCGTGCCGCAGACGCTCTACCTCGACGGCAAGGATCGCCATCTGGTCCAGGGCAAGAACGCCGTGCTGGTCGACGACGTCGTCAGCACCGGCAACACGCTGGAGGGCCTGCACAAGCTGATGGACGCGGCCGACGCCACCATCGTGGGCGAGATGTCCGTCTTCACCGAAGGCGGGCCGGGCGACTGGCCGAACGTCATTGCGCTGGGGCATCTGCCGCTCTTTCCTGATGCGTAGAGTGAGCGTGAGATGAATAGAGTTCGCGGATGACGCTGAAAGCCGATCACGGACTGCTTATATCGCGGAAACCGCAACCGCAGAATCGGGTTATCTGCTTTCCTGCGACAGCTCTACTAGACGCAAATTTGTACTGCGGCATTTATGCCGCAATTACCTGGCTGAAGAAACTGGGCGGCATGAATGCCGCAGTACATAGCGAGTGAGTATATGTCTACATTGACCGACCAACTGACCCTGATCGCGGATCGCTACGATGAACTGGATCGGCTGATGGCCGATCCGGAGGTCATCGCAGATTACACGCGCCTGAATGAGCTTGCGCGCGAGCGTAGCGATCTGGACGAACTGGTCCAGACGTTCCGTCGCTATCGAGGAAGTGGCGCAGGAGATCACCGAAAGCCGGCTGCTGCTCGACGACAGCGACCCGGAAATGCAGGAGATGGCCGAGTTGGAGTTGGCGGATCTGGAGCAGGAGTACGAGCAACTGGAAGAGACGCTCAAGTTGCTGCTGGTTCCGACCGATCCCAACGACGAAAAGAACGCCATCGTCGAGATCCGCGCCGGCACAGGCGGCGATGAGGCCGGGCTCTTTGCCGCATGAACTCTTCCGCATGTATTCGCGCTGGGCCGAAGAGCATCGATATCAAGATCGAACTGCTCAGCCTGAACGAGACCGGCATCGGCGGCATCAAGGAAGCGATTGTCGCGGTCAAGGGCAAAGGCGCATTCGGCCGCCTCAAGTACGAATCGGGCGTCCACCGCGTGCAGCGTGTGCCCGCCACCGAGAGCCAGGGGCGCATCCACACCAGCGCCGCCACCGTGGCCGTCCTGCCCGAGGTCGACGATGTCGAGATCGAGATCAGCGCCAACGACATCCGCATCGATATCTTTCGCAGCAGCGGCCCCGGCGGCCAGAGCGTCAACACCACCGACTCGGCCGTGCGCATCACCCATGAACCGACCGGCCTGGTGGTCACCTGTCAGGATGAGAAGAGCCAGCTCCAGAACAAGATCAAGGCCATGCGCATCCTGCGCTCCCGGCTCTATGATCTGGAAGAGCAGAAGCGCATGGAAGAGACCGGCGCGGCGCGGCGCAACCAGATCGGCTCGGGCGATCGCAGCGAGAAGATCCGCACCTACAACTTCCCCCAGAGCCGGGTCACCGATCACCGCATCAACCTGACCGTCTATCGGCTGGAAAGCGTGCTCAACGGCGACCTGGACGAGTTCATCGACACACTGGCCCAGGCCGATCAGGCCGAGCGCTTGCAGTCCGTGGGTGATGAAGCGTAGAGAAAGATCTAGCCACAAGATAAACACATGATAGGGCGCAGATATTCACGAAGATTTCAATCCTGGGTTCTATCATGCCAATTAATATCTGTGCCCCATCCGTGCAGCATCTGCGTTCATCTGTGGCAAATCTTGCGCCACACCTCAGATCGTCAACGACGCCAGCCCATCCTCATCCCCCACATTGCCGGGAAAGACGACATAGCCCATGCCGGGGAAGCGGCTCTCCTCGCCCAATCGCCAGACTGGAATGCCCGGCAGTATCTGGCCCAGCACCATCGCCCGCACAACGCCCAGGCCGTGGACTGCCACATCGCTGGAGGTGATGCCGCCCTTGGCGACCAGGTAGCGCGGCTGGACCGTGATCGACTGCACGATCTGCACCAGGCCGTCTGAGACGACGTTGCCGATGGCCAGGCTCTGCTCGGCGTCCTCGCCGGTGACCAACTCGCGGCTGGTGTAGACGACGGCATTGGCGCCGGCTGCAATGGCTTCGCTTGCGGCTGAAGCGGCGCGGGCAATCTCATCACTGCGCGCTCGCCTCATCCAGCAATCGACCAACAGATACCTCAATCGGCACGACATTGGGCTGATCAAGCAGGATGGAAAGCTGCGACGTGCTCTTGGGCACATACGAGCCGACCACAAAGAGCGTGCCGGCCTCGCTGTCTGCGCCCAATTCGTCCAGCGTCAGCAACGGCTGGGGGGCGATGCCGGCCAGCACACGCACGAACGAGGCCGCCGTCCGGTAGACAAAGCGCTTGCCCGCGGCCTCGGCAGCCAGCAGGCCAAGCACAAAGACCTCCAGGTCGCGATAGCTCGCGGCGTTGACGACGCAGACTGAGCCTGGACTCCAGATCGATCAACTTCTCCGTCACCCGCTGCGGACCGCCCACACGGATGTCCGCCAGCGAGATCGTCACCACGTCCGCGGCGGCGACCCGTCCGCCGGTCTTCTCCTCGACCCACTGGGCCATGTTGGACGAGCGATAGCCAAAGGCGGCATCCCGCGCAAACTGGGTTTCGCCGGCGGGCACGAGTTGATCGCCTTCGGCCACGTAGTGGACATCGTTGATGGTGTAGCGTCCGCCCTCCAGGAAGAAGGGGATGATCAGTTGCGGAGCCGTGGTCTCGCCCAATGCGGCGGCCAGCGCATCGACCTCGCCGGGGTAGTGGCCGCGCAGCGTCGAGTCGCTGCGGCTGACCACGGTGAAATCGACGCCGGTGGCATCGGATGCGGCGCGCAGGTTGCGCCCGATCTCGGCGTTGAGTGTTGCCGCCTTTTCGCCGGGCAGCGCGCGTGAGTTGGTCAGGATGTAGAAGGCCGGGGCGTCGGACGCCAACTCCTTCTGCAAGATCGCCCACCGACCACTGGGTGAGCACGGTCAGATCGTGGATGGTCTGCGTGCCGGTGGGGTCGTCATCGAGGACAACGACTTTGCGGCCGCTGTCGGCGACCCGTTTCTGAATCTGCGGCAGCAGATCTTCGGGCCATTCAGGCGGCAATGAGTTCAGAAGTTCAGCTTTGTTCACGCTCGGCATAAAACCCTCTTTTCGGCTCTGTTGTGCGGTCGCCCAGCGGCGCGCCTCATCTTTCTCGAAAAACTTCTCGGCGACCGCCGCCTCCAGATCGACGCCAAATTCGTGAGCGATGGCGGTCAGGATGATCAGCACGTCGCTGCATTCCTCGGCGAACGTCCTGCTCGGACGGAGCCTCGTAGTTTGGCGACCAGGTGCGCTTGATCAGTTGGGCCAGCTTCGCCGACCTCCTCGAGAGCAACACGCAGAGCTTGACCGGATCGGTGACGAAGCCCCGCTCGGCCCGCTTGGCCACGATGGCCGCTTGCAGACCGGTCAGATCGCATGAGTTAAGCCCTTGACCGCACCGGCAGCCAGGCCCTGCACCACGAAGCGTTGGCCCAGATAGTAGAGGATCATCACCGGGATGGCCGCGGCCACCGAGCCGGCCATGATCAGTCCCCAGCGGAAGACATCGCCGGTGATCAGGTAGCTGACGGCGACGGGCACGGTCTGTTTTGAGGGCGAGGTGATGAAGATGAGGGCGAGCAGCAGTTCGTTCCAGGCCGCGGTGAAGGTGAAGACGCTGACGGCGATGAGACCGGGCGTGGCCAACGGCAACACGATGCGAAAGAGCGCCTGCAAGCGTGTCGCGCCGTCGACCATGGCCTGTTCCTCCATGTCGGCAGGGATCCCTCGAAAATAGCCCATCAGCAGCCAGGTGCTCAACGGGGCCGAAAAGGTGAGATAGACGAAGATAAGGCCGAAGAGCGAGTTGCCCATATGCAGCCGCGCGATGATCACAGAGAGCGGGATGAAGAGCAATGCGGCCGGCGTCAGATAGGCGAAGAGGATAAGCCGACCGATCCAGTCACGGAAGGGATAGTGCAGCCGCACCAGGCTGTAGGCGGCCAGGCAACTGATGAAGACCGAGATCACCGTCGCTGAAGTGGCGACGATGAAGCTGTTGCGGATGTTGACGAGAAAATCGATCTTGGTGAATAGCTCGATATAATTGCGCATCGTCGCGTTGAGCGGCAGCAAGGAAGGCGAGCGATAGATATCCTTGGGCAGCTTCAACGAGATGGTGAACATGTAGTAGATGGGAAAGAGAATGACGATCGCCAACAACGACAAGCAGCGAATAGTAGAGGATCTTCTGTCCCAGACTCAATTTGTGCAACATGGCTAATCCTCTTGCAACATCTTGGCGACGATGAGGGCGAGCAGGGCAAAGATGGGCAACATCGACACGGAGACCGCCGCCGCCTCGCCGATGCGCAGATTTTGTAGGCCGAAATAGGCCAGCACGGGAAAGGTCATGGTCGCATTGGACGGGCCGCCCTGGGTCATCAGCCAGACCGCCTCAAAGCTGTTGGTGGTCCAGATGGTGGAGAGCAGCACGACCACGAGGACAACATGACGAATGCTCGGCACTGTGATATGGCGGAAGCGCTGCCAGGCCGTGGCCCCGTCGATGGCTGCGGCCTCGTAGAGCGCCTGGGGCACGTTCTGCAACGCAGCCAAAAATGCGATCACCCAGAAGGGAAAGCCACGCCAGAAGCTGGCGACGATCGACGCTGGGCATGGCCAACGCCTTGGTGCTCAGGAAATCGACATGCGTGTCGACCAGACCCAGGTTGAGCAGGATCATGTTGAAAGCGCCGCCCTGGGGCGCAAAGAGCAGCTTCCAGGTGATGAAGGCGACAAATGCGGGCATGGCCCAGGGAATCAAGATCAGCCCGCGCCAGAACTGGCGCCCGCGGATGGCCTGGTTCAGCAGCATGGCGATGCCAAGCCCAAAGACCAATTTCAGGGTCTGCACCGAGACGACCAGCACGATGGTGTTGCGTACCGTGGCCTGAAAGCTGACCCAGTTGAAGAGGTAGCGATAGTTGGCGAAACCGATGAAATTGCCCGGCTGGCCGATCATGCGGTCGGTGAAGCTGATCCAGATCGCGAACAAAAGGATAGACGACCAGGACCAACAGGCAGATGACCACTGGCGCCACCAGCAGATAGCCCAAAATACTCTCGCTCTGGCTCATGGTCATGCGTGGGCGCTTGTTTGTGGTCATTGCAGGTACGATCTGTTCAGTTGTGGCGTATCGATTGGGTAGCTGATGCCAAAGGAAATGGGGATGCCGTTTCGTAGGGGCAGGTCTGAGACCTGCCCCTAGCAGGTTGTCGGAGAGAACGACGATAGACCGCGGATTAGGCGGATTTGGCCGATAAATGCCGATAAAATCAGGCCGTTTCCGCCTAATCCGCCGCATCCACGGTCAATTTCTTGGCCTCTCCGACAGGCCCCTACGGATGGCACTATTCTTTGTACTTGTCGTAGATGGCCTGGCAGGCTTCCTGCGTTTCCATCACTGCCTCGTCCACGCTCAGACCATCGACCACCACGCGCTGGATCATGCGCGGCGTGAGGAAGTTGGTCTGATATTCGGCAAAGGCTGTGTTGTTGACATCGGGGAAACTGCTGGGCGTGCCGTTGAGCGCCAGATCGAGCAGTCCCTCATGCACCGGGCTTTCGGTGAAGATGGGCGAATCGACATGGTTCTGAAGCGCCGGTCCGTAGATGGCGCTGTAGTAGTAGTTGGCCATGAACTCGTCATCGGCCAGATACTCGAACAGATCCTTGGCCAATCCTTGTTCTCGCCCGACGCTGGAATGGCGCGGAAGTTGCCGTTCTGGGGCGACAGACGCATGGCCGGGCCGGCAGGCAGGGCCGAGTAGCGGGTGCCGTCGCCCAGTTCGGGGTCCTCGTCACGCATGTAGAGATAGACGCTGCCGGGGTTGGCGATGAAGAGCGCATTGCCCGACTGATAGGCCACGTTGTCGCCCGCCCCGTCCCAGGTGGTGGCGCCCGGCGGGAAGAGGCCCGCCTCAAAGGTTCCCGTGATCCAGGTCACAAAATCGCGAACTTCCTGGCTGTCCAGCGTGCAGTTCTCACCGGCATCGTCGGCCACGCGGCCGCCCCAGGACTGCAACATGGTGGTGGTCAAGTTGGCGTCGCCCACGTTGGAGAGAGCAAAGCCCATGCCGTAATGTTCGGGCGGATTCTGCCCTGCGGCCGCCATTTCAGCCAGTTCTTCCCAGGTCGCCGGCGCTTCGGTGTAGCCCAGAGGCTCCAACACATCGGCACGCCGATAGAGCACGTTGCCGCCTGCAGAGAAGGGGATGCCGTAGCGTTGCCGCCGAAGTCATCCGGATTGGTGTTGCTGTCGGCCGACGGCAGCCAGCCGCCGTGGGCTTCGCCGATGGTGGCGTAGAGGTCGTCGAGCGGTTCAAGCTGGTCGCTCTGGCTGAGCAGCAGCATCAGATCACGGCCAATGTCGAGGGCGTCGGGCATGGTGCCGGCTTCGACTGCGGCGGAAACACGCTGTACCGTCTCGTTCTGGTTGATCATGACCACTTCGACGTCAACGCCACGCTCTTCACCCCACTGCTCGATGCGGTCGACCAGCATCTGGTTGGCCTCTTCCGAGAAGATAAGACCACCCCAGTAGGTAAAGGTGCCGTCCATGGCGGGCGCAGCTTCCGCATCCGCCGCGGCTTCTTCGCCGGCAGCCTCGGGTTCGGCAGCCGGTGCTGCCGCCGGCGCAGCACACGCCGAGAACAGCAGTCCGAACACGAGCAACAACATACCCATTCCTATCATCTGCTTTCGCATGTGATTCTCTCTCCTCCTTGTGAAGTAACTACATCTAAAGTAAAACACGGAACAGTAAACCGGTGGAACACCAACGAGCGATAACTGGATGAAACCAGGTAGGAAATTTGGCCGCACGAAATCGATTGCCCCGTTTCGCCGAAGTCGCTTGTCGAGCAAAGTCGTGCATAGCTGAAAATGGCTGTTGGTCAAGCTGGGGAAATTTGGGATAGACCACTTTCACGGAATCTCTAGTTCAATTCCGCTGCGGCATGGTAACATTGAGATGGCGGTCTGTCAATCGTCGTTTTTCCGCCCCCCCATCCATCGGCTGGAACCGGTCTGCTTAGTCACCCCTGTCACGCTGTCACCCCTTCGACCAATGCCATCTCGACCGCGGCCTGTGCGTGGATGGCGGTCGTGTCGAAGAGGGGCACGCTTGTGTGTTTCTGCTGGACCAACAACACGATCTCGGTGCAGCCTTCGATGACGCCTTGAGCGCCGCGTGCCGCCAGATCGTCGATGATGCGTAGGTATTCGGCGCGTGACGCGTCGTTGATCACGCCCAGAACCAGTTCTTCGTAGATGACCCGGTGCACGATCTGCCGATCTTCGTCGTTGGGAATCAGTACAGTGAGCCCATGCTTCTCGGCCAACCGACCCCGATAGAAATCCTGCTCCATGGTGAAATTGGTGCCCAGTAGGCCGATGGTCGACATACCGGCGGCCTTGATACGCTGCGGCGGTAGCGTCGGCTAGATGCAGCAGCGGGATGTCGATGGCCGCTTCGACCTGGGGAGCGACCTTGTGCATGGTGTTGGTGCAGATGAGCAGGAAGTCAGCGCCCGCCGCTTCGATGGAACGAGCGGCCTCGGCCAGCACCTCGCCCGCCTTCGCCCAATCGCCCGCGTGTTGCAGCATCTCGATCTCCTGGAAATCGACGCTGACCATGGCGATGCGCGCCGAATGCAGGCCGCCCAGCCGTTGCTTCACGCCTTCGTTGATCCAGCGATAGTAGAGTTCGGTGCTTTCCCAGCTCATGCCGCCGAGCAGGCCGATGGTTTTCATGTTGACTCCGTGATTGGTGATCGGGGATTCGGGGCTAGCAGGCTGTCGGAGAGAACGACGATAGACCGCGGATTAGGCGGATTTGGCTGATAAATGCCGATAATATCTCAGATAAAATCAGGCTCTTTCCGCCTAATCCGCCGCATCCGCGGTCTATTTCTTGGCCTCTCCGACAAGATGCTAGAGATCGGCCGTGATCTGTTCAAAGAACTTGGCCACATCATTTGGGTTACGGCAGTGTACGACCTTGTCAACATAGGGAGCGAGATAGTTGACCACGCCGGCACGATTCACCGCGCCGTCATCATCCAGCGATTCAGGTACACGTGGCTCGCTTTCGAGATAGAAGTGACGACATCCCCAGGCGTAGTTGGCCAGGTTGCGTAGACCTGGATGGCGGTTCTCGCCGATCCATCAGATGGATGTGGCGCGTGACAATACGCGGCATAGAGACGTGCCAGGGAAGGTCCAGCCAGACGATGGCGTCGGCGGCATCGAGCAGGTCATCGATCCACCACAGGTAGAATCCTTCCGTGATGCAGTCCGGTTGGTCAATGATTGCATGTAGACTTGCCATCCGCTCTTCATAAGTGCGTTTGCGCGCAAAACCGCCTTCGTATGCGACCGAATCTAGTTCGTACCATGGAATGCCGAGTGTTTCCGACAGTTGATTGGCCAGCGTTGTTTTGCCGCTACCCGACGCCCCCATGATGTGGATGCGCATATTCACGTTCACCGCCAACCTATTCGCTCGCCCTCGCCCCTCGCCCCTCGCCCCTCGCCCCTCACGCCCGCGCCAACGCCGTCGCCACCTTCTCCGGCACGTTGCGGCTGCGCTGTTTCAGGAAATCGAGCACGCGCTGGGCGGTGATGCCCTCTTCAGCCGCGCGTTGCAGGCTGCGCTTGTTGATCTTGTAGACGTACTGGGGATAGCTGGCGCTCCACTGGGCGAAGCGCTCGACGCGGAAGCGTTCCGACAGCGGCTCCGACAACGCCAGCGTGATGGTGAAGTCCTCACCGACGCGGATCGGGTGGCGCGGCGGCTCGTCGTGGGAATCGGGCAGATCCTGGCCCAGCCAACGGGCGCCTTCGCGAGTCAACGAGACCTGCATGTCGTCGCCCGAAGAGGGTTCGGCCAGGTTGAACGCATCCAGCCAATGCAGGGGTCCCTGAAGCAGGAAGCCGACCAGAGCACCCTCGACGGCCTCCCACTGTTCGAAACCTTTGAGGAATTCCTGCGTACTGCTATTACGAATATACCAGGTGTCGTAGTTGCCCGCCGGGCGCTGAAAATCGGGTTCTATCTCTTTGATGACGGCGACGACATCCGTCTGGCTGTACCACAGGTCAGGCTGTAGTTTGCCAAGGAGGTTGAGGAGCGTTTTGCGAGTCTGCAACGGGTCGTTTTTCCAGGCGCCGGTTTTGGCGCATTCCAGTCCGGGTGTGCGACAGAGATCATTCCAATCCGGCGAATCGTACCAGGCGCTCCAGAGGGCCAGGCGCTGCTCTGCGCGCGTCTTGTCCAGAAAGATGCGTACGCGATTGCCCGTCAACTCGACGGCATCACCGGAATCGTTTTCACCGGCTCCATTTTCGCCGGTACGGCGAAGCCAGCCGAGCCGGTTGGCCAAGTGCAGCATCAACGCCAGACGCGTGTTCAGCCAGGCATCATCGCCGGCGAAAGGCATCTGTAGCCGCTCGACCAGTTTTTCGATATCTTCAGGATGGGGCCCGCTCTCGGTTAGGCGCAGCCGTTCGGTGTGGATGAAGCCGAGCAGCGTGCCCATGTCCTCCAGAAAACTGCTGTCAGCCGGAATGGTCCGAGACGCGGGCGGCGGCGGCACAGAGCGGATGGAAAGCGCATCTTCGCCGTTCTCGACCTGGGGTTGCGGCAGCCACGGAATGACATCGGTGGGGATATAGACGATGGCGTGGGCTTGCTGACCGGCCCCCTTGAAGCCGCGTCCCAGCAGGCCGTAGTAGTAGAGGACCTCGGCCATGCTTTCCGGATAGAGCCAGGGCGATTCACGCTCCAGCTTGGCCGGCCCCATCTGGCGGATGCTGCCGAACTCGCGGCTGAACTGGGCTTCGCTCATCTCGCCGTTCTCGCGCAGCAGCAGTTCGATGGCCTTCTCGGTCGTGTCGAAACTATCGACAACTTCCTGGTAGGCAAATTGGACAGAGGTGGGATCGGTGATCTGAGCGGCAAGCAGTTCAATGGCCTGATGGCGAGTGTCGGCCCCGTCCAGAATGGCGCCGCGCAGCTCGGCCAGCACACGCAGAAGAACATCCGGGTAGTCAGCCAACATTTGAGAAGTAGAGGGCATGATATTCTGGTTAGCTAGGGCGATGCACCCATGAGATACACAAAATGGGTTATTGTCGCCAAGTGAGTAATTCGTATATACTAAGCCGGAACGGACAGTCTATCCAAACATTCCGATCGAAACAATTGCTGATTTTGCCGAGGTGCGTGTACCGAACTGTAGCGGATGGACCAAAGGAGTAGAAATGACCAACAACACAAGTTATCAATCAACAGGGAGCTGGAGCGTGGGCAGGATAACGCAGGATCTGGTTTCGGCATGGCATCTATTCTGGGATCCACGTGTGCCGACTGCACTCAAGATTCTGTTGCCCGTCGCCGCTCTGGTCTATTGGGTATCTCCCATCGACCTCATTCCCGGTCTGCCCTTTGATGACATCGCAGTGCTCATCTTGGCCCTGCGCATGTTTGTGGCGATGGCCCCGTCGGCGACGAAATCCGGTGCTTCATCTTCCCCCCATAACAGCGCCAACACTGCCGCCGGTGAAGAAGATGGCCCGGTAATCGATACAACCTGGCGTGTAATCGACGAGTAGCGCCCAATTCAGAAGTTCAAGCGATGAGCGATTTTCGACGCCCCCCGAGCGATCTCGATAGCGATCGGCTCCCGTTCAGCGAAGCGGCAAGACAACTCCACACGGAGCCCTATGTGCTTCGCCAGTGGAGTCGTCGTTTCGCGCCATTTCTGAGCGACGGCGTGGAAAGCGACTATCCTCGATACACCAACAGCGACATCATTACGCTGAGCATCGTCCAGACCTTGCTCGTCCAGGGCTATTCGGACGCACAGGTGCAACAGCACCTCAGCAGCCGACAGTCGAATTTCGCGCCCCAAACCCTCTTTTGTGGTAGATCCGTCCGCCGACTATCGACCCGACGCTGAACCGTCCGACGGTTCGACATCCGAACGCCAATCGTCCGACAATCCGCTGGCCCTCAACAAAGACGTAGCAAATGCGCTGCCTGAAGCGCTTCACGATGTTTTCGGCGTCCTGGCGGACAATCAGCGTGCCGTCCTCAGCAACCAGGCCACGGTTCGCGAGATCGTCGGCGTTGTGGTTCAAGACAATTTTAATCTGAAGGAAGAAAATCGCAAACTGCGCGATCGGATGCTGGATTTGGAGCGCACCATTGCCGAATATCAGCGTCGCGAGGAATTGCGCAAGGAGCGTTTGGAAAGCCGGCTGCGTGCCCTGGAGACGACCACGGGCGGCCTCCAACAACAACTGGCCCAGTTGATCCAGGTCATCCGCAAGAAGCGGCGCGGCTGGTTTTGGTAGAAAAAAACTGACAAGGTGAGGGGGTGACTAAGGTGACTAAACGGTCGATGCCAATTGTTCACCTGTCACCCTGTCACCCATGTCACCCTTCGTCATTCCCCGTCATCCATTGTCAGTCCTTCACGCACGAAACTCCACGCTTCGAACTCGAAAAAATCTCATCCAACAACGGTTCGCCGACCAGATCGTACTCCATGGCGCCGTTGATGTGGACCTGGATCATCTCGCCGATGGGCACGCCTGAGATGCCCGGCACGAGCACGAGCCCGTCCACTTCGGGCGCGTCTCGGTAGCTGCGACCCAGCAGCAACGGCACTTCGCTGTCCTCAAGCTCGCCCTCGCCTTCGATCAGAATATCCAGCATCCTGCCCACCTGCGCCTGATTTCGGCGCAGGCTGATGCCCTGCTGCAGTTCCATCAGACGCCCGTAGCGTTCTTCCTGCACGTCCGGCGCCACCTGGTCGGGCAAGGTCGCCGACGGCGTGCCCGGCTCAGCGCTGAAGGTGAAGGCGCCGACCTTGTCGAACTCGATGGCCGCGATGAAATCGAGCATGCCCTGAAATTCTTCCTCGGTCTCGCCGGGATAGCCGACGATGAAGGTGCTGCGCAGGGCGATGTCCGGCATGGCCGCGCGCAGTTTGTCCATGTGATCGTAGACCATCTCCAGCCGGGACGGACGGCGCATGCGTTTCAGCGTGCGCGGGTCGCCGTGCTGCAACGGCATGTCCAGGTAGGGCACGATCTTTTCCTGGCCGGCCATGACTTCGATCAACTCGTCGCTGACGTGGCCGGGATAGGCGTACATGAGCCGCAGCCACTTGAGATCGTCGCTGGAGCGGTTGCAGATGGTCGAGAGCAGCCGGGCCAGGCTGTTGGGCTCGCCCCAGTCGCGGCCATAGTCGGTGGTGTCCTGGGCCACGATCACCAGTTCCTTGGCGCCGGCCCGCACCAGGCTGTTGACCTCGTCGACGATGGCTTCGATGGGCCGGCTGTTCAGCTTGCCTTTGAAGGAGGGGATGGTGCAGAAGGCGCAGGGAGCGTTGCAGCCGTCGGAAATCTTCAGATAGGCGCTGCCGCCCTTGACAGGCGGGCGCGGCATGGCCATGTCAAAATCGGCATCCGGATCGCCCAACAGCGTGTAGCGTTGGAATTTGCGCCGGCCCGAGCCGCCGCGGATGCCCTGCAACAACTGAAGCACCTCCATCCAGCGCCGTGTGCCCAGCAGCCCGTCGATCTCGGGCACGCGTTCCAGCACTTCGTCGCCGTTGCGCTGGGCCAGACAGCCGGCCGCGACCAGGATCTGGTTGCGTCGCTTGCCGCCGGCCAGTTCCTGAAGCACGCCGATCGACTCGTCCTTGGCCGCTTCCAGGAATCCGCAGGTGTTGACGATGAGCACGTCGGCGTCGTCCGGACTTTCCACAGCGCCATAGTCGGCGCCGCGCAGCAACATTTCGATGCCGTCGCTGTCAACCTGGTTCTTGGGACAGCCCATTGTGATGAGGTGGTATTTCAAGGTGTGTGCTCCAGTGAAAGGGAGTGGTGAAAAGGTGACAGGTGAGGGGGACAAGGTGACAGGGTGAATAATGGTTGACCGGTGAACGGCTAATGCTCAACGTTAACGGATCAGCCATTCACCTTTCATCCCCTCACCCTGTCACCTTTTCATCCCGCTCCCATGCGCTCATAACGTCCAAATTCTGACGATAGCGTTCTTCGGCCAGCGTTCGGGCCGGTTTTGTGTTCATGCTTTTGACGGTCTGCGACAGGACCGTCTCGATAAATTCCTGGTTTCGTCGCCGGCGCTCGGCCAGGGGCATCCCCTGCACGTAGTGCGAACTCATGGCGACCATCAACGCCTGCACGCCGATCTTCGACAGCTTGTCGGCATCCCACAGCACGGCGGCCTCCAGGGGTTGCAAGGGCGACGGCTCGGCCCGGGTCAATCCTTCGTGTTGGCGAATGGCATCGGCGACAGCGTCGATCTTCTCCGGCGGAAAGTCTGTGGCGGCCAAGATGGCCTGCGCTCGCTCAGCGCCGCGTGCGCCGTGGTCCGGCTGGCGCTTGCAGACGTCATGCAGCCAGGCTGCGGCTTCGACGATCTCCCGGTCGGCCCCGGTCTCCTCAGCCAGCCAGAGCGCTAACGATACCACATGCTGCACATGTTCCCAACGATGCCGGAACGGAATCGTCTCTTCGGGGCCGATGTTCGGGCCGACATTCGGGCCGACATTCGGGCCGACATTCGGGCCGACGTTCCAACGTTCGCGCTCTTCGATGTCCGCGGCGCGCTGCGCCTCCCGGCGACAGACTTGACGCCACAAATCTTGATCCGGTCCGTCGGTCACTGGGCGGTCGTTGATGTTGCGGTCATTGATGGGAAGATTGTCGGTCAAGGTGTCGATGTCCTTCAACGCGTCTCCGCCGGTTCCAGCTCCAAGATCTTGAAGGGATAGACATTGATGACTTCCGTCTGCTCATAGACCGTACGCGTGATCGTATCCTGTCGGTAGAGGTGGATGTGGCCGTGGAGAAGATAGCGGGGCTTAAACCAGGTCATAAATTTCAGGAAGCTGCGGAATCCGGTATGCGGGAGATCCGGTTGGTCGTGGATGCCGTACGGCGGGGAATGTGCGACCAGCACGTCGAGATAACGGCCATACCGCGTCCGGTTGGCCATCAAACTCGGTATCATACGCGCAACGTTGCTCCACATTTCAGTATCAGTATATTGAAAGCGCGGCGCGTTGTTGTAGCGCATCGACCCTTCCAGCCCAGCCAGCAGCAGCGGTCCCACTTTGGCGGTTGTCCGATGCAGATTCTCTGCGCCCATGGGCGCGGTCCTGGTCTGCCAGTCGCCGTGCTTGCCACTCTGGTATTCGACCTCACGACCATGGTTGCCGTAGACGAAATAGGCCGGTCGATTCAACATGCTGACGATAAACTCCAAATAATAGAATGGAATATCGCCGCAACTGATGATCAGATCTACATCCCCCGCACGTCGAAGGATGCCGGGACTGTAGAGAATCGGTTCGACTTTATCGCTGATGACCAGTGCTCGCATGGCGAAAATTGTAACAGTCTACCAAAGAGGGCGTCAAAGAATTGTTGATATAAACAGAAACTGGTCCGAAACGCCTATTTCGTACCAGTTTCTGTTCTATGATGGATTCAGATCTGCTGCGCAACCGCGAATGCAAGTTCGCTGACGCTGGGATAGCCGCCGCTCGGTCCGGCCAGATCCTCGACGCTTGCGCCCATGCGGATGGCCATGGCGATGGGAGAAACCGCATCGACTGCATGTGGGCCAACCGCCACGCCTCCCTGGATCAGACGGCTGGTCTGGTCATAGTGGAGCTCGATATAGCCTTCAGCATCGGCCAATAGATGCGCCTTCAACCCGGCGTCGTAGGCAAGCTTGGCTGAACCGGATTCCTCATCGAAACGACCCACCTGCGCCACCTGCGGCTCGGAGAAGACGGCATGAATCACCGTCTCAGGTCGATAGGCGTGGGCCGTCGATGCACCGGCCGCATGGCTCGCGGCCACACGAGCCTGGGCCGTGGCCTGGTTGGCGAGCATGGGGAGTCCGGTCACATCGCCTGCCGCATAGATGGTCGGCACGGCGCTGCGACCATACTCATCGATTGCCAGTTCGCCTTTGGTTCCGGGCGCCAGACCGGCAGCCTCCACATTCAAGCGGCTGACATCGGCGGTGCGCCCGACGGCCAGAAAGGCCATGTCGGCCCGGTGGGTTGTGCCGTCAACCAACGTGACAGTGACGCCGTCGTCGTCAGCATCAACAGCCGTGGCCCGCTGGCCTCCGACCACGTTGATCCCTCGTTTGGCCAACACTTGAGCGACAAAATCTCCCGCTCCCTCCGCAAACATGGGCAGTACGCCCTTCTCGCTGACGATCCAGGTGACCCGGACGCCGAGACGATTGAAGAGATAGGCGAATTCAACGCCGGTGGCGCCGGCGCCCACCACGACGACGCTGGCCGGTAACGTGTCCAACTTGCTCGCAAAGCGTGGAGCCAGCACGCGTTTGCCGTCGGGTCGCATGGCGGGCGGGAAGACGGGCACAGAGCCGGCCGCCACGATGATGGCGTCGGCGGTCAGCTCGGTGGTTTCGCCGTTGGCTTCGATGCTGACTGAAGTCGGCGATGCCAATGCGGCGACGCCGGTCAGCACCGTGACGCCGGCTTGCTTGAGTTGCTCGGCAAGCTGGCCGTTCCAGCCTTTGGCCACCTGGCGGATGCGCGCAACCACCGCCTGCGCATCAGGCTTGGCCGCTCCATCGAGCGCGATGCCTACTTCGCGCGCCTCTTCGATGATGCCGAACGTATCGGCGGCATGCAGCCAGACTTTGCTGGGCACGAGGCTGGCCCAGCCGGCCCGCCCGCCGATGGGCGTCTCGCTGACCAGGGTGACATCTGCGCCGGCACGAGCGGCTGTGAGCGCCGCTTCGACGCCGGCCGGTCCGCCGCCGATGACAATGATCTGTTTGGACATGCTGTTGTTCCTTGTCTGTTGATGAGTTCTGTGATAGATGAAGTTCAATCGGTACGTTACCCTTTCGATGCAAAAAAGGCCAAATGGTTACGGATCTCTGGGATTTCAGGCAGCCAACACGCTGCCGGAGTGCAGGTTTTCTTGCCCGTCAGACTCAGCGCGTGCGCCGGCATTCCGGGATTGGGCCGCAAGATTTTGGCAAGACAAAGCGGTGACAGGCCCAATCCCGGAATGCTGAGAGGACCCCCTCCTTGGCATGTTTCCTTGCCCCCTCTATAATGAAGTGGAATCTGCGCGCAAGCAGACCAGATCCGGCAATCCTTGAGGAGTCGACAGGTGAGTACCGAAACACAGTTGGTCGAGAGAGCCAGAGAAGGGGATCCATCTGCGCTGACCGAGATCGTGGAAACCCACCAGCAGCGCATCTACGGTGTGGCGCTGCGCATGTGCGGCAACGAACAGGACGCCGAAGAGACCATGCAGGAGACCTTCCTCAGCGCGATCGAGGCATTGCCCCGCTTCGAAGGGCGCAGCCAGTTGTCGACCTGGCTCTATCGCATCGCATCCAATGCCTGCCTCATGCGTCGCCGCAAGGAAGCCAGCCGGGCGCAGACGGTCAACGAGGCCGACACCTACGACGGGGACGGCGAGGAAGAACTGCCGACCTACTTCGTCGACTGGTCCTACCTGCCCGACGACGTGGTGTTGGATCGAGAGCTGCAAGAGTTTTTGGAACGGGCGATTCTACAATTGCCCCCGGCCCTGCGGCTGACCTTCATCTGGCGCGAACTGGAGGGCCTGTCAACTGCCGAGACGGCTGAGGCGCTGGAGATCTCCGAGGGAGCCGTCAAGGTGCGGCTGCATCGGGCACGGCTGAAACTGCGTGAACTCCTCTCCGGCTACTTTGTCGAACAGGGCGTCGATGAGAACGCGATCAACGGATCGAATGGGGGGCGTAATTTTGACTGACCATGATTGTCGTGCGTTGCTGATCACCCTCTCCGACTATGTCGACGGCGACCTCGATCCGCAGATCTGCGCGCAGATTGAGGCGCACGTCGACGGCTGCACCAACTGCCGGACGGTGGTCGAAACCCTCAAGGGGACGATTGCCCTCTACCATGCCTTGCCCGATCATCCACTCTCGCCCGACGCCGCCGACCGTCTCTGCGCTGCATTGGGGCTGGGTGCCGGCCAGAGCAAGTAGAGCAGCCCTTTTTCGGCGTGTATTTCAGATTTGGGCCAAGAACGTGGCGGGGACGACCCAAGACGCCTTCGCATTGCCGAGTCGGTCTGGACCGTCCCCGGCACGTAGAAAGCCGCCCCTTCTTCACATTTGATTGTCACCACCCTCTTAACTTGATATAATCAAGTCGAAGTATACTCAAGCGGGGAAAGATGGACTGCATCACCCCTCGATATCGGGCTCAGCTACGCTCCAGCCTGTACGTTCCGCTTGATGATATGTTCGCCGACAGAGCGAACTGTGACGAGGTAAACAATGAAAATTAACTGGTGGGAATACCTGATTGGCGCCCTGTTTCTGACGCTCTGCCTGGTGATCGGCCTGGGCTTGGCGGAGATCTACTCGCCGGAACCGGTCATCGGCGTGATTCGCTTTGAGGACGCGCTGACCATCGAATCGGCCGCCGAGGTGATCGAACTGATCGAGGCCGCGCGCCAGGACCACCGTGTGGCCGGCGTTGCGTTGGAGATCCTCAGCCCCGGCGGCATGGCCACCAGCAGCGAAAATGTCTTCTACGCGTTGCTCAATCTGCGCGAGGTCAAGCCGGTTGTGGTCGCCGTCGATGGACTGGCGGTCAGCGGCGGCTACTACATGGCCGTGGCCGCCAATCGCATCTATGCGCCGTCCAGCAGCTACGTGGGCAATGTCGGAACCCGCGGCCCCCGCCCGTCGGACCCGGCCATCTCGCCCGAGGAGCTGAGCAGCGGCCCCTTCAAATTGACCGGCGGCAACCGCTTTGATCGCATCCAGCAACTGGACATCGTCAAGAATGCGTTTGTGGGCAATGTGGTCTACCAACGATCCAATGCCGAGATGAACCCGCTGCAGATCGACGCCGAAGCAGTGGCCGAGGCGCGCATCTATCTGGGCAGCGAGGCCGTTGCCGTCGGTCTGATCGACGGTGAAGGCGGCATCAGCGACGCCATTGCCGCCGCGGCCGAGATGGCCGGCGTCAAGCGCTATCAGGCCGTCGACCTACCGGGCTACTTCGGCATCAATGAAGAACTGCCGGCGCCGGAGATCCAGGGGTCCATCCATTCCATGGCCGAGACGGCTTCAGCCGATGCTGTCTTTCTGCTCGACAGCCGCATACCGCTGCCCGGCGTGATCGAGACGACCGAACTGGACCGACACCTGCTCAACCTGCGGGCCGTGGATTCGGGCACGCTCAACGCCACTCAGTCCCAGGTCCCGGCCCCCTTGCAGTCGCCCTTCCAGAGGTGATGCGACTGCTTTGCCACAGATGAGTTCACTGCAAGAACCACGAATTTCACGAATGGCACGAATTATCTCAGTGGTGAAATTTGTGAAATTCGTGCCATTCGTGGTTTTTGCAGCAGAGTCACAGATGAATGCAGATTACGCCCAGATGGGGCACGCATGGATTACGGGTTAGGCTATCGGTCATCGGGCGTGTACACAAAAGCATCTGTGCCTCATCCTGTTTTTATCTCTGTCCGCCTGTGGCAAATCTTTTCTTCTCGCTACGTAGTCAGAACTAGATCCGCCGGTGTCCAGAAAGGACAGGAGGCGTCATGAAGACACGCTATTGGACGATACTGATTGTGCTGGTCGTTGGGCTGCTGTTGCTGGTCGCGCCCTTTGCCATCCGCACCACTGTGCTCAACTACGACGGGCGCAGCTACACGCCGCCCGATGTGCCGCCCATCAGCATGGCCATGACACCGGCGCCGACCATCACGCCCATGGCCATCGGCGTCGCTGAAACCGAGCCGGAACAGTCGCTGCGTGCGGGGCCGATCATCGTCGACCTCGCCCATTTCAACCGGCTCAACCGCAGCAGCTTTCAGCCGCTGGCCTCAGCGCTGGCCGAGCGCAACGTCGGTCTGCGCTTCTGGTTGCCGGACGACATCGACATCTTCGAGATCCAAAGCTTCACCGACTTTCCGGATCAGAGCGAAGCGCTGGCCGAACAGCTTGCCGACGCCAGCGGCCTGATCGTGGCCAGTCCCTTTTTCCTCTGGAACGAGAACGAGATCGCCCTGGTCGAGCAGTTTGTCGCCGACGGCGGTCGCCTCTTTCTGATCAGCGATCCGGATATCATCGGCGATGTGGCCGCCGACATCAACAACCTGGCCGAACCCTTCGGCGTCGTCTTCAACGACGACTACCTCTACGACACCATTCGACAACGATAAAAACTTCACCCACATCTTCATCGCCGATTTCCTGGACAGCGCTGAGCCGCTCCAAGGCAGCACCGTCGCCTTCTACGGCGCGCGCAGCATCGACGGAGCGGGCGATTCCCCAAGTTCGCACCAGCGACACCACCTGAGCAGCCTGCGTACCGGGCTCAACGGCTTTGCCACCGTGATGCTGGCCGGTCTGGAGACCAACAACACGGCAGGCCGGGTGTTGGCGATCAGCGATTTCGACGTGCTGACCGAACCCTATGTGACCCGCTTCGACAACCGCTTGATCATGGAGCACGCGGCCGATTTCCTGGCCGGCGGCGACCGTGGAACCCGGCTGGTCGACTTTCCTGCATTCCTGGGCAAGGAAGTCGCCCTGGTCTACGGCAGCGCAGACTCGATGGACAGCGCGCTGCTGGAACAGAGTTCACAGCTTCAGATCAAGCTCGAGCAGAGCGGGCGCAAACTGACACTGATGGGCACAGGGCTGCTGACCGAAACCGGCATGCTGACACAGACAAACGGTATTAGCGGCACGGGACCTCTCCGCAGCCATGTCCAGATCGAGATGTCCACGAGGCCATCACCGCCACAGTCGACCATGCCCAGCCGGAATCTGATCTATGTCTCCGACTTTGAGACCGCCGGCGAGCAGACCACGTTGCTGGACGGCTTGGGCGTGGAGATCATCGAAGTCATTGAGACGCCGACGCCCGGCCCAACTGACACGGCGACACCAACAGCCACATCGACTGCGACGGCCACTTCGACGGCCACGTCACGGCATCCCCAACCCAAACTGCCACCGGCACGCCGACTGCGTTGCCGACCATTGCACCGACAGTTGGCGTTACAGATTCCCTCACAAGTACGAGGAGGGCCGGACCCGCTGCAACCGAATCGGCCAATGAAGCCGCTAGCGAGACGACAACGCCAACACCGACGGCAAGCGAAACGGCGACAGCAACAGTGACACCGACTGTGACACCCACTGTGACGCCAAGCGAAACACCGACACCGACCGCCACACCGACGCCCAAGATCACGGTGTTGCTGGAAACCGAGGACGGCCTGCGTTATCTGGCTTCAGAGACGCTGCTCTTTGTGCAGCAGACCGGCGATGAGGACGAACGCCTGCTTGCCCTGCTTGCCAACGACGAGGACCGCCCTGGGCGCCGGCATGGATCGGCTGCTGGCCAATGCGTTTGAGGATTGTGTTGTGCAGCCGAATCTGGTGATCTGTCCATACGAATCGAAGGACGAGTCAACTCTGAAGCGCCTTCGTCAAGCGAAACGCCGACGCCCGATGAAGACGCCCCAGACCGCTTCGCCTGCCGATGGCGATGACGCCGCTGCAACGCCCGAGTCCATCCCTGAAGGGCACGCCAACACCGTCATCCGGTGAATCGGACAAGGCATCGGTGCTGCTGATCGACGATGGACGCAAGGCGGTTGAAGGCGAGCAGAGCGAGGCGAGCGTCTACCTCCAGATCCTTCAAGATGCAGGCATCGCCGTCGACAGTTGGTCCACGAGCGCGCAGGGGATTCCAGCGCTCACTGCCCTCGAACGCTATCGCTGGATCATCTGGAGCGGCGCCGGCTACGAGAGCAGCGGGCCGGACATGCTGGATCTGGTTGGGGTCATGGAGTTTCTC
Source organism: uncultured Chloroflexia bacterium (assembly GCA_963698255.1). GTDB lineage: Bacteria > Chloroflexota > Anaerolineae > Caldilineales > Caldilineaceae > JAWKOK01. The sequence goes on along the minus strand of CAVOQD010000006.1, from coordinate 74,751 downwards.
AACGCCGGCGGCCGCGTCACCATCAGCAGCCGCAGCCCATTCTTTGGCCAGACCAGCGACCCGCCCACCGTGATCGCTGATGTCGTCACCGTGGATGACATCCCTGAACTGGTCGACGGACTGCCGAAGCAAGCGGTGGTCCTGGCCGACGCGACGGCCGTGGCGCCGCTGTCCAGCACCTACGAAGGCGAAGAGCCGGGCTGGGTGCTTGCGTCGCGGACCGGCCAGCGAAGACGCAGATCGGCCATTGGCCTTTGTGATGACCGACGAAAACACCGATGAACCCATGGGCGCGCGTCTGCTCGTCCTGGGCATGTCGATCGACTGGCTGCCCGAGGATTTCGCCGACACCTTTGTCGTGAACATGGCCAACTGGATGTTGGAAGAGTAGGCGTTCTGGCGGTCGCGGTTTTCCGGCAATATTCCGGAGTGACAGGCACTGGCCCACATTGCGCTAGTGCCTGTCACGCTCAGACAGAGCATTCCTATGAAACCCTGAGCCTAGAAGATGTCCTCGCCCTTCGTGTTCCCGTTGCTGTCGATGCCAAACCCCTGCCCATAATCGAAGGTGATGGTCTGTCCCGGTTTGATGCGTATGATCACGGGCGTCCATGTACTTGCCAGTCGTTCAGCAAGTGCCTGGGCTCCAGCCTCGTCCTTGTATTTTCTGAAAATCGCCACCCGTCGCGGTATGACATCCTCAACCTCGATCGAGGCCGTGCCGTAGACGATGACGCCCTTTAGACGCGGCTCCACCATGTCGATGAGCACAGTGACACGGGGATCACGCCGGACGTTCGCAACCTTGCGCGTCATCTCCTGGGTGCCGACCACAATGTTTTCGCCCTCAGTCCCGAAATAGACGGGAGCGATGTGGATGGTCCCATCCTCGTTGTGGGTACAGAGCTTTGCGATCAGCGGCTGACTCAGAAAGGGCGTCAGGTCGCCCTCGACAAAGGGCTTGGCCTGCGGGTAGACGGATGCTGTTTGTGCGCACATGTTGGTTCTCCTTTATGGAAATGCTTCAATCGGAAGACTTGGTACCCAACATCGACTCAACTTCAACGTATCTGTACCAGTCAAGCTCCATCTGAAACTCGGAGTGCTTCTGAAGCGCATCGATGTTCGGGAACTCCGTAACGCCCCAAAATTGCCAATCTTCCGTGGACCACGCGCAATCACACGTGATCGTGAACTTACCCCCAAGTTGCTCAGTGTTTTCGACCAATTTGGCCGACGAGCCTGTCTTGTTCCTCTTTGGACAGCCGGTACCATGCTTCGGTCGATTTTACTCGAAAAAACCGATAGACTGTTTCTGACATGATTTTCTCCTCTCTGACCTTGTTGTCAAAGGTCCAGAACCCGTACTCTGTGAAACCCAAACTGAACGCTCTATGAGATCATTGGTTTCGCCGCTCGTACTGTTCAGTGCGCACGCCCACGTGCGCACGGGTCTTCACCAATGGTTTGCCTGTCGCTCTGGTCGGATCGCACGTGGGCGTGCGAACTAAACTGGCGCTTTCACGATAGCCATGATCTCGTAGGAGATGCCAATCTAGCCAAGCGCCTGCCAGCGCCAGCCATCCCCATCAAGAATGACGTGGCCCAGACTCGGAAACTGAAAATGGGGTGCGAAGACCAGCATCTTCTCGACCGCCGCCTGCCCCAGCAACCGCCGGCGCGTGACCACGGTCTGGTTGACCAGCAGATCGAGCGGGGCCACCCAATCCGGTTGCTCGATGTGCAGTGGGTGGATGACGGCGTCGGCCAGGGCCAGCAACTGCTCACCGCCTGAGCTAATCGAAAGCGCCATCTGGCCGGGCGTATGACCGGACGCGTCCACAGCGACGATGCCGGGCACGATCTCGTCGCCCGGCTCGACGAAATCGAGCAGCGGCTCGATGGGCGGCAGATTGGCGCCCGCGCTGGCCAGCATCATGGGGATGAAGTGATCGTCGCGCAGCGCCGAGAGATCGGGTTCGCCGCTCCAGAAGTCCCACTCGGTGCGGCCCATTACCCAGCGTGCATTGGGGAAGGCAGGTTGACCGGATTCGTCCAGATTGCCGCCGATGTGGTCTGGATGGGCGTGGGTGAGGATGACGGTGTCAAGGTCATCCGGGCTGAATCCTGCCGCTGCCAGGTTTGCTCTCAGCTTGCCCGTGGTCGGCACCAAGGACCCCATGCCTGTGTCAACCAGCACCCGATGCTCGCCCGTCTCGATGACCAGGCTGGGGTAGGGACTCACGTAGACGTCCCAGGTATCCAGATCGATGTCGTGTTCCGCCAGCGCGGCGGCAAGTCGATCAGGGGGCACGTTTTCGAAAAAAAGCTTCCCCGGCTGTGGATAACTGTACGTGCCGTCGTTGACGACGGTGCAGTCGAACTTTCCAAGTTTGAATCGATAGATACTGGCGTCCATTGGATTGTCCTCTTTCGCGAACTTCATTGGCCGGCCAAGGGCGATTTTACGGGTAATCCGCATCCGGGGGGACGGATTACCCGCGTTTTTTTTCAACTGACTGGAACGAGCACGCTTTTGGCGTAGTCTCGAACCGACGTGACCTGAATCGGGAATGCCGCCAATGTGGCCTGCATGTCGATGGGATCCCCCTTGGCGTTGCACAACATCAGGCCTGCAAAGGATTGCTGCATCGGATCGTCTGACGACGCCTGTTGTTCCGCCAGCGCTTCCTCAGGGACGAAGCTCAACTCGAACTGTTTTCCACCGACCTCTTCAAAGATCTTGACGACCTCCAATGGACTGAGCGCCTCCGGTCCCCCCAACTCAATCACAGCATTTCTCGCCGCCGGATTGTCCAGGCTTGCCACGGCAAAAGCCGCCACGTCCGGCACAGATATCCAACTGATCGGGCCGGCTCCTGTCCCACAGATCTGGGCTGTGCCGTTGACATAGTCAAAACCAATGGCCGGGCTGAGCCATGCTTCCATGAAGTAGGACGGGCGCAGGATTGTGTAGGTGAGGCCGCTTGCCTTCAACTGCTCTTCCACCGTACGCTTGGCATTTCTGAGCGGGAAATCGAGGTCGATTCCACCCGAGAAAGAAGTGTAGATGAAGTGGTCAACGCCGGAATTCTTTGCCGCCTCGATGAGGTTCGAGAGGCCCTGAATATCCACGTCTTGGATGTTGTTCTCTTCCGGCTGATAAGAAGACGGCATTGCGGAGACCGTCGAGATCACCGCTGATACGCCCTGACAGGCCATGTCAAGGGACGTAGGGTCTTGCATCTCTCCCTGCACGATTTCAGCGCCGAGCCCTTTCAGCATGTCTACCTTCGCCGGGTCGGACGTAGCCCGAACCATCGCCCGGATCGGTCTGCCGCTTTCCGCTAGTTGGCGTGTGATCTCACCGCCCAAATTTCCGGTTGCTCCAACGATCAGAATCATTGTGTTTTCTCCTGTTTAAACTGACATTCCTACGAGATCTTGTGTCTTGTAGATCCGGCTACCGGCCGGACGAATTCGGTAACCTCTGGATCTGTCTGATCCGTGAGGCCTGTCACGCTGGTAGCGTGACCTACTAAAATTGGATCCGCTCCAGATCGCGCTCCTTGAGGACATCGTTCATGGTCCAGAAGTGGGCCTCGCCACGGCCGACACGGAAGACCTTAGTGACCGGAGCGACGGGCTGTCCGGCCAGATCTTCGAGAAACGCTCGCTCTGCAACGACCTTGGCCTTCAGCTCCGCATCGTCGAGAATCTCAACGGCGCCGGTGACCCGCATCATTTTGCCGGCCATCAACTCGGCAGCGTTGTTGTAGAAGCAGATCTCGACCTTGGGGTTGTCGACCATCTGCTCATAGAAACGTTTGGGCGTCATGGTGGCGAAGTAGAAGCCGCTCTCGTCGGCAAACCACATCAGCAGCGCCCGCACATGGGGCTGGTCACCGTCGACGGTGGCCACGTAACAGAGAGGATTCTCGTTGGCAAACTGGATACACTCTTGGTAGTTCATCTTTCCGCTCCTTGATTGGTAAGTTTGATGATGCTAAACACGATTCCGTTTCAGCATAACGGGCAATCGTGACATGATCGTGGCACAATCGTCCCACTGTTTTCAGGAGCCGAAAAAGCCGCAATGATTTTCCGCCGATTTCAGGTATAATGAAACTGTTCAGAAGGGACCATCATGCCAAACCTGAGGCTCCACCTGTTCGGCCATCCTCGAATCGAACTGGACAGCGTCCCTGTCACACTGCGCCGACGCAAGGCCACCGCGCTGCTGGCCTATCTTGTCGTCACCCAACGGCCCCACAGCCGTGAGGCGCTCTCCACACTGCTCTGGCCCGAGATGGGCCAAACATCCGCACGCGACAATCTCCGGCGTGTGCTTTCCGCACTGCGCCAAGCGCTGGGCGCCCAATGGCTCTACGCTGACCGGGCCGAGATTGCCTTCGTGTTAGATGACGATGCCTGGATCGATGTGCACGAATTTCGGCGCTGATCGGCGGTTGCACAAATCATGGCCATGCCCCCGACCAGATCTGCCGCCAATGCCTGTCGCCACTTGAGCGAGCCACGACCCTCTACACCGGCGACTTTCTTGACGGTTTCACGCTGGCCGATAGTCCCGCATTCGATGATTGGCAGCGCGACGAAGGCGAGCGCTTTCGTTCAGATCTGGCCGTGGTGTCGGAACGGCTCGGTCGTGCCTACGCAGACCATGGGCGAGCATCAGCAGGCCATCAAGCACGCCAGACGCTGGGTCACACTGGACCCACTGCATGGGCCCGCGCAACATCTGCTTCTGCAACTGCTTGCCGACGCCGGCCAACCGGCTGCTGCGCTGCGCCAGTACGCCGCTTATGCAGATCTGCTTGAGGAAGAGTTGGGCCTGCCCGTCGAAGACGAGATCGACGATTTGCAGCGTCAGATCCGGGCCATGCAAGCATTGCAGCCGCTTGGGGTGTCGGAGCCATTTTCGGATACGGAAGTCATCGACGGCTTCACCGTTGCCGGCACAGTTCCCTTCATTTCTCCACGATGAGTCTGGATTCTGATCAACCGAAATCCAGCGAACGGGAGCGGGCCGTCTTCGTTGCTCGCGAACATCGCACAGCTCACTTGAGCCGGTTTCTCGAAGAAGCTCTGGGCGGACAGGGGCAGGTGGTCTTTGTCTCCGGCGAGGCCGGCAGCGGCAAGACGATGCTGATCCACGAGTTTGCCCGTCGCGCCCAGGAGGCCCACGCCGATCTCATCGTCGCCTCCGGGGTCTGTGACGTCTTCACCGGCGTCGGCGACCCCTACCTGCCCTTTCGCGATGTGTTGAACATGTTGGCCGGAGATGTCGAGGGAGCTTGGTCGGCCGGCACGATCACGCGCGACCATGCCCAGCGTCTCTGGCAGCTTATGCCGGAGACGGCGGCCACGCTGGTCGAGGTCGGCTCGGATCTGCTCGATGTCTTTGTGCTCGCCAAGCCGCTGGCCGATCGCCTTGCCACGCAAAGCCTCGCCCCTGAACCGACAGTGCCGGTGGTGCAGGCCGTGCTGGCTCAGCAGCGTCGCAACCCCGGACAGAGCCCTGACCAGGGACGGCTTTTCGAAGAATACACAGAGGTGATTCTGGCGCTCTCCGAGAATCGACCGCTGGTGCTGCTGCTGGATGACCTACACTGGGCCGACGTTTCGTCCATCAGTCTGCTGCTGCATCTGGCTCGGCGCATCCGCAGCAGGCGCGTGCTGATCGTAGGCGCCTATCGCCCGGAGGAGTTGGCCCTCGGACCGGACGGCGGTCTTGGCGGCGGTCCTCATCCGCTGGAACAGGTCATCGGCGAATTGAAGGGGCGGCACGGCGAGATCGAGGTCCAGCTCGATCAGGCGCTGCGCACCGAGGGACGCTACTTCATTGACGCGCTGCTGGACGCGGACCCCGATCATCTGGACGAAGACTTTCGGCAGGCGCTCTTTCGCCACAGCCGCGGCCATGCGCTCTTCACCGTCGAGCTACTGAGAGACCTACAGGAGCGGGGCGATCTGCTGCTGGATGCCCAGGGCCGCTGGATCGAAGGGCCGACGCTCTCTTGGGAGACCCTGCCGGCCCGGATCGAAGGGGTGATCGAGAAGCGCTTCAACCGCTTAACGCCCGATCTGCGCGGGGCGTTGAGTGTGGCCAGTGTGGAGGGCGAGCGCTTCACCGGCGAGGTCGTGGCCCGTGTGCAAGCCGTCGATGAACGCCGGCTCGTCCGCCAATTCAGCGCCGAACTGGAGAGACGACATCGACTGGTGCGTGCGCTAGACATCAGGCGTTTGGGCAGCCAACGCCTTTCTCGCTATCGATTTCGACACAGCCTCTTCCAACAATATCTCTACAACCGATTGGACGACGTGGAGCGCGCGATGCTTCACGAGGATGTGGGCAACGTGCTGGAGGAACTCTATCGAGGTCAACCGGACGAGATTGGCGCGATCGCCGGCCAGTTGGCCTGGCACTTCCAGGCCGCGGGCATCGCGGACAAGGCCATCGACTACCGCTATCAGGCGGGGCAGGAGGCGCTGCGCCTTTCGGCCAACCTGGAGGCCATTGAGCATTTCACCCAGGGCCTGACGCTGCTCGCCACATTGCCCGATAGCCAAGAGCGGGTAGAGCGCGAGCTGGCCTTGCGGGTTGCCCTTGCCGTGCCAGTGACCGCGGTCCATGGCTACACCAGCAGCGAGGCCGAACAGGAATATGCACGGGCGTGGGATCTATGCAAGCGGCTGGGAGACACGCCTCAACTCTTTGCCACCCTCTACGGCCTGTGGCGCTATTACGCGCTCCGCTCCGAGCTGACCCGATCCGGCATGTTGGCGGATCAGTTGATGGACCTTGCCCATACAGCCGACGACGACGATCTTCTGGTCGAAGCCGAACGAGCCGCCGGCGTCAATCTCTTTCACGCCGGCGATCTGGTCTCCGCACGTCAACATTTGGAAAATGGGCTGGCGCTGTACGAGTTCGACCAGCACCATCGCCACGCCTTTGTCTACGGCCACGACCCGGCGGTCACGTTGTTGGGCTATCTGTCGCACACGCTCTGGCTGCTCGGCTATCCGGACCAGGCGTTGGCCAGGGTCGACGAGCTGTTGGCGCTGTCACAGGAACTGTCTCACCCGTTCAGTCGCGGCCACGCATTGGTCTGGGGCGCTGCCCACACCTATCAGTTCCGGCGCGAGGCATCGCTTGCGTTCGAACAGGCCGAGGAAGGGCTGCTGCTGGCGTCGGAGCGAGGATTCCCTTTTTGGATCGCAGGCGCCAAGATCCTGTCCGGCTGGGGCCTTGCCGCCAGTGGCAATCCGGATGACCGGGAGCCGGGCATCGATCGGCTGCAACAGGGCTATGCCGGCTGGCTTGCGCTGGGGACGGCGGCTGGGAATTCCTACTTCCTCGGGCTGTTGGCAGACGTCTATCTGCAAGCCGGCAAGATCGAAGCCGGCCTGCAAGTGGTGGCGGAAGCGCTTGCGTTGGCCGAGCAAACAGGCGAGCGATGGTGGGAGCCGGAACTGTGGCGGCTGCGGGGCGAGCTGCGACAAGCCCAGGGCGCAGCCGATGACGATGTTGAGTCCGACTTTCAACAGGCGCTCGACCTTGGCACGCCGACAAGAGGTCAAGTCGCTTGAGTTACGCGCGGCCATGAGCTTGAGTCGATTCCGGCGTGAAACAGGGAAGGCACGATGCCGCCCGCCGCCTCCTCTTTGAACTGTACGGCTGGTTCGACGAAGGGTTTGACACACCTGATCTCCAAGAGGCGCGCGCTCTCTTAGAGCAACTGAATTAGAGCAACTGAATTAGAAGCTGTGCGAAACCCAAGTAACTGTCCGCAATTGACGTGGCGGTTTCGTTCGTAGTAACCGCTTCAGCGGTCAGGACGGCTGAAGCCGTCACTACGAACTTATTCTTGGACAGTTGCCAAGCCCCACGGGATCTTGAGTAGCGCATGGCTTCGGCGGCTAGGGAAACCCGCCCTACGATTGCGTGCCACTCCCCCGAAATCCGGAAGAGCCAAAAACTACAGCCAATCCATCTGCGTCTATCTGCGTGAATCCACGATCAATTTTTATCTTCATACACGAATTTTTCGCGGTTTGAATTCCCCAACAAATGAACGACAATGGCAATATTATGCGGACGCTCTTCTCGCGCGCACACGCCACATTTTCCGGCTTTGGCCGTGATGTCAACCTGCTGCTGACGGCCACCGGCATACTGGCCATCAGTTTCTTCGGCATCCAGATGCTGCTCAAGATCCTCTATGTGTTGCGTCTGGGCTACGGCCCGGCCTACCTGGGCATGTTCAATGCAGCCGGCGCGCTCGGCTACATGGCCATGAGCCTGCCGGCCGGCGCGCTGGGCGCCCGTCTTGGCCTGAAACGTGCGATGACCATGGGCGTGACCGTCTCCATGCTCGGCGTGGCCATGCTGCCGTTCACCGAATTCGTTCCGCTCCAGGCCCAGACCCTCATGGCCGATCCTCTCGCAGTTGATCCTCTCCGGCGGCTACGCCATGTTCAGCATCAACCTTGTGCCCGCGCTGATGGCCACCACCACAAATGAAAACCGCAACAGCGCCTATGCGCTGAGCAGCACGCTGCGTGGGCTAGGAACTTTCGTGGGCACGATCTTCGGCGGTCTATTGCCCGGCATCTTCGCAGTTCTGATCGGACAGAGCGTCGATACGCCCGGTCCCTACCGGCTGGCGCTCTGGCTGGGCGCGGCCTTTGGGCTGGTGGCGCTTTTTCCGTTGGCACGGATTCGCTCGGTGGAGAGTGACGAAGACGTCGTTGAGATCGATCCCGTCGGGAAAAATGCGTTCCCTCTGTTGCCCATGGGGTTGTTGATCGTCTACGTCTGTTTCAGCCAGGCCGCCAACGCAACCTGCCAGTCGTTCTGCAGCGCCTACATGGACACCGAACTGATGCTCTCGCCGCTCGCCATCGGCCTGATCACCGGCGCCGGTCAGTTTTTCGCCATCTTCGCGCCTTTGCTTGGGCCACGACTGGCCGCCCGCCACGGCAACGGCTGGACCATGATGATGACGACCCTGGGCAGCGCGCTCAGCCTGCTGCCGTTGATCCTGATCGCCACCTGGTATGGGGCCGGTCTGGGACGCTTCGGCACGCTGATGCTGGGCGCCATGTGGATGCCGGCGCTGCAAGTCTATCAGATGGAGTTGGTCGACCGGCGCTGGCGTTCGCTGGCCTACGCCGCCGTCTCCATGGCCATGGGATTGAGCTTCGGGGTGATCAGCTACGCAGGCGGCTACGTGGCCGACGGCTGGGGATATGACAGCCTCTTCACCATGGGCCTGATCCTCTCCGCCATGGGCGCAGCCATGATGTGGGGCATTCTGAAGAAGCCGGCGTTGATGGTTGCCGCGGGCAAGATATCGTGATGTTGAGCGGCTACCCTTCAATCTCGGCCAGAATAGATGTATGGCCCAATGTCTGGGCGGCGCGCAGCCGATAGAGACCGTCCAGCAGCAGATACTCGTCGCGCAGGCGACGCACGAGGATGGGCGGGCTGACGACGCCATCCCGGCGCGTGCGTGTGAGCGCCTTGTTCAGCTTGGCCGGGTTGAGCGCCAGCCCCCGGTGCATGGCCTGCACACGGATCCGATCAATGGCGATCTCGACGGCGGTCCCGGCGCCACTGTTCTCGAATCGAGTCGCCGGCATCGGCGGGCTGCTCGGCATTGGCCTCAGCAATGCTCAGCCGGTAGCCGGTCTCTTCCTCAAATGTACGCTGCACGTCGTCCATCGCCTCGCCGGGCGGATGTTCAGCCAGCGTCACGGAGACCTCGCCTCGATCCACGAAGATGCTCGGACCTTTGGCTCGCAATCCAGCCTTGCTCCTGCAACAGACGACGGGCCGTGTCCAGGATGGCGTTCTGGTTGGGCTGGGGATGGATGGAGAGCGGCCAACCGACCTCATCTTCCAGTTCTTCGATCCGCCCACGAAAACGTTCTCCCGCCTGGGGCGAGATGAAGGCGAGCACGATCTCGCCGTCCTTGAGGCTGGTGCGATAGAGGCTGCTGCCGGCCAGCGCCTGCCGGATCGCCGCATAGGCGGCGTTGATCTCCATCGGCTCGCCGGCCGCGGTGGCCCGCTTGGGCAGCGGCGTCCCGACGGGGTCCACATCTTCGATCTTCAACGTGTAGCCGCTGATTTCGGCGAAACGATCCTCGGCATCGTCCAGCATCTTTGGTTCAGGATCGGTCGCAGCGTTCATGTCGGGCGCAACCGTCATCGAGACACGGCGTTCGACGCGGTGGATCGACGGACCTTTGCGCACGATCCAGCCGTCGGGCAGACACTCGGTCGCCAGCGCGCTGAGCGCAGCCTGATTGGCCTCGGGCGCGACCTCGACCTGCCACCCCGTCTCGGCCGCCAACGCTTCGATCTCCGTCTGCATACGTTTCCAGTACCACGTCGGGAAAATCGAAGGTCAGGGCCAGCACCTTTTCGGCCAGACGATAGCCGGCGCGGCGCAGGCGGGCTTCGGCCGGGAAGTGGGCCTTGGCCACGGCCAGGGCCTGGTTGGGTTCCATGTCGGCGGCTTCGCTGCCGGCGTCCAGCCGACCGGCCAGCCGTGCAAGTGCGTCCTCCGCCTCCTCGGCGCTGGTCGAAGACGGCCAGGATATCCTCCGGCCAGACAGAGAAGGAGGCGTCGCCCTCCAGACCATCGGGTGCAGCGTCAGCATCGACCGTGACGATCACATGGTCGACGGCGACGGAGGCGGCGCGTGACAGCCGCGATTCGCCTTGCGGATCGCGCACCAGCAGCCAACGTCCGTCAAGATCGCCGTAGGCCGACATCTGTTGGCGTCGGCGGTTGGCCAGTTGCACCTGGTCGCGGGTGCGCACGCGGTAGCTATCCGGGCGGGCGCGGTCGACGGCAAAGTAGGTTGCATCGGCCGCCAGCGCCTCGGTCAGTGACGCCACCTGGCGGGCAGTGGCCGGTCGCCGGTCGCCCCACCAGATCCGCGCCAGTTCGTCGAGGGTGACGCGTGTCGTCACCTCCCTACCCTCGGCGGCATCGGCTGGATTGGCCAGCACCTCCCACAGGCGGCGCAGATCGACGGGCCGCCCGCGCCCGATGGCGCGGGCCTGTTGCGTCGGCGTGACCGATCGGAAACTGAGCACAAAACTTTGCCCGGCACGCGGGCTGCGGGCTTTGCGTCCGCGTGCTTGCAGGGCCTCGGTCAGGCTGCCGCGTGCGTCTTCGTCGCCGTGGACCAGGTAGACCTGGGTCGGGTCCAGCGTCTCGACGAAGCTGACCAACTGGCCGGTGTCGGCGTGGGCGGAGAGCGAATAGGTGCCGAGCTTGCACTGCACATCGACCTTCTTGTCGCCCAGGCGCAGCGTGCCGTGGCCGCGCTGCGCCATCTCCTGCAAACGACGTCCCGGCGCTTCCTCGTCCTGGTAGCCGGTGAGCAGGATGGCGTTTTCGGGCTTGGTCGGCCAGGGCGCGGGCATAGGCTTGCGATGGCCCGCCGGCCAGCATGCCCGAACTGGAGACGATGACGGCCGGGCCGGGATTCCAGATCAGGGCGTTGCGCTGCGCGGCCGATTGGATGGGCTGGATTTGTTCGCTGTAGAACTGGGCGCCCTGTTCCTGCAAGGGCAGCGGCAGTGCGTCGGGAAAATTGCTGTAGGCCTGGCAGATGGCGCGCACCATGCCGTCGGCCCAGACCGGCACCGGAGCCAGTTCGCCGCGCCGCTGGTATTCGCCCAGGGTGAGCAGCACCTCCTGGGCGCGGCCCAGGGCAAAGGCGGGAATGAGCACCTTGCCGCCGTTTTCGATGACCTCGGCCACCGTCTCGACCAGGCGACGTTCCTCGGCCAGGCGGTTGGCGTGCAGCCGGCCGCCGTAGGTGCTCTCCAGGATCAGCACGTCGGGCGAGAAGGCCGGCGGACGCGCGCCGTCCACCGTGCGCTGCGGGTCGATGGAGATGTCGCCGGAGATGAGGATGCGCCCTTCGGCGCTGGCCAACCCGATCATGGCCGCGCCGGCGATGTGGCCGGCCAGGAAGAAGGTGGCGGTCAGGCCCGGCGCCAGGGTCAGCGGCTGGTTGAACTCGACCGGGCGGAAGGCGTTCAGCAGGCGCGTCGTCGCCACCTCGTCGTAGAGGGGCAACTCGCCCTCCTCCTCCAGCCGCATCTGCATGATGCGGCGGGCGTCGGCGTGCAGCACGCGCGTCAGCTCGACGGTGACCGGCGTGGCGTAGACGGGCACATCGGGATAGCGTTCGAGGACCAGTTCCAGCGCGCCGGTGTGGTCGGTGTGCGCGTGGGTGACCAGGATGGCGTCCAGGCCGCCGTTCTCTTCGATCAGGCTGAGGTCGGGCAGTTGGTCGCCGGCCAGCCCCCAGCGCGCCTTGGGCGTGGGGCGGATGCCGGCGTCGATCAGCAGCCGGCGACCGGCGATTTCGATGAGAATGCTGGTGGCGCCGACTTCGTCAGCGCCGCCGAGAAAGGTGATCTGCATGATGGAGTCTTTCCACTCAAGGGGAAAACGTCTGTGTGGCGTAGATCGCTTGTTCAGCGCCAAATCTCATGAGGGTGTCTTCTCGAATCATACCGCATCGTTCGAGTAACCGACAGGATGCCAAATTGGCGGTCTGCGTCTCTGCAATCACACGAGACAGGCCCAGTTCGTGCATGGCGTAGGCAAGGATCGCTCGGACCGCTTCGCTGGCGTAGCCATTTCCCCACGACGTCGGGAGGAACAGATAGGAGATCTCTGTGTCAATTCCATCATGGTGCTCTGCAAGATCTACGGTGCCGATGAATCGTTGTCGGTCTTCAATCGAACAGCCCAGACGCTGTTTGAGTTTGACGATTCGAGATATTTCAGCCAGCGAGCGTGCGCTTGCTCAGGAGTAAGCGGGCCGCCAAGGTAGCGCCGGACCCGCTCATCTGTATGAAGGGCTTCAAAGGAGGCCCAGATCTTGCGCTTGAAGCGGTGTCAAAAATAGACGTGGGGATTCAAGATTCATAGTGTACAAAGTGCTTTCCGTAGCTCGCCAAGGTGGTAGGCCGTAGGCTCCACGATGGCCATTGAAACGCAGATGGCGTCGTTGAGTTCCCGATTCTCGATACCCAGTAGTTCACGATTTGGGGAAAAACGAGATTCTTCGCTGGCCCTTTTCCAGCGTGGCGTGCTCGAAAATACCCGCTCAGAATGACAAATCGTGAACTACTGATATCCTGTGACATTCACGGGCCGGCAAACTCGGTCGTCTCGAACCTTATCTGTGTTTCTGGCACAACATCCAAGGCGACCGGCAACTCAAAGAGTCTGCCTCGGAGTGCGTCTTGCAGATCCTGTTCTGGTGGGAGATCTCCCTGGCCGGCGACGATAATCCGTACCTTGTCATACCCGGCATACACAGAGACTAGCCGGTAGTCGCTGCCCGCCAACCAGTCCTTGGTGGCGCCCATGCACGCTGTTCGACGATACTGCCTCGGATGGTATTGTAGCTGGTGGTCGACAGCGGAATGAGTATCAATCCGAGTAGCACGACGGCGATGGCGACAGCGGTCCGCTTGGCGTGTGGGGAATGGAGCGCATGGTAGGCGCCAGGGTAGCCCATGATTGTGAACATGAAGGCGCCGGTCAGGAGAATCGCCAAATAGTTCGTGACAAAGAGGATCAGACTGCCCATCGCCAGTTCCGGTCGACCGACAGCGAGCAGAATTCCCACGTTGGCCAGCGGAGGCACCAAGGAGATTGCGATGGCAACCCCGGGAAGCGTGTCGGAAACATCTTTCCGCCCGGTGGCGAAGGCGCCGGCGAGACCGGTGGCCAACGCCGCACACAGATCGATGAGCCGTGGCGCCGTTCGGCTCATTATCTGAGCGTTCGTCTTCTACGTTGATCAGGGAACGAATTGTCCATGTGAGCAGGAAGCCGAGTGCAATTGCGGTAGCGATGCCCAAAATCGATATGAGTCAGCGAACTCAGAATGATCTTGCGATCCCCCAGGCTGACGCCGAAGGCGACGCCCATGATTGGAAGCATCAACGGGGCGACGATCATCGCTCCGATAACGGTCGCGACTGAGTCCGCCAACAGCCCGAATGTAGCGATCGCGGTGGCGAAGATCAGAAGATAGAAGAACCGCGTGACCTTGCGCTTCCTTTCAGGATCCTCGAACAAAAGGGCTTCGCGAACTCGCCCGATCTCTTCATCGTCGACCACGCCTCCGTGGATATTCTCACCTAATTTGCCCATATCCCTCCTTGCAGTCTCCTACATAAACAATGTGGGTGATGCCGCGGCAGTCGTATTCCGACTTTCAATAGCAACTCAACCATTTTAATCAATGTTGCAGTGGCCAAGCAAGCCGGAAGCCAGAGCGGAATCGAAATCACAGGTGACTCTGCTGCAAAAACCACGAATTTCACGAATGACACGAACTGCCTGACTGAGAAAATTCGTGCAATCTGTGAAATTCGTGGTTCTTACAGTGAACTCATAGGGATCAATAAGTCGCCGACCGAGCCCAGGCGATTGTCAAGGCCCGGCAGGCGGGGTTGGGCGAGTGAGAGGAAGAATGACGAAATTGCCCCTTCTTGCTGGCGTTTACAACCTTCGCTACAATAGCATGCGCTGCCAAATAAGCTGTGCCTGTGATCGGCCGGCTGGGCAGGCTCGGCGAGATCTCACTCTGTCACAACGATTTCCTTGACCATCCCCAGCGTAAAGTTAGGGGCGCCGTCGTGGGCGAAGTCGGGCAGGAAGTCGAGGACCAGGTAGTCGCCCGGCGGCAGATCCAACTCGCCCCAGCTTTGCTGGCCCGGCGACATCACGTTCCAAAAGGCGATGTCCTCCCAGGGCGGCGGACCCGCCTCGGTGTCGAGCCAGGCGACAACGTCATCCAGTGTTGTGTCTTGCGCCAGCTTGACGACACCGGCCTGATGAACCGCTTCTCCGCTGTTTTGGAATGCCCACCACTGTGGTCCGGATTGGAGCGTATCCGGCATGACGAACTCGTGCTCTCGCATCTCCACCGTCACGGCGGCCACGGGGACGGGATCGTCGGCCTCGCTGTTTGCTGTCACGACAAAGGGTTGCATGCGTGGCGGTTGCGTCCAGTTGTCAACGACGACATAGCTGCCCGGTTCAAGCGGGAAGATATTTTCCGAACTCGTGCCGGGTGCAAGATCGGGGCCGCCCAATTGCGTGGTGAGCGGCAGTGAGCCGAAGGGATTCTCCTGGAAAGCGGCTTCGAACTGCTCCATGGTCACATCATCGTTCAATCGGCGGAAGATGGACGCGTGCCACTCTTCGCCGTCGTTTTGGATCGTGATGTGTCGCAGCCCGGCGGGAATCGACTCGGGGACGGTGATACCATCTTCTGTGTGAACGATGGTGATCGATGCCATTCCCGACTCGGCGACGGGTTGGTCAGTTTCCAATTCAGTTGGCTCCGGCGAAGCGGCTGGAAGCGGTGCAACGCAGGCAACCAACGTCAGAGCAAGCAAGAATAGACTTGCCCAGGTAGCGGTTCGAACGAGCCTGCGCCTCGACTTCGATTTCCTGCCCTCGTGCAGTAGATCAGCATGCATGGTTCTACTCTCCTTTAAAAAGTAGGTGCAAAGTTGGCGGTCGAACTATTCAACCACGGAATCGGTTGCTGCTGGTATCCCAAAGGGATACAGTCTTGGCATGTGGGAATCGATATCAGGACAGCCCCATGAACAATACTGATTCGTTTGGCTATTGGCTGAGGCGGCGGCGCTTGGCGTTGGATAAGACCCAAAGCGAACTGGCGAAACTGGTACCATGTTCGTTGGCGATGATCAAGAAGATCGAAATTGATGCTCGACGGCCGTCGCCGCAGATGGCTGAAAGACTGGCGGTTTGTCTGGGACTGACCCCGTCCGAACAGATCGTTTTTCTGACTGTCGCAAGAGGAGATCGACCTGTCAGCGTCCTCGATCTGGTCGATATACCGATCAATCAACCAGCTGCCGCCGACCACATACCAACCATACTGACTCCGCTGATCGGTCGTCAGACAGAGCTTGCAACGGTCTTGGCATTGTTGACCAACGATGATGTGCGCCTGCTCACGATTCTTGGGCCAGGCGGCATGGGCAAAACCCGGCTGGCTATCGCCGTGGCTGAAGCATACAGAGAAGGACATCCGCACGACTTCAGCGACGGCATCGTCTTCGTCGATCTGTCAACGACGCCCACACCCAATCTCATCGTGTCGACAATTGCCTACCGCCTGGGTTTGGATCTGGCCGAACGTCCCAAGCATGATCTCTCGCCGCGACAGAAACTCTTGGATTTTCTTGGCCCCCGACAAATGTTGCTCGTCCTCGACAACTTTGAGCACTTGTTGGCCGGCGACTCAGCCGCGGTGCTCACCGATCTGCTTTCAGCGGCGCCCAATCTCAAGCTACTCATTACCTCGCGATTACGGCTCAACCTGCGCGAAGAGCATCTGTATGCGCTATCGGGCCTGCTCCAGGCGGGTGATATCAATTGCATGGAGCAGACCGGACCCGAAAAACCTAGCCCTGAGCAATCTGACCCTGAGGAGCACGCCGCATCGCAACTCTTTCTTGTCGCCGCCCGTCGAGTGCGCCCCGATTTTCGTCTGGCCCCCGGCGAAACGCAGGTGCTGGCAAGTATCTGCCAAATATTAGCGGGTATACCGCTGGCGCTAGAACTGGCCGCGGCGTGGGTTGATTCACTCTCCTTGATGGGAATCGCTGCCGAACTCGAAAAGGGGATCGATATCCTCAGTTCGGACCTGAACAATCTACCCGAACGCCATCGCAGCATGCGCGGCACGTTTGACGCCACCTGGCGGCTGCTCGAACCTGCTGAGCGTCAGTCATTCATGCAACTGTCTATCTTCTCGGGCGGATTCGACAAGGGGGCGGCGACAGACGTGGCAGGCGCGTCGTTGATGATCCTGTCCCGGCTGATCGGAAAGAGTCTGATAGAATTCCATCCGAAATCCGAGCGGTATCGGATCCACGAAGTCCTGCGTCAGTATGGTGAGGAGCGCTTGACGGAATCAGGATCATTGGTCGAAACGCAACGTCGTCATTTCGCCCATTTTGCTGACCTGGCAGCAACAGCGTACAGCAATCTCTTCAGCGCCGAGCAGATCGATTGGTTGGAGCGACTTGAGACAGAGCAAGACAATCTTCGAACGGCTCTTACTTGGGGCCTAAACCACCCGGAGCGAGTCAGCGATACCGCTGCGCTCGTGATTGGACTGAGTTGGTTCTGGCGGATTCGCAGCCATGTCATGGAGGGCAGAGATTGGGTTTCGACCATGTTGCGTCAGCCCGGATTGGATTCTCATGAGCGCGCCTGGCTGCTCTATCATGCCGGACATTTCGCGTGGATGCAGGACGATTTTGAACTTGCTCGCCTTCGTCAAGAGCAAAGTCTGGACCTTTGGAGCGAGTTGGGCCAAGAAGGTAAGCGGGGCGCGGCCTATGCCACCGCCACATACGGCATGGCCCTTTATGGTGGTGAGTTGCATGCGCCGGCCGACTTGACGCTCGCTCTCTCTCGATTCGAAACTGCGCTTGCCCTTTTTCGCGAGGTGGGAGATGACTGGGGCGAGGCCTTTTCCCTACAGTGGCTGGCATTCAGCCTGACCGCGCAGGGTAAGTATCAAGAGGCCATGGTCGCCACGCGTGAAAGCCTCGCCATCTTTGAACAATTGGGCGAGGCATGGGGAAGGGGCATGGTAACCGGAGCGCTGGCCGATCTGAGTTTGCATGCAGGCGACCTGAGCCAAGCGCGGCACTATGCAGAATCCGCTCTGGAATGGCGGTCCAGCGTCGGGCACCGTCACAGTGTTGGCGTCGGCCATGAACTTCTAGCCACTATTGCCGAGCGCGAGCAGAACATGGTGGCGGCGGCTGCATCATACCGCCAGGCGATCGCCATCTTTGATAACGTGGGGAACAAGCCCTACGCGGACAAACTGCGGGAGCGATTAGCCGAGTTACTCACCGCTGCCGCATAGTGCATGGGCAGTCATATCCAGACAATACGGCAGCTTTGCCGGCTTGAAGCCATCAGCCGTTTTGCGCGCGGGCGCGCAGGATGGCCGCGGTGCGGTCGCTGACCTGCAGCTTGGTGCAGATGTTGGAGACGTGGTTGCGCACGGTCTTGAGGCTGATGCCCAGCCGCTCGGCAATGGCGTCGTTGGACAGTTCCAGCGCCATCAGCTTGAGGACCTCCGCCTCGCGTTCGCTCAATTCGGGGAATTCGTTGGGCTGCACCGCGGTCTGGATGCGGTTGAAATGTTGGATGACCTGCTGGGCCACGGCCGCGCCAAAGACCACCTCGCCCTGGAAGACGTTGTGGATCGAGCGCACGATGTCGGCCTTGCGCGCGCCTTTGAGGATGTAGCCACGCGCGCCCGCCTGCAGGGCATGAAAGACCGTGGCCGTGTCGTCCGACATGGTGAGGATGAGGATGCGCATGTGCGGGCTGCCGCTGATGATGCGACGCGTCGCTTCCAGGCCATGCAGGCGCGGCATCTGCAGGTCCATCAGAATGACGTCCGGCTGCAATTCTGCGGCCAACGCCACCGCTTCGATGCCGTCGGCCGCTTCGCCCACCACCGCCAGCGAATCATCGGTCGCCAGCATCATGTGCAGCCCCTGCCGGAACTGCTCGTGATCATCACAGATCAGGATACGAATCGGATCCATCGGACTCTCCTGGTTCGAGGGGGAACTGGGCGAAGATGCAACTGCCCGTAGGCGTGTTGGGCCGCACGGTCAGGGTTCCGCCCAACTCTTCGGCTCGTTCGCGCATGCTGTGCAGACCCATCCCCATCTCCGGCTGGCTCGGCAACCCCACGCCGTCGTCGCAAATAGTCAGAATCAATCGGTCGTCTTCGGCCTCCAGCGTCACCGTCGCCGAATGGGCGTGGGCATGTTTGCTGATGTTGGTCAATGCTTCCTGCACGATGCGGTAGACCGCGACCTCCAGGGCCGCGGACAGTGTCGGTCGCGTCGCCGGCAGTTGGATCGGCCGTCTGCAATGTGGGCACGGAGAAGCCGTTGACGAGCAGTTCCAGTGCGCCGTACAGTCCCACATCATCCAGCGCCGGCGGACGCAGACCGTGGACGATGCGACGGATTTCACTGACCATGGCCTGGGTCTGATCGACGAATTTGGCCAGCAGTTGCTCGGTCAGTTGCGGATCATCATACACCAATTCGCGTGCCGTGTCCGCCTGCATGGTCATGGCCGCCAGCGACGGGCCCAGCCCGTCGTGCAGATCGCGGCGCAACTGGCGGCGGGCTTCCTCGCGTGCGGTGACGATGCGCCGGCGCGATTCCTGCAAGTCGGTCGACAGCCGATCTGTGTAGAGCGTCAGGCTGATCTGGCGCGCCAGATCGTTGAGCAGTTGCTTGTCAAGGTGCAGAGGCGCGCCGCCAATCACCCGCGGGGCGATGCGCAGCTTCCCCAGTGGGCTGTGATTGTAGTGCAGCGGCAGCGTGATCAGGGCGGCGCAGACGGCGAGGCGGCGTGCCATAGTCAGCCGACAGCCCGTCCGGTTCGGTCTCGATGCTCACATAGGGCACGTCGAGGGTTCTGGCCAGCAGATGGACGAGGCTGGACATCTCCGTGTCGGGCGTCTGCGTGCGATCTATTTGTGCGCCATCGATCTGTGCGGCGATCTGGCTGAAAATCGCATAGGGGTCGTCGCTTTTGTCCTCCACAAAATGGGCGATCTGGATGCGCAGCCAGCGTTGCGCCGGCCAGACCGTCAACAGCGCCAGAAT
Source organism: uncultured Chloroflexia bacterium (assembly GCA_963698255.1). GTDB lineage: Bacteria > Chloroflexota > Anaerolineae > Caldilineales > Caldilineaceae > JAWKOK01. The sequence continues at coordinate 54,968 of CAVOQD010000006.1, read as the reverse complement.
CATGAAGATCCAGTCGATTACGCCATTCCAGACAAAGGGGTTCTGCTCTTCCGTCCAGAAAGATATAGCCGTTGAGCAACCACCATCCGGCGACCAAGCAGTGTAGACAAAGGACCACCAGAAGAGAAGCAGAATCAACAGGAGAAGGATTGAGGAAATCCGGCGCAAGATCTGACGCTGACGACTGCTCAGAAGTGGGTCGTCCGCGACCGGATGCACACCCGGATCAGATTTTTCTTCGCTGAATGGCTCTCTTGGTTTCTTCACCGATCCGGATCCTAGCAGGCTGTCGGAGTGACGAAAAAAAAATGGGACGCGGATGACACGGATATGACGGATTCTCGCTGATTTTTCCGATTGAATCCGTGGATATCAGCCAAATCAGCGTCATCCGTGTCCTATCAGCTTTCTCTCCGACAAGCTGCAAGCGTCTCCACACGGTTCAGCGTTCTCGCGGTCGATACAACAGCGCGAAGATCACAAACAGGGCGATCAAAACGCTGGCAATGGCGCTAATTCTCAGCGATTCGGTGGGGGCAAAGAGTACGCCGGGCAGCGCAAGCAAGCCGTTCAGCGCCTCTGTCAAAACGGACAGCCAGATACCCCATTTCTGACCGTACCAAGCGCCATAGGCGGAGATTATGCCCGCCACGCTCAATAGAGCCACCCACACAATCACTTCATACGGAATGGCCGGATTCCCTGGATCATTGGGTCCACGTAGCAGCAAAGGAAAAGTCTGCACAATGCCGGTGATCGAACTGAGTGCATGGATGATCACTGCCGCTTTGTAGAGTCTGGTCCGCTTCATCTCTGTTCTTCCATCAGCCGTCACTCCCACTGCGGGACGCAGCTTAGGCCAATGCAGAAAAATATTTATCCACGAAGGGTCACGAATTTACACAAAGGTCAGCTTTCTTCGTGTTTTTCTGTGTGCTTCGTGGACAATTATTTCTTTGGATTCGCCTTACGCAGATCGCGGCCGGCGCAGCATCACGACAATCACAAAGACGGCGCTCAGAACGCCGAATAGCGCTGACAGTTTCAGAAAGGGAGTCGGTCCGTCCAGCACACCGGGCAACGCCAGCAGCCCGCCGATTGCCTCCAAGAAAATCGTCAAGCCGATGCCCCACTTTTGACCGTACCAGGCGCCGTAGGCGGAAACCAGCCCGGCCACGCCAAGCAACGCCGAGAGCACAATGACAATTGGCGGAACGCCCTGCATGAGCGTCGGCCGACTTCGGTCCGCCCAACAGAGCGGGCATGGCCAACAGGATGCTCAGAAAGGAGGTCAGGGCATGGAGGATCACGGCTGATTTGTACAGAGGCGTCTGCTTCATGGTTGCTTTCCGGAAAATCACTCCATCTACGCCGACTGAGCCGATTGCGGCCGTCGCAACATGACGACGATCACAAAGAGCGCGATCAGAACGCCGACAATCGATGAGATTCGGGCGAAGGGCGTCGGGCGCAAAGAGCACGCCGGGCAGGGCCAACAGGCCATTCAGCGCTTCCGTCACGATGGTCAGCCAGATACCCCATTTCTGACCGATCCAGGCGCCATAGGCGGAGACCAGGCCGGCCACGCCCAGTAAGGCTGTCAACACGATCACGACTTGCGGAACCCCGGCGATGGGTCCCTGCTGTCGGATGGCCCTTGCAACAGCGCCGGAAAGGCAGCGACGACGCCGAAGAGCGAATTCAGGGCATGGATGAATAACGGCTGATTTGTAGAGTCCGTGTCTGCTTCATCGTTGTCTCCATCAGCTATGCCGAACTTCCAGAAAGCTATTAGCTTCCTGGAAGTTGCAATCGATGATCAAACTACCATCAGTTCTCGACGGTGAAGGCGTGGCGCATGCCATGTTCCAGGTGCGACAACGGCGGTCCGCCGGCCATCAAAGCGGCGACATCCGGCAACGGACAGACTACTTCGTACGCGCCCGGCTCAAGATCGAACGCTAGCCAGACCCGCTCGCCTGGCGACATAGGCGGCATGCCACCGAAGATTTCTACGACTGCATCGGTCGGCGGTGGCCCGTCATCACAAACACGGCATCGATCTCTTCCAGCGAAGCATCCGGGTTGGCACTGATGATGGCGGCCAGATGCCACTGCTCACCGGAATTGGTGAACTCCCACCACTGCTCGCCCGCTGGGATCGCGTCGGGCATGGCATAGGAGAAATCGGCCATGTCGACGGTCACGGCGGCTGTCCGGCTCCGTCGTGCCGACCAACTCGGTTGTGCTGAAGAAGACCGGGCCGAGATCGGGGTTGGTGTCGTCGCTCGTGAAGAAGTCGCCAATGCCCAGATCGGCGTAGATGTGGTGGCTTGCACCCGGTTCCAGCCCGTCGGCAAGGTGGATCCAACTGCCCAGGTCAAAGACGCCGAAGAAATCGTCCGGGTTTTCCTTGAGATAGTCGAACATGGCCATGACCTCGTCGGCGGTATGGCCTTCGCGGATGCGCCACAGGTCGAGCGAATGCATTTGCTCGCCCGTATTCTCGAAGGTGATGCCCACGATGCCGCCGGGAATCGTGTCGGGGACCATTATACCGTCTTCCGACACTTCAATCACAACCTCGGGAATCTCCGCCGTTGCTTCGGCGTCCATTGTCGGTTGCAGCTTCGTCTCCGGCCACGGTGAAGCTCTTGTTGAGGCCGGCGTAGGGGAAGTCATTGCCGTCGCTGATGCTGCTGATCACGGTGTAGTCGCCCGGCGTCAGATCGACGGTGGTGTAGTAGCTGTCGCCCAGGTTGTAGTCCATCAACCCGCCCACGGCATGGAAGACCGGCATGTTTTCCATGTCCATCTCCTGGCCGGAGAAGAGGGCGTCGAACATGGCCATGACGTCGTCCATGGTGGCGCCGTCTTCCATCTTCAGGATGAAGGCGTAGCCGTTCTCCTGGCCGCTGTCGTTGACGACATGGATCGTGTGTTGGCCGGCTGTCATCTCTGTCGGCAGGTCGAAGTCGTCGGCGCCGATGGTCAAGGTCAAGTCGGCCTCGGGCGGAGCGGCTACGGCATCGCGTCTCCACCACGTCGAACTCGGCGATGCTGCCCCGCGCGAAGTCCGGCGTCATTTCGCCATCCGTGGAGGCGTCCATGGAGACGGAGAAAATGATCCAGTGACCGGGCGCCATCTCCACCGTGGCCTGATTGCTCGACCCTGGATCGGTGTCCGGCAGGAAGAACTGCAGGTCGCTGATTTCCGCCTGGTCGCCTTCTTCGTCGCCCATGGCGGCCAGTGCGTCGTCCATCGTCACGCCGTCCAGCAGACGCATGACGATGCCGTGGTGGTTGACCTCGCCCTCGTTGGTCAGCGTCAGCGAGACCCAGCCGCTGGGGATCTCGGCCGGCATGTCGAAGGCGAAGTCGCGGGCGGTGATGGCGATCTCCGGCAGCGCCGCGCCGGCTTCAGTCGCTGCGCTTGCCTCGGACGGGGCCTCCTCGCTTGGGGCCACGGTCGCGTCAGGAGCGGTCTGTGGCGCGCCCGTCGGTGCACACGCGCTCAAGAGCAACATAGCGGCACTGGCCAGGACAGCGATCCAAAGCCGATAGTTTACGTCAAAACGCATTCTGTGATCATGCTTCCTCCTCATACTGATTGTCGGTATAATGATTGTCGATGGATGCACTTGTCCATCCAGTGAATCCCGGCGGAAATTCTCATACAGTTCGTACCTGAATGTGAGTGGCCGGATTTCTGCCGTGGTATTCACGTCGAACTGTACTGAGGAGAAGCATACAGCTTGAATGTCCCAGGCGATCGGGAACTTTTCCTGAACCGTCAGGAATCTGTATCGATTCCCGGCAACGCTTGCAGGTTGCGAAGGAAATAGACCGCGGATGTAGGCGGATTAGGCGGATAAACCGGATTGATCCGGATTTTATCCGCGAAAATCCGCCTCATCGCCTATCCGCGGTCTATCTGCGTGTGACTTATCGTGACGATAACTTGAACTCAGCCATAGGAGCCGAACATGCAATACGTCAATCTTGGATCGACCGGTCTCAAAGTGTCGCGCATCTGCCTGGGGATGATGACCTACGGCACATCACAGTGGCGCGATTGGGTGTTGGACGAAGAGGATAGCCGCCCCTTCGTGCAGCGAGCGCTGGAACTGGGCATCAATTTCTTCGACACGGCGGACATCTATTCAGTCGGCGTCAGCGAGGAAGTGACCGGCCGTGCCCTGCGCGACTTTGCCGTGCGCGATGAGGTCATCATCGCCACCAAAGTCTTCAATCCCATGAGCGGTGACGTCAACGCCCGCGGACTATCGCGCAAGCACATCATGGACGCCATCGACAACTCGTTGCGGCGTCTCGGCACGGACTACGTCGATCTCTACCAGATCCACCGTTGGGATTCGACCACGCCCATCGAAGAGACCATGGAGGCGCTGCACGATGTGGTCAAGGCGGGCAAGGCGCGCTATATCGGCGCGTCCAGTATGTACGCCTGGCAGTTTGCCAAGGCCCAGTACACCGCCGATTTGCACGGCTGGACCCGCTTCGTCACCATGCAGAACCACTACAATCTGGTCTATCGGGAGGAGGAGCGCGAGATGATCCCCTTCTGTCTGGATCAGGGCGTGGGCCTGATCCCGTGGAGCCCGCTGGCCCGTGGATTCTTGGCCGGCAATCGCAGCCGTGCAGAGTGGGGCGAGACCACGCGCGCCAAGAGCGATGACTTCGCCCAGCGGCTCTACTACACGGACAATGACTTTGCCATCGTCGACCGTGTGGTGGAAACGGCCGGACAGCACGGCGTCAAGCCGGCGCAGATTGCCCTGGCGTGGATGCTGCACAAGCCGGGCATCACCGCGCCGATCATCGGCTCCAGCAAGATGGCTCATCTGGAGGATGCGGTGGCCGCGCTGGCCATCGAACTCTCGGATGACGAGATCGCGTACCTGGAAGAGCCGTATCAGCCGCATCCGGTGTTGGGGCACTAGCAGCCTGTCGGAAAGAAAACCGATGGGACACGGATGACGCTGATTTGACTGATTCTCACGGATAAATCAAGAGAAATTCGTCCTTATCCGCCCAGATCCGTGCAAATTGGCATCGACCAGACCAAGAAAGGAGGCCAGTATGCGTATCTGGCCAGTTCCCACCATCGATCTGATGCCCTTTTCTACCATCGAAGAGGATATGGACGTTGCGCTGGTCTTCAGCGGACCGGCCTTCAACGCTGTTGAATCGCTTCTCCCGCCTTTGACCATCACCTCTCGAATCGAACCGCTGGAGGCAACGATCGCTGATTGGAATACTCTGGTCAACTTGGTGCAGGGTGAGGTCATCTACGCCGTCGGTGGCGGACTCGCCACCGATGCGGCCAAATACTTGGCCGCTCGGTCCGGGTTGCCGCTGGTCTGTCTGCCCACAGCCTTGTCGGTCAACGCCTTCTTTACCTGGGCGTCGGGCTTCCGGCGCGACGGGTGCGTTCGCTATATCGAGACCAAGCCGCCGGATCGCGTCATCGTTGACTTCGATGTGTTGGCCCAGGCGCCGCCGCCGCTGCGGGCCGCGGGCATCTGCGATGTCCTCTCCATCGCCACCGGATCCTGGGATTGGCGTTTCGCCGAGGAAGAGGGACGCAACCCCGCGGGCATGTCGTTCATTCCCTGGGTATACGACGCTGCTCAAGTGCTGCTGAACGCCGCATTGGACTGTGCCGAGGCAGCTGGACACGGCGACCGTGAGGGGTTGAAGCAACTGCTCGACTGTCTGGTGTTGGAGGTGCAGCTCTGCAACCAGATCGGCCACTCGCGGCCGGAGGAGGGCAGCGAACACTACTTCGCCTACTCGGTCGAGAATGTGATGGGCAAGGGCCTGCCCCATGGCGATCTTGTCGGCCCCGGCATCGTCTGCATGGCCGAGCATCAGGGGCAGAATACTCAGAGGGTACGACAGGCTCTGCTGGCCTGCCATGCCCGCCTAGATGGCATTCCCAGCGACTTGCTTCAGCGCACGCTGCGCGAACTGCCGGCCTATGCCGAGCAGCACGGACTTCCCTTCGGCATCGCGCACACGCTCTGACCGTTATCCGGCTTACAGCAGTTATGACGATTATCGGTCAAACTGATTGATACCGACTGTTACACCAAGAATCCGGTCTCTTCGCAGTCATGGCCCTAGCAGATTATCAGAGAGGAAACCGATAGGACGCGGATCACGCTGATCTGACTGATTTCCGCGGATATATCGTGAGAAATCCGCCTCTATCCGCCAAGATCCGCGTAATCCGCGTCCCATTTCCTGTCACTCCGACAGGCCGCTAGCTTGGATAGATGGCATGAATCGGTCGATTGTCGTGCAATCATCCGTCATCCCGGAAGGGCAGACTAATCAAGTGAATCAATGCGTCTGAATCGTACGATGTAGCAATCATTGGCACCGGCATTGCCGGTTCCGCCTTGGGCGCGATCCTGGCGAAGCAGGGCCAGCGCGTCATCCTCTTCGAGGGCAAGTCCCACCCGCGCTTCGCCATCGGCGAGTCGATGATCCTGGAGACGTCGGAGACGCTGCGCGCCATGGCCGAGATCTACGATGTGCCCGAACTGGCCTACTTCAGTTCGGAGAACTACTTCTCGACCATCGGTACGTCTCACGGCGTGAAGCGCCACTTCTGCTATCTGCACCACATCGAGGGCCGCCCGCATGACCTGGATTGCACGCTGCAAGCGGTCATCCCCAAACAGCCTCACGGCCACGAGTTGCATCTCTACCGGCAGGACAGCGACTATTTTCTGATGAGCACGGCCATCTCCTACGGAGCAACCGTGCGCCAGGAGACCTTCATCGAAGATGTGGAGATCGACGAACATGGCGTGCGTGTCAAGACCGCCAAGGGCGAGACGATAGCGGCCAAATACGTCGTGGATGCCGGCGGCTTTCGCTCGATTCTGGCCGACAAGTACGACCTGCGCACCTTCGATCAGCGCACCCACTCGCGCGGCCTCTTCACCCACATGATCGACGTGCCCGACTTCCACGCCGTGGGCGCCAGCCGGAAACAATATGGCGTCCCCTTCGGCGTCTCCGAGGGCACGCTGCACCATGTCTTCGAGGGCGGCTGGCTCTGGGTGATCCCCTTCAACAACCACGCCCGGTCGACCAATCCGCTCTGCAGCGTCGGCCTGATGCTGGATCCGCGGGTTCATCCCATGAAGACCGAACTGACGCCCGAAGAGGAGTTTACCGAGTTCATCCAGCGCTTCCCCAGCATCGCCGCTCAGTTCGCCTCGGCCAAAGCCGTGCGTCCGTGGACACGTAGCGGACGCATTCAGTATGGCTCGTCGCGCGTGGTCGGCGACCGCTTCGCCCTGCTGGGCCATGCCGCCGGCTTCATCGATCCGCTCTTTTCCAAGGGACTCTACGCCTCGCTGATGGCCACATCCGTGTTGGCCAATCTGCTGATCGATGCGGCTGAGACCGGCGACTACGCTGCCCAGCGCTTTGCCGCGCTTGAGGAGACGACCCAGGCCTTCAACCGCACCAACGACCGGCTGATCGCCAACGCCTACAAGTCCTTTGCCGACTATCGGCTCTGGTCGGTCTACACGGTGATGTGGCTGCTGGGCGCGTACACCGAGTTGGTCAAGCTGAGCAGTTCGCGTTTGCAGGCAGCCAGCCGTGCCCAATACTACGACAAAGTTGCCTGTCTGAAGTTGGCCGGCGGCGGCTATCGCGAATTCGATGCGATTGCCTACCTGGTGGACAGCATCGTCGAGGCCACCGACATGGAAAACGAGGAGTCGGTCACGTGGGCGGTGGCCGAGATCGACGCCATCTTCCGATCCGTCAACTGGATGCCCAAACCGTTCACCGCCGTGCTCGACGGCGTGAACTCCCTGCCGGCCAACAAGCTGCGGCCTGGGCTGCTGAAGCGCGAAGGCGGCTTCATGGGCAGTGGAACGTACAAGCAACACTTCTTCGGCGACAATTCCATGCTGGACGTGACCAGGGCGTTTGTGTCGGAGAAGCTCCGCTACTCGGAGACGACGCTGAACCTGCGACGCCGTATTCGGTTGACAAATCGATTCATAACAGCCCTTCCACGCCGCTCATCGCCAGCCGCTGAAACATGACATCGATCTCCTCCGGCGAACAGGGTCGATCCTCGTTGAGCCACCACAGCAGCACCGACAACATGGCTCCCGCCAGGAAGTTGGTGATCACCGGCGCGGGGATCTTGACCTCCGTTCCCGTTGGGAAAGAGCGCCGCCAGGTGATTCTCGATATCCGCGCTCAGGTGCCGGCGGGCGGCATCCATAATCACGTCAGCGCCGCCGCCTTCCTGCATCGCTTTGTAGAGATCGTGGTGCATGTCGGCGTGGCGGAAGAAGGTGAGACTGTGCAACACATGACCCGGCTCCGCCTCGTGATGGCCTGAGGTCTCAAGGTGGGCCTCCAGGTGATCGGAGAACATCGCCACGCCCTGCACCAACAGGTCATCCTTGTCCAGAAAGTGGGCGTAGAAGGTCGACCGCCCCACATCGGCCCGGTCGATGATATCCTGCACCGTGATCTTGTCGTAGCGCTTTTCCAGCACGAGTTCCATGAGCGCCTCGTGCAGCGCTCGGCGCGTGCGTTGTACACGCCGGTCGTTTGTCTCGCTCTCCATAGCTTCCTCTCTGCAACGCCTTTTCCGTACAATCCCCACAAACTGTTCGGTTTCGAACAACCACGTGACATTGTCTGTTGACGACCACTGCCCAGCATCATACACTATTATCGTACAAAATGTTCGTATAAACTACAAACTGTTTGATTTCTTGGAACAGACCATGAGCACACATACCTCACCATCATCACGATGGAGACGGCCATACTCACAGTCATGATGCGGGTCACGAACATTCACATGAGACGGGGATACGCGGCTTCTTCGCCGAATTGTTGCACCCGCATAGCCACGATCACAGCGACCTGGCCGCAGACCGTGCCTTCGCCGACAACGAGGCCGGGATCCGCACCGTCTGGCTGGCTCTGGGCGCGCTGACCGTCACGTCGGTGCTGCAACTGGCCATCGTTTTTGCCAGCGGCAGCGTGGCGCTGTTGGCCGACACGGCCCACAACATCGGCGATGGTCTGAACTCGATCCCGCTGCTGATCGCCTTCTATCTGGCCCGCAAGGTAGCCACGCGACGCTACACCTACGGCTACGGCCGCGCCGAGGACATTGCCGGCATTTTCATCGTGCTCTCCATTCTCGTCAGCGCCGGCATCATCTTCTGGGAGTCGTTCCAGCGCTTCCTCGATCCGCAGCCGTTGACCAATCTGGGCTGGGTGGCGGCGGCCGCCATCATCGGCTTTCTGGGCAATGAAGCCGTGGCCGTCATGCAGATTCGGGTCGGCAATCGCATCGGCTCGGAGGCGCTGATCGCCGATGGTCTGCATGCGCGCACGGACGGGTTGACCTCGTTGGCCGTGTTGCTGGCCGCCATCGGCTCGTGGCTGGGGTTTCCGCTGGCGGATCCCATCATCGGTCTGCTGATCGGCGTGGCCATTCTTTTCATCACCTGGGATGCCACGCAAACGGATCTGGCGGCGGCTTGATGGATGGGGTCGACCCGCAGATCGTCGACCAAGTGGAAGCGGCCATTGTCGATCACCCCGCGGTGGCGTCGGTCGAACGGCTGCGCCTGCGCTGGCTCGGCCATCAACTGCAGGGCGATGTGCGTCTGTCATTGTCGCTGCCGGCTGACAGCCGGCGCGTCAAACAGGAAGTGCGCCATGCCGTCTCCCATGCGGCGCCCAAATTGACTGACTTGACGATTGAACTGGATGGCTAGAGATTGCCTGGCGAATCTCCCACAACTCCACAACCATGTCCGAGGGATAGCCGGTGGGGTCGAAGTCGTCGGTCTCGCTGGCTCTGTAGCCGATGGCCCCGAAGAAGTCCTCGATGATGCGTGACGAGTGGTGCTGGGCCTCGCCCATGGTGTGGTAGAGATAGACGGCCGAGGGCAGGATGGCCGGATAGCCCATCTCGTAGAGCGCGTAGCCGGTCTCGCCGATGATGATCCTCTGCAAGAAACTCGACTCGGACTGCTCTATACTTTCGCCCTCGTGTTCCGCCTGCACATCGAAGCGGAAGGCGAAGTGATCGCGCAGATAGCCTTGTTGCTTCAGAAAGTCGCCGATTGTGTTGATGGCGTCTTTGGCCTGATTCAGGTCGTTGACCGTTATCAGTCGGTCCGGCAGATCGAAGCCGAGATGGGTCTCCAGCGCACCGTAGACACGCTTGCCCACACGACGGCAGAACTCATGGCGTTCGACAGCCGAGTTGCCAGCCGCTTTGCCCCGACGCTGCCAGGATCTCAAATGCCGAACGTAGAAGCCATAGGAAAGCGCATCAAATTCACCCGAGCGGATGGTCGCCAACGCCGTCGCCTGCACAAAATCGTCGACCAGACGCGGGCGCGCTGTAGCGCCATAGACGACGTCGATGTAGTCCGTCACATACTTCTTGACATCGCTCGCTGATTCATTGCCGAGCCTCCGCCACTCGCCCACAATTGCGGTCGACATGAAGGTCAGAAATTCCTCGCCCATGGGCCACCAATCGGCAGAAGTCCGGATAGGGCTGTTGGGCTCACGATCTGTTCTAGCGACACTGGAGTCATGGGTGCCTCGTTCGATTTCATTCCTCGTCTCATTCCACAATTGCAGTTCATTCGGTCAACACGAGCTTCAAACAGGCCGTAGTATACCATCGCGGCCGAAAATTCTCATTGCACGAAGTGAGCGTCGGACCAAACCGACGCCATTCTCTTTCCAGACTCGCTTCCTTCGTATCTCGCACGCGTGGGATACGTTGAAGTTGCGAAGGCTTGCTGTGTGTCCAGCGTTGGCCTGGCGTGGCTGAAGCGAGGCCAACGCCGGAAACCGAATCTTCGTGCAGATCGTCCTTTCGGTGCCGGACCACTGAATACTCTTCGCAAGCGGGCCTCAATGGTCCCAACGCCGGCAGCCCTCGAACCGATATTGCGTGTCCTCGGACTATGCGCGACACGATAGCGCATGCCGCCCATGCTCCATCTGCTCTCCACACTGATCTCCACACTGCCGCACTGGGATATGCCTTCATCTACGCTTGGCAGTCTCTGACCGCCGGGAAAGCGTTTTCGCTTGGGAGGTGAAACGTGAAACAACTCTGTAAATGGTCGTTCCTCTGTTTTGTGCTGCTGCTGTTGGCAGGTTGCACTCGATCCGATGGCGAGCAGGAACTACAGGGGACGTTGCTGGTCTGGCATATGTGGCCGGACGCCCACGGCGACATGTTGACGACTTCACTCAATTCGTTCAGCGAAGTCAACCCCGGCGTTGCCATCGTCAGCGAATATGTGCCCGAGGATGAACTGCTGGACCGTTTTACGGACCAGGCCGCAGCCGGCCTGGGACCGGACCTGATTGTGGGCGTCACACCGGCCATGGTGCGCGAGCTTGCAGGGCGAAACCTCCTGGTCGATCTGGCTCGCTATGAGCCCGACGTATCCGACCTGCCCAGCCGCACGGTCGATGCCATGCGAGCGAGAGAAGCCCTCTACGGTCTGCCCATCGCCGCCTACACCCAGGTACTCTTCTATAACAAAAAGAGTGCTGATCAGGCTCCGCAGACCCTGCCGGAGGTGCTGGATGTCGCCAGGGCAGGTCAGATTTTCGCTTTTCCTGCCGGTTTTCAACATTCATTTTGGGGAATACGCGGCTTCGGTGGAGAGATCGCTATGGACGGTTCGCAGATCAGCATCACAGATGGCGTGAGCGAATGGCTCCAATGGCTCCAGCGTGCTCAGAAGGAGCCGAACATGATCCTGAGCGACGATTCGGAGGAACTCTATGCGCTGTTCGCCGACGGACGTGCAACGTTCTACATCGGCGAATCGATCCGGCTGCCCCAACTTCGAGAACGGCTCGGCGAAGATGTGGTCGGCGTGGCCTTTCTGCCGCTGAACGCCGGGCCGGAGTCCGCGGAGGCGGATGGCACAGCGCCGCCTGTCGGGGATCTCTATGGGGCAAGCCAGCCCCCAGGCGCGTTTTTGGAACTGGAAGTCGCGGCCTTGAGCCGTATCTCGGCCCGCAAGAAACTGGCCCTACAGCTTGTGCTTTTCCTCGCCAACCCGGTTCATCAACGGCGGCTGGCCAGCAGCGATCTGGGCCACGTGCCCATCAATCAACGAGTGCGCTACGATCATCGATTGTCCGCCTCAGAGACGACAATCGTCCGCCAGAGCACCACCGCGATTATCGTGCCGCTGCCGGATATTGCCATCCTGGAGCGGCTCAGCGCCATCGCCGACGGCGTCTACGCGCAGGTACTGGAAGGTGTATTGGATCCCGAGGAAGCCGTGTTGCGCATCCAGGAGGAACTTCGACTGGAAAACGAGGCGGGAATCACGGACCTGTTGACCCTCGCTGGTGAAGGTCAGACGGAACGTACCAGCCCCTGAAGGTCAGCGGATCTCGGTGGAACCAGTTTTTGTTTTCGAGAAGGCGAGGTACATGCAGATGATCATTGCAACTGACGCGCTACAAATATACGTCATTTTGGGAAAGCTGCGGGTCTTTGTAGGCCGGCCTGCCGTGCAAGTTCAACTGGCGCTCATCCTGGGCGTGATCTGCCTGGCCTGGTTGGTTTCGCACCAGGCCTGGCGTCTGTTGGACCAGCGCACCGGGCGACCGCCAATGCGCACTGCCGGCATACAGTCCGGTCCGATCCTCCGTTTTCTCTTCGCCCTGTTGCGTGTACTCACCTTTCCATTGGCCGCGCTCTTGCTGCTCCATGTCGTCCAGCGTTCGTTGGATGTGCAACAGATCACCTCCGGCCTCTTTGGCAAAGTCGCCTGGATCATCTGGAGCGTTGTCGCGCTGCAAGTGTTCGTCACGATTCTCAACACGCTGTTTGAACCGCGCCAGATTCGCGTCTACCACTACCGTCTCTTCCTGCCGCTGGTCGTCACCGTCGTGTCGTTGAAGATTCTCGGTAACCTGACAGAACTCCAGGCGCTGGGCAACACGGTGTTGACCGAGGTCTTCAGCAGTCCGGTGACCCTGGGGGCGTTCTTCATCGCCACTGTTGGTCTCTATTTATGGACTGACGCGGCCCGCGTCTTTCAGGTTCTCACCTACCAGCTTGTCATTCGCTACACCCGCGCCGATCCCGGCGGCATCATGGCGACACTGACGCTGGTGCGCTATATCCTGATCTCGGTAGGTGTCCTCTATGTGCTCAGCCAATTGCATCTGGGGCCGACCACGCTGGCCGCCATCACCGGCGGGCTTTCGGTCGGCGTCGGTTTTGGCCTGCGCGAGATCCTGAGCAACCTGATCAGCGGCATCCTGCTCCTCTTTGAGCAGTCGCTCCATCCCGGCGATGTGATCGAGGTCGATGACGACATCACCGTCGTCGAGGATGTGCGCATGCGCGCCACTATCGTGCGTACCCAGAACAATGACGAACTGGTCATTCCCAATCAGATGTTCTTCACATCCTCGTTCAAGACCTATACGGGCACCGACAAAACGGTGCGTGTCCCCATCGCTTTCAGCACCGACTGTGCGACGCCGCCGCGTGATGTCATCCGTGTGCTGATCCAGGCTGCGTTGGGTCATGCCCAAGTGCTTCGAGACCCCTACCCCTCCGCCTTTGTGCTGGACTACGGAAACAACGTGGCCAATTATCAGCTCAACATCTGGCTGGACAACCCGATGCTGAACGCAGAAGTGTCGAGCGAGATCAGGCTATTGGTGTGGGACGCCTTTGTCGCACACGATATCGCGCTGCCGTTCCCGGAGATGGAACTGCACCTGCCAAAGCAGCCCACGCCGGAGATGGAGTGGCTCGCACAGCAGAATCCGGTCGGACGTTTCTACAGGCCGGCCGGCACGAACCCATAGTAATCGGCTATTGCGCGAGACCTGACTCGACCAACTTGAGCAGCGCTTGCTCTTCGCGAATGCCCTCACTCAGCCGGGCAGCGGCAACGACCAATCGCCACCGGTCAAACTCTGTCCGCTCGACGGGCCGCAGTTGAAAGTAACGATTCAGATAGGCCTGGTGAAACTGGTCTCGGAACAGAGCGAGTTGCTTGCTCATGGGATCGCCTTCCGGCAGTTGGCCCTCGCTCATCAGCAACGAACTGCGGGCCACATCGGCCACTGGATTGCCGAGCGTGGCGTCCATCCAATCGATAATGACCGGACCATCTTCGGTGAGCAGCAGATTGCCGGGGTGAAAGTCGCCGTGACAGAGTTGATTTCCCTCAGGCAGCCCGTCGAGCAGATTCAGCACGGCCGAGCGCAGATCGGGCGTGAGGATGCGCACCGACCGGATCGTGGTCCCCAATTTGTCATGCTGGTTGGGCACATCCTCGATGCCTGTGCGGCTGTGCAGGTCAACCTGTAGCTCGGCCTGAAGATTGGCGTAGCGAAGCAGGGACTCGGGCTGCGATGCCAATGTCTCCAACATCGAAACACCCCAAACCCGTTCATAGATCAACCCAAAACGTCCGTTCACTTCGATGATGCCGCCGATGACGGCAGGCGTGGGCAGCCCGACGCCATGCACACGCTGCGCAATGCGAGCCTCGCGCTCGATTGCGTCCAGCGGATAGCGCTTCATGGAACAACTTGAGGACCGTTCCCTCGTCCCACAGATAGACCTCGGCCGTATGGCCCACGCCCAGGGGGAATTCTAGTGATCGGGTAGACATCGTTTCCTCGATTCCCTGTCGGCGCCCGCTTTGGAGCCGTCCATTTGTTGCGTCCCGATTTCAGGCACGCGCAGGCTCAAGACGGGAACGTGTTTCTGATGGACCCTCTGTTCTGCCAGGCTGAACGGCATCTCTAGGTCGGGTCTGTACCGTAGGTCGGATTGGCAATCCGACCAGCCTGGCAACGCTTAGCCCAGCCAGGCGGAATGGCATTCCGCCCTACATGCCAGCATCCGCAGGTAGCACGCCAGAACGGTTTGGTCCAACATTCCGGGATTAGGCCACAGCGAAACGGAAGAACCGGAAAGGCTGCGGTCCGATCCCGAAATGCTTCAACTGACTTTGTTTTGGAGACATGCGCGTAGCGCAAACACACCCATTTGACTGTTTGATTATGCCCCGAAAACAGCGAAACAGCGAAGACCATGCGCCCCGTCAATCCCACCATCTGGCCCGCCAAATTGGTGCCGTTTCTGAACCATGCTACAATTTTGTGTCTGCCTGCAAGAGGCGGACGGAGAGATGGTCGTTATGGTTCATTCGATCTGGGAGGAGATCCTCCCGCCCCAATCCGAAGAGATTCGCCTGACTGTGGTTGTCCCCACCTACAACGAGGCCGACAATCTGCCGCGCATGGCCGCGGCGCTCTTTGCGCTGCCCATTGCCGGCCTGCAACTGCTGGTCGTCGACGACAACTCGCCTGACGGCACCGGCGACGTGGCCGATCAACTGGCCGCTGCATACAACGGCAATCCGGATAGCGCCGATCTCAACGGCGGCGATCCCGCCGCGCAACGCCCACGCATGGTCGTGCTGCACCGCAAGGGCAAGGGCGGCCTGGGCACGGCCTACGTAGACGGCATGAACCTGGCGTTGACCAACGGGGCGGACTTCGTCGTGCAGATGGACGCAGACTTCAGCCATTCGCCGGACTACATGCCGCGGATGTTGGGCGTGCTGCTCTCCACCAACGCCGACGTCGTGGTCGGCAGCCGCTACGTGCCGGGCGGCTCGCTGGACGAGGGCTGGGGCCTGTGGCGTCGTTTCGTGAGTTGGTGGGCCAATCTCTATAGTCGTTTGATTCTCGGACTGCGCATCCGCGACATGACCGCCGGGTTCAAGCTCTGGCAACGCCGATGCGTTGCTGGGCATCGGCCTGGAGAACGTGCGCAGCAACGGCTACAGCTTTCAGGTCGAGATGGCCTATCTTTGCGAAAAGCTGGGCTACCGCATCATCGAAATCCCCATCCATTTTGAGGATCGGCGCATCGGCCAGAGCAAGCTGGACATGCCGGTCAAGCTCGAATCGGCCTGGCGCACCTGGCAGATCCGCTGGCGCTATCGTGGCCTGAAGCAGCGTTCGGGCACAGAAGTTTCTCCCTTCGACCGGCCATTTTCCGACGCCGACGACGCCAGAACCGCCGCCGTTTCGGATCCCCATTCATCCGTCACTGACCACGTTTAACGCTCATGTCTCGCATCAGACGAGTTCGCAGCGATATCTTCGCCATCCTTGCCCTCTTCGGGCTGGCACTGCTCTGGTTTGCGCCCGTGCTCCTTCCGCCGCTGCTGGGCAGTACGCTGCTTCCCTTCGACAACCTCTACGCCTTTGCTCCGTGGCGTTCGCTTCAGCCGGACTGATTCCCCACAACGGGCTGCTCAGCGACCTGGTGTTGGAGAACGCGGTCTGGAAGTTGCACATCCGCAACGCCTTCGCCGACGGTCAACTGCCGCTCTGGAACCCGCAGATCTTCACCGGATTGCCCTTCCTGGCCGCGGGACAGGCCAGCGTCTTCTATCCGCTCAGCCTGCTCTTCTACATCCTGCCCCTCGAGACTCGCCTACGGCTGGTTCACGGCCCTGCAGATCGGGCTGGCCGGGGCCAACATGTACATCTTCGCCCGCGTGCTGCGTCTGCGCATTCCGGCCGCGCTCTTCAGCGGCATCGTCTTCATGTTCAGCGGCTTCCTGATCGTCTCGGTCGTCTTCACCATGTTCATCGCGGCGGTGGTCTGGCTGCCGCTGCTCCTGGCCGTCATCGAGTGGATCATCCGCAAGCAGGAGGAGAAGGGCGCAACCAGCTACAGCCCCATCCCCTACGTCGTCGTTGGCGCGCTGATCGTCGGCGTCATGATCCTGGCCGGCCATCCTGAGCTGATCTACTACACGCTGCTGGTTGCGGGCGCGTACAGTGGGGTGCGATTGCTGGCGGCGTGGTGGGTGATTGGAAGATCGAAGAACAAAGATCGGATATCCGATGATCCCGCCAATGGAGACAACTTCGGACCGCCGATCTCGATCTTCGATCTTCGTTCTTTGTTCATTCTCCGCCTCGCCATCTGGCTGCTCGTCATGGTCTTCCTGGGCGTGGCGCTGGGGGCCATCCAGTTGATTCCGTTGCTGGAACTGGTCCCCATGAACTTCCGCGAGGGATCGGCCAGTCTGGCCCAGGTGCGCGGTTGGGCCTGGCCGTCGCGGCACATCCTCACCTTCCCATTGCCCAACATCTTCGGCAGCCCCAGCCACCACGGCTGGTTCGACATCTGGACGCGCCAGTGGAACCCGGCCACTGTCAACGCCCTGGGCGAACCCATCGACAACATCTTCTGGGGCATCAAGAACTACGTCGAGGGCGGGAATTATCTGGGGGTTGTGACGTGGGTGCTGGCCGCGATTGCGGTCGTGGAGCGGGTGGCGAGTGGCGTGGGGCGGATTTTGTCTCGCCGCGACATATCCGACTCCGTCACCATTCACCATTCACAATTCACAATTCACAATTCACAATTCTCCCCCCGCCCCGTCCACACATGGTTCTTCGCCTCCCTCGCCGCCCTCTCCCTGCTCTTCGCCTTCGGCACGCCGCTCTACGCCATCCTCTTCTACGGCCTGCCCGGCTGGGATCAGCTTCACAGCCCCTTCCGCTGGGTCTTTCCGTTCACGGTGAGCATGGCGGTGTTGGGTGGGGTGGGGTTGAATGTGTTGCTTGATGCTTCGCATAAGAGCGAGGAACGAAGATCAAAGAACGGGTCGAGTGACGGGCCTGTCACAAATGGAGCGGGCAAGGCACGCGGATCGCTCTTTGATCTTCGTTCCTTGCTCTTCGCCCTGCTCGCCCTTGCGGGTCTCTTCGCTCGTTCTCGTCGTGACCGCCAGCGTCGTCAACCCCACCCCCTTCATCGCCTTTGGCCAGCGGGTTGTCGACGGCAGCGATCTGGCGCAGATGGCCTTTGCCGACGGACGCATGTTCTGGAGCTACCAGGCCGCCAATCTGCTGCACTTCGGCCTGATCGCCCTGCTCAGGTGGCCTCATCCTGCTGTGGCTATGCCCGTCGCACACACTGTCACCCTGTCACCCCCTCACCTTGTCACCCTGTCCCTCCTCGCCCTCCTCATCCTCGACCTCTGGCTGGCCCACGGGCGCTTCAATCCGGCGGCGGATGTGGCGTTGTCGCCGTTGGCTGAGGGAGGCGTGCCGCCGGTGGTGCGTTTCATCAATGAGCGCGAGGGGGGGAGAATTGTCAATTGACGATTGTGGATTGTGAATTGTCAATTGATGGGCCTTGGCGATTTACGACGTTCGACATGCCGGGCGAGAAGACGTTCAACGCCAATGTGGGCATGTACTATGGGTGGCAGGATGTGCGCGGCTATGACTCGATCATTCCGCGGCAGTATGTCGATTTCATGGAGCGCATCGCGCCGCAGGAGAACGAGCTGCTCTACAACCGCATCGCGCCGCTCTACAGCAATGTCACCGGCGATCCGTATGCGCTGCTCGACCATCCGCTGCTCAACCTGCTCAACGTCAAATATCTGCTGACCGAACACTTCGTGCCCAATCCCCAGTGGCAGGAGATCTATCGGGATGAGGCCATCGGCGTCTATGAAAATCAGGACGTGATGCCGCGTGTCTTCCTTGTGCCCGAGGCGCGCGTGGTTCCCGCTGAGGAGCAGCCGCTGACCGAGACCGATCTGCGCGACGTGGTCTTCATCGAGGAAGCGCCGGCCGACGAGAACGCGCTGGTCCGCGCCAGCCCGCAGGTGGCCGATGCGCGCATCAGCCGCTACACCGCCAACGACGTCTTTGTCGATGTCAACCTGAGCGACCGTGGCTGGCTGGTCCTGACCGACGCCTACTTCCCCGGCTGGAAGGCCTTCATCCGCCCCTTTGGCGCCGACGAGAACCAGGAGCAGGAACTAACCATCCAGCGGGCCGACAGCGCCTTCCGCACGGTCTACCTGCCCGACGACGGCCAGTGGACCGTCCGCTTTGTCTACAGCCCCATGAGCTTCAAGCTGGGCATCTACGTCACCTTCCTGGCCATGATGGTCCTGGCCTTCCTGATGCTCTACTGGCTGTGGGGCCGATTCTATCGACCCGAAAGCACCGAGGGCGACGTGCGCACGGTGGCCAAAAACTCGGTGGTGCCGCTGACGCTCAACCTGGGCAACAAGGCGATTGACTTCGCCTTTGCCATGCTCTACGTGCGCATCCTGGGGCCGGAGGGCACCGGCAAGTACTACTTCGTGGTGGCGCTCTACGGCTTCTTTGAGATCATCAGCCGCTACGGTCTGGGCACGCTGCTGACGCGCGATGTGGCCGCCGACAAGAACCAGTCCAGCCGCTATCTGACCAACGTGCTGGCGCTGCGCACGCTGCTCTGGCTGGTGACCATGCCGGTGCTGGCGCTGGTCACCTGGTTCTATGCCAATCTCGGCAGCCTCGGCCTGTTTGACGTACAGAGCATCGGCAAACAGGAGGTCCAGGCCATCGCCATCCTGGGCGTGGCCATGCTCTTTGCCAACTGGGCCGACGCCCTGAGCAGTTCATTCCATGCCTTTGAGAAGATGGAATACCCGGCCGCGCTCTCCAGCGTCAGCGCCATCCTCAAGGTGACGCTGGGCGCAACCGTGCTGCTGCTGGGCTGGAGCTTCGTCGGTCTGGCCGCGGTGGCGCTGGTGGTCAACATCATCCAGGTGGTCTGGCTCTACCTGCTGCTGCGCGTGACGCTCTTCAAACCCCAGTGGCACTGGGATTGGCCGTTGCAGGGCTGGATGTTCCGCAACAGCGGCCCGTTGATGATCAACCACCTGCTGGCGACCATCTTCTGGCGCATCGATGTCTGGATACTGCGACCCATTTCGGGCGCGGCCGCCGTCGGTCTCTACAGCGTGGGCCTCAAGTACCTGGATGGCCTCAACATCATCCCCAGCGTCTTCACCATGGCCATCTTCCCGCTCATGAGCCGCTACGCCACGCGTGAGGACGACAACCTGCTGCGCTCCTATGTGATCAGCGTGCGCCTGCTGGTCATCGTCAGCCTGCCCATCGCCATGAGCGTGACCTTCCTGGCCGAGCCGCTGGTCTGGCTGGTGGGCGGCGTACAGTACATCAACGTGCCCGAGACCGTCACCCTCTTTGGCCAGGAGATTACCTTCATGGGCGGCTCGGATCTGGCCTTGCAGGTGATCATCTGGAGCATTCCCATCGGCTTTGTCAACAGCGTGACCCAGTTTGTGCTGATCGCCGTCAACCAGCAGCGCTACCTGACCCGGGCCTTCATCATCGGCGTCGTCTTCAACACGGTGGGCAATCTGCTGCTGATTCCACACTTCGGCTACATCGGTGCGGCTTTTGTCACCATCCTGAGCGAATTTAGCCTGCTCTTCCCCTTCTACTACAGCGTCAAACGCAACGTCGGACCCGTGCCCTGGCTGCGCATTTCCGCACCGCCGGCTGCCTCCGCTGCGGTCATGGGTGTTGTCATCTTTGTGTTGAGTCGCTACGGTCTCAACGTCTGGCTGGCCGTGGCGCTGAGTTGGGTGGTCTACATGATATTTCTCTCGCTGACCGGCGCGTTCCGCGGCAAAGAGATGGCCATGCTTGGCGAGCACCTGCCGCTGGGACCGTTGCGAAGATTGATGACGCGCGGGGCTTAAGGATTAGCGATTGAACAACCCAGGGATTTGTGCGGTCGGTCATTGTCTAGTTCGCACGCCATTCGTGTGAACCGTTCAGAGCGATTGGCCTGCGATTGACGAGAACCCCTGAGCACGAAACAGGGGCAACTCGCCGGCAAGCTACATTTTGAAAATCAGAACGACACGCGTTACGATCTCCAGCATTGACCCACATCCTCCTTTTCGGTACAATGATTCTTAATTTAACCCACAATTAGATAGATTGCCTACATTTTTCATTGCCGTAGGTCGCCCTGGGCGATAGGAGGTTGTGTATGACAACGATTCCAGCGCAGATCAGCACCAAATACCAGGTTGTTATTCCCAAGGAGATTCGAGAATTGATGAATCTTCAGCCAAGGGACACACTTTTGTTTCTGATCGATGGTGACACTGTGATCCTGCGGTCAAAGCCGAAGAGCTTCACAAAAACCTTGCGGGGGCTTCATCGTCAGATCTGGTCCGAGTCCGAACAATGGCTTGAGGAAGAACGTTCGTCATGGGAGTAACTGAACTGCACGGACAACTGTCGCACTATCGCGCGCTGTTTATCGATACGATGCTCTTGATCTATCTCCTGGAAGAGCATCCGCGCTACGCTGACTTGGCCGATGTCGTCATGGAGTTCATTGAAAACGGCACGGGGAACGGCATCACCAGCACACTCACCATCGCAGAACTGTTGACCGCACCCGCGCAGGCCGGCGATGATAAGGCGCTACGTGACTATGAACTCTATCTGACCAACTTCCCCAATCTAGAGATCGTGCCGCTCTCAGTTGATCTGGCTAGGCAGGCAGCGCGCGTGCGGGCATCAACCGGGCTGAAAATGCCGGATTCCATCCAAATTGCTACGGCGTTGGCCGCCGGGGCTGATGTTATTGTGGGCAATGACAAACGTTGGCGCAATCGAACTGAAGGTCTCCCGGTAGTGCTTCTGGACGATTTCTTGGACGCAGAACCAACGCAGTAGAGCATTTCTGTCTCATCACAAGCTAAAAAGCCAGTAGTTCGCAAATTGTCATTCTGAGCGGGTATTATTGGAGATGCCACACTGGCAGAAGACCAGCGAAGAATCTCGCTTTTCTCCAAATCGTGAACTACTGAAAGCCGCTATTGGATGGCATAGAGACTGCCGGCAAAGAGACGGAGATCATGCACATCCGCAAGCTGGATCTGAATGCCTGCACCGGCTGTCCACTGATGCCAATGAGAACTATTGATCGATGCGTAGACTGACATTATTGACCGGCGCGCTTTTTCTTGCGCTGTGGGCCGCCCGGCTTCTGACCGGCGGCCTCGAACCCGCGCCCTACCTGCTGCGTGACGGTCTCCTCCTCGTCGCGGCTGCCGCTATTCTCTTCGCCGCCCAATCCTCAGCGCCCCGTCGCCTGGTTCCACGAGGCATTGTCTATCATTGGCCGTTGATCGGCCGGGCCTTGTGGGGAGCGGGCATCGCTTCCGTATTGGTGAGCACAGTCTTGGCGAGCGCCTTGCTGGCGCTCTCTGTCGACGAAGGCGGCTTTTCCGGCGGCCTGCGTTCCGGGCTTTGGCTGGTCGGGCTGGCGCTGATTGGGGTTGGCGCGCTCTGGCGCGGCCGGGTCCAGAGCTATGCAGCGCCGGCCTACCGCTGGCAACGAACAGACGGCAGCGGTGAGGATGCGGCCGGCGCGCAGATGGTGCGCGTGCCCGTCAGCGATGCGCCGGCCCCAACCTCGGATCGTCCCGGCCATCTGAGCGACTTCGGCCGCGGGTTCGGCATGGTGGTCGGCGTCGTTGCCATGTTGGCGGTTGGCGCTTTTCTGCGATTGTGGCAATTGGGTTCAGTGCCCGCTGCCTGTATCGGCCGCGAGTGCGTGGATGCGTTGCAGTTGAGTCAAGCCGGCCAAGGGCTGTGGTTCGACCCCTTCTCTGCGGCCGCGCAGGCGGCCTTTCTGTTCACCGACAACGCGGTCTTGAGCCTGCGCCTGAGCGCAGCCCTCTTCGGCATCGCCACATTGCTCTTTGTCTTTTTGGCCCTGAAGCGACTGGTGACCGTCGAAAGCGCGCTGATCGGCGCGTGGCTGCTGGCGCTCAGTCCGTGGCATATCGGCGCCGGGCGCACGGCCGAGCCGGGAATCGCCGTCGCCTTCTTCATCACGCTGAGCCTGTGGGCGCTGCTGCATGCCTTGGCCAGCCGCGATCGGCGCTGGTGGGTGGCGGCCGGTTTGACGCTGGGCGCTGTCGTCGTCGCCGAGCCTGGCCTCGCCCTGGCTGTCGGGCTGTGGGCCGTCGCCATCGCTGTGGTCGCCTGCGGCTCAACGTCGCCGACTCTATGCGCCGGCGCTGCTGCTGGTTGTCACGGCCATCGCCATCTCGCTGACCCCGGTCTTTCAACAGACGAGTGGACTGGCCATTTTTCAGGCGCGGCTCTCGACACGCCCGCTTGTGGACGCTTGGTTGAACAGCGCGAATTTGTCCGGCGACCTCGTCGTGGCCAATTGGCTGACCTTGGCGCTGGCCATGCTGGGCCTCGGCTACATGCTGCGCTTCGTCCTGCGGCCTGCGATGGCTACGCTGTTGGCCGGGGTTGTCTTGATTGCGCTCTCCCTGGCCTGGCAAATCGAATCGGCATCGTTATCTCTGTCCGCGCTGTTTCTGCCGCTTCTGCCCTTCGGCATCGTCGCCGCGACCCTGGCCGCCGACCAACTGTTGACGATCACGGTCGACCTGTGGCGATCGCTGGTGCGGCCGGCCTATCTGGTGGCAACGGCTCTTCTGCTCGTGGTCCTGGCCGGCGGCTCCGGGGTCAGTGCGCTCTGGGATGGACTCAATCAAGGCGGATCTGCGGCGAATGACACGGCCGATGCCGCCATGCTGGCCTATCTGGAGACCGCGGTTGAGGAGGGCACAGTCATCTACGTGCCGCCGTCGCTGTTCGAAAATCCGGCGCTTCAGTTGCAGAGCGTCGACTGGGTTGAGGAAGGGAGCGTGCGGCCACTTTCTTCCCTAGAGAGTGCACTGTTTGCAGGCGGCGACAGCACGGTCCAGCGTTTTCTGATCCGGGGCGGCGACCAATCGCTGCTCGATCTGCTGCGGGCCTACTTCCCCAACTCATCGGCAGAGCCGCACTTCGATGAGGAGGCCGGGCAGCTTCTCTTCTACACGGTCACCGCCGCGGCAGAGGATCGGCTCTGGCCCGGCCTGGTCGGCTCCTATTTCAGCGACACGCTTGAACCCGAGTTGCTCATGGACCGGCGCGACGGCCCGTTGGCCTTCGACTGGACCCAGTCCTTTTCGCCGCAGCCGCCCTTTGTGGCCGAGTGGCAAGGCTCGCTGCACGTGCCCGAGGGCGGGACCTACCGTTTTTCAGTCGATGGTGTGGACGGCGACAACAAAGCGGAGACTGTCTTCACGCTGCTGCTCGACAACCGCGTTGTGCTCGATAGTTCACTCGGCATGATCGAGAATGAAGAACTGCTGGCCGAGGGCATCTATCGGATCGACATGCGCTACGAGAGCGGCCCGACGCCGGCTCCTCTTTCGCTGCGCTGGACACGACCGGGCGACATCGATGAGGTCATCCCCCGGACGTCGTTGGTGACCCGTCCACTGCCAAATCTCGGCCTGACAGGCGCCTATTTCTCGGGCGCCACCTTCCAGCCGCCTGCGATCATGCTGCGCAAGGATCAGCGTTTCGATCAGCCGCCGCCGGACCTTCCCGATGCCTACAGCGTACGTTGGACCGGCATGTTGGCGGCCAATCGTGCCGGCGAATACCTGCTGGCCACGCTGGGGAACGGCTACACGCGGCTGTTGGTCGACGATCAACTGGTGGTCGAGAACCTGCCGGTCAGCAGTATGCCTCGAGCCGAGGCGAAAGCGAACTCGACTATGCCGAGGGACTCATCTATCTGGAAGAGGGCTGGCATAACATTCAGATAGACTATGCGCCGTCGTCCGACGCGTCACCCGGCGCGGCGAGCGGATCGTCGACCGGGGCATCGCCCCTGCAAGTGCTCTGGCAAGCGCCGGGCAGCTTTCCCGGTGCGCTCTCCAGCATCTACCTCAGACCGCTGAGCGCCGAGCTTGAACCGGCGGACCTGGCCATGCCGCCGGCCCCTGCCGCTGACCGATACCCGGCTGGGCAGCGACGATTTTGCTCTCTCCCAGGGATCTGCGTTGCGACAGGCAGCGATCATTCTGCCGCCACAGGACTTGCCGCCGTTGGCGCTTGAGCAGACTCTGGCAGGTCGGCGGCAGTTGCGGCCCCGACGAAGACCAACTCAACGGTCCCCATGGCGTGGTGATTGACGCACCGGCGTCACGCATCTACGTTGCTGACAGCGGCAACCGGCGCGTGGCAGTCTTCGATCTGGACGGCAACCGGCTAGAGTCGATTGTCAACGAAGCATTTGAAGAACCCCACGACGTCGATATCGATCAGGATGGATATCTGATCGTGCTCGACTCGGTGGGCGCACCGCTGCACCGTGTCGACACAGAGACCGGCGAGATGGCGTCGATTTCGATAGACACAAGCTTCTATCGACCACGCGGCCTCTCCATCTCGTCGCGTGGCGAACTACTCGTCACCGACACGGGCGGCGGGCGCATCGTGCTTCTGACGCCCGACGGTCAGACGCTGGCGATCTACGGCGGAGCTGACAGCGGCATCGGTCGGGGCCAGCCCGTCGACGCCATCGCCACGGAGCGAGCGCTCTGGTCGATCACGGCCGAGGATGGGCGGCTGTGGGATCTCAACACAGAGGGCAGCATGATCGCGATCGAACGCACGTCGACGCTGGATGGTCCGCAGCTTGCCGATCTGGACGATGGCACCTTCTTCCTCAGCGACCCTGCCCGCCAGACGATCTTCTATCATCGGGCCGACGGTCGCCCCATGGCCCAGTTCGCCTATGTCGGCGTGCTGGAACGGCCCACGGGTATCGACGCGGTGATCATCGACGATCAGATCCATTTGGTCATCGTCGATACGGAGCAGTGTGCGGTCTCTTTGTGGAAGGCGTTGTTCTAGGGCTGGGGGGATGGGTTTTGATCCACGAAGATGCACGAAGAAAACACAAAGAAAAGCACAGAATGGTTTGTGCAAGTCAGTTTTCTTGTGCACCTTTGCGCATCTTCGTGCATCTCTGTGTCCCTTTGTGGATCAAACCCAACGTATGCCTTGGCAAAAGCCATTCTTCGCTCCGCAACCAATTCCCCCGCTCCAACGTTGAATTGATAGTGAAAAAACGCTGTGCTATAGTGGCCCCGTGAAATGATTGGCCATAGATGAGGCAAAAACACATTGGAACGTAAAACAAACAAACGAGCATTGAGGCTGTTGATCGGGTGTTCGATATTGAGCCTGTGGCTGCTGACCGCCTGTTCAGACACGCCGGAACCGTTACGTGCCGAGCGGCCTGCGGCTACGTCCACACCGGACACGACCAGCTCAGTCAAGCCTGGCCAGGGCTTCATGGCCGCGCCGGTGCCGCTCTCGCCGCTGGCACCATCCTGAAGGCGCACCGCTCACGACTGAGGAACAGCTTGCCGCGGTGGTGGTCCCCACCCGAGATCTGCGCGATCTGGCCATCCGGCTCGACCCGGCCATCGACGAGATCCCGATCGTGGTCAGCGAATCGGCCGCGGACTATCAGATCGGCGAGGAGATCGCGTTCTGGGTTCATAACCTGGACAACAACGACAACTTCGAGATTTCGGCGGAGCTGGTGCACAAGACCGACGCTGCCTACATCTGGGTCGAATCGGGGCGCGACTATGATCACGATGAGATCGTCGCCTCCACGGATCGTTTCAGCCAGAACAGTTATCCGGCCGAAGTCGACTTTTTTCGGCAATGCCTGGAGTCCCGGCGTCGACAACGATCCACGCCTGCATATTCTGCATGCCGCCGATCTGGGTTCAGGCATCGCCGGCTACTACAGCAGCGCCGACCAATACAGCCGGCTGGCCAATCCATTCTCCAACGAGAAGGAGATGTTCTACATCAACTTGAGTTGGCTGAACGCATCACGCGATTATGAGTACTACGAGACCGTGCTGGCACACGAGTTTCAGCACATGGTCCACTGGTACAAAGATCGCAATGAGGAGACCTGGCTCAACGAAGGGCTGAGCGAGTTTGCCCAGGAGGTCGCCGGCTACGAGCCTGACACCGAATTTGCCCGCACATTTGCATCGACGCCGGACACGCAGCTCAATACGTGGGGCGACAGCACGGCCAGCAATGCCGAGCACTACGGCAGCGCCTACCTTTTTGTGGCCTATTTCGCACAACGATTCGGCCCCGAAATGACGCGCGCCCTGGTTGCCCATCCGGCCAATGGCATCGCCAGCATCGACGCCGTGCTGACCGAAGCCGGCTACGAGCAACGGTTTGTCGATGTCTTTGCCGACTGGGTGGTCGCCAACTATGTCGATGATCCCAACGCCCTGGGCAAGGATGGCGTGTACGGCTACCGGCTGTTTGAGCAGGCGGCGCCCAAAGTGGACACACTTCTGGATGTCTACCCGGTTGAACCGTTCACGGCCACGGTCAGCAACTACGGCGCCGACTACGTGCTGCTGAAAGGCGAGGGCGATGTCGAAGTTGACTTTCGTGGCCAGGCGGAGACAAGTCTCGCCGGCGCCGATGCCCACAGCGGCGACTATGCCTGGTGGGGCAATCGTGGCGAGGATAGCGATGCCCGACTCACCCGCCGCTTCGATCTGCGGTCGGTCGATCCGGGCGAGCCGCTCTCGATGGAGGCTGCACTCTGGTGGGACATCGAGCCCGACTACGACTATGGCTACGTGCTCGCCAGCCGCGACGGCGTCAAGTGGGATATCCTGCCCGGCCAACGCACATCCACCGAGAATCCGACCGGCAACAGCTTTGGTCCTGCGTACTCAGGACGGAGCAGCGAAGGGGAAAATGGCGATACCTCTGTCTGGGTCACGGAAAACTATGACCTCAGCGACTACGCCGGCGAAGAGATCTGGGTTCGCTTCGAATATGTGACCGACGACGCGGTCAATGCCAGCGGCTGGTTTGTGGACGACGTTCGCATTCCGGCCATCGACTATGCGTCCGATTTTGAGCAGGGCGACGACGGCTGGATCAGCGAAGGCTGGCTGCTGACCGACAATCATCTCGACCAGCAATGGTTGGTGCAGGTGATGGAACTGGAAAATAACCGCCTGCAGGTCGTACGGCGTATTGCCGTCGGCGCTGACGGTACGGCGCGCTTCAAGGTGGAGGGATTGGGCGACGACAAAACAGCCGTTCTGGCCATCAGCGCCCTGGCGCCCGCCACCACCGAACTGGCCGAGTATTCGTTGGCGGTCGATCCCGCCGAATAAATGATGTCGTTCAATCGATGACTCTGCTGCAAGAAGTAGCTTTGCCACGGATTTCCTCCAGTGAAAAATCCGTGTAATTCGTGTAATCCGTGTAATCCGTGGTTGTTTTTCATTTTTGCAGAACTCATCGATTCCTCGCCATTGACGATTCTGCGACACGACTTTATAATGGCAACATAGTGACACTATAGAGTCATCGCTTCGTTGATCAGGGAGATGTCTGAAGAAGATGCTCCTTTGACACGGTATCAAGGAGGACCTGTGATGTACCCATTGCCTCAGATCAGCCCCATCACTCAGATGCGCAATCGGCAGAACGAGATTTTAGTGCAGTTACAACAGGGACCGATCTTGTTGACACAACACGGCAAACCGGCTGCCATGATGATCGATCCCGGGCAGTGGAATCAACTGATGGCCGAACTGGAGGATCTGTCCGACTCTGTCGCAGCGCTTGAAGCCAAGATCGAATTGTTGACCGGTCAGGACGATACAATCTCGTTGGCAGCATTCGAGGCTGAGTTGAGCAGTGTACCAGCTTGAGATCAAGCGCAGCGTCGTCAAAGAGATTAGGCGTTTGCCATCCCGTGTCCAACAACAGGTACAAGCCGCTATCCGTCATCTTGTCGTCGATCCTCGTCCGGACGGGTGCAAAAAACTGAAGGGCGCGGATCAATATGCCATCCGCGTAAGTGAATATCGGGTTCTCTACGAGATTGATGATGATCGGCTGATTGTGCTCGTGCTCCGCGTTCGTCACCGGCGCGACGTCTATCGGAATCTGTAGAGAACTCAGTCGTCAAGCAAGAAGTCATCGTCCGAACCCATGACCAGCAACTCTGTGCCATCCTCCATGCGCACGTGCCGCCCCACTGTCTGCTCGTACATCATGAGTGATTCCGCGCTCTTCCCCTCGTGTGTCAACTCATCGAAATCTTCGATGGTGAACAGTGGCGTCTCGGGGCCGTCCGGCAGCGAGAATAGATGCTGAGCGAACTCGTCGCGCAGCGCTGCGATGTCCCGATGCAGCCGAATGCCCTCTTTTCGGTTGGCCAGGAAGAGGTTGAGGACAAGCGTCTTTGCTTCGATAGGATCCAAGGACTTCAGGTCGAGTCCTCTTTCCTGCCAGAGAGAACGGAAGTTTTGAACCGCCTTTTGAGGCGCAGCCTGGGGCAAGACAGCAACATCTTTGGCCGCCCCTTCCCAGGGCGGATTGTAGTCGATCAGCATGCTGAACCCTCTGACACGGTCGCGCCGGAAGCTCGTGTACCAGAAGAGCGCGAACGTCCCCTGTGATCCCATGTCGTCGTTGCCGATGAAGGCCTGATAGAAGGTGCTCGATTCCTCTTCTATCTGCGAGGTGTCGACGCCCGTCGCTTGCAGCCAGGCCATGGCCGTCGAGGCATCCTCCGGCGCAAAGAGATGTCGTTCGATCGCCGTCTGCAAGTCGTCGACAAACCCTTTGGCCAACAACCAGTCGGGAAGTGACTGGGCCAGACTTTTCTGAGCAGGCGCCGGAGCCGCAGCATAGGCCTTTGCCAGTACCGGCAGAAAATCAATCGCCTCAATGCCCTTGGTCAGCGCGACAAGATCCGCCTGTTGTGTGGATTCGTCAAGATCCGCCCACTCAGGATTGCCCCAAAGCCCATCCACTCGAGGACGCAGCATCGTCAATGGCGAAAGGTTTGGCCGGCGTTGGCCCTTCTTCTTTCCTTTTTGCGATTTGCTCATTGTTCGTCTCCTTCAAATCGTTGCTCACCCAGCGGTGAGTATCACGAATGCTGGCACGATTCTATGTTGGGAACGAGTGGCGTGTCAATGTTGTTATCGATGGGTACACCTGTCGAGATCGCGCTTGGAGTCAGGATTGATTGTTGCCGCATCCCTCTTGCGATACAATGGCCAATGAACTTGCCAGGTTTACACGGGCTCATTTCCGGCAAGGATGACAAAAGGCAAGGAATTGTTATCAACTCATCGCCAACACCGTGGTTCACGATTTGTCATTCTGAGCGGGTCTTTCCGACCACATCACTCTGGCAAAGGGCCAGCGAAGAATCTCGCTTTCTACCAGATCGTGAACTACTGAACACCGCTTCTGCGAGGGCTACTTCATGCAACACCAAACCATCGCCGTGCTCGACTACGGCAGCCAATACAGCCAGTTGATCTGCCGGCGCGTGCGCGAGAAGCAGGTCTACGCCGAACTGATCTCCTGGGACCGGGCCGATGAATTGCTGCCCCGACTGAACCCGGCCGGCATCATCCTCTCCGGCGGCCCCAACAGCGTCTACGAAACCGGCGCGCCCACGCTGCCGGCCGGCGTGATCGACGCCGGCGTGCCGGTGCTGGGCATCTGCTACGGCCTGCAACTTCTGGCCCACACGCTGGGCGGCCAGGTCTCGCCCAGCACCGAGCGCGAGTATGGCTCGGCCACGGTCGATGTCCGCGGACGTCAGGCAGGAGCCGACAACCCGCTCTTTGCCGATCTGCCCGGCTCGCTGCAAGTCTGGATGAGCCACGGCGACCGCGTCGAACGCCTGCCCGACGGCTTCCTGGCCATCGCCCACAGCGCAAACTCGCCGCTGGCCGCCATCGCCGATGAATCGCGGCGTCTCTACGGCATCCAGTTCCACCCGGAGGTGGTCCACACGCCCCAGGGCGGCCAGGTATTGGAAAACTTCGTCAAGCGCATCTGCGGCTGCGTCGGCGACTGGACTGCCGGGCAACTTCATCCAGGAGACGGTGGCACGCATCCGCGATCAGGTCGGCGAAGAAGGCCATGTCATCTGCGGACTGAGCGGCGGCGTCGACAGCTCGGTGGCGGCCGCACTGGTCTTTCGGGCCATCGGCGACCGGCTGGCCTGCGTCTATGTCGACCACGGCCTCATGCGCAAGGGCGAGTCTGAGCAGGTCGTCGACACCTTCGAGCGCCACCAGGGCATGCACCTGGTGGCCGTCGATGCCAAGGAGGACTTCCTCACCGATCTGGCCGGCGTCTCCGATCCCGGAGACCAAGCGCAAGCTGATCGGCAACCGCTTCATCCGCGTCTTCGAGGAGGAGGCGGCCCGGCTGGCCCTGGATTGGGGCGTCGATTCGCCGGCCTATCTGGCCCAGGGCACGCTCTACCCCGACGTCATCGAGTCGGCCAGCGGCGACGACACCAAGAACGCGCGCACCATCAAGACCCACCACAACGTGGGCGGTCTGCCCGAGGACATGACCTTCAAGCTGATCGAGCCGCTGCGTTTGTTGTTCAAGGACGAGGTGCGCGCCGTGGGCGAGGCACTGGGCCTGCCGGAAGAGATCGTCTGGCGCCATCCCTTTCCAGGGCCGGGGCTGGGCATTCGCATCATCGGCGAGGTGACCTGGGAGCGGCTGGAGACGCTGCGTGACGCCGACGCCATCTTCCTGGAAGAGCTGCGCAACGCCGGCCAGTATCGCTCGACCAGCCAGGTCTTCGCCGTGCTCCTGCCCGTGCGCAGCGTCGGCGTCATGGGCGACGGCCGCACCTACGGCAACGCGCTGGCCCTGCGCGCCGTCACCACCGACGACTTCATGACCGCCGACTGGGCGCGCCTGCCCTACGATCTGCTGGCGCGGGTCAGCAGCCGCATCGTCAATGAGGTAGACGGCGTCAACCGCGTCGTGTATGATATCAGCAGCAAGCCGCCGGCGACGATAGAGTGGGAGTAGCTTTGGACAATGTGAGGAAAAGTATGACGGATCAGCAACTTCTTGAGCGTATCAGCATTGACCCAGGAATCATGGTTGGCAAGCCGCATCATCAGGGGCACTCGACTGACTGTGGAATATATCCTCAACTTGCTGGCACATGGTGCGACGAAACAGGAAATTGTCGATGAATATATCGGCCTTGAGGTGGAAGACATTCAAGCCTGTCTGCTGTTCGCGACCAAGACCATTGGTGACAGTTCGTTCCTGCCACTATCGGCGGAATCCGCATAATGAGGTTTCTCGTATGATGAGTGCGACTGGCCCCGGTGTGGCTCATTGGTTGACCGAACAAGGGCACGATGTTTTCTCGGTCTTTCGACGACGCTAGAGGAGCGAACGACGCGAGTCTGCTTTCTCAATCAGTCAGAGAAACAAGAATCATCATCACCACTGACAAAGATTTCGGCGAGATGATATTTCGAAACAGAGTATCTCACTCTGGTGTCATCCTTCTGCGCTTGGACGATGAGCGAATGGCAAACAAAGTAACTGTTGTCGAGCAGCTCATCAATTATTACGCTGGAAGATTGCCCGATGCGTTTGGCGTGGTGTCAGAGGATCGTGTCCGGTTCGCTGCCTCATAGGTGCAGCAGGATAGGCTGAGAACTCACTGTGCGCAAATTTATCACCTTCGTCCTCTTCCTAATCGCAATCCTCGCCATCTTCCCCATCTACACGCGCTTCAAAGTCTCGGCCGAACCGGTGGCGCCCGGCGTCTATCTGGGCGGCCTGGACATGAGCGACGTCAAGGCGGTGGACGAGATCCGCGCGCACCTGGAACGCGCCTACAGCGAGCCGATTGCCGTCTATTTCGACGATCAACGGCTGGTGCTTGAGCCGTCCACGGTCGACTTCTACATCGACGTCGACCAGATGATCGCCGAGGCCGGCCAATATCTGGAAGGCTCCGATTTCCTCGACATTGCCCTGCGCCACGCCGTGGGCCTGGAGCAACAGCGCCGGGATGTCCCCGTTCGCTACATGCTGGACCAGGACAAACTGCGCGCCTGGCTTGAGTCTGTGGCCGCTGAGCAGAACCACCCGCCCCAGCCGGCACGCGTGCTGCCGCCCGGCGAAGTCTGGCAGGATGGCGTCGGCCCGGCGACGGCCGATCTGCCGCCCGACTACGTGGGCGCGGCCACCAGGGACTGGCAGTGGAACGCGGGGTCGCCGGGCTATCAACTGGACATCGATGCCAGCATCCCCGTGGTGATTGATGCACTCATCAGTGAAGAGGATCGAGATGGTCGAACTTGCGCTGATCGAGACGCCGTCGGACCCTCCCAAGCATGGATGATCTGGGCAGGGCAATCGACGACTATCTCTCTTCATTTCCCGGATTTGCCGCCGTCTACGTGCGCGACATTGGCACGGGGGAAGAGGCCCATGTGGACGACGAGGTCGCCTTCTCCGGCATGTCGACGCTCAAGATCGGCATTGTCTCGGCCGTCATGCAGCAGATCGACGGCATCACGCCGGACAATCAGGCCAGTCGCGAGATCGGCCAGTGGATCGACTTTGCCCTGGGCGAGAGCAACAACTTCGCCGCCAATCTGCTACTCAAACAATTGGGTGACGGCGACATTGCCACAGGGGCGCGGCGTTTCACCGATTTTATGCGCCAACTCGGCTTTGAGAGCACCTACATGCAGTCGGGCTACGATGTCGCAGACCCAGTTGGCGCAGATCCCGACGCCGGGCAATCAGCGTGATGACTGGACCACCAACGCCGATACCAATCTGCAATCCACCCCGCGGGACATGGGCCGACTCCTGACCGCCATCTACGAGTGCACCGAAGGTCACGGCCTGCTTATCGACACCTTCCCCGAAGAAATAACGCCGGAAGAGTGCAAACACATCCTCTTCTACATGGGCCACGACGAGTTTCAGGAACTGATCTGGTCCGGTCTGCCCAAGATCGATGAGGCGTGGATCGTACACAAGCATGGCTTTGCGTTCGAGTCGCACAGCGATGTCGGGCTGATCTGGGGGCCGACCGGTCCCTATGTCCTGAGTGTCTTCCTCTTTCGGGAGGGCTGGATGGACTGGGAGACCAGCAACGAGGCCATGAAGAATGTCAGTCGCATCGTCTGGAATTTCTTCGAGTTTCAACAGCAGCTTCTCGATGAAGAGGCGCCTCCTCCACTTGAACTGACGCCACCGCCGGGCTACGTCCCGCTGGGTGAGTTTGTCCCGGCAGACTGAGAATCGGCAAGCGCGTCACTCCAGTCTCTAGACGTGTGCGAACCGACTTTCCTCAAGCATCGGAGCCGCCACGATGCTGGCGATCCATGCAAGAAGATTTTTGTGTAAGCGGGCTTACTCACCGAGGACGCGATTGACAGTCTACCAAGCGATCTTTTATACTGCGGAACAGCGGTCTGTCGGGTTCCCCGTGTCTCTGGTGAATCCGAAAAAGCTCCTATGTCTGCTTGGAAAGCCCCTGTTCCCAATATTTGGAGTGAGAGCACCGATCTGCATCAAGTGCGTGTAGTGTCAATTGACCGATTGTTGACAAAACATTTCCACCATACTCAATCTACAGGAGGCAAGACGTGAATAGACGTAGCAAGTGGTTCCTCATCATCGCGGCGCTGGCCGTGCTCGCCATTGCATTCGCAGGCTGTGCGCCGGCCGCCGCGCCGGAGGCAGCACCCGCCGAAGAGGGCGCTGCCGCGGACGCAGAAGCGCCGGCCGAAGAAGGCGAGAAGACCATCATCGTCGGTTTCTATCAGGAGCCTGAGATTCTGAATCCGCTGATCAGAACGCAGACGGTTGCCAATGAAGCGGCCAACTTCGTCGAAGAAGGGCTGATCGACGCCAACTCTGACGGCGAGTATTATGCGGAACTGGCCACCCAAGTGCCGAGCGTTGAGAACGGCCAGATTTCCGAGGATGGCCTGACCGTGACCTACACCCTGCGCGAGGATGTGGTCTGGTCCGACGGCGAGCCCTTCACCTGTGACGACGTGCTCTTCACCTGGGAAGTAGCCAACAATCCGGATTCCGGCGCCGTCAACACGACCAATCTGTCGGCCATCGCATCCGTTGAATGTCCTGATGACTACACGGTCGTGACGACCTATGATGAGTTCTACGCACCCTTCCTGAGCACCTTCCAGTATGTCATCCCGCGCCATGCCACCGGCGAGCCGGCGGACATGGTCAACTGGGACTTCAACTGGGACGGCTTCCTGGGCACGGGTCCCTTCGTGTTGCAGGAATGGGTCTCCGGCGACCAGATGGTCCTGGTGGCCAATGAGAACTACCGTGACTACCGGACAAGCCGATGGTCGACAAGATCATTGCCCGCATCATCCCCAGCCGCGAAGTCGGCAAGGCGCTGATCACCTCCGGTGAAATCGACGTGCTCTGGGATCTGACCGAAGCCGATGTGCCCGAGTTTGAAGACAATCCGGATGTCACCGTCAACGCCAAGGCCGGCCTGGGTACCGAACGCCTGCTGATCAATCTGGCCGACCCGGCGATTGACGCCACCGACGACCCGCTCAACAACCCGCACCCGCTGCTGGGCGACCTGCGCGTGCGTCAGGCCATCCAATACGGCATCGACAAGCAGTTCCTCGTCGATGAGCTGCTCTTTGGCCAGACCAACGTCGGTGTCAGCGAGTTGAGCCTGGGCTGGTCCAAGTGTGACATTGCTGACTCCGAGTACGATCCGGAAAAGGCCATGGCGCTGCTGGACGAAGCCGGCTTCACCGATGAAGACGGCGACGGCGTGCGCGAGTGTAACGGCTGTATGTACGCCGAAGAAGGCACACCGTTGAGTCTCAAGTACCAGACCACATCCGGCAATCAACTGCGCGAGGAGTCGCAGCAGTTGGTGCTTGGAATGATGGACGAGATCGGCGTTGAGTTCAACATCGAGAATGTGCCCAGTTCCGAGCTCTTCGGCAGTTGGGCCAGCGGCGCCTTCCGCAAGCATGGTGACTTCGACATTCTGATGTACACCACCAGCGACACCATCGATCCCCAGTCCCAGATGGACGGCTATTTCCACAAGGACAAGATGCCGACCGAGGCCAATGGCGGCAACGGCTTCAACTACAGCCGTTGGGTCAACGATGAGGCCAGCGCCGCCATCGAGGCTGCCGGCGCCACGCCGGACCTGGCATGCGCGCAAGGCCAGCTACCAGATCGCCTGCGAGCAGATCGACGCCGAACTGCCCCACATCTACCTCTATGATCGTGGCGAGATCCATCTGTCGCGCAGCAACCTCGCCGGCTTCGACGTGAACGTCTTCCAGAACAGCATCACCTGGAACGCCGCCGATTGGGCCGTTGAATAGATCGACGGTAGGCCAGTAATTGCGAGTTCAGTCGTCTCTAGCATCACGAATGAGCACGGTGACAAGGTGACCGGGTGAAAACGCGACTCGTCACACTTGTCACCCGGTCATCCCACCAGAAGTCTGCGATCTTTGGCTCGACAATTCGTCAACGACCGATACATGTACGATTGTTCATCCAGCCGCCCGATGCGGCAGGAGGTGTCCTATTTCCGGATATATCATCCGCCGTCTGTTGCAGGCGATTCCCCTTCTGATCGTCATCAGCATGGTCGTCTTCGGCCTGATCTCATTGGCGCCGGGCGGGCCGACGTCGGCCTTTGAGGAAAACCCCAATCTAACCGCGGAAGACATTGCGCGTCTTGAAGAGCAACTGGGCCTGGATCAAGCCCGATCCACGAACGCTATCTGGCCTGGGCCAGGCCGCATCATTGTGGGCGACTGGGGCTATAGCAATGCCACACGGCGACCCGTGCTGGCCGAGATCGGCGAACGGCTGCCCAATACGCTGAAGTTGATGTCGGTCTCGCATCTTCGTGACCCTGCTGATCGCCATCCCCATCGGTATTCTTTCGGCGCTCAGGCAATACTCGCTCTTTGATCATGTGGCCACCTTCATGGCCTTTGTCGGACAGGCGATTCCCGATTTTCTGGTTTGGTCTGATCCTGATCATTGTCTTCAACGTCTGGCTCAACAATCCGGTCAGCCCAACGACAGGATTTGCCTTGTCCAATTTCACCGACTGCGCGGATTGCGCGCCGCTCATGCCCGGCGGCGGCATGGCGCCCTACGGCGTCGACGATCCGACCCTCTGGCAACGGATCCAGCACATGATCCTGCCCGTGACCATGCTGGCGCTGTACGGGGCCGGCACCTACACGCGCTACATGCGCGGTCAGATGTTGGAAGTCATCCACCTGGACTATATCCGCACGGCGCGGGCCAAGGGGCTGGCAGAGCGACGCGTGATCTGGTACCATGCCATCAAGAACGCCATCACCCCGGTGATCACGGTGATTGCGCTGGAACTGCCGCTGCTCTTCGGCGGCGCGCTCTTCACGGAGACGATCTTTTCGTGGCCGGGCATGGGGCGGCTCTTCTATCGCTCAGCCCAGCGTGTCGATTATCCCATGCTCATGGGCATTGTCATGATCAATGCAGTGCTGATCATCCTCTTCAACTTATTGGCAGATATCTTCTATGCCTATCTCGACCCGCGTGTCACCTATGACTAGACGATCATTGACTGGACGTTTCCGGCCCGAACGATCTCTGTGGGAGCGACCATGACGGCAGCGACAACGTCCGTTGATCTGACCGGCCAACCCTACAAAGAGCGCTCCATGCGCAGCATGATCTGGCGTCACTTTCGTCGTCATCACATGGCCATGGTCGGTGTGATCGTGCTCGCCTGCATGATCTTTGGCGTCAGTCTTCAGTCTCCTGGCTCAGCCCTTATGATCCGGAGAAGAGCAGCATGCGCGAGCGTCGCGAGCCGCCCAGTCTCGAACACCCCATGGGCACGGATACGCTTGGGGCGCGACATGTTCACACGCATCCTCTACGGAGGACGCATTTCCCTGAGCATCGGCCTGATGGCCACGGTGGTCGGGGTGACCATCGGCACGCTGATCGGTTCGATGTCCGGCTACTACGGCGGCGCGACGTCGACAATCTGCTGATGCGCATCACCGATCTCTTTATCTCGCTGCCGCGTATCTTCATGCTCATCATCATGTCGCTGCTGATGCGCAGCCTGGAGGTGCCCATCTTCACCGCCTATGGCGGCGTGGGCGGCATCGTGCTGATCCTGGGCATCCTCTCCTGGACCGGCGTGGCGCGGCTGGTGCGTGGTCAATTTCTGGGCCTGAAGGAGAAGGAATTTGTTGAGGCGGCGCGTACCGCTCGGCATCGGCAACATGCGCATCGTCTTTCGCCATGTGCTGCCCAACACAGCCACGCCGATCATCGTGGCGGCCACCCTGCTGGTGGCCGGCTCAATCATCGCCGAATCGGGGCTCAGCTTTCTCGGCTTTGGCGTCCAGCCGCCGACGCCGACCTGGGGCAACATGCTCAACGCGGCCCAGGACGAGATGCGCAAAGGCAACTGGTGGATGGCCTTCTTCCCCGGCCTGATGATCTTCCTGACCGTGATCTCCATCAACTACATCGGCGACGGCCTGCGCGACGCGCTGGATCCGCGCAAGATTCAATGACCGCGAGCAGATTCCATCAGAAGTCGTCCAATGGACGACCGAATATTCGTGAGCACCCCAAATGTGGCTAGAACACTGAAGGCAGCAACGGGTCCAGCGAACTATGTGGATGAGCATCGCGACGACTGATCGAGATGAGCATGACGCTGCATGCCAATCCTGAGTTTGCATTTGAAGAGTACGAATCGATGGCGCTGCTGTCCGGCGCGGCTGAAGAGGCGGGCTATCAGGTGGATCGGGGCGTGGCCGGCCTGGAGACCGCTTTTGTGGCCGTCAGCGACTGCGACCGGCCGGGGCCGACCGTTGCCTTTGTCGCCGAGTACGACGCTTTGCCCGGTCTGGGCCATGCCTGTGGTCACAACATCATCGGCACGGCGGCGACGGGCGCAGCCCTGGCTGTCCAATCGATCCGCGAGGAACTGCCCGGCACAGTCATGCTCATCGGCACGCCGGCAGAGGAAAAGGGCGGCGGCAAGGTGATCATGGTCGAGCGGGGCGTCTTTGACGGCGTTGACGCAGCCATGATGATCCATCCTGGCACAAAGGCGATGACGACGCGTGGCACCTTGGCTTCCAACAAGGTCGACTTCGAGTTTTTCGGCAAGACTGCCCATGCCGCCGCCGCCCCCGATCTGGGCATCAACGCGCTGGACGCCTGCATTCAGACCTTCAACAACATCAACGCCCTGCGCCAACACCTGACGCCTGACGTGCGCATTCACGGCATCATCACCCATGGCGGCGACGCGGCCAACATTGTCCCCAAGTATGCCGCGGCTTCGTTCAGCGTGCGAGCCGCATCATCGGAAGCCTCGTTCGAGGTGCTGCAGAAGGTTATCCGCTGCGCTGAGGCCGGGGCCTTGGGCGCGGGCGCGACCATGGAGTACAAGCATTTCACCCACTACGCCAACCGCATCGCCAATCCGACCATGGCGCGCCTTTTTGCCGAAAACATCGTGCCGCTGGGCGAAGATGTGCAGGAACCGCTGCCTGGCGAGCGCATGGGATCCAGCGACATGGGCAACGTCAGCCAGGTCGTGCCGTCGATCCACCCCTATGTCGTGATTGCCGATCCGGGCACGGGCGGCCACACGCCGGAATTTGCCGAGGCGGCGGCCAGCCAGCGCGGCCACGATGCGTTGATCCGCTCGGCCAAGGCCATGGCCCTGACTGCGGTCGATCTGCTGACCCAGCCGGAGCTGATGGCGCAGGTCAAGCAGGAGTTCGATGAAGCGATGGATTTTGATGAAGAGTGGCGAAAACTACGCTTCCATTCGTAAGATTTCGGACGCATTTTCTTAGGTTGCCAACCGAATTTGTACTGTGCTATACTTTAGAAGCGAATTGCCTCTCCATTATGGAAAGCAAAAAATCCTGTATTTCTCTGACCCAAAGGAGAAAAACCTAAATGGCTAGTGTAACATTTGATCATGTCTACAAGCGATTTGGTGATGTTGTGGCTGTCAACGACCTGAACATTGAGGTCGAGGACAAGGAGTTCCTGGTCTTTGTCGGCCCGTCCGGTTGTGGCAAGACGACGAGCCTGCGTCTGCTGGCCGGCCTGGAAGAGATCAGCGAAGGCAACATCATGATCGGCGATCGTGTGGTGAACGACGTGCCGCCCAAGGATCGCGACATCGCCATGGTGTTCCAGAGCTACGCGCTCTATCCGCACATGAGCGTCTACGACAACATGGCCTTTGGCCTGAAGCTGCGCAAGACGCCCAAGGCTGACATCGACCGCCGCGTGAAGGAAGCGGCCGACATTCTGGATATCGGCCATCTGCTGGATCGCAAGCCGAAGCAGCTCTCCGGTGGTCAGCGCCAGCGTGTGGCTGTGGGTCGTGCCATTGTGCGTGAACCGGCCGTCTTCCTCTTTGACGAGCCGCTCTCCAACCTGGATGCCAAGCTGCGTGTGCAGACCCGTGCCCAGCTCACCCGTCTGCACCAGCGCCTGGCCACCACCTTCATCTACGTGACCCATGACCAGGTCGAGGCCATGACCATGGCCTCCCGCATTGCCGTCATGAAGGATGGCCTCCTGCAGCAGATCGATTCGCCGCAGAACCTCTACGACCATCCGAACAACGTCTTTGTCGGCGGCTTCATCGGCAGCCCGAGCATGAACTTCTTCGACGCCACCCTGGTCGAGAGCGACGGCAAGCTTGAGATCAACGCCGGCGGTTTCCGCCTCGAAGTGCCGGAACCCAAGGCCAGCGCACTGGCGCGAGCACAAGGGCAAGGAAGTCATCTTCGGCATTCGCCCGGAAGACATTCATTCC
Source organism: uncultured Chloroflexia bacterium (assembly GCA_963698255.1). Lineage (GTDB taxonomy): Bacteria > Chloroflexota > Anaerolineae > Caldilineales > Caldilineaceae > JAWKOK01. Next base: position 14,380 of record CAVOQD010000006.1, on the reverse strand, counting down.
AAGGAGTTTACGCCGCCCGGCATCCTGGAATCCGACATGAGCGCCAAGGTGGATGTGACCGAGTTGATGGGCAATGAGATCTTCCTCTACCTGATCACCAAGGACGACAAGCAGTTCATCGCCCGTGTCGATCCTCGTGTCAAGGTTGCGACCGGGCGACGATGTCGAGCTGGCCGTCAACATGGCCAATGCCCACATCTTCGATCCGAAGACCGAGACTCACTTTCTGACTAAGGTCTTTCGATTTATTGAAGACCATCCCAGATGTGCGGATATGCACTTGATGTAGCCGTTCCTTCGACGGTACACACGGTGGTTGTAAAATAGTAAAGTGAGCAGTCGGGTTCAGCTTATGCTGACCCGGCTGTTTTTTGTGCTACTGTGATAAACTGGATCTGATGAATTCCAGATGGAAACTGATGGAATCGTATTCGATCAAAAAGTATAGCATACGTAGGAGTCAACTAAATATGTCTGTCTTCACAGAGTTTGATCTCATGCAGAGATCTGCATCAGGATGGCGGCAAAATCGTCCTCCTGGTCATGGATGGACTGGGTGGCCTGCCCATGGAAGCCGGCGGCTTGACCGAGCTTGAAACCGCCAATACACCCAACCTGGACCAGATGGCGGCCGAAGGCACGGTTGGCCTCAGTACGCCGATCCGACCGGGGATCGAGCCGGGCAGCGGCCCGGCCCACCTCAGCCTCTTCAGCTACGATCCGGTGCACTATGAGATCGGGCGTGGTGTGCTGGAGGCGCTGGGCATCGGTTTCCGATCTGGGACCGAACGACATTGCGGCACGCGGCAACTTCGCCAGCGCCGATGCCGACGGCATCATCACCGACCGGCGCGCCGGTCGCATCAGCACCGACGAGTGTATTCGGCTGGCCGCCAAACTGCAGGAAGCGACCGGCGATGTCGCTGCCCGGCTACGAAGTCTTTGTCGAAGCCGGTGAAAGAGCATCGTTTTGTGCTCGTGATCCGCGGCGAGGGACTGGGCGGCCATCTGAGCGAGACCGATCCGCTGATGACCGGCAAGATGCCGCTGCCCGTGCTCGACGACAGCGGCACCGACGGAGGGCGTCCGCACCGCCGAACTGGTCAACGCCTGGGTCGAGGCCGCCCGCGCCGCCCTGGCCGATGAGCCCAAGGCCAACAGCCTCAACCTGCGCGGTCTGGCCAAGGATCCGGGACTGCCCCGCTTCCCGGAGATCTACGGCATGCGTGCGGCGGCCATTGCCGTCTATCCCATGTACAAGGGCGTTGCGCAGTTGGTCGGCATGGAGATCATCGATTTCGAGGGTGACCGCCCCAACCATGAGATCGATGCCCTTGAGGAGGTCTGGGATGACTACGACTTCTTCTTCATTCACGTCAAGAAGACGGACAGCTATGGCGAGGACGGCAACTTTGACGCCAAGGTCCACGAGATCGAGGTCGTGGATGCACTGATGCCGCGCATCCTGGCCCTCAATCCGGGCGCGCTCATCGTCACCGGCGACCACAGCACGCCGGCCAAGCTGCGCAAGCATAGCTGGCATCCGGTGCCGACACTGCTCTGGAGTCCGACGGCCATGCCCGATCAGGTCCAGTCCTTTGGCGAACGCGCCTGCGCCAGCGGCCACTTGGGTGTCTTCCATGCCACCTACCTGGTGCCCCAGGCCATGGCTCACGCCGGGCGGCTGAAGCGATTTGGTGCGTAACAGAAAAAGAACAAAGATCGAAGATTGAAGAACAGTCGCTTGAGCGCACAGGCATGATCTCTATTCTTCGATCTTTGTTTTTGGCGCCCAAGATGAACCTTGAATCTCTCCAGACCGCTGCAATCTCCATTCGCAACGCCCGCCGTGTTGTCTGCCTGACCGGCGCGGGTGTGAGCGCCGAATCCGGCGTGCCTACCTTTCGAGACGCGCTGACCGGCCTGTGGAGCCGCTTCGACCCCGAGCAGTTGGCGTCGCAGGCCGGCTTTGCGGCCGAGCCGAGCCTTGTCTGGCAGTGGTACATGTCGCGCCTCGACGGGGTTGAATCTGCGGCGCCCAATGCAGGGCACAAAGCATTGGCGATGTTGGAAACACTAGTTCCCGAATTCCTGCTCGTGACCCAAAATGTCGATGATCTGCATGAGCGCGCCGGGAGCCGTTCCGTTGTACATTTGCACGGCAATATCGCACGCTTTCGCTGCAATCGTTGCCGCGCAAAGCATGCCCTGACGCCCCAAGAGCGGCTTGCCGATGATCCGCCCATCTGTGAACGTTGCGGCGGTCTCGTGCGCCCAAACGTGGTCTGGTTCGGCGAGCCTCTGCCTTCGCGGGCGATCGAGCAGGCGGACCGTGCCACGGCCGATTGTGATGTGATGTTGGTGGTGGGAACCAGCGGCATTGTCTATCCGGCAGCCCTGTTGCCTCAACGCGCCAAAGGGTCCGGTGCGGTGGTCATCGACGTAAATCCGGTCGCCGGTGCGATCACGGAGATCGCAGACCTGTTTCTGGAGGGACCAAGCGGCGAGGTGTTGCCGATGCTGATCGAGGCAATTCAGGGCCAGTAAAACCTGGCACGTATCTGTCGACATTTCAGCAATCGAAGGCACAGGCCGGTTGACTGGGGGTACCTACGACATAAATGTCGTGGTACAAACAGAGGCTCCCTACTGTTCCGCCGCCCATTCAAATCGACCGTTCTCTACCAGCGTATCGAGCGTCGCTCCACCGACGCGGATCTGCAGCGGCAGCCCTGCTGTTCCGGACTGACGTTGTACGACCAACCGGTAGTCGTCTTGCGTGATGGCAGGGGGCAGTTCATAGGTGAATGAGACCTCGTGTTCCTGCCCAGGCGGCAGGACAAACCAACCGGTGAAGACCTGCGTTCCATTCTCTCCACGGCGACTTGTGACTGAGTCAAGCTCAAACCCGCGGGCGTCGATCAACTTGCTTCCGGCAGGGACATAGAGTCTCACATAGTCAAAGTAACAGCGCTCAACCATGTCGTCGTAGCTGTCGCCGTAGCGAGGCGTCTGGTCGCACAATTGGCTGGCACTACTGACGGGATGCAAGTATTCGATGGTGGCTGTGGCGACGGCCGGCTCATCTTCTCCCTGGGGCCATGTGAGCTCATAGCGCATCGTCGGCTGGATGACCGAGTTCACCTTGTTGTACCCCATATTGGTGTCAACCAATGCCAAGAAATCAGCCTCGTCATCGGGCTGTAGACTACCATCCCAACCAAGCTCTGCAAGCAATGGCGCCGCGTCGCTTCCCGCCAGCCAAACTTGGATCGCGCGCTCGTCGAGGCTGGCCAATCCTGCCTTAGCCAGCGCGACCACATCTACGTTGCCTGATTCAAGCCGTTGCAGGGCTGCGCCGGCCAGGGCAGGCATAAACTCCTTGCGCTGGGACCACCAGGCGCCGCCCGTGTCAGAATCGGCCTCTCCGTCGGTCTCCAACGGTTGCGCCCACACCTCCTTGATAAATTCGACGACGTTGCCGCCCGTGATCGCCTGGTCTGAGCCGGCAATGTGAAGCGGTCCCAATGCCTGCACCAGCTTCTCGACGGCATACATGTCGATGCTGACCACGCCATCGACATCTACTCCCGTCTCCTGCTGGTAGTAGGAGCGTGCCAACTGGGCCGAAGTGGGAAAATCAGGCGACCAATTGGTGTCCCGAAAGAGCATGACCGGAATGTTCATGTACTGCTGCATGGCCAGAGGCGCTGGCGGGTATTCGCCGTCTCTGCGATAGAGGTCATAGCTGTCGGCGAAATCCAACGCCACAACCCGTCCGTCTTCGATGGTCAAACGGCCGACAGCCGAGATGAATCCGCCGGTGGCACGCAATTCATGGTTGTTGTGGACGAGAACCAGATAGGTCTTCGGTCCGTCAAAGCCTAGGAGCGACGAGGCGAACGGCGCCAGACGCAGGCCGGTGGGCAGCAGGCTGCCCAACATCTGCACATCTTTGACCTGCCCTGCAACGGCCGGATGAAGCTGAGTTGTGTCGATTGAATCGAGCAGGTGAGCGGCAGCTTCCGCATCCGGGGTCAGTTGGGCCAGATCCTCACCGCTCGTGGCCAGCGTTTCAACCAACTCGGCGAGACTCAGATCGCCGGATTGAGCCAGCGACGGCGTGAGCAGGGCAAGTGTTTGGCCGCCGATGTCGGCCATAGCGTTGCCTGCCGACAGCAGTTCCGGCGCAGCGGCGATGGTGCTGCCGTAGGTTGTGAATCCCTCCAGACGGTTCAGCGCCGGCTTGAGCGGAGAAAGCTGTCCGTCAACAGCTTCCACCGCGCCGGCGATCTGCTGGAACTCGTCGCGGATCAGGGGCAGTTGGGCAGCCGACGGATCACCTTTCACTAGCCTCCAACATGCTGGAGGCGCTCTGAAACACGATCCATCCTTGATACGCAAAACGCACGACAAAGACGCTGAGCAAAAGCAACACAGCAATCAGATAGGACAAACAGGGAGCGACGCACCAGTCGCCCACGCGACGGTTTGCCGTCGGTCTGTTTGTCGATCATCGGAAGCGGAAATGGTCATAGGAACTCGATGCTATCGGTGACGCCATAGAGGACCAGCAGGCGTCAACTGGTTCTTCAGGGACGATGGGCAGTAGTCTCGCTGAAAAAGACTGGGCGTTCGTTTCGATTTGCAGCCAACAGGGTCTCTACTGACTGATCGACGCCGGGAACATGGGGATACAGGTCCCCAAGAAGTCGGCGATACCATTCGAACTGATAGAGCGCGTCATTTACCAATACCACATCCGGCGCGCTTTCCTGCAATTCTTGACTGCCCCAGTTGGCGTACCAGAGTGCGAATGTGGTGGTATCGTCGCGGGTAATGACGATGCTGCCCGGCTCGATCACTTCTTGAGCGCCGGCCAGGAAGATCTCAGCTTCGTCTGTGGTGTGGAGCATAATCTCGGGGGCGCGGAAAACAGCCAACACGATCAAACCGCCGACTGCTACGCCGCCGACCAGATGGGCGACCGCAGGAGATGACATCTTTGTCTTGATCCAGTCGGCGAAGGCATAGGCGCCTGTCGCGAACAGGAGCGTGAGCATCCAGACCACGGGCAACAAATAGATCTCATTGTCTCGCGTGTAGTAGGCCAGAGAGTAGGCGCTGACTGGCAGCATCCAGAGCAGCGCAAAGGTGCGCATGGAAGGCCAATACTCGTCCCAATAGGCCAAGCCCCAGAGGGCAAGCCCCAGGCCGATGGGGGTCAACTGGGACGCCAACGTATTTGCCCAAGCGGCCAGACGGTCGATTGCGCTCGTCAGTGGGCCATCAAACAGATAGCCTCGATAGGCGCTGCCGCTGACCAGCCACAAAAAGCCCTGCCAGTTATCCGCATATCCCCAGTTCACCGGCGGCGGCTTGCCGTTGCCCATCGCCAGCAACGGAAGGCGCAGATAGAAAGCCATGCCCAGCAGGACGCCGAGGGCCATACCGACCAGTGTACGCTGAAACGCCTTTTGTTGCCGATGTTTGGCCCAGATGTAGTAGAGGGCGGCGGGGAGGAGCAGAGCAAATGTCAGATGGTTGGCAACGCCAACGGCAATGATCGGAATCAGCAACAGCGGCCGATCCGGGTGGACCAACACCGCCCAGGCCAGCAGGGTCATGGCAAGCATGTGCAAGGCATAGACTTCGGTGATTACCGCCTGGCTCCATGGGAGCGAACTGACAGCCCAGGCCAGGCCTGCCAGCAACGCCCATAGCCATGTTGACGGACGGCTGCGAAAGAGGTGCATTGCGACCAGCGTCGTCACGCCGACACTGAGCGCGGCAAGCAGCGCGCTGAGCAGGTTGCCCTGCCAGGCAAGGTCCGTGGCAGGGGCGACTGCGCTCAGCAACCCCAGCCAGCCGCGCAACAGAGACGTATAGAGCGGGTAGCCGGGCGGATGAGGAACGCCACGCGTGACTGCCGCTGCGATCAGTTCCCCGCCGTCGGCGCCATGATGCGCCCAGGTCAATCCCTGCGCCAAAGTGGCTACATAGAGGGCAAAAGCCGACCCCGTGGCGGCGAAAAAAATCATCGGACCAAGCCACGGGGTCGCGGTTCTGCTCTCTGAGTCAGAGTGGGGTGGGGCGGGTGTCACCGTCACTGCTTTCTAGGCTCATATCGGGCTGCGGGTGAAACTGCCATCATATCAGAGAAGGCTGTGCAATTCCGGTTTCCCGCCCACATGAGCGTCCTTTTAGAAGTCGGGCAGCGTCAAAGGGGCCATGCCGATGGATATGCCGTTGGTGACGCTGGATGCGTTGTCCGCGCTGACGGCAGCCAGGTTGTCGATCACCGCACCAAACGGCAGACCGCCGTCGATCACCACCGAAATGACCGCCGTGGCGGATTCGCCTGCGGCCAACTGCGGCCAGTCAAAGCGAACGATCGGCTCGTCTCCGCTACCGGACTGGTCGGCCGTTCCACCTGCACCGGCGCTGGCGGAGACGTAGGTCAATCCCTCAGGAAGCTGATCGCTCAAGGAGACGTTGGTCGCATCCGAACCGCCATTGTTCGTCACCGTGAAACGCAGTTCAAGCGAGTCGCCCTGGGCGACGTAGGGCGGGAACTGGGTAACGGTCAGCGTTAGTTCGGTTGCATCCACGGTTGCATTCTCTTCCACAATCGCTGCATCGACAGCGGAAGCGGACGCTTCCGGAACCGCCAATGACTTCAGATCCGTCAGATTCTGCAAGATGGGCAACGCATTGTTGACGTCAGTCCGTGAACCGCCGGGCTTGATGAACTGGGCGCTGACCCAACCGGGCTGGCTGTCCTCGCCTACACAGCAGAGGGCCCACCAGGTACCGGCCTCATTGCGTCCCAACAACTGTACAACATTGCCGTTGCTGAGGGTGCCGACGATATCGTATCCGGTACCCGGCCCGGCTCGGACGTTGAGCCGTACGACAACAACCTCTCCGCTGAGCAGATCGCCTGCCAGGGGGTCCGCTAGGCTTCCACCGCCGTCCGCCGGGATCTGCAGGCTCGGGCGTGTCAATCGGCAGGGGTGTCGGCACTTCAGAGCCGCCTCCGTTGTCGTCATCATCATCGTCGTCGGAATCATCTCGAGACGGTGTTGCTGTCGGCACCTTGGTGGCATCCGGCTTCGGTGTGGGCACGGGCACTGTCTGATTGTGTGGAGACGACTCCGGTGCAGCCCATGTCGGCAGGTAGGAGATCATCAATAGTGCAGCAAAAACAATGGCCAAGCCACCGATCCACATTCGACGTTTCGAGGTTCTGCTCTTCGGCATTTTCATCGTTCGTTTTCCTTCCTTACAGGAGATGCTTCTGGCTACTACCTAGTATGCACCGTTGCCGCGGAGAATTGCAGGAATGGTTCGCAATATGATTTCGAAGTCGTGCATCAGGCTGTAGTTGTCGATGTAGTTGATCTCAAGCTTCAAGCGTTCTTGCAGGCCCAGATTGCCTCGCCCATTGATCTGCATAGGCCCGGTCAATCCGGGTTTGACGGCCAACCGCCGCCGTTGTTCATCTGAGTAGAGGCGGACGATGCGTTCTTCTTCAGGTCGAGGCCCGACCAGGCTCATTTCACCGCGTAATACGTTGATGAGTTGCGGCGCTTCATCCAGACTCGTTCGACGCAGGAACCGTCCCACCCTTGTCACCCTGGGATCGTCGGCGAGTTTGTACACAGGCTCCGGCAATGCATCCAGATCGATCAATCCATCCAATTGGGTGTCGGCATCCTGGACCATGCTGCGCAGTTTGATGATACGGAATGGACGTCCGTCCTCGCCGATGCGTACCTGATGGTAGATGACCGGACCCGGCGTGTCGAATTTAATGGCGATGGCAGCGACGGCGACGAGCGGGATCGAAATGAGCAGACCGAAAAGTGCGCCTGCGACATCTACTGACCGCTTGATCAGACGTTTCCAGCCCGGAATGACCGGCTGACGGGCGCCCGGAAGCGTGCCTGCGAAATGAATCGTGCCGACCAGAAACCCACAGCCCAACGCCAGCGCACGCGCGCCCAGCAGTATCAGCCCGAAAAATGCCAAACGCCAGGATTCGTGGGCCAGTTTGCGAAGAAACGGCAATGCCGTCAGGACAAAGGCAATTACCAGAGCCGCCAGCGGAATCCAGAGCCAGCGCAGGGGCGACCAGACCAGACCGCCTATCATCAACGTCGCCGTCCCCAAGATCATCGCCAGCAGCACGATCTGGATCTTCAACACCTGAGGCGTATGGCTGTCCTGCACCATTCGCTCGGGATGCCAGCGCGTCAGCAGCGCTTTCCAATAGCCGATGTAGTACTTGCGGCGCATGTACTCGCGCAGGTCGGTGTCATGGATGTGTGACACCTGGGCCTTCGGTTCGAAAACCAACCGGTAGCCTTTGCGCGCCAGGCGGAAGCTCAGTTCCTGATCTTCCACACTTGCAGTCGTAAAAATGGGGTCAAATCCTTCGTTTTCCAGAAAAACATCGCGTCGATAGGCGGCGGAATAGGTGTCGATGAAATCGATCTGTGTCTGCCCGGCCATGCGATCATAGCGATCTTCGTATTCGGCCTGGACAAAAAGCGGCGTGAGAGCCGCCTGCTCGGTGACATAGGCTCCTTTGGCGCCGACGACCGTCTCGTCATCAAAAGGGCGACTCAGGGCAACAATCCAATGGGGCAGTGGAGCGCAGTCGGCATCGGTGAAGAGCAGAAGCTGGGCATTGGCTTCCCGTGCGCCGTAATTTCGCGCCGCAGCCGGGCCGGCGTTTTCCTGCTGAATCAGCCGAGTTCGGATCGATGGATGGCGGCCGCGCCAGTCATCTACAACTTGGGGCGTATTGTCGTGAGATCCGTCATCGACGACGATGATCTCATAGTCAGTCGACGCCAGATCTTGACTGGCGAGCGCGTCAAGACAACGTTCGATGGTCTTTTCGCCATTGTAGACGGGTACAATGACGGAGCAGCGTACCCTATCGGTAGATTGCTTCATTGGCGGCTAGTCGACAAACTCACGAAACATGAACTGGTAACTCTCTACTTTTGGACGCCCAGCAGCTCGGCACGCGCGAAGACCCGATGCGTCGTCGTGAAGTCGGGCCACCCGGTGATCAACGTCAGCGCGGCGCCGTCGGTCGGCGCGAGATAGTCCATGGCCTGGGCGATTTCGGCCTCACTTGCGCCGGTTGCCGGAATCGGCTCGGAGACATCAACGATCTGGTAGACAAAGAGGACGCCCTCTTCATCTTCGACCAGCACCTCTTGCCCTGCTTCCACATCGCCCAATGATAGGGGCGCAAATACGGCATCGCCTTGCACCTGATGCCCTGACAGGATCAGGTTGCCAACTGCGCCGACGCCCACGCTGTTCACGTGCCATCCTGCCGCGCTCTCCGGCACAATCCACTTGGTTGTGCGTTGGCCGTCAGACTCTGTGACGGTCCAGCCCATGGCTTCAACCGCCGTTTCCAACCCAACCGCCGGAATGCTGAGCGCGACCGGCGCCAACGCCTGATCCGCCGACAGCGGGTCGATGCTTTCGAAGGAAGTCTCGACATCCGCTGCCGTCTCTTCGCCGGTTGGCTCGGATGTTGGCGCTTCGGTGGCTTCCGGCAAAGTCTGGGGAATGGCCGTGCAGGCGCCAAGAGCAAAAAGCAGCAGTGACATCAGCAGAAGGGTGGAATAGATGGACCACGATCTAGACATGAAACTCGTGAAACCTGAATGAAAAAATGGCATGGTAAAATCCCCGGAATTATTGTGTATGGCGTGTTCAGCAATGCGGTTTGTCGGTTGCAGACAGCAATCTGTCGGGCGAAGAGGCAGTCCTGGAGAAAGAATACACAAAATGTCTCCGCTACAGACAAGAAGGCCAATGGCTCGACGATTTTGTGGCTTGTCCTCTGGAAGTCAACTCCGAAACGGCCTGTTCGCGCAACGATTGTACTCTGTTTTTCCCCAAAGCCGCAAGCGAAACCGGCTGTCAAACAGTGAACCCTAGCCGACTGCATGCACATGGATCGCACGAGAACATATACGCTCCGCTTCCCCTCTCGGTTACGCCCCGGGTCCGCCGCTCTTGATCGTCGAATCGGAGTGTGGAACCAGCGTCACATCACTTATCGAGGCGGATCTTGCGGCGCACTGCCGAAATCTGTACAATGTACCTGGGGGGGGATGTGTCCCGGTGGGCGCCCTGGTCTTCAAAATCAGTGGCAGGTGGCGCAGAGCCGGCTGCGGTGGGTTCGACTCCCACGCCTTCCCGTCCGTTGGTTGAAGTAGAGACTATCTCCGCCGCCCGCGGATTTCAGTCGTACACGGTTCGTCATTTTTGGGTCGGAATGCATGGAAATTCCTCTTTTTGAAGATGATGTTGATCTGAAATTTGACCGGATCGTTCTCTATCCCTACCCGGATATGAAGCGTATCTGGACCCGCTGTTGGATTACCGCGGTGCAAGACGAACAGCCCAATGTCGAAATCCGGGTTCTCGACCCGAATGGCAGCGAAAACACCAGCGTGTATCTGATGGCGCAGAGCGAGCAGCGCGTCGAAACAACCCTGCATCTGCGCGATCCTAAGCCCGGGGCGACCTATCGTGTGGTCGCTGAATTGACCGTCGGCATCAGTGCACATCCCGAAGTCCGCGATGTGCAAGAATTCGACATGGTATTGGAATTTCGCAACCCGGACGCAAACGAACCCGGTTTTGGCATGGGTGTGGCCTGGGATGAACTCAATTCCGGCGCTCAAGGGTGAACCGGTTGGATAATTGTCCGATCTGCGATAGACCCGCCGATCCACGAGTTTTGGCCAAGGCTGACCAACTGAGCGAGCCGGTGAAACGGAGGCTCTCTGCGGCCTTCCCAGGCTGGTCAATCGCAGATGGTGTCTGTCCTCAATGTGCAGCGCAGATTTCAGACCGGTATGGCGATGAGTTCTCGCCGTCTCCGCTTAATATCAACACCGATCCACATACGACCTTTCCCTATTGGCACGTTGAAGAAGAGACCGTGTTGGCTCAGCCGATCCGGCTGCCCGACTATGCCGCCTTTGGCGGGCGCAACGTCACCATCGCATTTCTAGACAGCGGCTTCTATCCGCACCCGGATCTGCTCTCGTCATCGACATTCCCCGGCGCTCCGGAGTGGTCGAGATGGTCACCGGCCCAGCTTCGTGCGCGGCTGAGCGAACAGGAAACGCGACTCCTGACCTATGTCGACCTGACCGGAGGGCGCGAAACGATTGGATTGGACCAGACGAGTCTGTGGGACGGATCCGGTGTGAGCTGGCATGGTCAGATGACGACGGTCGTGGCGGCCGGCAATGGTCTGCTCAGCAATGGTCATTTTCGCGGCTATGCACCGGCCGCCAACATTTTGCCCATCAAGATCGGCCTGGGCGATGGACGAATTCCGGAGTCTGAGATCTTGACCGGCTTCAACTGGCTTCTGCGCAACGACAACTGGGAGCGATACAGCGTTCGCGTGCTCAATGTCAGCGTCGGCGGTGACTTTCCGCAGCCCTGGTATGAGAATGCCGTTTGCCGGGCCGCAGAGGATCTGAGCGCACGGGGCGTGCTGGTGGCGGCCGCGGCCGGAAACAGCGGACGGCCTCACATTCTGGCTCCTGCGCAGGCTCCATCGGTGCTGACGGTCGGCGGCTACGACGATCACAATCGGCGTTGGAATGTGCATGCCCCCGAGAAGTATTCGCGTTTGACGCGCTATCACCACAATATTGAAACGGTCGCAGACGGCAAGAACCGGGTGCAGAAACCGGAGATCCTGGCGTTGGGACGCTATTTACCGTCGCCGATCCTACCGGTCAATGCCGTCTTCCGCGAGATGCATGCCATTGCCCGGCTGCGTCAGACGCTTTTGGGAGACGATCAGAAGCATGTGGATGCGCTTCTGGATCATTGGCACTCGGTAATGCATGTTGACGACGATCATCAACGGCTTGGCACGCTTCTCTCCCGGCGGGCCGCGGCTGTCGATCGATCGGACTCATTGCCGGAGATCTGGCAATCGCTGCGCAAACGCATGAATGCCCACAAATGGGTCCATGACGCCTATCAGCATGTGGACGGAACCAGTGTCTCAGTCGCCCAGGTCTCGGCCGTCGCTGCGCAGATGATGCAAGCAAACCCCTCCTTGACCGGCCAGCAGGTGAAGACGTTGATGATGACAACAGCCTGGCATCCACCCCATTGGTCTGATGATCAGGCTGCCGGCATTCTTCAACCTTTACTGGCTGTGGCCGCCGCCCTGCGCTCGCCCGGCGGTATACTGGCCGGCTATCCACGCAGCAACACAGAGGTGTCAGATAGCATGTTGCGGAGATGGTTGATCCAGGGTAAAGTCTCCCATGAGGATATTGTTGACCGGCCTCTTTCCGGCCAGGAACGGCGTGTCTATGTTGGGATCTATGCACCACAGGCACGTGCAGTCGGCCTGATCGGCTCGTTCAACCATTGGACGCCGGGTGCGATCCCGCTTCAGCGAACGCCCGTCGGCTGGTGGCATACAGTCGTGCCCATTGCGCCGGGCAAACAGCGCTACCGATTTTGGGTCAGTGACCGGCATTCGCCTGGTGGCGATTGGCACGTTGATCCGGAAAATCCATTGCGCGATGAAGGCGGCTATCGTCAGCCCCACTCCGTGTTTAACGTCGGCGCTGCGGGCGGATAGTCTTCGCCCCACCACTTTGGAACAGCAAACATGAATCGAGAATATCATCGTTGGTATAGTCCCCGGTTAAACCGAGACATGGAACTGCTGGTCTTTGGCCACGCAGGCGCACGCATGTTGGTCTTTCCGACCAGCATGGGGCGCTACTACGAATATGAAGACCGGGGCATGATCGACGCGCTGGCCGAGCCGCTGGAAAAGGGTTGGCTACAGATCACCTGTGTCGACAGCGTCGACGCCGAGAGCTTCTACTGCCGCTGGTGCCATCCGTCAGGTCGCATCACCCGCCACATGCAGTATGAAGACTATGTCGTCAATGAGGTACTGCCGCTGACCCGAAGTCTGAACGCCAATCCATTCATGATCGCCCATGGATGCAGCTTTGGCGCCTATCACGCCATGAACATCGCCTTCCGCCACCCCCATCTGTTCGGTCGATTGCTGGCCTTCAGCGGCAAGTATGACATGACCAGCTTTTTTGACGGCTACCACGACACCAATGTGTACTTCAACACACCGAGCCAATATGTGCCCAACCTGCATGACTCGTGGCAACTGGACGCACTGCGCAACATGGACATTGTCATCGCCGTGGGTGAAGACGATCCGCATATCGAAAACAACCGGGCGCTCAGCCAGGCGCTCTGGAGCAAGAACATCTGGCACGCATATCGCGAATGGAACGGCTGGAGCCATGACTGGCCCTACTGGCAGGAGATGCTTCGGCGCTATGTCAATGGATCGGACTAGATCATCCATCATCGGGGGGACACAATGAGCGACGCTAAAAAGATCGGGTTGATTGTGGGACGTGAGTGGAGTTTTCCGCCGGCATTTCTGGAGGAGGTCAACCAGCGCAATGCCGGCGTGATCGCTGAGTATGTGAAGCTCGGGGGCTCACGCATGAACGAACCCGTCGAGTATGATGTGATCGTCGACCGCATCAGCCACGAGATTCCCTACTACCGCGCCTATCTGAAGAACGCGGTACTCCAGGGCGCCTATGTCATCAACAACCCCTTCTGGTGGGGAGCCGATGACAAATATTTCGAAGCCAGCCTGGCCGAAAAGCTGGGCGTGCCCGGCCCGCGCACCGTCGTCCTGCCCATGAAGAAGTACCCGGAAGGCGTCGTCGATGAGAGTCTGCGCAATCTGACCTATCCGCTTGACTGGGATGCCATCGTCGAGTATGTGGGTCTGCCGGCGATCCTCAAGGACGCCTGGGGCGGCGGTTGGCGTCACGTCTACAAAGTGAACACGGTCGACGAACTGATCCAGGCCTACGACAAGACGGGCACGCTCTGCATGGTGCTGCAAGAGTTCATCGAGTGGGACCAATTTGTGCGCTGCATCTGCATCGGGCAGGAGAACATCATGCCCATCAAGTACGATCCCGGCGAGCGCCGCTACCTGGTCGAGCACGACCATCTGGCGCCGGAAGTCGGCGAGAAGGTCGTTGAATACGCCCGCATCCTCAACCGGGCATTGGGCTACGACATGAACAGCGTCGAGTTCGCCATCCGCGACGGCGTCCCCTATGCCATCGACTTCATGAACGCCGCGCCGGACATGGACATCAACAGCGTCACGCCCCACTACTTCGAGTGGGTTGTCAAAGCCATGGCCGATTTCTGCATCGAGATGGCCTTCAACCCACGGCCGCAGCGCTCGGAACATCATTGGGCGCAGTATTTGCCGTGAGGGACAGGGGTG
>CAVOQD010000005.1:0-214271 GCA_963698255.1 uncultured Chloroflexia bacterium | reverse complement strand
CCGTCGACAAGCACACCGTCAGATGTGGCAAGTCCATAGGAATGTTCGAGCCATGTGAGCGCTTGCGGCCAGTCGTGGCGGCAGTAGTGCACCAGTCCAAGCACCGTGTGAGCGAACACATGGCTGCTTGGGCTGTACATCGCATTGAGATCTTCCAGGGCCATCATCGCATATCGTTCGGCCTCAGCAAGGTTGCCGATTAGCCAGCCATGGCAGACGCCAAGCCAGTAATGACAGTTGCGAATCATCGTTTTGTCGCCAACGACTGCGGCGAACCGTTCAGCCTCTGCAATCGTGGCCAGCGCGCCATGACCGTCGCCGATGGTTTCACACAAGAATAGCTTGGGCGACAAATACAATTGAGCAGCCGACCAGAAATCTCGTCGGCGCACTGCTTCGTCGATGACCGGATCGATCAGGCCAAATCCCCGTTCCGGCTGTTTGGCCAAGCGGCACCAGAGCACGGCATGAAACCAAGCATCGATGAGGTCTGCTGAGTAGGGCAGTTCCGGCAGGATGTCGATGATCGTTCCGATCCGCAAGATGGCCGAGCGCCAGTCCCCGCGATTGGCAAATGCCGTAGACAGATAGGTTGTCAACGCGGCAAACTCAACCGGCGCGTCGAGACCGGCGATGAGCGCCAAGCCATGCTCGGTCTGTTCGATCTGAGCGGATATGTCGCCGGTCGAACCGTAGAATTGGCAGAGAGAAAGAATGGTATGGACTTGTTGGCGTGGCGGCAGATCCAGTTCAGTCGCCAGCGTGATGGCCTGGCGCAGATAGGTTTCGGCCTCCTCCAGGTTGTCCAGCATGGTTTGGAGTTCGCCCAAAGCGTGCAACGCTTCCAGCCGTTGTTTACGATGCGATTCTGTCGCATCAAGCGCGTCCAACCGTTCGACCGCACGCTTGTAGTGAATCGACGCTTGCTGGTTGAGATAGATCCGCTGAGCCTGTTTTCCGGCCAGCAGCAGATAGTGGATGGCCTTTTCAGCATCGTCGCCCAGATCGTAATGCCGGGCGAGCAGATCGATCTGCGGTTCCAGATTCTCGGCATAGTGCAGCTCAATGGCCAAAGCGGCCCGCCGATGCAGATCGACCCGATAGCCGCGTGGCAGGTCCTGGTAGATGGCGTCACGCACCAGCACATGGTGGAAGGAATATTCCGGCTCCGGCTGGCTACGCTCCTGGTGAACCAGCGATTCCTCTACCAGAACATCCAAGGTCCTGGCCTGCGCCTCGGCGCTGCTCGTCATGGCATCCACCAGCCGCGGTCGGAAGAGCCGGCCCAGCACAGCCGCGGCCTGCAAGTATCGCTTCTCCACAGGCTCCAGGCGGTCGACACGGCTGAGGATGACGCTCTGAAGACTGGCCGGCACGACCACCGACGCCAGCGAATGTCGCGCCCGCCATCGGGTCCCGTCCCGGTAGAGCACGTCGCCGTCGATGAGCGTGCGCACGATCTCTTCAAGATAGAGCGGATTGCCCTGGGCCTTGTCCGTGATCAGATCGCGCATGGAAGCGGGCAGCGCATCGATGGCCAGCAAGGATGCCACCAGGTGACGGCTCTGCTTTTCGTCGAGCGCCTGCAAGCTGAGTTCGGTGAAGGCGTCCGGACATCTGCGTCGGGCCAGAGCGATCAACTGGTCGTCGGCCAGAGCTTCTTCCGGACGATAGACCGCGATCAGCAGCATAGGCACGGTGGTCAGTGTCTCCATCAACGCGCCGATGAGGTCCAACGAAAGCGGATCGGCCCAGTGCAGATCCTCGCAGACCAGCACGATGGGCTGTTGCTTGGCCAGGGCCTGAAAGAGCGATTGCAGCGCAACCAGGGTGCGCCGGCGCAGTTGCTCCGGCGCGGCATCGGCCAACCGGCTGTCCCAATCCGTGCCGTAGCGAAGCGATAGCAGTCGCCCAAGAGCGGCCCCATCTCGTCCACGGTTTCGTCGGAAAGATGGTCCGACTGTTGGAGTTGTTGCAGCATCGCCGACCATGCAGGCAGCCTGGGTATCAGCCGCCTCCCCGCAGTTGGGCAGGTGGCTGAGATAGTCGCGCAGCATGTCGGTGAAAAGCCAGTATCCGGCCGATGCGGTCAGGGCCTGGCTGCGTCCCTCCAACCAGAGAAAGGCGTCTGCCTCGGGCTGCCGCTTCAGTTCCGCCACCAGGCGAGATTTGCCGACGCCTGCATGGGCAACGATGGCCACCAACTGCCCGCGTCTCCGTTCCGCGACATCGACGAGGATGGCCTGAAGCGATGC
Organism: uncultured Chloroflexia bacterium; assembly: GCA_963698255.1. Classification (GTDB taxonomy): domain Bacteria; phylum Chloroflexota; class Anaerolineae; order Caldilineales; family Caldilineaceae; genus JAWKOK01. Next base: position 212,016 of record CAVOQD010000005.1, on the reverse strand, counting down.
CAACTGCTCTTGGCGTCCGATCATCTCGGCGCGGAGCCCCTCGATGCCCCGGGTCTTGATCGGATGGACGCGCGACCGCAGCGCGCGATAGGCCGGCACCGGCCCTTCGATGCCGGGCAGCGTCGTGGCAATCTTCTCGTAGTCGAAGGTTCCGCGTGTCGGACGGAAGGCCCCGGCGCCCGCGAGCACTTCGCCTGCACCTGCCTGGTTGCGCAACCGCATGGCCAGGTTGACCACCGGCCCCATCACGGTGAAGTTGGACGACTCGTCGTCACTCGCCCGGCGGCAATAGGCCATGCCGCTGTTGACGCCGGCCTGTATCGCCAAGTCCCTGCTTTTCGGCTGTCGCCGTGATTGCCAACGCCGTACGGATGCCGCGTTCGGCATCATCCTCGTGGACGCGATCCGTGCCGAAAAAAATCAGCAGATCTTCACCGGCGACCGATTGTACCTGCCCGGCGTAGGGTGCGGACGCTTGGCTTGCAATGTCCAGCAGTCTCTGAAGCGTCGTCGATTCGCTGGTCGAGCGCCGATCGCCAGATCGTCATAGTCGGTCTCCATCAGACCGATGCTCACCGCCGTCACCAGGCGAATCTCGTCCAGGGCCGGCGGAGGCTCGCCGGGCGCTGTCGCGCTTTCAGCCTGTATCGGCGCAACCGCAAGCGCCGATAGCGCCGACCGCGCCTGGAGGGCATGGTGCAGCGCTTCAGTCTGTGGTGAGGGCGGCACATCCAATTCCTGTCGCAGCAGGCGGACACATTGGTCGTACTGGCGGCCGGCGAGGGCGATTTGCCCGTGCTCGGCGTAGAGCGTCATCAGACGACGATGGTTCTCTTCGTCGAGCGGGTCCAGCGCCAGCCCACGGTGGGCGACGCTGATGGCCTCGGCATGGTTATTGCGGGCCACATGGCCCTGAACCAGCCGCGCCAGGACACCGGTCATTTCGGCGCGCAGGCGTTCCGTCTCAAGTGACTGCCAGACATCGAAGGCCGGGCTGTCCGGCAGAGAGAAGCCGGCCAGAAAATCGTCGCGGTATAGATCGGCGGCGTGAGCCAGCAGGGGCAGACAGTCGTCACAGACCTGGTCTGATGGGTGGCCATGTTGGGTGCATGCATCAAGCAGGTTGCGGAACTCGTCCACGTCCAGCCACAGATCATTGTGGGGGCCAAATCCGACGAGATCGGCGTCAATGACCAACCAACCGTCCCCGAAGGACCGACGCAGGACGTGAAGCATGCGGCGCAGGTCGGCACGGGCGTCGCTGGGGCTGCGATCGGGCCAGAAGGTGGCCATCAACTGCTCACGGCTCTGGGGGCGTTCGGCCATGGCCAGATAGACAGCAACGGCCATGGCGCGGCGGCGCACGATATGCAACGCTGCGCCGTCGAGTTCGATCCGGGGCGAGCCTAGAAGGTAGAACGTAAGTCGGGACATCGACGTGATCCTTGGTGCGGGCTTGATCACAGTTGTGTCTCCATTTTATCACAAAACTGAGGCCGAATGTTGCCCGTCTTGGAAGGAGCCAAAATCAGGAGAAATCCACGATGCAACCGCGCCTGTGCGACGCTTGTGCGACGCCTGGCGAGTAGACTGGAGATGAAGCTTGCCGCGGATGGTTGCGTGGTTCGACGCCATCCCCAGGGCGTCGAACGGCGGTCGTCTCGTGATTGCTGGCGTTGATCAGGGCGTTGACAAGGAAAGGATGATGCAACAGCTACATGTGATCGGCCGCTATCGCATCCATCCCGGCAAATTCGGCCTGTTTCGCCAGGCCGCGGCCGAGTGCCTCGCCTTGGTTCGATTGAAGGATGTCGGCACGCTGCGTTACGACTGGTACCTCAGCGGCGATCGCAGGCTCTGTGTCACCATTGAAACCTACACTGGGTGCGAGGCCCTGCTGGGCCATGCGACCGATCTTGGCCGCACGCTGGACAGACTGATGAGCACAGCCGATCTGTCGTTGGAACTCTACGGCACGGCATCACAGGAACTGCTGGCTGCAACCGAGGAGTTGCCGATCACCTTCTATTCACTGTTGCAGGGCCTTGATTGAGCAAGCCGATTATTTTCCGACCAACTGGAAGGTAGAAAGGAGTCGAACCATGTACCGTTTGGGATTTGGGATCATGTTTGCGATGCTGGCAATGGCGATCCTGAGCGCGTGTCAGCCGTTGGAAGCGCCCGCGTCATCGTCCGCTGGGATCTTCACCCAGGCAGCGACTGCTGTGCCGGAGGATGAAGCTGTCCAAACGATTGATAAATCGGCTGAAGAAGTGGTCGAATCCGGCTGGCCCATCATGTTGGTCGATGACCCGTCCGATTTGGATGCGCTCTATGCCGGCATCGACCTGGACATGGGTGGGCTTCTTGACTGCTCGACACAGAACGGCTTCGATTTTGATGCTGAGGGAAATCTACTGGTGGTCGATGCAGCCAACAGTCAAGTCCGCGTCTTCGATGAAGAGGGTCAGCCTGTGACAGCCTGGGGACAACCAGGGAGCGGACCCGGTGAGTTCAAGTTTGGACACAGCTTGGAAACTTGTTCTTACGGCGATCTAGCGATCGGCCCAGATGGTTCGATCTACGTACTTGAGATGGGCAACCTGCGCGTGCAGAAGTTCGACGCTGACGGCAACTTCCTGCTTGAATGGGGCGGCAAGGGTTTCCACGAAGGGCAATTCAACAGTCCCATTAGCATCGCAGTCAACAGACGTGGCGAGGTCTTCGTGGCCGACGAGCTTCGCTCGGATATCCAGAAATTCGACGCTGACGGCAACTTCTTGCTTCGTTTTGGCGGCGCCGGTTCGGATGATGGCAGATTTTCCAAACCCTACAGGATGGCCGTCGATGGCGAGGACAATCTGTACGTCACTGATATGAACACGCATAGAATCCAGAAGTTCGATGCCGATGGGGCCTTCCTGGCAGGCTGGCAGACGCTTCAACCAGAAGAATTAGTCAACTATCCAGTTGGTATCGACGTAGATGATTTGGGCAATGTCTATGTGACATTCATGTACCGCTCCTACCTGCGATCATTCAACCCGGACGGCGTCATCACTGCAACATGGGAGAAGCCGGCATCCGACCAGGAGAATTCGACTTCCCGTACTATATCGTCGCCGGTGATGACGGCTTGCTCTACGTGGGTGACCTTGGCGGGGCACGGATTCAGAAGCTTGCCAAACCATGAACGCCGAAGGCATGGACAGGTGCTCGATTCCACGAGCATACAACCAGGTGGGAGGAGTCAAAGCATTCTACTGCTCGGTTTTTCAATAGCGAAATTTGCGACAATGGTGCTGTTCGGCGCGTGCAAGATGTCAGGGATGTCCGAGTAATTCGCCAAAACGGCCTCTGAATTTGGACTTTTGTGACAGGAGCTAACCACATGAGAACCATCTACTGTTTGCCCGTCATGTTGATGCTGCGCAGCGCTACTCCTGGTCGCGTGTCAGCCGCTGCAGGCGCCATCCGCGGTCGCGCTCGAGTACGCCCATCCGGAGGCATTGGCCAGCACAGCATGGCTGGCCCAACACCTGGATGATCCGTCTGTGCGCATTTTGGATACGCGTAATTTTCTGGCTGAGGAGGATGCTTCCAAGCGGTTGGCTGCCTACGATGCCGGACACATTCCGGGTGCGGTCTACGTCGATGTCAGGGATGACATCTCCGATCCCGATGGCGATGCCCCGTTGCTGATCCTGCCCAAAGAAGCGTTTGAGTCGGTGATGGGACAGCTAGGCATCGACAATAACACGACGGTGGTGGCCTATGACGACGGCGGCAACACCTGGTCGGCGCGCCTCTGGTGGGCGCTGCACTATTACGGCCACGAGAACGTCAAACTGCTCGACGGCGGGCTGAAGAAATGGACCCTGGAAGAGCGACCGCTGGAAACAGGCGTCAACACGCCCGCACCGACCACGTTCAGGGCGCAAGTCCAGTCTGAACTGCTATCGACGGTGGCAGACGTGCAAGCGGCCATCGAGGACCCTGACGTGGCCATCATCGACTCGCTGCCGGCCGAGTTCTACAGCGGCGAATGGAACTGGCCTGGACTGCGCGCCGGGCATATCCCGACCGCGCTCAATCTCTACGTCGATGACAACCTTGATCCAACCGATGAGACGCTGCTGCCGGCGGATGCGCTCGCTGCGCTGTGGCAAGAGATCGGCTTGGAGCCGGACCAGCGCGTGATCACCTATTGCGGGGCCGGCTATGCCGGGGCCATGAATCTCTTTGTTCTACACCAGATGGGATATGAGAACGTCAGCCTCTACGACGGCTCCTGGATGGAATGGGGCGCAGATCTGAGCTTGCCGGTCGAGACGACGCCGTCCGGCTAGCCATGCGTCGAAAAGGTCATTGAATCTGGTTTTCTGCGAAAGGAGCGGAAAAATGAGAACCCTCTATCGTTTTATCGCTGCGCTGGCGGCAGCCATGCTACTCGTTTGCATCTGTCAATCGTTTGCGCTGTCCGCAGCGCAAACGTCCGCAGATGACGATGCAATCCAGGACGTTATTGCCGCCGCCAATGAGACTTTTGTGGCGCTATTCAATCGGAACGATGCATCCGGCGTCGCTGCAACCTACACGGAAGATGGCAAGATCATGCCGCCCGAAGGAGAAATGTTGGAAGGCCGCGCTGTGCTCCAAGATCGGTGGCAGTTGCTGTTCGACAACGGCTTCGTCGGGGTCAACCTGGAGACCGTCGAGGCCCACGCCATGGGCGACACCGCCGCTGAGGTGGGAGAGTATACGCTCTTCGATGGCATGGGTGACGTGCTCGAAAATGGCCGATACGTCGTCATCTGGAAGCTCGTGGATGGAGAGTGGCTGCGTGATCGCAATGTCTTTAGCAGCGACGCGCCCGATGAGATCAGCCGGGTGGCGACACCGCGCGAAAATGGCGCGTTCGCCGACGTAAACGGCATCGAGATGTACTACGAGATCTACGGCGAAGGCGAGCCGCTGCTCCTCCTGCCCGGCGCCATGGGCAATACGGGCCATTTCGACGAGGTCAAGCCCGCCTTTGTCGATGCCGGTTTCCAAACGGTTGCTCTGGACTACCGGGGCCAGGGGCGGTCCACCGATTCCGGCGAGATGCGATCCTACGCGTTGATGACGGAAGACGTCGTGGCGCTGATGGACGAACTCGGGATCGAACGGGCGCATGTTGCGGGGCAGAGTGACGGCGCCATTGTCGGTCTGCATATGGCCATTTACTATCCGGAACGCCTCGGCCGGCTGGTGGCCTATGGCGGAAACGCCACTGTAAATGGGCTCCTTCCCGGCAACATCGAGTGGCTCAACAGCCTCACGCACGAGGACATGGAAGCCATTTTTGGCGAAGAATATCGAGCTATCGCCCCGAATCCGGACTACCTGCCGGTGATGCTCGAACGCCTGCGCCACATGTTCTTGACCTCGCCCAATTACACGATGGATCAGCTCATGGCCATCGAATCGCCCGTACTGATCTTCGACGGTGAGGAAGAGGACACTGTCCGTATCGAACACGTCAAGATGATGGCTGCCGCGATTCCGGACGCTCAACTCGTGATCTTGCCGGAGACCGGACACCACCTGATGTACGAAGACCCGGAGCGCTACCTGGAGACGGCGCTGCCCTTTTTGCTCGGTGAACTCGACGCACCGCCGCCCGGCAAATATGCCGCGATCAACGACATCGCCATGTACTACGAGATCCACGGCGAGGGCGAGCCCCTGTTCCTGATCCACTCGGTTGCCGCCGGCATGGAACAACTCCGTGACGTGATACCGGTTCTGGCTGAGGAGTACCAGGTCATCGCCGTGGACTTCCGCGGCCATGGCCGCACCACGGACTCGGGTCAACCGCTCCGCTATGAGTTGTTGGCGTCCGATATGCTTGCCTTGATGGACAACTTGGGCGTCCAATCGGTCCATATCGTCGGCAACAAGGATGGCGGCATCATCGGCCTGCAGATGGCCATGTCCCATCCCGAGCGGGTCAACCGGCTGGTCGCCGCGTCCGCCAACTATTCGCCGGCGGGCTTCCAGCCCTGGTTCTCCGATTATCTGAAGGGTTTCACACTGGAGGATTGGGATGCCATGGCCGGCGACATGTACCGTGAACTGTCTCCGACGCCGGAGATCATGCCTGTGATGTTGCAGAAAGACCGCGCCATGCTCCTGACCGAGCCGAACTTCACCCTCGACGATCTGGGCGCCATCGCTTCGCCGGTGCTCGTGCTGGCCGGCGCCGATGAGGATGTGCTCGAGGTCGACCATGTGGAGCAGATGGCGGCTGCGATCCCTGATGCGGAACTCGTCCTAATCGACGGGGGCAGCCACAGCGTTTTGGATGAAGCCCCAGCAGCCTGGACGGATGCCGTGATGGCATTCCTTGCATCGTCCGAGCCCGAGGTGGCAGAGCAAGTCGTGCCCTATCTCGAACCGGCAGAGTGCAACTATTCCGTCCTGGAAGGGGCCAATGCCGAATGCAGTTACCTAATCGTGCCCGAGGATCGCACCGATCCTGATAGCCCGACCATCCGTGTCCACGTGGTCAAGTTTTTGAGTGCCAGCGAAGAACCGCAGCCTGATCCGCTTATTGTGATCCCCGGCGGTCCCGGTGTATCCGGCCCATTCTACTCCTGGCTTGTTGCCGCCTTGCCCTTCGGCGAGATGACACGAGCCGAGCGCGATGTCTATGTTCTGGAGACACGCGGCGCCATGAATTCTGAACCGGCATTCTACTGCCCGGAGACGGAGGCCGATGCTGCCGAGTTCGTGGGAATGACCATGGCCGAAGAGTCCGCATGGACAGAGGAGGCGTACCGAGCCTGCCATAACCGCTTGGTAGACGAAGGCGCCAACTTCTCCAGCTACGGCTTCCTCGACATTGCCGGCGACGTGGCTGACCTGCGCACTGCGCTGGGCGCGGACCAGGTGAATCTCTACGGCGTTTCCTACGGCACGACGCCCGCCATGTTGGCCATGCGCGACGATCCCGCATGGATACGCAGCGTGATCCTCGATTCGGTGATCCCGCCCGATATCAGCTATCTGGAAACGACGTTGGACAACTTAACGGCTGCCATCGACAACATGTTCGCTGCCTGCGCCGCTGATTCTGCCTGTGACGCCGCCTATCCCGATCTCGAAACGGTCTTGAGCGAGCTGCTGGCGCAGTTGCGGGAAGGACCGGTCACCGTCACGGTGACCGGTGACACCGGGCAGGAGCACGCCGTAACCGTGGATGACGTCAAGATGGCCCACTTCATCTACGATAACATCTTCATCGGCGACGGCTACACCACGCTGCCGGCCGCCATCTACGCCGCCAGTGAGGGCAACCTACAGGCCCCAGCGACGACATGGCTCGGCTATGTCGGTGGACAACATGCCCCTGTTTCGGCGGAGAACGGCTCCGGGGCCAAGGGAATGACCTATTCGGCCATGTGTCTGCACGAAGGCAGCATCACCGATCTGGCCAAGGCCACGGCTGTCTACGATGGCGTCGACACATTGCCCTCGCTACGCGACTGGGGCGTCACGCATATGCTCGGAGAATGGTTAGCGCCCTGCGAATACTGGACGGTAACCCCGCCCGATCCGAACACTGCCATCGAGCCGGTTGAGAGCGATCTGCCGACTCTGATGCTGGGCGGGCTGTTCGATCCGGAGGCCCCTCCCGCCATCAGCCGGGAAGCGGCGGAACGGCTCTCGAACCGATTCGATTACGAACTGCCGGCGGCCCACGGCCTGATCTTCATGGACTGCGCCGTCGATCTGATGGCCCAGTTCCTGGCCGATCCGACCCAGGAACCGGATGCAAGCTGCATTGCCGAAATGCCCATGAACTGGATGTTGCCGGAATAGCGGAGGACGCCCAATAACGCGACTGTGGCGGCTGCATTCGTGCAGGCGCCATCGTCGCGCAAGGCGCCATCGTCGCTGGGTGTGCAGAACCATGTCGCGCAAGGCTCCGTGGGCGTTCAGAAACAAGCGGGCGCTGTCAGCTTCCTGGAAGATCAGGCGGCATCAACAGATTACACGGATACTTCGTTCCATACTGTCTCACGCTGCCAACACGCCAGAAGATCCTCGGCACGCCGGCGTGTGGCGTAGGCGGTGGCCTGATTGGCCATCACATCGGCGAGCAATTGCTTGGCCAGCGCCGGCTTTTGCTCGGCCCAGGCGACCTCGGCCAGGCCGGCGAGCGCTTCCTGGGCTTCGGCGGCGTCGCAGCCCTTGGCAGCCAACGCGTCGGCGTAGCATTGCTGCGCCTGCGCCCAGTCCTCGTTCGGCGCAGGCGACGTGGCCCAGCTCCAGCAGGACGGCGGCGAGGTGGTTGGCGTGGGGGATTTCGGGCTGGGTGCAGGCGATTCGCGCCTCCTCCAGCCGGGCTCGGGCCGCAGCCGGATCGCCGGACAGACGCTCGACACGCGCCAACGCCGTCAGGCTGCGCACATGCAGCGCAAGGATGCCTGTTTCCACCCCCAGCGCCAAGCTGCGCCGGCAGTGGTCACCGGCCGACGCAAGATGGCCGGCGTCGGCCTCGATCTGACTGAGCCTCATTTCGCTATAGGCGACGCTGAGGCGATCTTCGAAACTGTGGCTGAGTATGAGGGCGTCGTGGATCAGGGCTTCGGCCTGCTCATAGTCCCCGTGTAGTTGCAGTAGGACGGCCAATTCACGCAGATTGCGCGCCTTGAAACGCCGTTCCCCTATCTCATCGCAGAGGTCAATGGCTGCCTGGTCGTGCGTCTGGGCCGTCACGTAGTCGCCCAAGCATCGTGCGGAGGCGCCGAGCATGTGATTCACGTGCATCTGCCAGAAACGGGTGCCAATCTCCGCGCGCCACGGATAGCACGGGAAATCGTTTGACACCAGATAGTCCAGTTGTTTGCGTGCGGCGGCGTGGGCGGCGGCGTAGTTCCCCAACGCCAATTCGAGCGAGACCGCAGCGTGGTCGACCATAAAATTCTGTTCTTGCCAGCCCTTTTCGTCTGCGACTGCATCCAGCACCGTACGCGCCTCGTCCAAGCAGACCTGGACGCGTGCCAGCCAACCCAGATGCGACAGCAGCACCGTCTCGATGTAGAGAATGAAGGAGAACAAGCTCACCGTCTCGTGGCGACGGGCTGTGTCGGCGTCGTGTTGCTGCCAAAGCGGGCGTAGAACGGCTGCGGCGCGCTCATAATAGGGCAGCATGGCTCCGCACCAACCGTTCATCTCGGCGACGAAGAAGAGACCCACCATCATCTGGCGGATTGCCGCCAAGTCGTTGTGCTCAATGGCCCACTGCCAGGCGGCCTCAAGATTGCCGAAATCTGCATTGAAGCAGGGACATGGACTCGTGTCGCCAGTTCATGGCTTGGTCCTGGCCTTCGGCCATGCCCGCGAAGTGGGCGCAGTGGCGGCGATACACGGCCTCGACAGGTTCCCCGCTCTCCGACTCGTGCTCCTGTTCGAGCTTGGCGAGACAATATTGGCGCATCAGTTCGTGGAACGTGAAGCGACGGTCGTGCGTGCGCAGCCACGATGCGTCGATCAGACCTTCCATGTCGGCGGGCGTGGCCCCGGCGACGGCTGTGGCCGCGGCAAGATTGCAGCCGCCGCGAAAGACAGCCAACTGGCGCAGCAGCGCACGCTGGCGATCGTCGAGCAGGCGCCACGAATGGTCGAAGACGGCGACCATGCTGCGGTGGCGCTCCGGCACATCGCGCAATGGGGTGGTGAGGAGGTCCAGCCCGCTGCGCACGGCCGCAGCGATCTCGGCCAAGGTCAGGCTGCGGTTCCAGGCCGCGGCCAACTCGATGGCCAGCGGCATCCCCTCCAACAGTCGACAGATCTCGCCGATCTGCGCCAGATCGGCCGGCGTGGGTTCATAGCTTGGATCGAGCCGCTGCACCTGTTGCAGGAAGAGACGAACACTGGCGACGTCGCTCACATCCTCAGGCTCGCGGCCAAAGCGGGTGACCGTGGTCCCCATGCCGGACGGGACAGCCGGCGTCTCCAGCCCCGCCAGCGGCAGCAGCCACTCATCGGCCAGATGCAGCCGGGCGCGTGAGGTGACCAGCAGCTTGAGGGCCGGCGTTGCCTGCAACAGCATGGGCAGCAGATCGGCCCCGGCCAGCAGATGCTCGAAGTTGTCGAGCACAAGCAATGCCTGGCGTCCGCCCAGGTGTTCCAGAAGTCGGGCGGCTGCGCTGTCGGGACTGGCCGGCGGCAATCCGAACACACGCAGGATGGCGCCGGCGATCTGATCCGGCGCGTTGAGCGGGGCCAGATCGACAAACCAGACGCCGTCGGGAAAGTGATCGCCCAGAGCGCCGGCTGCCTGGATGGCCAGACGACTCTTGCCCATGCCGCCCGGCCCGAGCACGGTGAGCAGACGGCAGGCGGGGTCGGCCAGGCGCGTGGCCACCTGTTCGAGTTCGGCATCGCGGCCAAAAAAGGCCGACGATTGAACCGGCAGGCGTCCGTGGTTTGGGCGTCGGCGTCGGCCCCCCGGCCCCCAATCCTGGGGGAGGCAAAGCTAGGCAGTGGCTGGCCGGCAAGCTGTTCGCCCGAAGCTTGGGGGGCGAGGGGCGGCAATTCTTCGTCGCCGTCGCGGATGGCTGCGACCAGCGCCTGGGTGGCCGGTTGCGGCTCGACGCCCAGTTCATCGGCCAACATGCGCCGACAGATCTCGTATTGATGCAGCGCCACCGAACGTTGGCCGCTTTTGGCCAGTTGGCGGATCAGTCGCTGATGCACCTCCTCGTTCCACGGCTCCAGCGCCAATTGCCGGCGCGTCCAGACCGCGGCCTGGACATAGTCGCCGTGCTCCTCGCAGGCATCGGCCAGACGTGCGCTTGCCTGCCGGGCCAGATGCGCCACCTGTTCGGATGTCACCACCATCCATTCCTCGAACTGCGGGCTGTCGCTGAGCTTGAAGCCATCCAGGAAGGGGCCGTGCAACAGCGCCAATGCGGCTTGACAGTCGGCCACCGTTGCCGCACTGCCGTGTTTGAGCAACGCCACAAAGTCGGCCACGTCAACGGTCGCGTCGCTGGCCGTGTTGAATTGGAGGGTGGTCTGGGTGATGAGCAGAAAGGGTGGTTGGGCGGTGGCGTCGGCTAGGGCTTTGCGTAGATTGGCCAGTGCGTGGCGCAGATCCGCCAGCGCCGCGCCGGGCGGTCGTTCCGGCCAGAGCAACTCGGCCAGCGTCTCTCGCGAGTGTACGTGCTCGGCTTCCGTGGCCAAAAACGCCAGCAATGCGCGCGCCTTGGCCGATTCGAAAGTGGTCACGGGCTTGCCGTCCAGCGTCACCTGGAACGGGCCGAGCAGAGAGATGAGTAGCCGCGCCATTGGGGATCCCCTTGCACCGGCCTCGCCATCTTCCCGATGACCAGCGTCGGGTCACCACAGTGGGGAAGATGCAGGCCAAGTTGCTGCCTCATTATACAGCAATCGCGCCCAGTCGGATCAACCAATTGATGAAATTTGGGTCATTCGTGTTCTATCGTACTCACCCAATCACCATATTTCCACGCGTTTTCAACGCGCCTGCAACGCGCCCGTCGATTACGCTGGACACAGAAAGGGAGAGAGAACCATGGCGAGCGAACAACGCTATTTGGCCTACATGGTGCGCTTGTGGACCGTCCGCTGCAACGGCGACGTGGTCTGGCGCGCATCGGCCGCCAATGCGCACAGCGGTGAACAGCGCACGTTTGCCGATCTGGCAAGCCTGTTCGACTTTTTTCGGGATATTGCCGCGGAATCGCCATGCTTGTTGGGCCAGTTGGAAGTCGGCAGCGAAGAAGAATGAAGTGGATTCATCAACGGTAGATCGCCAAAGAAAGTCAATCTGAAAGGAGTGTTTTCGATGTTACATGCAAAGCGATTCAATATGTTGGGTCTGTTGCTGATCTTGGTTGTGATCGCTCAGCGCGTGTCAGCCGATCCAGCAGGTCGCACCTGAGCAGGAAGCAGGTGATCCGCTTGCTGCACAAGGAACAGCACCACTCGCCTATCAAGCGCGACCCGATGCGCCGACCTATGGTCTGCGCGGGCCGTATTCTGTGGGTGTGCGCGATTTTGTGATCGATACGCCTGAACGCCAAATCCCTGTGAGTGTTTGGTATCCTGCGCTCAACCCGGATGGATTGCCCGAGGACAATGGATACATGTTGGACTTCGAAAATCCCAATATGCCCAACTTCGCCGTTGCAGGGCGTACCCTGCGCGATGCCGAGCCGGATTTCTCCCACGGTCCCTATCCGCTAATAGTCTACAGTCACGGGTATTGGCTATTCCGCCAGGTATCCGCATTCTTGACGGAACAGTTGGCATCTTGGGGTTTCGTTGTCATCGCCGGCGATCACACAGACAATTGGAGCACTATCTTCGGTGAGTCGCAAGTTGAGGATTACGTGATCCGGCCGCAAGAGATGGCGCGCAAGATTGATTTTGCTGCCACGTTGACGGACTCCGACGGCGTGTTTCCGAATCTAATCGACCTTGAACATATCGGCGTGACCGGTCATTCTTTTGGAGCCGATACCGTGCTCCTGGAGGGTGGCGCCCGTCTGAATACAAACCTATTCATTGATGAGTGGTGCGCCATGTATCCAGGCGAACCGGAAGATCCGCTCAACGACTGTGCCGCGATGCCCGCCAAACTGGACCTGATGGCAGACTTGGCTGGCCTGGCCGAAGTGCCTGAGGGACTCTGGCCGGATCTGGACCGATCCACGGGTCGATGCAGTAGTATCTTTGGCTCCGGGCGCCCAGTACTTTGGGGATGAGGGTCTTGCTACCGTCCAGGTACCGATTATGCTCTACGAGAGCGAGCTTGACTGGGCTCAGGGAGCGGCTTCTGCATTCTACAAGCCCTATGATGCGTTGCCTGCTGACCGCAAGGTACACGTTGTGTTTGAACGTGGAGATCATGGCTTGTTCCACAATGACTGTCGAGCCATGCCAGCCTGGATCGACATCGGTTTCACTACGTTCTGCTGGGATCAGGTCTGGAGCACCGAGAAGGCCCACGACCTGATCAACCACTTCGTGACCGCCTTCCTGCTGGCCGAGTTGAAGGGCGACGCCGATGCCGCTGCAGCCCTGGCGCCGGAGAATGTAGCGTTCCCAGGCATCCAGTATGAAGCATCGGGCTTTGCTGCGGCGCCCACGGCGACATTGGACGAAGCCACTGTCGCCGAAATCGACGCCATGGTCGAAGAAACGATGGCGCGTATCAACCTCCCCGGCTTTGCCCTGGGCGTGGTGAAAGATGGCGAGTTGGTCTATGCCAAGGGTTTCGGCGTCACCAGCCTCGAAGGCGGCGCTGCCGGTCACATCGCAGACCGTCTTCCAGTGGGCCGAGACGTCTATGGCGCCCACCGCCATGGCCGTCATGCAGTTGGTCGAGGCCGGCAAGATCGACCTGGACGCGCCCGTCACCGACTACGTGCCCTACTTCACGTTGCAGGATGAGCGCTACAAGGAGATCACCGTTGGCCAACTCCTGAGCCACACGTCCGGCATCCCCGACAGCGGCGACGCCATGGCCGACTGGGAAAACTTCATGCCGGAGTACGACGCCGGCGCCACCGAACGCTGGGTGCGCACTGACCTGGCCGCCAGCGGACTGCTCTTTGCGCCCGGAGAGGGCTTCGAGTACAGCGATCTGGGCTATGCACTGCTCGGCGCAGTCATCGCCGAGGCCAGCGGCCAAACCTACGAACAGTATGTGAACGAGAACCTCTTCCAGCCGCTGGGCATGGACAAGAGCACCTTCCTGCTCGAGGAAGTTGATAAGGGTATGCTCGCTACGCCGCACGTTCCCAACGCAGCGGGCGAGGTGACGGCCAGCAAGACGCTGCCCTATCACCGGCCCTTTGCCGCCACCAACAACCTCTTCTCCAACATCGAAGACATGGGCAAACTGGCCCAGGCCAGCTTGAATCGCGGAACCCTGAGCGGTCAGTCCATTCTGCCGGAGAGCGCCTTCCAGCAGATGTGGAACCCTCAGTCGCCCACGCCCTACGCAGACTTTCCCTTTGGCAGAGTCCATCCCTCGCCGATGATGATTGACTGGGGCCAGGGATGGTTCCTGGGCGAAGTTGACGGCCAATCTACGCCCAACACCTTCGGCGGCGAACACGGCTTCCAGACCCAGATGGTTCTCGCCCCCGATGTAAACCTGGCTGTTTTCGCCGTCGGCAACAGCCAGGTCATGGACGAGTACTACGCGTCTGATATTGCGGTTGACGTGATGGGGATGCTGCTGGAGAACACTGGCCGATGACAGTCAGATGAAATGAAATCCGACAGGCTACTCTGTGATAGGTAACGTGAGCGGTAACGTTTCACCTATCACACAGCGCTGAATACCGTCCTTGATAACCAAAAGGAGAAAGATCGATGTTTCACACAATTCGCTTGTTTCCAATGTCGCTGATCGTGGCGTTGTTACTCAGCGCGTGTCAGCCGATCGTGGCGCCGGCGGCGCAAAGCCTGCCTGCCGCTCCGACGGAACCGCATGGGCTGCGTCCGGACGCTCCGTCCTACGCTATACAAGGCCCATACGCCGTCGGCGTTCGAGATTTCGAAATTGACGCAGCCAACGAGACCGAACGCCCGCTGAATGTGACAGTTTGGTATCCGGCCGTCAATTCGCAAGGCTTGAGTGAGTCCATTACCTACGAAATGGGCTTTCCTGCCGGCGACACCCCGAATTTCTCTGTTGTGGGCAATGCCATCGAGGCTGCGGAGCCTGCGACGGCAACCGGGCCTTACCCTGTCATTGTTCATGCCCATGGCCATTACACGTTCCGACAGGAGAGTCCCTGGCTGGCTGAACATCTGGCGTCGCAGGGCTTTGTCGTGATCTCCGCCGACCATGAGGACAACTGGAGCACCCTTTTCGGCCCAAAGCCGTGGCAGGCCGAATTCCGGCGGCCCGATGAGGTGCGGCGAGAACTGGACTTTGCCGAGCGCTTGACGGCAGAAGGCGGTGACCTGGCCGGCGTACTTGACATGGAACACGCCGCTGTGACCGGCTGGTCGTACGGCGCCAATACAGCGCTCGTCGCCGCCGGCGCCCGCTTGGATATGGACAGCTTTCGCACCTGGTGCGAGGAGAACACGGTGAATGGCGAGGCGCCGGACACGGATTGTACGGACATTCTGGATCACGAAGCCGAATTGGCTACGTTGGCCGGACTCGACACCGTACCGGAAGGACTGTGGCCGGACTGGAGCGATGAGCGCATCGATGCAGTCATTGCACTTGCGCCTTGGCCCAGGCTAATGGTTCCCACAGGGTTGCAGAGTGTCGATGTTGCTACGCTGTTGATGGTTGGCTCCGGTGATACGAGTGTTGGCTCAACGTATGACGAAATCCAGCCCTATGAACAGATTGCTGCTGCAAAGAAGTCGGAGATCGTCTTCGACAGCGCCGATCATTTCATCTTCTTCCCGGACTGCAGCGATGCGCCGGAGGTGGTCGATCTTGGGTTTCACGTGTTCTGTTCCGACCCGGTTTGGGACATGGATCGTGCCCACGACCTGATCAACCACTTTGCAACTGCCTTTCTGTCTGCCGAACTGAAGGACGACGCCGATGCCGCTGCTGCCCTGGCGCCGGAGAATGTAGCTTTCCCAGGCATCCAGTATGAAGCATCGGGCTTTCCCGCGGCGTCCACGGCGACATTGGACGTCGCCGCTGTCGACAAGGAGGTCTTTGTCGAAGGCGCGCCGGTTCGTTTGGCCGTCGGTCTGGCGGTCGGGCCCGATGATGACCTGTATGTCAGTACGCAATGGATTCGTTCGGTTCTGGTGCTCGATCCCGATACAGGCGAGATCATCAAGCGCCTCGGTCCTGAAGAGGGCGTCGACATCCCGGCCGACCTGGCCTTTGGCCCGGACGGATCGCTCTACGTGGGGATGTATCCCGGCTTTGAAGGCGATGCCGTCATGCGGCTGGCGCCCGACGGAACGGTCACAGGCATGGCGCTGCCGCCCGTCATCTGGCCGGTCATGACCACCAAGGATGGGCGGCTCTTTGCCGGCCTGCTCGACCAGAACGACATGATTGTCGAACTTGACCCTGACTTTCAAGCAGCGCCGCGCGAAGTGTTGACCGATGGCGTCTTCATTCACCTGCGCGAGGGGCCGGATGGACTGATCTACGCGATCAAATGGTTCGACGGCGAGATCGTGCGCTTCGACCCGGATATACCGGAGAGCGTGGAAACCGTCGCCACAGGGCTTACATTGCCCTTCAACCTGGCCTTTGACTCCCAGGGGCAACTCTACATCATCATGGGTGTCGACGAGACCACTGATGCGGTGGCGCGTCTCGACCTTGCCACTGGCGAGCCGGAGATTCTGGCTACGATGCCCCACCTGCTTTACGGTCTGGCCTTCGACAGCAATGATCGTCTCTTCGTGTCGAGCGTCGACGACGGGGCCGTCTTTGAAGTGCTGCCGGATGGCAACACCCGCATCGTCAGTCCGGGCGGCATGATCCTGCCCAGTGACGTTGAGGTGATCGAACGGCCCGACGGCGAGTCACTCTTCCTGGCCGACTGGGGCGCCTGGCGCGAGTATGACATCGCCAGCGGCGAATTGCGCAGCAGCCGTCATGGAACGTGGTGGCCTGGTACGTTGACGAATCCTGACACCATTGCCCCATTTGGCGACAAGCTGTTGTTGGCCTCCAGCGAGAACCAGCAGATTCAGGTCTGGGACCCCGTGCAACAGGAGGAAGTCCTGCTGATCAGCGAACCCGGCGTGGACAATGCCATCGAGTTCGCCGGCGCCATCGTGGCGGCCAGCTTCGAGGGCAAGGATGTCGTGAGCATCGACCCGGCCAACCCCGATCAACGTAGCGTGTTGGCGGCTGATCTCGACTATCCGCTGGGACTTGCGAGCGAGGGCGGAAATCTCTACGTCGGTGATTTCCTGGCGGGACAGCTTCTACAGATCGCAGCCGACGGCGCCACGATGAACCCCCCGAAACTCATCGCCGAGGGGCTGCAGGGGCCGGAAGGTTTGGCGTTGACAGGCGATGGTCGCCTGTTGGTGGTCGAATCGGGCGCCGATCGGCTCTCCATCGTCGATCTGGAGAGCGGTGAGATCAGCACACTGATTGCGGATCTCGGCCTCTTGAACGATTTGCCCCGTTCGCGTCCACAACATTATTTCTTCAACGGAGTGGATGTCAGCCCGTCGGGGATGATCTATGTGACGGCCGATGAGCCAAATGCGATCTACCGTATGCCGTTGCCGCCAAAGTAGGGCGCCAATGATGGGATGTACCTGCGCATCTTCGCCTGACGCTGCTTGATCAGAACAGGCAGCCAACACCGGCAGGCAACGGCTTGCCCCCGCTAGCCGTTGCCTGCCGGTGATGCTGTGTGAGTTCATTCGTACTGTCGTTGACCCTTGGTTTGTTGAGTAGAGGAGGTATTCCCATGATGTACGTCAATCGTCGTACCTTTATCGTCAAGCGGGGCTGCACGGACGAAGCCGTGGCCATGCTCGTGGAGGGATCGGGCGACTCGGACGCCCGTATCTATCGCAGCCACTACGGTCCTTTTGACACCGTCGCCTTTGAGATCGAGGCCGCCAGCATGGCCGAAATGGAGGCGATCTGGAACGAGTGGAGCGAATCGCCGGAAAGCGAAACCTTCATGCAACGCTGGCACGAGATCACCAAGTCCGGCGGCAAGAGTGAGATCTGGATTCGGGAATAGCGATCAGTTTTTGTGTAGGAAGGTAGCCAATTACATGTGAGACAGTTTGGTGTGGGTGCGACACGGACGCAACCTATCGCACCCGCACAAGATCGGTCGATGATGACCGAAAGGAGTATGACTATGTTGCGCGTAAAGCATCTGCTTATCTTTGCCTTGCTCGTGACACTGACACTCAGTGCGTGCCAGCCACTCACGGCCGAACCTGTCGATCAACAGGCAGTAGATAGCTGCCATGGAGGTGATGGATCAATTTTTTGAGGCGTACCGCACGTATGACATTGAGAAGATGCTCTCTCTGCAGACCGATGATGCCGTGTGGACATGGATCGATCCGGGCAAGAACTTCCCGGACTTTGGTCCCGAGGGCAAATTGGTCGGAACAGGTAAAGATGAAATTCAGGCCATGTTCGAGTATGACCGCGGAGCAATGGGCATGAGCGGCTACATGGTCTGGTCGGATGTTCGCGGCAATCAGGTCACGGCCACGGAAATCTGGGAAAGCGACTGGACCAAAGAGATCGACTCGCCCCTGATCACCGAGTCCACATACACGTTGCGCGACGGCAAGATCGCCGAGTGGATATGGACGGTCTCGCCCGAAAGTTCCTGGCGCATGATGAACACTCCGAACTCCCTCGAAGCCAATCGCCAACTGATGACGTCCATCTACGAGGAGATTTGGAATCAGGGCAACCTGGACCTGATCGACGAGCGCTATGCCGACGACTATGTCCGTCACCAGGCCGGCTACCCGCCGGAGTTGGCAGGATCCGAGGGGCTGAAGCAGTTCATCCAGGCCCTGCGTGTTGGCTTCCCTGACTTCCACTGCACGATCGAAGAGATGTTGGCGGCAGGCGACAAGGTTGTCATCCGTCATGTGTGCCAGGGCACGCAAACCGGCGAATGGAACGGCATCCCGGCCACCGGCAACCCGATCACGTTCACCTCCACCATCATTCATCAGATCGCCGATGGCAAAGTCGTGGAGGATTGGGTGGACTACGACTCGCTGGGCTGGATGCAGCAGCTCGGCTTTGAGCTGGCGCCGGCGCAGTCGCCAGTGACATCCGGATATCTCTCGCCCGAAGTACTGGTGACCGGCGCGCAGATCCGCAGCCCGAACGGGATCAAGGTGGGTCCGGACGGCAATCTCTATGTCGCCAGCGTCAACGAACGCGCGATCCTGGTGATCGATCCGGAGACGGGTGAGATCGTCAAACGGCTGGGGCCAGAGGTAGGCGTAGATGGACCCGATGATCTGGCCTTTGGGCCGGACGGTTCCATCTACTGGACGGACATGTTCAAGGGATCTGTCGGCCGTCTGGCGCCTGACGGCAGTGCCAGCAGCCAGATGGTGGCGTCGGGGGTCAACCCGATCATTGTTTCCGAGGATGGTCGCCTGTTCGTTGCGCTGGCCTTCCTCGGCGATGCGCTCTATGAACTCGATCCCGAACTGGTCGCACCGCCTCGCCTGCTGGCCGAGGATCTCGGCGGGCTGAACAGCTTCCAATTCGGTCCCGACGGCATGTTGTACGCACCTGTGATGGAAAAGGGGCAGGTCGTGCGCATCGATGTTAACGCCGACCCGATCACGATTGAGGTCGTGGCGGAAGGACTGAATTTCCCGGTTGCCGTCAAGTTGGATTCACAAGGCCGCCTCTATGCGGAGGGAGACCCAAATGCTGATCCCTACGGCATCGCCAAGGTGGACATGGCAACCGGCGCCCTCGAGAACTTCGTATCGATTCCCTATGGCATAGACAATTTCGTCTTTGACGCCCAAGACCGGCTCTTCATCTCGCTATTGGGCGAGGGAACCATCGCAGAAGTCAAACCGGACGGCGCCTTGCGTATGCTGGGACCGGGTGGCCTGGTAATGCCGGGCGGCGTTGCCGTGAAGGACGAGTCGGTCTTCGTCGCCGATAGCTGGATGCTGCACGAATTTGACGGCGCCACAGGCGAATTGCGTCGCAAGGTAGACAATCTGGGACCGAATACGGTCGCGGTGGACGGCGAAAACCTGGTGATGTCCGGCTGGTTCGGCAATTCAGTGGTGGTCTGGAATCCGCAGACGCAGGAGGTACTCGAGGAGTACTACGACTTCAATATGCCGCTCAACGCCGTTCGCTTCCAGGGCGATCTGATCGTTGCCGAACTGGGGAGCGGCAGTGTCGTGCGAGCCAGCGCCGCCGATCCAACCCAACGCACCGCCCTGATCGAGGGCATGGGCGTGCCTGCCGGCCTTGCCGCCGATAGTGAAAACCTGTGGGTCAGTGATCGGGCTACGGGCAATGTTTGGCAATTGGCCGCTGACGGCGAAACGCTGCCGGATCCCAAGCTGATTGCCAGTGGCCTGGACCGTCCCGAGGGCATGACTCTCGCACCGGACGGCCGTCTGCTGGTGGCCGAAACAGGGACCGGGCGACTGGTGGCCATCGAACTGGATACGGGTGCATTGACCACCATTGCTGAAGGACTGGCTGTTCAACCCGGAAGGGCCGGAAGGGGCTCCTCCTACCATGGTGATGAGCAGCGTGGCCATCGACCCGTCAGGCGTGATCTACGTGACGGGTGACCTGGCCGACGTGCTCTATCGAATTGAACCGGCGCGGTAGCGCGGCCGAGAATGTGCAGACGAGGCTGTGTAATAGGTGAATTGCTGGCCCCGTAAGGCGGTTTGGTGCGGGTGCGACAGGGACGCACCCTGTCACACCCGCACAGAATCGCTCAAGCACCATCCCGGAAGGAGAAGAAAATGGTAGGCGTGAATGGGTTCGTGAGTGTCTTTCTGTTGTTGGCACTGCTTCTCAGCGGATGTCAGCCCGTCCAATCAGTGGTTTATCCAAACTGCAGCCGGCAGCGCCTCAAACCCGGATAGTCCGCCGATCTACCTCGACATGCCGTTTCGCATGCTTGACGGCAAGGCGGAGATTGTGCCAGAGGTCTCGGCCAGGATTGTCGTCAACGATACCGTGCGTGAGGCGCAGCGCTATGTTCAACAGCCGCTGCGGCTGCGCGGCATCTTGATCCAACATGCGCTGCAGGATGCCTACAATCCGACGGAGACGGTGCGCGAATTCGACCAACTGCTTACCCAGGTGGGTGTGGATCACGAGTACCGGGAGTACGAATCATCCCACTGTTCTAACCCATGGCCGGAGACATCGTTGAAGTTCATGTCGGAGCATCTGGTCTCTGAAGGGCGATGACTTACGCGGACGCGGGGTCTTGGCAATTCTCTGGAATCGTTGGCGTCGTCGATTTGTCAAGTTCTCCCAAGTAGAAGTACGGCGTGGACAGGAAGGGCTGCAAGCGTGGAAACAACGTGTTGATCAAGTCGCGCGCCTCTGCCTTGATCGTACTATCCGGCCAAGCGTCGAAAAGCTCGTCCAGGGATCGGTAGCCGAAGAGCAGGCGCAAGAATGCGTCCGGCGGGATGCACAGATGGCCGCCGTCCGCGCCCATGGATGCATCCACAAAGCCCAGTGCATCGACCGCAACCAGTTGTCCTGCTTCGAAGCGCAGTCCGAACGCCTGCCGGAAGAGGTTGATTGTGATCTGCGCAGAAAGGCCATGCCAGTCCGAAGCGGCCAACCGCTGTTCGAAGAGCGGTCCCATCTTTCTCAGGAAGCTCGCCATGTCCGGGATGCGCACCAACCACTGTCCGCCGGGCACGGTCTCGGCTGCCGAGCTCGCTGGCCAGCGTAGCCAAGCGGCGAATTGATCGGCCAGGAAATGCGGACCTGCTCTCCACGCATCGGACTTGAGTAGTTGCAGGAGGGCCAGCGCCGTGACGGCATCGGGTAGGGCGTTTTCCAGTACGCTCACCGTCTTCTGCGACCGCTGAATCACGGCATAGCCCAGCACATCATCGGTCTCAGTCCGTTCCACGATTTCGACGGGATGTCTTGCTGCTTTAATGAGGTAACGCCAGTACTCAGGCGTGCGCCGAGTCGAGAGATCAACCGCTGCATTGGCGGTATCGTACGTTCAGTCAACAGCGGAATATCGGCCACACCGGCCGGGCGCAGCCGAATCGACGGCTCGACGCCCATCGGCATTTGCTGGGATATTCCAGACCGGCAGCGATTCGAACGTTCCGCCCTCGATGGTGTAGGCGTAGCCGAACTGTCGATAGTAATAGGGGATGCCCCAGATGATGTTCAGATCGTAACCGCGTTCTGCCGCTGCCTGCTCGTAGCGGGCGATCTGTTTGCGCACCAGGCCGCGTCCGCGGTAGTCAGGATGGGTGAGCACCATCTCCAGTTGGGCGGCGCGCAGGTCCAGCCCCGCAAAACGCAGGTTCCAGGGGATCAGACAGGTGGTGGAGACGATCTCGTGGGTTGCGTCTGTCTCGACGACCCAATAATCGTCGAGCGTCATCTCCGGGTGGTGATTCAGCAGGCAGGTGCAGGTCCTGCCCTCTTCGGGGAAATTGTAGACGCCGTTGAACGAGGCAAATTGCGTTTTGTCGGTTTCGTCCCGCAGTGAACGCAGTGTCAGATGGTCGGCGATCTTTTGCGTGTAGGTCATCGAACTGCTTTCTAAAGAACGCCGTAGGTGGCGTACACTTCCCTCAGACTCTTGCCTGCGAGTAGCGCTTGTCTTGATGCAGTCTCTTGTCCGACCTTTTCGTGGGCCAAGCGCAGCACTTCCTTTTCGACATCCTTGGGGATCACCACAACACCGTCGAAGTCAGCAAAGACCAATTCTCCCGGCTGAACCAATACATCGCCGCACATGACCGGCACGTCATAGTCCATGACGCGGGCACGTCCCTTGCTGTCCAGTGGACGGATACCGGCGTAGTAGACCGGGAAACCCATGTCGACAATACGCACACAGTCGCGCACCTGGCTGTCGCAGACGGTCCCCACGGCGCCGTTCTGTTGGGCGACTGTGGACATCAACTCGCCCCAGGGGGCATTGGTGCCGCCAAAGTCGGTTGAGTGGATGACCACATCGCCGGGCTTCAGCGAGTCCATCAGATCCAATTCCAGGCCGTAGGGATCTGCTTCCACCACGTAATCCGTCTCCATCCAACGGGCCGTACGCGCGCGTCCCACAAAGCCGCAGTTGCGCATGTCGGGCAGGAGTGGACGGATGCGCTGGTGCATGGCCTGATTGCGGCGGCCCAACGAGTCAAGGATGTCACAAACAACGGGCACGTACAGATTCTTCTGTACAAACTCGAAAATCACAGCATCAGTCTCGAACATGAGTACTCCTGAGCGAAGAGGGTGAATCGAACTGAATGTCAAGTCTTACTGTCCCGGCAAAGGCGGCGCCCGGTTGAAGCCACTCGCCATCAGGTTGTTCGGCGGGCGTGTTCGTGGCCTCGAGGCCCAAACAGATCGGTGACGGGCCATGCGCCGGCCAGCCACCGAGATTCAGCCAGATCCCCCACCAGGGTTGGTCGGTGGTCAGCACGGCCCGGAAGTTCGAATAGACCAGTTCAACTGGATTTGTATTGGCGATAAATTCCTTGCGTTCGCTGCCGTTCCGCAGGAAATCGTCCATGATGATACCATTTGGCAGACGCACTGTCACAAGCGACTCTGCATTGAAGAGCGCGTGGCTTGCCCACAGAAATTCGAGCGGCCTGTTCCGGCGGTTTATCGCCCGAAACGAGATGTCAAGACAAGTGGGGCTACGCAACAAAAAACGACGTTTGGCTTCGTAACTCGGGCAGCGCCAAATCTGCTCAACACTGTCCGCCTGCCAGTGAAAAGATGGAGCCAGACCGATCAGGTCACCCATGACGGGACTGTCCGCGGTCGGATCGATGGTTGGGAAGCACTCATCCCAGCCGGCGGGCCGAAAGCCTTTGCCGCCCAGGTCGACCTCATGATCCCATTCGAGTAACAGGTTTGGGAGGCCCGCCGGACAGAGCTTCTCCAACTTGCCGTCGGGCGCAAACGACAGGATCTCGTCCAGTCTGTCCATCAGGCCACCCGGAACTTTGCCACGACCGCTGTGTCCACATCCACGCCCAACCCCGGTCCATGTGGTACCGGAATGTAGCCGTCGACCATGCGGATCGGCTCCCGGCAGAGGGTGTTGAGCAACGAGGCCGACGAAACATTGTATTCGAGATAGAGCGAATCCATCAGGTAGGCGTTCAGGTGCAGCGAAGCCGCCTTGAGCAGATCGGTGAGCCAGGCATGGGGCACGCAGTCGATGCCACGGCGTTGGGCCATGTCGGCGATCTGGCGGCCCACGGTCAGTCCGCCGCAGCGCGACAGATCGGGCTGGAGCGTGTGGACGCGACCTTCGTCGGCCAGTCGTTCGAAGTCGGCATAGCCGGCCAACTGCTCCCCGGCGGCGATGCGCAATGTGCGCGTGGCTTGCGAGACTTCGGCCGTAGCCGGCAAAGTTTTCGGGATGCAGAAAGTCCTCCAGCCAGAAAATATCAAGGGCTTCCAGTTCATCGACCAATCGAATCCAGTCCTTCACCGCACGCGGCCGGAAAGGATCGTCGTAGCCAATGCCGTACCATCCGCCGTCGACCATCAGCTCAATGTCCGGTCCGGCCGCCTCGCGCGCCGCTGCGACCAGTGCGACGTCCAGCTTGAGATCGTGGCCGAAAGCGCCCCAGCCGAACTTGATGGCCTCAAATCCTTGCTCGATGTAGCCCTCGACCGCGCGCTTCATGTCGTCGGGCGTGGGACGAAAGAGTGTCGAGGCGTAGGCTTTCACGCGATCTCGGTACTGAGCGCCCAGCAGCTTGCAGATCGGCTGGCCGCAGGCCTTGCCGGCGATGTCCCACAGCGCGATGTCCGCGCCGGAGATCATCTGCATGCCCGCGCCCTGTCGACCGTAGTAGCCGAGATAGCGGACCATCTTCTGCCAAAGGCGCTCATGCTCCAGCGGATCCTCGCCCACCAGCGCCGCGCGCAGCGACTCAAAGCCGATCTGGCCGCCCGAGGGCGCGTCGACGATGGCCTTGCCCACATGGGGCTGGGTCTCGATGTCCGACCAGCCGGTGATGCCCTCGTCGGTACTGATCTTGAGCAGCGAGACGAAGCGCACCCCGTGGGCCTCGGCCGCGACGGTCGGGTCCGGGTAGTCCTTGCCGGTGTCCAGCACCATGGCTTCCACATCGGTGATTTTCATCAACAGGTTCCTCATCAAAGACAAAGGCGACTTTCATGGCTTCTTCGCGTCCGGTGGCGGCGAGATCGAGGGCCTGCTGGTAGGCTTCCAGCGGAAGTTGATGTGTCACCAACTCGCCCAGGGCCAGGGCAGGGTCGGAGAGGCTGGCGACGGCGGCGTCGAGCAGGTCCTGGTCGTTGCACGCGCCCACGATCTCCAACTCACGTACGTGGAGATCGAACAGATCGATGGGCGTCTCGCCGGGCACGGCAGAGAAGACGACCAGTCGCCCCTTGGGACGCAGGAGAGCCAGGCCCTGGCGTACAGCCTGGCCGGTGCCGACTGCCTGGATCACGGCATCGTAGCCGCTTTGACCGGCTGCATCCTCGGATTCAGCGCGCAGCCGGGCCATGGGATCGTCAACCTTCTTCTCGTTGATCTGCACGGCGCCGGTGGCAAAACCCAGCCGGAAATCGTGCCGTCCCGCGATCACCACTTTGTCCAGGGGCAACGCTTGGGCCAGCCGCGCGATGAGCACGCCGAAGGGACCGTCGCCAATGATCAGCAGGGTGTCTCCCGGCGACAGATTGGCCTGGTTCAGTGCCTCCAGGCAGACGGAGACCGGTTCCGCCAGCGCGGCCACCGTGAACGGCATCGTGTCGGGGATGTGCCGGGCGCGGTCGGCACGCACCGGGAAATACTCGGCAAAGACGCCGGGGCGATTGAGGGCGAAGTGGCCCATGTCCAGGCAGAGATGGCCCATGCCGCTGCGGCAATTCACACATTGGCCGCAGGGATGGACGGGATGGGTGGTCACGCGATCGCCCACCTCGAAATCGTTGACCTGCGTGCCGACAGCAGCCACCGTACCCGCTCCTTCATGGCCCATGATGACGGGCAGTTGGATGCCGAAGGCGTTCTCGCGCAGATCGTTGAGGTCGGACGTGCAGATCACGGCGGCGCCGGTCTTGATCAGCAACTCGTCGTCGCCGATGGCCGGCAGGTCAGCGTCAATCAGCGCCACTTGTTGGATGGCTTGAAACTGCAATGCTTTCATTGGTCGATTCCCAGAAGATGTAGGGCATCGCGGTGCAGGATGCCGTCGATGGTCTCGTCGGTCACGCGGGGCAGGCCGCTGTTGCCGATGATGTGGTTGGCATTGCGCAGCCCATCGATGGACGCCTGTCCGCCGGCGAATGGGTAGTCGGTGCCGAAGAGCAGTTTGTGGGTGACCTTGTACTCCTGCGCGATGATGAGCGTGTTGTAGAACTGCCAGGGCCGGTAGTAGAGCGCCGAGATATCGGCGTAGACATGCGGGTGTTTGCGGATGACGACCAGACACTCGTCGCTGAAGGGATGGCCGACGTGGGCCAGCACCATGCGCAGTTCCGGGTATTGGATGGCGACCTCGTCGAAGAGCCAGGGCCGGGTGAACTGTAGCGGCGCTGCGCTGTTGAAGGTGGTGCCCACGTGGAAGAGAATGGGCAGGCCATGCTGCTGGCAATAGGAATAGACCGGATCGCAACGCGGGTCTCGCGGGTCAAAGGCCGCGTACATGGGCCCCATTTTGAGACCGCGCAGTTTCAACGTCTCGATGCCGTGGGTCAGCTCGTCGAGATAGTCCGGCTGGGTGGGATCGCAGCAGGCGAAGCCGATCAGCTTTTCGGGCGCACGGGCCACAAAGTCGGCCGTGTACTGGTCAGGCATCCAGTAGCCGGTGTTACGCGCTTTCATGCCAAAGACGACGACCTTGTCGAACGGCTCCATGTCGGCCAGGAACGTGTCGAGATGGACGGTCAGGTCTAGCGGAAAACCACGCGAAATATCTGCCTCGCGTACGGTCTCCGGCTGCATGTGCAGCGAAGCGTCCCAGGTGTGGGCGTGGATGTTCTGCATGTTTTGCTCTTTCATATGGAGTGGGCGAACGATCTCTATGTGAACAGTCGCGGATCCGGCACCTCGATGGGCGTGCCGCCCGCCTTGGCGGATTGCAGGGCAATCAGGCCCGGCAACGAACAGTCCAGCGCACGGAAGAGATCGACCGGAGACGATTCGCCGCTGCGGTAGGCGTCGACGAAGGCTTTCATCGTCCAGTAGTCAGAGCCGCCGTGGCCGGTCTTGGCCGCGTCGGCGCGGGCCGCGACCCGATCGGGGATGAACTCCTCCTCGAAATCGGCCAAGGGCAGCCAACTCACACTCGGTCCGGACTTGCCCGGCCGGTCGCCAGGCTCTAGCTCCTCCAGCCAGATGCGCGCCGGGTCGCCGAAGCCACGCGTGCCCTCGAAGGCCCCGCGTGTGCCCTGCAATGCGTAGTAGTCCATCAGGTGCGGTCGGGGTGAGACGATATCGACCCGGATCTTGAGTAAACGTCCCTTCTCGGTCTCGACCAGCGAGACCACGTTGTCGAGGATGTCGATGTCGGCTTCGAAGCGACCCGGCTGGCCGGTCGCCATGGCTGAAATGCGCGCAGGACGGTCGTCGAGGATGTAGAGCAAGGGGCGCAGGCTGTGCCAGATGTAGACGTAGCCGGAGAATGACCTGCCGCGCCACGTCAGCGAGCCGTCGGGGAAGCGGTTGAGACCGCGGCAGTCGTGGAGATATTCGCCCTCGCCGAAGTAGACGTCGCCAAACTTTCCGGCCAGGAACATGCGCCGGATCAGTTCGTTCTCGTCGCGATAGCCGTAGTTCTCCAACAGCATGTAGAAGCCGCCGGCCTTGCGGTAGGCACGCACCAGATCCTGGGCGTCCTCAAGGGTGGTGGCCGCCGGCACTTCTGAGACCACGCCGACGCCGGCTTCCAGGGCGCGGGCAGCCTGCTGAGCATGGAGCGTGTCGGGCGTGGCGATGATGACCAGGTCCAGCCCATGACGCAGGAACTTGTCATAGTCGGTATAGGCTGTGGCATGTAGTTGAGCGGCCGCGCGCTCGGCGGCTTCCGGCACGATGTCGCAGACGGCGACGATCTCGCCGGCATCGAGCGCAGCAAGGTGGCGCGCGTGGTGGAGGCCGCGGGCGTCGCCCACATTGTTGCCGCCGGAGCCGAGCAAACCAACTTTCAAGGATTGCATTGGATATCTCCTCTTTCTTTAGTCACGGATGTACACGGATTTGGGTGGATAGGGCACAGATAAATTCACCGTTACACTGAGAGCGTCGCCCTCACCAGAGACCATCTGTGAATATCCATTCTTATCTGTGGCTATCTGTGGCGAATCCTTTTGTTCTTGCAGCCGGTCACGGATCGGCTGATGTTGACTTTGCCGTCCATTCGGTGACCAATTGATCCAGCGTCACAAAGCGTACGTCGCTTGTCTCGCGTGCGTGGGCAAAGAGCCGGCGATAGACTTCCAGACCGGCGGACCACTGACCGGTCATGGCGTAGTAGTGCGAGAGCACGACAAAGGTGCCGCCTTCGGCACGCGTACGGTCGTAGTCCGACCGGATCAGATCGAAGTGGCGATCGATGTCGTCCGGCGTCAGATACCAGGTGTATTCCGACAGGATCGGCGCCTCAATGATCTCGCCCTGGTTGACAAAGGGACGGGGCGGCACATCTGGCTGCCAGGGATCATCCCGATCATATTCGCGGTTGATGTAGCGCCAGCCCATGGGATTGACCACCTGGTTGGTACTCCATTCGAAATCCAGATCGTGGAGCGCACGGTACGTGTTGTCGCACATGGACAGACAGGGCGCGCGGAAGCCACGCGGGACATAACCGAGCACACGGTTCAGGATCTCTCGTCCCTGCTCCAGCTTGTCGCGCAGCGCCGTGTAGCTGTGGTGTTGGGTGAACTGCTCCGGCGTCTGAGCATAGGCTGCCTGGACTTCGGGCGGCAGAATGTCGAGCATGAAAGAGGGCGGGATGCCAAATTCAAAACAGGAATCGTGGTCAAAGGCGTGGTGCTGGAGATCGTGGCCGGCGTCGAGGGCGCGTTGTAGCAGACCGAGCCATTCCGGTTTCTGGTCCAACGGGCGCTTGTCGGCGTGGGGGACGACGAAGAAGGTCGCGGGCACGTCTTGTTCGTCCAGGAAATCCAGCAGTTCGGCAAAGAGATGCGGTTCCTGCATGCCGGCGTCGTCGTTTGAAAAGGCGAACAGTGTTTCTGTCATCAATCTCTCTGCCATCCAGGTTCTTGCGGTCGTGCAGTCCAGTAATTGTATGGGTTCTTTCGAATCTCAGGGGGCGTTGACCACCTTCCAGGAAGATCGGCCCCGTAATGCTCTGGTTTTCACGAATCTTCCTGGAAGGTTTCGCCGTAGACCCCCTGAATTCCTGAAGAGCCATTGTATGTAGCTGTGGAAACAAGGGTTTCGAGCGGCTTCATCCGCTTTTTCATTCTGTCGAATTCAAGATCGGCTGTGCCTGTAGATAGGCTCGGAGTGTCAATTCAACGGAGTACTGAAGCAGGTCATCGATACTGCGTACAGACCGTTCGACGTCACCGTCACAGATGGCCTCTGTCAACTCCTGGTGCATTTCCAGCGTCTCGTCCCAGTTGTACTGGAAATCGGTCTGGCTGCTTCAATAGACTGTCAAGACTCATGATTTGCCATCCGGTTTGCCTGGTTCAATGTTTCGTATACCGTATACAGTGCACGGGATGCACCAAAATGTCAACACCCAATTTTAGACGGGAAAGGGACGATCTTGTCCATCTGATCTGCTATCGATACCCGACGTGGCCATGATATACTCATCAATATGAGTTATGTAGGACAGATTTCCAACCCATTTATAAGAGTCCACTGCAAGAACACGGATTTCACAGATTGTTCCAGTGTGACATCCGTGTAATCCGTGACAGAAGCGCCTTTTTTCAGCGGACTCATTCCATGAGCGAGAGGCGAAGATGCCCCAGACAACCATCTATCAGGATCCCCAGCGCTCGATCGACGAGCGCGTCGACGATCTGTTGAACCGAATGACGCTGGAAGAGAAGGTCGGCCAGATGTGCCAGGTCGACGGTCGAGTCGATCCGCAATACTGGGTTGCGGAAAAACAGGTCGGCTCGCTGCTGCATGTCATCGGCGATGTGACCAATGAACTGCAGGAACTGGCGGCGAAAAGCCGCCTGGGCATTCCGCTCATCTTTGGCATCGACGCCATTCACGGCCACGCCTTCTGGCCGGCTGCTACGGTCTTTCCGACTCAATTGGCACTGGCCAGTTCCTGGAATCCGGATCTGCTCAGAGACGTCGGCCGTGTCACCGCCAAGGAGGCCGCGCTGACCGGCATGCACTGGACCTTCTCGCCGGTGCTGGGCACGGCCCGCGATCTGCGCTGGGGCCGCATCGACGAGACCTTTGGCGAAGACCCGTACCTGATCGGACAACTGGGCAAGGCCATCATTTGGGGCTACCAGGGAGCCGGCGACGACGGCGAGAGCGATCTGGCCAATCCGCATACCATCCTCGCCTGCGCCAAGCACTACGCCGGCTATCCGGCCAGCCAGGGCGGTCGCGACTCGGCCGAGGCCGATCTGACCCGGCGCAATCTGCGCTCGCTCTTCCTCAAACCCTTTCAGGATGCCGTCGATGCCGGCTGCGCTACCTTCATGGCGGGCTACCAGGCCATCGATGGCGTGCCCTGTTCGGCCAATCGCTGGCTGTTGCAGGATGTGCTCAAAGATGAATGGGGCTTTGACGGCTTCACCATCACGGACTGGGATAACGTCGGTCGTCTGCACAAAGAGCAGAAGGTCTGCGCCAGCCTTGAGGATGCGGTGATTCGTTCGTTGGACGCCGGCAACGACATGATCATGACGACGCCGGCTTTCATCGACATTGCCGTGAAACTGGTGCAGGACGGCTCCATCGACATCGCACCCATCGACGACGCCTGTCGCCGCATTCTGCGCCTCAAATTTGCGCTGGGTCTCTTCGACGCCAATCGCTACACCGATCTGGCCCAGGGCGAGAACGTGATCGGCTGCGAGGACCATCGAGGTGTTGCACTGGAGAGCGCCTACCAGTCGATCGTACTGCTCAAGAACCAAGACGATCTGCTGCCGCTCGACGACAGTGTCAGGCGCATCGCGGTCATCGGTCCCAACGCCGACAACATGGCTGCCCAGTTGGGCGACTGGACCTTCCAAGGTCTGCACGAGAGCATCGACGCCGGCACGTCGGACGCGTTTATGGCCTCGTTGAAGCGTGACAATGTGGTGACTGTCTTGCAGGGCATTCGGGCGCGGGCCGGCGATGTCGTCCAGGTTGACTATGTTCAGGGCTGCGACCTGATCGATCCGAGCGCCGAGAGCATTGCAGAGGCCGTTGATCTGGCGAAAGCCGCCGACATCGCTGTTGTGGTAGTGGGCGACACCTTGATACAGAACGGCGAGATCCGCGACCGCGCCAACCTGGACTTGAGCGGTGCGCAGCAACGCTTGTTGGAGGCCGTTCATGCCACCGGCACACCGCTGGTGGTGGTGCTTGTCACCGGCAAGCCGCTGACCGTGCCCTGGATCGCCGAGAACGCAGACGCCGTTCTGGAGGCATGGAACCCGGGCATCCAGGGCGGCACGGCTGTGGCCGGCCTGCTCTTCGGCGACCGCAATCCCTGCGGCAAGCTGCCAATCTCATTCGCCTACCACGTGGGCCAACAGCCGGTCTATTACAATCAAGTGCCGGGCTGGCATGCGCCCAGCTACATCGATATGCCGGCCGAGCCGCTCTTCGCCTTCGGCTATGGACTCAGTTACACGCGTTTCGCCTACAGCAATCTGCGCCTGCATGCCAGTGAATTGAATCCTGGAGACTCGCTACGCGTGGACGTAGATGTCGAAAACACAGGATCGCGGGGCGGAGTTGAAGTGGTTCAACTCTACATCAACGACGTCTACAGCTCGGTGACGACGCCGGTGAAGGAGTTGAAGGCGTTTCAGCGAATCGAACTGGAGCCGGGCCAACGAAAGACGGTGACGCTGGAAGTGGCCTACGACCAATTGGCGTTGGTCAATGAGAACCTCGAAATCGTGGTCGAGGCCGGTGAATTTGAGGTGATGGTCGGCAGTTCATCGCGCGACCTGGATCTGAACACGGGATCGTTCCGGGTGATTTAGCAACTTGTCGGAGTGGCCAAGAAATGGACCGCGGATGTAGCGGATTAGGCGAAAAGAACCTGATTTTTTCTGATAGTATCGGCCTTTATCAGCCAAATCCGCCAAATCCGCGGTCTATCGTCGCTCTTTTCGAAAGCCTGCTAGCCCTCTGCTAACCAAGGTTATGTCATCCCGTTCGTGCAACGGGTGCAAAGCGTCATGAGCGAAGCGGAGAGAAATCTGTACAACTTCGGGCCGGCGATGCCGGGAGAGCGGATAGTCTACGGCGCATCACGGCCCGGATACGGGCGGTTCGCGGTTACGCCGCAACAGCTCGACGCTTGGACCGATTTTATGGCCTCGCAGGGAATTGGGCGGATCTGCTGTCTGTTGTCGGACCAGCAAATGGCGTTCTATGAGGATCTGCTCGGCGTCTACGCTGCGCGTTTTGGCGACGAGCGCGTTTGCTGGGCGCCGATTCCAGACTTCCATCTGGCCGATGTGGCGACACTCTGTGACACGATCTTGCCGTTTTTGGCTGAGGCCAATGTTGCCGGTGAGCCGGTCGTGGTGCATTGTTCGGCTGGTTCGGGACGCACCGGTCATGTGCTGGCGGCGTGGCTGGTCTTTCGCCACGGCATGGATCCGGTACACGCGGCTGACGCTGTGGTGGCGTCGGGACGCGATCCGTATGAGGCCGAGGGCCGGCACGAAGCGGGCGCGCGGAAGCTGTACGATCTGTTGGCACGCTGTCAGAGCGAGAACGGTTAGAGCGCGGGTGACACGGATTGAGCGAACTGCCGCGGATTTGCACTGATTTGGGCCGCAACCGGCGCGGTGCGCGCTGTCCGCGTTCTGCTCTCTGTCAAGCCGGTGTGCAGGCCGGGATCAACTTGGGAATTTGACATAACGGAGTGAACTATGGCAAGGAGGGGCACGACAACCAAGAGCGCAGCGAAGAAGGCATCGTCAACGAAGAGCCGAAGTCGATTCCACGGCGCCTCAGACCGATTCGAGGTGATGGCGGCCTTCATCTACGAGCGCTATGGATCCAGCATCCAGTATATCGCCGATGTCGCCGGTGGGCAGGGTATGCTCTCGCGCATTCTGCGCAAGAAGTACAACTACGAGGCCGAGGTGGTTGATCCGCGCGGCTGGACATTGCGCGGCGTGCCCGCTCGCGCCGAAGAGTTCGATCCCGCGTTGGCAGGCTTCTATGATCTGGTCGTCGGGCTGCACCCGGATCAGGCTACGCGTGCCGTGGCCGAGGCGGCGCTTGTCAAGCCTGTGATCGTGGTGCCCTGCTGCAACTTCTGGTCTGAGGAGAAACTGGGGCGTGACGAACTGGTCGAGGCTGTCGCCGACTACTATCGCGAGCACGGCGTCCGCTTCGAGCAAGTGCTGTTTGACTTCAAAGGCCCGAAAAACATCGGCCTGATCTCGCAGCCGCCATTGCCGTAGAGACGCAGAATTTTGTCACAGATGGCTCTGCTGAAAAAAAACCACGAATGACACGAATTTCACGAATTGCACCACTGAGAATATTCGTGCAATTTGTGAAATTCGTGGTTCTTGCAGTGAACTCATGTAATACGTTCCACGAACCGAAGGTGACGCCATGGCAACACTCTTTCTGATCTGCGGCCTGCCCGGCGCGGGCAAGACGACGTTGGCCAAACAGATCGAACGCGACCGGTCGGCGCTACGACTGTCGCCCGATGAATGGATCGTGCCGATCCTGGCCGATGTCACGGACATTGCCGAGCGAGATCGATTGCGATCACCGGTCGAGGCGCTCCAGTGGGAGCTGGCCAAGCGATTGCTGTCGTTGGGCCAGAATGTGATCCTTGAAAATGGGTTCTGGTCGCATGCCGAGCGTGAATCCTATCGGGCCGAGGCCGAAGCGCTGGGCGCCGAGGTTGAGTTGCACTACCTTGATGTCGAACGAGATGTGCTGTGGGCGCGTCTGCAAAGGCGCAATGCTGCATTGCCGCCCGGCACATTTGTTGTCACCGAAGCCGAACTGGACGAATGGTGGGGTTGGTTTGAGCCGCCGGTCGATGAGGAATATTGATCGGTCCTCACGCTGCGAGATAAATGTCGTGCTACATAATGTCGTGCTACATTACGATTCAAAGCGCACCTGCACTTCGAGCAAGCTGTCGGGCGAACCAACCACCGCGATGTGGTCCCCAACCTCAAGCCGCGTGTATCCGTGGGAGAGCAGGCGATGTCCTCGGCGCGAGATGGCCAGGATGAGGATATCGTGGGGGAAATGCAGGTCGCGGATGGCGAGGCCGGCCAGATCCGGGTTGTGCATCTCGAACTCGGCGAACTCTTCTTCGGCATCCATGCCAAGCAGCAGGGTGGCGGCGAAGGGTGAGCGCACAAATTGATCGAGCAGGCTTACCATGGCCGTCCCCGGATCGACGACAAGTGCGCCGAGATCGTGGAATTTGTCGAGATTCTTGCGATCCTCCAGCCGGACAATCACATTCTCCACGCCGAAGTGCTCGTAGATCAGCTCGCAGATCGCGTAGTTTTCCTCGTCCGAGAGCATGAGCACCACGCTCTCAGTCTTGTCCAGGTTTAGCCCGCCAAGCGATTCTGCGGAGATTTCCGAAAGGAAATTGATGTGCGGCGAGCCATTGCCCACGTTCTCCAGCGTCTCTGCGTTGCAAGTAACCATCTGTACATTCCATGCTTCACTCTCCAACTGGCGGGCGAGCGCAAGCGACTGGCCTTCCACGCCGAAAATGACGGCATCGCGCACGCCGTCGAACTTGGGGTGATCGGCCTGGGTGTGGGACTCGCCAACTCGGGTGATGGCCCACTTGAGTATGGGCGGGCCCACAATCTGACTGAGAACGATGGCGCCGATGGAAAGGGTTGCCAGTTCGGGCCCCCAGGGCTGAAACTCGACTCCGATCTCCTTGGCCAGGCCGACGCTGACGCCTGCCTGGGTCAGGAAGGTGAAGCCGAGCAGCGCGTTGCCGGGGCTACGATCTCGAGCCATGAGATTGCCCGCATAGGTGCCGACAAAGATGCCGATCATGCGCACAAAGAAGAGGATCAGCACGACGGCCCAAAGCTCCAAGATGACCTGGAGTTCAAGTTCGATGCCGACCAGGGTGAAGAAGAGCAGGAACATGGCCGGCGCCATCTCTTCGGCCGTGTGCCTGAAATCGGCCGAAAATGGCGAGAAATTGGTCACGTAGAAGCCGGCCGTCATGCAGATCAGGAGCGGCTCGGAGAAGAGGCCGACCGGAAGGGAAAAGAGGTGGACGTCATGCAGAGCAGTCGAGAGCCAGAACACCCCTAGCCCCAGCAATAGAATCAGTATGCGTTTGGGCATGGCATAGGGCAAGTGCATGATGCCGTGAAGCAGCAGGCCGACTAGGATGCCCAACCCGATGTCAAGGAGGATCTCGAAAACAACAAAGACCATCAGGCCGACGTCAAAGGAAGCGCCTTCGACCAGGACCGCGGCCACCGAGACTGCCGCCGCAAAGATCACGATGACGACGGCGTCCATCAGGATCGTCGCCCCCAGCACCTTGTGGGTGAAGGGTCCGCGTGCACGCAGTTCCTTGATAATGGCCAGCGCTGAGGAGGGGAGCGCGCGATCATGATGGTCGAGCCGAGAATGGCCACGGCCAGGACTTGATCGGGCGGAAGCGGGGCCATGAAGGGAATCATATCCTTGAGCAGGATGAAGGCCGTGCTCCCAATCGCAAGGACTGCGATAACCTGACCGCCGATCAGCGACATAATGCTGCGGAAGTACCCCTGGATGACGTGCAACTCCAACTCGGCCCCCGCAACGAAGGCAATGAAGGCCAGGGAGAGTTCATCCAGGAGGAGAAAGCGGGGAATGCTCTCGGCGTGAATGAAGTCGAGAACGAACGGCCCGGCTAGGATGCCGACAAAGAGAAAACCGCTGATCAGGGGCAGGTGGAAGCGAGAGAAGATGGTCCCCATCTGCCGCGCGGCCAGCACGATGATGAAGAGTGCAACAAGCAGGCCGATGACTGTACCCAGAAAATCCATAGATGATGTGTTACCCAGTGAGTTCGATCATTGTGTTGTGCAAGTAGAGGTACTCAGACTACAATTCGTTGGCTCCTGGGTCAACAACGCCTCACTGGCGGCTCAGGTATCACCCCGTCAATCAGTGGATCGTTGGTCGATGCCATCCATTGGTGTAGGCGCTCGCGCATCTCGTCCAGAACGGCCGAATGGGCCGGGCTTTCGACAAGGTTGTCGGCCTCGTTGGGATCAAAGATCAGGTCGTGTAGCATCTCTGCCGGGAAGGGCATCTCGTGGTAACCGTACTCCTCCCAGAATGCCTGGGCCGGTCCGGGGTCGACGCCGCGTAGCTGATCCGCCTTGTACGAACGAATGTACTTGTAGCGGTTTGTTCGCACCGCACGCAGCGGGCGCGGCGCTTCTTCGGCGTGGTAGGTCTGTTCGGTGAAGATGGCTTCATGGATCTCCTCCGCTTCGCCACGGACCAGCGGCATGAGGGATTTGCCGTCCAGCCACTCTGGTGCTTCGGCGTCGATCAGCTCGCAGATGGTCGGGTAGAGATCGAGGTGCTGAACCATGCCGTCGATCACCTGCCCCTGGCTGAACAGACCGGCCTCTCCGTATGCCGGATCCGATGGGCCACGAATGATGGCAAAGACGCCTGTACCTCGATCCGTCAGCGTACACTTCATTTCGGCGACGCCGGGACCGTGGTCGGTCGTGAAGATCACCAGCGTGTTGTTGCGCAGCGCGGGCGTGTCCAGTGCATTCAGCAGCCGCCCCACGTCGTTGTCCAGCATCTCGACGCCCATCTTGAAGTTGGCCATCTCCCGACGGGTGACGGCATTGTCGGGCATGTGGGGCCAAGGTTGGCAGTAGCGAGCGCGTTGGTCGATGTCCGCCGGCTCCACCATGGGCTGTGACTCGATGAATATACGGCTGTCGTCCCGATTGTCTCGATGTGGATCCAGGAAGCCGACCGAGAGGAAGAAAGGGCGGTCATGCGCCTGCATCAGATAGTCGACTGCCGCGGGGGCTGTCAAGGCCGGATCAAATTCCTGCTGCTCGGTGGGCGTGAAGTTGAGGAAGTGATCGTAGGGCAGACACTCCTCTCGCGGCGCCCATGGTGCGCGTGCCACGTGCTGCACACCCGACAGCGCGGTCTCATAGCCCTGGTTTCTCAGGAAGGCGGCGATGTGATGGTCGTAGTCGTTCAAGTGGTAGCCAAGCTGCGGCATGGGCAGGCCGAGCATGCCGCAGACATGGGGATATTGCCCGGTCACCAGCGCGGCCCGGCTGGGCGCACACGAAGGCGCCGAGGCATGACACTGCCGGAAAAGAATGCCGTCCATGGCCAGGTGCATCAGATTGGGGGCCGGGATGTTGTAGCCCATCGGCTCGCAATAGCGGCCAAGGTCATGGGCGTGGATGTAGACGATGTTCGGTTTGCGCATGGAACAGATCTCCAATGGGCTACTTATCGACAGTGGCATCTAGCAGTTCGTCGGAGAAAAAGACGATAGGACGCGGATTGCCCGGATCTGGCTGATTTCCGCGGACAAATCAGCAGCGATCCGTGTTGATCCGCCAAGATCCGGGCAATCCGCGTCCCATTTCCCGTCACTCCGACAGCCTGCTAGGCCGGAACCAGCAGCGTGTTGCGCACCATCTCAACATTGGCTGCGACAATGTCCTCGACATCGCCACGATGCATGCCCACATTGACGACATCGGTCGGCTTGATCTGCTCGAAGGCGTACTCAAAGGCCATCAACGGATCGATGCGACCGGCGCCCATGATCTTGTAGGCGATGCACGGCTTCTCAATGGTGCGAATGCACTGCACGGCCCGTTCGACGTCGCTCAGTTGAAATTTCTCCCCCTCACCGTCGTGCAGACTTCCGCAGTTGAAGAAACAGACGGCGTGAAAATCAACCACATCCAGGCTGTTGACCCAGAGATGGGCCTTGGGACTGTGGCCGGCAACACCGACCGGGATGCCGTGCGAGCGCACGATCTCACACCACTGGCGAATCGTGGATTCGTCCTGCTGCTCATAGGCGCGGTCAACCAGCGCTCCGTGGAAATAGATGGCGCTACAGCCGACGTCCACAGCCTGCGCCACAGCATCGGCCATGTTGGCCTGTTGCCGTTTGTTGACTTGGGCAATCCACTGCAAAGCGCCGCCCTCGCCCAGGTATTCACGCACAGCCTGCAGCACATGGGGCGTCTCGTTGTTGGTGATCATGGTGTTGATGCCCGCCTGTTCGGCCAGCGCCCAGGTCTCCTTGATGCGCTCCACGGTGTGGAAGGAGCGCATCTCCTCATCCCGTTGCGGGTTCTGGTGGCTGTAGCCTCCGAAGGGATTGGCGCCGATGATCAGGCGTGTCACATCAAGTCCGCAGAAATTTACAGTTGGCAGCATACTCTTCTCCTGGTTATTGGGTGTACACGGGCCGGACAAAATTAGCCACAGATTGCCACAGATGAAAAACCGATATTCACGGATGATGTTTGAGTCACTCGCTTAACACAGACGAACGACATGTTTCTCCACTTTTCCTCTGTGATCTCCGTGTCCGCTCCGCGCCTCCGTGGTGAATGTGATCTTCTCGCAATCGAATCTTCAAGGGTCTGTGTTGGTTCTCCCCTTTCGTTCCTGCAACAAGGCGGCGACGCGCTCGTTGAGGACGTCGCATTCTTGGGGCAATGCCGGCCCGATCAGGTCGGTCTCCAGCGCAATCTTCTCGAACGCAGGCGGCATGTGGCCAATGACACAGGAAGCGCCGCCCCGAATGTCGGTTGAGCCGTAGACGATCCGCCCAATGTGGTGGATCAGAATCGTGCTCATACACATCATACAAGGCTCCAGCGTGGTGTACAAAGTCATCTCATTTGACCTCGTCCAAAGCGCTTTGGGCACCGCCGCCATCGCCTCGATCTCGGCGTGTCGACCGGGATCGAGCACTGGAACCCAGATGCTGTTCTTGCCTTGCGCAATCACGGCGCCATCCAGTGTAATGACTGAACCAATGGGCAGATTGCCCAGTTGCTCTGCCTGGCGCGCCAGCTGAATGGCCTGTCGTAGGTGGTCGATGTCCTCAGCCATCAATTTCCATCCTCACTCTCATCCTCATTCTTGATGACCAGCCCGAGTAGGCTGGCCATGTAGGCGGCCTGAAACGGGTCGACAATCGCGCCGACGACTTCGGTCGGTCCGACCCGCATCCCTTCGATCACTGACGTGCGAAAGTCCGTACCGGTGAGCTTGGCCTGCGACAGCTCGGCCCGGCTCAGATCGCAGTTTCTGAAGCGCACGCCCGATAGATCGGCTCCCTGAAAGTTGGCATCCTGCAAGTTGCAGCCGTCAAAGATGACGGACTTGAACGAGGCGAAGCGAAAGCGGGCCAACTGCACATCGCACGCTCGGAAGAGCACATTCTCTAGTGGCCGTCAGTGATGTTGAGGCCGACCAGTCGGCAATCGAGGAACTCGACGCGACGGACGATCAGTCGTTCGCAGACGAGATTGGCCAGGCTGCACTCGTCAAGCCGCGCATCGGTCCACCTGGATCCGTACAGCACCGAACTGTCCAGGACGCAGCCCTGAAAGTGCACCTGTTCCAGCATCAGATGTTTGCCTCAACACCGACAGCGTGACCACCTGAGAAACGGGCGCCGAAGATTTGATCATCTGATCGGAAGGATGCCGCAGTCAGCCTCACGTCCGTAGGATCTGTTGGCAGTTGGAGCGGCTTCATGGGTTGATGCACTGTGGAATTTCCTGTGGTGATGTGGCTGACTGACTGATTCTGTGCATTGTTGTCGTCTGGGAGGAAAAGAAGTCTGGCTCAGCGCCAAGTGTCCGTCATAGCCCCAGAACGTCTTTTTGGCTCTTTGGGATCTCAGGGGCGACACCGCTGCTGCAGGAAACCGGATTGAGCTGGTTTGGCATACCAGGCGTCGGTTCGGGTGCCTCTGGGCGCGATGCCGAACGTGTCAGCCCCCTGAGGTCTGGTCGATCCTGTTTTTCTACACCGACCGGGAGCGGATCTTGTCAAGCAACGCCGATGCATCGCTCCAGTCGATCTCGTGGGGCAGCATCCGCTTCTTGGCCGCCAGCGCGCTGACCACGCCCGCTGCCTCGCCCATGGCCACTGCATTGCCGGTCACTCGATAGCTGGCATGGGCGACAAAGTCGCCGCTGATACAGCGACCGGCCATCATCAAGCCATCGACATCGGCGGCGATCAGTGCGCGCAGCGGAATGTCGTACGGCTGCATCTGCACGCCGCCATCGTTGTAGGCGTCGGCTTCATCTCGGCTGCGGCGCAGACCGTGAATGTCAACGTTGAACGACGGCCGCACCACGCCGTCCTGCATGGCGAGCGCCATCGACTAGGTCCTCAGCGGTGACGGTATAGCGTCCGCGTATCCGACGCCCCTCACGCGTGCCGATCTGTTCGGGCGTGGCCGCGATCTGAATCCTCGCCCAGGGTCCGCCCAGCGCGCGCAGCCCGCGCACGATGTCGTAGATCTCACGGCGGGCGCGTAACGTCGCCTCGGTGACTTGGCCGGCGTCGTAGGGCAGGACACCATATTCGTGGTTGACCATGGCCAGAACCAGATTGTCGCGGATCGGGAAGAAGGTGGGCATGGCGTAGGACGGGTCCAGACCGGCGCGGCGGATCTCGCTGCGCAACGCTCGTTTGGTCGTTTCCATCTCGCCGGGAAGCGCGTCGCCGGCCGGATGGATGAATTCGGCCAGTTGGTCTGCATCCTTGACGACCAGCAACGCCGTCATCGACATGGGCTGAAGCGCAGAAGGCTCGCCCTGGCCGATGGTCCAGCGACAGCCCGCCAGCGCGCCGAGATCGCCGTCGCCGGTGGCGTCGATGAAGACGCCGGCCCGCCACGCCTGCCGGCCGGACTTGGACTCGGTGACGATGGTCGTCAGCCGGTCGCCCGCGCGATAGGCCGCGCAGACGCGTGTGTGCAGTTGGATGCGGACCCCGGCGTCGAGACAGAGTTCCTCCAGCAGGATCTTCATCTCCTCCGGCTCGTAGGGAAGCCCGGTTGCACCGTGGCCTCGAATTGCGTCGCGTTCTCTGAGCCGTGTCGCCAGTTCATTGGCAAACCCGGGCTTGTCGAAATCGAGCAGATAGCCAAGCAGTCCCGCGGTCCAGACCCCGCCGAGGCAGCCGTGGGCTTCCAACAGCCGCACGCTCGCGCCGGCACGCGCCGCGGTGATGGCAGCAGACACGCCGGCCGGTCCCGCACCGCAGACGATGACGTCGACGTCGTCTGCGATTTCAAATTCTCGAACCGGCTCCGTAAAGCGGCTCACCGAGCTTTGCGCCGCGGTTTCGTGTGAGCCAGTGCTCGACATGTCACGATTCATCGGTCTCGTTCATCTCTTTCGTCTCACCCTTGTCGTCGATCCGTCTCGTCTGATCACCCGCCATGCGTCTTAACAGGCGAGTGAAAATACCAGGGTGAAGTTCTCGATTCAACCTCTTGGCCATCGGGAAGTTGGGGGCCATTTCCTGCAGGATCTCATTGTACTGTTCTGCCGTCTCTCGTTGATCCGTCTTGGCGAAATAGTACCCCCTGAGGCCCATGAAATTGACGAATTCCGTAATGTGAAGTCGCTTTCGTTTGGGATACAACGTTTGCAGATCGTAGGCATGGTCAAAGATTTCGGGTATTTTGTCGTACTCTTGCCTTGTGAAGAAGATTTCTGCGTAGTTCGCACGGGCGAACAAGTAGTCTGGATTCTTGCGCATATTTTCTTCTGTATTGGCTTCAGCCTTCCCCATCTCCCCTGAAGCCGAATAGGCGACTGCCAGTTAATTGTAGATTTGCGGTATCTGCGGGTACTTGCTCTTCAACTCAAGCAGTTCCGGAACCGTCTGTTGCGGCTTCCGTTGGGCGTCGCTATGCAGTCGTGTAAGCTGTTCTTTGACTGGCGCCGGCAGCTTCCGATAGGCACGGTCTTTGATCGGTTCAAACGTGATCTCGAATTTGACCAGACGGAGCGTCTCCAGGCCGTCCATTGGGGATTTTGTGTCTGTCGCACTACGCTTGTTCTTTGCCATCTTCTTGATTGTCCGGGGTTCTTGCATCAAAGTCATCCGTTTAGGCAATACAGAAAAATAGTCATCTACGAAGAAACACGAATTCTCACGAAGGGCGCATTGCTTCGTGTTTCTTTGTGCGCCTTCGTGGATCATTATTTCTTCGGGTTCGCCTTAGGCGTAATGGACCTCGTCCAATCCACGTTCGCATTGTGGATAAACCAGCCGGCGGAATCGCTAAAGACGTCGTCCCAGCCGGCATCCTCGGCCAGGCGAGCTAGCCGGCAAGCGTGCGCGGGTCGCCATTTGCGCCTGCCGCGCTGATGGCAATGGCATGTTTCGTCGGTTCCTCCTACCCTGACAGCGTTCAGACCATTGCGATGACCCGCAATGGGAAAGCATCCAGCCTAGTTATGGGGGCCGGCAACGCATAGACAAGGCTCGCGGCCGGGGTTCCCGGTCAAGATTGGCCAGGTTTTAGATCAAGTGGAATACCGGCTCGAAAAAGAGGGCGCCGGCCAACCCCGTTCAGGGGGCGCTGCTGCATAGCACCGTGCCTTCAGGCCGGTGCGGTCATTGCCACGCGTTTACGTTCGCCATCAATCCAACGCAATCATCGCATCGACCCAACTGTCGTAATCAGCCACATATCCCACGTCCGACTCCCTGGCCAGGTAACCGTCCGCATCACCTTCTGTCCGTTCGAGCAACGGAATGGTGTGTTCTTCGGCATGGTGTTCCTTTTGCCGCAACATAGGCAATCACGTAGGGCAGGCGCTTGGCATCAACTGTAAACGCCCCATATTCCCCCTGCCAAGAAAAGCGCGGGGCGTCCGGCCCTTGACTCTTGTTGGTATTGGCTGACGACACCCCTTTCATCTTTCCGACGAAAGTGGACAGCGCAACTGTGGGCGGAACGCTGGCGACCACATGCACGTGATCTTCGACGCCGCCGATCATATAGACGATGCCTCCAAGGCCGATAGCTTTTGAGCGTATGAGCCCATAGAGTGAGGGTTCAAGATCGGCAGTGATCAGCGGTTTGCGAGCTTTCGTCGCCCACACAAGATGGTAGAATAACTGAAGGAAAGGCATATTCTGAATAACAATGATCGTAATGGCCTGCGGATTCAGCGAATCCGCAGGCCGTTTCTTCTTATCGTTTTGTCGTTATCCTGCTAGACCGACGTCAGCGTCAGCCCAAACGCTTCGCTGGCAAACGCCAGCAACCAGCGCTCCACATCCTCATCCAGCTCAGGCAACCCATCCGTCGATCCCCCGCTGACCGCGGCCAGCAACCGCAACGTCTCGACGCTTGGATTCGTGGCCCCTTCCAGCGCACGCAAAAGCGTCGCCTGCGTAGCGGAAACATCGTGCGCCTCCTGCCACTCCGCCACGGTCGCGCCAAATGCCTCATCGCCGGGATTGGGCGTCTCGTCCAACCAACGTCCACCGAACCCATTGATTGCCGCAAGCACCGCCGCCTTGCGTTCACCGGACGGCATCACGGCCAGCGTCTCGGCCAGGATCGGCGCGCCGATCCACACGTCCTGTTTGCCGTAGTCGACCGGGAAGGCCAGCGGCTCGTCGACCGGCTCGACCGGCAGACCGCCGGCAAAGCGCACCGGCACGATGGCGATGCCCCGTGCCACGGCCAGATCGA
Organism: uncultured Chloroflexia bacterium; assembly: GCA_963698255.1. Lineage (GTDB taxonomy): Bacteria > Chloroflexota > Anaerolineae > Caldilineales > Caldilineaceae > JAWKOK01. The sequence continues at coordinate 168,363 of CAVOQD010000005.1, read as the reverse complement.
TGAGCGACGTGCTGACGACCTCGACCGGCTGGCCGGCTCGCAGCGCATGCGCGCCCTCGACGTGGATCAGCAGCGACGTACCGGTCGCTTCGGATGCGCTCGATGGCCCCTTCCAGGCTGGCCAGCACGGCCTCGGGGCTGGAGCGGTCGATCAGCAGCAGGATGTCCGGGTTGTCGATGTGCGGGTGCTCGAAGCACTGCTCCCAGAACGGGCCGACCCACGATTCGTTCAACTCCAGGCGGGCGACCGCGCCGGTCAGATTGTCGCGCAGTCCGGCCATCAGCGAGACAAAGAGCGTCGACTCCAGGTCGAGCTGGTGGTTGGCCAGATAGAGCACGCCCTGGCCCTGCAATGCCGCCAGCGCTTCCGGATCTTCGATCTGCACGCTGCGCACGAAGCGCTGCATCAGCGCCAGGGTCAGGTCCTCCACCAGCGACGGCCCGGTCTTCAGGCGATTGTGCCAGAAGTCGAGCACGCATTGCAGGTCGAGATTTTCGGATGTCGCATCCGACGGGGCGTCACCGGCGATCCAGCCGTCCTCGGATCGCTCGAACGCTCACGTCGACGCTGTTGAGCGGCATTTTCGCCGACGACACTCGCACGAGTTGCCGTTTGACTTTCGTCCTCGGAGTGCCTCGACTTCCGTCAAACGCAGGCTTGCGGGATGGACTTGGAGCGCACGGGCCGCGTGTTCACGGATGGCCACATCACGCGCCAGCCGCTCCACATCGGCGGCCACGTCTGGATCGTCCACGCCGTAGGCCGCGGCAATGGTGCCGGCCAGCCAATCGCTGGCCTTCACATCGGCCAGCGAGACCGAGTTACGCATCGCCGTCCCACTCAGAGAGGCCCACGCCTTCGACGTAGGTCTGCTCGTGGAGGAAGGCTCGGCGTTTGTCGGCGTCGACGCTGCCGATGGGGCCCTTGGGGAAGAGCGCCTCGACCAGCACGATCTCGGCCCAGACATCATCTGCGCCGACTTCATTTTCCGCGATGATCTGGATGTGGATCATCGGGAACTGCGGGATCGTCGTCACGGAAGCCGGCGAAGCGGGCTTCGCAGCGGATGCGGCCCGACGTCGGCGTGGCTCGGTGGAAGGTCGCTGTCGGGATGGCCACCGGGTAGGCGGCGACACCGGTCGGGATCTCCGACGACCAGCGCCAGAGCGCGTCGTGGGGAATGCCGTGGGTGGCGGCGTCGAGCAAGCCCTGGTTGAGCACACTGTTCAGGCACGCCGTTGGCATCCAGATCCAGCCAGTAGGTCGCGCCGACTTCGTTCATCTGAAGTTCGGTCAACATCTGGTAGGCCGGGCCGTGGAACAGCTCGCCCGACGCATAGGGATCGGGCATGATCTCGGCGTCGACCAGCGGCGTCCAGGGACGACCGGGCAGCGGATAGGTCTCGGCAATCAGCACATCGCCCGAGGCGACCACCGCGAAACGGCGTCGTTCCTCTTCCCAGACCTGCAACTGCATGGCCACATGATCGGCGCGCACCGGCGCGCCGGCCGTCTTGACCGACTGCGGGCCGTCGGCAAAGCCAAGCCAACGATGGACCCGGATGTTGCGCAGCCCGGTCACCCGCGGCCAGGGGCACGTCGCAGCGCGCCGTCGGCCAGGCGGTCGACCATGGACATCATGGCCAGCGCGGGCACGGTCCAGGTGGGGCAGTGGTCCTTGAGCCAGAGATCGACGTCGGGATCGAGTCGCTCTTCGCCGATGGTGCGCAACGGTTCCTCGGACGATGCTTCGTCAGAGACGATGCGCATGCCCAGATTGGTGGCCTCGTAGATGCGCAGACCGTCGCACCAGTACGAGACATTGGCCGTGGCCTGGGCCATCCGGCCCGGCTCGACCTGTCACGTCGGTGACCTCAAGCTCGACGGTGACACGGTTGGCCGAGGGCATCACCTGCCCCCGGTACTTCCAGGTCATGGCCTCGTCGAGCTGGATCGCCTCGAAGCGCGGGCGCTCGATGCCGGCGCCCAGCTCGCGTTCGATCATGTAGAATTGCAGCGTCTGGATCATGGCCTCGATGCCCAGCGAGCCCGGCTGCACCGGATCGCCCATGAAGTGGCATTTGAAGAACCACTCGTCCGGCGTGACGTCGATCTCGGCGCGCACGCGGCCCAGACCGGCCTCGCCGCCGTCGGGCCAGTAGCCGCTGACGCGGTCCAGCAGCAGCAACATGGGGCCGGGCAGCGCCGGCAGGCTGTTGCAATAGCGCGGCGGGCGCGGGCCCAGCTCACGGCGGAAGTCGCTCGGTTCGGCCAGTCGTTCGCGGTCGGCCTCGGTGACCGGCAAGCCGGCCTGGTCGGCCAGCGCTTCCTTGGGGAAGAAGCCGAACGAGGTGCTCATCTCGAAGACACGTTCCTCGACCGGTTGCGCCGCTCTCGTCGATGGCGTCGACGAAGCAGGCGACCTCAAAGCCGACGATGGTCATGGTTCCCAGGCGGCTCAGGCTCGTGTTCTCGACGCGTGTGCGCAGAATGCCGTCCTCCGGGAAGACTTCCCGGAACTGGGTGGCCGTGCCGTCCAGGTTGCGGAAGAAGAGTTCGATGTCGCTCTGCAAGACCGAGCCTTTGTAGGAGGCGAACCAGCCGCAGGGCTGCAACGCCGCCTCCAGCAGCACGGCGTAGGGCATGGTGGCGTTGCTGTTTTCGGCAAAGTACCAGGCGTCGGGCGGAATCTGATATTCGGCCTCCAGATGGCCGCCGACAACCGGCTGCCCCTTGGGCGCATCGATCTTGGTGATGCGCGTCATGAAGAGGTAGGGCGGGCCGGGCAGGCGCGGGCAGCGCTCGGGGCCGTCGAAGCGCTCGAACATGGCGCCGAAGGCGTCCGACGGCTTGCCCCAGGCGCAGGCGGCGATGGAGCGCGGATCGTAGACATGGTCCGGCGTGCGTGCGTTGCGGGCCGGGTCGGGATCGGCCAGTTCAACGCCTTCAAGCAGCGACGGGCGTGCGGCCAGCGGATAGTCGGGCACCAGTTGCAGGCCCATGCGCCGGCAGTAGAAGGCGGCCAGCCCGTCGACCGTGCAGAGCAGGTCGGCGTAGAGCGTCGGGATCGGCCCGTCGATCACCTCTTCGACGAAGAGTTCGTAGACCACATCGCGCGCGCCGGGCGTGACCTGGCCGCGACAGATGAGCTTGTAGGTCTCCTCGGGCACCGGCTCGAAGCGCCAGCCGTCCCGGTCCAGCGTGTAGCCCAGGCCGGCCAGATAGAAGGACATGGTCTGGAGGCAGCCTTCGAGCATCAGCGTGCCCGGCATGCAGGGATCGTTGTGGAAGTGGCCGTCGAAGAACCATTCGTCGTCGGCCAGATGATCCACGGCGCGCAGATAGCCCCGTTTCCACGGCCCGCCGCTGGGATCGAAGTCGACCACCTCATCGAAGAGCAACATGCGCCGGGAGGAGATGGTGGGCGTGCGCACGTGGGTCTGGGTGGGCCAGAACTGGTCGCCGAAGCAGTCGACGACGCGTCCTTCGGAGCAGCGCAGTCACCTGTTCGGCGGAGAAGGCGCTGTGGCGAGACCGGCGACCGCCGGCGGATCGAGCCGCACGTCCTCGATGATCTCGGCTTCTGCCGGATCCCAGATGACGCCGCCCGAGTCGTCCAGCTCTTCGTCGGTGAAGAAGCCGGCCTGGCCGCTGCGCACCGAGAAGACGACTTCGCCGTCGATACTGCAATCATAGGAGAAGAAGAAGAGGCGCACATCACCTTGTTGCGCGTAGCCATCGATCTGGATTTTGAAGCAGAGGGTGTCGCCCACCTTGCCCAGTTCGCCATGGAAGGTCGCCTCACAGCCGAGCAGGCGATAGACGCGCTCGCTCTTGTTGAGGAAGTCGGCCCCCAAATAGGAGATGAGCAACAGGTCGGCCTGGCCCGATTCGACCATGATGCCGGCCGGAATGCGACCGTTCTGCAGATACCACGAATCCTCGGTGATGTCGGTCTCGGTCCAGATGGTGCCCTTGGTGCCGACGGCGCCGGCCTCGCCCTCGATGCCGGTCACGCGATCGGCCAGCAGCAGCGGCGGCATGGGCATGCGCACCTGGCGGAAATAGTCGTCCTGCTGTGCAAAGATGGGCCCCAGCACCTCGGAGATCTTGCCGGACGCCATGTGCTCAAGCTGTTCGCGGTTGAGCTTGGGACCGGGCAGGTCTTCGAACTGTGCCGGAAATTGTCAGCGGCGGCTCGATCTTCTGCACCTTGACGGGTTCGGCTCTGGCTTGGGTATCGGCTTCGGCTTGGCCACGGGCTTTGGCGTTGCCACCGAGGGCGGCGCAGGCTGGCTGAACCGTTGGCGTACTGGTAACCGGCGGAGCGATTGGCTGACTCTCGATTTGCGGCGCTTCGATCGCACTTTGCGCCGGCGGTTGCGGCGGGGCAGGCAGCGGCGGAGCGGTTGGCTGGGCAAGTGCTTGGCCAACGCCGGCATCCGGCGCGCCACCGGCTTCGCTGCCGGGCGCGACCGATTCGTACAGGTTCAGCAGCCGTGACATGGCCTGTTGCTGCATGGCCAGGAACTTCTGGTGCGCGGCCGAGACCTGGGCGTTGAAGGCGGTCAGTTGGTTGACCATCTGCGCCCGGATCGGGTTGACCTCGGCGGGCGGCGCGGCCTGCGGCTCACTCTGTGCCATGATTGGCGCCTGGGGCGCTGCCGGCACAGGCGGTGTCGAAGCGGGCGGCTGCGCTGGCACTGGCGGCGGGCTGGGCGATGTCGTCGGCGGCAGAACCGGAGGCGGCGTCTGCTTGGACGGCGTCTGACTCGGTGCAGGCGGCCTGGTTGCCGCGGGCGCGGGCCGATCATCGACCGGCGGCTTGCTCACTGAGCCGGCGCTGCGTCCGTTGGCGATGCCGTTCTGGGCGCCATTGGTGTAATCCTGGGCGTAGTAGGCAAGCACCGGCGGCAATGGCGGCGCAGGCTCCATAAATTGGTAATCGGTCACCATTCTATCCCGTGTTTGAGTTTGTGATCTGCGGCTGGCCCGACCGATGTCCCGCAGCGCTGTCGGCCTGGGCAACGCCGGACATCGGCAGCGGCGGCAAGGCCACCGGCGGATAGTGGGCCGGGAAGGGCAGCGTCGGTCCGGTGTTCTGGCGTGATCTCGTGGTCTGCCGCCGAGGCCGCAAGCGCGTCCAGCAGCAGGGTCGTGTCGAGATCAACGCCGGCCGCGATCAACTGGGCCACGGCGTCCAGCAACTGGTCCAGGCCGTTCTGCGGACGATCCAGCGCGACCACAAGACAGTTGCTGAGTTGCTCACGCTCGCCCAGAATGCTGCGGATCCAGCCGCTGCACACGTTGCGCGGCCCATGTTCGATGAAGATGCGCACGCCGTCGTCGTAGGCCGCGTTGACCACACGGCGGAAATCGACGCCCGACGTGGCCTGATCGGTCAGTGCGGCGGCCACCAGCTCGCGCGTCGGCGAGTAGTAGGTGCCGGAGGCGTTGGAGTAGAAGCGTACGTCGGGCACCGGCTCGACCGGGCGGGAGTGGATGTCGTACCACGGTTCCTCCCAGCTCTTCATGACCGGGTGGTGGGCGATGATCTCGTTTTCGTTCTGGACGCAGCGACCGCGGCCAAGTTTCTCGACCACGCGTGCGCAGGCATCGGCCTGGCCCGCGATCAGACAGTCGGTCGGTGCGTTGATCATGGTCAGATAGGCGAATTCCTCGCCCGCCAACGCGGCCTCGACCTCGGCGACCGGGGCCAGCACGCGCCAGCCGGTCCAGTCGATGGTCTCGACGCCCTTGTCCTGCCAGGCGCGCCTGCGCCGTGCCGTATCGTATTCGCCGGCAATCTCACGCGTGTACATGCCCGAGGTGTCCATCTCGCCGAACATCTCGTCCATGTCGTGCCAGGCGCCGCTGGCGAAGACAAAGTTGGTCTCGCCCGACGAGACGCCCAACAGCGCATCCGGCTTGATGCCCAGCCACTCCTGGGTGACGATTCCGTGGACCTGCGAGAGCAGCGAACAGCCCTGCAGGATCTTGAACGGATCCAGGACATTCTGGCCCGAATCGACGGCCAGCCAATGCTGTGACTCGGCCAGCACCGGGAACTTCTCGACCACACGCTCGCCCAGCGCAGGCAACGCAAGCAACAGCTCGCGCCCCATGCCCTGGTAGGCGGCCGCCGCGCCGACAAAGACAAAGCCGACCTCGCCCTCGACCGGAGCCGAAGACCAGGTGATGCCCTTGTCCAGCATCTGCGGGCCGGACGTTTCGGTCGCCCCGCTGGCAATGCGTTTTTCCAGCGCAGCCCGGGCCGAAGCAATGCGCTGGGCAAGCTCGTCCTGGCCGCGTGCGGTGATCACAAGCCGGGCCGGGCCGGATGACGACTGCCGGTTTTCGGCCAGCGCCGGCAACAGATCGGCGGCTGACTCGCCTGAAAAGACGTGAAACTCTGTCATTTCGAGCGGAGCGAGAAATCTCGTTCGCATCGAGATCCCGTCGTCGGCGTCTGCCAGCGGCCCTGGCGCAGCCGGACCTCGCTGCGTCTGGTCGCCCAAGCGCATCGACGGGCACGCTGGCCGTGCGCAACGTTGTCGACAGCCAGGGATGCGCGGCGCGCGGCTTGCCGTCGGCGTCGATGCCGGGGTTCACGCGGTCGTGCAGGCAGAGCGCGGCCGCAGCCACATGCAGCAGACCCGATGCGGCGTGGGCGTGGCCAAATTGGGCGGTCAGCGCGGGCACGTCGGTCGCCAAGCCGAGGCGCAATGGATTGGGCTCGTCTGCCGGCGGTTCGCGCCAGCAGATGCTCGTCGACAATGGCCAGAATGGTGTCGCCGTCTCGCTGCGCATCCTCGACCCGTTTGAGCAGCAGCACGACGGCGGCATCGCCCGGCTCCTGGCGATAGATATCGAGCAGACGGGCCGCTGCGGCCTGATGCACGACCTCGTCGGACAGATCGACCGCGCCGACCAAAGCCGCGTCGATCTCGCCCTTTTGCAGGGCGTCGACCGCGCACTCCAGGGCACGGATGCCCGAAAGCTCCTCGGCGGCAATGGTGTAGCTCGGTCCCAAATAGTTGAGCTGGGCGTTGATGCGATTGGCCGGGATGTTGGGCATGGTGCCGACCACGCCGGCCGCTTCCAAGCCCGGAATCAAGGCCGCCTTGGCCGCCTCTACCCATTCGTCGGTGACCGGCTTGCCTTCATCTTCCCAGCGCTCCGCCCAGCCGTCCAGCCGCCAGCGCGACGAGTAGCGGGCGATCTCCGGATCGCAGCCCATGCCGACAAAGACCGATGTCGCATCGGCGGGAATCTGGGTATTGCGTGCGGCCAGTCGGCGGGCCACTTCGAGAACCAGCAGTTGCTGCGGCAACGTGTGCTTGAGATCGTTGGGCGGAAAGCGCAGCCCGGTCAGGGCGACATCGACAGTCTCGACGCGTGAACCTTGCTCGCCGCTCAGCAGCGCCTGGCGGAACTGCTGCGGCGTTCTCAAAAGGGCCGGCCGTGATTTCGAGATCGACGATGGCGATGGCCGAACGCTGCGGCTCTTCGCTAGGCTTGACGCCGGTTTGCGCCGCCGCTTCAGGCTTCCACTCTTCGACGATCAGATGGGCGTTGTTGCCGCCAAAACCGAAGGCGCTGACCGCGGCCCGCCGCGGCGTCGACGGATCGACGTCCCACGGTTCGGGCGCCTGCAGAATGCGCAACGGCGTCCCGTCGATGGCGTCCAGCGGGTGCTCCACCGGGCGCGAGGGCGGGCGCGTGCCGGTGCGCATGCGCGCCCAGCACCTTGAGCAGCCCGGCTACGCCGGCCACGGTGATCAGATGGCCCAGGTTCGACTTGAGCGAGCCGATGGGCAGATCGTTGGCGTCGCCGAAGATCTCGGCTGAACTGGCGATTTCGGTGGCGTCGCCCACCGGCGTGCCGGTGGCATGACATTCCAGCAGCGAGATGTCGCTGGGCTTCAGTCCCGCCATCTCGTAGGCGGCCTGCATGGCCTTGATCTGCCCGGCCTGGGCCGGCGACAGGAAGCCGCCGGCCGTGCCGTCGTTGGAGAGGCCGACGCCACGGATGACGCCCAGGATCTCGTCGCCGTTGGCCACGGCATCGTCCAGCCGTTTGAGCACCACGAAGGCTGCGCCCTCGGCAGGCACGAGGCCGTCGGCGTCGGCGGCAAAGGGGCGGCTCTGGCCGGTCCGGCTCATGGCCTTGAGCGCGCAGAAGCCGATGTGGATGAAGAGATCGTCGGTGCGATTGACCGCGCCGGCCACCATCACATCGTAGCGCCGATCCTGCAAGCGGTCGCAGGCCAGCTTGATGGCGTAGAGCGACGAGGCGCAGGCCGAGTCCAGCGAGAAGGCCTCGCCGCCCAGATTGAGCGCCTGCGAAGCCAGATGCGCAGGCAGGCCGGACGAGAAGCGATTGCGCGGGTCCGAGTTGAGCGCTTCGGGCACGGAAAGCCGATTGGACCGCATCGTCTCTTTCGGACCCGAACCAGGTCGACTCAGCATACTCGACCAACCCAAAGGTCGGATAGGCCAGGTTGCCCAGCACCAGACCGACCGGTGGCGCATCTGCCGGGCGCGGCGTTTGCATGGCCGCGCTCTTCAACGCCTCGCGCACGCCATGCAACACCCAGTGGAAGAGCGGATCGAGGGTCTCGATCTCCTCTGCAGGCAGCGTGAAGCCGCTCGGATCAAAGCGCTCGGCAAAGCCACGGACATAGCCGCCGCTGTCAGACCAGGCGTGGTCCTGGGTTTGGCCGTCCGGGTCGGTCAGAATCGCTTGTTTGTCCAGTCGCCAGTAGTCGTCGGAGACCGGTGAGACCAGGTCCCGATTCTGCACGACCGCGTTCCAGAGTTCATCCGGATCCAGTGCGCCGGGCAGAATGCAGGACTGGCCGACGATGGCAATTGGCTCAAACTGCATCAACGATTGCTCCTGGTTCCAGGGATTTCTCGCTCGACATGTACATCTCCAGTCCGTGAATTTCGGCCAGAATCGTGCCTGTGCCTTCGTCGATGAACCAGATGTCGGAGCGAGTGCCCGACTGTCCGATGGGCTTGCCGTAGAGTACGCAACGCACGTTGCGATCCTCAGGCGCCTGCGGATTGAAGAGGCCCGGCTCGTGCAGGATGAACGATTCGATGGCCGTGGGCAGCGTCAACTGCTGCAACTGCTCCAGGCCCCAGATGCGCGCCAGTTGCAGGCCGCCGTCGATCATGGCCGGGTCGGAGACCCAGGCTTCTTGGCCCCAGCCCAGGCTCTGGCTGCCGGTCAGGATGGCTTCCGTACCGGAGTCGCCGATGCGTTCGACCGAGCTGATGGCGGCAAAGGCCGGCCCGTGGAAGAGCTTGGAACTCGTAGAGATCCGAACCGCTCCAGTCGACGGGCTGCCAGTCGCTCGATGCGGCCGGGCTGGCGCCGTTGGACGGTCGATTCTCGTCCGAGAAGCGGACCAGCTGGGCGGCAAAGCGGGGCACGCCGTCGGCGTCGAAGAGCATGGCGTTCCTGGCCAATGGATTGTTGGCGTCCGGGTCCAGTTGCACGCGGAAACGTGTGGACTGATCCTCGAAGTCCGGCAGCGGCACGCCTTTGAGCACACGCAGCTTGCGAACCTCGCCGGTGAATGGGCGTCCGTCCGCGGCGCTGGCGGCCCGCAGGAACCACTCCTGCACGGTGACCAGCGGCAGCACCACGCCGCCGTTGAACTGGTGGCTGTGCAGGTAGGGATGGCTCTCGGCGTTGACCGTGACGTCGAAGATGGCGGGATGTGGCGTTTCCGCCTGTCCCGGATCGATGAGCGGTGCATCCTGCGGCATGCCGCCGATGACCGTCTCCACTTCGTTGAGTGCGGCGGCCTGGACCTCGTCGACGAAGGCGGAAGCGCCGCCGTCCAGCGGGATCAGCGCCACGCCCATCTCGTCGAACTTGGCCTTGAGCACCGGCGTCACCATGCCGCCGGCCCACGGACCCCAGCCGATCGACTTGACGACACAGGGGCTATCCTGGCCCTCGTTGCGTCGGCGAACCTCGGCGTTGGCCACGCGGTTGAGCACCTCGTTGGCCATGGCGTAGTCGGCCTGGCCGGCGTTGCCTGTGCGGGCCGCCACCGACGAGAAGAGGCAGATCATGTTGATCGGATCGTCCTGGGTCGCGGCCAGCAGCGAACGCAGGCCGTTGACCTTGGTGCCGAAGACACGGCTGAAATCCTCGTCGGTCTTCTCGGCCAGACGCTTGTCGGCCAGCACGCCTGCGCCGTGGACGAAGCCGGTGATGGGACCCCAGAGATCGCGAACCTGTTGCAGGGCAGCGGCGGTCGAGTCGACGTCGGTCACGTCACACGGAATGTAGACGGCCTCGGAGCCGGCGTCCTGCAGGGCCTGCAAGGTCGAGCGGATCTCACGCGCTGCCTGAATGCGGTTGGCCGCGCCGGCCAATCCCATGGGCGTCACTTTCTCGCCCCGGGCCTGGGCATCCAGCAGCAGCGCCTTCTTGATGGCGGCATCGTCGGCGGCATCGGCCAGGAAGTCGGGTTCGTCCTGAAGCTCGGAACGGCCCAGCAGCGCCAGGCGTGTCTGTGTCTGGCGGGCCAGTTCGATGGCCGTCGCTGCGGTGACGCCGCGACCGCCGCCGGAGACGACGATGACTGAACTGACTATCGACGACCGGCTGGCCGCCCTCGGCAATTCTCGCCACGGATTCAAAGCCGACTCGCTCACCGTCTGCGGTCAGGCCGATCTCCAGATCGGCGCCGCCGGTCAGCAGCTCTGTTGCCAGTCGGTCGGCAATCTCGTCGGCAGACAGGTCGGCGGCGGCGATGTCGAGGCTGCGCACAACGGCCAGCGGCCATTCCTGGGCCGCCGTCTTGGCCAGCCCGGAGAAACCGCCGACCCAGGCCTGCTGCCCGATGTCGGAATCCAGGCCGTGGTCGCCGCCGGTATTCTGGACGGTGACGAAGAGACCGCCGTTCTGTTCGAAGCTTGCGCCGATTCTGGCCGCGATGCGGAATGCCTCGCGGTTGAGCTCGAGCGCATTCGTCTTCGTCGGCGAACTCGCGTAGCCCCGCCAAGCAGATGACTGCGCTGTGCGTCGGCATCCACTTCAGCCACGACGGCAGCATTGACGCCGGCGTCGATGAGACGCTCTGCCAATGCCGAAGCGACACCGTTGCCGTCGTCCGTGATCTGCACCAGCGTCCCGTCCAGCAGGAAGGGCGGCGCCAGGCCGGGTGCGGGCTGCGGCGTGGTCTCCAGGACGTAGCGACCGATTTGGTCTGGGCGGCGGATTGCGAGGGGCGAGGGGCGAGTGGGCGTCGACTGCTCGCTCGACGCGGGTCCGCCCAGTTGGGCGTCCATGTAGTCGACGATCTCGCCCAGCGTGTTGAGGGCGGTCATCTCGTTGGGATCGAACTCGGGCAGGGTGGGCACTCGCTCGCGCATGGCGGCCAGGATCTCGACCCGTTTGATGGAGTCGATGCCCAGGTCGGTGTCCAGCGCCATGCCCAGTTCGAGCATCTCGGTCGGGTAGCCGGTCTTCTCGGTGACGACCTCCAGCATGATGGCGTGGAGATCGGGGGCGAGGGCCTGCCCGAGCTGCGAGGGGGCGAGGGGCGAGGGGCGATTGATGCGCCGCCGGCTCGCTCGATGCGTCGTCCGCCCAGTTGGGCGTCCATGTAGTCGACGATCTCGCCCAGCGTGTTGAGCGCGGTCATCTCGTTGGGGTCGAACTCGGGCAGGGTGGGCACTCGCTCGCGCATGGCGGCCAGGATCTCGACGCGCTTGATGGAGTCGATGCCCAGGTCGGTGTCCAGCGCCATGCCCAGCTCGAGCATCTCGGTCGGGTAGCCGGTCTTCTCGGTGACGACCTCCAGCATGATGGCGTGGAGGTCGGGGGCGAGGCTGGCGCGGGGCGAGGGGCGATGGGTCGACTGCTGCCGCCGGCGCGCTCGACTGCGCTCGCCCAGTTGGGCGTCCATGTAGTCGACGATCTCGCCCAGGGTGTTGAGGGCGGTCATCTCGTTGGGGTCGAACTCGGGCAGGGTGGGCACCCGCTCGCGCATGGCGGCCAGGATCTCGACGCGTTTGATGGAGTCGATGCCCAGGTCGGTGTCCAGCGCCATGCCCAGCTCGAGCATCTCGGTCGGATAGCCGGTCTTCTCGGTGACGACCTCCAGCATGATGGCGTGGAGGTCGTGGGCGCGGCTGGGCGCGGGGCGGCGACGGGCGACTGACACCGGCGCTGATCGGCTGGCTGCCCAGTTGGGCGTCCATGTAGTCGACGATCTCGCCCAGGGTGTTGAGGGCGGTCATCTCGTTGGGGTCGAACTCGGGCAGGCTGGGCACCCGCTCGCGCATGGCGGCCAGGATCTCGACGCGCTTGATGGAGTCGATGCCCAGGTCGGTGTCCAGCGCCATGCCCAGCTCGAGCATCTCGGTCGGGTAGCCGGTCTTCTCGGTGACGACCTCCAGCATGATGGCGTGGAGGTCGGGGGCGAGGCGGCGTGGGGCGCGGGGCGACTGGCGACGCCGGCTGCTGCGACCGACGGCTGGCCGCCCAGTTGGGCGTCCATGTAGTCGACGATCTCGCCCAGGGTGTTGAGGGCGGTCATCTCGTTGGGGTCGAACTCGGGCAGGCGTGGGCACCCGCTCGCGCATGGCGGCCAGGATCTCGACGCGCTTGATGGAGTCGATGCCCAGGTCGGTGTCCAGCGCCATGCCCAGTTCGAGCATCTCGGTCGGATAGCCGGTCTTCTCGGTGACGACCTCCAGCATGATGGCGTGGAGATCGGGGGCGAGAGCTGCGCTGGGCTGCGAGGGGCGACAGGCGGCGGGCGATGCCGTCGCTGCCGGCGCTGGCTCAGTCTCGACGGTGCGGTGCTGGGCCGCTGCTGCGGCCATTGCTTGCGGCTGCTGCGGCGCAGCGGCGATCCCGTTCGAGATCGGCTGCACCGGCGCTGGCCGCGGCGTCGGTGTCGGTTGCGGTGAAGTCACCGGCGCTGGAGCCGCAGGCATCACAGGCGCTACGGCCTGGCTGGTCACCAGGTCGATTCCGGCTGGACGCTGCCGGCGTCGCGACCGGCTGTGCTTGTGCCGCCGGAGCCGCAGCGGAGCCGCCGGTCAGCATGGCTTCCAGGCTCTTCATCGACTGCTCGGCCACGGACAGGAAGGCCATGTGTGCGTTAACGGTGTTCTGCTGGATCTCCTGGAAGGCGCCGACCCATTGCAGCGACTCTGCGTTGGCGTGGACGCTTGCGGACGGCGCCGGGCTCGGCGCTGCAGGAGCTTGACTGACGGCCGGCTGTGCAGCAGGCGGAGCCTGGGGCGGAAGCGAAGGTGCGGGCGCCATGGTCGCTGTGGGCGTTGTCTGCTGGGGCGAAGCGACAGGGGCGGATGGGGCGCACCGGCGTCTGAACTGGCGGCAGCGACTGCCGGGGCCTGCACCGGCGCCGGTCTGCTCTGCGAGACGGCGGCTGGTGCGCTCACGGCGGTGCGTGTTGCCGGCTTGCGGGCTTGCGCCGGAGCCGCTCTGTCCACTGGCTTCTGCTGCGATGGTTGCACTCTCCTTGCGGGCCGGGTTGGGGGCAGGCAGTCCGGCAGCGCCCTCTTTGGGCGGATAGGGCTTGTTGTAGTTGACGCCGCTGATGTTGATGGCGAGTTTGGGCACAATGCGCTCTGCGCGGATCATCGCCGCAGTTGATGCCGTCCCAGAGGCGCTCCAACTGCATGGGCACGCCGGCGACGGCCAGCTGGCCAATGCCGTTCCAGAAACTGGTCAGGCCGTGCTGGCCCTTGCGATCCATGGAGATGGCCGTGTGGGGGCGGTCGCCCAGACATCTTGGAAACCAGGTTGCCCAGGACTGTGCCGGGACCGACCTCGACAAAGGTGCGCACACCGGCCGCGTACATGGCCTCGATCTGCTCGGCAAAGCGCACAGGGCGGGCAATCTGGCGGGAGAGCGTCTCGCGCATGGCTTCGACCACCGACGGAGTAGGTCGCGGCCGTGCTGTTGGCATAGACCGGCAGTCGCGGGCTGTCGACCGTGCACGTGTTCCAGGAATGTCTGGAACGGCGCGGCCGCCGGTCGCACGACGGTGGAATGGAACGCGGTCGAGACGGGCAGGCGCTGAAGCGGATCCCCGCCTCGGTCAGTCTCTCCTCAACGCCTCGATGGCGGTCGTGATGCCGGAAATGACGACCTGTTCCGGGCTGTTGTGGTTGGCAATGACCACGCCCGTGTTCCACTCGGCAAGCAGTTCGGCGATCTGTGTCGGCGTCGTGGAAGACGGCGGTCATGGCGCCGGGGAACATGCTGGCGGCCTCGGCCATCAGTTCGCCGCGCTTGCGGGCGATGGAGAAGAACGCCTTGCGATCCAGCGCGCCGGCGGCGTGCAGCGCCGTGACCTCGCCGAAGCTATGGCCGCCGACGGCATCGGGCTTGATGCCCAGCTTTCGCAGCAATGACCAACTGGCTGAGGCTGGTGACGCCGATGGCCGGCTGCGCCCAGTCCGTCGAGCGCAGGCGGGTCTCCTGGGCGGCGCGGTCGTCATCGCTGAAGACGGGGATAGGGAAGACGACGTCCTGCAACTTTCCGCCTAGCTCAAATTCCAGATCGGCGGCTTCATCCCAGACTGCCTGGCTCTCGGCGAAAGCCGCGCCAGATCCGAGCCCATGCCGACATATTGGCTGCCCTGGCCGGGGAAGATGAAGGCCAATTGGCTGTCGCGGTCCGACGGCGTCGACGCCGGAGTAGGTCCAGCCGAGGGGCGAACTGCTGGGCCGTGGTCGGATCGTGGCGGATGGCCACGCTGGCCGCGTCGAGATTGGCCTGAAGATCGTCGAAATCTTTGGCCACGATGGAAAGCCGAGCCGGATGTGTGCTCGTCAAAGGTCAGTTGGGTTTCGCGGGCCAGAAACTGGAAGCCGCTCGGCATCGCTGAACCCGTCGGTGAGCGACGCGCAGTTGCCGATGAAGCTGCTCGACGTTGTCGCCGCTGACCAGAAAGAGTTCGGTCGGCGATGGGCGGAAGCGATCCTTTCTGGCCCGCGCTGCCGGTGTATTCCTCAAGGGTGACGTGGAAATTGCTGCCGCCAAAGCCAAAGGACGAAACCGAGCGCGCGCCGCGGATGATCGCTGCCGCGCACCCATGGTCGGGTCTCGGTGTTGAGGTAGAAGGGGCTCTGTTCAACATCGAGCTTGGGGTTGGGGCGGTCGACCTTGATGGTCGGCGGCAACACCTTGTGGTGCAGCGCCATGACGATCTTGATCAGCGAGGCAGCGCCGGCCGCGCCTTTGGTGTGGCCGATCTGCGACTTGACCGAGCCGAGTCGCGCACCACTGCGTGCTGCCGCCGTCGGCTTCGGCGAAGACGCTGGCTGCGCCCTGGAATTCGGCCAGATCGCCCGCCTTGGTGGCCGTGCCGTGGGCTTCGAGCAGCTCGACCGTGCGCGGCGTAGTAGCCGGCGTGCGTCGTAGGCGCGACGCAGCGCGTTGGCCTGGCCGGATGCCTTGGGCGCATAGACGGCCGTGCCCTTGCCGTCGGAACTGGAGCCGAGCCGCGGATCACGGCGTAGATGCGGTCGCCGTCGCGTTCGGCATCTTCCAGGCGGCGCAGGGCCAACATGCCCAGCCCCTCGCCCAGGATGGTGCCGTCGGCCTGGTCGGAGAAGGGGCGGCAGTCGCCGGTGGCGGAGAGCGCCGGCGTCTTGCTGAAACACATGTACATGAGAATGTCGTTGAGCGTGTCCACGCCGCCGACGATGACCATGTCCGACTGCTTGAGATAGAGTTCGCTCAGGCCCATGGAGAGCGCGGAGAGCGAACTGGCGCAGGCGGCGTCGACGACGCAGTTGGTGCCGCCCAGATCGAACTTGTTGGCGATGCGCCCGGCGATCGACGTTGCCCAGCAGGCCGGGAAAGGAGGCCTCGGTCCAGGGCACATAGGTGTCGGCGATGCGTTGCAGATGTCCTGGGCCTCGTCTTCGGGAACGCCGTTGTCGCGCAGCGCCTTGAGCCAGATGCGGCCTCTGCAGGCGTGAGCCGAGATGGACAACCAATTCGGTGGTGCCGGTGGCGCCGAGAATGACGCTGATGCGGCTCTTGTCGATGTGGCCGAAATGCACCGCCGGCCGCATCGTCCAACACCTTCTGGGCCACGATCAGGCCAAGCAGCTGGCTGGTATCGGTCTGCTGGATGACGATTGGGCGGGATGCCAAAGGCCATGGAGTCAAAGGCGATCTCGTCCAAAAAAGCGCCCGTGTTGCCGTAGGTCTTGTCCGGGGCGGTCGGATCGGGATCGTAATAATCCTCGATCAGCCAATGCTGGGGCGGAACTTCCTTGATCTGATCGTCGCCTTCGACGATGTCTTGCCAAAATCCGCTGGCGTCGGTCGAACCGGGGAAGAGCGCGCTCACACCGACAACTGCAATCGCTGGAGAGATGTGCTCTCGGTTTTCTCTTTGGTTGTTCATCGGGCTCTTTTTGTCCTTCTCAAACGTCGACGAGCCGAGGATCTACCTCAGCTCACGCGGTCGGATACTGCAACGCTGCTGCGGGTACGGGCACACCATAACTACGCAGTTGCAGCCCACGTGTGACGTAGGCTGCGCCTTCCAGTAGATTGCGTGCGACTTGTACGACGGTGCGATTTTCGGGCGGCTCCAAAAATGAGCCTTTGACCCAATCGTTGAAGGCCCCCATTGCAGGGCCGCACCAAATCTGATAGTCGAGACGCCTGTCAGCCTGTGCCGTCGATGGGCCAGTGGCTGGACAGGCCCAGATAGGAACGGAAGACCAACGCCATCTTGTGCTTCGGGTCGCGTTCGGCACGTTCGGCTTCCGCAGGATTGCGCACTTCAAAAAAGGCGCGTGTGTCATCCCAGACTTCGCCAGGGAACGGCGGAAGATCTGTTTTTCGAGGCGCTCTATTTCATCCTGGGGGATGGCATCTAGGAATCGTATTTGGTGTAGAGAGCGTAGAGCTTCTCTGCGCGCGAGGCGAACATGGTACCCCGTTTGAGCACCTGTACCTTGACGCCTAGCTCAAACATGTCGGCTGACGGGCACATGGTCATGTCGGCCAATTCGGCTTTGGCCAGCATGCTACGGGTATCGTCGGAAACGCCGGATTCACGACAGCTCTGGTTGACGGAGCCGGTCAGCACGTAGGCCGCGCCCAGCCCAAAGGCCGATGCCACCGCCTCCGGTGTGCCCAGACCGCCGGCCGCGCCCAAACGCAGCGGACGAGCGTAGTTGTATTTGGCAGTCATGGCATCGCGAACTTGGGCGATGGTGGGAAAGAGCGAGCCCAAGGGACGATTGTCGGTGTGGCCACCCGAGTCGGACTCGACGGTGTAGTCTTCGGCAATGGGCAGTTCCATGGCCAGGTCGGCCTCTTCGCGGGTCAGGTCACCGGATAGCACGAGCGCCTCGACCATCTCTGCCGGCGGCGGGGACATGAAGTGTTGGGCCACTTCGGGCCGGGAGATCTTGGCGAAGACATGATTCTCGCGCACGATCTGGCCGTCTGCATCTCTGTGTACGCCTGTGAACGCGTAGCGAACGACAGCCGGCGTCAGGCTCATGAAGGCCGCGGCCGAGACGCGCCGCACCTTCCAGCGCAGCAGCAGATCGACCATGCGGTTTTCCAGTTCCGGTTCCTGGGGCGAGTGGATCAGATTGCAGCCCCATGGCTGTCCGTCGCCAAGCGCCTCTTCGATGGCAGCCAGTGCGCTTTCGACCTTCTCCAGGCTCAGGCCGCCGGACCCGAAAAAGCCCAACATGCCCGCACGCGCCATCTCGATGACGATCGAAGCGGATGCGATGCCACGTGCCATGGCTCCTGCTACATAGGGGAATCGAAGGCCGTGGGCTTCCAAGAATGAGCGATCGCCCAGCCATTCGGGGTAGAGCGCCGGCAATATGCCAAGGCACGGATGGGCGTTCTCGTCGGTCTTTGTGGCGGAGTCGCCTCCGATCTGAAAGATGCCGCCCTGACCAACACCGACTCGACCCCCGTCGCTCTCACGGATAATGAAGGCCGGGGCCCGATAGCGTGCAATCGCCTCAGCGAGCGCTGCAGCGGAAAACGACGCGCTGCCGCCGTTGCTAAACCAGTTTCCAATCGTTTCAAGTCCCATGCGCAAGACCAAGTTCCCTATAGAAAAAGATGAAGAGTTGTGGGGACACAACCATGTATTAACGAAACTATTGCGGAATCGTTCCCGCCAATAGCCCACTTCGGTTCTTTGCTGTCCCGTACGCTACGCGAACCAAGAGCAGCCCCACTACATGCTACGCTCGTAGTTGTGCTGCCCTTCCAACCGGCGTCGCCGTCGGGTACTGCCGTGCGTCAACCAAAATCCTTGATGAGCTAGTAAAAAGACCACGGATCTGCCACACTGAGGGGAGTGAGACAACCGTGTACAGAATAACATACTCAGCATGGCTTCGTAAATAATTGGGCGCAACATTCAGTTTGCGCCAACGACATTGGGCTCTCCGAATCCAAGACCATTCAAATATCGTCCAGTGAGCACGCCCACGTGCGGCTCTACACGAGAGCGACCGGCACATGGGTGACCGGCACATGGGCGTGCCTACTAAACGGTGATCCTGGCTTATCTGAATGGTCTTGTCTCCGAATCAGGATGCTCTTCAAGTGCATTTTGCGGCTGGAGATAGACCATACGTGACGGTCGGCGGTTGACTTGCCGGCGGAGTCATGATAGACAGTATTGGGACCACTGAAGTTGCCGCCTTTCCGGACAATCAATGACGGCATTCTTGGGTGGGGCCAAGGGCGAAACGATGGGCCATGAATTTGTAAGGATGGAAGAATGATGGGCTATCACGGCAGCCCCGCTATCAGTTGCACGATGCGCGCCAATGTTGATCATGGTCAGCGGCATCGTTCGGATTACGTCGGGCCAAGGCCGCGGATTGTGCGGTCTGCGTGTCATTGGGGTGGTCTTCTTGTTGGCCCTGCTCGCCGGCCTTGCGGGGGGCTGCTCTGCCACGGGCGGCGATTTTCAGTTGACCAAGAATGTGATTCTCTGGCACAGTTGGCCGGAGGCGCAGGCATTGGTGTCTGGACCATGTGCTTGGCCAGATATCAGAGATCAACCCGAACGTCGGCGTGATCAGTCTCTACGTTCCGCCTGAAGAACTGCGTGGCCGCTACATCGAATCCACACACCAGGGGGTGGGCCCCGATCTGCTCTTGGGGTCCAGCGAGTGGATCCGTGAACTGGTCGAAGCCGAGACAGTCCGCCCAATTCCCCCTACTGAACTGGAACGATTAAGCTACTACGAAAATGCTGTCTCGGCGCTTGAGTACGGAGTCGGAGGTCTACGGTTTTCCTCTGTCGCTCTATCCTATGGCCCTCTATTACAATCGGTCGCAGACATCATCGCCTCCTGCAACGCTTGAAGGGCTGCTTGAGCAGGCCGAAGCAGGGAAGCAGCGTTGCGCTCGTTCCCCGTTTCAGACTGGCGTACTGGGGAATCCAGCCATTTGGTCATGGCCTGTTTGACGCCCAAGGACGCTTCACGTTGGAGGGGAGCGGCTTCACCGAATGGCTCACCTGGCTCAATGAGATTCAGCACGAGCCGGGCATCATCCTCAACACGGATGATAAGGCCCTGGAGGAGATGTTCGTAACCGGCAAAGTGACCTATTATGTGAACGATCCCGCCGAGTTGCCCGACCTTGAGTTGCGTATGTCTCCTGCGCAAATTGGCGTTGCGCCTCTTCCGTCGGGGCCGGACGGTCCATCGGGTCCGTTGCTGCCGCTTGAGGCCGTCATGTTGAGCACTGCTTCATCCGATGACCAGTCGACAATCGCACTGGCCGTCGCCCACTATCTGACCAATTCGCAACAGAGCACGACTTTTATGCGCGACCTGGGACGGATTCCGGCCAATCGCAACGTGGAAGTCGATCCTCGCATCTACCCGAATTTGTACGGATTCCATATTCAGGGTCGAACCGCGGTCACGTTGCCCAATCAACTGCGTCGAGACGCATTCTACGCGGCTGGAGATAGGGCCTATGTCGAACGTCTTGTCCGGCGTACTGACACCGGCCGAGGCAGTTTGCGCTTTCGGGCGCGAGGTGATCGCCATCCAGGGCTATGCGCCGGAACAGGTCGACATGCCTGCTGACTGCGTGGAGGATTGAGTCGATGGTTTCGGAAGAAGTAAGGGAAGCTGTAGAGCTTGTGATCCAGCAGGTGCAGATTCTTTTCGTGCTCCTGGCCCGCCCGATTGTTCAGCGTGAGTTGCTGGCGTTGGTGATGGTTTTCCTGATCTCCTGGGGAGCGGCTGCTCTACTGAGAAGTCTGCATAATCGCCGTTACGCTGCAGCCGGGCGGGGGCCTCAATCTGCAAAGCGACATCGTTTTCTGATCTCCGTTTCGCTGATTTATGCGCCGATTGCCGCTTTGATTCTGCTGAACATCACTGAGTGGATCTTCATCCAGCTCGGACATCCGGTCGGACTGTTGGTGGAGGCGAAGCCGATACTCTGGGCATGGCTAGTCTATCGAGCTTTGTTGGCCGGGCTCTACCATCGTTACGGTACAGCCATGCGGCCATTCCATCATTGGGTGCTCCTGCCGCTGTTCTTGTGGCTGGTGACGGCGACCCTATTTGACAATTTTGTCAGCCTTCACATGTTGGCCGACATTCCGCTCTTCACGGCCTTTGGCACAACGATCACGGTCAACAGTCTGGCCTCGGCCATTCTCGTCATCTACTGGTTCATTGTAGCTGCATGGCTGATCAACGTCTCGATCCGGCGTGTTTTTGCGTCAAGACCTTCAGTTGAGCCGGGCGTGGTCGAGTCGGTGGTCACCATCAGCCGCTATGTGGTGTTGGCCGCCGGGCTAATGCTCGCACTCTATTTTCTGGGGATCGACCTCTCGACACTGGCCCTGATCGGCGGCGCGCTCTCGATCGGTGTGGGCTTCGGGCTGCAAAGTATCGTTGCCAGTTTCATCAGCGGCCTGGTGCTGCTTTTTGAACAGTCGCTCTTGCCGGGCGACGTGATCGACATCCACAATGGGATCGGCACGGTGGAAAAGGTGAACATCCGCTCGACCACCGTGCGCACAAATGATAACGTCGAGGTGATCATCCCCAACGACTTCTTCCTGACCAACGAGGTGACGACCTTCACAAAGACCGACAGTCGCATTCGCATCCTTTTGCCCTTTGGCGTGAGCTACGAGACGAGTCCCCACCTTGTGAAAGACGTGGCCGTACTCACCGCCGGCGGGCATCCCAAGGTTCTGGCTGATCCGGCGCCCCAACTGTTTCTTTCGCGGCTTTGGTGAATCAAGTCTCAATTTCGAACTGGCCGCATGGATCGAGCAGCCGCAGGAAGCGAGGGTTGTGGACAGCGATCTCTACTACATGTTGTGGGATGCCTTTGCCGAGAACGACATCAAGATTCCCTTTCCGCAGCGTGATCTCAATCTTGGCAGCGGCTGGGAGAAGACGCTGCCGCCGACCGCCTTGACTTGTCGGGTCATACACACATGATCACGTCGTGATCGAAGGACATGGCGATCTGCTTGCCCGGCTCGACAACCAGAAAGTCATCGGCCCAGTCACCGTCCAACAGTCGACGGATCAATACGATATCCCCCGTCATCTTCTCGAACGTCCATCCGCGCCGGCTTGCCTCATCTTGGGTCTCGGCCTCGACCGCGGATCCGTCGCCGATGCCTACGTCGATGAAGACGGCTCGCTGGTAGTGGCTCTGCCAGGCGCCCATCACCTCCATCAGGTAGTCTGCGTTGTCCTGACCAAACTTTTCCACATACTCTTCGTAGACGCCCTGGATGTTGGTGTCCATACCGGCGGCGCCCAGCGAAAGCGCCGTGCCTTTGCTCTCGCGTCGTTCAATGTAGTCTTGAACGTACCAATAGGTGCCGGGCTTGTTCTCAAACTGGTCTCGATAGCGCTCGCGACCGCCCAGGAAGAGGGTGATACAGTCATGGGCGCGCGGGATGACCAGCGGCACATCGCGGGCGAAGAGTCCCGCCGTCGCCTTGCCGCAGAGGCCGTAGGCCAGCACGATTGCGTCGTAGTTCTGGCCGGAGGCGGCGTCGATCTGCCCCTGCAAGCGTTCGCGCAGGCTGGCAGGCTGGTCGTGCAGACCGATGGGGTAGACTTCGACGTCGACCTGGTGGGGCGAATAGGCGGCGCAGAGATAGGAGATGCGGGTCAGCGCTTCACAACTCAGGCATTTCAGTTTCATGATGATTGCTCCAAGATTGACGATTTTTTGGTTGACATAATTGATTCTTCGTGTCGAATAGAATTGGGTCGGACGTTTGTAGCGCGACATTGATGTCGCAGGCCGTTGCTTCGATCTAGCCTTGCTTGCGGCATTAATGCCGCATTACGGACCGGACACCGGGCCGAACGCCTCCACGTGTTGTTTGACTGACGCCAGCCGGTCCATGTTGGCATTGGGCGGCACGTTGTCGGAGACGCCTAAAATCAGACGATCCCCGCGGTCGATGGACGAAAACAGTTGGTCCATGTACTCTTCAAAATCGTCGTCGGATAAGAAGTCGTCCAGCAGGACGACCGACGGGATGCCGCCCCAGATTGTGGTGTTGGGACCCATGCCGGCGCGGATCTCGGCCAGGGTGCAGCGGGTCATCGGGCTGGGGCAGACCGACTCGGCCACGTCGAAGCCGCAGGCAGGGTAGAGGGGCAACAGCGCTCGATTCTCTCCGTCCGTGTGGGTGAGCAACAGCTTGCCCGCCCGATGTGCGCGTTCGCTGACCCGCTGCAACCAGGGCATTATCTCCTCCTCGAAAAAGGGCGGCCAGGTCACATCTTGATCATAGTTGGCGCCCCAGAAGATGACCTCGGCATCGCACGCCAGCAGGGCTTCCAAAGCAGCTTCGAAAAAGGGTTCCATGCGCCTGGCCAATCGACGCAGATCTTCGCGCGCATCGGCATAGAGGTAGAAGAAGTTCTGCATGGCGGTCAGTTCGTGCAGGATGAGGTGCATGGGCGAGGCGGCGACGGGACCGCGGGCGACGGCAATGCCGCGCTCGCCGACGCGGGCATCGAAATCCCGATATGCTTGCGGCGTGGGGATAACGTCCAGGTGTTCGAAGACGTCGCCGACGGCATCGAAGTCATCGGGCGAGTTGATTGCATAGGACTTGACGAAGGGCAGTGAGATGCCGTCGCGCGCCATCTGTTGCGAGTGGTGCAGATGAAGCATGACTTGGCCGGACGGCGTCTCGATGAGCGTGCGTCTGATCTGTGCCGTCGTCGCTCGACTGCATGGGCAGGCCGCGCAGTTCGACCCGATATGGGTAGTCACGATGGTTGTCAATGCCGAGACCGCGCAGGCGGACATCGCGTTCGCCGGGCAACGAGAAATCACCGCCGACGGCATGACAGGCCACGCCCAATGCTTGCGACAGCTCGACCATGTTCATTCCTTGGTACTCGGCCGGCAGCAGGCCGCGGGCACGCAAGGAGATCATCCAGAGATCCATGCGCGGAGCCCATGGAATCTGATCGGTCGGTTGGCCGCGAATGGCGGCCATCAATCGTTGACGATGGGTCATCGTCAAGGCCCGCCCTGGGGTGGATTGGGCACGATCAGATTGAGAAGAGGCAGATTGAGAAGAGGCGGATTGAGAAGAGGCGGATTGAGAAGGAGTCGGCTGGGTTGACATGGTTCATCTCAGCAAGTTGCGTCAGGCGACTGACCGGAAGAGTCGGGACGTTGATCGGGCGCAATCATTGTACGGCAAGGGTATCGTGCCGTGGAAACCGCGACCTGTCAATTGTGGTGAAAACCGGATTTGCCGGGAAACTGGCTCTCGCTCTTTGCGTAAGCGCAAAGACGACCCACTCAGAACGTGCTATTGTGATTGCATTCAGTCGTTTGATGGCGTTTGCATAGCAAGACAAGGAAATGCTTCCGTGGAAACTTGGACTGATTCACTCCTGAAAGTCTGCTCGTTCTGTTATTTCGTTGCGCTTTTCGCACCGTTGCTTCTGCTTACCTTTATCGTCCTCGTGGGTATGTGTTGTCTCTTCTAATACATCCTCGGATCGTGCGAACCTTGTACAATTTTGGATCGTGCGAACAAAGAAGCGTCCAATAGCCGGTTGGGCGCTTCTTTGCGTTTGGCAGTACGAACCGGGACGCATGGAACCACCGCTTGAAAATTGGCCCCTTGCTTGCAGTTCATCTGCGTTCTATTCCTACGCTCTCCGATAGACCGCGGATGCGGCGGATTAGGCGAAAACAGCCTGATTTTTTTGATATTATCGGCATTTATCGGCCAAATCCGCCATATCCGCGGTCTATTTCGTGCCCACTCCGACAGGCTGCTAGGCCAGCGCGCTCTCCAGACCGGAATCGCGCACGAAGATGCAGGTTGAATCGGTGACGTCGACCATGCTCTGCATGAAAGCGACATCGACCGTCTGTTGCAGGCCCAGAATGTTGAGATCGGCCTGGGGCGCCGTGGGCAGAAAGTCGTCCAACGTGCCGACGCCGACCACGGCGTGCGTCTGGTGCGGCATACGCCCCAGATCGATGAGCTTGGCCAGGAATGCCTCGCCGTTGGCCCGTTCCGCCTCGTCCTGCACGACGGTGATCAGGTTGATCTGGGCGGCGTTCCAGTTGCGGGCCAATTGGTAGGCCAACAGGATCGCCAGGTCCAGATTCGACAGTTCCAGCCCGATCTCCCAGGACGGGCTCTGTTCGCGTAGCCACACATTGAGGATCTGTTCGCGTCCCAGCGCCGTGAGCGGATTGTCCATGTAGAGGATCACGCCCAGTTCATTTTCGGCAGCGTGGTCGAGCAGATGTTGAAGCTTCTCCTGATCCGATCCCGATGTGACAGACTGAAAGAGGATATTGGGGCGGAAGAATGCGCTGCGAAAGACCTCCATGGTCGTCTGGAGCGTATGGTGAAACTCGCGCGTTTCGACCAGGGCGACGCGGGCGAAGATCCCTTCGTTGGCAAAGATTTGCTCGTAGGCGATCACCCCCTCGACGCGTTCACGCCTGCCCTGCCAGTAGCCGCCCACAATATGAACAGACCCATTGGGCCGGGCAATGGCCGTCAGAAATCGATAGCTGCGTCGCAAGGCCATCGAGGTCTCGACCGGTACCAACAGTCCGGGTTTCCAGGCACGATCATGGCCGCCGGGCATGTTCAACGTGCGCTTGGCCGCCCATTCGGCCATTGTCCCGAACATGCCGCTGCGCACGTCGCTCCACGGTGTGGTCAATTGGCGTAACTGCAACACTTCGTACATCACGATCACCGTGACGATGGCGACCAGGCTGAAGATCGGTGCGATGAGAAACATGGCGAAGAGCGCGCCCAGGAAGCCGATCAGGGGGACAATGCGTGGAATGCGCAGTAGGGGGCGGAAACTGGTCAGGCCCATCGACTGCTCAAGCAGCACGACTGCGTTCAGGACCACGTAGGTGATGAGGAAGAACATGGACATCAGCGGCGCGATCTGGTTCAAGCCATCACCGGCAAGACCGAAGATCAACGTGGCCACGCTGATCGCTCCGGTCAACAACATAGCCGGACGTGGCTCACCGCGCGTTGTCTCATGGCTCAACGTGCGGCTGAAAGGGACCACATCGTGGGCCGCCATGGCCTGCAAGATACGCGGCGCACCCAGCAGTGAATTGAGCGCTGCCGAAAAGGTGGCCGCCAGGATGCCAGCCTGAACCGCCCAGCCGAAGGCGGCCTTCTGCACGACGATGGTGAAATCGGTGACCAACTCTGCAGGGGTGGCGACCACGGATGTCCAGTAGGCCAATGCCATGTAGACGACAAAACTGACCACAATCGCGGCCATGGTGCCACGTGGGATGCTGCGCCGCGGCGTTGCCAGCGTACCGGAAAGATTGACGCCGGCCAGTACACCGGTGACGGCCGGAAAGAAGACCGCAAAGATCTGCCAAAAACTGCCGCTGGGATAGGTTCCGATCAATTGCGGCGTATAGATTGCCCCGGCTTGGCCCAAAATCGGAAAGGCTGCCGAGGAAGATCGAGAAGAGCGAAAACAGGACGATAAAGAGGATGGGAAAGCGGAGCCGCGAGGCCAGGCCGACACTGGTGAACGCCACCAGGTAGCAGGCGGCAAAGCCAACAAATAGCACCACAATCTCCGGGGAAGCCGGGAAGATCGAACGCCAGCCTTCGGTAAAGGCGAAGATGTAGAAGCCGACCGAGATGGACTGAGCCAGATAGAATGGCACGTTGACGCTGCCGCCGACCTCCAGGCCCAGCGATTGCGAAATGATCGAGAACGAGCCGCCCGCGCCCACGCGAATGTTGGTCGCCACCGTCGAGATCGATAGGCCAGTGCAGAAAGTGATGGTGTTGGCCAGTATGATGATGGCCCAGGCGCCCAGCAGGCCCGCGTTGCCCACCACCCAGCCGGTGCGCAGATACATGACTGCGCCCAGGATCGTCAGCAGCGTCGGCAGAAACACGCCGTTGAATGTGCCGAATTTTTCGACGGTCTCCGAGTTTTCGGCATCGTCGCGGTGGCTTCGAAAACGATCGGTCAACTGATGAAAGTAGTGCATGGATGGCTTTCCAAAACTATGGGTTGGATGGATTTCCTCGAACCGGCAGCGTGATCTGGCGAACGCCACGCTACACGCATCTCAGTATAACAGACCCACGCGCGCTTGAATACGCCGCCACGAAACTGCGTATCGATCTGTGCTTCCACGAGGTGTTGCCGGCGCTGAAATGCTGAGCCACTGTCACTCCAACAGCCTGCTCGTCAAAGCCCTGCCAAGCAAGAGCTTGGCGCGCTCAGGCGTGTAGATCTCCTGAAATTCTGGAGAGATGTCCGATTCTTCCCGCCGGATCGGGCAGACTTCCCAAACGCCTGGGACAATGAGCGTGTATGCTGGTTTCTACGAACGAAATCGCCAAGGCTATTGTGGACGCTCACTTGGTAAGACCTTCCGCTCAACAGGAGACAAAAAGCATGAAATCTTTTGCGAGGAAGTCCTACATGTTGTGGATCTTTCTACTTGCCGTCGCTGTCCTGATCGGCCTGCGTTCAGGCGCTTCGGTGCTGGCGGAAGCCGATGGCACGCCGACGACATCAGCCTTCACCTTTCAAGGTCAGCTCAAGAACGCTGAAGGCGCTCCGATCAACAATACCTGTGCCTTCACCTTCTCGATCTGGGACGCTGCCGATGGCGGCACGCAACAGGGCGCAGATCAGTCTGCCGAGGGCATTGTTGTTGCCAATGGATTCTTCACTGTCGAACTAAACTTCGGCAATCAGTTCACCGGCGAGGCGCGTTGGATTGAGATTCGCACACGCTGCAACGGCGATGCCGCTGACACCAAAATGGACAGACGCATTCTGCTGACCTCGTCACCCTATGCCATTGGATTGATGCCCGGCGCGATGATGCGCAGTTCGACGCCAGGCTACACGCTCTTTGTTGAGAATAGCGCCCCAGAGAGCGCCGCTGTTCATGGCAAGGCTACGGCCGACCACGGAACCGGCGTCTTTGGCGAGAGCACGTCTTGGGCCGGTGTCTGGGGCGAAAGCACCGGCGCCAGCGGCGTTGTCGGCATCAGCTCCAGCCAGTTCAGCGGCGGCGTCTATGGAGAGAACAAGGACAAAGGTCACGGGGTGATCGGCAAGGCCACCTCAGGAGCCGGCGTCTATGGCGAAAGCGCGGTCTCAGCCGGGGTATGGGGACGCAGTGCCACTGCTAGCGGCGTTGTGGGCGTTTCGGTCGGTGAATTCAATGCCGGAGTTTACGGTGAAAACACCGGGAAGGGCTACGGTGTCTTGGGTAAGTCGGCCAACGGTTCCGGCGTGGTCGGCCAGAGTACGGCATGGATCGGCGTCTACGGCGAGACAGCGCGGACAGCCGATGGGATCTGGGCAGCAGTCAAACGGGTACAGGGCAAGGCCGGCGTCATCGGCATTGGCGTCAAGGGCGTAGCCAATGAGCCGCGCGGTAGGCGTGTGGCGATAGCGTGCCGATACCGGGGCGGCAGAGTACGAATGCGATGGTGTGTGGGGTTAGACAAGCCACGCCGACACGCAGGTGTGGCAGGTGTCAACCGCAAGCGGCGGCAACGGTGTCTATGGCCGCAGCGAGGGCGGCGGATTTGCCGTCTACGCCGACGGCAAAATGGGCGGCAAGGCAGTGCATATCTTCGGCGGCGCCGATCTGGCTGAGTGGTACAACGTCAGCGCGCCGGCCGAGCCGGGTACGCTGATGGTCATCGATGAGGCGAATCCCGGTCTGCTCAAACCGAGCAGCGGCGCCTATGACACGAAGGTGGCCGGCATTGTCAGTGGGGCCGGCGGCGTCAACCCAGGGCTGACCCTGCAACAAGCGGGCGTCTTGGACGGCGATACGCAAGTGGCGATTGCCGGCCGGGTCTACGTCAAGGCAACTGCCGCCAACGGCTCCATCCAGCCTGGCGATCTGCTGACGACCTCCGATTTGGCCGGCCATGCCATGAAGGCCAGCGACCGCGAGCTTGCCTATGGCTCGGTTATCGGGAAGGCGATGTCCGGGTTGGAGAGCGGAGAGGGTTTGGTCTTGGTGTTGGTCAATTTGCAATGAGGTGAACACAATGATTCAAAAAACGATAAGTCAGATTACGAGGGTTCGGCGTCTACTCTTGATCGCGCTGGTGCTAGTTGTCTCCACGGCAGTGGGTACTCTTAGCTCTCAATCCGGCTATGCCCAGGTTTCCGGTCAAATAGATGCCACCGAACACTCGGACGGTCTCAGCGTCTTGGCCAGTCCTGATGCAGTGGACGATCTGGGCGCCACAGAGGACCTTGATGCGATCATGATCCTCGATGGTGACATCGCCATATCCGTCGGGGATTATCAGAAGATGCTCGCAGGGGGATTCGAGATCAATCTTTGGTGCAACTCTCAATTTTCGGGCCGTTGTCAAATTCCATACGACTTCGATCCCGGCGTAGACTTGTACAAAGTGGAGCTGGCTACCCTGGAGTGGGAGCGGGTTTCGAATGTTGATTTCATCCAGTGCGCTTTTTACGATTGTCCTGGCTTTGATGACTATATTCACTTTCAAACGTCAGATGGCAATAACTCGCAAGTGGGACGCCAAGGCGGGCGTCAAGATATCAACATTGCCAGCATGAATGAATTCACTATTGTCCATGAACTTGGTCATGCGCTTGGTCTGTTGCATGAGCATTCAAGACCGGACCGCGATAGGTACATCAGCGTGATCTCGCAAAACATACTGGGCGACAAGCAGAGTCAACTCGCTCGTATTGATGGAATGCGCACGTACGGACGCTATGACTTCGATTCGATCATGCACTATGGGCGGTGTGCCTTCTCGATAGACAGCACCGAGTGCCAGAAAAGCGGGGGCACAAAGTTTCAAACAATTGATCTCAAGCCCGATTTTGGTTCATTTTCCAGCGTCATCGGCCAGCGAGATCATCTGAGTCTATGGGATATTCGCGTCATGTCTTTCCTTTATCCCCTACACAATTGGCGATTCGTGAATGGGACCTATACGGAGGACGCTGAGTCCGGCCTGCTATTCTATCCATTCAAGACGATTCACAAGGGCATGAACGGCGCTGGTGGAGTACCTGACAATGGAACGTTGTGGATCCACCCCGGTGACTACAGCGCAAGCGGCATCTACAACCGTCCAGTGATCTGGCGGAACACCCATTTGGATCCTACCGACGTAGTGATTTTACAGTAGCCGAACGTGGGGGCAATCGATCGTGAAACCTAAACTTTTCTTCCTTACTGTTGTACTTGTGCTAGCCACTATGCTGTTTGTGGGGCGAGCTGCATTGGCCCAAGAAGGCAGCTACCAAATTACTCTCCTCGGCTGGGGCAGCGGCGGTCGCATCGCCGGCGGCGCTTACCAAATGGACGTCACCATCAGCCAGCCGGAGGCCGATGAAATTGGCGGCGGCAACTATACGCTCAATGGCGGCGTAGGCGGGGGGCGGCGAGTGGTTATCGCTCTGGCCTCGCCCACCGCAACGCCCATCTCTCCGGGCGCCGGAGAACGGATATATCTGCCGCTCATCGAGCGCTGACGCCAGGGAGAATTCTTGGCATGTTCCGCTTGGGTATTCCAGTGTTGAGATCTGTTTTGTGTTGCCTGTTTCGACCTCAACTGTCGAAAACAGGCTTAGGCCGGTCCAGAATAATCTACGCCCCCGACACGCACTAGCGACACGCTGGTCACTAAGCCGATTCTGGTGCGTGCCGGGGACGTGCCGGCGGTTATTTCTTTTCGTTGGCCTTAGTTGCCAGCGTAGTTGGGGGCCGTCTGCACAAAGGTTGCATCTGCCTTGAAGGTATCCGAACCGTCAGACTCCTTGACAAAGAGCACGTAGCCCGAATGGCGGACATATTTGTCGCGCTGGGCATAGGATTCGAACGACACCTCGGCTGACAGCGGATCATTGGACTTCAGCCCGGTGTGGCGGATAAAGGTGGCGTTCTTGTCGAACTCCGCATCACCCGGCGGACGCTCACGCAGCATCACGGTATTGCCCTCAACCGTCAGGAAGTAATTGGGAAAATTGACCGCCTCCAACGATATGTGCGCATCATCCGCCAAGCCGGGCACTTGTCGGAAGGTCGAATCCTTCTTCTCCAATTCTGACGCAATCGGATCGATGCGACCCCTGTAACTGGTGTGGCGAACAAACCGTTCGGGGAAGTTCGAGGATTGCAGGGAGAGCAGCGTTTCCTCCTCGGCCACAGGCTCGGCAGCAGGCGACCCATCTGCCGCCGAACTTGGCGTGCCATCAACGTATATCCACAAGTTCCGCACGACGCGGTCTTGGGCACTGGTGCTGAAGGTCCAATCGGGATGACTGCCCGTGTGGTTGCCGATGCCGATCTCGTCTACGTTGCTGATGTTCCAAGCGTTGTAGGCCGATCGAGTCTGCTGCGCGCCGTGATTATGGATCTGCATGGAGCCATAGCCCGAGCAGGAGTTGTTGGCTGCCCTCTTGCTGTCGCCAAAGTCAAAGACTATGTTCGAGGCGCCGGCAACTTGGGGCTGGGATCGTTCAGTATAGCAGTGAGGCCAGAACTCGATATTGCCGGTTTCGATCGCTTCGCCTGTAACGATGCCGTGGAGATTGCTGGCAACCGTCATGTTCGCGACAGCTTGTTGCAGGCCATCCGGGTTGATGCTCTTGACGGGCACGCCGGCCAGGGTGACATCCCCATTGGTAAAGTCATCCATTGAGACCCACACCCAGTTGCCGTCCAGCTGAAGACAGTAGGCGACACGCGTGTAGTCACCGACCGCAGCCGCATTGTCGACGTCGTACGGTACTGGATCATCGCCGTAGTTACTGTTCTCGCCCATCTGCAGATGGTAGACCAACGTGTAGCTGGCGGCTTCGCTCACGCCATTTGACGGGTCCATGCACGGGCTTGCGTCGGCCGGCTGGGCAGTGGCAGCTCTGGCGCCTGAGCTGGTGGTTGCGGTGATGGGCGGTTTGGGTTGCGCTGCCGGACCTGGATTCAGACATTTATCATCAACGTGAGGGACGGCGGCAAAGTACCACGTGCCGTCGGCGGCCATGGCCGCGCCGTAGCCCATGGCGGGCACGCAGCTCTTGACGTTGAACCAGGGGCGGAAGTGGGTGTCGCTTGCCATCCAGCTATGCGGCTGTTGTCCCAAGCCGCTGCCGGCTGCCTCCGCGACGAGGCCGGGGGCGCCAAAAAAGTCAGCGCGCTTGCCCAGGGTGGAAAGGTCAACGTTCTTGCCCGTCTTGGGGTCCAGGAAGGCTGCTGGACCATCATGCCCCATTTTGTTCCTGTACGCTTGGTACTCTGCTTGGAACTGCGCCGCCGCGTTCAGCTCCTCATTCAACACGTGATCGGCAAAGTATGGCGGCGTTTCACTCTGCTTGAAGATCTCCTCCCCACCGGTTACAGTCTTTGTCCCGCCTAGGTCGGTGGCCGTCTTCGCGCCATTGTCCTGACGGAAGTACGGGTCTTGTCGGCCGGCATTGCCGTAGGCCAACATCTGTTCCTGGAAGGCTGACAGATCCGCAGGGATCTTGACCGTGGGATAGTAGATGCCCGCCGTTGTCTGCTGACCGAGCTCGATCATCTTGGTCTTGGCCAGGTTCGTTACCGGGATCGGCATGCGCACGTCTGGCTCTTCCGCGTCGGGCGCGAGGAGAATCACCAAGTCGTGACTCTTCCATTCGCCTTGCTTTGGTACGGGCAGTTGTTGAGTAAGCGGCTTGCCGGCAGCGCTCTCCAGGTGCGCGTCGATCCACAACATCTCGTTCGTACCCGGCTTGCGCGCCAGTGCAATCTGCCCTTTGTCGTACTGGGGTTTGTCGTAGGTAATCGCGGCCTCCACGAAGGCGTATTCCGTTCCGTTGACGGTCTGGCCGGGGAAGGCGCGCGGCGTCTTGTTCAAGACGTACTTTTGCGGACTCGCCGCCAGGATCGCTTCGGCAAAGTCGGTCCGGAGCGGAACGTCGAATACATAGTCCGTTCCATCCATGCGGCCCAGCCAGTAGCGCTCGTCATTGCCAAAGAGCGACAAGCGCAGGGTCGGCTCTTCTGCATTCGGCGCGATGAGGACCAGCAAGTCAGCGCGCTTCCACGCACCATCTGCAGAGGCCGCTGTCGCCTGGGCCTTGACCGCGGACGCAAGCGCTTCCCATTCCGCACTTTCATCGTCCATGGTGAACCATGCCGCACCCAGCCTGCCATCGCGCACGTAGGCAATTCGGCCTTCGTCGATCTTGTTTTGATCCCAAGAGATCGGTGTTGTGACAAAGGAGTAGCTTTCCCCGCCTATCGTTTGGGTAGAGCGTTCGGGGAGGCTTCTGAACGTGGCATAGTCGGACCCGCTGGCGGTGACCATGGCAGCGAGATCGTCCGGCAGGGGCGTATCGAAGACATATTCGGTCCCTACCAGGCGGCCGAGCCAGTATGACTCCTGCGCGCTTGTTTGGGCGGATGCCGGCCCGGAACTGGCGATTAGCAGCAGGGAAAGCGTGAACAAGATCGAGAAGAGCTGCCAGCCGCATTTGCGACGACTGTCCAGCGGGATAGAGAGTTGAAATCGGGTTCGCACGAGATGCTCCTTGTGAGATGCGTAAAGGCGAAATCGTTACAGCACGGGTTGCTGCGTCTGTTCATGGCTCTGCTTTGTCGAGCTTTTACTTCGTCAGGCTCCCTCCTCTCGGTTGCGCCATTATGATGCTGAATGACACTTCTGCCGTGGTACTTGCGCCGCGGCGGTCCAGACAGACCCAGATTTCGCCAAGGCGCTGGCGACATATGGTAGCATATCAGTCTAGCGCTTCCAAAGCGCTTCCGTGCTTCTGCTGCGGAAACGAATGGTGGATTGACTGTGCGGCTTCACAGAGGGCGTTGACCGGCTTTCAGCTTTAAGGAAGGTCGGTACGTAAAATATCTGGACGCTTACTTAGCGCGCCGTCCGGGAGTCGACGCCGGCAGATCCCATACGGATCACATCGACAGAAACGCTGATGCTGTGATTGCCCGTGCTGAAGAAGACGCCCTTGAGCGGCGTCACGTCGGAGAAGTCGCGGCCCCAGCCGAGGTAGATGTGCTGGTCGCTGGGCAGCAGGTTGTTGGTGGGGTCGAAGTCCACCCAGCCCAACTGGGGAACGAAGACCGAGCACCAGGCGTGGGAGGCGTCGCTGCCCTGGAGCTTTTCCTGGCCCGGCGGCGGCAACGTCTCGATGTAGCCGCTGACGTAGCGGGCGGCCAGCCCCTGTGCGCGCAGGCAGCCGACCATCAGGTGCGCGTAGTCCTGGCAGACGCCGCGTCGCTTCTCCAGCACCTCGGAGATCGGCGTGGCGATATTGGTGGCGCCGGGCACAAAATCCAGATCTTGAAAGATGCGCTGCATCAGGTTGCGGACGGCTTCCAGGATGCCTCGGCCGGCCGGAAATGACGGCGCGGCGTAGTCCGCCATCTTGCGGAAGAGCGGAACCATGGGCGAATCCAGCACAAATTGGCCGGCATCGAGCGTGGCCGGCGTCTTGTCACTCTGGAAGCGACTGCGTACATCCTCCCATGGAGCACAGGCAGCGGCGTGGGCGAAAAGGGCTTCGCTGTCTGCGACATTCGTCTCGACATTCGACCTCGCTGGTCGCCGTGATGGTGGTGTGGGTGTGGGGCTGGCGGATGGTGTAATAGACGACACTGTTGCCGAAATAGTCGACACGTTCGCGGATATCGGTGTGGGCCGGCTCGATGACCAGGTTGCGGTTGCGGCAGACCTGGCTCAACTGCGGCAGATTGACCGCACGCGGCAACAGACGCGCCTCGTTGTAACAGAGGCTAGCCGGCTCAGCGTATATGTATTCGGTTTTGTGGACAATTCTAAAGTTCATATCAGCCCGCTACTTTGCTTCTCTGGGACTGGCTGCTCTGGCTCTGAGAGGTCGTGTCGATTGTCGGCGGACTGACGGCTGCCAGCAACTGGTGCGGCACATGCACGTGGGTGAAATAGGATTGGGTCAGAATCGGCGACAGTTGGCTGAGCAGGCTGTAGAGATCGGCCAGGAAGTCGTCCAGATTCTGCCGCGTATATTCGCTCGCTGTTGGTCTCCGCAAGCTCCGCCGTGTCGATCAGCCGCAGACGTGTCGAGGCGTCAAGGATCACCCGTTCTTCTTCGCTCAGTCGATAGGCCGCTCTGGTGCGGGGCAGCAGCGCGATGTGGGCCTGCAAACGGTCCAACTGGTAGGTCAGTGAGCGCGGGTTGCTGGCGTCGTGCAGCAACAGATCGAGCACCGTTTGCAGTTGCAGATGCGAGCGATAGCGGCGCCGGTAGGTAATGACGTTCTCCGTCGTGCGCAGGGTGGCGTCCAGCAGCAGGTACTCGAGCCGATTCATGGCACTTGCTGCCAAACATGGCCCGGATCAGGGTGATGGTCAGCAGCGCACGGTCGAGCCGGCGGCCGATGTCGAGCAGGAGCCAGCCGGCCTCGTGGGTCATGCTCTCCGTATTGAGTCCGGCAAAGGCCATCAAGTTGGTGATCAGGTGATTGAGCCGGGTCTGAACCGCATGCAGGCTGGACTGCGAGGCGTTGCCCGTCTGGCTCAGGTGATCGTCCAGCCCTTCAATCACGCGCCAGGTGTCCGGCGACCAAAGGTCGCGCACGGCGTAGGCGGATTGGGTCAGCGATTTCAGATCGTGGCGCAGGCTGCCGGAACGCCCACTATCATAGGCGATGGACAACAGTTCCTTGCGCGGGTGAGCGATAAGCGGCCCGCCCCCTTCGTCCACGAAGCCCGGATAGGTCATGGTCAAATGGGTCAGCGAACGCAGCAACACCGGCAGAATCTCGGCGGTGGCCTTCTCGTCGCTGGCAAAGGGTTCTCCGTCGTTGAGAAAGTTCAGGATCACGCGCAGCAGGCGAGCCGAAGCCTCCGCCCGCTCGGCATAGCGCCCGACCCAGAAGAGGTTCTCCGCGGCGCGGCTGGGCAGATGGTAGCTGTTCTCCATCGCCCGTTCGATGCGGTCGGCCTGCAGCCAGATGCTGGTATGCGTCTGCGGCGTGGACGTGAGCACCCACGTGTCCTTGCTGACGCCGCCGGCCTGGTTGGAGACGATGTAGCCGCCCTTGACCGGCGCGCTGCGCGTGAGTCCGCCCGGCATCACGGCATAGCCGTTGCGACCGGCGACTGCGAAGCAGCGTACCACGGCGTGACGCGGTTCCAACGACCCATTGACCAATGAGGGCGTGGTCGAGAAGCTGATCTGCTCCTGGCCGATGTAGAGATCGCGGGCGGGCAATGATCTGTCGGCGCAGCGTCTCGCGCTGGGCCCGATCCAGCTCATGTCCATAGATGGTCTGAAATGCCGCTTGGCGGTGTAGCGGTCTGATCACCAGGCTGGCTAGGTTATCCAGCACGTAGTCGAGTTCTGTGGGTTGGCCGCACCACCAGGTGGCCGCCGACGGCAATATCAACTCTTCGCCCAGGAAATGTTGCGCCAGTCCGGCCATGAAGGGCATCAACCCCGGATTTTCCAACACGCTGCTGCCCAGTCGATTGGCAATGGCCACGTTCTGCCGCCGTGATGCCTCCAGCAGACCGGCCACGCCCAGCCGGGAATCCTCGCGCAGTTCCAGCGGATCGCAGTAGAGATCGTCGACACGCCGCAGGATCACGTCGACCGGCTGCAAACCGTCGAGCGCCTTGAGCGACACGCGGCCGCTGTGTACGGTCAGATCATCGCCCTGTGCCAGCGAATAGCCCAGGTAGCCGGCCAGGTAGGCGTGTTCAAAATAGGTCTCGTTGTGGGGGCCGGGCGACAGTACGACAACGCGTGGATCGTCGGCGTGGTGCGCGGCCAAATCGGCCAATCCATCTTGCAGCGAGCGGAAAAAATTCGAGAGCCGGGCGACTTTGTTCTCTTTGACCATGCCGCCCACCACACGCGCCAACACTGTCCTGTTCTCCAGCGCGTAGCCTGCACCGGATGGGGCCTGTGTACGGTCGCTCAACACCCACATCCGCCCGCCGGGGCCGCGTGCAAGATCGGCCGCATAGACCGTCAGTTGGCGCTTGCCCGCCAGACGCATGCCGACACACTGGCGCAGAAATCCACTGTGCCGGTAGATCAGTTCCGGCGGCAGCAGACCATTGCTGATCAACGTGCGCGAACCGTAGATGTCATCCAGGATCAGGTTGAGCAGTTCGGCGCGCTGTTGCAGACCCGCCTCGATCACCTGCCAATCCGTCTGGCTGATGATGTGTGGAATGATGTCCAACGCCCAGGGCCGGTGCAGGTTGTCCGGGTCGCCGTGGACGTTGTAGGTGACGCCGTTCTCGCGAAGCTGGCGGCCCACCTCTTGCTGGATTCGGTCCATCTCATCCGGGCCGAGATCGGCGATGGCCTGCATAAATGGACGCCAATGCGGCTGAACTTCGTTCTCGTTCAGCCACATTTCGTCATACGTGCCCGGCTCGGGCTGGTATGCATGTAGAATTTGCATGCGCGTCTATTTGCCCTGACGAAGATCCAATGTGAATGGGTACTCCGGGTTGATCGATTCAGGCGGAGCGGCCTTCAGCCCGCCCGGCGATCCGTCGGGTGAGAAGGTCCAGCCGCCGAGGGGAACGCTCCAGCCACGTGGGGCCGGTCCCTCGCTTGGCGAATGTCCATAGTCCCAGAAGCGGGCGATGCGGCGCGATTCCGCCACGTTGGCGTTGACCGGAACATCCTCGTGGGCGCGGCCGCCGGGATGGGAGACGTGGTAGGTGCAGCCGCCGATTGCGCGGCCGTTCCAGGTGTCGAAGATGTCGAAGACCAAGCGGCGAATGGACGCCGATGGTCGGGTGCAGCGACGATGGCGGCTGCCAGGCCTGATAGCGGACGCCGGCCACATATTCGCCGGCCGTGCCGGTGCTGCGCAGGGGAACCCGGCTGCCGTTGCAGGTGACGACGTAGCGGTCCCCGTTGAGGCCGCTCACTTTGACCTGCACGCGTTCGACCGATGAGTCGACATAACGTGAGGTTCCGAAGCTGGAGACCTCTTCGCCCAGAACATGCCACGGCTCAATCGCCATGCGCAGTTCCAGTTCGATATCATCGACGCGGGCGGTGCCGTAGCGCGGGAAGCGGAACTCAAAGAACGGATTGAGCCAGTCGAGCTGGAACGGGTAGCCGGCCTCTTGCAGGTCTGCGACCACTTCCTGCAGATCGGCCTCGACGTAGTGGGGCAGCATGAAGCGGTCGTGCAACTCAGTGCCCCAGCGCGCCAGCCTGCCGCTGTACGGCTTGCGCCAGAAGCGGGAGACCAACGCGCGCACCAGCAGCATCTGGGCGGCGCTCATGCGGGCGTGGGGCGGCATGTCAAAGGCGCGAAACTCGACCAGCCCCAGCCGGCCGCTGGCCGAGTCAGGCGAATAGAGTTTGTCGATGCAGAACTCGGCGCGGTGGGTGTTGCCGGTGATGTCGACCAGCAGATTGCGCAGCGCACGGTCGACCAGCCAGGGCTGCACAGGCTCGCCCGGCTTTGGGAAGCTGCTCGAACGCGATCTCCAACTCGTACAACTGCTCATCGCGCCCTTCATCCACGCGGGGGGCCTGGCTGGTCGGCCCGATGAACATGCCGGAGAAGAGGTACGAAAGGCCAGGGTGGTGCTGCCAGTAGGTCACCATGCTGCGCAGCAGATCCGGGCGGCGCAGGAAGGGACTGTCTGCCGGGGTCGTGCCGCCCAGGGTGACGTGGTTGCCGCCGCCGGTGCCGGTGTGCCGGCCGTCGAGCATGTACTTCTCGGTGGCCAACCTGGCCAGTCGGGCCTCGTTGTAGAGCGTTTCGGTGTTCTCGATCAACGTCTGCCAATCGTTGGCCGGATGAATGTTGACCTCGATCACGCCGGGATCCGGCGTGACCAGAATCTTCTGCAAGCGCGGGTCGTTGGGCGGCTCGTAGCCCTCCAGCACCACCGGCATCGACAGGGTGTCGGCCACAAATTCGATGGCGGCCACCAGCGTCAGATAGTGTTCCAGGTGGCTGACCGGCGGCATGAAAATGTAGAGCCGACCGTCGCGCGGTTCGACGCAGATGGCCGTGTGCGCCAGAACGTTCTGCTTCTGGGGTGCGGGCGTGGATGGAATGATCGTGGGCGGAGCGGCCTCGGTCGCCAGGATCATCGCGGCACGGACTCAGCGTAGTCCGGCAGCGGCGGACGTTCGTCGAACGGATCCTGCTCGATGATCTGCTCGCGTTCCTCTTCGGCGATCCACGGCAGCGAGTCGAGGGGCAAACGCAGCCCCATGGGCGAGTCGCCCGGCGTGAGCATCATCACGCCCCGTCGAAAGCGCCACGGGCTGCTCTGCCAGGCGTCTATCGAAGGCTCCCAGCGCAGGGGCAGCGCATAGCCGACCGGCTCATCCAGGCCCTGTTCCAACAGAGCGGCCAGCTTTCGCCGCTCCAGGGGGTCCTTCAAGTTCGCTTTCAGCGGATCGACATTGTCGGGCAGATTGCCCTCGGCCCACAGAAAGTAGAAGATGTCCTCGTAGGCGGCGCTGATGTGGTCTGCGTCGACGTTGAGCGTCTGACACAGCGCCTCGACAAAGCGTTGGGCCTCGTCCCGTCCCAAGCCATAGTCCTTGTCCTCGATGGCCAGCAACGTTGGATCGTTCCACATGGCCACGCCGTCCGTGCGCCAATAGGCGCCCAGCCGCCAGCGCGGAAGCTGCTCGCCGGGATACCACTTGCCCTGCCCGTACTGGCGCACGCCGCCCTGCGCAAATGTGGTGTGGAGCCGCCGGATCAGGTCGCCGGCCAGCGCGCGCTTGTGCGGACCGTCGGCTGCGTTGTTCCACTCGGGCGCTTCCATGTCGTCGATGGAGACAAAGGTCGGCTCGCCGCCCATGGTCAGGCGCACATCATCGGCCTGGAGCGCGGCGTCGACCTGGCGGCCCAGTGCGTCGATGGCCGCCCACTGCTCGTCGGTGTAGGGTTTGGTGACCCGCGGATCCTCGTGGATGCGCTGCACCGAGTTGGAAAAGTCGAAATCCAGCACTTCGCACTTGCCGGTGGCGCCGGTCACCGGCGCGGCGCTGATGGGTTCGGGCGTGCAGGCCAGCGGAATGTGGCCTTCGCCGGCAAAGAGACCGGACGTCGGATCGAGGCCCAGCCAGCCGGCGCCGGGCACATAGACCTCGGCCCAGGCGTGCAGATCGGTGAAATCGGCTTCGGGGCCGGACGGTCCGTCCAGCGATTTGACATCGGCTGTCAGTTGGACGAGATAGCCGGAGACAAAGCGAGAGGCCAGCCCCAGTTGGCGCAGAATCTGCACCAGCAGCCAGGCCGAGTCCCGGCACGAGCCGATGGCTCTGCTCCAGGGTCTCCTCGCAGGTCTGCACACCCGGCTCCATGCGCACCGAGTAGCCGATGTCGCCCCACAGCTGCTGATTGAGTGCGACCAGGAAGTCGTTGGTCGGTTGCTCGGTCAGGTCGATCTCGCTCACCCACTTCTCCAGGCAGCGGCCCGTTCTCCTTTTTCTCCAGGTAGGGAGCCAGTTCCTTCATCTCCTGTTCGGAGTAAGCGAAGGGGAAATTCTCGGCAGACTCGTCGATGAAAAACTCAAACGGGTTGATGACGGTCAGATCGGCAACCAGATCGACTTCGACGGTGAGTTCATCGGCCGGCTCCTGGAAGACGACTCGGGCCTGATAGTTGCCGAACGGATCCTGCTGCCAGTTGATGAAATGATCTTCGGGCTGAATGCGCAGCGAGTAGGACTGAATCGGCGTGCGACAGTGGGGCGCCGGACGCAGTCGGAAAATGTGCGGGAAGAGCGTCACCAGGCGGTCATATTTGTAGCTGGTTCTGTGGTTGATTGCGACAAGTACGGGCATCGGATCTCCTACTGCTGCTGCGACTGGGTTTGGACGGAAGCGCCAAAGAAGGTCTCGGCAATCGCCACGTCGACCGCGTTCATCTCGGTCTGCAACTGATCGGTGAATTCGTGCAGGCCCTGCTGGAAGATCTGCTCCACGCTTGTGTACGAGAGATTGGCCACCAGTTGGCCCAGATCGCCATTCGGCATCGTTGTGGTAGCGATCGGTCGATGTGTGGCCGATGCTGTGCACCGAGTGCTCCGCTTTGAGCAGACAGTGTAGCACGCTTCGCGGGAAATCTCGCCCCAGTATCAGGAACTTGGCAATCTTGCGCGGCGTGATGCGTCCGTAATGTTGGCGATAGGCGTTCAGCGCATCGGTGGTGCGCAGCAGGGCCGCCCACTGGATGTCGTCGTAGGCTGTGCCGACATAGTTGATATCCGGCAATAGAATGAAATATTTCACGTCCAGAATGCGCGAGGTCTTGTCCGCTCGTTCCAACAGCCGGCCCAGCCGGTACAAGTGCCAGCCATCGGTATGGTTCATGGTATCGTTGGCTGTGCCGCCCAACAACATGCCGTGCGTTATGACATCGTGGCAGAAATCATAGGGATTGTTGACCAAATACTCCGGGTTTTCGGCCATGGCCTCGACCTGATGGTGCAGCAGATTGATCTGCTCCCATAGCTCGGCAGAGATGATGTCGCGCACCGATCGGGCATTTTCGCGCGCCGCGCGCAGGCAGGAGATGATCGAATTCGGGTACTCGGTGTCCAGGCTCAAAAACTGGATCACATTCTGCTTGATCGGCTGATCATATCGCTCTGCAAAGAGCTTGTCGTCGCCCGTTGCTTGAACCAGCGGCTCCCATTGCTGAAACTCCTGTTCGGAACCCAGATCGAGCGACATATGCCAGTTGACCTCGATGAAGCGGGCCGTATTTTCGGCCCGTTCCAGATACCGGCTCATCCAGAAGATAGATTCCGCGACTCTGCTTAACATGATATTTCCTTTCCTGCTGCGGGAAAAGACTTGTCACAGGTGACTCTGCTGCAAAAACCACGAATTGCACGAATGTCACGATTTAAACCAATGAGATAATTCGTGTAATCTGTGAAATTCGTGGTTCTTGCAGTGAAGTCATCTGTGGCAAATTCTTGTTCACTATGCTTCTTATTCCAGGACCCAGGTATCTTTGCTGCCGCCGCCCTGGGACGAGTTGACCACCAACGAACCCTTTTTGAGCGCCACGCGCGTCAGCCCGCCGGGCAAGACATGAATATCATCACCGTAGAGAATGTACGGGCGTAGGTCGACGTGGCGCCCCTCCAGGTGGCCGTCAGTGGTGATGATCGGCACCCGTGATAGCCCCAGCGTGGGCTGGGCAACGAAATTGCGGGGATTGGCGGTGATCTTCGCTGCGAACTCCTCGCGTTCGGCCAATGTGGAGGCCGGACCGACCAACATGCCGTAGCCGCCGGCTTCGTTGACCGACTTGACCACCAACTCTTCCAGATGATCCAGTACATGTTGGCGTTGCGCCGCATCGGTGCAGAGATAGGTCGGCACATTGGGGATGATGATCTCTTCGCCAAGATAGTACTTGATCATCTGCGGCACGTAGGGATAGATGCCTTTGTCATCGGCGACGCCTGTGCCGGGGGCATTGGCCAGCGCCACTTTGCCGTTGCGGAAGGCCTCCATGATGCCCGGCACGCCCAGCATCGAATCCGGCCGGAAGACCTGCGGATCGAGGAAATCGTCGTTGATGCGCCGGTAGATCACGTCGATGCGTTGCAGGCCCTGGGTGGTCTTCATGTAGACCTCGCCGTTCTTGACCACCAGGTCGCGGCCTTCGACCAGTTCCACGCCCATCTCGTGGGCCAGGAAACTGTGCTCGAAATAGGCCGAGTTGTAGACGCCCGGCGTCAGCAACGCCACCATGGGGGTCGTCTCATGTTGTGGCGAAATGGCATACAGCATGTCCAGCAGGTGGGCCGGATAGGCGTCGACCGAACGGATGTTGGAGGCGGCAAATAGTTCGGGCAGCGTGCGTTTCATCAGGCGACGGTTGGCCAACACATAGGAGACCCCGGACGGCGAGCGCAGGTTGTCTTCCAGCACATAGATCTGGCCGTCGGCGTCTCGCACCAGGTCCGTGCCGGTGATGTGGCACCAGATATCTTTGGGCGGATTCAGGCCCTCGCATGCAGGCAGGTAGCCCTGTGATTCGTTGATCACCTGTGCCGGAATGACTTTGTCCTTGAGGATCTTCTGATCGTGGTAGACGTCGTGGATGAACAGATTGAGCGCGGTGATCCGCTGCTTGAGACCGCGATCGATGACGTCCCATTCATCGGCGTCGATGATGCGCGGAACCAGGTCAAATGGCCAGATCTTCTCGGTGCCGGCCTGATGCCCGTAGACGCTGAACGTGATGCCCATGTCGAAGAGCGCCTTTT
The DNA here is from genome assembly GCA_963698255.1 of uncultured Chloroflexia bacterium. Classification (GTDB taxonomy): domain Bacteria; phylum Chloroflexota; class Anaerolineae; order Caldilineales; family Caldilineaceae; genus JAWKOK01. The sequence goes on along the minus strand of CAVOQD010000005.1, from coordinate 125,520 downwards.
CGGCGGTCGTCTGGCGGCGCTCCAATTCACCCGGCGGCAACTGGGCCAGTTGCTCGGCCAACGCGCGTGTGCTCGGCCGGGGTTGGCCGGGCGCTTCAAACATTTCGTCGTAAAATGGCCCGGTCTCGTACGCTGCAAAGTTATTCATTGGGCTACTCCTCATGCAATTTCGGCATCAGATCAGGACGAATCGACGCCCAAAACAAGTCTATTGGCGTGATCCTCCGGTCAAAGCGTTGAGGATCGCGCACAAAAAAATGCTCCAAAAGACAGAACGATGACCGTCTGTCTTTGGGAGCATCTCGATTGGTCAGTACAGTTCAACTTGGCACGACAACTGCCCAATGAGCGTTGAGCGGACTCGGCATTGAGTGTTGTCTGGCGGCAATGGTGGTCCATTCCCGCATATTGGGCTGATTATACGCAGAACGAGGCGACTCTGCAAATGACTGCATGTTCGCTTGCGAAAATCTACATTCCACCCATCTTCATCAACGTGGCGAACACCACCTGTTTCGTCGACGTGGTTTGGCCCATTTCCCAGGCTGCGGAGACCGCAGGGGATTGGTTGTCTGCGCGCACGCGGGCAGTCTGGCGCTCCAGTTCGTCCAAATCATAGGGGGCAAGGAACGGGGGCAGAGTATCAAACAGTCGATGAGCTGCGCTGATGAGAAACGCCGCATGTTCAATATGTGTTCGCTCCAACTCGGTGCCGCCCAGTCCCGCCAAACAGCGCGCCATCATATGTCGATTGTTGAGTGTGGCAGCAGAGCTTAGGCTGCTGCAATAGAAAGTCACCGCGTCGCTGAAGCGACCCTGTCGTCGTGCGATCTGCCCCAAATGGTGCAGGACAATCATGGCTCCGTCGACATTGTCTTGTTCAACGAATAGTGCGTGGGCGTGTTCGTACTGGTCTTGGGCGCCGCTCAGATCGCCCTGGAACCAGGCCGCTTCCGCCAGCAGGCTCAGCCCCCACGCCAGCCCCAGCTTGTTGCCGGCTGATCGGTGAATTTCCAGCATCCTGCGAAAATAGTCCTGGGCGCAGGAATACTCTTTTGCAGCCGCTTCGACCATCCCATATTGCTGAAGAATAAATGCCAGCGACGCCGGATCGTCCACGTCGCGGAGGAGCGCCAGACATTCATCCAGATAGGCAATGACCTGACTGCGAAGGTCCGGCAGATCGCGCTGCAGATGGACGATGGCGGTCAAGAAGCGGACAATCCGAGCGTGGTCGTTCTGCGCGCGGGCCAGACAGAGGCCCTGCTCAAAGTGGTCGAGCGTTCGAACGTAGTCGTGTGCATCGTAGAAATGCCAGCCGGCGCACTCGTAGAACTTGAGCCAAACGACGGGATCTTCCTCGATGATGGCGATGCGCTCAGCTTGAGAGAGAGCTTCTTGGGCCCGTATCGTATCGCCCGAGCGCCGGCAGAAGGAAGAGAGCGCCAGCAAACCGTGCGCCCTAAGGGCCGTTGACACCAAGTTGCGCGCCAACGCCTGGCTCAACCACGTTTCCGCCTCGTGGCCATATCCACGCGCCAACCAGAACGGCTCGAGCGCGACCGCCATGGCAAGCGCCGCCTCCGGGTCATGGCTCAGGCGCCAGCCCAAGGCAGCGCGCAGGTTGTCATGTTCCAGTTCCAGTCGATCCAGCAGGCGGCCCTGTTCCGCACTATCCTTCTGATCTGCGGCGCTTTCGGCCAGCTTGCCAAAGTGCATTGCGTGGCGCCCGCGTGTGGCTTCTTCTCGTCCGGACGACGCCAGATTCTCCAAGGCGAATTCGCGCAGCGTTTCCAGCATCGCAAAGCGTGGTTCGCCGTCCAGTGCGACGGCGAAGAGCAGGCTCTTGCCGATCAGCGACTCCAACAACATCTCCGATTGGCCCAGGGCAATCACGGCCTGCGGATCGAAGCTGCCGACGAAGACGGCCAGGTCACAAAAGAGCTTCTGTTCCTCCTCGGTCAACAGCGTGTAGCTGCTCTCGATGGCGGTGCGTAGCGTTCGCTGATAGGGCGGCAGATCGACGGGGCCATTGACAAGGATGTCCAGCCGGCGCTCTTGCACATGGGCCAAGATCGCCGCCGGTGTGAGCAGATCCAGGCGCGCTGCCGCCAGTTCGATGGCCAGGGGCAGGCAGTCCAACTGGCGGCAGATAGCCTCCAGCGTTGGGCGTTCACGTTCGGTGAGGTCTGTGAGAGATTCGACTGTCTGCGCCCGCTGTATGAACAGTTCTACCGCAGCATCCAGATCGAGCGGCGCGACTTTGTGCCGCTGTTCGGCGCGCAGGTGCAGTCGCTCTCGACTCGTGACAATCAGCAGTAGGTCCGGACACTCGCTGGCCAGGGTTGCGATGAGTGTCGTGGCTGGGTTGCGCTCGGCGCCGGAGAGCAACTGTTCAAAATTGTCCAAGACCAGCAGCATTTGTTTGTGTCGCAGATGGCTGATCAAGCGCGATGCGGCACGGTTTCTTGTCGGCGTTGGACAGCCCGAATGCGGTGATCAAGGCCTGCGCCAATTGCGTCGGTTCGTGGAGCGCCGCCAGCGAGACAAACTTGGCGCCGTCAGGCTGCACGCGAGCCAGCCGTCCTGCGATTTCCAATGCCAAACGAGTCTTGCCGACGCCGGGCGGGCCGGTCAGCGTCATTAGGCGACCGCGATGCCCCAACAGACGGTTGCAGAGCAGTTTCACCTCAGCCTCGCGGCCTACCATCTCGGTAGGCGGTACAGGCAAGTAGACCCCGTTTTCATTCTCCTCCGTTTGCGATATGAGTTTGTCTTGAAACGGGACGACGAGAGAGGGCGGCGGTCTCACGCCGCGGGCTGATGCCGCCAATTCGATGAGTGTGGCGGCCAGGCGAGGCTCGTCCTGCAAGCCCAGTGCAGGCGCAAAACGGAGGGTGATCTGGTCGATATTGGGGGCGCGCGTGCCGCATTCCAGTCCGGAGATGAACGAGACGCTGTAGCCCGTTGCCGCGGCCAGATCGCCCTGGGTCATGCCTGCTCGCTTGCGCAAGTGACGCAAGAAATCGCCGAACGAATCCGAAAGCATTGCGGCATCCTTGACTGCCAGATGATCAACTTCACACTTGTGATGCGCCTACGCAATCGCCTTCGAAAATCTGTGAAATTTCTGTGTAAAAATCGCTTCAGTCTATTTTACCATAGGCCTATCCTGATAGGATGGGATAGCTGGCATAGACAAGGAACCGATGAGCCCAATGACGACGATATCCGTCGTTATTGCCTCGTTGGAGTCCGCTATTTAGGCCAATGGCAGGACAATGCATCCACAGTGACAGACTTCGATGGCATCGTTAATTCTCGTCTGAAGGCGAATTTTCTGGCCTTCGTCGAGAAAGAGAAGACATGAACACTGAACAACATCCGCCGGCGCATTTTCGGTTCCTGCCGACGCTGACCGCCTACATCAGCCGCGGCAGGTGCTTGGCAACTCTGACCATTACCTTCAAAGTGCTGGGCAGCGATACGGGCGACGCCCTCTTGATTGTGGAGAACATCAGCCACGGCAAGGGCGGTCCGCCACGCCATGTGCATCACGACCAGGACGAGTGGTTCTATGCCGTGGAGGGGGAATTTGTCGTGGAAATCGGCGATGAAACCTTCCCCTGTCTCCCGGCGATTCGGTGCTGGCGCCGCGCGGCGTTGCGCACGTCTGGGCGCACATCGGCGATGATCAGGGCAGACTGCTCATTGCCTTTCAGCCCGCCGGCGCCATGCAAGCCTTCTTTGACGAGTTTGCCCAACTGAGCGCGGCCCCGCCGCAGGCGGAGATGCAGCGGCTCTTTCGGGCCCACGGCATGGAGATAACGGGACCGCCGATCGCTGTATAGGGTCGAAACGTGCTTGAGCACGTTTTTCGTAGCAGATGCCGGTTTCAACCGGTATTGCCAGGCCCGGCCAGGCGGGCAGCGGTTGAAACCGCCGCCTGCTACGGAAAACAGGCTCAAGCCTGTTCTGTCGCCATCAGCCTTTCTCCACGCCACCGACACGTGGCTATAAGGTGATCCATTCATGGCGGAGCGGACATCGTACCCGCAGAAAATGCCGGAACCGGGATATCCGTAGCTCCCGGTCGCCGAGATCTGGGAGAATGTGGAGCCTATCTACAGGAGTCGAGTGATATGTCAAAGATAGCATTGATCGGTACGCGTCTCTTCGTTATTTGCGGATTCCTCGCCGTCGGGATGGCCTACACTGCACCTGTCGTTCACGCCGAAGGCAACGCCCCGCAGGACGCGCCTGTACCCGTGGTAACAGATTCTGTCGAAGAGTGGAGCGTGGGCAACGGCCTGGTCTACTGGGCCTACAACTGTTTTGGCGATGAGTTCGTCACGACGGCTGCGTTGAAGCGCAAGCCTGCCGGCGGCGGCATCCAGCGTACACTCCAATCCATCGATGACGGGGCCAAATGCAACACCTATCTCGGCCCGCTTGCCTCATCCGATGGTCTGTACTACTTGAACGATTCTGCCGGGCAACTTGAGCGCATGCCGTTGGGCGAACCGTACGCGCCGAGCGCGGTCCAGCCATTGGACGGCAACCAACGCCTTGGCTTTCACGCCCTTGTCGAAGACAATGGCTACCTGTATTGGATCGGCTTTCAACAGATATTGCGCACGCTCAAAGACGGCAGCGGTGTTGTCGAAAAGGTGGCCGACACGCCGTCGATTGTGTCGGACATCCTCGTTCTGGGCAGTACCGTCTACTGGATCGACAATGGCGGCCTGAAACGGATCTCGACAAACTGCGCGACCTTGCCCTGTACGGACACGGCGGGGACCTTGCTGCCCTTCAACGCCAACACGCGCGGACACGGGCTGGTCTACCAGCCGCCGGGCGGCAGCGGTCCCATTGCCACACATGCCTTTCGACTCTATTGGGTGGAGCATAACACCTCGGCTCCGTTCACATACCGGATTCGCACCTGTTCCATCAGCGAGATCGTGCCCTGTCAGGACCCGGTGGTCCTGCCCGGCGCTGTTGCTGCCGCTGCATCTGCTGCCGTCGGCACGTTTTATACCGCAACGCCCAACTGGTTCATCGGCGACCCGATCCTCGTCAACGGCAACCTCTACTGGACCGAACGCGACATCAGCAGCGTGTCCAACAGCACGGGCGATGTCAAGCGCAAGGCGAATACGACGACTGAAGCCGATCCGGCCGACACGATTGCCACCAACCAGGCCAGCATCGACTCCGGCCTGTATGCGGCCAACGACACGCTCTTTTTTGCCCGTCGCAATACAGGCATCTACAGCCTGTCGCTCAACGCCTCCGCCATCACCCGCGACTTTGAAGCCGGCGGCATGGAGATCACCCAGGCAATCCAGAATCTGGCCAACAGCGCGCCGCTGGTCGCCGACAAGTCCACCTACGTGCGCGCCTACGGCAAGCAGATCTCCGGCCCCAGCGCGCCCAATGTCGAGGCGCGGCTGTCGGGCACCGTGCCGGCAATCCGTTGCCCGGTTCGCCGCTTGCCGCCATCAACGGCGCACGCACGTCTGACCACCGGCGGCGGCTACGACCGCGCCCGCCTGGATGACGGCTGGTATTTCCAACTGCCGGCCAGTTGGATGGAAGCAGGGCCGATCACGCTCAAGCTTGAGATCGACGGTCGCCGGATTCACAACGACCCCAATCGCGCCAACAACGAACTGAGCCAGACGGTCACCTTCCAAAAACAGCCGCCGGTCTGCGTCTGGACCGTGCCGGTGCGCACCCACACGCCGCTGCCTTCGACCATCGATCCCAACTTCTGGCAGCATGGTCAGCCATTTCACGCGCCGCTGGCCGGTGCCCGACACCTGGATCTTCCGCGACACCGAACCGGTCGAGGAACTGCAGGTCTGCTGGGCCGGTCTTTTCCCGTATCCCTGCTACGGTCCCTATGAGTTGGAGGACGGCTGGAGCATCACCAATGGCCCGCCCGACCGCGACAAGGTGATCGTCTCGCTCTGGGGTCGGGCGCTGCTCTCGTTCAACCCGGACGCCTGCGACGACATCGGCGCGCCGGTCCACTTCATGGGCATGGTCCACCCCGACGCCAACAACGGCGGCGCATCGGGCTATGCCAGCACGGTCAGCAACCAGTCGTGGGTCCAATTGCCCGAGCACATTCCCAATCCCGATTCCCGCCGGCTGGGACCAGTTGCGGGCAGGCAGCGTCATGGCCCAGGAACTGGCGCACAACGAAGGACGCAAACACATCAACTGCGGCGATCCCGACAACATCGACAGCGGCTATCCCTATCCGCCCTGCCAGATCGCCAACGTCGGCGCCGACAGCTACTACGGCTTTGATACGACCACGCGCCAGCCCATTCGCCCGGATCAGACGGCCGACTTCATGTCCTATGCCGGCCGCACATGGGTGAGCGACTACACCTGGCGCGCGCTGATGAATAGCCGGTCTGGCGGCTGATGCGGTAGACGCGCGCAGCAGCCGGCGCAGGCGACAGCGTCTTTGTCACCGGCCTGGTCGACACGGAGCAACAACCGCGGCGAAATCTCCACTGTGTTGGTGCTGCCGACCCAGTCCGTTCCACCGGCCAACCGTGCGCGGTCAGGCCCGCCAAGCCAGCGCACCCGACCATGACGGCGCGACGCACGCGGTCTTCAAGCTGCGTCTGCTCGATGCTGTTGGAACCGTGCTGGTCGAACGTATCCTGACGCTGACCGACATGGACGACCATGCTGCCGACGGCGCATCGGCCCTCTTCAGCGACCTCTTCCCGCAGCCGGCCGGGCAGGTGGCCAAGATCCAACTGCTGGCCGACGACACCGTGATCGATGAAATTCAGCCCGGCGCGGCCAGCCCCACTGTGGCCATCTCGCAGCCGACGGTCGGCGCGGTGATCGACAAGCCGCTGACCATCGCCTGGACCGCCGACGACTCGGACCCGGACGACCAACTGCTCTTCACGGTCCAATACAGCCACGATGGCGGGGCAAATGGCACACCATTGTCATCAACTATCCCAGCACGCCGGACAAATCCTACGTCCTGACGCTGGACGATCTGGGCGGCTTGCAGGGCAGCGCGCCCAACCAGGCGCTGATCCGCGTGCTGGCCAGCGACGGCTACAACACCACGATTGCCACGTCGTCGCCGTTCACGGTCAAGAACCGCACGCCGGAGCCGCAAATCTTCGTGCCGGTGGCGGATCAGACCTTTCCTGCCGGTGTAGCCATTGCTCTGCAAGGACACGCGACCGACCCCGAAGAGGGCGGACTCAACGGCCAGGCGCTGGTCTGGACCGTCGATGGAAACCCAGCCGGCAGCGGCTCCGATAGTAGCGTTGCGGGCCTTGCCCCCGGCGACACATGCCGTGTTGCTGACCGCCACCGATTCGACCAATAATGTCGCGTCCGCCGACGCCGATTTCACCATCGCGCCGCTGAGCATAGCGCAAGCCAGCGCTCTGCCCGTGCTGGACGGCTCCTGCGACGACCCGGTCTACGCCGGCGGGACGCCAATCAGCCTGAAACCGTATCCTGACGGCGGCCAGGCCACGGCACGCCTGCTGCGCTCCGATGAATATCTCTGGGCCTGCTTCTCTGGCCTGAAGAAGGGAGCGGAGAGTCCCGGCTCCTATGTGGGATTGCGGGTCGATGTCGACAACAGCCGCAGCGCTCAGGTGCAGACCAGTGACTACGCCTTTACCGTCGGCGAGGATGGGGATGTCGTGACAATGTCGGGCGATGGATCCGGCGGTTTTACCAATGTGGGACCCGGCGGTTTGCTGGGACAGATCAGCAGCGGGGCTGATTGGTGGTCAGCCGAACTTCGGATCGACAAGGCCAACTTCAATGGCTGGGATCATCTGATCGGGCTGAAGCTCGGCCATTACTGGCTCGAATCCGTGGACGACGACTACGTCTGGCCCTACCTGGCCATCGACGGCCAACCCAACACCTGGGCGGCCGCCGCACTGGGCAGTCAGCCGCTGATTACGTCGCTCGATCCCTACACGGCGACGGTCAACAGCGCGGCCTTCACGCTCGTTGTCGAGGGCAGCGGCTTTGTCAGCGGCACGACCGTTCTCTGGGGAGCAAACGCCTTGCCCACGACGGTGATCGACGAAGCGCATCTGGCGGTGGACGTCGGCGCAGCGCAGTTGAGTGCGGCCGGCATCATTCAACTGAAGGCTCGCACGCCGGGCGACTTCGATTCCAACGCACTCTCCTTTGTGGTGGAGGCGAAAAAGCCCGTCATCAGCAGCCTGTCACCGGCGAGCGTTGGCGCGGGCAGTCCGGCCATCACGTTGGTCATCCAAGGCAGCGACTTTGCGCCCGATGCCCAGGTGCTGTGGAACGGTGGGCCGCTGGCCACCCAGTTTGTCAGCGCCACGCAAGTCAAGGTGTTGATCGGCGCCGATCTGCTCAAGCACGGACAGACGGCGGGGCTTGTTGTGCGCAATCAATCGCCCAGCACCCGTAGCTCGGATGCCATACCGTTTGAGGTGACGCCGCAACAGGAGCGGAGCATCTATCTGCCGGCAATCGTGCGCTAGAGCCTGTCGGAGAGAGCGTTGATAGACCGCAGATTAGGCGGATTTGGCTGATAAATGCCGATAATATCAGATAAAATCAGGCTTTTTCCGCCTAATCCGCCGCATCCGCGGTCTATTTCTTGGTCTCTCCGACAGACTGCTAGGCCGGCAAGAGTTGTGTGTTGCGTTTGTTGTAGACCGACATTTATGTCGTAGCAGTTTGCTCGATACGGAAGGCTACGACATAAATGTCGTGATACAGAACTATTAGTCTAGACACTCGGAGCTATGCCATGTCGATTCAATTTCGCAGAACAATTTATCGCCTCTTGTCGATTCTGCTCGTGAGTTGCACCTTGTTCGCGCAGGGCCTGTCGGTCCTGCCGGCCTACGCCCAGGCCACCGCCACGCTGAGCGACATGGCCGGCGGCGCGTATGAAGGCGTCGAGGTCGTCCTGCAGGTCGATGCAGCGCCCACGCCGGGCGGCACGGCCAGCTTCACCTTCACAGCAACGCCGCTGCGCGACGCGCCCGACCTCACCCTGACCTGGGATCTGCCCGACGGCGGCGTGCTGCTGGGCGGGCCGGTCGGCGAGACGCTGGCGACCCGTGACTGCCGGTGACACCGTCGAGCAGACGCGCCAGGTCCAGTTTCCCGACGCCGGGGTCTACACAGTGCGCGCCCAGGCCACCTATCACCCGGACAGCGGCCACCACGCTGACCGCGGTGGGCGTGCTCTTCTTTGACGTGCGCGCCGACGGCGTCAGCGGTTTCCGACAGCGATCCGCGCTTCGTTCCCTACACCGCGCCCGTCAGCCGGCGCACCAGTCGACAAATCGGACACCGTGGCCGCCGCCGGCGCCTGGGGCACGGACGTGCCGCAGGGCTGCTTCTACGTCACAGGCATACTGACCCGCGGCGAACGCCAGCCGGCCGCCAATCCGCCCCGCTATGTGGATGTAGGCGGCAGCGCTGTGCCCGTCCACAACATTCTGGTGGAGATGCGCGAGGAGGACACCTTCTCCGACGACTCGTACGGCTACACTGTCACCGATGCCAACGGCAAGTTCGAGTTCCGCTTCTGCGACGATGACGGCTTCCTGAACGACGAGTTGGAACTCTACACACGTGTCTGCGCCGAAGTCTGGGAGGGTCCGACGCGTATCGCCCGCATCGAGCAGACCGGCGAGCAGGAACTCTACTGCTTCGACTCGCGTATCATCAATTCCGAGGGCGGCACGGTCGACTTTGACGTGACCGCGTACGCCATCAACTCGCTGGAAGCGCCCATCTTCAACATCGCCGACAGTATCTACTGGGCCTGGAAATATTGGAACAACAATCTGGGCAACGGCGCGCCCTTCTTCGACCGCGGCGTCACCGTCTTCTGGGAGCGGGGCAGTAAGGCCAAGGGTTCCTTCTACAGTTCGGCCCGCACCACGTTGGTGATCGCCGACGACGCCTCCAGCGCCGACGAGTGGGACGACTCGGTGATCATGCACGAGTGGGGCCACTTCGCCGACCACCAGTTTAGCTGCAACCAAAACCCGGGCGGACCCCACACGCTGCCCGGCTTCAACAACGGGCCTGAACGGCGACAAGCTCTCCTGGGGCGAAGGCTTTCCCGACTACTACCAGAGCGCGGCGCGCACGATCATGCCCGGCTCCGGCTTCACCAGCTACTACATCGACGTCACCGGGCCGACCGTCGATTTCGAGACGCTGCCCGGCACGGCCAGCCCGCTCAACGAAGGCGCGGTCGCGGCCATGCTCTGGGATTTCCTGGACACGGCCAACGACGGCAGCGACACCGTCAGCCATGGCCAGGCGCGCATCCAGAAGGCCTTCACCGATCCCGGCTTTCAGGCCAACGCCCAGTGCAACATGGCGCGCTTTCTCACCGTCTGGAAAAATTTGAGCTTTCCCACCGACGCCGCCACCGCGGCCACCGTGGTGCAGAACGTCAACATCGCCAATCCCTTTGCCGTGCGCGGCGACAGCCGCAACTGCTGAAACGACGGCGACGTCCGCCAGCCCCGACAACCATTGACGCGGCCGCGCCCAACGACTATCGCTGGTGGGATCACGTGACCATGACCATCGACAACAGCGGCAGCATGGCGGGCCCGCCGGCCACGCCCAAGATCGACGCGGTCAAGGCGCTGATCCGCGAGCAGGTCAACGATCTCAGCTGGCAATCCCAGAGGCACCCAGTTCGACCTCTACACCTTCAACGCCGGCGGCATCTCTAGCAATGTGCTGGGCGCCGGCAAGTTCTTCAGCGAACAGATCAACCCGCTGCTTGACGGGCTGGCGGCCAACGGTCCCGATGCCGGCTGCGCCGTGCATGCGCTGGAGGCGCTGTTGCAGGCTGCTCAACGTCAGTACGACGGCCAGGCCTGGGTCTACACCGACGGCGACGCTGCGCCCGGCAACAGCGTCGGCTATGTGCAGCAACAGCTCAACAATCAACTGGTGCGCGGCTCCGTCGTCCTGCTGGGCGGCTGCAACAGTGCGCCCACGGTGCAGAGCAACGTCACCGGCCAGGAGAAGAACTACCTGGGTCTGGCCGCGGACGGCTCGCAGCCGGGCGGCATCGTGCCCTACCTGCTCACCGCCATCGGCACGCGGCGGCCAGTTCCTCTACGTCGCGCCCGATCAACTGGCCAACGCCGTCGATATCCTGCGCGCCCAGGCCAGCCACAGCGCCGGCGCCGGCCGCTGGAGCGACTACGTCAGCAATCGCTTCACCTACCGCTGGGATCGGCTGAACGCCGACGAATACCAGTGGATGCCGAGCGGTCTGCTGCAAGACCGTGGGCAGTTGTCATTCCGGCTCGCCGACACGCCTGACCTTGCCTCAGCCATTCAGTTTCTACGGCGCGCAGACCAGCACGGTCGATGTCTACGAGGACGGCTATGTGCGCATGAACCCGTGTCTGGGCAATCCGGCCTTCTGCTCGCTCTTCAGCCAACATGCCAACATTCTGGACAAAGACTCTGGTCTGGACCTACATCGATCCGGGTCCGCGTGCGGCGCAGGTTCAAACGCCGGAGCAGACCGACGAGACCGGTCCCCAGGTGCATGTCTACCAGGGCGGCCTGGGCATCGGCGAATGGCAGATCATCTCCACCGAGGGGCAGGCCAACTACGGCGGCGGCGACGCTGGCCCGGCGCGCCTATCAGGTCTGGCTCAACGTCCAGACCGGCGAGATCCGCTACCTCTACGATGCCGTGCGCAACACGGATGCCGCCGGCTCGACGATCAGCGTCTCCGAATTCAGCGCTGTTCACCACCAACGAAGTCGTGGTCAGCAACCAGGATCTGGCCGGCGCAGTCAGCGGCGGCGGCTACAAGTTCACGCCCGCGCCGCCCCAGCCGGCCAAATCCTACACGGTGGCCGTCGACTCGCAGATCGAGAGCATGGGCTTCTTGCAGACCGGCTACAGCGGCAGCCTTGCGCCCATGACCGTGCGCTACCCCGACGGCACGCCGGTGGACTGCGCCGACAGCGCCAATGTGCTCTGTCTCAGCCAGAACAACGGGCTGCTGCAATATGTGCAGGTCAACATCAACGGCCGCACCGGCGACTACACGGCGCAGGTCAACGTGGGCGCGACCGGCGAGGCGACCTTCTCCTTCAACGCCCTGGCCGCCAGCCCCATCCAGCCGGCAGCGCTGGGCAAGCGTACGCTGTCGCTCAACAGCCAGACGCTGCGCGTGGATTTTGGCCGCCCGAGCGATGACGGCGTGCTGGCCGGCTGGCTGCAGACCGCGGCCGGCGCTCGTTTCGGCAGTGACTTCAGCCTCTACGACGACGGCGCCCACGGCGACGACCTGCCCGGCGACGGCATCTTCGGCTCGGATGCGTTTGCGCCGCCCGGCAGCGGCGTGGCCTATCTCTGGCTGCGTGGCACGCTGGACGGCGAGACGATCACGCGCAGCGACCCGGCTCCCTTCAACTTCCAGCCTATCGACGTGTCGCCCGAAACGCCCTACGTCCAGGGCTTCCTCGGCTCGCCCGTGGCCGTGGGCTTTGCCGTCACCAATCAGACGAACACGCAGCGCTGTTATGACTGGGAGATCAGCGTGCCGACCGGCTGGATCTTCGAGCGGCTCCTCCGGCGCGCCCTTCTGCGTGGACGCTGGCCAGACCGCGCATCCCTTCGCCAACTTCAGCCACCCGCTGGACGCGCAGGCCGGCGGCGTGGTGAGCGAGTTGAGCGCCACCTTCTCGGAGACCTACGGCGGCAGCATCGTCGGCGGCGCCAGCGCGACGGTCGCGCTCTTCCGCCCGCTCACCGGCGTGGCCTTCGACAATCGCTGGGGCGACACCTATCTGCGGCCAAACAGCAACGATGCGGTCGATCTGTCAGTCAATTTGCTCGACGATCAGGGGCAGATCTCGGGCTGGACCGGCAGCTTGGGCTACGAACTCAGCACGACGCTGGGCACGGTCGTTTCGCCCACCGATGGTCATTTCGAGAATGGCCGCCTGCCGCATTCGTTTCACCGCTGGCGACCGTACAGGGGAAGCACAGATCACCTTTGTGCTGGAGGGCGACGCCACGGCGACGACTATATTGCAAATTCGTAACCCGTCGGCGGCTACGCTCGATCTGGTGGCCACGCCCAATGACTTGAGCGCCGGTGGAGCCTCATCGGCGCTGACGGCCACCGTGCTCGACGCCTGGGGTGTCGCCGGTGGCGGGGCAGACCGTGCGCCTCAGCGTCAGCGACGACGACGGCAGCCAGGGCACGATTGCCGGCGGCGAGGTCTTCACAGGCCACTACCGACGCTGCTGGTAAGGTTGCTGCCACGTTCAGCAGAGGTCCGGCTGCGGCCGGAACGGTGGCAGTGCGTGCTGAAGTATTGGTTGAGTCTGGGGCCGGCTCGCGTGTCACCCACGAGGATATGGAAATTCTCGTACTATCGGATGGGGGGGACGTGCAAACTGGACGTATCTATCTGCCGCTGATAAGTCGGTAGGTGAGTGGCGATATCCGGAAAACTACTCGTGCTCGTTCTCGTCGCAAATCTGAAGACGCCATGAAAACATGACTTCTGTGGGTCCGACTTGTAGTCGGACAAGTGTGGCGACCTCTGAGTCCGTCTGGTATGCGTACCTTGTCACGCTGTAAGCGTGATCTACAGATCGCATGATCCCGGCGTGCTTTCAGTTTGGCTTTCGAGGACGAGAACGAGTACGAGCGGCACGTAGCATTTACGCCTCTACAACCGGGACGTAGATGTATAGCCGCGACGCCGGATCGTCGGGATCGAAGTCTTCTCCGTATAACTCGAACTCGGGGCCATCGCCACGCTTATATTCGGATGACGGCATCCATGTACCGTAGATGTAGCCCATGGTCGCCTGAATTTCAGGCAGCGTCGTCGTGAAGACGGCGTAGGTCTGGGCCGGGATGGCGCGGGTCACGATGCCTTTGGGCATCTGCTCGCCAGGCTTCACTTCGCACCCTGCGATGTAGTCAAAGACCTTGGCCTCCTCATCGAATGCATCGCACACGCCATAGCAGGTCTGCGCATCGACGCGGTGGGGCAAGATTCCCATCTTTGGTCCGAATTGCTCCCAAAGCTGCGGGATCTCGTTGTTGCTGTTGTTCCCGCGATAGAGCATGCCGGCGACCGTGAAGGCCGGGCGACTGACAATCTTGACTTCTACGTTTTCTGCAATCATCTGCATCCTCCTGGTTGGGCTAGTGCTCTGTCAAGGCGAATTCTGTCATTTCGAGCGGAGCGAGAAATCTCACAATATTCTACCATGATATTTTGTCTCATGTAGGCTTCACGTCCTCCCTGCCATCCGGATCGAAAATCAACGCTGTCTGTACCACAGAAATTGCCCCGCCGGAGCGACGCACGTATACTGTCGGCCAAATCAGCGACTTCGAGTATTCGAGATAACAAAGGAATGAGCCATTAGATCATGGACCGATGCAGTGATATTTCCAATGATGCTGCCGATCGTGAAACGGAGCAGATATTTGATGTGTGTATCGTCGGGGCCGGGCCGATCGGGCTGGAACTGGCCGTCTGTCTGAAACAGGCGGGCCTAAATATTGTCCACTTCGATGCAAAGCAGATCGGCTACACCATGAGTTGGTGGCCGCGCAACACACCGTTCTTCAGCACAACCGAACGTCTGGCGATTGCCGGCCTGCCCATTCAGAACAACCATCAACAGCGCATCACGGGCGAGGACTATCTGGCCTATCTGCGCGGCGTTGTCGAGTACTTCGACCTGCAGATCAATACGTACGAACCGGTCACAGCCATTGAGCAGGCCGCGCATGGGTTTTCGATTGCGACGCAGACGGCAGGTGCTCAGCACCATTACAGGGCCAAACGCCTGGTGCTGGCCGTGGGTGACATGACCTACGCCAATCATCTTGGCATTCCCGGCGAGGATCTGCCCCATGTTTCACACTACTTCCGCGATCCCCATGACTATTTTCGCAAACGATTGTTGATCGTCGGCGGCAAGAACTCGGCGGCTGAGGCAGCGTTGCGTTGCTGGCGCGCCGGCGCCCAGGTGACGATCAGCTATCGTCGTGCCCGCTTTGATGAGCGCAGGATCAAACATTGGCTGCTGCCCGATCTTGAGGCCCAGATCGAGGCCGGCACCATCGGCTTTCTGCCTGAGACGACGCCGGTGGCGATCAGCCCGACCCATGTGACGCTGATGCCGACCGTGGAGGGTGCAGTTGTGGAAGGGGGCGAGCCGTTGCTGTGGGAGACCGACTTCGTGTTGCTCAACACCGGCTTCCACGGCGATCAGCGTCTGCTGGAGATGGCTGGGGTGGAACTGGTCGGAGAGAACCGGGTTCCGGTTTTTGATCCGGCGAGCATGGAGACCAATGTGCCGGGCCTCTATCTGGCGGGCACGGTCGCCGCGGGGATCCAGCAACGCTACACACTCTTCATCGAAAACTGTCACGAACACGCCGGCAAGATCACCGCCGCCATCACCGGAACCTGGCCGGCAGCGCTGGGTACGGTGGCGCCACGAAACTATCACTTGGCCTTTGAACGGTTTGAGGCCAATTGACTGGGAAGGGGTGACAGGGTGAGGGGTGACAAGATGACAGGGTGAAGAATACACTTCGACCTATGCAAGCGTTCACCCTGTCACCTTGTCATCCCTTCACGATCACTCCTGCGCCTCCGGGTAGAGCACAACTTTGACATACCGTTCCGGATCGAAGAGTTCCTGGGCCGCGGCCTGGATCTCTTCGGCGGTGAGCGCTTCGATCACTTGTCGCTTGCGAAGCGTATCAGCGATTGCCACATGCGGGTAGATCTCCGCACTCTTGATCGCATTGAGCCAGTGGCTGTTCTGCTTCAGCGCCTCCTCGTCCTGGCTGAGGGCGATGGAGCGGGCCTTGAGCAGGTTTTCCTCGGACGGGCCATTGGCCTGCAGGTCGGCGATCTCGGCGAAGGCCGCCTCGACAAGTTCGTCAACACGGTCCGGCTCGGCGCCGAATGATACTATGCCGAAATGGGCCGGGTCCGGTAGATCCTGGCTGAAGATGGAGACGCCCGAGGAATAGACGCCGCCGCGATCTTCGCGCAGCTCTTCCCGGATCAGGATGTCAAGCACGGTTTTTAATGCATCCTGCTTGACCGTGTTTTCGAGCGACGGTTCGTACGGTTCGCTGAAGACGATCTGGACGACGCTGCGGTCGCCTTCGCCTTTATAGACTGCCTCTTCGACGATGCCTTCGGGCAGATCAGGCATGACATCTTGCCAACTTTCCTCGCGGTCGCTGACCGGCAGATTGCCCAGATAGGTCTGCGCCAGCGGCTTGATCGTCTCCGCATCGACATTGCCCACGAAGATGAAGACCGCGTCGTCCATGTCGGCAAAACGCTCCTGGTAGATCTCGAAGGCGCGATCCAGATCAAGTGCGTCAACTTCCTCAATCGGCAGCGTGCCCCGGCGTATGGTGTCGCCGTAGAGCGCCGCATTGAGGGTATCCTGCAGGGCCGAGTTTGGATCGAGCGCACGGTTTTCCAAGGCGACGCGCATCTGTTTTTGGAAGACATCAAATGCGTCCTGGTCGGCACGCGGCTGGGTGGCATAGAGGTAGATCAACTGGAAGAGCGTCTCCAGATCGGCGACCGAACTGTTGCCCTCGATCCCTTCCGTCAGCTCACGGAGGTAGGGACTGATGGCGATGTCTTTGCCGGTCAGCAGTTTTTCCAGTTCCGACTGGCCGAAAGCGCCCACGCCGCTCTCTGTGATGACCTTGACGATGGTGCTGGCTTCCGGGTAGTCTTCATCGCTGACCAGCGACGAACCGCCGAGACTGAAGCCGGTGAAGAGAATCTCGTCGTCCTTGAAGTCGGTCGGCATGACCAGCACGCGCACGCCGTTCGCCAAGTCGAACTGGCTGATGCCCAGGTCCGGCGATTCGCTCTCGGACACGATGGCGACCGGCTGGGGGATCTCTTCCAACAGTGTAGCGCCGACGGCTTCCTCTGCCGGCGGCTCAATCACCATGGCGGCAACGGCATCGACGACAGCGGCAAGATCGTCTTCTGTGGGCAGGACAACGTCTTCCTTCTCCGGCGCGGTCACGACGATGACACGGTTGTCGGTCGCCGCCAGATCCGCGGCCATCGCGTTGACCTCGTCGATGGTGATGGTCGGCACAACGTCCTGGACGAAGGCGTACTCATACGCAATGCCGGGCGTGGTCACCGCATTCTGGAAGTGAGCCAGGTATTCATCGGCATAGCTACTGCTCTCAACATTGTTGCGTTCGTCGTAGATGCTCTTGTAGAGGCTGAGTGTCTCTTCCTTGGCCCGTGCCAGTTCGGCTTCGGAGACGCCAAACTGCTCCAAACGCGCGGCTTCGATGAGCACAGCCTCAAGTCCGGCCGCCACACCGTCGTCCTCGACGGTGACGAATAGTGCGTCCACGTCGACAGGGTTGACATAATTCCCGTACACGCCCCTTGCCGAGAGGAATGGCGCGTCAGGCTGGCGTTGGATATCCCCAAGCCGCTCGTTCAGAATCGAATAGAAGAAACGCCGTGTCAAGCTGGCGCGATAGTCATCGCCGGTCCTTGTGAACTGGGCATCCCGTTTGCGCCAGACCTGCACGTCGGTACTCGTCTGTTCGGGGTCGGTGACTATCAGATACCGAGTTTCATCGTGGCTGGGAATATCATAATCTTCCAGCGCTGTGGGTTCTTCGGGCATAGTCAGTTGGGAGAAATGCTCGACGATGCGCGTTTCCATTTCATCTATATCGAAGTCGCCGACCGCGATCACAGCCATCAGGTCAGGCCGGTACCAGGTATCGTAGAAGCGTTCGAATGCTTCGGGCGGCGCATTCTGGACGATCTCCATGTCGCCAATGGTAAGCCGGTCGCTGAAGCGGGATTCGCCCAGGATGAAGGGTAGCACCTGGTCGCGGATGCGTCCGGTCGCCGTCTGATAGCGCAGTCGCCACTCTTCGACGATGACGCCGCGTTCCTGGTCGATGGCGCCGGGGTCGAGGGTGGCGTGGGCTGCCCAATCCTCCAGTACCTGCAGGCCCGTGTTCAGCGTCTCGGCGTCGTCAGTCGGCACCTGGATCGTGTAGACGGTCCTGTCAAATGTGGTGTACGCATTGACATCGGGGCCAAACTCCATGCCGATGCCTTCCAGGAAGTCGACTACGCCCATCTCCGGGAAGTTCTCGGTGCCGTTGAAGAGCATATGTTCCAGAAAATGGGCCAGGCCCAATTGATCGTCATCTTCCTGCAACGATCCGGCCTTGACCGCCAGCCACAGATCGGCTCGATTTTCAGGTTCGCTGTTCTCTCGAATGTAGTAGGTCAACCCGTTTTCGAGAACCCCCGTCCGCACGGCGGGATCCAGAGGCATTGTTGCGGACAATTCGAGTAGGTCGATGGGCGTGTCTGTGCTGTCAGCTTGCCCGTCGGAGACCTCTACGCTTGTTAGCTCCGCTTCCGTGGGTGTCGGCGCTGTATCCATAGGCGCCAGCGGCTGGATGCCGGTGCAGGCGCTGATGAGCAGCGTTGCTATGGAGACAATAAGGAGCTTCGTTTTCATCTGTCTTCCTCTCATTGAGCCGTGATTTCGTTTGGCCTCACGACTGTGCAAAGTTGCTGTTTTTTCAGGTATGGCGACCCAAGCTGCCGATCTCCCGGCGAGTCTGTCTGGCAGGTACTCTGCAGTGGTATACTGACCATGGCGGTCAGCCGTCCGGCGACCACCGTTTGACAATTGTGCATTGGGAAGATGAGAATCCCGTGATTGCACGATTAAACCGACTTCAGATCCGGTTCACTACCGGCAGTGTACCCCACAAACTGAAGTTGGATTGTGGTATGGATCACGAGCCGACTTCGACTTCACATGGTGAGACAGGTGAAATATGAACACGGGCGAAACATGAACACGGGCGAAATATGAACTACGTACGAGTTGGAATCTGTTTTTTTGTCGCAATCTGCACGCTGTTGATGGTCCAGGGTCAAGCGTTGGCAGAGGACGACGTCTTTGCTTCCGCCTTCGCCAGGGCCGATAGGGATACAGACTTTGTGTCGGACGACTTCAATGCCTGCGTTCTGGACGAAACGATCTGGCAATTCATCGATCCCGGCGCGGGGACCGCCGACGCATCGATCCTGCGTGCAACCGGCTATACGCTTGAGATTCAGATCCCGTCCCGCGTCGCCCGTGGATTCGTGGCCAAGGAAGACGAGTCGCTGCTTCGTGTTCCCAGGATCATGCAGACAGTCAACGACGCCGATTTTGAGATTGACGCGCGGTTCAATTCAGGCCTGATCGAGCCGGAGCAGTCTCAAGGCATTCTCGTCGAGGGGGACAGTGACAACTTTCTGACTCGCTGCGCTCAAGCAGGAAGAAGGCGGCCCAACGATACAGGCTTCCCTGGCCGTCTCAGGGACGATTCTTACGCCGCCGGTCGTGGAAACGCCTATCAGTACGGGCGAAGCGCCGGTCTATCTGCGCTTGAGCAGGGTAGGCGACCTCTGGGATATGCGCTATTCGTACGATGGGGCGGACTGGCAAGCGGGCGGCGTCTTTACCCACACGCTTCAGGTGACTTCCATCGGCATATTCGGCGGCAGCCAAGCGTCCGGCGTCGCCGGCACGCTGCCTCAAACAATGGTGTTGGACTACGCCTTCCGCGCAGATGATCCTGTGATTCCTCAGGATGGACTGGTGATGTACGCCGACGATCTACGGATCGAAATCGATCCGTTTGCCGATGCGGGAACCGTCAGCGGCGGGCCCGTGACGCCGACGCCGGGGAATCCAGGTTGCGGCAATCCAATCAGATTGGTCGCCTTGCCCAAGGACGGCTGGCGTTTTGATCAATGGGTTTGGCAGGGAATCGAATCGACCGATCGCGTGCTTGAGGGCGCATTCGGGTTCGGCGAGGATATTGTGGCACAGTTCATTCGTCTTCAGGAACGTCGGATCTATCTTCCGTCGATATGGGCGGACGTCAATTAAGTTGACATAAGGAGATGGTCGCCGATAACGCTTCAGCGGTTGCCAGCATCGTGTTCAGCACGCCCAGTAGGCTGCGAATTCATTCGTAGCCGTCCCCCGTCAAAGTGGCCCGGTCAGTTCAATTGACCGGGCCACTTTTCTAGAGCAACGCTGACAGCGCTTCTTCGTCGGGCGCGCCCATGATGTTGTAGCCGCCGTCAACATAGAGAACCTGCCCGGTGGTGCCGGACGCCCAGTCGCTCAGCAGAAAACGAGCGCCATCGCCGACCGTGTCCTGGGTCACATTGCCCAACGGAGCGACTGCGCCCACATAGCTGAGGCTCTTGCGAAATCCTCCGACGCCGGAGGCGGCAAGCGTCTTGATGGGGCCGGCGCTGATGGCGTTGACACGAATGTTGTCCTTGCCCAGATCCCAGGCCAGATAGCGCACCGTCGCTTCCAGAGCGGCCTTGGCCACGCCCATGAGGTTGTAATTTGGCGTCACCTTCTCCGCACCGAAATAGGTCATGGCCAGAATGCTGCCGCCGTCGGGCATGAGGACGCGTGCCCGATTGGCCAGGGCGATGAGGCTGTAGCAACTGATGTCAAGCGCGAGCTTGAAGCCGTCGCGACTGGTGTCGACAAACCGACCGCTCAGATCTTCGCGAGGGGCGAATGCGATGGAATGTACGAGCAGATCCAGCGTGCCGAAGTGTTCGCCGGCCTTGGCGAAGACCAGATCGATGGCTTTATCGTCGGTGACGTCACATTCTTCGACAAACTGGGCGCCGATTTCGGCGGCCAACGGATCGACTCGCTTCTTCAGGATCTCTCCGGCATAGGAAAATCCCAATTCAGCGCCTTCTTCGTGCAACGCCTTGGAGATGCCCCAAGCAATCGAGTTCTTGTTGGCGACCCCAAAAATCAACCCCTTTTTATTCTCGAAAAGCCCCATCTATTCCTCCTACTCAGAATTCAGGATACAGCCGTCATGTTTGCAAGATTCCATGAAAATATGCCAACAGATCCCAATCGATTCGACAAAACAATCAGAGCGTGCAGATATCGTATGGTAAGCACACAAATTTGGTGGGTACGCCTACTTTACAACGCCAAATATTCGTGCTATGCTTTTGCTCAGAACTGCTAGCAATTACGTTGTGGCTAACTACCACTATCGGGGGAAACGTAATTGTTAGCAGTTTCTTTTTTGCCCCGATTTTTTTCTTCGAGACCCACTTTGAGCGCAATTGACACAATAGGACGCGGATGACGCCGATTTGGCTGATTCTCACCGATGAGTCCACTGCAAGAACCACGAATTTCACGAATTTTCTCAGAGGTGAAATTCGTGGTTTTTGCAGCAGAGTCACCGATAAAATCTCGAAATATCCGTTATTATCTGCCAAATCCAGTAGTTCACGATTTGGTAAAGAGCGAGATTCTTCGCTAGTCACTTGCCAGAGTAAATGTTCGGAAATACCCGCTCAGAATGACAGATCGTGAAGTGCTGAAATCCGCGTCATCCGCGTCCTATCCTTATCTCACTCCTATCCGGAAACAACGCGCAGGAACTTGCGCTTGCCGGCCTGGATCACCTGTTCTCCGTCTGTATCTGGGGCGAGCGAATGGGCCACATCGCTGATCTGTTCGCCATCGACACGAACGCCGCCTTGCTGGACCAGCCGGCGCGCCTCGCCTTTGCTCTTGACCATGCCGGCCTCTTGCATCACATCCAGCAGCGACATCGGTTCCTTGAGCACGAACGTCTCGGCATCGCTGGGCGCTTCACCCGTATGCATCCTTTTTGCGTCCTGCACAGCCTGGTTGGCTGATTCGTCGCCGTGGAAAATGCTGACGATCTCCCAGGCGAGCTTCTGCTTAAAGTCGCGCATCGACAGGTTGCCCGCTTCAATCTCGGCGAACAGCGCATCGATCTCTTGCTGGTCCCAACGCGTGACAAGTTCGGCGTAGCTGCGCATGGACGTGTCGGGCACGTTGAGCACCTTGGTGAAGATCACGCCGGGCGGCTCGTCGATGCCGATGTAGTTGCCGGTCGACTTGCTCATGCGCAGAACTCCGTCGGTGCCGACGAGGATCGGGAAGGTCAGAATGGTCTGCGCCTCTTGCCCATGGGCTTCCATCAGCTTGCGTCCGGCCATCAGGTTGAACAACTGATCGGTGCCGCCGATCTGGATGTCGGTCTCCATGGCCACGGCATCGTAGCCCTGCATCAGCGCATAGAAAAACTCATGTAGCCAGATTGCATCGCCGGCGGCAAAGCGCTTGCTGAAGCTGTCCCTGGTCAGGAACTGCTGCACGGTGAAATTGCTGGCCAGACGGATGATATCCTCGAACGTGAGCGGGCTAAGCCATTCGTGATTGTATTTGATCAGTGTTTTGTCGGCATCCAGCACGCGGAAGGCCTGTTCGGCATAGGACTTGCCCTTCTCCAGCGCCTCTGCGACAGTCTGCTGTTTGCGCACGCTCTCTTTGTCGCTGGGATCGCCGATCACGCCGGTGAAGCTGCCGATCAGGAAGATGACCTCGTGTCCCAGATCCTGAAACTGGCGCAGCTTGCGCATAGGAATTGTATGGCCCAGATGAAGGTCGGGCGCAGACGGGTCGAAACCACAGTAGACGCGCAGCGGTTTGCCTATCTTCACGCTCTTTTCGATGCGCGCCCTAAGCTCGCGTTCCATATTTGTGCGGGTGAGGTCGTCGCCAAAGTCGACGCCGCGCATGAGGACGCGCATCTGATCGGCAACGGGTGGGAATTCAGCCATGACTCTATGCTCCATGATATTTGGTTCTGGCATACAAAAACGCGTGGACAACTGCGCCACGCGTTCTGGAAACTTCAACAAAAACAGGTCTGCCGGAAGGGTGGAGCCTCTCCAGCAGGGCGCACAGCAAAGGTCTAGACGGGGTGCCTTGCACCCCGAAAATACAAGTAAGTAGCTTTGTCTGCGCAAATTTGAACCGACTGCAATTCTATCATGGCCGCATCATACCCGAATTGAACATACGGGTCAAACCGCTGCCCAATCAGGGGTGCATCCCAGATTTTCACGTTGGGCGGCTGTGCAATAATCTGGCACGCTTCAGGCACTTATCCGCCATTGGGGTTTGGGTGCGCACTGATTGTATAATGTTGCCACTTGTTGGACCCAGGGAAAATCAGGGAACGGCCAAGCATGGCAAAGAGCCAAGACTGGACAAACAACAAATACTTGGGGAATCCCGACTCTGACGCCGGTGCTGGTTCGGCTACATTTGCACCTGGCGAAGAGGAGTGGGCAGCGTCCCATTTCGATGACTACCAGTACTACGCTGAAGCCGCAGCAGCCTACTGGTCCTCGCGCTCAAAGTCAGATGACGGCCTTGTCACTCCTTTTCGAGGAGACGATCAGACGACCCGAGTGGCCGCCACTGAGCGTGCACTATCGGACGCCTTGGCGGCCTACTGGGCGGACGACGTCCCGCCTGACGATTCGGTGTTGCGCGATGGGCTTCTGATGCTCAACGCCGGCCATGAACTGGATGACAGCTACCGAGCGCTGCTCCTGCGTGCAGCCCTCTATCGTCGCCATGGAATTCTCACCGCACTTATGCATCAGGTGGATCCTGAGCGGACGGCCGTCATCGTCCATGATGCCTTGGTGGATCCTAAGGGGCCGTTGCCGCCCGCTCAGTTGGATCGAATTGTACACGAGGACGTGACCTATGAAATTTGGGAAGCCTATCTCCACGGCGAACTGCTGACAACGGCTCGCCAGTACGATCCCGCACGTCGCGTTCTGGCCGAAGTGGCGCTTGCTGTGCTCGACGGCCAACCCCTCTACCCCGCACTGAGCGCCAATCAGCGCTTCGAGACCGACACCGCCGGTGACTTGGCCAAAGACTCAGGCGCGCCAAGACTGTTGCGGCTGGTTTCGCTGCTCGTGGCGTTGGCGCTCGTCGTCCTGCTGCTGACGATCTGGCAGGTTGAACGCCGACGAACCAATGCCATGGTGGCAGTTTCAGGCGGTTTATTCACCCTGATCGACGGTAACGGCATGACCCATACTGCCGACCTGGTCCCCTATTTTATCGATCCGATGGAGGTGACCAATGGCCAGTATCGTCGTTGTGTTAAGCGGGGCAAATGCCCCGAGCCGGAGCGCTATGAGCAGTCTAACCCGTACCGCCTACTACGACGATCCCGCCTTTGACGGCTACCCGGTTGTCCATGTGGATCATGACGCCGCAGTAGACTACTGTGCATGGCGACGAAAGCGTCTTCCCACGGCCGATGAGTGGCAGGTAGCGGCCGGTTTCGCACCCGCAACCCGACGGATCCATGCCTACCCTTGGGGAGATCTCTATGCAGTTGGCCTTGCCAATGATGCCAACGCAGCTGCCGGCGATCTCTTGGCGGGCGGTCAGTATCGACCGGCCGGCGACAGCCTGATGGGGCTGTCGGACATGGCCGGCAATGCGGCTGAGTGGACGGCCACACCGGATGCCGAAAACCCTTCATCATTCTGGGTCAAGGGCGGTTCATTTCGCGACGGTCCTGAAAGGATTCGCACTTCAGACGGGTTCACCCTGGCCGAGCATGAGCATGCCGATGGGATCGGTTTTCGATGTGCCGCCACTTCACTCGATAGGGCAATGCGCGACAGCCCGTTGTTGAACTGGTTGGGTCGATAGCCGACAGATTTTTTCTTCGGCCAATCTTTTGTTCTTGCGCTGTCTCGATTTTGTGCTAGAATTCGGGCCGCTTCCTTCGCGACTATCATCAATCGCCCGGACGATTGGTCAGGGTTTTTCTGGCTGAATCGTTACGCGCCGGCTGGCGCCTGGACAACCAAATAGACGGGTCATTATGAGATGCCGACGTTCATTCCGCAATCTGCAATGGGCCGAGCCTCCGACCTCCATCATTAAATCGGGAACTAGGTAGACATGGTAGAACAATTGGATCAGACAGTCGATCTGTCAAGAGAGTTTGAATTTGCGTGCCGGATCGCACGCGAAGCGGCCACCATTGTGACGACCTTCTATGTCGGCTCGTCAGAGGTGGAGTATAAGTCCCACGATGAACCGGTTACCGAAGCTGACCGGTCTGCCAACCGTCACATTGTGGCACGGATTCAGGAAGAATTTCCCGATGACGGTATCCTCTCTGAGGAATCGAAGGACGACTTCATCCGTCTAGAGAAGAGTCGGGTCTGGATCATCGATCCGCTGGACGGCACCAAGGAATTTATCGCCCGCAACGGCGAGTTTTCGATCATGATCGGGCTCGTGATCGATGGGCACGCGGTCATGGGTGTGGTGATGCAGCCGGATCCTGGTCTGCTCTACGGCGGCGGGCAGGGACTGGGCGTCCACCTCTTTGAAGACGGGGAATCTGTCTCACTTGAGGTGAGCGACAAAGAATCCATCCGCGAGATGATCCTGGTGAGCAGCCGCAGCCACCGCCAGCAGATCGTGGACACGATTCGCAAACGCACCCGCATCACGTCGGAGCGCGTCAGCGGCAGCGTCGGCCTCAAGGTCGGTCTGATTGCACGCCAGTTGGCCGATCTCTACATCCACCCCAGCCCCGGCTGCAAAGAGTGGGATCTGTGCGCTCCCTATGCCATTCTGGAAGCGGCCGGCGGCAAGATGACCGACTGTTGGGGCAACCCCATCACCTTCAACAACCGGGACGTACGGGCCCACAACGGCCTGGTTGCCACCAACGGCCTTGTGCATGATCGGATCATCAAGTCCGTCTCCACTGTCTGTGAGGAGTTCGGCTTCAATGAGGACGATGGTTTCTGGTAGCACGATGGTTTCTGGTAGATCGCTACACTTGCTTGCCAGATGACGATGAGGAGGGATCTATGACGCGCCCGATGTACGATTCAGTCAACATCTTCGGCATTCATGAGCCGGGTGGCGAAGAATATATGGCGAAGGCGGGACATCCCGGCTGGATTCTCTTTACCGAGGGCATCGGCAGCGACCCGCGCAACAATAGCGGTCGAGACTATCGGTCCTATAGCCAGCGGAATTTCGGCATCATCTGCCGGCTGAACAACGGCTACGCCCCGGAAGGCACCATTCCGCACAGCAGCCGCTACGCTGATTTTGCCCAACGCTGCGCCAATTTTGTGGCCGCCAGCCAAGGATGCAAGATCTGGATCATCGGCAATGAGATGAACTACGCCTTGGAGCGTCCTGCAAGTCCGATCCGGGCGTCTGCCGTTGTCCGACCCGGCGAGGAAACAGAAGGCGCCGAGGTCGACCAAATCGACGAAGTGACCATCGCTGTGGATGATCCGGAGGAGACAGGGCCGTCTGACGGGAAACCGGGCTGGCTGCACCGTCTTCTCAACAACTTCCTGCAGGGTGTGAGCGGCGGCATGGGTGATGCGCAGCTTGGTCCCGCGCTGCCGCGATGCAAGCGCCGCCCAACCCGATGAACCGGCTGGACCTGATCAAGCGCCGGACCCGATGCAGGCTTTTATTCAGAACGATCCGGCATTGGTTGACCTGGCCGATCCTCGCCAACGGGGCAACCCCCAGCGTTTCAGCGCTGCACTTGACACGATCGATGAAGCCGCTGACGAGGCGGACGTGCCTCGGCCGTTGCAGGCGCCCGCTGCCAACGCTGCCCAGGTGATCACCCCCAGCCGCTATGCGACCTGCTACAGACTATGTCGTGACGCCATTCACGCCGTGCCCGGCCATGAAGATGACCAGGTGTTGATCGGCTCCGTCGCCCCCTGGAACAACCAGACTACCTATCCCGGCAATCCGAACGGCGATTGGGTGCAATATTTCCAGGACATTCTGATCGAACTGGGCGCCGGCGGCTGCGACGGCATTACGATCCATACCTACACCCATCAGGCCGATGCCAATCTGATCTACAGCGACGCCAAGATGAACCCGCCGTTCCAGGATCGGCACTATGAATTCCGCGCCTACCAGGATTTCATGCACGCCATTCCCGCCGACATGCGCCATCTGCCCACCTACATCACTGAGACCGATCAGGATGTCTCCTGGCTCAACCGGAACATCGAGTGGGTGCAACGGGCCTACGGCGAGATCGACTACTGGAATCGCCAGCCGGGCAACCAGCAGATCCGCTCGCTCATTCTCTATCGCTGGCCCAAGATCGACCGCTGGTATATCGAGGGCAAAGCCGGCGTGATTGCCGATTTTCAGGATGCGTTGGTCCACGACTATCGTTGGCGTCCGCAGTTTGAGCCGAACGACTACAGCGCCGGCGATCTGCTTGTCACAACCGACATCGTCAACATGCGCACGACGCCGGGCTACATCGACCAACCGCCGGGTGACGTCATCGCCCAATTGCCCGCCGGTACGCGTGTGACGGTGTTGGATGAGGCCTATCAGACCGTGGATGGACTCATCTGGTGGTATGTGGAAACAGCCGCCGATCAAACGCCGGCTACGCAGCAAGGCTGGCTGGCCCAAAATACGTCGTCGGGCGTCCCATTGTTGCGCGAAGCTGAGGATGCCGGCGAGGGTGAAATCGGGATCGGCTCCCGAGTGCGCACCCTGACGCATGTTCGATTGCGACGCACGCCCGGCTACCTGGACAAAGCGGACGATGATATTCTGGCGACCCTGGAACCGGGCGCCGAGGGGAAAGTGATCGGCGGCCCCACCACTGCCGACGAACTGATCTGGTGGCAGGTGCGCACAGTCGGCGATGATCGCCGGCCGCTGGACGGGTGGATGGCTGAGGCGAACCGCAATGGAAGTCTCCTGCTGGAACCCGTTGAGGATTTGGACCCGCCGTCCATCCCGGGCAACGGGCCTCAGGAGGGCACGTTCAAGACCGGTGACAGCGTGACCACGCTGGACTACGTACGTGTCCGGCGCACGCCCGGCTACGTGGGCAAAGGCGAGGCGGACGTGATCAAGGATCTCCTTCCCGGCACGCCCGGCGTCGTTCTGGCCAGTCCACAGTCTGCCGACGATCTGACCTGGTGGCAGATCCGGTTTGATGCCGAAGGGGGGACCGTCGAAGGATGGACAGCCGAGGTCGCGCCCAATGGCGTGGAGCTGCTTGCGCCCGAGACGTCACCGGGAGAGCCGTCGGATGGGAAACGGACGTTTGCGGTCGGCGAACTGGTGCAGGCTGCCGACTATCTACGCGTGCGTCGCTCGCCCGGCTACGTCAACAAGCCCGAAGAGGACACGCTGGGCGCGTTTGCGCCAAGCGCCACGCTCAATATCGTGGGCGGACCTCAGGATGCTGACGGACTGGTCTGGTGGCGTGTGGGCGGTATTTCCGAGACGGCAGGTGAATTGATCGGCTGGGTTGCTGAGATCGCACCCAATGGTGTGGTGCTCATGCAGCGTCCGCCCAAGCTGGCCGGCACCGACATTCCCAACCGTGCCACAGGAACGTACTTGGGCGCTCCATTCCGGCAGCGCTTTGGCATTTCCCAACTCTGGGGCGAAAACCCGCAGATTTACCGGCAGTTCAGCTATGACGGCGTGCCGCTGCGCGGGCACAACGGCATCGATTTTTTGACGCCAACTGGGACCGATCTGCTCGCTGTGGAAGACGGTGTCGTCGCCGAGGTCGTCTACCATGATTTGAGCGGACTGGGCCACTACGTCAAGCTTCAACACGGCTGGGGGGAGTCGATCTACGCTCACCTCAACGATATCTCGGTTGCCCAGGGGCAGACCGTACGACGGGGCGCGCTGATTGGCCATTCCGATAACACCGGTTACAGCAGTGGCCCACACCTGCACTTCGCAATTCGCATCCATCCCTATGAGCGAACTGACGGCTGGGGCGGCTTTTCGGATCCCCTGCCTTACATGAACCCGGACGCCTTCACGCTGCCTCCCTACGTCTTGCCCTGGACTGCGCGTCCGATGGCTGCCCCGGCAGAGACGACCGGTGCAGATCAAGCCGGTGCTGCACAGCCTGGCGTGGGCATGGCGCCCGATCATCCGAATGTCGTTCGGCCATAGCGACTGTGGGTTGGAACTCGCGTTCTTCGATTGCGTTGGACTTCGTTGCGTTGGACATGGGGCGTCGCGCCGCAAATGTGCTATAATCGCGTGCGTCGGCACGGTGTGTGCGTCCGCTCAGGCGGGCGTCGCCCGGATTCAGAACCCTTTTCCTCCAAGCTTGGTTCGAGTCATCTGTCGATATCCAATCAACATCGCCAAGAGAATGGCAACCATTGACAGATGACCGGCCCTCTGTACGAATCAGAATATCTCTTTGGAATATATGAACCGGGCGGCGAACAACTGATGTTGGACGCCGCCCGCCCCGGCTGGATCGTTTTCAGCGAAGCAGTCGGCCACGATCCGGACGATCGTACCGGCGTCGATTTTTCCTCGTTCAGCGACCAGGGCTTCGGCGTCATCTGCCGGATCAACAACGGCTACGAGCCGGACGGCACCATTCCCCACAGCAGCCAATACACGCAGTTTGCACGGCGCGTCGCCAATTTCGTTTCGACCAGCCGCGGCTGCAAGATCTGGATCATCGGCAACGAGATGAACTATGCCGCCGAGCGCCCCGGCATCGTCATCGATTGGACGCGCCATCGCACACGGCGTTCCGGCCCGCCCGAGGAGGCGGACCCCAATCGCCGCGGCGTGCCGGTGCGCTTCAATGCCCTGCCCGATTTTTCCACCGAAATCCGCACGACACGTGGCGCCATCGTCAGCCCCGGCGAGGTGATCACCCCGGAACTCTATGCCCGCTGCTATCGACTCTGCCGTGACGCGATCCACCGCCTGCCCGGCCATCAGGACGATCAGGTGCTGGTTGGCGCAGTGGCGCCCTGGAACACGCAGACTGTCTATGGATCCAATCCCAATGGCGATTGGATCCAATATTTCAGCGATATTTTGGAAGAGCTTGGCCCCGATAGCTGCGATGGCTTTGCGCTCCACACCTACACACGAGGCGGCGATGCGCGGCTGATCTCCAGCGAGACCACCATGGAGTCGCCGTTTCAGAGCCATCATCGAGAGTTTCGCGCCTATCGAGATTTTATGGCCGCAGTTCCTACCTCGATGCGCCATCTGCCCGCCTACATCACCGAGACCGATCAGATCGAACCGTGGATCGACCGCAATCAGGCATGGGTTCAACAGGCCTACGGTGAGATCGATGAGTGGAATCGACAGACCGGCAGCCAGCTCATTCGCTGTCTGGCGCTCTACCGCTGGCCCAGAATCGACAAATGGTACATCGACGGCAAGCAGGGCGTCATCGAAGATTTTCGTGCTGCGCTGGAGCGGGAATATCGCTGGCGTTTCACAGCGGCCAAAGCGACAAAGTCTGTCGTGCGCAGTGTCGCCGCACAGCCGCTTCCCGCCTATCAGGTCGAGTGGGTCAACGACCATCTGCCGGCAGATGTCTCGATCGGGGAAGTCATCACTGTAACGCTTGAGCTTCGCAACGCCGGCAGCGAGACCTGGACCTGGGGCGGGGGCAACCCGTTTCGGCTCGGCTATCACTACTACCGCAACCGCCGCCGCCTTGAAATGCCCGTGGAAAAAGAGTTGCGTACGGACGTGCCTTACGACGTCGAGCCGGGCGAGACCGTGACAGTGGAGGCGGAGGTCGCGCTGCCGGATGAGGCGGGCAACTACACCATCGAATTTGATCTGATTCAGGAAGGGGTCGCCTGGTTCAAGGAAATGGGGTCGCCGGTGCTCACGCGCTGGATCACGGTGGAAGATGTCAACACGCGGCGCGCAGAGGGCGAGGACGACAGCGGCTCTATGCTGCTTGTTCCGCTCTTTGAGGACGTCAGTGCGCGCCTGCCGCGTAGCGGCACGGCCTACGCCCGGCGCAGTCTCGCCCAGATCCGCTACATCGTGATCAGCCACTCCGGGGCCAACCCTCGCCTCAGCCTGGAGGTCATCGGCCAGGCCCATGTCAAGCATGGCTATCCGGGCATCGTCTATGATTTTGTCGTGGACGGCAGCGGCCAGGTCTACAAGGTCAGCGAACTGGAAGATGTCGCCGATCCGCGCAACGATTGGTCTCTGCACGGCGTCAACGTCTGCCTCCTGGGCAATTTCGGCTCGGCGCCGCCGCCGCTGGTGCAGCTTGAGGGCGCCAGCCGTCTCTGTGCTTGGCTGGCAGGGCAACTTGACCTGGGCCCGGAGGAGATCGTCGGGCTGGGCCATTTGACCCACACCGACAGTCCGGGCGCAACCTTCTACAAGCCGCCCAATTGGCAGGAGATGTTGCGACGACAGGTCCAGCTTCGTCTTGCGGTGCTTTCGTCCGGCGCGGATCAGCAACGGACCAGCGACGAACAAGCGCGCCTGGATGAAGCCCGCAACGAATCAGAAACGCTGACAGCGCAGCTTGACGATGCGCAACGCGAGCAGGAGCAGCTTCGCTTGTTCAATGAGCGTCTGCAACTCGAACTGGCCGATCTGCGCAGCCAACTGGCGCTTCAGCCGGATGCTGAAGAACGACGTCCGCCCATCCAGAACATGGTCGAGCGTCTTCCCAGGAATCCAGCTCGCTATGTGTTGCGCAGTCCGGACGATGTCGAATTTGTGGTGATCAACCATACCGGCATGGAGCCGGGCGTGCCCTTGCAGCGCATCGCCGAATCCCACATGCCCGATTGGCCCGGTATTCTCTACGATTTTTGCATTGACGAGAACGGCGTGATCTATCAGACTCAGCCGTTGGACGAGGTCGTCGAGACCAACCTGCCCTATCTCGCCAGGGCGATCAACATCGCCTTCATCGGCGTCTTTGATCTTTCCGGTCCCCATCATGCCCAATTGTACGCCGGGGCCCAGTTGATCGCCTGGCTGATGGACCGCTTCCCCCGGCTGTCGGTGGATCAGATCAAGGGACTCTCTGAGTTCACGGATCATGCATCGCCAGGCGAGCAGTGGCTCTCCGGGTTGACGTGGAAGCACGATCTGATCGTCGCCGTCCGTCGAGCCAGCGGCCTCATCGATCCGACCGAGGTGGAGCGTGAACTGCGTGGTCGTCTGGATGAAGCCGAACGACAGGTGCAGGTGCTCCAACTCAATGCGGTTGCCATGCAGGAGCAGCGGCAACGGCTTCAGACCGACAACCAGTTGTTGCAGAGTCAACTGAGCGCAGCACAGGAGGCGCCCAGCTATCTCAATGTGCCCAGCCCGGCCATCCACGACATCGTTGAACGACTCCCTCGGCATCCGGTGCTGCGCTACGAACGTCGTTCTGCCAACAAGATCACCCACGTTGCCGTCCACCACACGGCCACACTGCCGTCGATCGGACCCAGCCGGATCGCTGAACTGCATGTGAACGCCGATCCGGACCGCGGCAAGGAGGCCTGGCCGGGCATCGGCTATCACTATTTCATCCACGCTGACGGAACCATCGATCAGACAAACGAACTGGAGACGGTCAGCTATCACGTTTTCCAGCACAACACCTACACCATCGGCGTTGCATTTGCCGGCAGCTTCATGAATGGGCAGACGCCGACTTCCGCCCAGATCCGCTCCGGCGCGCACCTCATCGCCTGGCTGATGCAGGAACAGAAGATTCCGTTGGCGCGTGTCTACGGTCATCGGGAATTCCCCGAAAACGTCACGGTCTGCCCCGGCAGTGAATGGACCGGCGGCAAACGGTGGCGCGATCAGTTGTTTGCCCGGATTGAAGAGGTCAAGAAGGGCATCGGCATCAAGAGCATTCGTCACTACATGCTCTTCTGGCAGCGCGACTATCCCGGACCGCTGGCGCGCCAGGATTTTATCAATGCCATCGGCTATGTGGCCCGCTTCCGCCCCACCTTGGGCTTCAGCCTCGACGATGCGCGCAACGCCGAATATGTGACCATCGTCGGCAACCAGGCCGGCATCGACGAGGCCGGCGAGCAGTTGCTGCGCAACAGCGGCTGCAAGGTCGAACGCATCGCCGGCCGCAACGAGGACGAGACCGGACGCATGTTGGCCGAGTTGGCGCGTGTGGGCCGTCGCTTCCGTGCGTTTGAGGTCGATTTCTGATGGCGACCAAATCCACGCCCTTTGGCCAGGCCAGCGATCTTGGCTCCGCCTACCCGGTATCGCTGCCCGCCTTTCAGGGTCCGCTCGATCTGCTTCTTCACCTCATCGAACGTGAAGAGCTGGACATCAGTGAGATCAGCCTGGTCGGCGTGACCGACCAATATCTGCGCACGTTGGCGTTGCTGGAGGAACTGGAGCCGGGCGCCATCGCTGATTTTCTCATGGTGGCATCCCGCCTGCTCTTCATCAAATCGCGCATGTTGCTGCCCAAGCCGTCGAGCGATGACGATGAAGAGGAAGACAGTGCGGATGACCTACTGCGCCAGTTGCTTGAGTACAAGCGTTTCAAAGAGGTGGCCAATCAGTTGCGTTCCAGGGAGGAAGCGGGACTGCGCGTCTACGTGCGCACGGCCCCCCGTCCGGCGCTGGAGCGGCGTCTCGACATGAGCGATGTGGATCTGGCCGATCTGAACGCGGCGCTTCGACGCGCGCTGGAACGCATCCCCACCGATCCGCCCATCCCTCGCGTGCGTGTCTACGCCATCACCGTGGCCGAACAGATCGACAATGTGCGCAGCTACATTACTGACGCCGTTGAGCGCGCCCGTCGCGATCCCGCGACCGCAGACCAGCCGGCCTCCGTCTCTTTCGTAGAGCTTCTGAGCCAGAGGCAGACGCGCGTGGAGGTGATCGTGACGTTTTTGGCGGTGTTGGAACTGATCAAGCAGCGGGAGTTGGTCGCCGTCCAGAGCAATACGTTTGGGGAGATCGAGTTGATGCCTGCGTCTGTCGAGGATTCCGTCGAGTAGATTGCCTAGCTTATCTGGTAGATAGCCCATACCGTAAAAGGTATCGCGGCCAGATAGTTGAGTAAACGGCTACGTAATTCGGGGCCAACTTCATGGACGTGCCTGGCAATTTCTTCGAGCACATCGTCG
Organism: uncultured Chloroflexia bacterium; assembly: GCA_963698255.1. Classification (GTDB taxonomy): domain Bacteria; phylum Chloroflexota; class Anaerolineae; order Caldilineales; family Caldilineaceae; genus JAWKOK01. The sequence goes on along the minus strand of CAVOQD010000005.1, from coordinate 91,542 downwards.
CTCAAATAGCCACTGACGGCGCCTGCAACGGCGTATCGAAGTAACTCACTTGAGCCGCCGCTCGGTGAACGAAGGCTGGCGAGTAAGATGCTGGTGTCAAAGAATATTCTGATCATCGTCGGGGGCGATTTCATATTTCTCCGCTAATATTTGACCGCGGTTATTTCGAATCTCTTCGATTAACGCCTCGATAGAAGGCGCATCGTTGCCTTCTTTTTCTGCGATTGCTTCGCTCAACTCGTCCAACGTTTCGTTGAATCGAGTCAATCGTTCTTGCTTCTCTGTTGTGATCAGGATGCCTTCCTCGGATCGTCGAAAATAGACCTCATCACCTGGCTGGATGTCGAGATCCTTGCGCAATTCCAGCGGAATCGTCACCTGCCCCTTGCGTTGAACAGAAGATGTCAGGCTTTGCAATGCCATGATTCCCTCCATGTGGTCATGTCAGTCATTCCGGTATGACTAGTATGACTACATAGTATCAGACTCTATATGAGATCGCAACATGAATATGAGCGTATTTACGCATCCAGATTCCGGAGCACGCAAGCGCCAGATTCGCGTTCGCTTTCAATGCCAATGACACGAGCATTGGGTAGGGAAGTCGTCTATTGCAGCCCGCTATCGCCGGCGTCGTTTGCGTCGCATGGCCCACCACGAACTGCCGAACAGACCCGCACTGCCAAAACCGATCAGACCGACGAGCAAAATCGGCGCGTTTGCGCCTGTCTGCACTGCGTCCAACAATTCACCCTGGGCGGCGGAAAAACTGAGTTGGGAAGACGTGGCTGAGGGCCAAGGCGTCCAGGTGGCTGTGAAGGTCGGCGTGGCTGTCGGCAGCGGCGAGGGCGTGGCCGTGAAGGTCGGCGTCATGGTCGGGACGGGCGTTTCGGTGGGCGTCGGCGTCTCCGTGGGCAATGGCGTGGCCGTCGGCGCGGCAGCGATGATCACCGGTTCAGGCGTTGGCGGCACAGGCGTATCTGTGGGTGGAATCTCAACCGCGGGCGCGCTCTCATCCGGCAGGAGATAGACAGCATCGATGAAAATCAGGTCGTCGCCGACCACTCGGGGATGATCGACCAACACAAAGACCGTGAGGGTGTCGCCAAGGGCCCGGGCCTTGACATCAATGTTCACATCGGGCGGTGGGTAGTCGAGAATGCGTCCTTCACCCCAGTGCATGGGACCCCAGATCACATTGGGGCTATTGGGATCGGTGCCGCCTGTGGGGTCAATGCCCAATTGGCGACCGAAGGATGCGGGGTTTGTCGGAGCGCACCACGCACATCCGGCGCGATAGCCGGCCCCCGGTGTGACTGGCACTTGGGTGTAGATCCCAAGCTTGTAGGTGCCGCTGCCACGGATCATCAAACTCGGCGGACCCCAGAAAGTGTCTTCGCTGGCTGAATAGCCGGCATCGCCTGAAAGGATAAATTCGTTCCAACCGCTGGGAAGTTGGCGCGGCGGACTTCCCCTGAAATTGTTGAATTCACAGGAATCACGCGGCATGACATTGGGAGGATCACATTTTTCAGATGCGCTGACCGCCATGGGGTTGGCAAATATCATCGCCAGCGACAACAGTGAAGCAAGCAGAGCGATGGCAGCCACGCTGCGACGAGGGCGCCTGAACGTGGCGCCTGCGCAGAGCGTTTCCAAACTATTCATGTCGAATCGAGCCGGATATCGAACCATGTCTGTCAGTATACGATCTCTCTATCGGGACGACCAAACCGGCGCCCGACCATTCGCTCTGTTTCCACTGAATCTTCAACTGCACAAACAGACGGTCGTCACGAATATCAGGGATTCCTGCACTAGCCGAATTCGAAAAAATCGTACAGTTCGTGGCTGATTAACTCTTTTGCAGCAGAGTCATGATTGCATGGGAAACAACGGAATTTCGAGCAGAAAGAGCCTTTGACATCTATGCAAATATGCGTCACACTATGGGGATATCATTGTTCGTTAGGTATACGCTAACGTTCCGGAGGCAGGCTTGATCGTTTACTGTCCAACCAGTGGTTTTCGGGCGACTGCAGGTCGCCGACCGTTGCGCTGTCCGAACACATCGGCCCCCCTCGAATATGCTGAACTGCCTGAATTTGATCCGCAGGCAATCGATCCGAAACGGGCCGGTCTCTGGCGATATGAAGCGATGTTGCCGGTTCGGGCCCCTGGGAAGTCCTTGATCACGCTGGGTGAGGGATGGACGCCCCTGTTGGCGGACGACTGGGACGGCATTCCGGTGCTGTGGAAGCTGGATACGTTGATGCCGACCGGCAGCTACAAAGATCGGGGCGTCAGCGTGATGGTCAACTGGCTGGCCGGCCTGGATGTCCAGATGGTAGTCGATGACTCGAGCGGCAACGCAGGAGCGAGCCTGGCCTGCTATGCCGCCCGCGCCGGCATGGAAGCGTGCATCTTCGTGCCTGAAAGCGCGCCCGAACCCAAACGGGCCCAGGTCGCTGTCTATGGAGCCGATCTGGTCGAGGTTCCAGGGGCGCGTGAGAATGCCGCCCAGGCGGCCCGCGCGGCGACATTACACAACCGGGATACAGCCTACGCATCCCATGCCTGGCATCCCGCCTTCCTGTTGGGTCAGATGACAACCGCCTGGGAGATCTGGGAACAACTCGGCGGAGATGCGCCCGATTGGCTGATTGCACCGACCGGGCATGGCGGAACCTTGCTTGGCGCCTGGCGCGGTTTCCAACACCTACAGCGCGCCGGTCTGATCGACAAGCTGCCGCGCCTGGTCTCAGTTCAGGCCAAGCCATATACGCCCTTCTATGAGGCGTATATGAACGGCTGGGATCGGGTTCAGCCACGCAGCGTGCGCGCCGACATCAGCGCCGATGGAATCGCAATCAGCCGCCCGGTGCGAGACGCCACACTGCTGGCCGCGCTCTATCGATCCCATGGCATGGTGCTGGCGTTGGATGAAGAACAGGTGATCGATGCCCATCAACGGTTTTCAAGCCGGGGAATTTTTGTTGAGCCGACAAGCGCAACCGTCGGCGCAGCCCTTGACGAGTTGCGCGACGTGATCACCCCCGGCGAAACCGTTGTCTGCATTCTGACCGGCCATGGACTGAAGCATTCACCGTCGAATACCTGATCGGAGCGGCGGACTTGGCTCTGGCGTTGCGGAGACGGCGCCGAGAATCAGAGAGCAGAACCCGAAACAAGGAGACCGACAGTGACCACCCGCGCGCCCGATCCCGTAGGCCCCGACGTGCCCGACCTGAAGGAAGTCGAGGAACGGATCCAGATCGAATTTTCGGACCGGAGCCTGCTCCAGCAGGCATTCGTCCATCGCAGCTTTGTCAACGAAGTTATTGGCGACGACTGCCCTGCCGATAACGAGCGACTGGAGTTCTTGGGCGATTCAGTTCTTGGCTTCATTGCAAGCGACTATCTCTACCGCCACTATCCCGAGCTGAATGAAGGCGCACTCGACGCGACTGCGTTCATTTCTGGTGCGTCGCAGTACCCTCGCCAGGCTGGCCAGGCATATCAATTTGGGTGCGCACCTTTGGCTCGGCCGGGGAGAGGAAGACAGCGGCGGCCGCGAGCGCGATGCGACGCTGTGTGCGGTCTTTGAGGCATTGGTCGGGGCGATCTTTTTGGATCAGGGAATGGACATAACGAAAGATTTTCTCCTGAAGCAATTGGATCCGGAAATAGAGCGGCTCAAAGGATATGCCACGTCGAAAGACTCCAAGAGCCGACTGCAGGAGTTCGTACAGGGAAATTTTAACACGACGCCCCGTTACAAGACCAAGAGAAGCAGCGGGCCGGATCACGCACGGTTTTTCACCCAACAGGTGACAGTTTTCAAGAAAGTGATGGGCGTTGGACAGGGCTATCGCAAGCAAGACGCCGAACAGGCTGCTGCCGCCATGGCGCTCTACCGTCTGGGTGAGTTTTCACCGGCCTATGAACCGGATGAGGAATTGGAGGCACGATTTGACCTGGCGTCGATCGACTCTCTCCAATGGAACGACAATCGGCTCAATGATGGTGATCCGGACGGTGAACAGGACGATGATCAGGACGACACCGCGGACGACGGTCAAGAAGACAGCGCTTGAACGACTGACTACATCTGCACGATCTCCTCGATGGCCGAAAGATCGCCCTCCTCAGATTCGTCATCGGCCTGAACGATCTTGTCGCCGTCCAGACGCAAACTGATCACCCGGCTCACGCCATCGTTGCCCATGGTGACGCCGTAGATGGCATCCGCGCCCTCCAGCGTTCGCCGATTGTGGGTGACGATGATGAACTGAGTCACATCGGTCAGTTCCTCCAACGTCAGACGGAAACGGTCGACATTGGCCTCGTCCAGCGCCGCATCGACCTCGTCGAAGATGCAGAAGGGCGTCGGGCTGACGCGCAGAATGGCGAAAATGAGGGCACAGGCCGAAAGCGTGCGTTCGCCGCCTGAGAGCAGCGCCAGGCTCTGTGGGCGCTTGCCCGGCGGACGGGCAATGATCTCGATGCCTGTGTTGGTGATGTCGTCCGGATCAGTCAGCACCAGTTTGGCCGTGCCGCCGTTGAAGAGCACCTTGAAGAAGTGTTCGAACTGCTCCGCCACGGCCTTGAACGTCTGTCGCAGTTCAACCTCCATCAGCTCATCCAGCTCGCGCAGCACCTTGCGCAGATCGCGGGCCGCCGCTTCCAGATCTTCCGACTGGGTGACAAGGAAGTCGTGACGTCCGGCGGCTTCTTCATACTCGCGCGGCGCGTCCGGGTTGACGTTGTTCACCCGGCCCAAGCGCACGCGCATCTCCTTGACTTCGGCTTCCAGCGTGGGCGAGATCGTCTTCGACCACCGGCAGTTGTTCAACGAAGGCTTCCAGCGGCAGAGGCGGCTGATAGGCCATATCGTCGCTCTCCTCCATGATCACCAGCCCAAGATCGTGTTCGATCTCCAGATGAAGCTGCTGGATGGCATCTTCCGTGCGTTGGTGCTGCAACTGCGATGCGTTCCAGGCCGTCTCATCTTTGCGCAACTGCTGCTGATAGGTGCGTTCGCTCTCTTCTGACGTCAGGCGCCGGCTATTGATGTCGGCAAGCTCGCTCTCCAGCGGCTTGATGGTCTGGTTGAGCGTGTCGATCTGCGCGCGCAGGCTCGCTTCCTCCTGGCCGAGAGTGGCGATCTGTCCGTCCAGCGTGCCGATCTCGGCTTTCAGTTCCTCTGTGCGTTGCTCCTTGGCTCGGATCTGATCGACGGCGCTCTGGTGGGTGCGACGCTGGTTTTCGTGCATGGTTCGCTGGCTTCGCAGCAGACCCTGCACCTCGGCTGACGCCGCTCGCTCGTCGGCCAGCCGGCGCAACAGATCGGTGGCGCCGGCCCGTTCGACCTCGGCCTCGGCCTCGGCCTGCCTGGCTTCGGCATCGCGCCGCTCCTGCTCGATGGCAATCAGCGCGTCGGTGAGGCGGTCTTCTTCCAGATCCAGCTTGGCCAGATCCTGGCGCGTCTGTTCCATGCGCTCGATCTGCCACTGGGCGGCCTGCTGTGCCCGGTCTCGCTGACGACGCAGTTCCTCCAGTTGCTGACCCGTTGCCCGCTCCTGGCGAGCCTGATCGTCGAGTGTCGTCTGGTTTTCGGTTATCTGAACCTGAATCTGTTCGATGCGACCGGTGAGCGACGCACATTTCTCCGCCGCAGCCGTAGCGACCCGCTTGGCCATGTCCAGATTCTTGGGCAGTTCGCGCAGTTCGCGCTCCCGCGCCAGAATCGAATCGTCGTTGCGATTGCGGTCGCTGCCGCCTGTCACCGAGCCGCCGGGGCGCACGATCTCGCCGGTGAGCGTCACGACTGTCGGTCGTGGTCCTCTCCTGTGGTCGTCCAGCGCCCGACGGGCTGCCGGCAGATCCTCGGCGATCCAGACCCGGCCCAGCAGTTGCTTGGCGACATCGGCGACCCGCGGGTCGTAGCTGACCAGCTCGGCTGCGTTGCCCAGAATACCGGACTGATTGGGCGCTGAAATCGGATTGGGGACATGCAGCCGATCCAGCGGCAAGAACGTGACGCGACCCCGACCCGTGCGTTTGAGGTTGTCGATGGCGACCGTGGCGTCGTTCCAGCTTTCCGTGACGACGTTCTGCAGCGCACCGCCCAGCGCCGTCTCGATGGCCTTGTCGTATTCCGCCGGCACGCGGATCAGCGCTGCCACCGTGCCGACAATGCCCGCGAGGTGCTCGTCATTGCGAGTGGAGCGACTGGCCTGCAAGACTGTTCGCACGCCGCTGGCGTAGCCGGCGCCTTCGTTTTGCAGCCGCTGCAATAGGTCAAAGCGGGTCTGCAAACGGTCCGTTTGGCGGTCCGCGGACTGGCGTTCCTCGTCAGCACGGCTGAATTCGGACCGTAGCAGAGTCGTGGATTGTTCGAGTTCTTCCGTGGCCGCGCGCAGCAATGCCATCTCGGCATCAAGTCGCTTGAGCCGTTCTTCGACCTGAAACAACTCGATCTCGACCGCCTCCGCCTGGGCTTCGGCCTCCTTGCGTGCGCCATCCTGTTGGACCAATGCCTGGTCCAGGCCGTCCTTGCGCTCATGGATCTGGGTGATGCGGCTGCTGGTGTCGGTCTGGGTGCGCTGCGCGTCGGTCAGTTGTATGCGGGCCGATTCCAGCGCATCCTGCAAGGTTTTGCGAACCTGTTGGCGCTCCGCCAGCAGGCGTTCCGTGGCGTTCACCGCCTCTTGGCGGACGCCGACCTCAGCCTCCGTGGCGATCAACGTTTCTGCCAAGTCGGCCAGCCGAGACTCCAAGCGTCTCTTTCTGCAGTCGGAGCGGGGCCAACTCGCGCTGGGTCTCTTCCAGGCGGGACTGAAGCTGTCGCAGCCGCTCCTGGGCGACGGCCATCTCCTGCCCCGTGACCTGGGCTTTGCCGTGCAGTTCGCTGCTCTGGCTGTGCAGTCCGCCCAGTTCTTCGCGTAGCTTGGATTGCGCTTCGCGCAGCGTCTCGATCTGGCGGCTAACATCGGCCAGGGCCTGTTGACGGGCCTGGACATGCTTCTTGAGGTTTTCTTCCTCTGCGCGGCTGCTGTCGAGCCGTCCGAGCGAAGTGTGCCAGCGGTAGCCGTACCAGATACGCAGCAGATCGCGCAGATCGTCGGCGATCTGTTCTCGTTCACGAGCCCGATTGGCCTGGCGCTGGAGGTACTTGAGCCGTGGACTCAGCTCGGCCACGATATCCTGGACGCGGGTCAGATTCTGTTGGGTTGCATCGAGCCGGCGCAATGTGGCTCGTCGTTTGATCTGGTAGCCGGTGATGCCGGCGGCCTCCTCAAAGAGCGAACGCCGTTCCTCGGGAGCCAGACTGAGCACGCGATCGATAAGTCCTTGGCCGACAACCGCGTAGGTGCGTTTGCCCAGGCCGGTCTGGGCAAGCAGTTCGGTGATGTCGAGCAGACGCACGCGCTGGCCGTTGATCAGGTACTCGTTGTCGCCGTCCCGATAGGCGCGGCGGGTGATCTCGACCTCTTCAAAATCGATGGGGATCTCGCCGCCGCTGTTGTCCAGCGTCAGGCTGACCTGGGCCATGCCCAGGCGAGCCTTGCGGTCGCTGCCGGAGAAGATGATGTCGGCAGTCTTTTTGGAGCGCAGCAAGCTGAAGCTCTGCTCGCCCAGGCACCAACGCACGGCATCCACGATGTTGCTCTTGCCGGAGCCATTGGGTCCGACGACCGCGGTCACACCGGGATCGAAGACAAATTCGGTTTTCTGGGCGAATGTCTTGAAGCCCTGAATGACAACACGTTTGATCAGCATCGATTGACTTCTATGCAGTGGGTCATCTGAAAGCGCCGGTCAGATTGTACCCTGACCCGGCATTCTATGATCCAATCCCCAAAAAGAAAGAGGCGCCCGTTACGAGTGGGCGCCTCTTGTTGTTAGGTGCAATCCCGTCCGGGCAGTCTGCCTAGCGGGCCAACAGCCAGGTCACAAGCCCCTGTATCTCTTCGTCGCTCATCTGTTCGGCGAGGTTCTGTGGCATGATACCTGAATTGTAGCCGGTGACGATGTAGTCGTTCGGCGCCGTGATGCTTTGATTCACATACTGATCAGCGTCAATTCCGACAATACGGTTCGGTGCGTTCTCGGCAAGGTTACCCAGATTGGGTCCGATCGGACCTATGTTTGCATCATCCTGCGGCAGATCGAGGTTGTGGCAGCCCAAACAGCCCATGGAGGTGAAGAGGGTCTCCGGATCACGTACCGTAACGACTCCTTCTTCCGTCTCTGCAGGCGGCGGTGCGTCGGCGCCTGCGATGCTATAGTTGGTGGCCCCGGCAGCCGTGGCTGCGGCAAGCGCCTGTTCCACCTTCTGATCGAAGCCGGGTTCGTCCGGCAAGTAGGGCAGTTCCTTGGACAACGCATCCTGGAAGAACTGCCAGGGGTCCTCTTCGGGCGTCTGTAGCATCGCCGTCTCTTCCCAGTTCAGAACGTAGTTAGTCACGTCCTGCACCTGGTCATTGCGCATCGGTCCGCCGAATTCAGTGCCCCAGGTGGGCATGATATTGGACCACTGGGTGCGCACCTTGCTCGGGCGCCCGGCGTGCAAGGTCAGGAGAACATACTGTTCCTGTGAACCAGCCCAACTCACATCGTTCAAGCGCTGTGAGAAGAAGTAGCGGCTGTTGAGCGCCGGCGCCACGACCGGCAGTCCTTTGCCGTCGAGTCCATGGCAGGACGCACAGTTGTTTGCGTACAGACCCGCGCCGATTTCGGTGCTTCGACCATGCCAACTATCTGTCTGCGCTTCCATGCGCGGCTCTTCGATCCACCACTGGAAGATCAGCAATACAATTGAGAGTAGAATCGCCAGGATCGCAATGCCTATCTTGGCGATCGGCGATTTGATATAGAAAATGCTATACCATGGGTGCTTCATGGCCTACTGCTCCCCTTCCACTTCAAGTTCCGGTTCTTGGAGGTAGCTGAAGTCCTTCAGGCCATACTGTTCCCAGTACATGGAGTATTTGTTGAGCCAGAAGTGTTTTCGATAGACGTTGGCTTCGCCAAGCGCATTGAGCCAGTGGATATCCCAGTCGAGTTGCTTGAGGTTTGCTTGATTTTGGGATACGGTCCAAAACTCCATATGCTTCGTTGAAGTCATCGTCGATTTCATCCCAGTGCGCCACGCTGGCTTCGAATTCAACCAGAATCTCGTGCAGCCCTGGGTACTCGTCTTCAGGGTACATCTCTGCCAGCGGCTCTCGTGTGTCATAGATGCCGTTGGGGATCTCTTCATAGCCGACTTCTCGGACGATTCCTGCACCCTCTTCAGGCATCAATTCCTGTACGACCTCAACAGCCGGACCGGCTTGGGCCGCGTACTCGGGCGTACCCATGTAGCTGAGGACGATCATCACAGCGCCGGCGACGATGCCGCTGATGATGGCGATGCGACGGTCCGAGCCGCGGCGGCTGGGGTTTCGATCCAGATAGGGAATCGCGATCAAGCAGCACGAGCAGCACGCCCGGCAGAACGACGCCGGCAATGGTCTTGTCCGCAATCTTGAGCAGACCCTGGAGCCAGTAGAAGTACCAAGGGGCGACTGTGTGTAGCGGCGTCACCTGCGGATTGGCGATCGTTTCCAGCGGCGCTGTGAAGTAGAAGGCCGAGATCAAAACCATCAATGCCGTGCTGACAAGGATGAGAACGATCTCGTCGATAGCGACATCGGGCAGATAGTAAACCCGGCGGTCTGCCGGAACCTTGTTGGCGGTGTCCTGGCCCGACTTCTTCTTCCTGGGCCGGCAAGCTGATGCCGAAATGCACGACTTTGTAATAATGTACAAAGAAGAAGAGAAAGAGAACCAGCGGCAGGAACAACACATGCAGCAGATAGAAGCGCAGCAGACCGTTGGCGCCGATATCCGGGGCGCCACGGGCCAACAGGTTGACAGTCTCACCCACAATCGGCGGCGGCACTGCTTCGGCCATCGATGTACCGATGGTCACGGCCCAGAACGCCAACTGATCCCACGGCAGCAGATAACCGGAGAAACTGAGGAAGAGCGTCACCACCAACAGGATCACCCCGGTGAACCAGGTGAACTGGCGTGGCGCTTTGTAACTTCCTGTTAGATACGTACGCACCATATGTGCGGTGACGAATGACCACCATCAACTCGGCGCCCAGACGATGGAGATCACGCATCAATTGTCCGAACGGTACGTTGGACAAGATGTTGATCATGTCGACATACGCCTGATCCGGAGAGGGCGTATACCAGATCATCAGAAAGATGCCGGTGATTGTCTCAAAGAGGAAGAGATAGGTCGATAGCAGACCCAGCCGGAAAGTGTGCGTGAAACGCGTCACGCTTTCATGGTAGTAGGTCGGCTTGATGTGCAGCAGGAACGACTCAGAGTGTGGCTTGAGACGCGGGTTCGGTCGCCCCGGCGGTTCGCCGCGCAACATGCGACGGAATTCGCCGGCATCAATGCCGGCCGTTACACGGGTAAAGACATCGTCTGCTGCCGTGGCAACTGATTTAAAGAAGCCCTTCTTCTCGACATCTGGTTGTACAGCCATGGGCACCCCGTTTCTTCAGCCGTAGGATAAGTTCGAACGAGAACAATTCAAGAATGGATTGTATTGAAATCAGTAGTTCATGATTTGGAGAAAAACGAGATTCTTCGCTGGTCTTGTGCCAGAGTGAAAGCTCCAGATCGACCCGCTCAGAATGACAAATCGTGAACTGCTGGAATGAGTAATGTGATCAGATCAACCGGTTCCGATGGCAGGCGATTCGCTGGCCGGGGCGCCAAGCACCTTGGCGCCTGTATCGACGACCCAAATGTCTTCTTCGACCGCGGTCACGAATGTGTCCAGGGAGCGGGGCGCCGGGCCTTCGATATAGAGGCCCTCACGTGTGAATTTCGAGCCGTGGCACGGGCATTCGAAACGATTTCGCTCATCGACCCATTTGTAGAGACAGCCCAAATGGGTGCAGACCATATAGATGGCCCTGGGGCCCTCATCTTCCACATTGACCCACCAAAATTTGCCGTCAGGCACGGCTTCCGGCGCTGCATCTGCCGGCGGTGTTGCGCTCTCCGGGCCCATGAGGAACTGCACCGCCGAATTCACCGGCCTTGAACCGGGGATACATGAACTGGAAGCTGACGACGCCGGTGCCAAGGAGCAGGGCGCCCATGGCTGCACCCCAGGAATAGACAAGAAACTCGCGCCGGTTCATCTCGGACTTGGCCCGCTTTGCAGCATCCTCTGCCGAAGGCGCGGCCTCGACGGCTGCCGCCACGGCCACGGCTTGATCGGCAACCGAAGCGCTTTGTTGCCGGGGCATCCTGCGATGCCGAATCATCGGCAATATTCTCGTCCGCAGCCTCGATCGCGTCCGCAGTCGCGGCAGGCTCGGCTTCAGCGTCAGCGGCTTCGGCGATGGGCTGGGCCGGCGCCTCAGCAACGGCTTCCGGCTGAGCATCTGCATCCGATTCGGCACTGGAATCGGCCTCAGCCGCGTCGGCTGCCTGCGCCTCTTGCTTTTTGCGCGCGGCATCCTGCATCTTCTGCTTTAGCTCGGCGATGCGTTGTTCGCGCTCGTCACCGCTAAGATCGGAGATATTCGCCATCTATCGGGTCCCCTTATCTCAGTTCAGGTCGGTTCATGATGAATCGTCTGAGGAGTCTGTGAGTTTCTGTCTGGCGGGTGTTTAGTTGCTCAGATGTTTGCCCGTGTCTACTGCCCTACAATGGGTGCTTGCAGCACAGGCCGGCTGGGTCACAATTGGTCAGGACTATAGCACACGCGTGCGGGCTTGTCAAAATTATCACAAATATTTGGCGCTTTATTTATCTGGTTGCTTGCGACGATTTTTCAAGTATTCTACACCGCTTTTTTGGGGATCTTAGTGAGATAATTCACAATCCAGTGTGTCTTCGATATTCGTGATGCACATCCCCCGCCGACCCGTTCGTGGGTCTAAATTGCCGGCTGGACGGCTATGTTACCTGATCTTCCATGGCTTGTTTGTGAACTGTGTCACAATTCGGGGAGTGCGCTAGAGATCATCAATCAGGTCGAGTGGGTGTGCGGAGTCATCTGATCAACCGAAAGCCATTTTGTTACGGTCATTCGTGCCGTGGCAGGCCCTGCAGCGCCGTACGAATTCGACTTTCTCCTGGGATCGTTTACACGCCCAGATCCGCCAGCCGCTCGGTGAGTTGGACTCGCAGCCCCTCCAACTCGATCTTCTTGTTCTGCTCGCGCTCAATCACATTGGCCGGGGCCTTGTCGGTGAAGCCGGGGTTGCTCAGCAGGCCGTCGATGCGCGTCAAGCTGCTTGTCGACATTGGCCAGCTCCTTCTCGATGCGCTTGCGCTCGGCCTCCAGATCGACCATGCCGGCCAGCGGCAGATAGACGGTCACGCCGCCGGCGGCCAGCGATGCCGCGCTGTCCGGCGCAGGCAACGTCTCGGCAATCTCAACCTGGTCGGCGTCGAGGCGGGCCAGCGTTGCCAGCAGCGCGAGATTCTGCTCGAGCAGATCGACCTGATCGCCGGCGCTGAAGAGGGCCACGATGCGACGAGCCGGCTCCACATCGTACTCGCTGCGTGCGTTGCGGATGCCGCGCACGATCTCCTGGATGCGACCGAACTCCGCTTCGGCGCTCGTCGTCGATGCGCCCGGCGTTCTTGGGCCAGCGGGCCACGATCAGCGCGTCGGCCTCCTCGGCCAGGCCGGGCAGATTCTGCCAGATGGTCTCGGTCACGAAGGGCATGTAGGGATGCAGCAGGCGCAGGCTCTGCTCCAAGCACATAGGCCAGGACCTGGCGAGCCGCCTGGGCCGCTTCGCGGATCGTCGCCGTAGAGCCGCACCTTGGAGGCTTCGATGTACCAGTCGCAATATTCGTTCCAGAGGAATTCGTAGAGCTGGCGTCCGGCCTCGCCCAGTTGCCAGTTGTCGATCAGCCGCGTGGCTTCCTGCTGCGTATGGGCCAGGCGGCTCAGGATCCAGCGATCGGCCAGCGACAGCTCGGACTCGTCGGGCAGCGCGTAGGTCCGCTCGAAGCGATTCGGCCTCGTCGGTCATGGGCAGGGCTGCGTCGCCCAGGTTCATGATCACGAAGCGGGCCGCATTCCAGATCTTGTTGGCGAAGTTGCGATTGGCCTCGATGCGCGTGACGCTCAGCTTCATGTCGTTGCCGGGCGTGCCGCCGGTCAGCAGCGTGAAGCGCAGGGCGTCGGCGCCGTACTCGGCGATCAGGTCCAGCGGATCGAGCACGTTGCCCAGGCTCTTGCTCATCTTGCGCCCGGTCTCGTCGCGCACCAGCCCGTGCAGATAGACCGTTTCGAAGGGCACCTCGTCCGGTGAACTTGAGCCCGAGCACGATCATGCGCGCGACCCAGAAGAAGATGATGTCGTAGCCGGTCTCCATCACGTTGGTCGGATAGTAGGTCGCGCAGATCCTCGGTCTGCTCGGGCCAGCCCAGCGTGCTGAAGGGCCAGAGTCCGCTGCTGAACCAGGTGTCGAGCACGTCTTCGTCCTGTTCAAGGTGGACGGTGTCGCCGTAGTACTCGATGGCCTGTTCCAGCGCCTCGCTCTCTGAGCGGGCCGCGAAGGTGTGGCCGTCGGGACCGTACCAGATGGGAATGCGATGACCCCACCAGAGTTGGCGGCTGATGCACCAGTCGCGGATGTTCTCCATCCAGTGGAAGTAGATCTTCTCGAAGCGCTCGGGCACGATCTTGATGGCGCCGTTGCGCACGGCTTCAATGGCCGGTTCGGCCAGCGGCTCCATCTTCACGAACCACTGGGTGCTGACGATCGGCTCGATGATCTCGCCGCCGCGCTGCGAGCGGGGCACGCGCAGCGTATGCGGCGCGGTCTTGATGCGTCAGGCCCGCCGCTTCCATGTCCGCCCACAGCTTCTCGCGTGCGGCAAAGCGATCCATGTCATGATAGGGGCCGCCTCTTCGTTGAGGGTGGCGTCCTTGTTCATGATGTTGATGATCGGCAGATCGTGGCGCTGGCCGATCTCGTAGTCGTTGGGATCGTGGCCCGGCGTGATCTTGAGCGCGCCGGTGCCGAACTCGCGGTCGACATACTCGTCGGCGATGATGGGAATGTCCCGCCCGATGATGGGCACGATGACCTTCTTGCCGATCATCGCCTGATAGCGCTCATCGTCGGGATGGACGGCCACGGCCGTGTCGCCCAGGATGGTCTCGGGCCGGGTCGTGGCCACCGAGATGTACTCGTCCGAGTCTTCCAGCATGTATTTGAAGTAGTAGAAGAGTGCCCGGCTCTTCGCGTGTACTCCACTTCCAGATCCGAGACCGCGGTCTGCAAGTTGGGCGACCAGTTGACCAGATAGGTGCCGCGATAGATCAGCCCTTCATTGTAGAGCGAGATGAAGGCTTCCAGCACGGCGTCGCTCAGGCCGTCGTCCAGCGTGAAGCGCTCGCGCTGCCAATCGCACGAGATGCCCATGCGCGTCTGCTGGCCGGTGATGCGGCCATGGTATTCGTCTTTCCAGTCCCAGACCTCCTGCACGAAGCGCTCGCGGCCGAGTTCCAGGCGAGACGTTCCCTGCTGTTCCAATTGGCGCTCGACCACGCTCTGGGTGGCGATGCCGGCGTGATCCGAGCCGGGAACCCAGAGCGTGGGCCGGCCCAACATGCGGTTGTAGCGGATCAGCATGTCCTGGATGCTGCTGGTGATGGCGTGGCCCAGATGCAGCGCGCCGGTGACGTTGGGCGGCGGCATGGAGATGGTGAAGGGCTCGGCCTCGGGATCGGCCTGGCCGATGGCCTCCTGGTGTTCCGGCCGGAAGTAGCCGTTCTCGTCCCACCAGCGGTAGAGTTCTTCCTCCACCTGCAAGTGGTCATAGGCTTTGGGCATTTCTGTGGTGGGCGTACTGGTCTGAGTCATGAGTCTGTTGTCCTTGACTACGTCGCGCAAAGATAACTGCAAAATCACTGATTTATGGCAACAAAAAAGCCACCTCGTTCAAGGACGAAGCGGCTCCGCGGTACCACCTTGATTAGGTCAAGCCGGATTTCCGGCCTGCCTCTCTCTGACGCTGTAACGGGCGTACCCGGACAAGAACTACCTAATTGTCAATTGTGAATTGTCAATTGTGAATTGTCAATGTGTGCGAAGACCATTGACAATTGAACGTTGACAATTGAACGTTGACAATTTCTCATTCTGCCAACTTCCCGGCGACCTTCTCCATCTCCTGCGCGAACGAGGCTTGCAGCCGATGGCCTCGTCTCTCTGGCGGCGGTGTGATGAATACTCCTCCGGTGCACTGTCGTTGCATATTGGTACACGACATTATACCGTTGCAGTATAGCCAGTCCGAGGTGGATATGTCAAGAATTGATTCTGTCTATCGCTGCCTATCAGCCTCATTCGCGGTCTATTTTGCTTCACTCCGACAAAGTGCCGGCCGTGACATCAGACACCGGGCGTGGCCACGACCCGGCCGTTGTCGATCGCGTCGAGCAGAGACTGATGATCCTTCTTGGTCTGGTCGGCATAGGCCATGGCGAACTGACCGATGGCCTTGATCCCAACATCGGATTTTCCCAGATAGCTGCTGATGGCGATCGGATCGCCCGTGCGGGCATGGGCCCGGGCCAGGCAGGCGGCGCAAATGGCCAAGTAGGTGCCTAACCCTTGTGGATCAAGGGCACTGACGTCAAATGAGCCTTTCATATCTTTGAGTTGCCGCCAGTAAAAGTCGATCCCTGTGGCGTCCTTGCTCCAGCCTAGGAAAATATCTGACGAGGCCTGCATGAGGCGCTGGCCGACCACAACGCGCTCAGCTTCACTGGTGAATGGATGGGGCTTGAGATAGGGAGCCAGGGCTGAAGGGCCAGACTCCTTTTGCTGCAAGATGATGGCGTCTTGCGGTCTATCCCCTTCCAGCAACGCAATGAGACAGCGGGTGCCGACGCTGCCGACGCCGCCGACGCGTAGGGCTGCGTCGGTAATGCGATAGCGGATGAGCAGACGGCGTCGTTCCAGCGGCAGGCTTTCCAGATAGCCCTGCCATGCCTTTTCGAGATCGCCCTGCTGGCGAGCGGCGGCCTTTTCTTCATCGGTCATGAGTTCAGAGAGACGGACAACCAGCGGTGGCGAATTGATGATTTCACGCTTGCCGTTCACCACATGCGTAAGCTTCTCCAAGGTGCGGGTCGATGTGCGACGACGCGCTTCCTTGACGGTTTTCTGCGCCTGTTTGGCGCTGGCCGTGGCGTACTTGGTAAACATACTTACGACATCATCTGCATCGACTCGGGAGTACCATACGTCCAGGATGGGCATGCCGGCGGCTTTGCGCATGACGTCACGATAGATGCCCGCCACGACCTGGGCCAGTTGGGTACAGGTTTCGGCATCGAAGCCGTTGCTCCGCCCCGCCACGACTGCGCTGGCGGCCAGGCGCTTCAGATCCCATTCAAAGGGACCAAAATAGACTTCATCGAAGTCGTTGATGTCAAACACGATGTTGCGCTCAGGCGTGGCAAAGATGCCGAAGTTGGAGAGGTGTGCGTCGCCGCACAGCGCCACTTCCAGTTCGGTGGACTGCGTCGTCGCTAGGTCCGAGGCCATGATGACAGCCGAGCCACGCAGAAAGGCGAAGGGTGAGGCCATCATGCGACCGTATTTGATCGGCAGAAGATATTCGATGCGTCCCTTGTCCTGCTGCTGGAGGAGGTTGATAGGGTCGGCCCGGTCTGTGGTCGGCATCCACTCGCCTTGGCTGCGGCGCGGCACTAGTCTACGCGTTTCCCTGCCGCTGTCTTGCCGGGCTGCCACACCAGTAGGTCGGTCATCATGTTGGTCGTCAGTCATGTTTCACATCCCGGGCGTTGCGCCCTGATCATAGTAGGTGAGTACGAATCGTATTCTCGGCGTCTCTCTGATGTTCGCTGTGCATTCTCCTATACTGCGCTACCTGGAATCAAACAGGTGTCGATAGCGCTTCTGGTTGGCGCGCGTGGCAAATTTCGTGAAGGTTGCGGCAAACTCCGCCCTGACCGCCTCTTGCCGGCGGGCCAGAACCCCAATCAAGGCGCCGGAGGCGATCAGCGCATGGGGCACGTCCGGATCCTCCAGCGGCAGTTGATCGGCCAGCGCCAGCAAAGCTTCCTGCTGCACCGCGAGGTCGGTAAACTCGCCGAGGTTATCCTGCAGGCGTTTGAGTTGGCCGATCAGCCGCGTCATCGACTTCTGAGGGAAGAGACTTGCAGAAAATTCCAGCAAATAGCGTAAGCGTTTGCACTCCAGCCTTAACGCATGCAGCAGATCGTCCTCGGTGTGATCCAGGATGTACGTCCCGTCTTTGATGATGCGCCGGAAGCGTTTGTAGATCCGCTTGCGCGCCAGGTCAATGATCGCAGTGTCGGCATGCTTGGCCGTCGTGCCGTCATGCTCTTCGTCGTTAAGAAATGCTTCCCATTCGGCCATAAACTGAGCGTAATCTGTGGATTGCAGATAATCGAGCTGATGAGAAAACGCTTCCGCTCGGCGCCGTTTCAACAGCGTGAAGAGAGGTGTGATGGCATCCTTGAGCGTCGAAGGCAGCAGAGCGCGATAGTCTGCCTCGGCCAGCAGATAGACATCCAGATCCCGCAACTCGTTGCTTGCCGAGCCCAGTGTGCGAAAGCCTTCCCGAAAACGCGCGGTCGGTTCCTCCGGAAAGACGCGACCGAACTGGCCCAGGGCCGTGCGCGTGCGGCGCACGGCCACGCGGTACTCGTGCAGGCATTCCGGATCGACATCCGCACGGATGCCCGCTTCTTGCTCATGCATAACAGTCAAAAGACGCCGCAGGATCAGTTTGCCTGCCTCATCAGCACGCATCGCGGGGTCGAGTACAACCTGGCCGTTCCTTTTCATCACGTTTTTCCTCTCGCTATGTCGACGGCCAGCGACGAGCAGGTATCCTGCCCGGATCACTGAACCACTAGAGCAGCAATGAACCTGATCCGGTTCGTCCGGCGACGACTTCCCAGCTTGCGCAGTTATTGGAAGCGCTCCTTCAAGGCGGACAACCTGGGTCAGATTCCAGGTCAGGCAACAAGCTGTCTCTGGACGCTCAATCGGCGTTTTATCCGGTCGGCTCTTTTACAGAACGTTCGTCCAGATGTATAAAGAAAAGCCCGCCGTCGAAACGCAGGATGCTGAGGCCGGGAAATGTCTGGCCGTCCGGGTGCTGCTTCAGGCCATAGTAGTACGACAACGTTAAATTAGGCTAAATGAGAGCGCATGTGGCAAAAAGCCATATGCAAACGAGACAAAACACAACAGAAATCGAACGTTGGGGACTCTCGCTCGAAGCAATCATGGGACTGGAGAGTCGGCTGAGTGAATATTATGATCGCTACCGTCCGTACTTGATGACACAAACAGATGATACGAGTGATTACGGCTTCCATTATCTGAGTTGCCTGATGCGAATGGAAACGAAACGGACGATGGCGAATATTGCACGCACAAGTGGTGTACCGATACAGAATATGCAGCAATTCATCAGCGATTCACCGTGGTCAGGCCCTCGCTTAATCGAAGCAGTCTGCTATGAAGTCAGCCTGCGTCCAGAATTTTCTACGGGTAGCGTCCTCATCATCGACGAAAGTGCGGATGCGAAATCGGGCAATACGAGTGCTGGAGCCGGACGCCAACACAACGGTCGATTGGGCAAAGTCGACATGTGTCAGGTTGGCGTTTTTCTATCGTTGACCAATGATGGCTACCAGACATGGATCAATGGTGAACTTTACCTCCCTGAAGCATGGTTTACGCCGCAAAATGCGGCCAAACGTAAGCGTATAGGCATTCCGAAAGAGCAAGTGTTCGCCACCAAGTTGGAATTGGCGCTCAAAATGGTCAAGCAAGTTCAAGACAGTGGCGTGCCCTTCGACGCCGTGGATTGCGACTCGCTTTATGGTCGCAAAGGCTGGTTCCGTGACCAACTAGACCAATTGAACATCGAGTATTATGCGGATATTCCCGAGAATACTCGAGTCTATCTTGAAAAACCGCTGGTCTATTACCCACTGACCAAACAAGGGAAACCGGCTAAACAGCCCGAGATATTGGGCATCTTTGCCTTGGCCAAGGAACTTGTCGACCATTCCCGCACCGAATGGCGAACTTTTGTCTTGCGTCCTTGCGAACGGGGCATGCTCGAAGCTGATTTTGCTCGTCGCCGTGTCTGGACAGTTGATGCCGATGGCACGCTGCGCCAAGAATGGCTGCTCATGCGCAAAAACGGCGCCAAAATCACCTATTCCCTGAGCAATGCCTCGGAAGACACCTCGTTACTTACCATGGCGCAACACAAATCGCAGCGTTACTTCATTGAGCGCTCTAACCAAGACGCCAAATCCGAACTCGGGTGGGATGAATTTCAAGCCATCAAGTTCCGAGCCTGGGAGCATCATCTCGCCTTCACGATTCTTGCCAGTTGGTTTGTTACCGAAACTCAACTCGACTGGGCTCGCGACCATCCCCGAGACCCTTTTCTGCTCGAACAGTACGAAATCGATACCTTGCCCAACCTTTCACTTGCCAATGTGCGCACTTTGTTGCGTGCGGTCATGCCTCTTCCTCGACTTCTCCGCCGCTCAGGCCGCCGCACTTGTCGTTGAGCACCTCGATAACCGCACTCGTTCTCGCAAATCTCGCTTACGCAAGCTCTCAGAGCCTTGAATTTAACGTTGTCGTATTATTAACCATGGAATGGGGAGAAGGCATCCCCAATATTGGAGAACTATTGGGGAGACTCAGGTAGGCAAGTTTGGTGGAGCCTTAGAAAACGCTGGGCTATAGCAGGCCCAGCTCTCGAACTCTGTCTACGGATCCATAGCGGCTGTGGACGTCGAGTTTGGCATAGATGCGCTAGATATGTATACGTATCGTCCTCGATAGAGTGTGATTAGCGCCAGTGCAAAGCTGCTCATGCTCAGATGGGACGGCGCCACCACGGCCTGGTTTTCTACTATCGGCAGGAGATGGACTTCTACTTGCTCGAGCTTGTTGCGCAGATAGCATATGATGCCCAAGTAGTCATGTGATGCCCAAATAATGTCGTGCCAGGCTCACCGAATAGGAGAGATGGGCCTTCTGGCAGAATTGCACCGCCCTCTATGCCCAGCCCAACACCCCGGGCAGATTTCCGTCCAGGAAGCAGAGATTACAAAGAGTGGCCATGAGTCTGGCTCGAATCGCAACCGGCCACGCTGAGTCCATGCAAGTCTCATCCAACAAACTCGTGGTCTCTGCAAATCGATCTTCTATTTGCAGAGCGCCCGCCGGTACGGCTCTGGCAAGCGCTCTGGCATGCAAAGATTCCACCGGTAGATTGTCCAGTGGGTTCTCAAGGGATTCGGAAATCTGCTTATCTATCCAGCGAAACCTAGGCGCCAGCATCCCCGCTGGCTTCCAGCCGCATGCTGGCCAGAGTGCTCGTGCCATAGTCTGCCGGCGTCGAGATGAGGGTCAAGGGTCTGTTGCGATATAGTACGCTTGGCCAGTCGGTCGTCTCCATCCACATGCTGGCAAGCATGCTCTTGCCATAGCCTGGCGGCGCCGAAAAAAGCGTCAGCGCGCGATGGCGGTTTCCATGGGCGGTCGATATAACTTTGTGACCAGAATCGGTGAACGGCCGAATTCGCATCCCCGATCCCGGTCAGACTGCTCGAGGTTCATCATCTCCTCTCGATTGGCCAGGGCAAGGGCGCTTAGTGCCGGAGACTGCTTGAGAAGAATTGGGCGTGATGGGCGTACCTGCGTCCTCGACCGCTGGTTGACCGGTTTGTGGTTCGTCGTCTTTCCCGACGGTGGCGGTCGGCAGGCCGGGACGATAGTATTTCAAGTAGACCTCCGCTGTGGTTGAGACGAAGATCATGATGAGCGGACCATAGACGACGCCCATGAAGCCAAAGAGGGCCACGCCGCTGAAAACGCTCAACAGCACAAAAGGACGGTTCAAATAGGCATCCTTGGAAACGAGCAATGGCCGTAGTCGGTTGTCCAGACTGGCAACAATCGTGACCGAGGCAAGGATGATCAGCGCGCCCTCCCACGTGTTGCCGACCAGGAAATGTATCAGTCCCACGGGTACGGCAATCACGGCGGCGCCTGCAGGCAAGATCGAAAAGAGGATCGCCAAAAGGGTCAGGGGCAAAATGTGGGGCGTACCGCCGACTGCCATGATCAGTCCCGTCACAGCGCCTTGAATGACAGCAATGACCACGATACTGAGTATCATGGCTCGTGCCATGATGTTCAGCCGATCCAAAAAGAGCTGATTAACGGCATCGTCCAGAGGGCTGATCTCCTTGATCAGTTGAATTACGCGTTTGCCATTGGCCAAGAAGGTCCCCAACAAGGAGATAAAGAGGATGGCTGGTACGATCAAGTTGTAGGTCGATGTGCCGACCGAAGCCAACCAAGCGAGGAACTGAGCGCCAATATCAACCGCAAATCCACTGACCGATTGCGCGATCTCAGGTTCTCCAAGCTGAAACTGTTCGGCGAGGCCGGTTGAGGCGATCCACTCCTCCAGCGTCTTCACCGATGTCATCAGTACATTGTCGGGCCGTCGCAATGCCACGGCTGCGTCGCCGGCGAGCGCAGCGAAGGAGTCGAAGAGGAGAAATGCGCCGAACATCAGCGGAATGCCGACCAGTAGGATCGTCGTGACGACGGTCAACGCTGTAGCAATCCCCATTCGATTGTGAGCCTTGCGCAAGAAAAAACGATGCACAGGTTGAAGGACAGCGGCAAACGTAATGGCCAGAATGACCGAACTCATGTACGGCCAAATGAGCACGATGGCGATGATGGCTGCAAGGAGAAGCAGCCGGTTGAAAAAACGTTGACCCGTGTGGAAGTTGTTCATGGGAACGAGCCTCATCCATCCTGCCCAGTCTCTTGTACTGCGGAAGGCGCCGCAGCCGACGCGGCTGCGGCTGTCTGCGAAGCGTGGGCGCGACTATTGGCGCGAGTGACGATCCGTTCGGCATGTTTTTTTATGAGCGCGTTGGCAAAGGCCACGATAATGCTTAGACCCCAAAAGATGTAGACGACAGTGAAGAGTTTGCCGACTGTGGTTGTCGGCGAAAAATCACCGAATCCGACAGTGGTGAGCGTGATCACGGAGAAATAGAAAGCGTCTACAACATTCCATCCCTCGGTTAACGAATAGAAGATGGTGCCGACGCCCAAGAGGATGGCAACCCAGACCAGCAACACACGCGTCTTGGGATCGCGGAATACGTCGCCAAGGTCATGAAAAAAACTGAGCATGAGTGTCATCGCGCCAAGCAGTGTAACCATCAGAGACCTCCGTGAAGAAGAAAACGGGACAATTACGATCCTTCGACCGGCGGCTCCGACGAGTCGTTGTCACCCTGTCGCGGTTCCTGCTTGCCGCCCAACGCTTTGGAACGCACGGCCATGAAGTAGGAGAGCGCGGCAATCGGCAAGGCATAGCCCACGCCGTAGTTGAGCAGGTTGAGATCGCCGGGTTCCAGGATGACGCGCAGGAAGTTGACGCCGATGATCACGACGACGACGCCTACCAGGTTGAGTTCGAGCTGTTCGATATCGTCGATCTTCAGCCAGCCCGGCAGGTCCAACGGTTGGATGAAGAGCTGAAAGAGTCCCATGCCCGTGATGTAGAGCACGGTGCCGATCAGGAAAAAGTGGATAAACTCCACGATCTGGAAGATCAAGTCGTCGGCCGCGCCGAGCTCTGACACTGTAGTAAACATGAACGCGATCAGGCTGATACCGCCGAGGACAAAGAGTGTGGCCGCCAAGATGAGCAGTCCGAGCACCGGGATCAGGACCAGGAAACGCGTACTGGCAATTAGCTTCAGTAGATTCTTCATGGGTATTTTCTCAGTTTCTGCACGCTGTCGGGCAGGCAAAATTGTCTTCGGTTCAACAACCTACTGCTCTGTGAAGCTGCCGGCGCTGTAGTGAACGGTTTGTGGGTGCATTTCAGATTTGGTACCACAACGTGCCGGGGACGGTCCAGATCCAATTGGGTCATGCCAAGATATCCTGGACCGTCCCCGGCACGTGAAATCCTGCCCCCGGCGTGAAATGCACCCACGGTTCGTTGCTCGGTGGCCGCACTTTCGGAATGGTTGTATGATTGAGAGAGCACTGCACGTCCTACATTATATTGGACCATGGGGATGCGAATGTCAACCGCGTATGGGAGGAGCGAACCAATGTCTGTGATTGCCTATGGCCTGGCTCCTGGGTTGCCGGCGCTTGTCGGACTGGAACCGGATGAGATCGGCAGGCGCCTGTATCAAGCCGGCATTGGCGGCGTATTCCTGAAGCATCACGATGCAATCTGGTGTGAGGCGTTGAAGAGCGTCGGTCTCAAGGTCTATGCCTCCCACACCATCTTTATGGACAACGACAACCTCTGGCAAGAGATCGCCGGCAGCCGCCCTATCACTGCCTCAGGTGAACCGGCGCCCGTGCAAGAGTGGTACCGCCCGCTACTGCCGGTATCGCAAACGGTCAGGGAGCTACGGTTGAACCAACTGGCCGAACTGGTGACCGAACTGCCGTTGGACGGTCTCTGGCTCGATTTCATCCGCTGGCCTGCACGCTGGGAGAGCGGCGAACCGAAACTCTACCACAGTTCGTTCGACCCGGCGACGCTGGCCCAGTTTCAGGCGGAAACCGGCGTTATGCTGCCCACCACTTCAGCAGAGGCGGCGGAAGCGGCCGATTGGATCCTGGCCAATGCGGCAGACGACTGGGTTGCCTGGCGATGTGCACAGATTGCTTCGTTCGTTGACGAGGCGCGCACCGTGCTCAGGCAGCAGCGGCCCAATGCCTTGCTGGGCCTCTTCACCGTTCCATGGACGGGCAAGGCGCTGGACAATCTGCCTATAGATCAGGCTCATCTCCGTATCGTCGGCCAGGATCCGGCTCTGCTCGGCCCGCGCGTCGACGTGCTCTCGCCCATGGTCTACCACCGGCTTTGCGGCCGCGGCATCGATTGGCCCGGCCAGGTGACATCTGCGCTGCGCGACCAGGTCGAGTGCGACGTCTGGCCCGTGGTCGAGGCGCTGGCCGAGGACACCGCATTCACGGCAGAGGAGTTTGCCGAGGTAGGAAGGTCGGCGAGCGAAGCGGGGACAGGCGGGCTGATCGTCTTCAATCTAGCCGGGCTGCTGGCGGATCCTGACAAATTTCCGCTGTGGTAAACATTGTATGGTTCGCAAGGCCATGATTGGTTCGATGTGAATCGTTGTCGGATCGATGCGTGAGGAGGGTTTATGTCGCATAGCACTACGAAGGCGTCTTCGGTGCTAGAGCCGCCGGAAGTCCAGCCTTTTGTTCGCATTTCGCTACAAGAACTGGCGAACTCTACATCACGACGCATTGTGCTGGGCGTGTCAAGTCCACTGATATTGCTGCAATTATTTGTCGCGGCGCGCTGGCCCGGCCAGTATGCGTACGTGCTGGGCCAGACGACAATCCTCTTACTGATCACCGTCGTAGCGACATGGACGTTGGAGAAACGGCATTTCCGGAGCGCCCAGATTCTCTGGCTGATCGGCTATAGCCTCACGGTATTTGTAGCCATCCACCTGTTGCAGCAAACCGCTCTTTCACCTCTCCTCATCCTTGTCCCACTTACGGCAGTGGTCATGTTGAGTAGCGCGGCTGCCGTCTGGGCAGGTCTTGTTGTCGTATTGGCCTTTGTTTGGCTTACCAGCGGCGGTCTATTGCCGCCTTTGGGTTCGACTGATGCCCTGCTGCTCATCACGACGGGCGCGATTGCTTCGTTTGCGGCCTGGCTCAGCTACGATTCACTCTTGACCATGACCCGTCTTTCATTGTCCGACGTGGAACAGGTTCGCAACCAGATCGAGGAAGCGCGGGAACAACAGGTGGAACTGAAGCAGATCCAGGAAGACCTCGTGCATGCCGATCTGGAACTGGCCCGGCTCTCGGACAGACTCAAGGCGATGAATGAGGTGGCAGAGGATGCGCGGCGGGTCAAGGAAGAGTTTGTCGCCAATGTCAGCCACGAACTGCGCACGCCACTCAACATGATCATCGGTTTCAGCGAAATGATTACCCGTTCGCCCGAGATCTACGGTCCTATGTTACCGCCTGCCTTGTTGTCCGACATTAGCGCAATCCAGCAGAACAGCCAGCACCTGGCAGGCCTGATCAACGATGTGCTCGATCTGAGTCGTGTTGATGCCAGACGCATGGCGCTCAGCCGGGAGACGGCGGACGTGAGTTCGATCATTCATGAGGCTGCCGATGCTGTCAGGGCGCTCTTCGAGACCAAGAAACTCTATCTCACGGTCGAAGATGGCGGCGAGCTTCCACTCATGGACTGCGATCCCACGCGCGTTCGCCAAGTCATCATCAACTTACTGAGCAACGCGGGTCGGTTCACAAACGAGGGGGGCGTCTCAATCGCGATGGCACATGCCGATAGCGTAGTGACCATCTCGGTTCGCGACACAGGCCCCGGCGTCTCGTTGGAACGTCAGGCGATTATGTTTGAGCCATTTCAGCAATTGGACGGGTCAATCTATCGTCGCTATGGCGGCAGCGGATTGGGGTTGAGCATCAGCCGAAAGATCGTCGAGATGCACGGGGGCAAGATGTGGGTGGAGAGCGCAGTCGGCGCCGGCACATGCGTCTTTTTCAGCCTGCCCGCTCTGAAGCCGGGCGAGCAGGACCGGGGCAACGCTGCACGGGTTTGGATCAATCCGTATCAGCCCTATGAGCCAAGAACGCGCCGGTCCAAGGCTCCGGTTCCCACTCTGACGCCGCGCTATGTACTGCTGGAGGAGGGCAAAGCGTTGGCCTCGCTGCTCTCTCGCTACGCTGACGATATCGAGGTGGAACATGTGATGACTATTGACCAGGCAATCGACACGCTGCAACAGTCGCCGGCCCAAGCCGTGGTCGTAAACGGCTCACCGATCGATGGGCAGGCTCTGTCGGCCACCGCCATGGTCGATATCCCCTTCGGTACGCCGGTCTTCAATTGTTGGATACCCGATGACGATGCTGAGTTCAAGCGCTTCGGCGTCGTCCGCCACCTGATCAAACCGGTCACACGCGAAAAGCTGCTGGACGCTATCGTTGAGGTCGATGAAGCGCATCAAGACCATCCTTGTTGTCGATGACAACGCGGAATTTCTGCAACTTTTTGGTCGTATGCTCTCGACGTTCGTCCAAGCCCTACCAGGTTTTGAGGGCGTCAAGCGGACGGAGAGCGCTCGATCTGCTGCGCACGCGCCGTCCAGATCTGATGTTGCTGGACCTTGTCATGCCCAAGATGGATGGCTTTCAGGTGCTTGAGGAGAAGCGCCGCGACCCGGCCATTCGAGACATCCCGGTGATGGTCGTCTCGTCGCGGGACGCCGGCGGTGAACCGATCGTCAGCAATTCCTTGACGATCAGTCGCAAGGGAGGCGTCTCCGCGCCCGATCTGCTTGCATGTATACAGTCGGTCAGTGAGATTCTGGCGCCATCCGTGCGACAGTCCGGTTCAAGGCATCCAGAAACGCCTCACGAGTGACAGGTTTTCGGATGTAGCCGCTGGCGCCGAGCGATTGGGCCAGTTCTTCTTGAGGCAGGATCGTGCACATGATCACCGGGATATGCTTGGTCGCAGGATGCCGGCGCAGTTCATTGAGCACGTTCCAGCCGCTGACTTCCGGCATCATCACGTCGAGTACGATAATTTCCGGGTCATGTTCCTCAACCAGCGATGAAGATTTGGTCTGGTGTACTGGCGCCAACCACTCGAAAAGGTGTGCCGGAGGCATAGCGCTGCATGAGATTGCAGCGCGTCCTCATTGTCATCGATTACAACAACGGGCATCTGTTCGATTGCCTGCAAGGTCAGCGTCGAGTGAAATCTATCGCCTGTCTCATCCACACTGAGTTTTGCTCCGCCCAATTCGGCTAATTGAAAAGCCATGCCTAAGCTGGACTTGTCATCGGCGGCAGGTGTGCGGCGCCCTCCATCGCACGAGATCTCTATTCGAGTGCCC
The DNA here is from genome assembly GCA_963698255.1 of uncultured Chloroflexia bacterium. GTDB lineage: Bacteria > Chloroflexota > Anaerolineae > Caldilineales > Caldilineaceae > JAWKOK01. The sequence continues at coordinate 64,463 of CAVOQD010000005.1, read as the reverse complement.
CAGCGCGTTGCATGGGCCGAAATGTGTACGCAGCGCTCACAACACTCTGCCCGGTGAATGGCAATGGTCAGCAAGTTGAGCAGCGTCTGGTTCAAAGCGACCGCATTGGCTGCCAGAGCGGGCAATGCGGTATCCATCTCCAGGTAAATGCGAACGCCGTGGTTTTCGGCCAGAGGCTCGACCAGATTGACGGCGGCCGACAGCAACTGAGCCGGTTCAGCATGTCCCTTGGCCGAGATGTCACGCAGCCACTCGAGTTCATCTGAGACCACGGCGACGGTCGCGTCGGAAAGCATTCCGTCGGCGGTGACCATCTGGTCGTTGTCGGCGTCGAGATCGATGCGTTCCCAGAGTTGATCGGCCAACCGTTCCAGTGCGGCCTGTTGCTCACGCTGAAGCTGGCGTGTGCTGATGCCGATCTGGTCTGCCACTTCCTGTTGGGTGAACTGCTGCACGTATCTGTAGAAGAGGCAGTCATACGTTCGCCACGCACGAGAATGCATTGGCTCATCGTCGCCGGGATCCAGCGCGCGGATGGCGTCGACCAAGATCTGCTGCAAGCTTGAGAACGTGTCAAACTTGTTCCCCACGCCAAACGTTGCGGCCAGTGGGCTTCGGCGCAGAAATGCCGGGTCCTGGATATGGTTGAGCGCATCGCGCAGATCTTTTACGAAAACGTCGCGCGTTGGTGTCTGATTCATGTCTGATTTCTGTCCGAATCCTGGCGGAAAAGGGGTCACAGGTGCAAAACAGTATGCTATTATAGAGTACCACATGTTGCCGGTCAATTGGCCGGTTTCCCCTTCTGCTGCGCCGATAGCAGATGAATTGCAGATGTTTCATGCACGACACACGACAGCTTGGCCCACAAATGTTCCGACAATGTTTCATCCACGAGGCCGTATCATCCACCCGTATCATCCAAAGGAGAAGGTCAGACATGGCAGCAAACAGAACACGAAGAGGAATGAGCCGCCGAGACTTTATGCGTGCCGGCGCCGGCATGATGGGTATGGTCGCGCTTGCGGCCTGTGCCGCGCCCAGCGGACAGGCGCCGGCTGCGGAAGGCGGAGCAGGCGGCAGCGCTGAGACCGTCACGATCAGTTTCATGGGCTGGGGCGGCACCGGCGAGGATCTACGGCGTCAAGGCCGCCATCGAGGTCTTCGAGTCCGAACAGGACCAGATCAAGGTTGAATGGCTGCATACGCCGGACAACTATCAGGAAAAATTTCTGACCAACGTTGCTGCCGGCACGCCGCCTGATACAGCATTTATCGGCGGCGGCGACTATCGCACGTATGTGCACGATGACCTGTTGATGGACATCACTGATTTTCTAGAGTCCGATTCGCTGCTAGGGGCCGAAGACTATTTCATTCAGCCTCAGGAAAAGGATCGCTGCACCTCGGACGGACGCTGGTACGGCATCGGCTCCTGTTGGGTGGCCCCTCATTTCTACTACAATGCCGACATCTTTGAAGCCGAGGGCATCGAAGGACCGTCTAACGATCCCGAACAGGCCTGGACCTGGGACCACTTCCTGGAGGTGGCAACAGCGATGACCGTCGACGTCAACGGCAACCATCCGGGTGATGCAGGTTTCGATGTTCAAAACGTTGACCGTTGGGGCGTACACTGGCCAACCTGGCAGGTTCCGCTGCACGCGGCGATTGCGGCAAACGGCGGAACATGGGTCGATCCCGAAACTGAGCTGTTGACGCTCGATCAGCCGGAAGCGACCGAAGCCCTGCAGCGTATCGCCGACTTGATGCTGGTGCAGCAGGTCATGCCCCAATCTACGGCCATGGAGAGCCTGGGCATGAGCAACACCCAGATGTTGGAGACGGGCAAGATGGCTATGGCCATCGACGGCTCGTGGGCGTTGGACTGGATGAAGGAAATCAACGCCACGCTGGGTACCGGCGTGCTGCCGATGATGGTGCAGCCTGCCACCGACATGCAGGCCCATCTACATTCCGCGTTGTCGGCGACACCGGAACCGGATGCGGCTTGGGAGTGGGTACGCTTCCTGTCGACGCCATTCTATCAGACCCAATTCTGTCGCACTGGTCTCTGGCTGCCTAGTCAATCAGAGCTGATGACAGAAGAGGGCTTGTCCACTTGGATGTCCCCCGAAGTCCACCCGGCGGGATACGAACTGATCCCGACTCAGTACCTGCCGAAATATGGCCATGTCCTCTATCTTGGACCCGGCGCACCCAAGGCCGCGGCGATCATTACACCGGCCATGGACGCCATCTGGATCGGCGATGCCACAGCCGAAGAGGCGATGTCCAAGGCGGTTCCGGTTGCGAACGAGATTTTGATCGAGGAAATGGGCTAAGGAGGCTGCTGCGTGCTGCTTGCTGCGTGAATCGGACCTCACGTCGCAAGTAGCACGCAGCAGGCAGTTTCGCAGCCCACATCACGTAATCAGAAGGACCCACCCATGCAAGCCACAAGCAGTTGGTCGAGCCGGTTTGTGCCCCGGCAAGCGGCGCATAGGCGAACAATCACCGGCTATCTCTTCATCTCGCCGTTTATTCTTGGATTCATCTTTTGGTTTGCTGCTCCTGCATTGATGGCGGTCTGGTTGACCTTTACCGATTGGAATCTGATCAGCGATCCCGAGTATGTCGGCTTCGAAAATATCCTGAAACTGTGGGGTGATTCGCTTTTTTGGCAATCGCTGAAGGTGACGACTGTCTTCACATTGATCTCTGTCCCAGTCTCCTTGGTGCTCGGATTTATACTAGCGCTTCTGATGAATGCCAGGGTGCGCGGGATCAGCGTTTTTCGTACCGTTTACTATCTGCCCAGTATTGTGCCTGCGGTAGCGTCGGCAGTACTATGGGCTTGGATTCTTAACACGGAATTTGGTCTGCTGAATGTACTGCTCACGGCCATCGGTCTGCCCAAGGTCCAGTGGTTACAGGATCCGGATTGGGCGCTGCCGGCGTTGATTCTGATGAGCCTTTGGGGTCTGGGCGGCAGCATGATCATCTATCTGGCCGGCCTGCAAGGAATTCCCGAGGTCTTCTACGAAGCCGCCAAGATCGATGGCGCCAGCCGTTGGCGGCAACTCGTGCATATTACCATTCCACTCATGTCGCCGGTCATCTTCTTCAACCTGATCATCGGCATCATCGGCACGTTCCAGATCTTCACCGCCGGATATCTGATTACCGACGGCGGTCCTCAGAATTCCACGCTTTTCTACGTGCTCTATCTCTATCGCAACGCCTTCGAATACCTGGATATGGGGTATGCGGCGGCCTTGGCGTGGGTGCTCTTTCTGATCATTCTTCTGTTGACGCTGATCGTCTTCAAGTATGTTGGCGGAATGGTTCACTACGAAGATGGAACGTGAGCTGCCGCTCCTAGCTCGGCGGTATTTTCGAACAAAACCTCTGATCGCCTTGAAATAAGTCGGAGAATACTGGATAGCCATCGTGGAGACTGTCAATGAGTAGCCTAGATCAGGCTTCAAGGATACATAGTGCCGGCTCGAATCAGCCATCGTTCACAGCTCGGGCAACAGGCGCGCTCACCGACGGAGAACGTTGGTGGCGAATTCTGACTTGGCTGGTGCTCATCGCCGGCGCTGTCGTCATGATTCTGCCCTTCGTATGGCTGGTGACCAGTTCATTGAAGGTGGAAAGATATATCTTTATGTTTCCGCCGCAGTGGATTCCAAATCCGGTCCGCTGGCAGAACTATGTCGAAGCCCTCACCTACAAGCCGTTCAACATCTATATCATGAACACGCTGATCATCGTGTTGTTGAACCTTATTGCCATCCTGGGATCGGCATCTCTCTGCGCCTATGGCTTCGCCCGCATCCGCTTCCCCGGCCGCGATTTCTGGTTTGCCATCGTGCTCTCGACCATGATGGTCCCCTATTTCGTGCTCATGGTGCCCCAGTTCATCATCTTCAGTCGGCTGGGCTGGATCGATACGTTTCTTCCCCTGACCGTACCCTATTTCTTCGGCGGCGGCGCCTTCAATATTTTCCTGCTGCGCCAGTTTTTTCGTACGCTACCCGAAGAGTTGGCCGATGCCGCTCGCATCGACGGCTGTACGGAATTCGGCATCTACTGGCGCATCATGATGCCGCTGGCCAAGCCGGCATTGGCAGCGGTCGCCATCTTCACCTTCCTCTTCGGTTGGAACGACTTCATCGGCCCGCTTCTCTATCTGAACTCGCCGGATAACTTCACTGTGGCCATCGGTCTAGCTACCTTCCGCAGCGTCATGCGCACCCGCTGGGATCTGTTGATGGCCGCGTCCACAGCCATGATTCTGCCGGTTGTCGTGCTCTTCTTCTTCGCCCAGCGCTACTTCATTCAAGGTATCGTGTTGAGCGGCTTGAAGGGATAATTGAGCGTGATCGGGGCCGGACATTCCGGCCCTCGTCGCGCCCGTCGACAATTCGGGCATAGTTCATTACACGTTTTTGCCATAGTAGCGAAGTTGTATCTCACTCCTGCCTCTCTGGGACGACCATGCCACTGTTTACTACCGTCAAATTAGGAGCCAAAGAATGAAAGCCCCAGTCGTTTCCAATGTTCTTCCCCAAGATATTCGTGCGGTTGGCGGTTTCTTGGGGCAACGTTTTGATGCCGATCGAGCGGGTCGGCTCAAGGATGCCCTGCTCTCTGAGCAGTTTATTCGACTGCACGAACGCAAGAACTACGATGACTGGTTCTGGATGGGTGAACAAGTCGGGAAGTGGCTGGATGCGTCCGCTTATGCCGCGCTCATCGCCGACGATCAGGCGCTGTTGGCCAGAGTGGAGGAGATCGTTTCCCGTTTGGCCGCCAGTCAGGAGGATGACGGCTACCTTGGCATCACAAGTCGTTTTCATCGGACGCCGGCACGCGGGATGGAATTGTATGAGATGTACTACGTGTTGCACGGTCTGCTGGTCTGTTATGATCTGCTGGGCAATGAGCAGGCGCTGCTCACTGCCCAGCGATTGGGCGACTACATCATGGCTCTGTGGGGCGTAGAAGCCGGCCAGTTCCCATTGGTGGGGCCTTTTCCCGGCAATGGTCACGACGGCGGCGAAGGCACGCTGATTCTGGAACCGATCGCACGATTGGGTCAGCGTACCGGGGATCCTCGCTATGTCGATTGGTGTGAACGGACGCTGGCCTGTTGGGATGATTGGTGGGCCGCCTATCCCCAGGCCAATCACAGTTGCGGCTACACGGCAATGCAACAGTTTGCCGCCGGCGAACGTGACGTTTTTGACCTGCGTGAAAATATGCACGCCCATACCTTTCATATGACCTTGCTGGGCATTGCCGCACTCTACAACGCCATGGGCAAAGAGGAATATCGCGATGTGGTGCTGGGTTCGGTGGATCGGCTGGCCGATGAATGGATCTTCCTCACTGGCGGCATGAGCTCGTTGGAACGCTACGTGCCCCACAAATACTACAATGCACGTAACCAGATCGAGGTTTGTCCGCAGCACACCTGGATATTGCTGCTCGATCAAGCGTTGAAGTGGACCGGCGAAGCCCGCTATGCAGCCGAGATTGAACGTGATCTGTTCAATCACTTTCTGGCCGCTCAGCTTGCCGACGGCTCCAACTGGAGCTACTTCACTCCGCTCAACGGGCGGGCACGCGAACCCGAGGGGCCAAACTGTTGCAACGCCGCCGGCCATCGCATCGCCGGACGGATGCCGACCTATCTGGCCGGCTTGCGTAGCGACGAGCCTGCTCTTTTTCTCTATTCAGATAGCGAGGTAGTACTACGACCGCCGGGACAGCCGACGATTACGCTGCGCCAGCAAACCGATTTTCCAACGTCGGGCAAGATAACCATCCATGTCGATCCCGCACAACCTGCCAACTTCAGGTTGCATCTGCGCATTCCAGAGTATGCAGCCGGGGCTACCGCCCATGTGGTCAGCCAGTCGGGCGGCCACAGCGATGTCGCGGCTCAGGCGGGCCAATTTATGTCGATAGAGCGGCGCTGGTCGCCGGGCGATATTGTACAACTCGATCTGCCCATGACGATTCGCTGCCAGGCCGACGACGATGTGATCGCACTCATGCGTGGGCCCCTGACCTACGCCTATTTCCAGGACGCTCAACCGGAGACGCTGGTCTTTCACCATCGACGCGGCCTCTACCCTGAAGACCTCTCCCTGTGCATCGATCCTGAGCAGGTTGTGCGGGACATTGTGGAAGAGGCTGCGCCGGATGGGATGGTTGGACCGCTATTGAGGATGCCCGGTACCATGCGCGGGCGCGGCCCGCTCTTTGCTTCGAGCGAGGCCAATGCAGCCCTGCCCGGCAAACAAAAGCAAACCATCTGGCTTCACCCATTTGTCAACCAGGGCGCCATTCGTGGCGAATACAGTCTATTTATGGACTATGAGAAGGCGTGATACGGAGCGCTATCCGCCTTTCGGCTATCTCTTCGACAGACTGCTAACAGCATGAATATCCATGAGGCAGAACCAATGAACCACATCACCATCAACGCCGACCAGGGCAAGCAGACCATCAGCCGCCACATCTACGGCCACTTTGCCGAACACCTGGGCCGCTGCATCTACGACGGCGTCTGGGTGGGCGAGGATTCGCCGATCCCCAACACGCGTGGCATGCGCAACGACATTGTCGAGGCGCTGCGTGCGCTCAAGATTCCCAATCTGCGCTGGCCGGGCGGCTGCTTCGCCGACGAATATCACTGGAAGGACGGCATCGGCCCCAAGGATCAGCGCCCGACCATGGTCAACACGCATTGGGGCGGCGTGACCGAGAACAACCACTTCGGCACCCACGAGTTTCTGGACCTGTGCGAGCAGCTGGGCTGCGAGCCCTACATCTGCGGCAACGTGGGCAGCGGCACGGTGCAGGAGATGCAGCAGTGGGTCGAGTACATCTCCTTTGACGGCATCAGCCCCATGGCCGATCTGCGCCGCCGCAACGGACGCGATGAGCCGTGGCCGCTGCGCTACTGGGGCGTGGGCAACGAAAACTGGGGCTGCGGCGGCAGCATGACCGCCGAGTTCTACGCCGATCAGTATCGGCGCTACCAGACCTACGTGCGCAGCTTCGGCGACGAGCCGATCTACAAGATCGCCTGCGGCGCGGCCGACGACGACTACCACTGGACCGAAACGCTCATGCGCATGGCGCGAGGGCGGGGCGGTCGCCTGCTGATGGACGGCCTCAGCCTGCACTACTACACCTTCGGCGGCCAGCGCAGACCCCACCTTTCGGCCACCGAGTTTGGCGAAGCTGAATGGTTCGAGGTCCTGCAGGCGGCGCTACAAATGCGCGAACTGGTCGAACGTCACTCGACGATCATGGATCAATACGACCCGGAGAAGCAGGTCGGCCTGATCGTCGACGAGTGGGGAACCTGGTACGCGGTCGAGCCGGAGCACCAACCCGCGCTTTCTCTACCAGCAGAACAGCCTGCGCGATGCCCTGGTCGCCGCCGTGACCTTCGACATCTTCAACCAGCACGCCGACCGCGTGCACATGGCCAACATCGCCCAGACCATCAACGTGCTTGCAGGCCATGGTGCTGACCGACGGCGAGCAGATGGTCCTGACGCCGACCTATCACGTCTTCGAGATGTACAAGGTGCACCAGGATGCCACGTTGCTGCCCATGGACCTGGCGTGCGAAGCGTATGCCCTGGACGGCGAAAAGATCCCTGCGGTCAGCGGCACGGCTTCGCTGGACGGCGCCGGCGTCGTCAACCTGACGCTGAGCAATGCCGATCCCAACCGGGCGCTGGCGGTGACCTGTGCGATCCGTGGCCGCCAAGTGACCGGCGTCAGCGGTCGCGTGCTGACGGCCTCCACGGTCAACGCCCACAACACCTTCGACGAGCCGGAAGCTGTCCACCCCGTCCCGTTCGCCGACGTTGAACTTGCAAGACCAACTTCTCACGATCCAACTGCCCGCCAAGTCGGTCGTCGCCCTGGCGTTGCCAGCCCAATCCCCAATCCGTAATCCCTAATCTCCATTCCCTAATCACAAACCCAAGGAGCACCCACCATGTCCACCGGACCTGTCGATACCACAAAAAGCCCATACGCACGCTGGCGCACGGTACCTTTGGAAGGCGTCAAACTGCAGGATGGTTTCTGGTCAAAGCGCCAGGAGACCAACCGCAGCCGTCAGCCTGATCACCGGCTATGCCCAGCTTGAGAAATCGGGCAATTTCAACAACCTGCGCCTGGCCGCCGGTGCGGGCGAGGGTGACTATCGCACGCCCATGTTTATGGATTCGGACGTCTACAAGTGGCTGGAGGCCATCGGCTACGAACTGGCCGCCAATCCAAATCCGACACTGGAAGAGATGGCCAACAACGCCATCGATCTGCTGGAAGCGGCCCAGGCCGACGACGGCTATCTGGACTCCTACTGGCAGGTTGTCAAGCCGGACCAGCGCTGGAGCGACATCGAGCACGGCCACGAACTCTACTGTGCCGGGCATCTCTTCCAGGCTGCGGTCGCCTATGCGCGCGGCACGGGCGACCGGCGGCTGCTCGACATCGCCTGCCGTGTGGCCGACAACATCGACGGCGTCTTCGGGCCGGACAAACGCCATTCGACGCCGGGCCATCCCGAGATCGAGATGGGGCTGATCGAACTCTACCGAGAGACCGGCGAGAAGCGCTATCTGGATCTGGCGCATCTTCTTCCTGGACGAACGCGGCCAGGGCCACCTCAAGCCGATCTACCGCTGGACGCCGACCAAGTACTATCAGGATCATGTGCCCGTGCGCGATGCCTCGACCATGGAGGGTCACGCCGTGCGCCAGCTCTATCTGACGGCCGGCGTCACCGATGCCTACCTGGAGACCGGCGAGCAGGCGCTCTTCGACGCCATGTTGCGCCAGTGGCACGACATGACCGAGCGCAAGATGTACATTACCGGCGGCCTGGGCGCGCTGCACGAGGGCGAGGCCTTCGGCGAGCCGTACGAGCTGCCCAATGATTCCTGCTACTGTGAGACCTGCGCCCAGATCGCCAACATCATGTGGAGTTGGCGCATGTTGCTGGCCACGGGCGAGAGTCGCTACGCCGACGTGTTGGAACAGACGCTCTACAACGGCTTCCTCAGCGGCATCTCGCTGGACGGACAGCGTTACTTCTACGTCAATCCGCTGCTGAGCCGCGGCCCCGACCGCATCGACCACTACAAGGTCATCGAGCGCCCGGAATGGTACGGCTGTGCCTGCTGTCCGCCCAACGTCATGCGCCTGCTGGCCTCGCTCTCCCACTACTTCGCCTCGACCGACGAGAGCGGCATCCAGATCCACCAGTACGCGCCGGCCAAGCTCGATCTAGCGTTGGCGTCCGGCGTGCCAGTAAAGATGACCATGCAGGCCAACTTCCCGTGGGAAGGCGCGGTCAAGCTGACCGTCGATGAGGCCGACGGCTCCGAATGGGTCTTGCGTGTACGCATTCCAGTCTGGTGTGACGGTGCGACGATGTCAGTCAATGGCGAGGACGGTGACGCCTGTGGTCGAGCAAGGCTATGCCGTGCTGGCACGTGCCTGGCAGCCCGGCGATGTCGTCGACCTGGATCTGCCCATGCAGCCGGTGTTGATGACCGGCCATCCGCGTGTCGACGAGATCCGTGGATCTGTGGCCATCCAGCGCGGTCCGGTGGTCTACTGTCTTGAGGAGGTCGATCAGGAGGCCGATCGTGGATCTGATGGACGTGCAGATCGACGCCGACGGTCCGCTGGTCGATGCCTGGGCGCCGGATCTGCTCGGCGGCGTGGTCACGGTTGAGGCAATCGGATCGGCCGTGGATCTTGACGCCTGGGCCGGCGGCATGTACCGGACCTATGGCAAGTCACGCAACACCCACGGCAAGCCGTTGACATTGAAGGCAATTCCCTACTACGCCTGGGCCAATCGCGGGGCCAACGCCATGCGCGTCTGGGTTCCGAAAGCGTAGGGCTGACAAGGTGAGGGGGTGATAGGGTGAATATTCACCCTATCACCCTGTCGATCCTTCATTTTGGAGAACCAAAGATCGCCTGCTATTGCCGAACAGCAAAACGCCGTCGCTCTGCCGTGATGTCATCCTTGTATTCCGGCCAATTGCGCAAAGTTTCGGGATCGAAATCCGCACCGTTTGGCCATTCGAGGCATCCAACATCCTCAACCAGACGCACCTGAGCAAAAACCTCGGGATCACGCAGTGGTCCAAAAATGGGTCCGTAGAGCACAGGCTCGAAGTCAATACTCTGGTCGGAACCATCATCAAACCAGATCTGCAGCGTGAAATCACCAAGCTTTCGAAACGAAGTCACCCTGTATATCGCGTGGCCCATAGTCAGATTGTCCCTGGAATTTTCAGTACAGATTCTTGTTCTCGTGCTCTGCGCCAGTTCTCCAGCAATTCCTGCTGATGCACTTCTGCCCATCCCAAGACGATGTTCTGTTGGCGTCGGGGAATCATTCCTTCGTAGAGCGCAGGCGGATCGATGCTGAACAGAGCGGCATGTCCGGCATAGTAGGCGTGAAAGTGCGGCTGGTGACGATCATCATAATACATGCGGATAATGATGCCGTGAAAACGGGAGATTTCCGGCATGTTCCTCCTCCACAATGGTTTCTGCAATATTAAGGCCATTGTACCACATCAACACAAACTCTTCTCCGCCCTTGCCCGATACTCATCCATATCGACCACCGTGCCGTTCAAGCGTGCCTCCTCGGCGGCGAAGGCCATGAGGTGGCTTTCCAGCGACTCGCGGGCGCTGGTCAGGGCGTCGGCCTCGCCGCGCAGCACCTTGATCCAGTCGGCCATGATGCCTTCGTCGCCGCCGCCGTGGCCCGAACCTTCTTCGGGAATGAAGATGGTCTCCTCGGCGCCGCCGTGCTCGTAGACGGTGATCTCGGACGGCTCGCCGAAGCGTGCGCGCAACGTGGCCTTGGTCCCGTCGTAGCGCATGGAGCGGTTCTCCTCGTTGGAGTGCCCCTGCATGACCATGGCCACGGTCGCGCCGGTGCTCCATTCCATGCTGACCACCTGATGATCGACCACGTCGTTGTCGCAGTGGTAGACGCAGCGACCGTAGGGACCGGTCCTGAGCGCCTCCATCCGATTCTCCACCGTCGGATCGTCGGCGATGACGGTGAACGGCCAGGTCATGGGGCGCTCCATTGTCGAGCGACTGGGCCTGTGACGAGTCGAATCGACTTCCGGAACGGACGGCCTTCCATGTAGATGCCGATGGCCGAGAAGGGGCAGCTCTCTTCGATGGGGCAGCCGTCGGTGCAGCGCAGGGGGATCTCGGGGCCGACCGACTCGCTGCGGTAGTGGAGGAGCGAGCCGAAGGAACTGAGCCGCTTGGGCCGTCCGCCCAGGTTCCAGTAGAGAATGTCCATGTCGTGGCAACACTTGGCCAGGATCATGGGGCTGGACGCGGCCGTGTTGCCCCAGTTGCCGCGCACGAAACTGTGGGACATGTGCCAGTAGGAGACATTCTCGCGATGCTCGACCGTGATGATCTCGCCCAGGCGGCCCGAATCGAGCACCTGCTTGAGCGTGCGCCAGAAGGGCGAATAGCGCAGCACATGGCAGATCTGCAAGGATCGACCAGTCTGTTCGGCGGTCTGCACCAGCTTGACGCAGCCCTCCAGCGTGTGGGCCATGGGCTTCTCCAGCAGCACGTCGTAGCCCGCCTGCATGGCCGCCACCGCCGGCTCCACATGCATCTGATCCTGCATGGCCACGATGGCGCCCTGGCCCAGTTGTCCCTTGGCCGCCAGTTCTTCCCACGATTCAAAGCAATAGGCCTCGTCGATGTCGTGTTCATCGGCGAATTTCCGGCGTCGCTCCGCATTCGGCTCGGCCACGGCGACAAAGCGCACCTCGCCCGGATGAGAAAACGCGTAGGATGCATAGGCCGTCGCGCCGCGCTGTCCGGCGCCCATCAGCACGAGTTCGAGTGGTTGGGGCATGGTGAGTGATCCTTTCGAGTCAGTCTGTCGGATATGTGAATAAGTGCAGTGGGCTGCGTACTGCGTAAAACGTACTGCGTAAGGTCTCTTGACTACGCTCATGTCATGATCGGCAGCCGGTTCGCATCGCGTAATCAGATCCTCAACGAAATCCTTACGCAGTACGCAGTTCGTTTCTCTTCCTCCAGCGCCACCAACCTCTCCGCCCACCCAATCAACGCCTCCGCCTTCTCTTCACTATCGGCTTCGGCGAAGATGCGCAGGAGGGGTTCGGTGCCGGAGAAGCGCAGCAGCAGCCAGTTGTCGTTTTCCAGATAGAATTTGGCGCCGTCGTTGTGGGAGATGCGCTCGACCGGGTAGCCGGCGATCTCGCTCAGGTCGGCCGCCTCCAACATGCGCGGGACGATGACCTTCATCTCGGACGTGGCCGGCAGGTTGACCTCGCGGCTGACCAGGCGGCCGGTGATGGCGTAGATCTCGTCGAGCATGTCCGAGATGCTGCGCCCGGTGCGTGCCATCATCTCGACCACCAGCGCGCAGGCGAAGATGCCGTCCTTGCCCAGGATGTGGCCGCGCACGCTCAGCCCGCCGCTGCTCTCGCCGGCCAGCAGGACGTCATGTTCCTTCATGCTGGCGGCCAGATGCTTGAAGCCGACCGGCACTTCGTAGCATTGCTCGCCCAGGTGGACCGCCAGCCGGTCCAGCAGATGGGTGGTGGCCAGGTTGCGGGTCACGCCGCCGCTCTCGCCGCGTACGTGATGCAGGTAGTAGTAGAGCAGCAGCAGCAGTTCGTTGGTGGAGATGAAGTTGCCCTTGCTGTCGACGATGGCGATGCGATCGGCGTCGCCGTCCATGGCCAGACCCAGATCGTAGCCGCCCTCCTGCACGCTCTGGATCAGATGGGCCAGTTCGCCCGAATCCGGCGCGGGCGAGCGGCCGCCGAAGAGCGGATCGTGGCGGCTGTGGATGGTGGTCACCCGACAGCGGGCTTCGATGAGCACGATCTCCAGCGTGACCTGTCCAACGCCGTACATGGGATCGACCACCACGCGCAGACCTGCGTCGCGGATGGCCTGCATGTCGATCAGCGCCTCGACCGCGTCGACATAGGCGTTGGTGTAGTCGGCCTCGGTGCGCCATGCCGCTCTGCAATGCAGTCTCCAATTCGACCTTGACGACCTCGCTCGGCTGAAGGGCATTGGCTTCGGCGGCTATCAAGGCTGTCTCGTCGTCCAGCGGCAGCGAGCCGTCGGTGGCGAAGACTTTGAGTCCGTTCCACTGGGCTGGATTGTGGCTGGCCGTGAACATCAGGCCGTAGGCGAATTGCTGATCCGCTGTGGCATAGGTGACCAACGGTGTGGGTACATCCTCGGTCAGCAACTGGACGGGGATATTGTTGCCGGCAAAGACCTCGGTCGCGGCATGGGCGGCAACGTCGCCCAGAAAGCGCCGGTCGTAGCCGATGAGCACGCCGTCGGCCTCGCGTCCTTGGCGAGTCACCTGGTTGGCCAGCGCCTGGCAGAGCCGTCGCACGTTGTCCAGCGTGAAGCCTTCGCCGATGCGCGCCCGCCAGCCGCCGGTGCCGAAGCGGATCAAGTTGTGTTCCTCGGTGCGTTGGGGCCGCAACTGTCGTTTCTGCAGAATGAAGGCTTGCTCGTTCGAGTTCGGCCGGCGTGTTGATTCCCTGGATCTCATCCGAGATCCAGCGCACGATAGCATTCGATGATCTCGCCGGCGCTGCCAGCCGCGAGACCACGTCGGTCAGTCGATGATCGGCTTGGGCGGACAGGGCCGTTTCCTGGAGCGCGGGCCAGAGCACGCGTGTCTCCACCACGTAGGCGCCGATATTGAGTTCGATCAGGTTCGCCTCGTCACCGGGTGTACGCGGTTGCGGGCCGTCCTGTTGGGCTACGTCCACGAGGGCATCCTCTGGACGTTGGGTATCGTCTCCGGCCTCGATGATATCCACGATGCGACCGTGATCGTCACGGTGGATGCGACCATATGGCCGGCTGCCGCCGGCAGTGGCGCTGAGCAGCGTGAACGCCGATTGCTTGAGCCGATGGCGTGTCACCAGACCGCGCACAGACGATTGGCGCAGCAGCGGCGTGTCGCCATAGAGGATCAACACGGGGCCGTCATAGTCGGCCAAGCTGCCACGTGCCTGGAGGACCGCATTGCCGGTGCCCCGTGCATCACTCTGCACCACGTACTGGAAGCGGTCGTGGCCGGCCTGCCGGCTGAGATGGTGCATGATGTCGTCGTTGAGCGCACTGGTGACGATACAGATATCCTCGGGCGGAACGATGGCCTCGGCCAACTGCACGACATAGTCGATGATCGCATGGTCGCCGAGCGGTTGCAGCACCCAGGTGTCAGTCGTCTCCTGGGCCAGCCGATGCTCGCGCGATCCGGCCGCTAGAATCAATACTTTCATGGTTGCCTGCCTGTCTGCTAATCCCCTACTCAATTGCCTCCGCCCAAGCTCGCTCCAGCAGGGCAATGCTCTTGGGCATGGCCGTCTGCGCGTCTTCGGCGCCTTCCATCTCGATGGAGCAGTATCCGGTGAATCCGGCATCCAGCAACGTGCGGAAGATGCGGGCGTAGTCCAAGTTCAAGTGTATACCATGTGCCGCCGCCGTGGTAGGTCTTGGCATGGGCCAGCCAGATGTGGGGCGCAACCCGGGCCATGGCCGCGTACATGTCGTCCTCGAAGATGAAGTTGCCCATGTCCAGGATCGCCTTGAGCCAGGGCGAATCGATGGTTTCGATGATCGATGCCATATCGTCGGCGAAGGTGGTCAGGCCCCAGTGGTTCTCCAGCAGCAGCACGACGCCGCGTTTTTCGGCGTGGGGCAAGCAGGCTTCGATGGCGTCGATGCACCACGCCATGCCGTCCGCTTTGGTGTAGCCCTCCCAAGGATCGACCCAGCCCTTGGCCGCGATCAGATCGTCGAAGCTGCCCTGCTTGCGCCAGCCGCCCGAGTTGACGCGTATCGACGGGATGCCCATCTCGTGGGCCATGTCGATGCACTTCAAGGTGTGGTCGATATGCTGCTGCCGCTCTTCGGCCTCGGCCCAGACAAAGTCCTGGTGGATGCTCAGGTTGTAGAGATCGATGCCGCGCTGAAAGGCGTGGCGCTTGAGTTTCTGGAGATAGCTGTTCTCCTCGCTCTCCATCTGTCGATGCAGAATCTCGACGCCGTTGAGTCCCAGGTCGGCGGCGGCGTCGATGACATCCTCAATCGGATACTTCTCCGGCGTGAAATGCCAATAGGAATAGGTCGATGTGCCGAGTCGGAGTGTGGGTTGCATGATGTTGGATTCCTTTCGGGTTGTCGTTGCTCCGACCCTGTCATCGCGAGCATTCTATGTCGCTCAGTCGTGGGCGACGCTCTGCGACATAAATGTCCGCGATACAAGGGTTGCATCCGCTATCCCAGCGAGACCGGCACGCCGATCTCGGCCGACCGATAGGCCGCCAGCGCCACCTCCAGCGCTCGCAGACCGTCCTCGCCGCTGATGGTCGGCTCGCGCTGCTCCGCGGATCGCGTCGATGAAGTCCGCCACCAGTCCGGCGTCCATGTCGCCGCCCCAGCCGTGCCAGGTCGTTTTGCCGGCCCGGTTGGCGCTGACGCTAACGTGCTGTTTGGACATGTCGGCGTAGACCACGCCGCCCTCGGCGATGACCTCGATCTTGACATCGCCCCAGGTGGTGTAGGCGGGCGGGCGCGACCAACTGGTGTCCAGCGTGCCGTAGACGCCGTTGGCCAGCGTGAACGAGAGCATGCCGGCGTCGTCAATGCCCAGGTCAGGATGGACCAGGCTGTCGCCGATCTCGGCGAAGACTTCGGTCACCTCTGCGCCCCAGAACCAGCGCAGCAGGTCGATGACGTGGACCGTGTGGTCGATGACCGCGCCGCCGCCGGACAGATCGCGCTCCACAAACCAGCCGCCGGGCATGGAGCCGTGGTTGGTGCATTCGACGCTGAGGATGCGCCCCAGTTCGCCCCGGTCCAGCATCTGCTTGAGGTGGGCGAAGACCGGGTGGAAGCGCACCGGGAAGGCGATCTGGAGCTTGGATCCGCGCTCGCGGCAGAGATCGATCATGGCCTGGCCATCTTGCCACGGTCGTGGCGATGGGCTTCTCGCACAGGATGTAGGGAACCTGGCCGGCGGCCAGTTCGACCAGCGGTCGATGGTTGACATTTTCCGAGCAGATCACCACGCCGTCCAACCCGGCGTCGACGAGCGCGTTGGCGGAATCGTAGCGCGTGATGCCGTATCGAGCGGCCATTTCGTCGGCGACCCCGGCATCCTCATTCCAGAGACCGACGATCTCCACGCCGGGCTGCTTCTGGAGGTGTGCTGCATAGCTGGTGGCATGCAAGTGGGCAAAGCTCAACAGGCCGATGCGGATGTTCCTATCTGCCATCAGTTCACCTCCTCAAAGGTAGCGATGTCGACCGGCTTGCCGGTGCGCATGGATTCGATGGCGGCCAGCGAGACCTTGACGGCCATCAGCGCATCGTGGGCGCTGACTCGTGCGCCGGAATGCCTTGCTCGTAGCAATCGACAAAGTGGGCAAGCTCGGCGTAGTAGGGGTGCTCGTCCGGGGCGATGGGGTTGCGTTCGCTGCGTTCGAGGCCGGTGTCGGTCGCGTTGCGCTATGTGGGTGACCAGCGACGGCATCTCCAGCGAATCCCATTCGACCAGACCGTCGGTGCCCGCAATCTCCAGCCGTGTGCGGAAGACGCCGGCCGGATTGGCCCAACTGGCCTGGATGTGGCCGATGGCGCCGTTTTCGAAGCGCAGCACGATCAGCGCGTGATCGTTGCGCGGATCCTCGGTGAAGGTCGTGCCGCGGGTGAAGACCCGCTTCACCTCGCCGAAGCACCAGCGATGGAAGTCGATGTCGTGGATGGCCACGTCGTGGATGACGCCGCCGCTGCGTGCGAAATCGCCGTAGTAGTCGCTTGAGAAGGAGTTGCCCGGTCGCGGAAAGCTGCCGGCGCGCACAGTACGCATGACGGCAGGCCGACCGAGCGCGCCGTTGTCAAGCTGCTTCTTGGCCAGGGCGAACTCGGGGAAGAAGCGCACGACGTGGGCCACATAGAGCGGCACGCCGGCCGCCTCGCAGGCGTCGACCATCGCTTGGGCGTCGGCCAGCGTGCCGCGCCAACGGCTTCTCGCAGATGATGGCCTTGCCGGCCGCCGCGGCCGCCAGCACCGGCCCCTTGTGGGCCGTGCCCGGCGTGCAGATATCGACCATATCGACGTCGGCCAACAGATCTTCCAGCCGGTCGTAGACTTTGCCGCCGTAGATGGCGGCTGCCGCCTCGGCGGCGCTGCGGTCGATGTCGAAATAGCCGACCAGATCGACTGGCACGCGTTGCCACGCGTCCAGATGGACGCGTGCAATGGCGCCGGTTCCAATTACGCCAATTCGAGTCATAGTTACTCCGTGATGGTTGTGAATAGTTGTACCTGATCAGTTTCGGCAAGCGAGATTACGCGGATGTGGCCGATTCAGCGGATTACGACGGCATCTTGCGTAGGTGACAGTTCCTGTTAACCGATGCACTGGTTCTGCCGAAACTCGTGCGTTTCGACCTCATCCATCACGGAATCCGCTTGTCTGAATCCGTAACGAGTCTTGAAAGTGCCGCGATCTATCCTCAACCTGCAGCCACGGCTCAAGCATTGTGCTCGTGCCGTGTTTCTGCGCAGGGCCAGGAAACAGAAGCCGCTGCTGACGGCAAAGAGAAAGCAGACCGTGTAGAGCGCGCTGAAGCCAAGAAACTGGACCAGTTGTCCGCCCAGGAACATGCCCAGCAGTTGGCCGACGCTGGCCGTCATGTAGAAGAGTCCGCTGTTGCTGCCGCGTGAGCGTTTTTCGCCCTGTTCGGCCGTGAAGGTCATGGCCGTGGATGTGTAGGTGCCGAAGCCGAAGCCGCGGATGACCTGCACGCCCAGCAGCGCCGGCAGGTAGGCGGCGACCAGCAGATAGCCGAGCTGCACGATGGCGATGGCAAAACCGCCGGCAGCCAGCAGCAGCGCACGCCCCATCACATCCGAGAGCACGCCGGCCAGGTACATGGCCGGCATTTCGATGAAGGCGGCCAGACCCCACAGCGTGCCGATCGCTGTCTTCGTGTAGCCAAGCGTAGCCATGTAGTTGGGCCACATCGACGTCGAAGCCGAGTGGGCTGCGGTCCAGAGCAGAACGCCGGCCAGAAAGAAGACCGGCAGGTCTCGTTTGGCTTTGATGCGGCAGCACGGTGGCCGTGCTCGCCTTCTTCGGCTAGGCTGGGGCCGTGCGCTCGACTCGCTGTTCGCTCAAGGCCAGGGCGGCCAGGGTCGCGGTCAGATAGACGACCGAGCAGACGGCAAAGGTGACCGACAGCGAGTAGGCGTCGGCAATGCGCCCGCCCGTCACTGCGCCGATGCTGAACGCCAACGACCCGATGCCGCGATAGAGGCCCATGCGGCGTCCCTTCTGCCCGGACCCTTCGAGGATGTCGCCCATGTAGGCCAGGCCGACTGTGGTGAAGGCGGCCATACCGACGGCCTCGATCAGTCGTGCGCCCCAGGCGAAACCGGTGGACGGCGCGCGGCTGAGCAGGAAGAATGCCAGCGCGACCGCCAGCAGACCCGCCAGCAGGAGCGGTTTGCGTCGCCCCAGACGGTCGGCGAAGCGCCCCCAGAAAAAGTTGCCGGCAATCAGCACTGCCACATAGGATGTCAAAATCAGAGAGATTTGGGAATAGTTGGCGCCGAGGGATTCCAGGTAGAGCGTCATCAGCGGTGAACTGATGCCAATGGCCGCGAAGAAGAGCGAATTGACAACGGTCAGCGTGCGGAAGTTGTTCATGTTTTCAGCGAATTCAGGACGAACCCATCGACCGATTCGATGCGTCCTTCGAGAATTTTTCGCCTCACTCTACTGAGAAGGCCGGCACATGGTCGTCCATGTGCCGGCCTCGGTTTTTTCTGTGTGCGACTGCTCGTTGACAGTCACATCTCGCTAACAGTCTACATCTCGTGTCGCCGAATTACTTGGCCGGTTCGAGCACGCCGGTGGTAATCAGCACGATGGAGAACGGATCGGCGTAGGTGCCGTTCAGGAAGACCGGATCGCCCTCTGCCGGCCAGCCGGTGACACGCACGCCTTCGACCGTCGGGTTGTTGCCGTAGCGTTCCCACAGCGGGAACCTGCGGCAGCAACTCATTGTAGGCGACGGCAAGCTGGTTGATGATCTCGGCCTGTGCGTCGCGATCACTGCCCTGGCCTGCGGCAATGGTCATCGCAGCCAGGTCAAGCTCGCCCAGCGAGGTCTCCTGCACCAGCGGGAAGTTCATGCCCGGACCGGCATCGGTTGACATCCACGCTGCCGCCCGTCGTGTTGTAGGTGTTGAAATTGACATCGTACGAGAAGTGCGGATGCGGATTGCCTGCGCCCCACTCGCGGATGGCCATCTCGAAGTTGCCGGCACGAACGTCGGCCGGGTGTTGGCTGTAGGTGACGCCACGGAATGTAGTCTCAACGCCGAATTCGGTCAACTGTTCGGCCAGGTTCTCGGCTGCAGCAGACCAGTCGGCGAATTCAGACGGGGCCGTCAGTTCGAAGGCCAGTCGGTTGCCCTGGTCGTCGATCCAGACGTTGTCGTCGCCGCGGCTGAAGCCCAGGTCCAGCAACATCTGCTCGCCCTTTGCGGGATCGAATTCATACGAGTTGAGCGCTGCGGTTGTCTCTTCGGTCAGCCAGAGCGGGGCCAGGTTGTCGGAGAAACCGGCCATGTTCTTGGTGGCGACACCGGACTCGGCCATGGCGACGACGCCGTTCTCATTGCGGTCGATGGCGTAGGCCAGGGCCTGGCGGAACTCCGGCACACTGAACGGATAGACGTCGTAGTTGAAGTAGAGGGCCGGACCGCTGTAGTTGGGGCCACGGATGACGCGAATTCCCTCGGAGATGAACTGCTGGGTGGTGGCCGGCGGGAAGCCGTGGGTGGCGTAGTCGGCCTCCTTGGCGAGCATCAACGGCGTGGCGTCCGGCGTTTCACCGTTGAATACCGTCAGTTGGTCGAAGTTCACCCGATCGGCCATGAACGAAGTTTCGTTCTTGGGCAGAAGGATCTGCGCCTCGGTGATGCTGTTCACATCCATGACGTACGGTCCAAGCGAGACGATACCTTCGGGGCGGAACTCATTCAGTTCCTGGGTAACAGCCTGCCACTCGGCGGACTCGGAGTCGGCTCCACTGTCAATCAGCTCGCGCACCTTGTCTGCAATCGGACCGTAGACCGACGACGGGCGGATGTTGGTCTCACGGAAGATACGGCGCAACACGGTGTTGGACGGTTCGATCAGCTTGAACTGTACGGTGGTGTCATCCACGGCGATCACGTCTTCGATGAACTGCCAGACGGTGATGCCCTGGAGACGCTGGATCGTGAAGGTGTCGACTACATCCTGCGACGTGTAGGCACTGCCGTCGCTCCAGACGGCGCCCTCGGGCAACTTGACCTGGACCGTGGTGTCATCGACCCACTCCCAGGACTCGCCGGCCATGGGCATCCAGTCATCCTCGGCCCACATGTAGAAGAACAATGGCGGTTCCTGAAGATGCTGGTAGATGCCAAGGCCGATGTTGTTGCTGCTGACGAAGGTGTTGAAGTGGCCGGCCGGCGGCACCACATAGGGCCAGATGCCGCGGAACTCGGAGGCGCCGCCTACATCGGCGGCGGCTTCTTCGCCCCCTGTGTCTGCTGCAGGTGCTGCGGCCGGCGCACAGGCGCTCAACAGCATCGCAAACAGTAGGACAAAAGCGATCAATACTCGTTTGTTCATTCTTTCCTCCCTGGAAAAGATTTGAAGAAATGTGACACAGTGCTGCACTTGGGTCGCTCGTGCGCCTCAAGTGCAGGTACTACAACCGCTTCGGTAACTCGAACTCAGCCATCACCGACGCGGTAGAACACGAACAAGAATCGCAATCACGGACAAGAAGCAGATCGAGAGCAAAAACATCCCGACCATGAGCGTGAACTCAGCCGTGTCCCTGTCGAGAACGAGTAGCAGCAGTCCCGATGTCAAGGCGATAAAGGTCCCGATGCGAAAGGCCCCCAACCCGACAATGCTCGGCATCGTTATACCAACAGACTCACATGCTCGTTCTTGCGCACCGGACAGGCTACACGCCCGCCCGCTTCCACCTCTTCCAACTGCGGCCGTATCACATCGCACTCGCCTTCGACGATGTAGGGGCAGCGCGGGTTGAAGGTGCAGCCGGGCGGCAGATCGAGCAGGCTGGGAATGTCGGCGCTGCGCAGCTCGATCTTGCGCTTGCGGTGGGTCAGCTCCGGATCGGCTTCGGGCACCGCGGCCAGCAGCGCCTGGGTGTAGGGGTGGCGCGGGTCGGTGATCACCCGCTCTGTCGGCCCCTCTTCGACGATGCGCCCCAGATACATCACATTGATGCGTCCCCCCTGCCAGGCGAAATACTTGGCCAGCGCCAGGTCATGGGTGATGAAGAGAAAGGTGACATGGAACTCGTCCTTCAATCGGGTCAGCATGTTGAGCAGACTGACACGAATGGAGACATCGACCATGGAGACGGCCTCATCGGCCACGATGAAACGCGGATCGACGGTCAAGGCGCGTGCGACGGATACGCGCTGTCGTTGGCCGCCGCTCAACTGGTGTGGATATTTGTCGATGAAGTCTATGGCCGGGGTCAGATCGACGATCTCCAGCAACTCGATGGCTCGCGCAAACGCTTCGTTCTGGTTCGATGCCTTCTTGTGGCGCATCAGCGGCTTGATCAGCATCTGCTTGATCGTCTGCACCGGATTGAGCGATGCGTACGGATCCTGGTGGATGATCTGCACCGAGTGGCGATACTTCTGGTACTCGGCCTTGGACATCTTGCTGATGTCCTTGCCTTCGAAGAGCATCTCGCCGGCCGTCGGATCGAGCAGACCGGCCACCATCTTGCCCGTCGTGCTCTTGCCGCAGCCGCTCTCGCCGACCAGGCAGACAACATCGCCCTGGTTGATGACCAGCGATGCCCCATCGACGGCAACCACTCGCTCTTTGCCGCTGCCGAATGCGCGTGATACGTTGCGTAGTTCTATCAGTGCCATAACTTTCAGTCTCGCTACCTTCAGTCTGTAGTATTGTACATGTCTTTGTGGACATCTTCCCAGTGCCAGCAGGCAGCCTGGTGGTCAGGGCCTACGGTGATCAGATCCGGCTCCTCTTGGCGGCAGCGGTCACTGGCCAACGGGCAGCGCGGATGGAATTTGCAGCCGGGCGGCAGATCGATCAGATCCGGCGGCGAGCCAGGAATCGACGCCAGGTCTTCGAAGCCGCCGGTCACCTTGGGTACGGCCCGGATCAGGCCTAGCGTATAGGGATGACGCGGCCGGTAGAAGATGTCGTCGGCCGATCCGAGTTCGATGACCATGCCCGCATACATGGTGGCGATGCGATCGGCCAGTTCGGCGGCGATGGCCAGATCGTGGGAGATGAAGATCATGGTGAAGTGCTGGTTCTCTTTGAGTTCACGCAGCAATTCGATGATCGTACGCTGGGTCAAGATGTCCAACGCCGTGGTCGGCTCATCCAGGATCAACACCTGGGGATCGAGCAACAGCGACAGCGCGATGAGCACACGTTGGCGCATACCGCCGCTCAACTCGTGGGGATAGGCGTCGATGACGCGCTCTGCGTCCAACTGGACGAATTGGAGCAGTTCGAGCGAGCGCTTGCGCACCTCCTTGCGATTGTTCCAGCCGTGCGCCTTGGCCGTGTCGCGCATCTGGTCCCAGATGCGCAGGACGGGGTTGAAGGCATTGAGCGCCGCCTGGAAGACCATAGCGCATTCTTGCCAGCGAAACTCGCGCAGGTCTGTCTTATCGAGGTCAAGGACGTTGACTTCCTTGCCGTCGCTCCGGTAGATCACCTCGCCCTGGGTGACATCCGCAGTCTTGACCAGCAGCCGCACGATGCCCAGCCCCAGGGTCGTTTTGCCGGAGCCGCTTTCCCCGATCAGCGCCAGACTTTCGCCGGAACGCAGATCCAGGTTGACGCCGCGCACCGCTTGGACCGGTCCCTTACGCGTTTGGTAGACAATATGGACGTTGCGCAGACTGAGGGGAGGATCCTGTGTCAAGCTAACGTGATGGACGAATGTGCTTTCGCTGGTTGCCATATCTCGGTTTCACTGGCGGCTAATCGCCTGAACGCAGGCGTGGGTTGAAGACAAGTTCAAGCGAACGTGTGGTGGTTACCACGGACAATTGCAGCAGGACAATGGCCGCGATCGGCATCATGATGTACCAGATGCTGTCCTTGAAGAAGATGGCTCCCCGAAACCAGGCCAGGCTCAGCATGACGCCCCAGTTGCTTCCGGAAAAGGGGACCAAGCCGAAGAGCACCAGGGCAACCTGGGCGTAGATGGCGCTGGTCATGGCCAGGGCAAAACTGATGACGATATAGGTCATCATGTTGGGCACGATCTCGCGAAAGACGATGTGCCATGTGCCCAAGTCCAGCGAGCGGGCCGACTCGATGAAATCGCGTTCCTTGAGCGAGAGCGCCTGGGAACGGACGGCGCGTAGGAGTGCCGCCCACGAGAGCAGACCCAGCAGGACGCCGAGCGCCACCATACTGTTCAGCTTGACCAGCGAGGCGATGATCAGCAACAACGGTAACTGTGGAATCGTCAGCATAATATCCGTAATTGACATAATGAAGCCGTCCACGCGACCGCCGGCAAAGCCGCTCAAGGTGCCGAACGAGACGGCGATGATGGTCGAGAGCGCGCCGGCAATGAAAGCCACAATGATGACATCCTTGCCGCCATGGACGATCTGCGAGAAGATATCGCGTCCCTGATGGTCTGTGCCCATCCAGAACTCGGCTGACGGCGTCTGATAGATCTTGTCGACCTTGGTCTCTTTGTCCAGCGGGATGAAGTACGGCCCGATGAAAGAGATCAGCACGATGGCGACAACCATCAGAAAGCCGACAAAGCCGACTTTGTTGTAGGACATGATGCGCAAGCTCTTGCCCAGTGGGGCAAAGGCCTGGGTGAAAATATTCATAACCTACTCCTGCTTACCCAATTTGATGCGAGGATCGAGCCAGCCATAGAGAATGTCGGCGAAGAAGTTGGCGAAAATCACCGCCATCGTGATGATGACGAAGACGCCAAGCATGACCGTATAATCGCGTTTGTTGATGGCCTGCAGCAAGACGTAGCCGATGCCCTGATATTGGAAGATGGTTTCGATGAGCACGGAGCCGCCGACGACGAAGCCGATGGAGATGGCCAGCAGCGTGAACATGGGCAGCGAAGCGTTGCGTCCCACGTAGGCCGTGGTGATGCGGCTCTCCTTCAGACCTTTGGCCCGCGCCACTGTGACGTAATCCTCTTCCAGGACGCTGATGGTGCTGCTTTTCATGGTCAGCATCCAGTTGCCCATGGTGGTCAATACGTAGGTCGTGATGGGCAGCGCCGCGTGGTAGAGCGCATCCTGGAAGAACGCCAGCGAAAATTCCGGCTGCACGCCGGGCGACAGCGAACCGCGCATCTGCGCCACGGGTATCACGCCCCAGCGCACGCCCAGCCAGATGATCAGCATGATGCCGAGGATGTAGTTGGGAATGGAACTGAGCACGGACGCGATGACGGTCAGAATGTGATCGAGCCAGCCTTCGCGCCGGTAGGCCATTAGCAACCCCAGCACGATGCCGATGGTGAAGCTGATGATGAGGGCGATGCCAACGCTGAAGACGGTCCAGGGCAGAAAGCGTTTGATGAAGGCGCTGACCGGCGTGCCGGGTGAAAGAATCGATGTACCCAGGTCGCCACGCAGCAAATTCTGCATGTAATCAAAGTATTGCAGAATGAGCGGCTGATCCAGATCGATGGCAAAGAGAGAGGCCGCCTGATCACGCGCCTGGTGATAGGGCATGCTGTATTGGACCATCAGGTCTTGGATGAACAACTCGATTGGGTTGCTGGGCAGCAATCTGACCAGAAAGAAGGTAAGCGTGATGGCCACAAAGGCGGTGAAGAAGGCCTTGACCGTCTTCCGGAAAAGATAGGAATTGTAGAACGTACTGACCCGTGAAGTCGTTTTGGGCGGTGACTTGACGTTTCCTGGCGCATTGAGAGTTGTTGCCAAGGCGCTACTCCGTTGTCGCTGGTCATTGATGTCCAGAAATGATCGAGGATTATCGACTGACTTTCTGAATCTAACATGCCCTGACGGTGGCTGTCAACCGTCGAAAATCTGCATCCCTCTGGAACTTTCCGACCCCGGCCTTCGTATTGATGCTTCGTGTGGCCACGTGAGCGACCGGACGAAACAGGGAGGTCGAATCTGATGCCGGCCACACTGGATGGGACCGGCGCCGTCTGGATATGTTGAACGTATGCAGATCTGTTGGTATACTCGGCCTGCGAAATGGGTATTGGTCGGCGAGTTCTGCGGCCAGATTGTGGAAAGAGTTGTTCAATGCACGAGTTGTTTGTTTCATTCCAGCAGGCGATTGCGTCTTTTCAGCAGGGCGGTTTTCAGGGGCTGGGCCCCTGGAGCTATGTGTTGATTGCGCTGCTGGTCGCCACCGAAGGACCGGTCACGACCTTGATCGGTGCGACGGCGGCTGCCGCAGGCTTTCTGGATATCCGCCTTGTCTTCATCGCCACCGCAATCGGCAACGTGGCCGGAGACGCGCTCTGGTACTCGGTGGGCTATGTTGGGAAATCCGAGCGCTTTCATGGTCTGACCAGCCGTGTCGGGCTGCACCGGGAACCGGTTCAGCGCCTCGAACACGGAATGCGTACCCATGCAGCCAAGGCGATTCTGATCGCCAAGATCACCTTCGGCCTGATCATTCCCACCCTGGTCGCTGCGGGATTGGCACGTGTGCCGCTGCGTCGCTGGTTGCCTGCCGTGCTGGTGGCCGAAACGGTCTGGACCTTTCTGCTGGTCTCGATCGGCTTTCACGCCGCGGGGGCCATTGCTCAAGTGGAGAGCGGTTTTCGGCTGGTCGGTATGCTGGCGGCAGTCGTCGTGATCACGAGCACGCTGATCTACCTGAAACGAACGCGTCGGCGATCTGCCTGCCCTGATATCCGCAGTGCAACAATCCCCAGCGGTTCGCCGGACTCATCTTCCTCTGGCCCTCAAGCGCTGGAACGCATCTGATTCGTATTGGCTAATGCTCATCTGACAACTTCTGCGACTTGTCAGATGAGCCTGTGCGGACGATGGGTGTCAGCGGCTCAGCGGCACGGGCAATGCCTTGGTTCTCAAGAAAACTGAGCGTGATCGCCAGTACTTGTTCTGCGCTCAGATCCGTCGTGTTGATCTTGAGGTGCGCATGCCCCATCGGCCGATGCCAGCCGTTCGCTCTCCTGCTGATGCCATCGAGGCGTCCACGCGACATCCGGCCGGCGAGTCTGTTGCCCCTCCAAACTGACGTTGAGAAAAATCAGCACAGCCGGCTCGCCGAAGTGGCGCCACAGTTCCGGCATGTTGCTGTGCTCCTGACTGACGGGCCGCGCGTCGTAGCCCACCTCGCGCAGCCTGCCCACCAGGGTCGACTTGCCGGCGGCGCTCATGCCAACTACTTTGATGATTGGAAGCGGTTTTTCCATCAACTCTGTTGTGAAAATATCCGTTGTATGAACGGAACTATAGCCAGATAGGACACGGATGACGCGGATGCAACGAATCTGCACGGATTTCTCCAGGAAGATCCGTGCAGATCCTGCCTAATCCGTGTCATCCGTGTCATCCGTGTCCCATTGCTTCGACGGCGTACAGTTACCAGCGGCTTCAGATCGGAAAACGCATGGACAGCCGCCGGACCGGATCCGGTTTGGTCTGCGGCGCCACGCGCACCACGAGCACCGTGGCGTCATCGCGGGGGCGGTTGTCGTCGAGTCGCATGGACTCGGCCAGGATGGCATCGGCAAGGGCTTGGGCCGAACTGCCGTGATCGGCATCGACACAATCCAGCAACGCCGGCAGATCGATGTTCCCGCCCGAACGGCAACCCGCCTTCCACACGCCGTCGGTAAAGACAATCAGCGTCATGTCGGCCTCCAGCGGCAGCTCGACGATGGCGGGCTTGGTATTGCGATAGATGCCCACGGCCTCGCTCTCTTCGTCCAGCCAACGGTGGGTGTCACCTTGACGGAGCAGGATGGGGCAGCGTGCATTGCGGCTGATGACCAGCGACTGGGTGAGCAGATCGACGCTGACAATGAACAGTTCCGCACTCACCTTGCCGCCGCGCTGGAGTTGCAGGTAGTCATGGGTGGCGCGGGCCACTGCGCCGTCACGCACGCCTTCGGCCAGCAAGCTGATGGCCTTGCGCACCACGATGTTGCTGATGGCCTTGGCGCTGGTTCCGCTGCGCTGACCGTCGGCGACCACAATGCTGATGCCGCCGTGAGGGCGCTCGATCACCTCGACCGTGTCGCCGCTCTCGCTGCTGGCATATTTGTTGATCTTTTCGACGGCGGTCTGGACCTCTAGCTTATGGGGGGAAGGTTGTCGAGTCATAGTCTGGCGGTTTCCGTTCAGCTTAGATCTGGTACACTGTTCTGAATCTCAGCGAATTGGTGGAGGCGGGCATACGCTCGTTCGACCCAAATGGTATTAACGCCGTTCAAGGAAACATGCAGAATGTAGCCGTTATTGGACAGCAACTGGTATTTGGCTGCGTGTTTTTCAGGGTTGCTTCTGTATTCCTCGGTTACAATCACAGTCGGTCGGTAGCGGCTGAAATCCAGCCCGCTGAGTACCTCGTAGTCCATTCCTTCTGCATCGATCAACAACAGGCCAAAATCCGCCGGCCAATCGTGTGTGGTCAGAATATTGGTTAACGTATCGATTTCCACCAAGATGGACTCATCTGAACGATTGACGTCAAACCGATCATTGGCATCCCGGCAGAGCGTGGATGTCATACCGATGTCGCCATCTTTGCCCAGAAAGAGCGGCTCTTCTCCGCTTTGATCCGATGCAGCTATGTTCAGACAAATCGCCTTTGGATGATTGCGATGTTCGTGGCATAGTTGATTGTAGACCCGGGGCAGCGGTTCCAGGAGAAGGGCGTGCCAATTGCGGAGGATGAACGGACGTGAGTTGGAGAGGCTGCGGCCATCGTGAGCGCCCACATCCACGAGGTATGGGTGCGGATGATTGCGCAGCAGCGCTTGCAAAACTCTAGCCTCCTCAAATTGAGGTTCGCCAGTGTAGCCGAGAGCGGCCAGGCTGAACTCGATTTCGCGATTCAGCCACGGCCAGTTCAACTGGAATTGTTTTGCGCGCTGGAGGCGCCATCGCCAATATTGCCTCACATCCTGTTCAAAGGATTGCAGGTCGCGCGTGGAGAAATAGTAACGTAGTTTATCCAGTTTGCTCTTGGGATTATTGTTCGGGCTGATCATAGTTCAGGTTCTCGTGCATAGGGCGGACAATTGCAATCTGCAGGTGAGGTCGGCCAATCGACCTGACCCACGACCATGCGCTCGGATAATAGCGCAACCACTGAATTTCGTCTAATCCCTTGAGCATGGGTGGATTCCCATTGTTTCTATCATTCCAAAAAAACAGGAGGCAAGCATGCGAGTTACCATCATCGGCGGCACAGGCCATGTGGGCACATATCTGGTCCCGCGCCTGGTTGAGGCGGGCCACGAAACGACTGTCGTGAGTCGCAGAGAGCGCAGTCCCTATCAGGGCCACGGCGCTTGGAACTTTGTCTCGCAGGTGGAGATCGATCGGACTGCGGCTGAGCAAGAAGGCACGTTTGGCCGGACAGATCGCTGAACTGGAGCCGGACGTGGTGATCGATATGATCTGCTTCAAGCCAGAGAGCGCCCGGCAGTTGGTCGAAGCGTCTGCGTGGCCGCGTCGAACACTTCCTGCACTGCGGGACCATCTGGGTTCACGGACCCAGCGTAGTCGTGCCGGTGACCGAGGAGCAGCCGCGCAGGCCGTTCGGCGAGTACGGCATCCACAAGGCCGAGATCGAGCGCTATCTGTTGCAGGAGCAACGCCTAAACGGCTTCCCGGCCACAATTCTGCACCCTGGACACATCGTCGGTCCCGGTTGGGCGCCGCTCAACCCGGCCGGCCACTTCAATCCGGCCGTCTTCGAGACGCTGGCCCGCGGTGAAGAACTGGCCCTGCCCAACTTCGGCATGGAGACCGTCCATCATGTCCACGCCGACGACGTGGCTCAGATCTTCATGCGCGCATTGGCCCGGCCAAGCGCCGCCATCGGTGAGAGCTTCCATGCGGTCTCTGCCGGGGCCATCTCGCTGCGCGGCTATGCCGAATCGATGGCTCGCTGGTTTGGCGTAGAGCCCAACCTTACATTCTTGCCCTGGGAAGAATGGCGGCAGACCGTAGCGCCGGAGGAAGCCAACGCCACCTATGATCACATTGCGCACAGCCCGAGTTGTTGCATCGACAAGGCCAAGCGTCTGCTCGGCTATGCCCCGCGCTACACCTCGTTGCAGGGCGTCCAGGAATCGGTGGCTTGGTTGATCGACCACAGCGTGATCGCGATCTAGTGTTGATGGGTGTGCGAGACTTTGTCACAGTTGGACACAGATGAACAACGAGATATTCACAGATGAGCTTGCCCGCAGATACCTGCAGACATCCAGCGCAACGCCAAAATCATCTGTGTCCTATCCGTACACATCTGTGTGAAGCTGTGACAAAATCAGTGATTGCATTGGTGTCATCATTGGAGGAAACCGTGAAACAACTTATCACGACACTCGGGCCGAAATCGGCCGATGAACTGGGGCTGATCTTGCCCCATGAGCACATTTTTGTTGATCTGGGACCGATTGAAGAGGCCAACTACCGGAACGCAACGGCCGCCGATGTGATTCCGGTGATGGCGCCGCAGATCGAGGCCATCAAGGCGCAGGGCGTGACCGCGCTGGTCGAATGCACGCCGGAGGGCGTTGGACGGCGCGCCGACATCGATCTGGCCGTCTCCGTGGCGACCGACTTCCCCGTGGTGATGCCGACCGGTATCTACCGGGAACCGTGGGTTCCCCAGTGGGCCCACGATGCCGACGAAGACGCATTGGTCGACTGGCTGCTGGGCGAGCTGACCGGCGAGATCGGCGACACCGGCGTCCAGGCCGCCTGGATCAAGGTCAGCGCCGGCGATGACGGCATCACGCCGGTCGAGGCCAAGATCCTGCGCGCTGCGGCAAGGGCCGGCACTGCGACCGGAGCCATCATCGGCAGCCATACCATCCGTGGTCGCGTGGTGCGCGATCAACTCGACATCATTGAGGCGGCGGGCTACACGGCAGACCGCTTCATCTGGATCCACACCCAGGCCGAGCCGACACGAGCCTGCACCTCGAGATGGCGCAGCGGGGCGCCTGGCTGGAATTCGACGCCATCGGCAGCGACGGATTCAGCGATGACTACTTCATCGAGCGGATCCTGGCTTTGCTGGACGCCGGCTATGGCGAAAAACTGCTGCTGAGCCACGATCGCGGCTGGTATGACCCATCCAAAGCCGGGCGGCGGCGTCCCCAAGCCGTACACAGTTCTAGTGGATCGTTTCCTGCCCGCTCTACGAGCAGCCGGCGTCGACGAAGAGACCGTGACCCAGTTGACGCACCGAAATCCGTTCAACGCGTATGCGAGGTGATTAGGGATATGGGATTGGTGGCTAGTGATTGGGGACTGGGGATCCTCAACCTCCCAATCCCTGGTCACCATTCCCAAGTCACCAATCCTCAATCCCCTCGAAAGGGAAAACCAATGTCAAAACGAAAAGTACTACTGATCGGCGCTTGCGGGACCATTGCCGGTGTGCTGTTGCCGGCGCTGCGCGAGCGCTTTGACCTGAAGTTGATCGATGTGAAGACCACCGACAAGCATGGCAATGAAGTCGAAGGCGTTGAGATCGCCGACGTCCTGGATCCGGATCGGGACGAGTATCGCCACCACTTTTCGGATGTCGATGCCGTGATCCATTGCGGCTTTGTCGTGCCGGAAGATCGCAGCAATGCTGAGCAGAACTTCTGGGCCGAGCATGCCAACGTGCAGATGGCGTTCAACATCTATCAGGTATCGTTGGAAGAGGGCGTCCGTCGGGTGGTTGTTGCCAGTTCCAACCATGCCGCCGACTACTATGAACGACTCATTCTCGATCGCAAGATGGACTTCGTCTCGCCGGAAATGCGCGCCCTGTCCGACAACTACTACGGCTGGGCCAAGGAGACCTATGAGCACCTGGGCTTTGTCTTCGCCGCCGGGCGCATGAACGCGGTGGACGGCGAGCCTAGGCCGCTGGAGAACGTGCAGATTCGCATCGGCGGCCCGCGGGAGACCGATCTGGCCCAGTGCACGCTCGGTGACCTAACCCGCGTGCGCAGGGCGTTGGCTGTCTACATCAGTCAGCGCGACATGTCGCAGCTCTTCATCAAGAGCATCGAAGCCGAGGACATCGCCGATGAATTTGGCGTTCCCTTCCAGATCTTCTACGGCATCAGCGAGAACTCTCACGCCTTCTGGAGCATCGTCAACGCGCGCAAGACTCATCGGCTACGCGCCGCAGGACAACAGCGAGCTTCGCTTCGCCGATCTGATTGCGCAGCATATCGAGGCCGCCAAAGCGCTAGGGTAGAAGGCGTGATCAACACGGCTCTTTGAGTCCTTGGGTGAGGGGACAGCCGATTTTGTAGCACGACATTTATGTCGTAGCAGTTTACCTTGACCGATAAAGGCGGCTACGACATAAATGTCGTGCTACAGTCCATGCCAGGGCGAACTCGCTACCCTTCAAGAGTCGTCCAGATCGCAGAAGCGGTTACTATGACCTTTTGTCTGGACGCTGACTTGATTTTTGGTCAACCAACAGTGGGAGTGCTTCGTGTAAGGAAGTCAGAACGGCTGAGGCGACGGCGACCGCCTCAGCCGTCGGCGCGTGGATGTCCGGTACGATGAAGACGGTCATGCCGGCGGTGGCCGCGGCGATGGCGCCGGCGCTTGAGTCTTCAAAGGCCCAGCAATCGCCGGGCGGTATCTGAAGCCGTCTGGCAGCCTCCACGAAGATGTCCGGCGCCGGTTTGCCGTGCTGCACTTGATCGCCGGTGACGACGATGTTGAATCGGCGATCAAGTCCGCTGATTCCTAGGCTGCGCACGGCCTCGGGCTGCGTACTCGATGTGGCCACGGCCTTGGGGATGCCAAGTTCGTCGATGCGATCGAGTAACTCGGTGAGACCCGGCTTCAGGGCGATGTCCATCGCTGCGATAGATCTGTCCCAAATGACCATCCAACGTCGGTGAAAGCTCGAAAGCGGAAAGTCAGCGCCCATGTCGTTGAGGATCAACGTTTCGCAATCCTGCGTGCGCCGCCCCACCAATTGGAGAAAGAGATCGTCGCTGATTCGGTAGCCCAGATCATTGGCTGCCTGCTGCCAGGCGCGCTGATAGATGCTCTCTGTGTCGAGCATGAGGCCATCCATATCAAAGACGGCTGCAGCCGGTCGGTGTCGGGTGTGGTTTTTTCATCGATTGCCGGAATCGGGTGTGGACAGGCTGTAGGGCTGCGAAACAAAAAAGGGTGCCGAGTAGAAGATCTACTCGCACCCATTTTTTGGATCGCATAGGTCCTACTGCGCGCGCTTCAGAACCGGCAGACCGTTCTTGCTTTCGGAGACCATGTAGCCTTCGGGCACTGCATCCAACGCACCCTCTTTTTCTTCTTTGCCGAAGAAATAGATGGTCTGTTCCCGGCCGTTCTTCAGAACGGTGGTCTTGGAATGCAGAATGTAAGTCTTGTCCTTTGAATTCGTGTACGAATACGCCATGTTCAATTACTCCTTTTCGGAACATTCACTGCAATGATAAACGGTAACTCTGTGACGCCCGACGGGGGGTGCGGCGCAGACGGTCCTCAGTCTGCTCTGGCCCAACAAGGCGTACAGCACGCCATTCTACCACGAGTGTATCTGAGGCAAAAACGCCGCGACCCTGTTGGTTTCTATATGGTTCTAGGACTTGTCATGCCTTGATTCGTCCAGCAATGCATGAAATCAGGCATGAATCTTGAACACCCCGCGGCACTATAGGCGCCAAGTAGGGAACGCCTTCGTCACTTGGAAAGGTTCCCCACCGCAACCAAGTGATCTATTCGCTCTGGGCCGTCTGACCGGTGTCGATGGTCGGGACGATGCCGGGACCGGGCAGCACGAGCGTCGGAATCGTGCCCTCGGGCGTGAAGATGATCTTGTCGGACGCCTGCAACGCACTGGCATTGGCGTTGACGATCTGAAGCTGCAGAAATTCCGGGTTGGCGCCATACATCTCGGCCAGCGCCAACTGGGTGGCGATATCCGCCTTGGCGCGTTCGGTGGCCGCTTTGGCCAGCGCAGCTTCGATCTCCAGATCCTTCTCGGCGGCCAGCAGACTGTTGATCTTCTCCGCCTCAATGATGGCGCGTTCCGCCTCAACACGCGCCAGCTCGTTGGACCGTTCGGCTTCGATGACTGCACGCTGAGCCTGAATCTTCGCCTCCTCAAGCTCAGCCAAGGTCAACTGCTGCCGCGACTCTTCCTGAATGCGACTCTGTTGAACGCGGATTTCGCCCTGCTGCTTTTCCTGTTCGGCCTCGGCTTCGGCCTTGACGCGCAGTAGATCCTGGCGGGCCTGTTCGGTCTGCAGTCGCTTGCGCACAATCTCATCCAGGCCGGCCTGGACATCGGGTGACAGAATCACCTCGGGAACAGCGACGTTGGCCACGTTCAGGCCAAAGTTGGCGGCCAACAGGTTGACTTCGTCATCGATGCAGTTGCGCAGTTCATCGCGGCCGGTGCCGATGACAGCGTCGTCGAAGTTGCGGTCGCCGACACAGACTTTCATGGCCTGCTGGGCGCGCTGGCCGATGCGGTCGACGCACGGCCTGATCGTCGAGATAGAGTTGATTGTACTGGGCCCACAGTCCCTGGATCGTGTCGCCCTGGGCCAGGCCAGGTCGGAATACATCGCCGGTCACCACCAGCCCGATGCGTTGCTTGTCCTGGGTGATCAATTCTTCATCGGTGACGATGAAGTCGACCGCCGCGCTGGAGACACGCTGCATATTGACGAAGAGGCCGGCATCGGTATAGACACCGGGACCGACCACGCCCTTGATGCGCCCGCTCTCAAACTGAACTCCGACCTCATCTTGATCGACGCGCTCGAAGAAATAGAAGAACTGACCGGCAAAGCTAAATAGCATGAACACGGCGACCAGGATCACAGCGCCGACGAGTATCGCCTTGAACGGAATCCTCAATCTAGATTTCTCTTCCATACGATCTTCCTTTCTAATGGGACGCCAACTTGGCTTGTCAATCTTACCAGTATCTGTGCGTATCGTCTCTGACAGTACCATCCCAATTGCCTGCCAACAGACCGACCTCGGGGCATTGGTCGCTGCATTGCCTGGCATGCGGAGCACCTGCGAATCCGGCGCTTGGCGCTTGCGGGCGTCCATTGACTCTTCAGAAAAAACCATTGAGTCCAGTACTTTTCACAATTCGTCAGCTTTGCTCTTGTTGACGATTGGCGCTAGAATAGGACAGTTTGCCCAGCGGCCATGAATGAATCAAGCCAAGAGACGCGAGGGATCTATGACAACCATTCGTTTGCCCGGCCTGGTTGATGCGCACGTTCATGTACGTGAACCCGGCTATGAACACAAAGAGGATCTCTACTCCGGCACGGCAGCGGCGTTGGCGGGAGGCGTGACCACCGTTCTGGACATGCCAAACACGCTACCGCCGACCGCTACGCCGGAGCGGTTGACTGAAAAGGCCCGACTTGCGGCAGCGAAAGCTGTCTGTGATGTCGGGCTTTTTGTTGGCGCCACCAATACCGATCTGGATGCCTACCTGCCGGTGGCCCAACAGGCGTGCGGGCTCAAGATCTACGTCAGCGACACCTTCGGCAGCCTGCGCATCGATAGCCTGGATCTGATGCATCGCCTCTTTCGCACCTGGGCCGAAAAGGCGGCAGCAGGTCGGCTATCGGACTGCGGACAACCCGACCGGCATTGGACCGGTGGCCGTCCATGCCGAAGAACTGATGCTCTCTGTCTGTCTCAATCTGAGCCACCTCTACGACGTGCCGCTGCACATCGTCCACGTGAGCCGGCGCAGCGAGATCGAGCTGATCCGTGTGGCCAAGGAGCGGGGCTATCGGGTGACCTGCGAAGCCACGCCCCATCACCTCTTTCTGAGCACCGACGATCTGCCCCGGCTCGGCAACCTGGGCGACATGCGTCCGCGCCTGGCCTCGCCCGACGATGTGGCCGCGCTCTGGGCCAACCTGGCCGACCATCGACATCTTCGCCACCGATCACGCTCCCCACACGCTGGAGGAAAAGGCGTTGGAGACGCCGCCGCCCGGTGTGCCCGGCGTCGAGACCATGCTGCCGCTGCTGCTCACCGCGGTGCGCGACGGGCTGCTGACGCTCGATGATGTCATCGAGCGCTGCTACACCAACCCACGGCGCATCTACGGTCTGCCCGAGCAAGCGGACACCTACATCGAGGTCGATATCGACACCGAGTATCAGATCGACGACGAGGCGATGATCACGCGATGCGGCTGGACGCCCTTCGCCGGCAGGACGGTTGTCGGACGGGTTGAGCGAGTGGTGCTGCGAGGGGCGACTGTCTTTGAAGATGGCGTTGTGATGGCGCAGCCGGGGAGTGGAGAGGTGTTGTTTGTGGC
The DNA here is from genome assembly GCA_963698255.1 of uncultured Chloroflexia bacterium. Classification (GTDB taxonomy): domain Bacteria; phylum Chloroflexota; class Anaerolineae; order Caldilineales; family Caldilineaceae; genus JAWKOK01. The sequence goes on along the minus strand of CAVOQD010000005.1, from coordinate 28,688 downwards.
GTGAAAAGGAGAAGGGAAGAAATTGTGAATTGTGAATGCTCAATTGTGAATTGTTAATGGTCTCGTTGACGGAATCCTGGGATTTGCACTGACCTTTGTGCACGTTACGACCGATTACGCAGTACGATTACGCAGGCTAATTTCACGCAGCACGCAGCACGCAGCAAGCATCCATTATCATCAAGTGGAGGAACACCACCATGCAACCCATCAAGAACGTCAGCGGCGTACCGGCCGACAACATGAGCAACGGCTTCTACGGACAGGATATCATCAGCGTCAGTCAATTTGACGCCGAAAAGCTCGACTATATTTTCAAGGTGGCGCACGAGATGCGCATCCTGGTCGAGCGTTTCGGCAGCGCCGATCTGCTTCAGGGCAAGATTCTGGCCAATCTTTTCTACGAACCGAGCACGCGCACCAGTTCCAGCTTCATGGCCGCCATGTTGCGACTGGGCGGCCAGATCATCCCCATCAACAACGTGCAGTACAGCTCCGTCACCAAGGGCGAGAGCCTGCCGGACACCGTGCGCACGCTGGAGAGCTACGCCGACGTCATCGTGTTGCGCCATCCCGAGTCCGGTTCGGCAGCCACTGCGGCCCACTATGCCAGCAAGCCGATCATCAACGCCGGCGACGGCGTGGGCGAGCACCCGACCCAGGCGCTGCTGGACCATTTCTCCATCATCGAGGAGTTGGGGCGCACCGACGGTCTGCGCGTGGCCATGGTCGGCGACCTCAAGTATGGTCGCACGGTCCACAGCCTGACCAAACTGCTGGTCAACTACGATGTCGAATTCGACTTCATCAGCCCCGAGATCCTGGCCATGCCGGAGGATGTGCTCGACGTGGTGCGCTCGACCGGCCACACCTTCAACATCGGCGAGGACATCCACGACGTCATCGCCGAGGCTGATGTGCTCTACGTCACGCGTGTGCAGAAGGAGCGCTTCACCGACCTGGCCGAATACGACCGTGTGCGCGATCACTACGTCGTCGATGAGGAGTTGATGCAGCAGGCCAAGGAGAAGATGATCGTCATGCATCCGCTGCCGCGCGTCAACGAGATCAGCTACGCGGTGGACGACGACCCGCGTGCCGCCTACTTCCGCCAGATGCGCAACGGCATGTACATCCGCATGGCGCTGCTGGCTGCCGTGCTGGGCAAGGCGTAGGTGACTGTCGGCATGGCCGCATTCGGCGAGCCGTTCGAGAATGGCCCGGTATGTGCAACTGACTGCATGTACGTTGCCTCCGGGAAGGCTAGTGCGTAGGAGTTTGCTGGACAATCGCTCGGACAGATCGTCTCAGATTTCGGACATAAGCTGGATTTCCAGCGATGGATGCCGAATGCTATCGTGGACATAGCTTCAGGCACACACTTCTGCCTTATCTGGCATAATCGGGCGTGACCGTGCATTGATGGTTCGATCTGTCGTATCTCACTGACGATAGTTCCAAATGTTGACACCCGATGACGTGTAAGGTCGCTGCAAGCGATTGATTCATCGTAGATATGGCGCTGGCGCAGCGTTCAGGCCGTCGATAGCGACTGAGTGATTGACACAACCTGCTTGTCGATTTCACCTACACGTCGAAGCATTGAGTGACGCTTCCCCAGGCGGAGTTCATCCGATTGCGGCAGTGGTTCGCCGAAAAGGACTGGGAACATTGGGATCAGCAACTTGAAGAGGATGAAGCAGCCGGCAAGTTGGACTTCCTTCTCGAGGAGGCTTCGATAGCCAAGAGAAATGGCAGCTCCTAAGCGAGCTGTAAATGCACCGCACAACAGCCCGATTCTGGGACCGGTTTGAACAGATTACCGGACTCAGTTCAGACGCTTGCACGAAAGAACTTCGAATTGCTCAAGCAAATCCCCGACACCCTTCACTACGCTTCAAGAGAGTCGGACGTTTCTGGTCGGCCCTGTCGCCCGTTGAGCATGGCCAGCAGTAGACGGCCCAGCTTTTATCTGGGTCTGGACGACAGCCTGCACGAGTATGAGTCGTCTGAATTCGGATCAGGCCCGACTGTCGTCACATTGACTCGGGCCTGAACCTTCGCTTCAGATGCTCAACAACAAGCTAGCCCACAACTGCCGTTCGAGCAGCAGCGTCAGACGCATGGACTGATCCTCGCGCTACCGCTTCCCCGACGCCATCTTCACCGCCTCGGGCAATCCTCTCAACCGCCACATGCTCCACAGCCCGAAGGCCGGGCCCAGCGCCAGCACGGCGAAGGCCCATTCCCAGCCGACCCGCTCGACCAGCGGCGGGATCAGGCGGATGGTGAAGAGCGTGAGCAGAAAGCCCATGCTCGTCTGCATGGTCAGCGCGCTGCCGACGTAGCGGGAATCGCTCAGTTCGCTGACCGCCGTGCTGAACTGGGCGCTGTCCGCCACCACGGCAAAGCCCCAGACCAGGCAGACCAACGTCAGCAGCGCGGGCGAGCCGAAGAAGAGACCGACGGTCAGCGCACAGGCCCCGGAGATGGCCAGGCTGACCCCGGCAATGGCGGTGCGCCCCAGTCGATCCGCCAGCAGACCGGCGACCACGCTGCCGATGCCGCCGACGGCGATGACGGCAAAGCCGGCCAGCCGTGCCGCGGTCACGCTCCAGCCCGCCTGCTGATAGGCCGCCAGCAGCATGATCGGCGCCCACGCCCACATGGCGTAAAGCTCCCACATGTGGCCCAGATAGCCGAAGTTGGCCAGCCGCACCGGTCGATCCGAAAGCGCGTGGCCGGCGTAGCGCCAGTCGAAGGGCGCAGACTTGGCCAGCAGCGGACCCGGCCGCACGAAGATCGCGACAATCAGCGCTGCGATCAGGGCCAGCGCCGACGCCGACAGCAGCACCGCCCGCCAGGGCGGGATGCCGGTGTCGCCGCCGAAGATCGGCACGGCGCCCAGCAGGTGGGGCGTGGCCGAGCCGATGGTCAAGGCGCCGACCAGGATCCCGATCCCCAATCCCCGATCTCGATCCGTCCAGCTTGCCATCAACTTCATGCCCGGCGGATAGACGCCGGCCAGCGCCACGCCGGTGGCAAAGCGCAGCATCATGGCCGTCGACGGCGATGCCACCCAGATGGCGATGGCGCCATTGAACAACGCCCCGGCCACCGCGCTGACCGCAAAGAGCCGCTGAGCCGGCACGCGGTCGGCCAGCGTGAGCAGCGTGCTGGCCAGCGCGCCGACCACGAAGCCGATCTGCACGCTCATGGTCAGCCACGATTGCTGGCCCGGCGTCAACGCCCACTCGAGGGTCAATTGGGGCACGACCGCCGAGGCCGAAAACCAGAGCGACATGGCCAGTAGTTCGGCCAGCGCCAGAAGCCAGAGCGTGCGCCACTTGTGGGCGGTGGATTGGGTTGTGGGTCCGTTCTGGTTGTCTGACATGGGACGGACTCCTGGTGAACTTGAACGGGGCCGGAACGCTGGTCTATCGACTCCGTAATAATCTGGGACGCACCCCAACGACCAAACGACCGGCGTGTTTGACCAGGGCCGGCTCCCAGCATACACTAGAGCAACCCCGGAAATTTGGCGAGCGCTACCGCTGGGATCATCAAGCTCCAGCATGGCGGCTGCCGGGGCGTGCCATCTCCTACGATCTCACTGTTTGTGGAGTAATCTGTAACCATGCCGGACCCTGACCGAGACAAGCCCAAACCGCCCATCCACCTCAGCCCGCGGAACGCGGATGGCCTGCTGAAGATTGTGGCCATCACCTTCTTCCTGGCCAGCATTGCCTATGGCCTGGCCCGGCTGCTGCAACTGCTCAAATAGCCCCGAAACGCTCGATATTTTGCTGCAAGCGCATCAGGCTGTCGATTGCCGGCTGCGGGATCAGGCCGTGCTTGTCGGGACCGACATCGAGCAGCAGGTTGGCGCCGCGGCTCACGCTGGTCAGGTACATGCCCAGCAGTTCGGCGTCGCTGCGCGGACGATCGGCCTCGGTGAAGAACCACTCCTTGCCGATGGGGTCACAGACTTCGCCCGGCATGTAGTAGGATTTCCCCTCGATCTCGCGCCACTTCACATGGCCCACGTGGCTGTTGGGCAGGAATCGCTCGATGGCGATGATGTCGGCCGGCCACGCCATCGCCACAGGGTAGGTTGACCCGTCGCCGATGCCGTTGTTCATCATGATCACCGCGTCGGGTTGGAGTTCTGCGATCTGGTCGTACAGTTCCTGTCGATAGAAGCGCGGCAGCACCTTGGGGATGTCGATCCAGACCTCGCCGATGGGCCCGTACTGGGTCAACAATTCTTCGATCTGCCGGGACTGAAACTCCTGATAGGCTCGTGTGGTGAAGGCCTCGTCCCAGCGCGTCATCGATGGGGTCAGCGAACCGAAGGTATGATGGTTGTCCCAAGAGCAGTAGTAGAAGCCGGGCATCACGCCGCGCTGCTCGCATGCCTTTACAAAGGCCTCGACCACATCGGTGCGGTTGCCGCTGGCGCCCACATGGTAGTCGGTCTGTGCGGACGGCCACAGGCAGTGACCGGAGACATGTTTGGTCGTCAGCACGGCATATTTCATGCCCGCATCGCGTGCCACCGACACCCACTGGTCGACGTCCAATTTGTCCGGCGCGTAGAAGCTCGACGGCTTCGTGCCGGACGACAGCTCCTCACCGTCGAAGGTGCTCATGCCAAAGTGGATGAACATGCCATAGCGTAGCGCCTCCCAGGCGTGCAACTTCTCCAGGGAGAGGCGCTGATCTCCTTGGACTTCCCGGCTGTCGTCGATGTCGTTCTTCATTGCATGCTCCATGAGCATTGTGGCCAATGCAGAAATATACGGCTCTTGTGGGATCTCAGGGGGTTGACACGTCAAGACATTGCCTCACCCTGCTTCGCCTCCTGGACGGAGGCTACGCGTCCCTCTCCGCTCGTGGAGAGGGACCGCTCCATGGCGCTGACAGGCGCCATGGCAGGGTGAGGCGTGCCCAGTCGTGTCCCCCTCCCTGAAATCCTGGAGAACCTGTTTCTTTTGATTCGCCTACCCTTCATCCCCTTGCGTGCCAAGGTTGCCATGCACCTTCTCGACCGGGAATCGCCCTTGGTTGCGCGTCACCTTCTTGACGATGGCATCGGCGACGTCCACGCCGGTGGCATTGGCGAAGCTGAGGCAGTAGATCATCACATCGGCCAGCTCATCGGCGACCTCGGCGCGATTGGCCGGATCCTCCATGAAGGCGCGGCTCTCCTCAAGCGAGTACCACTGAAAGTGCTCCATGATCTCGGCCGCTTCGATGGCAATGCTCATGGCCAGATTCTTGGGGGTGTGGTGCTGATACCAGTCACGTTCGTCCACAAACTCGTGGACGACCTGGCGCAGCTCGGCCACGGTCATCGTCTTGTCCATCGTCGTTTCGGTCGTCATCTACATGCTCGCCTGTTCTCGATACTCGGCCTGGTTGGTGGGGTCGATGCCGCGCAACATCATGCCCTGCCCGCGGGAAAGATGGGTCTGGACCGAGGGCTTGTCCTCGGGATCGCGCATCTGGATCAGCAGCGTGGTCCGGGCTTCGTCGCTGACGTTGACGCCGGACCCGTGGATGGTCAAGTAGCTGAAGAAGAGCACGTCGCCGGCCTCGGCTTCGCAGGGCGTGGCCGATTCGATGGGGTAGTCGGAAAAGGGCAGATGCCAGCCGCCTTCCTGTTCGTGGGGCACTGGCCCCAGCTTGTGGCTGCCGGGCACGCAGCGGATACAGCCCTTCTCGATGGGCGCATCGTCAAAATGGACCACCGCCGCGATCATGCTATGTTCGTCGTGCGGGAAGAAAGGCTGGTCCTGGTGCATGGGAAAGGGCGATCCCTTGGCCGGCGGCTTGATGAACATCTTGTTGTGGTGCAACTGCACATTGGGCGAACCGATGATCTCGGACGCGGCATCGGTCAGGCGCGGATCCACGATCAGTCGTGAGAAGAGACCGGAATAGAACTGCACGTTGTGGCAGTGAAGCAACTGGGTCTTGACCGGTGTCGCGACCGCGGAACGGGCGCTGTTCCAGGTGGCGTCGACCTGTTCGACGGCTGACAATCGCTCGATCAACGCATGTCCTTCACGGCGAAATTCGGCGGCCTCCTGCGGCGAGAAGAGACCTTTGACGAGCAGATATCCTTGTTCCTGATAGAAGCTGAGCTGGTCCTGGGTAAGCATCGGGCAGATCCTCCTTGGCGAACGTTTACAATTTGAGGGTGACAAGATTGCACGCCATCCACGATTGTCTGAGTCGATGTGGATGGCGTGTTCAAGTACAATACGCCGATTGCATCCCAATGTATGTAAACTTTTCGACAAGAATTCTCTGTAGCACGACGGTTATGTCGTAGGATCGCTGGCCATCTGTGTCGGGCGGCTACGACATAAATGTCGTGCTACAAGATCTACTCGACTGAGACGCCTTCGGCAGGGTCGCTCCGTCAACAACGGCGCGTTTGAAGCTGGCCCCGTCGACGATAGCCCCGCTGAGATCGGCATCGACCAGGATCGTGTCATCCAGATTGGCGTTGGTCAGATCGGCTCCGGCCAAGATAGCGCCGGTGAGGTCGGCGCTGCGCAAATCGGCGTCGCGCAAATTGGCCCCGCTTAGGTCGCTGCCGGCCAGGTAGCTCCAACCCAGGACCGCGCCCTCAAGATCGCGGCCAATACCGTCACTGTTGACGATCTCCCAGACCGCACGCTGCGCGTCGGATATGCGTGTCTCGTCATCCATGCGGGCATTTCGCCAGCGGATCAGCCGCAGATCGGCGCCGCTGAGGTCGGCGCCGGATAGATCGGCGCCGGCATAGCTGCACTTTGTGCAATATCGCTTCATTCAGATTCGGCGTTGCGCAGCGATGCGTCGCTCAGATCGGCGTTGGTGAAGTCGGCTTCGACCAGTATGGCCCCTTCCAGGTCGGTGCCGACCAGGTCGGCGCCTCGGAAGTAGGAGCCTGTGAGATTGGCATGGCTGAGATCGGCGCCGGCCAGTTGTCGATCTGCGTGTACATGGTTGACGATCTCCCACACACTGCGCCATTTCTCATCGATCAACGTCTCGTCATCGATCCGGCTATTGTTGAGAATTGTTCCCGACAGATCGGCTCCGGTCAGGTCGGCGCCGTGCAACAGCGTGCCGGAGAGGTTGCCATTGGCCAGGTTGGCGCCGACAAGCAGGGCGTTGTCCAGATCGGCCGGGCCGAGATAGGCGCCTTCCAGGTCGCGATTCTCCTCCGGTTGGTTGATGATCGCCCAGATGAGTCGCCATTGATCGCTCAAGCCGGTCGATTCGTCGATGATCACGCCGTGGAGCCTGCTTCTGTCAAATGAAGTGCCGGTGGCCACTGTACCACGCAGGTCGGCGTCGGTCAGATCCACGTTGATGAACCGTGCGCCGCTGATGTCGGCATTGCTCAGATCTGCGCCGACCAGCGATGTGCCGTTTAGGTATGCGCCGCGGAGATTGGCTTTGCCCAGATCGGCTCCGTCCAGGGAGGCGCCGGCAAAACTGGCAAAGTAGAGATCCGCGGAGGCCAGCGATGCGCCGGTCAGATCCGTGCCGGTGAAATTGGCCGATTGCAGACTGTAGCCGGCCAGGTCTTCCCCGCTCAGATCCTGGTGGGCGTAGTCGGCTTCATCGCAATGGGGCGGGCATTGCTGAATCGCCTCACGCAGTCCGAATACGTAGGCGAAGTAGCTGCCAAGCAGCAATAGCGGAATGACGATCACCATGGCAACAACAAGGTTGCTCTTCTGTTCCGGGTCAACCTGGCGTGATCTGTTGGCGTTTTCGCTGTTGGAATTCACACTCGATCCGATCTGTTTGGCGGCTGCATAGGCACGCAATGTGCTGAATAACTTGCACGATCTCCGCGGTGAACAGGGAGTCGCCACAAAACAGTGTACGAGAATTTGGTCCCGGCGACAAGGCAGCGCCGTTCTATTTTTTGGATTCTCGAAGCTTGAACAGGGTTGCTTCGTATAGCAAGAAGAAGACGACGCAGGAAACAAGGAGAAATGGCGGGACGATCTCCAGGCTGGCGCGTTGGGCCAGAACGCCGGCCAGACCGGGCATCAGCGCGATGCCGATGCTGGCCGCGCCGACCTGGAATCCGACCCCGGCAGGGGCGTCCCGTTTGCCCAGACGAACTGGGGTCGACGTGGTCAGGAGCGGCGAAATCGGCGCCAACGCCAGCCCCATCAGCGCCAGCGCAACGAACCCGGCCGCTTGTCCGATGTCGATCCAGAGCAGAAAGGCGCCCAGTCCGGCCAGCAGCGTGCCGATGCGTATCACCGACGGTTCGGACCAGCGATCCGCAACGAATCCGAAGAGAACACGCCCGGCCGTGAAAGCTGCCCCAGTAGACGCTCACCCAGAGACCGGCCGTGGCCAGCGGCACGGCGCGAGATTCCGTGAAGAGGCTGAATGACCACTGTCCGGTCGTCGATTCGATGCCGGCCGACACGAAGAAGAGCGCCATGCTCAACCAGAGGATGCTGCGCCGCCATATTCGTGCTGGGTCGCTGTCATGATACGACGGTACCGATGCAGCGTCACCGGCCGCACGGGTCTCTTCGCTGCCTTCTCGCCTTTCGGAATCTTCTGTGGCGTCATCCGAACCCAGCTTCCAGCCTGAAAGCGTGGCCAGCAGTGCAATGGCCACCAGCAGTTGCAGAACCGCCGCGATGCCATATCCCCAGCGCCACGAGTTCCCGGCATTGAGGATCGCGGTCATCAGGATCGGGCCGAGCATGGCGCCCAGGCCAAAGCTGGCGTGCAGCCAGTTCATGAGCCGGGCCCCGTGGTTCATGGCGAAGTAGGTGTTGAGGCCCGAGGTGACGAGTCCGCCGCCGGCGCCGGCCGCGATGCTGATCACCAGCATGGCGGGCCATGTGGGCGCGATGGCATAGCCCAAGAGCGTCGCAGTGCGTATGCCGCTGCCCAACAGCAGCAGCAGCCCGATGCCGAGAAAGGTAGTCAGTCGCCCGCTGTTGAAGCTGGCGACGATCAGCCCGATGCGCGAGGTGATCAGCAGAACGCCCAGCGCGTCCAGCGATACGCCGAACGTGGCCTGCATCGACGGCCAGGCCACGCCCAGCGCCGTCTCCGGCATGGCCATGACGATGAAGGCCAGGTAGCCGATGATGACGACGGCTAGTTTGCGGGCGGGCAAGCGTTGAGTAGACGAAGATGTCATGTGGGTCAACACATCCAAACGAAAAGCCATTCGGAAACGATCCGAATGGCTTCACGTGGGTTATCGTTGGTTTGCGGTCTTCCTCGCAAGAACGGCGCGGATGTTGATCACGCCTCGGCTACCGCGACCGGCTCTTCGGGCACACCGTCTTTGTAGAGGAAGCAGGCCGCCTCATGTAGATCGCCCACTTCGTAGAGCGGCGGATGCTCTGCCAGGCATTGGTCCATCCGATACTTGCAACGATTGTAGAAGCGGCAGCCGCTGGCGGCGCTGGCGCGCATCTCCTCGTCGTCCAGGCTGATGACCTCTTCGCCGCCCCAGTTCATGGTCGGATCGGGCACAGGGATCGACTCGATCAGCATCTGCACGTACGGATGTTTGGGGTTCTCGATGACCCGCATGGTATCGCCGCGCTCGGCCGTCGAACCCTGGTAGAGCAGATAGATGCGATCGCCGATCTGGTAGGCCGTGCTCAGGTCATGGGTGATGTAGAGAAAGGAGATGTTGTGCTCGTCGCGCAGGCGCAGCATGATGTCCAGGATCATGGCACGCAGCGAGGCATCGACCATGGAGACCGGCTCGTCGGCCACGATCAGCCGCGGCTTGAGCAGGTAGGCGCGGGCGACCATCATGCGCTGGCGCTGGCCGCCGCTGAGTTGGTGCGGATATTTCTCCAGCACCTCCTCGCCCAACATGCCGACCACATTGAGCGCTTCTTCAATCAATTCGCGCTTGTCGGCCTTCGTACTGGCCAACTTGAAGTTGTTGATCGACATGTCGAAGATATGCTTCACGCGGTAGAAGGGGTTGTAGACCGCGTACGGGTCCTGGAAGACCGCCTGCACATGGCGGCGATAGTCCATCAGCCCCTGTTTCGACATGTTGGTGATGTTCTCGCCGTTGTAGATGATGTCGCCCGACGTCAATTGCGTGAAGCCGAGCACGACATTGGCCAGCGTGGTCTTGCCGCTGCCGCTCTCGCCGGCGATGGTGGTGATGGTCGCAGGTCGATCGTCCACCGTCATGTTGAAGTTCTGCAGCGCGACCGTGACCTTGTCCTTCTCCATAAATCCGCCGCCGTAGATCTTGGTGGCATTGCGTATTTCCAGCAGTGGTGTAGACATAGACTATTCCTCGTACAGGTGGCATGCCACAAACTGGCGGGGCTTCAACTCACGCAGTGGCGGTTTGACGGATCGGCAGACGTCCATGACCTGCGGACAGCGTTCCTGGAAGATACAGCCGGGCGGCGGGTTGCGCAGATCGTGGGTCAGGCCCTCGGTCAGCTTGAGCGGCTTGCGCTCCTTGATCGACGGGATCGACTCGATGAGCAACTGGGTGTAGGGATGCAGCGGCTCCTTGTAGATGATCTCGACCGGCGCGATCTCGACCATGTGTCCGGCATACATGACGGCCAGTCGGTCGGCCAACTGGGCCATGAGCCCCATGTCGTGGCCAATGACGATCAGCGACACGCCCAGGCGGTTCTTGATGTCGATCAGGTTCTGTGCGACCACACGCTGGACAACCACATCCAGCGCGCTGGTCGGCTCATCGGCGATGACCAACGGCGGGTTGAGGGCGATGGCCATGGCGATGCAGACACGCTGCTTCATGCCGCCGCTCAGTTCATGCGGATACATGCTGTAGACGCGAGTGGGCAGGCTCACCATGGCGAGCAGGCTAAGAATGCGCTCTTTGAGTTCCTTCTTGTTCTGCTTACCATCATGCGCCTCGATGGCGTCTGCGATCTGCTTGTTGATGCGCATGATGGGGTTGAGCGAGTTCATGGCCCCCTGGGGAATCAACGCGAGCTTGCGCCAGCGGACGGCCCGCAGGTCGTTGCCGTCGAGGTCGGCCATGTCGACGCCGTCGAGCCAGATGGACCCATCGACGATGTGACCCGGCGGCTGTACCATGCGCAGGATCGCCATAGCCGTCGTCGTCTTGCCGCAGCCAGACTCGCCGACCAGGCCCAGCACTTCTCGCCCGTAGATTTTCAGGTCAACATCATCCACGGCACGGACATCGCCTGTGGGGGTGGCATAGTAGACCTTGAGTCCCTTGATGTCGAGCACCACCTCATCGGCGCCGATGCCGACCGGTGTCACGCTGTTCGTTGCGACCTCGTGAGTAACAGTTGCGCTCATGCGGATTTCACTCCTCTCAGTCGCGGATTGGCAATCTCGTCAAGACCGATGGTCATGAGGAAGAGGCCGCTAAAAATGACGATCAGGGCGACGATGGGCGTGCCCCACCACCACCACATGCCACGCAGAATGGCGGCGGCACGAATGGCGTAGAAGATGGTGATGCCCAGCGTGGGGATGCGGGTCGGACCAAGGCCCAGCACTTCCAGGCCGGTGGCGGCAAGGATGGCGCCGGAGACGTTGCCCGTGAAACTGGCGGCCAGATAGGGCAGCAAGTTCGGCATCATCTCGACGAACATGATTGAAAATACGCTTGCGCCGGACAACTGCGCCATCTGCACGTAGCCGCGCTGGCGCATGGAGAGCACCTGCGATCGGATCAGGCGCGTGGGTTGGGGCCAGGCAAAGAGCGCCAACAGCAGCGCCATGTAGGTGATGTTGTTGAGGCTGACGTAGGCCGAGATCACGATGAGCACGGCCAGAGCCGGGATGGTGATAAATGCATCCGCCACCACGCGAATCACGTTGTCGACCCATCCGCCGACAAAGCCGGCCGTGAAGCCGAGTATGATGCCGACGATCATGCCGATGCCGGCGGCGATGACGCCGATGCGCAGTGAACGGGGCGCACCGACCAGGAGCACGGCCAGCATGTCACGGCCGTTGCTCTCTGTGCCCAGCGGGTGTTCCCAGGATGGCGTCCCAAAACCGAGACGCTGGGCTCGTGAACGTGACAGGAGCTTCATCCTTTTCCGACATCCGATGCCGCCAGTTCCGCATCCTCTTTGTCTGTCTGGAACGGATTGCCGGTCGTGAAGCCGCCGCTGGTCTTCTCTTCCTCAACCGTGGCTACAGGCTCCGGCGTCGGGGTCACTTCCATCTCCGCCCGATAGGCAGGCGCCCACGGGGGCGGTAGGTTGAGCGGGGATGAGGCCACGCGAGCCAGGTCCGTGTCCCAGATCAGCGGGCCGATAGGACCCATCAAGGCGATAGACAGGACCATGGCCAGTCCGATCAGAAACTTTGAGTTCAGCCAGGGCGAGTCGAAGCGGTTGATACGCGACTTCTTCTTTGGGCTGTGCCGGCTCTGCAGTTGCAACTGCCATCGGATTCTAGCCCCCCTTACCATATGTAATGCGTGGATCGACAACCGGCAGTAGGAGGTCCAGAACAAGAACCGCCGTTGCAACACCCAAAATGAGCACAAAGACGATGCCCTGGATCAGCGCATAGTCGTTGTTGACAATGCCCAGGTAGAGCAGATACCCCATACCGGGATAGGCAAAGATGTATTCGACCAAGGTTGATCCGCCGGCGATGACGCCCAAGGTGATGGCCAGCGCCGTGATCTGAGGCAGGATGGAGTTGCGCATGCCATAGCCCCAGAAGACATGGCGTGCCGGCAAGCCCTTGGCCTCGGCCAAGATCATGTAGTCTTCACCGTCGTTGGTGATCATCATGCCGCGCATGCCCAATGCCCAGAATCCCATGGAAGTGATGACGATGGCCATGACGGGCAATGTGCCGTGATAGATCACGCTCTTGATAAAGGGCCAGTTGAAGCCGACGGTCACGCCGCGCCCATAGCCGCCGGAGGCCGGAAACCAGCCCAGCCAGAAGGAAAAGATGTAGATCAACATAATGCCCAGCATGAAGAAGGGGACCGACGTGAACGTCAGTGTGATCGGCAGCAGATTGCGTACCGCGCCGGGCGTATTTCTCCACGCCATCAACGCACCGATCAGATTGCCCAGCGTAAAGGAGATGAGGGTCGCGATGGTAAGCAACCCCAGCGTCCAGGGCAGCGCGTCTGCAATCATTTCGTTGACGTTGCTGGGAAACGACGCCAATGAGAAGCCCATGTCGAAAGCAGCCAGACCCTTGAGATAGTTGAAGTATTGAACGTAGATCGGGCCATCGAGACCGAAGCGAACGCGCCAAGCCTCGATCATTTCGCCGGAACCTTCGATGAACCCGGCCTGCGCAGAGAGGCGGCTAACCATGGCCGACACCGGATCGCCCGGCGCCAAGCGAGGCACGATAAAGATGATGGTCGCGCCCAGCCATACGGTCAGAAACCACATGCCCAGACGTTTGAGAAAATAGCCTAAAGTCAATCCACCCATATGCATTCCCCTTTGAGTGGTTCTGCTGTGGAACTACTGAATGTCATATCAATAATTGCTTGGGACGTAAAATTCTACAACTAGAAAACATGGGCGCTGAACCGCTTCTGCATTCAGCGCCCATGTTTTGTCCTACCTATCGCACGTGTTCATCAGTTTGGTGCACCTTCTGGTCCTGATAGCGCTCTTATTGCTCGCCGGTCGCTTCCAGATTGTGGATGATCACGTGGGTCTGCTGCCACCAGGTCGGCGGGTGGATGTAGTCGTTCTCGAAGGTCGGCCATCCGGACCAGTAGGTGGTGTCGAACGGAATGATCTTCTTGGCCTGGGTGATCGGAATTACAGGCAGTTCTTCGAAGAAGATCTTGGAGGCTTCGACGAAGAGTTCCTCAACCTTGGGATCGCCCAACGGCAGCGTGCCCATCTCGTCGACGATCGCGCTGTACTGGTCGGCCTTTTCGCCGGACCAGCGCATGGGATTGCCATTGGCGCGCTCGCCGGCCGGGGCCAACCAACTTGTGTTGGCGATATCGCTCGAAGCCCACGGCTCGTTGACCGAGGCGCACATGTGCCAGTTCATCTGACCTTCGAACTCGCCGAAGTTACGGACATCGTCCCAGGTACCGCCGGCCTCGTTGCGGTTGACAACGTTGATGCCGGCCGCCTGGAGTTGTTCCACCAGCACCTGGGCGATACGCTGCTTCTCGATAAAGGCCTCATGGGTCGAGAGGTCGAGGCCTAATTCCTCGCCATCCTTCTCCCAATAGCCGTTCGAGTTCATCTCGTAGCCCTTGGCCGTGAAGATCTCTGCTGACTTCTCAGGATCGTAGGTCCACAACTGCTCGGTGTTCCAGGCTCCTGCCTCTTCAGCCTTGTCAACCAGGGCATCCAGCGGCGGGTAGGCCGGGAAGAAGTGGCGTGACTTGAGCGTCGTGCCTTCGTAGGAGATCTCGACGATCTGGTCGCGGTCGATGGCGTAGTTGAGCGCCCAGCGCATTTCCGGATCGTTCCACGGCTCGACCAGGTGGTTGACCATCAGGGTACGCGAACAGGGGTCCGGCACCCAAGCCATCGGCATCTCGTCGAACCAGGAGACGACATTGGGGTTCTTCTCCTGGAGCACAAGCAGCGCGCCCAGGGTGACGTCCATCAGGCTGTCCAACTGGCCATCGGCCATCAGCGCGGCGCGGGTCTCTTCCGGGCCGGCCCATGTCCAGATGACTTTCTCGGGCTGCGGCAGATCCATGAAGCCTGCCTCAACGCCCCACCAGTCGTCGTCACGTGCGTAGACAAACTCGGTCGGGCTGACACTCTCCAGCGTATAGGGACCGGTACCGACTGGCCAGCCCTGTTCCGGATCGTAGAACTTGAAGGTCAACGGATCGACATCGGCCCAGATGTGCTCAGGAACGATGTTGATGCCGCCCCAGATGCGCACCGAGAAGTTGTCGAGCTGGAAGCGCGGGTTGGGTTTCAGTAGGTTGAACTGAACGGTCAAATCGTCGACTTTCTCGACGCTTTCCACCCAGTTCTGGAGGCCGGCAGCGCGCTGCAGTTCGGCGTTCTCCAACATCATGTTGATGGTGAAGACCACGTCGTCGGCATTGAAGGCCTCGCCGTCACTCCACTTGACGCCGTCGCGGATCGTCAGTGTCCAGACGTCGGCGGTCTCATTGGATGTGAAGGATTCGCCCAGCCACGGCTCGATTTCGCCGGTCTGGTAGTTGAGGATGAAGAGCGGCTCCAGGATCGTCTGGTGGTAGCCATGTGTCGAGGCGGGCGCCGGGAACGAAGGTGTTCCACAGTTCTGGATCGGCCACACGACCGCCATCGATATCCATGATGAGGGTCTTCGAACGTTCGCTGCCTTCGCCTTCAGCCGGGGCGGCCTCTTCGGCGGGAGCAGCCTCTTCTTCAGCGGGGGCCGTTGCTTCTGCGTCGGCTTCTTCGCGGCCGGCGCATCAGCGGCGGGAGCAGCAGCCGGCGCACCACAGGCCGACAATGCCATTCCCAGGATCAGCACAAGGCTGAGCACCCAAGCTAAGCGTTTTAATGTGGGCATAGAGTAAATTCTCCTTCGAACGTTGGGTCTGCCCATTCGGGCAGACGATGGTATAGGAAGACAAACTAGAAACACGCGGAGCAAAACTTCTGGGACCGATGGGGGACGGACCCCGTTGACGTTGAACGTAACCCGATTGCCCGATCCGGAAATCAGTACAGACACAGGCTGGACTATGCAGAGGACACTCGCAATTACTTGCCGAGTTCGAGTGCAGTAGTTTCCAGCGCAATAATACAGCCGGAAATCTGGATCTAATTGGATGGACTGCGGGTCAGTTGTTTGGACATTCTGATAGTACTTGAGCTTGCGCAATCAGTCAAATTGTAGTTTTGGGTGAACAATCTGCGAGCGACATCACTAGATTGTGAGAGGCCAGGCTCAGTCTAGATTCAAGACCGTTCAAATAGCGTCCAGTGAGCATGCCCACGTGCGGCAAAACCGGAGAGCGATCGGCACGTGGGCGTGCCTACGGAACGGCCGTCCCGGCTTGTTTGAGAGGGCTTAAGTTTAGATTCCCAGCACCTCACGGCAGTAGAGGACGCTCTTTTCCACCTGATGCCGCTGCTGTTCGGCCAGGGCAGACCGATAGACCGGCGATATATCGGCCCACGATGCCGTCAAAATCGGCTGCGTGTATGGTTCACCCTTGGCGGCCAACGCCACGAACTGGGCGAACTCGGCTGCCGGCGTATCCGGATAGGTGGTCCAGAATTCGGGTTCGAGGTAGTTGAGCACCTTGGGCGGCAGACTGGTGATGATCTCCAGGGTGAAGTTGGTGGCCGGACACTCGGCCATGTAGCGTCTGGCCCAGCGCTCCATGCCGATGTTGCCGTCGCCCATGGGGACCCACTGCGCCACCGCCCCCTTGGGGTGGGGCGAAACCACGGTGTCACGAATATGGCTCATGACGATGTAGGGAGCCAGATGATCCAGCGTCACAAACGGGCTTTCGGCCACCCAGAGCGGGTTGCCGGCGTCGATACACGCGCCCACGAATTCCGGCCCGGCCGTTACGATCAGCGCCTTCAACTCGCGCCCCTGCATGTCGCCGGCATGGTTCTCGATGGCGATCTTGATGCCCAGATCCATGGCCTGGTCGCGCACGGCGCGGCAGGTGTCGACCGTGTTCTGGATGTGCGCTGCCAACGGCAGATCGGTGTGCCGGTCCGCGTTCGTACCCAGAATGCAGCGCAGCGCCGGCGAGCCGACGATGTGCGCTGCGGTGAGCATACGACTCAACTGCTCGACCGCAGTGCCGTCCTCGCTGCGGAAGGAGGTCGATGTGGGGCAGATCGACCACATGCCCATTTCGATGGCCACGCCGAGGTTGTCGGCGTAGGCTTTCACCCTGCTCAGATATGCTTCGTCAAGGCTCTCCAGCGGTTCGTGCTCGGAGAAATGCACCACGTCAATACCGGTTTGCGCGGCGTAGTCGAGCAGTTCAAAGGCGTTCCAGTCGTTGAAACGCAGGCTAAAACAGTCGATACCGAGTTTCATGATTCTTCCTTTCCGTGAGTCGGAGGTGCGGTTTGCAAACCGCACGATCTGCGGGATCTTTGGATTGTCGGGAATTGTGCGGATGCAAATCGCACCTACACTCAGTTGTTCACGATTTGATGAAAAGCGAGATTCTTCGCTGGCCTTTTTCCAGAGTGGCGTACTTGGAAATACCCGCTCAGAATGACAAATCGTGGCTCCCGTGCGTCGAGACGCTCAATCTGGCGTTTTCATCCGGACATGGGTTTAACGATACCGTAGGCCAAGTCCGCACACAGATTCGGTTGATCTGATCGTGACTATCCGTCATTGCTGTTCTTGACCGGTTCGTGCTGCGCTGCTGGTGCGTTTTGCCGCAAACGAGGTTGTGATCCCACTGCAATGTCCGGCGATCTGGCGGCCGATATCGGAACGTTCCTGCGGAGATCGCACACGCTGGTCCGTTGCTATCCCCAATTGACAAAACCACCTGTTGATGGAAAGATGAACGTCAGCACCAACAAGGTTTCATCAACGTGTTTCCATTCCAGCCATGCGCAAGAATCATCAGAAAAACAACGGGGGAGAATACCTATGTACACCAATTTGAACACCGGCATGATCGGTGTTCAGGCCGACCTCGCTCAGACCATCGATGCAGCCAAGCGCTTTGGTTTCGGCGGCATCGATTTTTCCATCGATGAGGCGGCCGCCTTGGCAGATGAGCATGGCGTCGCCTATGTCACCGATCTCGCCGCTGACGCAGGCGTCCGGCTCGGCGCCTGGGGGCTGCCGGTCGATTTCCGCAACGACGAAGCGGCCTGGCAAGCGGGCCTGGAAAAGCTGCCGGCCCAGGCCGAACTGGCTGCTGACGCTGGGTTGCCTGCGCACGGCCACCTGGATCATGCCCTGCAGCGATGAGCGCCCTTTCGACGAAAACTTCGCCTTTCATCGAGATCGCCTACGACCGGTGGCCCAGATCCTGGCCGACCACGGTTGTCGGCTTGGACTGGAGTTCGTCGGTCCCAAGACGCTGCGTGACAGCCAACGCTACCCCTTCATCTACACCATGGCCGGCATGTTGGCACTGGGTGACGCCATCGGCACGGGCAATGTCGGTCTGCTGCTCGACTGCTACCATCTCTACACCTCCCATGGCATCGATGGATGAGGTGAGCGCGTTGGACAACGATCAGATCGTCGTGGTGCATGTCAACGATGCGCCGGCCGGTCTGGCCATCGACGAACAGCTCGACGGCGTGCGCGATCTGCCCGGCGCGACCGGCGTCATCGACATCGACGGCTTCCTGCAAGGCCTGGCCGCCATCGGCTACGACGGGCCGGTCACCGCCGAGCCGTTCAGCCAGCGCCTGCGCGATCTGCCCGACGAAGAGGCCATCGCCGAGACTGCGGCTGCCATGCACAAGGTCTGGGAGTCGGCGGGTTTGGCATAGGCTAGCAGCTTGTCGGAGAGGCCAAGAAATGGACCGCGGATGTGGCGGATAGGCGGACAGCAGCCTGATTTTATCTGAAATTACCGGCATTCTATCAGCCTAATCAGACTATCTGTGGTCTATCCGTTGCTCATCTCCGACCATCTGTGGTTAATCAATCATACAGTTAATCGAGATAAGAGGACACACATGAGCACAAACGTAGCATTGGTCGGCTGTGGACATATCCACACACCCGGTTTTGTGAAGCGCCTTCAGGCGCGTGATGACATCAATGTGACGGCCGTCTGGGACCATGACGCTGAGCGTGCGCAGATGCCAATGCCGATCTGCTTGGCGCGCCCGTGGTCGAAGATGTAGCCCTCATCTGGGCTGACGAAAACACGCCGGCCGTCGTCATCTGTTCGGAGACGAATCTGCACGAGGGTCTGGTGCTGGCCGCGGCCGATGCCGGCAAGCACATGTTTGTCGAGAAGCCGCTTGGGCTTGGCCGCTGCCGACGCCTACCGCATGGCCGAGGCCATCGATGCGGCCGGCGTGCTCTTCCAGACCGGCTACTTCAACCGCGGTTTCGCCATCCATCGCTTCCTCAAGGAGCAGGTGGATGCCGGCGCATTCGGCCAGGTCACGCGCTATCGCCAGAGCAACTGCCATTCCGGCTCGCTGGGCCGCTGGTTCGACCGCGGCTGGATGTGGATGACCGACATGGAGCAGGCCGGCGTCGGCGCCTTCGGCGACCTGGGCACCCATGCGCTGGACATCATGATGTGGATCCTGGGCGATGTCGACCGGGTCACGGCGACCGTTGATGTGGCTGTGGACAACTATGACGGCTGTGACGAGTTTGGCGAGGGCCTGCTGGTCTTCAAGAACGGCGTCATCGGCAGCCTGGCCGCCGGCTGGGTCGATGTGGCCGATCCGGTCAAGCTCGTGATCAGCGGCACCGAGGGCCATGCCATGGTCATCAACGGCGATCTCTTCTTCAAGAGCGAGCATGTCGAGGGCGCCGACGGCGAGTCGCCCTGGACCGATCTGCCCGAAGACTGGCCCCACGCCTTCGAACTCTACCTGGACGCCATCGGCGGCGACGAAGACGTCACGCTGGTCTCGGCCCAAGAAGCCGCAGCCCGCAGCGCGGTCATGGGCGCGTTGTATGAGGCCGCGTTGACCGAGACGTGGGTGAGTTTGGGGTAGGGATAGGGACAGGGTGACAGGGGGACAGAACGGCTGCACGATCAGGTCACTCGTCACCCCGTCCCCTTGTCCCTTTCACCCTGTCACATTCCCCCCGTACCACCCCTCCGCATTCCCCCGATAGAAACTTCTCCAGCACATCGCTCCGGCAGACCCAGTCCCTGTACCTGGCGACCTCGCACTTCGACCATTCCGTCTGACTCGAAATAGGCGAAATGGGTGCGATAGGTGTCGCGCAGGGATTGGAGCGCGGCCGTTTTTTCGCTTGGCGACATCGATGAGGGTGGTTGGCGCATGACGATGTCGGTGCCGAAGAGGATGCGATCGGGATAGTCGAGGAAGAATTGGCGCACCTTGGCCGAATCCTGGATCGCCAGATCGCCCAGGCGCGCCGAGATGTCGACGGCGAAGTTGGGGTAGCGAGCCAGGCGAGCGGCCACTTCGTCCACATCATATTCAAGACTGCCCAGGTGCGCGCCGATGAAGCGCAATGTCGGATGTTTGGCCAGCACGTTGTCCCTGGCAGCGATGAGCCGCTCGTGGGATGGAAAATCCGGCTTGTTGAACATGTGCCACTCCGGGTTGTTGCTGTAGTAGCCGTAGTGGGGACTGGCTTCGTCCAGCGGCAGCCAGCAGGCCAGCGGCTCGGCGATGTGCGCCAGCAGCGGCCGTCCTGATCGAGGCCAGATGATCGTAGATCGGATCGAGCATGGCGTGATCGGGCATGATGAACTCGCCATTTCGGTCTTTCACCTCCATGCCGAAGTTCTTCCAGATCTTGCAGGCGACGGCCCCGGCTTCAAAGTCGCGGTCGATGCCGTCAATCACGTTCTGCGCATAGCCGGAGTCGTCCGAATCGTGGCAGGTCGAAACTGGTGCACCAGGCGAAGCGCTCTGGCCATTGCCGCGCCAGGCGGCTGTAGCGTTCGGCCTGCTCGCGCCACGCTCCTTCGCTGTCCTCGGCGACACAGATGTTCAGAAATTTGAGGTCGAGTTCCGCCATCAGATCGAGCAGGGCCGGATCGTCGTCGCCGTAGTGGATGTGGGCGTCGATGGTTGTCATTGGGTCGCTCCAAGAATAGATGAAATGGTCAATTGTCGATTGTCGACGTTCAATGGTTTGCGATCCTTTCGGATCGCGACCGCGATCCAGGATCGCGCGCGTTCATCGTGTTTTTCGATCCAGTCAGGCGCCTTGGCCATCAGGTCGCCCAGAATGTGGAAATGGTCGTTTCCTCCGTCTTTCGATCTGGGCTATATTATCAAGGAGTCTACCGCAAAAAGGTCAGATTTGCCACGGAAGCACGGAAGGGCATGGGTAGACGGAGGTGCATAGACGAACGAGCACTCAGGGTGACATAATCCTGGATGGCGCAACAACCGCTGACCGGGTGAAATCTGTCCGTGAACATCAGGTTTTTATCTGCGTCCATCTGTGGCAAAATCGGCTTACACATCAAACCCAATTTCAAGAGGAAAACAAAATGTCTGGACGACTTGAGGGAAAGATTGTATTGGTCACCGGCTCGACGACTGGCATTGGCGAGGCGACGGCGCGGCTTTGCGTGGCTGAGGGAGCGCATGTGATGGTGCATGGGCGCGACGAGGCGCGGGCCAAGGAGCTTTGCGCCGAACTCGGTGAGAGCGCCGACTACGTGTTGGCCGATCTGGCCGACCCCGCCAGCGCGCCGAAGATCGTCGGTGCGACCATCGAACGCTTCGGCACGCTCGATATCGTCGTCAACAACGCGGCCGTGACCACGCGTAGCACGCTCGAAGAGACCGACGCCGATCTCTTCGACTGGATCATGGCCATCAACCTGCGTGCGCCCATGCTGATCATCCGCGAGGCGGTCAAGGAATTTCGGCGCAAGCAGGAGTTCGGCAGAAACCGGGGCGTGGTGCTCAATGTCGGCTCCATCAATGCCCTGGCCGGCGAGCCAGAACTGGTGGCCTATTCGGCCTCCAAGGGCGGGCTGGTGACGCTGTCGCGCAATCTGGCCAACAGCCTGGCCGTTGAGCAGATCCGCATCAACCATCTCAACGTCGGCTGGGTGACCTCGGCCAACGAGATCGCGCTCAAGCAGACCGAGGGCATGGCCCCCGGCTGGGAGAACCGTGTGCCGATTGAGTATGCGCCCAGCGGCAAGCTACAGACGCCGCAGGAGATCGCCAGCACATCCTCTTCTGGATCTCCGACGAGTCCGCGCCGGCCAGCGGCTGCGTCTACGAGGTGGAGCAGTATTCGATGATCGGGAGGAACGTGAGCAAGGAGTTTGAGTAGGTGGCCAGCTGGGAAAGAAGAGACCGCTGCGCATGCGCAGCGGTCTCTTCTTTCCCAGCTGCTTGGCGACTCGCTTAATCGTTGGGCGGCATGCCAGCCGGCAGCCACCGCATCAGCTTCCGTGCAGAACCACTGTTCGCCTTTGGTAGTGTCGATGACGGTCTTGATGACGTCTCAATTCGATTTTAGGCTCGAATCATACAATAGAAAAGGCCCCGCTGATTTCAGCGAGGCCTTTGTCTTGGCTCCCCGGGCTAGACTCGAACTAGCAACCCTGCGGTTAACAGCAGTGTTGATTCGATGGGGTTTGCCTAGTCAATGCGGTGGGGTTCTCGTGGTTGTCCGCAGTGACTTTGGTGATCTGTCCGCACGCACTATCCTGTTTTCACAATGATTCGTGCGCCTCTCGCGGTATTCAATTATGTGCGTAGATAATAGAACAAATGTTCTTGGCGTGTTCAGCCGCAATGCCTAGGCTTCGCAGGAAACCGCACGCACTATCCTGCCGATCTGCATCATTTTTCTCGCAAATAATTATGCTTATCAGCGGCTACTTAATGGACCTTTGTAACCTACTGCCTGATAACGTCTTGAGTTGTGGCGATTGCGGGTTAGCGACGATACCAACAATTACTAAACTGGTTGTGGCCCTGCATTACTTACCAAATTAAAGCCAAGGTTGCAATTCGCTAAACAACGAATCGATAGGCAGCTGCTTGCGGCTACGACAACCCAGTTATCATTCGAGTGAATACGGCACTGGAATCTTGATTTCAAGCCTGTAGATGAATGATTGAAGTCTTTAAGGTCGGGTAGTTTTCTTCTAAAATTTTCACCTGTTCCTTATCAATACCCAGATCCCCCCACAACGATAATACTCCTTCAACCGGCGAGATGATTTCGATAGCTTCCCATTGCGGCGCTGTAATGATTCCGAGGGCCCTTTTCTGTCTGATATTGTGCTTCATAACAGAATTTATAATCATTGAAATTGACTTCAATATGAGCAACATAATCATCTACCTGTTTAGCAACCTTATCTTTCAATTCAGGATGATTGCCCATCTTTACTTCAGCATGCCAGAAACGATATTGTGCTGCTCTGCAGTCGTTCAAGGCAAGTAAATCCATTCTTCGCCTATTGAGAGAAGGGTCGGTAACTTGTCGATCAATGATAATGAGATTGTCTCGATTTAGATTGTCTGTAATGAGCATCTGTTCAAAATTGAGTTCTTCGCTGTAATTCTCCTTTTTAATTCTAGATATATCTCATTGAGGTGTTTTTTCTGGAGAAGTGCATGCAATAGCTCCTCTGATGATGTGTCTATGACTTGGTAGTCACCAGAATTCCCGTAAGCAAAACGGGCATCGTCGTCTAAGCTCTCTTTGGAGTAACATTTCCTGTGGATAGAAATCTTATACCTGCCATTTCGCTCAAATGTTACTTTTGCAGCATTGTTTCCGTGAAATACAGATTAAAATAGTCGTCCCGCAAAGATAATTCTAGCTCGCCTCGAAAACTATCTATGATTGTCGGGTAGAAACTGAAAGTCATTCTGTAACCTGATAAATCCTGTTCACTGAAATATCTATCTGATCAATGTAACTTTCCTTCGTGTAGTTCATTTATCAAAGTGTTTGTTTTCACTGTAAGTAACAGCAGGCACATCGTCCTGCCGTGACTCCGTGGTCGCCTCTCCTCCGCATGCAAGCATAGCAAGGAAAAGAAAACCCATTGCTAGCGCGATAGGTTTGCCCGATCGCCGCTCGTTTGTCTTCATGGAACATCTCCCATTCTTGAGCAGTAAAGGGCTCCACACCGCCAGTGATGCGCTCCAGTATGATCTATTACATCGCACCTTGATCGATTAGAACACTGTCTATAATGGCAACATGTCCAAGAAACGAAAGCCCCGATGCGCAGGCAAGCAACGCAAGCTTCGTTCATATGAGATGGAATTGCTCGATAGGTTTGATCGCAAGTCGCCCGAGCGACAGGTTCAGATCATTCTGAAACTGCGTAAGTGGTTGGCCAGCCTCAGCGTGTTACTCTTCGTCCTCTGGTTCATCTTCGTCCAGTAGAATTTTGAGTTGGTCGGCCAGGCCTTTGTCCTCTTCTTCGATCAACAGGCGCTTGACAAGTTCTCGCCTGTAATCCCCAGACTCTTCAACAACCATGATCTGCCTGGTCCAGGAGTCTGTTGCCGATCCGCCGGCAACTGATCGTATCAGGATCTGGATGTGCGCTGGGATCGCTCGGCCGGTGTTGGATCGTCAGTCAGACAGAGGAGGTAGTCGTCGATACCCCGTAGCATTGGGCAAGGCAGCAATTGAGGACAGAGTCTTTGACCGGTCCCGTTTTCCAAGTTGGAAAGGGTGCTCTGGGCTACCCCTGTGAAGCTGAAGTGCCCTTAACAGCAACCCGGCACGCTTCTCTTTGCTTTAAGCCTCTCATGACTGTCATAAGTCATATTCTAACCGATTTTCCGGTTATTTACCGTATTAGGAACGTAATATCCTTGACAAGTCACCGAATATCGGGTTACTATTCTGGCATTGAGCCCAATATTCGGTTAGATCAGGAGACGCCCATGGATATTCGACTTGATGGAACCTACGAAGAGATGGTGCAGAAGCTGGCTGACTGACAACCAGGAGCCGACCGCAACCGGCATGGTGCGCAATCTGGTTCGGGATGCGCCAACGGCCGGAATCTGGCCGTCGATAGACTTCGCAACCAACCCGCCGACCGCCGTACAAGACCCGGACGGGGCACTCCTTCCCCGTTAGCAAGTGTGGAGCAGGTTGACACCTGTACTGAGAAACGGTAAATGCCGGCCTCAACTCCGGGCGGAGGCCGGCCGGTCAATCATCCGCTGATAACAGCCCTTATCTACGCAATACCACAATCTTCAATTGTTCGGAGCATCCGCAATGCTATCCATTCAGAGACCCCAACTGCGCCTCTGATCGCCGTCGACACCGATCCATCGTTCGACATTGATCAACTCCAGCGGCGCCAGGCTCGTACGGAGCGCCGGCAGCGGCTGCACGATTTCTTGGACGCTATCTATGCTGATGACTATGGCTCCGAGGAAAGGAGCAGTTTGATCAGCTTTGGCAGGAACAGCAGTCGCTCTGGCTGCAACAGTTGCCCTCTGAGCATACCCGCCGGGCCTACACGCTCTCTGTCTCTGAGTTCAAGGCCTATCTCTATCAGCGCTTCGCGGTTCGCCATCTGTGGCACGTAGAGCCCAAGCATGCCATCGGCTGGATTGAGTTCATGCGCAGGTCGGCGATGCGCTGCTGAACGACCCGCAACCCCTGGCTGACCGCACGGTCAATCTCCGCCTGGCTGCGCTCTCCTCTTTCTATGAGTACATGACCCAGGCAACCAAGTTGGTCCACGGAGATCAGGTGGGTCTCTTCGTGAGCGCAGACGGCCTCCGCGTCAGAATCCATTCCGCAGCAAAGCGCGTGAAGCGCATCAAGGTAGAGGCATACGGGAAATCTGATCCGGTACCTCAGCATGCGATGACGTGGATCTTTCGCCGGTTCGCCGGTACGAAGAACAGACGCTGGCGCAGCGGCGTGATTATGCGCTGCTGCTGGCCTTCTGTTACACAGGCTATCGAGCGGACAGCGTGTTGCGCATGCGCTGGGGCGATTTCCAGCCACGCAGCGACGGCAACGGCATGACGCACCATTGGCACGGCAAGCGAAACAAGCGCAAGCGCAAGGCTTTTCCGAATCGGGTCTCCGGCGGCGATTGTGGCCTACCTGGAGGCCGACGGCCGCTATCGTCCGGGTCACCTGACGCCTGACGAGGATATGGCCATCTGGCAGGGACGAAGCGCCACGGCAATCGCAATCTGGCGTTGCATCGATTCATGGCCAAGGGTCATGAGCGAGATGAGGCCGAGGTGCTGGCCGATCAGTATATGGCCGACCAAGATCCGAACAAGCCGATTGCGCAGAGCACGGCCAACGATATCCTACGGCGCCATCTGCGCAAGTATTTTCAGTTTGAGTTGCGACGGGATGGCATGAGTGCCGAGCGATGCGCGTGAGGAAGCCCGCCGCATGGCCGCAGCCTATCATCTGCACTCGTTGCGTCACCGCTTCGCCAACACGCTGGACCAGGCGACGGACGGCGATATCAGGCTGGTGAGCGAGATGTTGGACCATGCGAGTATCGAGACGACTCGCACCTATTTGGAGATCGGTTCGAGATCCAGAGGACAAGACGACGGCGCTGCTGGAGCAGGCGTTCGGGTTCTAGAAAGCGTCGATTATCAGCGGGTCCGCCACCCGCTGATAATCGACATAATTTACGCAATACCGAGGACAAGTCGATTGTTTGCGTCTGATCTATTTTACCGCCGGAGAGGCTGAAATGCGAGATTTGAGCTGAATCCGACCGTGAATCAACTACAAATCACCATCGTCATGCTGTTGCTGGTTGGCTTTGGCCTTGCCTATGCGTCCGTTGTTCGCCAACTGTGGCGGAGAGATCCGGATCATGGGTAGACGGCTGTGCTGGTGGTCTTTGGGGTGTCGGCTGTGATTGTGGCGTTTGCAACGCTCACGAATTTGGCGGCAGGGACGCTGCTGTTGGGACTGATGGCAGCTGCCGGCCTGCCGATGGTGGTCGAGTATACAGATTGCCGGTTGCGGGCTGCCGAGGGCCGACGTAGAACACCCAACATCCTGGAATTCACAGAGGAGAGAAATGGCCTACAGGGCAAAGGTGGGGGGATACAACTGGCGAAAAACGATCACGGACGCCCGCATTGATCTGCGCAAAGAGCGCAGCATCCTCACCAGGATCGTGGAGGGTGATATGTCGCAGGTGGAATTGTACCAGTTGATCAGTGCGATTGCCCTGATCAATGCAGCTGTTGACGATCGTCTGGCTGATCTGGGCGATTTCCCGGATGAGGTTTCGAGTGAAATGTGTTGACACAGAGGCCGACGGCAGCATCCGCATGCAGTTCGACCCCTGTGTCGACAGAACACAAGAGGATCATAGCACATGAACGCATTCAATAGAGGGTATTTCGTGGGTCATTCAGATTTAGTTATTCCCGCCGATATTGCTTCTGAGATTCGACGCATTGCGGAGATTCTTTATCCGCTTTCTAGCTTCGGGCCGACCGACAGGCAGTTCAATTGGCATGCAATCCAGGCAAGCGCAGGGCGGGTTCGCTGATGGATCAGTTGTTTGGCCGGGAGAACCGCAGTCAGGCGCATTGGGCGACCTTGCTGGCCGCTGCCGGGCTTGAGTATCCGCCGGTGACTGAGTCTCGGTACGCCAATCAGCGTTTTGCGGAGCAGCAGAGCGGACAGTTTGAGTCGGTCAAGGCTGCAGATCGCGGTGAGGACGGTCATGGCATCCCGGTGATCCCTGTGTCGCCGTACGGTTCTTCAGTGGACCGGCTCGAATGCGCTCCCGCCGACAGATTACGACCTTCATGGTGCGATAGTCGCACCATTTCCGCCATCTGCAGGCGCTGCCCCATGCGGTGCCTGCTTTTTGACCAACCGAGGACACAAACATGCTGACTGAGCGAATGCAGAAACGATTCTGTATCACCTGTTTCAAGTCCAGACCATCGGGCGTACGATACCGGCGATCTCGAAGGCATTGACCCTGACCCATTTGATTTTAATGAGCCATGGCAGTCAATCTACCTCAGAGCGGAGCGGGCCGAAATCTTTATCCACGGCGCATCGGCCTTGTACTTGGCCGTGCAGGGGGTCGCAGAAGACGAAGAGGATCGGCGGCTCATCATGAACGAGATCGAGGCTGCGGCTGCGCCTCTGGACATCCCGAATGCCGACGAGTCGGAGATGCGCCTTGACGAGAATCACTTGGGTTTCGGGAAGACTGGATTCCCAGGGGTTCCTCAGTCTTGTTGCGGTTATCCAGGCACGGGAAGTCGTTCTTCTTGATGGATCTGGTCTGCTCTATCACGAAAGGCGATCAGTGGCCGGACGGCACGCCGCTTGCGGTCAAGGGCAATGTCATCTATGTCGATGCTGAAGGCGTGCCTCAGATCAATGCTGAACGCAAGAGCCTGCTCGGCGTCGACGGCAAGCGGCTATTTTTTATCTTGCCCGAAGATGACAAGGTGCTTGATCTCTACGAAGGGTACTGGAAAGATAAGCTACGTGATACGGCTCGAGTTTCTCAAGCCGGAACTAATCGTCATTGACAGCCTGTCCGTGGTCACCTTGAGGAACATGAACTCAGCGGAGGATGTTCCAGCCCCTGATGAGCTTTCTCGTCAAAATAGCCATGGATTTCAATTGCGGCGTCATGCTCGTCCATCACCTGCGCAAACCACCTACCAACCAACTCTCCATGTTCGGCGTTTCAATCCATGACTTCCGGGGTCGCAGGCTATTTTAGCCCACACCCGGACTGCCTTTGGCATCAGCGTGACTCAGACTACTGGCCAGTCGTTCACGTTGAACGGGGAGCGACGCATCGACATGGTCAAGACCAACTTCCGCAATTGGGTCGATCCGTTGGGCATTACTTCGGAGACCGAAGGCGACCGGATGAGGTTTGTCTACACAGAAGCGCCGGCCTTTCAGCATGACTCGACCAAGCAGGAAGACTGTGGTGATTGGATTGTCGGCTACCTCAAAGAAAATGGGCCGTCCAAGCCCAGTGAGGTCATCAAGGCGGGCAAAGACGAACTGGGTGTCAGTGAAAGAACGATCCGTCGAGCTTAGCGATACGG
>CAVOQD010000004.1:0-261958 GCA_963698255.1 uncultured Chloroflexia bacterium | reverse complement strand
TGATCGGAGACGGCGTCATGATGGGCGTGGGGCGTGTTGACGACGACGATGCCGTGCTCGGTGGCCGCCTCCACGTCGATGCGATCGACGCCGCTGCCGGAGCGGATCACGCCTCGGCACTTCGTCAGCAGCGGCATGTTCTCCCGCGAGGCCAACTGACAGCCCCGTAGATCCAGACCATGTCAGCGTCAGCAGCCATGCGCAGCCAGATCCGCCTGGTCTGTGCAGACGCCGTAGACGAACTCGATGCCGGCGTCCGACAACTCTTCGAACACGAAGTCTGGAATATCCTCGCGTTCCTTGTCGATCAATGCAACCTTGAACGGTGACACGTGTTCCTCCTGAGAAAAATGGCGATTTGTTGATTTCGTTGAACGTTCTGATTCATGTGCCGCTTGCTGCTTGCTGCGTGAGGTCACGGTGGCGATGAGACTGTCCAAATCGGAGACACGATTTGACAAGAGTACCCAATCAGACCAACTGATTCTCGACAACCACTCACGCAGCAAACATCACGCATCACTTTCCGCCATATGCGCCGCCGACGCCGCGACCAATTCGCGCAGCACGTCCACATCGACATCACTGAGACGTTTGATGTAGAGGCAGGATTTGCCGGTGCGGTGTTTGCCCAGCCTACTGAGCAGTTCGTCGTACTGATCGAAGCCGGCCATGATGTAGAGCGTCAGAGCGTGTTTGCGCGGCGCGAAGCCGGTGACCGGCCAATCGCCCTCGCCGCCCACTGGCGTATACGTAGTGGTAGGTGCCGAAACCGACGATGCTGTCTCCCCACATGACCGCCTTTTCGCCGGTCACCTCTTCCATCAATTCGAGCAGCGCAAAG
This sequence comes from uncultured Chloroflexia bacterium, assembly GCA_963698255.1. GTDB lineage: Bacteria > Chloroflexota > Anaerolineae > Caldilineales > Caldilineaceae > JAWKOK01. The sequence goes on along the minus strand of CAVOQD010000004.1, from coordinate 261,114 downwards.
CTGTCTTGGCGCTTGGCCTCGTCAGGCACGCTGTTGAGATAGTCCTCAACACTGGCATAGGTGGGCATGGTCTTGGCTGCAGCCATGGCTTTCTCCTTTGTCTATTCATAACTGTACAGTCACGCCTTGATAGACCGCGGATTAGGCGAATTAGGCGGACGAAACCGGATTGATTCGGATTTTATCCGCCAATATCAGCCGCATCCGCCTAATCCGCGGTCCATTTGCGCCGCAACCTGTAAAGTTATGTCTACTCTTCAAAACTTCGATGCGGTCGCCAGACGTACCTGGGCGCGTAGCCAAAGGCGCGCCGGGCTTTTTCACACCTCAGCGGCGACTCATGATCTTCCAGCGAGGCGCGAACTTCAGTCTGGTCACCGAAGTAGCGCTCAACCAGTTCGGCCTCGTCTCGCGCAACACGAACCTGACGCCGGTGATTGTACGGTCCTGACTCGACCGATGCAATCTCGACGGCCAGCCGACAGGCCATGGCCGCGTCACGGGCGTCGGTGCGCGTCCAGAGCAGGCCGACTCCACGCGGCGGATCGGCCTACATCTCCTCGATCTCCCGCTGTCAGCTGCGGTGGGCGCACGCCCATGCAGACGAAACGAGAGGATGGTCATGCCGTGATTCTGCACGAAAAAGTCGGCCGCAACCTCGCCCGCGATCTTGGAGAGGGCGTAGCTGTTGATGGGCCGCAACGGATGCGCCTCGTCCACCGGCGCGTAGAGCGGCGGCGCACCGGCAAAGCCGTAGATCTGATTCGTCGAGGCCGAGAACAACACGCTTCACGCCCAGGTCGGCGCAGGCCTTGAAGAGATTGTATGTCCCGGACACATTGTCGCCATAGGTGCGCGTATCGGGCACCATCCCGGCGTTGGGCCAGGCCGCCATGTGCACCACCGCATCCGGCTGCGCCCACGCCACCGCCTGATAGGCCTGGCCGGCATCGGTCAGATCGACGCACAGATAGCGCTCCGCCCGCTGATGGCCGAAGGCAGCAATCCACCCCGCAGACGCCTGGCCAGCAGCCAGCAGATCGCGCACAACATAATGTCCCAATTCGACCGCGAGAGCCGGTGACGAGAACGTTCATGGTAGAGGACTCCGTGATGCGTGATGGTGAAACGTGAAAATGATGAGTGATGCCTGATGCTTGCTGCGTGATTTTTTCCACAGCGAATCCAGCATTGCGGTCGTGAAAACCTACGCCGAGGCGCCGCCAATATCGCACAACCATTTAACGAGACCTCACGCATCAACCAGCCGCACCACGTAGCAGACTTCTACGGAACGCCCACCACCCGCCCGGATTGATCCAGGGGCGGCGGCGGCCAGTGAACGCCGCGCTGGCCGCTTAACCCCGATTCGGGCCGGGCACGTGCGCCTCGCCGGGCAGCCCGACCAATTCGCCATTGGTCATCCACGCTTCGTCCCTCCCGTACATGGCCTCCATGAGCACGCGCGACGTCGCTCGCGCACGCCACATGCGCCTCGGTCTCGGCCAGGTCATGCAGTTCGGCGGGATCTTCGGCCAGATCGAAGAGCTGGATGCGATTCCCCACCGGATAGTAGATCAGCTTGTAGCGCCCGTCGTGGAGCATGCGCGTGGCGCTGCGGTCTTCGCCGACCTCGCCATAGAAGTGCGTACGCCGCCTGTCGCCGATCATGGAGATCCCTTCAACCGTTGGAGGAATGGGGATGCCGGCCAAATCGAGCAGCGTGGGCATGATGTCCTGCCAGCCGACCAGGCGGTCGTCGACGCGTCCGTAGCCCACCCGTTCATCCCCGCGCGCTGCCCATCAGCAGCATGGGCACATTGGCAGAATCTTCGTAGAAAAGACGCTTGGCCCAGAGGCCATGATTGCCCAGCATGTCGCCGTGATCGGAGGTGAAGCAGATGATGGTATTGTCGAGGATCATCTCCTCGCGCAGCGTACCGATGACCAGACGCAGCTGGTGGTCGATGTGGGTGCAGAGGGCGTAGAAGGCGCGCCGAATCTGGGCAATCGCCCGCGCGTCCGCCACTGGATGATGATCGCGGATGGCCTGCAGGGCATAGGGCAGGGCAGCATCGCTCCGCGCGCCCACTCGCCCCAGCCGGCGCCGCCGGCGTGACATCCCGATAGCGCTCCAGGTAGCTCTGCAACGGCGCCAGCGGCGGATGGGGATGGCAGTAGGAGAGGAACCAGAAGCCCGGGCCGCGTCGGATCGCGGCGGCGGATCGTGCGCGCCATCTGCTGCGTGGCCCAGTTGGTGACGTGATGCCGCTCGTCCAGATGCCAGGGTCGCCAGCCATACTCGTTGTTGGACATGCCGTGGGCGAAGGACTGCCCCGGCAAGCCTTCCTCCCCCAGCCAGAGCTCGTAGTCGTCGATCGCGCCCAGTTGGGGCCGTCCCTCCTCGGCCAGAATCACGTCATCAAAGCCGATGCGATCACGCTGGGGATAGACGTGCAGCTTGCCCACGGCATAGGCCTGGTAGCCGGCATTGCGAAAGGTCTGGGCCAGCGTGGGCAGCGCGGGCATGGGCGCATCGGTTAGGAAGACACGATCGCCATGGACGCGGGGCGGCGTCCCCGTCATGAGCGTGCGCCGGGCCGGGATGCAGACCGGACACTCGGCGTAGGCGTTGGTGAAGCGCACGCCGTTGGCCGCCAGCTGATCCAGCGTGGGCGTCTCGATGGTGGGATGACCGGCGGCGCCGAGCAGCGCGGCGGGCCAGTGGTCCGTACTGATCAGTAGACGTTCGGTTGGTCAGACATGGGTTTTGGCACCTGAGAGCCATAGTTCTTGGAAGTGATGATTGTGGGACCAGACAGAGGTACCATAGGCCCAAGAAGACCGTCAATCACGATTTTTCGAAAGCGAGGACAAAGCATAGATGAACTCACTGTTGATAGCAGGGCTGATTCCGTCGACCGGCAACGAAGAGACGTTCGTGATCACCGGCGACATGCGAAACGACGTCGTCCGTTTTCTCGTCGAAAACGGCTTCCCCGACACAGCGGCACATGTGGTCGACGTTGCGGAGGAATGCGCACGGTTGGCGACAATGTTCGGCGTCTCGCAGCAGCAGGCCGAGCTGGCCGGGCTGCTGCATGACATCAGCGCCGTCATCCCTAATGATCAGCACGTTCAGGCTGCCCACGATCTGGACATCGAACTTCTGCCCGAAGAGACGTTTCCCATGATCGCCCACCAGAAGCTCTCCGTCCCCATCGCCCACACGCTTTTTCAGTGTGACCGACATCGAAGTCCTGAGCGCTATCGAATGCCATACCACGCTCAAGGCCAATCCGTCCACGCTTGACAAAGTGCTCTTCGTCGCCGACAAGATCATTCTGGATCGGTCCGGCAGCCCGCCCTATCTGGATGATCTGCTTGCCGCGCTCGAAGTGTCGCTGGATCGGGCGGCGTTGGTCTACCTGAACTTCCTCTGGCAGCAACAGGGCCGAACTGCAAGTCGTCCATCCGTGGATTGTGGCGGCACACGATCTGTTGGCAGAACAGTTGTAACACGACATTTATGTCGTCGTCCTGTGCCGGCGGAACGAGGCCACAACGACACGGATCGCATTAATGTCGTGTTATAAGGGCAACTCCACCGGCTGGCCGCCGCTTGGCCGAGGACTCGCGGATGGCCAGGATGAATTCCTGGTCGAGCCGGGCCTGCAGCGGGCCGTAGGTGGGCTCGTCATTGCGTACGGCGTCCACCAGGCTCATCAGGCAGCCGGCCACGCCGATCTCGTCATCGTGCCACTGCACGCCATGGCCTTGCTCGGCCGGGCGGAAGGGATTGTCCCAACGAACGATGGGCTGGTCTGGGTCGCCGGTGTGGGCGACCATGGCCACTAGCGCGCCGCCATCGACCCGCTCCCATCGTCGTTCCAGCGTGATGAAACCGGGCGCTTCGCCGCCGGGCGCCAGCAGGCTCGAGCCATTCCTCGACATCCAGGCCAACGCCGACGGTGATGCCCATACCCTTCTCGGCCAGAAAGCGACTGCTGCGCCACCAGCGCAGCGGCGAATCGTAGCCGACATTCGTCCAGTGGAAGACGCCCAAGCGGCCGTCCTCGAACTCGATAATGCCCGTGCTCCTGCGTTTCTGTGCGGGCCGCGTTTCCTGCCAGACACGCGACCAGTGGGGGCGAGTTGGATAGTCTCGCACGGCGCCGGTCACCTGCACGGGGCGGGCGTCGAAGCCAAGGTAGCTGCGCATGACGCTGACGCCGTGATAGCCGTGTCCGGCGAAGTCGTTGAAGGAAGAGTACACCTTGCCGAAGAGTCCAGACTCAATCAGCTTGAGCTTGATCTGTTCCAGGGGGCGGCGGTGGAACTGCTCGGACACCTCGATCTTGACGTCCGCGTTTCCTTGCCGCCGCAATGATGGCGTCAGCCTCGCTCAGATCGTGGGCGATAGGCGTCTCGAGCAGCACGTGCAGTCCGCCTCGACGGCCATCAGCCCAACCTGGCCGTTGGCCGAGTAGTTACGGAGACGATGCCGATCTCGGGCGCAGTCTCGCTGCATCAGTTTGTCCAGGTCCGTGTACCACGGCACGCCCAGACTGTTCGCCCAGGGCCGCGCCGAGTCCTCGCTGCGGCCCCAGACCGCGACCAGTTCCACCTCCTCCGGCAGCGCCTGGACGATCGGGCCGTGCAGATAGTCCGAGCGCCGCGCCGTGCCGATGATCGCGACGCGGGTTGGAGTAACGTTTGTCATGAGAGAATCTCCTGTTTGAGGATGATCGAAGAACGAAGATCAAAGATCGGCATCCCGATCTCTTGCCCAGAAGGCAAAGTTCTTCGATCTTCGATTTTTGTTCTTTGTTTTTATCTCAACCAACGTTTGGCCAGCTTGCAGACCATAGTGTACGCGGGGTCGAACATGTTGCCGAGATCGTATTCGACGCACTGGCCCATGAGGGTATTGGCCCCCAGCGCATCCAGTTCGTATTCGTCCATCAGCCAGCGCAGCAGCTCGGTGGTGGCGTGCTGGGTGGCCTGATCCAGCGGACGGGCGTTGCCTGTGGCGTAGATGTAGTCGTCGTCCTCGGCGCACAGCCAGAAGATGCGCTGCCCCTTGCGCAGATCAACACGGAACTGGACATCGCACGAGATCTCGACGCCGGTGCCGGCCATCTCGCCATCGCCCTGAATGGCGTGGGCGTCGCCCAGGAAGAAGAGCGCACCGGGGACGAAGACGGGGAAGTAGACGGTTTTGCCTTCGACAAAATGGCGGTAGTCCATGTTGCCGCCATGTGCAGCCGAGGTCGCAGTGGAGATGGCCTCGCCGCCGGCCGGGGCCACGCGAAAGCAGCCGATCATGGGTCGGATGGGTAGGGTGAAGCGGCCCAGCTTGGTCTCCGGCTTCTCCAGCGTCACCGTACCGGCATCGACATCTACATGCCGATCGGATCGGGAGCGTTCACCCTTGGGCGGCCAGGGCAGTTCGGGCACATATGCCGGATCGACCGCGTCAGCAGGGCGCATCTCGCTGCCCCAGCCCTGGGTCCGGTTGGGCTTGATCTTCTCTAGATGGACGACCAGCGTATCGCCCGGCTCAGCGCCGTCGACGAAAAAGGGACCGGTCATGGGATTGCCACACGGGGTCACCTGTTCGTTGCCGGCGTCACGCCCGGCGGCATCCACCGTGGTCGTGATCACTGTGTCACCCGGTGCGATGTGCAACGCCGGTTCGTGGCTGCCCATGGTCGTGTAGTAGCGGGTCGGTTGGAATGTATGAATGGTCATGGTTTTACGTCCTTATGCAATTGCCGAGTTGAGGATGCAGATAAGCGAACCAGGTTGATCTTATCACGCTCTATGAGCCTGTCAAACACACCGGAAGCAGAGCAGCAACGCTCAATATGCCCTAGCGTAGGGCGAGTATCCCTACTGGCCAGAGCTATGCCTAGCACAGCCTAGTGAGTAAGGGTACCCCCCAACGATGTAATGTGCCGCTGAAGCCGACTCCCGACGCCATTTTTCGAATTGTCGGAAGCAGAATCGTGTTCGATTCACCGCCAATTCTCGAAATTCGATTCGAGGTTACGCTCTTCAACAGAATTCCATCTCGATAATCGAACCAGAAACGAAGTAGCATCTTCAGAGCCTGGTCCAAGATCCAGGCAGATCGGTTGCCAGCGGCTGCTTCGAATCGATCTGCAAGTCTACCCCTTTCCTCGACTTCCATCTGCGAGATCTGGCGAAAAAACACGGTTGTCCATCATCTGACGCGTAAGAAGTATTGGCTCAAGAATTTGTAGATAGAAAGCCGATACGATGAAGCTTTCACAGATTCAGGCATACCTTCAAGAAGAAGCGTCTGGACGGCTGGCTTCTCTACAGCTTCTGGCAGCAGAATCCCATCGCCATCTCGGTTGCCGGACTGCAATCGGGCGGCAGTCGCCGCTGGTTCCTCTGGATCCCGGCCCACGGACGTCCCGCCTGGCTGATCCATGCCATCGAGTCCAATGCCTTTGTCGACGTGAATCCCGAGTTGCAGGGCGAGATGATTCGCTACGTAAGCTGGCAGGATCTGGCCGCCATGTTGCCCAGGTTGATCGGCGTTGAACCCGGACGACAACTCAAAATCGCCATGGAATACAGCCCGGAGAACGCCATCCCCTACGTCAGCCGAGTCGACGCAGGCACGCTGGAATTGGTCAAGAAGTGCACCGGCGCCGAAGTCGTCAGCAGCGCCGATCTGGTCCAATTGGTCGAGGCTGTGTTGACGCCGGAACAGCTTGGCAGCCACCGTCGTGCCGCCGCCATCTGTCTGGCCGCCAAGGATGCAGCCTTCGACTTCATCGCACAGAATCTACGCGATGGCCAGGCCGATCACCGAATACCAGGCCCAACAGTACATCACCGACTTCTTCGTCGAAAACGGCATGGTCGGGCCGCTGACCTCACTGGTCTCGGTCAACGGCAACGCCGCCGATCCACACTATATGTCGAGCGACAAGCGCCACAGCCCCATTCATGTGGGCGACATGATCCTGATCGATCTGTGGAGCAGAGAGAACGGCGATCCGGACAATGTCTTCGCCGATCTCACATGGACCGCCTTTGCCGGGACGAGCACGCCGCCCAAGGTCACCGAAGTCTTCAACGTGGTCGCCGCGGCCAGGGATCGTGCCGTCGAGTTCATCCAGACGCGGCTTGATGCCGGAGAGGCGGTCTACGGCTACGAGGTCGACGACGCCAGCCGCCAGGTGATCATCGATGCGGGCTATGGCGACTTCATCATGCACCGCACCGGCCACAGCCTGGGACCGACCGGCCACTATATCGGCGTCAACATCGACAACCTGGAAACCCAGGACCGACGTCAGTTGATTCCCGGCGTCATGTTCACCATCGAGCCGGGCATCTACATGGCCGACTTCAACTTCGACGACAGCCGGACGCCAAAGGGGCTGGGTATTCGCAGTGAGATCAACTGCTACATGCATGCAGATCGGGTCGAGGTGACGACACTGCCGTTGCAGACAGAGGTGCGGGCGCTTTTGGCATAGGCTTAATTCTGCCCAACTGCCTCTCGCCCATCATCGTGCAGGTGACCCTGGGCGTGGGCGGGGCCATTCTCTTTGCCGCGGCGCTGGGCTTCCTCGGTCTGGGCGTACAGCCGCCGATCCCCGGAGTGGGGCGCCATGATCAGCGACGGCATCCCCTTCTTGCGCCAGTCTCCCTACATGGTCTTCTTTCCAGGCATGGCCATCATGATCACCGTGCTCGGCTTCAACCTGCTGGGCGACGGCCTGCGCGATGCGTGGACCCGCAGTTGCGTGATTAAACTCAAGACCATTCAAATAACGTCCGGTGAGCACGCCCACGTGCCGGTTTGAACCTCCGGGAGGGGCAGCACCCCTTCGAATGACCGATGCTTCTGCCCCCTCCCGGAGGTTCTTGGCGACCAGTTCCTGATTTGAATGGCCTTGGGACTAAACTGGGATTAGCCTTTACTTCGCTACAATCGGCAGATAAAGTGCGTGGCCATCGGTCACGACTGGGCGATTCTCACCAACCGCCCGACCCACTTCAAACGGACCGTGGTCGACACGGCTGCCGTCAATGCCGATCTCTTGCAGGTAGAAGGTCGTGGCCGCCGTGGCAAATGAAACCGCGTAGTCCATGGGCGTGAGGGCGTCGATGGCCGGCGACGGAATCAAGTCCTCGTTGAGTTGTTCCTTCCCCTAGCGGTCACGGCCAGGACGTTGAAGCCGGCGACGCCGCTCTCTGTCACGGTTTGCCAGCGGAAGTGAACCAGGTCGTCCTCCGCTTCGGCCAGCACCCAGCCCAGTGTAATGGCCAAGGGCTCGGCAAAGAGGACCGTCGAGGTCGCGCTCTCGGCATTGCTGACACGGCCATTGTCTGCGTTGACGGTCAGGCTGTTGACGACCGACGGCGGTGTGGCGTTGGCGAGCTCCACGTCATAATAGCAAGTGGACGTGGAGCCGCCGGCGATCACCGCGCCGACGAGTGTGGCGCACGCGGGCGCCAACCCCGATACGGGCGTGGTCAACGTGGCCGTGCTGTTGTCCAGGATGGAAACAATGGTGCCGGGTCCGCCGTTGTTGGCGACGGTGGCTCTGTAGGTCACGGTCCGCGGGTAGACCGCGTTGCCCGGTACGGTCTCACTGTTGCTGAAAGAGCCGTCCTGGTCCGCGTCATTGTCTACGGTCAGCGCCAGGTCTGTCGCCGCATAGTTGAGGATCACCTTGGCCTGACCGGGGTTGCCGCCTGCGGAGGCCTCGGTTCCGGCGCCGGACGTTACGCTACAGCCCGCCAGAGTCGTCCCACAGAAGTCGCTCCCGCCGCCGCCACCGCCACCGAAGGCGCCGGCGCCACCACCGCCGCCGCCGAAATAGCCCGCGCCGCCGCCGCCGCCACTGCCGAAGCTTGGTATACCGCCACCTGAGCCACCTACACCCGGACCGGCCGCGGTCGAAGCTGACCCAGCCGTGCTCGGAGTCGCCCCGCAACAACCGCTGCCGCCACCGCCGCCCTGACCGATGGTGTTGTTCCCGCCGCCGCCACCGCCGGAACAGTTAAAGCCGTTACAGGCGCCGCTGCCGGACGCTGCGACCGGCATGCCGGCGCCGCCGCCGACGCCGATCAGAGCACCGCCGCCACCGCCGCCGGCCACCAACACCGGCACGCTAAAATCGGCGCCCAGTGCAACCCCGGATGCACCGCCGCCACCGCCGCCACCGGAGAATCCCGGTACGCCGCCGCCAACGTTGACGCACACATACAGAGAGTCCCCGCCGGTCAGGCCCGACAGAACGCCCTCTACCCCATCGCCCAGACCGCCAGGGCTGGTGTACCCAGGCGCGCCTGCGGCGCCGATGGCCTGGATCTGGACCATGCTCACATCCGCCGGGACAGTCCAGATCGTGCAGCCCTGGGCCGTGAACGCTGCGGTGTCAGGGCCGGCGCTTTGCGCCTTGACAGGGTGTGGGATAAGAAGCAGGACGCCAAGAACGACAGCCGCCGCAGCAGCCGGTACAGTTCGGCGTGGATGCCACGGCGCGAATCCGGCGAATCTACCTCCGGGGGTAACTGTACGAGGATTTTTGCCGGGATTCACTAATCGTAACAAGCGTAGCTTTCCGTACTCAAAAAACCGTTGGAACCGATTCATACCTTGTTTCTCCTGTGTTGGGTGAGTCAAGCAGATGCACTTCTCTATTTTGCATACAGATCATCTTTGCGCCGCAGACGGCGGTCTGCCGACCGGGTGCTAGTGGTCTGCGCAGCCAAGTAGGTAAATAAGCTGTCCAGATCGGCAAAATGGGTAACCTCTTTGGTCTGGATGCTCTGGGCGGAGCAGTGCCACATGGCGTGTCCGTCCTCTTGCCAAAGGCGCAACAGATAGGATTGGTAGATTGTGAGCGATTCAGGCATACTGTGCTCCTGTTGATTTAGTCCATTATGGTTACGTCATCACGGCCAACCGTCACCTCCAACTGTAATGAGGGGTCATTAGCAAACCATTAGCAGACGCTCTTCAGAGCGAGCCTACACCGGCAATTGCCATCCTTTTTATCGATGCATCGCGTTATTTGGGGGCGGAATTCTAACCAATCGTCGCCCACTCGTATGAGCAACCCCCATGTCGCATGCACCCCCTCTTATCCGTCTAATCATTTGACCGAACGCAGGCATGAACCCTTACTCCTTACGCTTTTTTGGACCTGGCGCGCTGGCGGATCAACGAGGACAAGCGCTTGCCGTACGTTCCCGAAAACAGCTTGCCCTGCTGGCCTATCTGGCTAGAGAACACCACACCGCACACAGTCGCGAGATGCTACTCTCCTTGCTGTGGCCCGAGGCGCCCCGAGCCAGCGCCCAGAACAACCTCCGCTACACGCTCTCCCACCTCCGCTCGCTCAGCGATAAGTTGACCGCGGGCGGCGCGACGCGGCCGCCTCTGCTCATGGCCGACCGCCAGACCGTACAAATTCACCCGGCTTGGGTGATGCAGGCAGATGTCAACAACTTTCAGCACCTGCTGGATCAGACGCGCCAGCACGGCCACAGCAGCCGCAGCCAATGCCCAGCGTGTCAACCGATCCTGGCCCAGGCGGTTGCGCTCTACCAACAGGAGTATATGGCCGGCTTTGGCTTGGATGAGTGCGCGGCGTTTGAGGAGTGGCTCTTTGTCCAGCGCGAGCAGCTCTACCTGCTGGTTTGCGAGGCGTATAGCGACCTGGCCGACTATGCGGAAAACAACGCCGATTATCTGCAGGCCCGGGCCTATGCCCAGCGCCAAATCGAACTAAACCCCCTGCGTGAGGCCGCTTACCGCCAGCAGATGCGCATTCTGGCCCGATTGGGCGAACGGAGCGCGGCCTTGACGCTCTTTGCGCGTTGTCGCAGCCTGCTCAGTGAAGAATTGGGCCTCGACCCCGAACCGGAAACGTTGGCCCTTCACACACAACTCCTCCATACCGATTTGCCGCTCGGCACAAACGAAACGGATCGCACGGCTGGCCTCCACGCGCCGGCTATGCCAAGCCAAAGCGCGCTCCCCGCCGGCAATCTCCCCAATCCGCTGACGCCCTTTATCGGCCGCGAAGACGAACTGGACCAACTCCAAAAACGGCTGACATCGCCAAGCTATCGGCTCATCAGCATCGTCGGCCCCGGCGGTGTGGGTAAAACGCGTTTGGCGCTTCAAGTGGCCGGCGCTAATCAGCACCGCTTTGCCCAAGGCGTCTATTTTGCACCCCTCGCCGGCGTGCAGGATGCCGCGGCGATTCCGGCCGCCATCATGGACGCCTTGCACGCCAACTTTGCGGCTGATGATGCCTCACCGGCGCAACAGCTCCTCACATTGCTTGAACCCCGGCAGATGTTGTTGGTCATCGACAATTTTGAACATCTAATGGCCGGGGTCGATCTGCTGCTGACGATTCTGCAACGTGCGCCGCAGGTAACGCTCTTGGTCACCACGCGTGAGCAATTAAACTGTCAAGCCGAAGATGTCTACACGCTCAATGGCTTGGCCACGCCCGCAGCGCATGATCTCGCCCATGCCGGCCGATCTGCCGCGGTGCGCCTCTTCTGCGACCGCGCGTATCGTATCACCAAAGATTTCAAGCTCACGGCGGAAAACTGCGGTTACGTTGTGCAAATTTGCCGGTTAGTCGAAGGGATGCCGTTGGCGATTGAGTTGATCACCACCTGGCTACGCGATTTTGACTGCGCCGATCTCGCGACGATGATTGCCAACGACGTCTCCCTCCTGGCGACGACGCAGCGTGATCTGCCCGCCCGCCATCGCAGCATGGAGGCTGTCTTTGCCCATTCCTGGCAACTGCTCAAACCCGCTGAACAAGCGATGCTCAGCCGGCTGGCCGTCTGCCAGGGTCGCCTTTCAGCCAGCGCCGCCCAGACATTGGCCGGTGCGTCTCTGATCGACCTGGCCCATCTGCGCTACAAGTCGCTTCTGCGCACGGCCGGTTCCGGCTACTACGAGTTCCATCCGCTGCTCCGGCACTTTGCGTTGCAGACGTTGGACGCCCACGCGCGTGCCGCGGCAGAAGCCCGTCACGCCGCATATTACTTGCGTCATGTGGCCGAGCAGGCCGCGGCCTTGGCGGGCGGCAGGCCGCAAGTCGCCCTGCAGGCCATCAGCCGTGAGCTGGACAATGTGCACCAAGCTTGGCAGTGGGCGGTGGACCACGGGCGGACCGATCTGCTCATTGAGGGCGCCGCCGGCTTGGGCGACTATTACGCCGCCACCGGACGCAATATTGAATGTGAGGCGCGCTTCTTGCCTCTGATTCGGCAGTGGATCGAGCAACCAAATGACGTGGATGAGCTAGGCGACTTGCTTTGTATGCATCTGCTGGATAAGGTCTGCCACTCGCTGATCTGGCTAGGCAGAGCAGGCGAGGCGCAGCGTTGGGCGCAAACCATGCTTGGAGTGGCGCAGCGTACGGCCAACCGGGAATACGAAGCACGTGCCCTTGTGCAGTGGGGCAAAGCGTTGGACGAATTGGTGCAGCCCGCTGCTGCTGCGGTGAAGTATGGGGAAGCTTTGACCTTGGCGCGCCAACTGGCCCATTGGTCGCTGATAGGTCTGATCCTCATCGAGATGAGCCATCCATTGCGCGATGTGGGCAAGTCCAGCGAGGCGGAAGCCGCCTTGCGCGAGAGTTTGGAGATTCAGCGTGACCAAGGCAATCGCCTTGCCGAACAGCGCGCCCTACTCTCATCTGGCCGTCTGCAAACGGGAAGCGGGGGATCTCCAGGCCGATCGCAACTACCTGATAGAAGCCATGGAACTGATGACGCTGACCGCCAATCGCCATGTGGAAACGCGTCTGCTCGATGCATTGGGCTACAACCATAGCCTTGTGGGCGACTATAGGGCTGCGCTGGCGTACCATGAAGAATCGAGCCGCATCGCGCAGGAGATCAATCAGCCGGGCCAAGTGTGTCACGCCTTGAGAAATATGAGTACCGCGCATCGCAAGCTGGGCAACCTGGCGCTGGCCGAGGAATACGGACTGGAGTCCCTCCGTCTGGCCCTGCTCCACAAGATACCCAATGACATCAACCTGACCAGATTGCATCTAGGCTATGTTTGGTTGGCCGCGCATCGTTTGCCCGAGGCGACAACCGTATTTCAACTTGCCTACGCTAGCTGGGACGAACAGCACGTGGTTCACCTGAGCCAGGAGGCGCTGGTCGGATCGGCGACGGTGGAGCTGCACAGCGGAAAGAGCACCCATGCCGCCGCGCGCATTGCCCCGCTGGCGCCGTCCCTGCTCGACCATGTGCCGATCGGCGTGCGTGAAGCGGTTGAGATGCATCTCGCCTGCTATGAAATCTTGGCAGCCGTGGGCGATGCGCGGGCCAACGCCGTGTTGTCAACGCTGTATGTCCATTTACAAAACAATGCCGGCAACTTGACTGACCAACAACTGCGTCACTCCTTCTGGCAGGCGCCGGCCCATCACAAAGTTCGAGCATTGTGGCGGCAGACGAGTGATTCGCCCACGAAATAATGCTACATGTAAACAATCTCACTTCGAATTGGCAGGATCAGCGAAGCCGACGGCGCAGCAAAAAAGTGCCGCAAGTGCAGTGGCAGACTACGCTCACAATGGTCTGCCAATGATTTGCTAATGGTAGCGCAGTAGAGTCAAGTCACGGTAACAGGACTGCGATTTTAGGCAGCAGTCCGACCGATTTGTGCCAAACTGTACCCGTGATTGACAAAGGAGATGCGTTATGCCCGGAAAGATAAGCCGCCGTGAGTTCCTGAAAGCAACCGCCGCCAGCATGACCCTGCTGGCGCTCTCGTCACAGCTCCCCCTGCCCCACGCCCGTGCCCAGAGCAAGTTGATGACCGAAGGCCCCAACGCCTTTACCCCAGTGGCGTCGGTATTGCCGACCGGCAACGCCATCATGGACATCAGCGCGGGCTGGGATGGCACCCAGTGGGCAGTGGATGCCCAAGGCATTCCCCACGTCTATGATGGCGTGCAGCAAAATTGGGAAACCTTTGGCCGCGGTGTGGACGCAGCCACACTGGTTGGTGATGACTTGTATCTGTTCCGAGACAATGAGGTGGCCATCTACAACACAACGAACAACCAGCTGGTATCGACGCAGCTGATCAGTGAAAAGTGGCCGCAGCTCCCACCCATGTTCACAAAAGATCTTGACGGCGCTATTGCCACTGTCCGCGTTGGCAACATAGGCGGCGAGATTTTCCTCTTCCACAACGGGCGCTACGTCAATGTAAATGAGCCGACTACACCGCAGTTAGCCAATAAAATATCACAATGGCCGACGGGCTCGCCGGATGGCATAATCTATGCAGCCGGCACAATGGACAGCTTCGGTGTGCTGTTCTTGCAGCCGACGGGACTCGATACGTTTATTGTCGAGCCCGGTAATGGTAGCACCATTACGTCGTTTAATAATCCACTAAGTGATTTTTATTTTGTTCTGACGGAAGAAGTTAGAGACATCTTAGGCGAAGGGTTTGACGCCTTCGCTATTATCCCAACCAACAATGATCAGGACATTGCCACGAGTATCTTCCGAGGGCCGGCACTTTGGACATTTGTCGATCAAGGGGGGCAGACCGTCACTTCTCTCGGAGACCTTGTGCCGGCGTGGTCGCCACGGTTGGCCCACGCACCGCGCGGCCAGGTGGGCAGCCTCTGGGGCTTGGCGACCGATGGGACAATCATGCAGCATGACGGCGACGACTGGAATCCTATCCTCCCCCCTGACGGCGTCACGGTGACCCACATCGATGTGGGCCATGACGGCCAACCCTTCGCCCTTGCCCAATCGACATCCGGCGCCGGTGGCGCCACCCTGCATGCCTATGATCTGACCAACGGCAGTTGGCAGACACCGGTCTCATTGGGTGGCATCACGCCCCAGCAGCTATCCGTGGGTGACGCCACCCGCGTCTACGTGCTAGGCAGTGATGGCGTGGCCCATCGCCTCCAGGACGGCGGCTTTGCCCAAGTATCAGAACTAGGATCCAGTGTCAAGCACATTGCCGCCAACCATGACGGCACGGTCTGGCACAGCGACGATACGGCCAGCGCCTATCGCTTCATTTCGGAAAGAACGTATCCGCCCACCCAACTGTCCGTGCCCAATGCCGCCGGCATCCAGAAGGTGGCCAGCACCGCGTACGGCAATGCGTTGATGCTGGACAGCGCCAACCAGCTTCATACCTATGCATCGCCGTACCTTTTCAAAACCTCCCCCTCTTATGTGCCCACCGCCAACGGACTCGTGATTCAGCATCCCCAGGTGACCGCAGGCAGTGGATTGACCTATGTGAATGAGGGCGCCAGCATTTTGGCCCTGGATAGCCACACCGGTGAGGAGCTGTGGGGCACACTGCTCCCGAATCAGGGCGAATGCACGTCCGTGGTCTATGATCCGGTACATCGGCTTATCTACGCAACCGACAATGCACAAACACTCTTTGCATTAGATGCGAATACCGGTGCCGAGGTCTGGTATTTCCAGGCAGGCGCCGGCCCAATCAGCCAGCCGGCCCTTAGGGGCGGTGGGCTCTGTGTTGTTGGCGGCGGTACCGCCCACTGGCTTGATACAGCTGCTGCGCTGACTCAAGGCACGGATCAATCTGTCACCCCGGCTTGGTCGACTGTATTCGAGAATGAAACTGACTTCACCGGTGCAACTGTCATCATCTACTTGGATACTATTTATGTTGGGCTGTATTACAACTTAGACGGTCCCAACCTGGACATATGGTCACTCAATGCGCATGACGGAAGCGGCGCCAATGACATCCTCAACTCCTATACAGTAGGCGATTTCACCGTTCCGGCTATTTCAACCGCCAAATGGAATGATGACGATGGTCTATTCATGTTCAACAACGACGGGATATCGATGACCGCGATCCCGATCGATCCCTTTTTTGTCGATGATCCCATTTTGAGATTGCCCAATAACGCCACGTTCACGCAGGGGCTTGCGGTTATTGACGTCGCGGACGCAAATGCCCCCGGGGGACGTCAACACGTCCTGATTGCCGGTGGCAGCGACGGCAATCTCTATCAGCTCGATCTGACCAAATCCCTGAACGATTTCCCGGAATTCACGCAGTTCAATCTGCAGAAACCCACGGGGGGCGGCGTCATTGGGGCCGGACCGATGACGGTACACAGCGGGGGGAGCAGTATGCTTGCCTTTAGCCTTAGCCTGAATGGGAATAACAGCGTGTGTGTCGTCGACCCCACGACGGGCAGTTTCCTAGAAGTCCCGACAGATCACATGCTTGCGACGCAGTTGACCGTTGACGCCAATGGCATTCTGTACGCTGCAGGATCTGGACCCGAAAGATCCCAACAGTCCCTTTGGCCAGGTCTACGCCATCCGCATCGACGATCTGCTGCAAGCAGAACGGGACTTCATCGTCGAATCCGCCCTGATGCAGGACTTTGACGAGGAGACGCCGGGCCAGTTGACGACCACCGCCCGCTACCAGACTCACGTCACCGTGGTGGATGCCAACAAGGCCCCGCGCCCCTTCCAGGCGATCAAAGTCTGGGCCGATACATCCACCGCGCTGCTCATCGACGGCAAGCCCTACACGGTCGACGCCACCACGCCCGCCTCGGTGCAGACCGATGCCACGGGCAGCCTGACCATCGTCAGCGACGCCACGGACCTCTCGACCGGCGCGCTCAGCTTGTGGGCCGGCTTTCATGGACCCATACGAGCGGATCGTGGTCTATCCCGACCGGGAATTCCACAGTCGCCTGGCCACCACCCACTATGAAAGCACCGCCAACCCCGATCCCACCCGGATCAATCTGGCGACTGCCGCGCCCTATGACACCAGCAATCTCACCAATCCACCGCCGCTCTTTAGCGGCGGCGAACAGCCCCAGGCCACGGCCGCGGCCGCAGTGACCAGCAAGCTGACAAGCGCGGTGGGCTACCAGAGCGGCGGGACCACGACGTCTGCGCGCGCTTTGGCTGCGACCACGGCTGCGACCACAGCGGCCGCCGGCGCCTATCTGGCCTACGACGACCTGGCCGGCGCGGCCTACAGCCCGGTCGCCACGCCTGCCAACCGCGCCGTCGTCCCCACTGCGTCCACCGGCCTCAGCTTCGACGGCGCCACGATGACAGAGCTGACGCCGGCCACCGCGGCCGCGGCCATCGATGCCTTGGAAGGCACGCCGGAGGAATTGCCGGGCAGCTTCGTCAGTTGGTTACGCGGGCTGTGGGACGATATCAAGAGTGGCGTGACCAAGGTTGAGCAGATCGTCATCAGTGTCGGCCGTGACATCTACATTGGCCTGAAGTACATCGCCAACGGTGTCGTCAAGGTACTGCGCCAGGCGCTGCGCGACATTGTCGATGTGGCCATCGCCATCGGCAGCGTCTTTGTGCAGTTGGGCAAGGACATCGTTAAGGTGGCGGAGGCGCTCAGCATCATCTTCCATCTGGGCGAGGTGCTGAAGACGGCCAGCACATCAAGAGCGTCTTTACGACCATGACGAGTGATCTCGCCGACGCAATTGCCGGCGCTGAAGACGACGGTCGACAGTTTCTTCAACAACGCCGAAGATGAGATCAACAATGCGTTCGACAGGATCGTGGCTGAATTGACGGGCGTCGACCGTTGCCTCTCGCCCAGCGGCAGCCACGTCGGGCATCGGCGGTCTGTCGGGCATGGGCGCCACCCCGCACACCGTCTTCGCGGTCGGCCCCAAAGGTTCCGGCCAAAATTCGTCGCAGGCGGTGCCGGCCATGTGGGGCATGCACAAACTGCGCCAGAACTATGCCCAGGGAACAACGCCGGCCACCGCCAGCGATAATCCGCTGAGCCAATTCTTTCAGAGCTTCTTCAGCCCGTGCCAGCAACGTCGCCAAAGTCAACCAGGTTCAACAGCAACTTCCACAACCAGATCAAGTTCGGCTCGCCTAAGGAGTTCTTTGCCTCGCTGCTGGTCGATCTCCTCGAGCGCCCTCAAGATGCTGGTCGACGATGTGCTGGTATTGTTAAACGATCTGCTACGATGGGATCATGAATGCGGCCGAGGCATTGTCGAGCTGATCGAGCGCGGCGCAGGCGTGGATATCCCGATCCTGTCGGCCCTCTGGAAGGCGATGACCGGCAACGATCTCACCTTCCTGGATCTGATCTGCTGCCTTCGTGATCGCCATCCCCATCACCCTGATCTATCGAATCGTCGAGGGCACGCTATCCCGGCGACCAGGTTTCGGTGACCGGCGTCTCGGCTGCATCAAACATTGTCCTTGCCACGAGTCCAGGGCATTGACGGGGCGATTACCGCCTTAGTTGGCGGCTTCATGACCGCCATCCTCGATATCGATCGACACTGTTGCAGCGAGTCGGAATTAACAGTCTCGGCAAAATCCTAATTGTCACTGGTAGTCGCTGGGCAACTGCCTTCGCACTGGTCGAGGGTGATGTCTTCACGCCGATCGGCATGGGCTGATCGCTACGTCCATTGTTGCACTTGTGTTGCTGGTTTTAGATTCCATTCCCCGCAGTGCCGCCGGAGATTCCGTCTATCGATGGGCTGGTGGTTTCTCCCATCATGCTATGGATGTTCTATGGAAATATACGAGGCAGTCTGAATCAAAGGATCGATTGACGCGCTGTCCTCGCCGTTGTCGGTAGAGTTAGCGGAAATCGTCAACCCAATCAAATTTGCTGAGCTACCTGCAGCCGCTTGTGGCGCCGGTTGCCGACCTCGCTTGTGGGCTGGCGATCTCCGGCTTCACGCTGGCGGACACCATCGAGGGCTGGGATGAATTGACCACGCCCACGCCCACGGTCATTCCGGTCGTCCCAGGCAGCTACCACATCTATCTCCCAAGTGTGCAGAGTTAGGCATATGGGTGTGTTGGTACAGCAAGTGCTTTGCGCCAACACACCCTAACTAGTTCTGTTCGGCGTGAATACCACGACAGAAATCTGGCGGCCCTACCTCTGGCAGGAACTGGTTCAAGATTTCCGCCGGGATTCACTAGGCACCACAGGTTTCTGCATATTTTGCCCATCAGCCCCTCGCCCATTATCATGCAGGTGGTGCTGGGCGTGGGTGGGCCATTCGGTTTGCAGCAGCGTTAGGCCGCTGCAAACGATTGTCTCCCCTTATGACGACACTTTCACAGCGGCTTTCAGGCCGTCAATTAGGGATTCGTTTTCTTGGAACGGTTAGGCACCCTGGCCTGGGCGTGCGGTCTTCCGTTACCGTATGGGGGACGCCATGATCAGCGACGGCATTCCCTTCCTGCGCCAATCTCCCTGCAGGGTCTTCGTTCTGCGCCGTGAGAAGAAGTCAGGCTTTCTTCAAAAGCCTGACTTCCGTGTACTCGACAACAATTACGATTACCGACATGGTTCACGCCACAGTGGCTCGACTGGTTTACAATTTGGCCTTACCGTAGGTGCGGTTTGCAACCCATAGGCATCAACCTAAGGTTATGTTTAGCTGCAGCAGGTTGTATTATATCACTCTGATAACCATGATAGGAGGATATGATGCAACCCAATTTAGAAAAAATCAGCGAAACGATCCAACAGTTTTTCGGTGTGCAAGTCGAGAGCATAGCCAGAAGGACGAAATTCGTCCAGAGACGGTCCAAGTTGACCGGATGTGTGTTTCTGGCTTCCATCGTCTTCAGTATTCTGGAAAAGCGAGAAATGACGCTGTCGAGTTTGGCCCAAAGTTGTCTGGATGTTGGCGTCGAAATCACTGAGCAAGGACTTGATCGTCGCATCAACGCTGGAAGCCAAGCCTTTCTAGAGGAAATGTGGACGCTGTCTCTAGAGCATTTTCGCCAAACTGAGCCGCTGGCAATCAAGTTGCTCAACCAATTCAGCGGCGTCTATCTGGTTGACAGCAGTCAGATCAGCTTGCCAGCCAACATGAGTGAACTCTTTCCCGGTTCTGGCGGCAATGCATCGACTGCGAGCATGAAGGTGCAACTGGTCTTTGATTATCTACGCGGCCAGTTTAAACAGCTTGAATTGACTCATGGGCGAGCGCCGGACCAAGGGTATCGTGGCCACTGGAATGTGCTCGAAAAGGACGCACTCTACATCATGGACCTCGGATACTATGTGCTAGAGACGTTCCGGGCAATCAGTGCAATAGGCGCTTACTTCCTTTCTCGACTGCAAGTGCAGACTGCGCTCATCGATCAAGAAGGAGAGCGAATTGCCCTGGCAGACTTGCTGGCAAACCAGTGTGAACCAGTGGCTGAATACGACGTTCGTATCGGCAGCCGACCTTGTCATCACATTCCATGTCGTCTGATTGCTATCCGTCTTTCTCAAGAAGTGGCCGACCGACGGAGGCAGAAAGCCAAGGCCAATGCTCGTCGCCATGGCAGAACAGCCTCCAAGGAATGTCTGAAACTCTTTGATTGGGGGCTCTTCATCACCAATGTACCTTCGGCTAGACTGCGCAAGGAAGATGTCGCTACACTCTATCGAATCCGTTGGCAGATTGAACTGGTCTTCAAGATGTGCAAAAGCTTCTGCGGTCTTGACTATGTCGCATCTCTGCGGCCGGAACGCATCATGACCGAGTTTTATGCCCGCTTGATCGGCGTGATCCTAACCTATTTCCTGATTGCACCTGTCAGGCTACCTTTTGGCGCCCAGTTCGATAGGGAGATAAGTCTGTTCAAGATGCGTGGTATGCTAGAACGCTTTGCACGTACGTTGCACATCACGCTTGGAATGTCAGACGCTTTTGTTGGGCAGATTCAGGTGTTCTATCATCATGTCGATCATTTCGGCTTCAAGCAGAAACGACGTAAATCCCCCAACTCGAGCCGACTTCTTGCTCTGATTTCTGAGTTCTACCACTGGGATTCCTATGATTTTGAGGACACCCCGGAACTAGACATAACCTTAAGTTGATGCGTATGGGTTGCAAACCGCACCTACAAATGTTAACCAGTAACGAGCCATGCCCGATTACCGGACTATTTTGTGAACCTTCAACAAACCGCACATAGAGTTGACTATCCAAAACACAACTACAGGTTCCAACAACATGGACTTCTCAACGCATACATTGGCCACGCGCCAACGCCGCATCCACGAGCAGATGGCAACCGACGACGTCGACGCGCTCTTCATCACAGGCGCACACAATGTGCGCTATGCGACCCGGATTTCGGGGCGAACCACGTAGGCTGCTGGTTACGCCGGATCAGATCGTGCTCTTCACGTCGTTTCGCTGCATTCCCTGGGCCGAAAAGCAGACGCACGAAGTCGAACTCTCGACCGAAGCAAACCCCGTCGAGGAGATCATGAAGCGCCTGGTCACCGGATCGACCATCGGCGTTGAGAGCGATGTCAGCCATGAACGCTTTCTGCAACTCCAAAGCGAGCTTGAGGGATTTGACCTGAAGAGCACCAGGACTATCGAGACCGTTCGATCTACAAAATCGGATGCGGAGGTGAGCTATCTTCGAAAAGCACAGACTTTTGCCGAGGAGATTTTCTCCGCCACGCTGACCGACATCGTACCCGGCGTCACTGAACGCTACCTGTGCGGCAGAATTCTCAGCCGCATTGCCGAGAACGAAGAACTCGACGGCCCCTCCTTCGGCCCCATCGTCGCTATCGGCGAGAACGCCTGGGAGATCCACCACCAGCCGGATCAGCGCCGGATTCGTGACGGCGACCTTGTGATCATCGACATGGGCGTCGTGCTTCACGGCTACTGTTCGGACATGACGCGTACGATCTGTGTCGGCGCGCCCACCCATGAGATGCGCCGGCTCTACGCCACCGTCCGCAACGCACAGGACGCTGCCTTCGAACAGATCAGACCGGGCGCTGTGCTGGGCGATGTGGACGCCGCGGCCCGCGCAGTCATCGAGGCAGCCGGCTACGGTAAGTTCTTCACCCATGGATTGGGCCATCAAGTCGGCATGGCCGCCCATGACCCCGGCCCGGCCTTCAAACCCAATGTGCCTGAGCAACTGGAATCTGGTATGGTGATGTCGGTCGATGCGGGCGCCTACCTGCAGGACAAATTCGGTGTCCGCATCGAGGATGTGATCGTCGTGCGCAAGAACGGTTTCGAAAACCTGATGACGACAAGCAAAGAACTGATTTCGTTGTAATTTCGGAAGTGATAGAACGCGGATGACGCGGATCGGGCGAATTTTCGCTGATCTTTTTTAGATCTGTATTTATCCGCCCTAATCCGCGTCATCCGCGTTCTATACAAACAAGCATCAGACAAACTGGAAGCTTCCCATGACCCGATCCCGTCGTTTTGCCGCCCTGGCCGAGCGTGACATCAACCGTGAAACCTTTGTCGATCCCTGGCCCGAGGCCGGGCTGATCGTGACCGACAGTCCCTACGATCCGGAACCCAGCCTGCGGCTCGAGGACGGCCGCGTGGTCGAGATGGACGGCCGACTGCGCGCCGACTTCGACGCCATCGACATCTTCATCGCCGATCAGGCGCTGGACCTGAACGTGGCCGAGGCGGCCATGAGCGTGCCGTCGCTGACGCTGGCGCGTATGCTGGTCGATGTCAATGTGCCCCAGAAGGAAGTCCGCCAGTTGATCGGCGGCTGCACGCCGGCCAAGCTGGTCGAGATCATGCGCCACATGAACGTGCTGGAGATGATGATGGGGCTGGCCAAGATGCGCGTGCGGCGCACGCCCGCCAACCAGGCCCACGTCACCAACTGGAAGGAGCATCCTGCGCTGCTGGCCGCCGACGCAGCCGAGGCCGGCCTGCGCGGCTTTGCCGAAGTCGAGACCACCGTGCGCGTGGCCCGCAACGCGCCCTTCAACGCGCTGGCCATCCTGGTCGGCACCCAGACCGGGACGCGGCGGCGTGCTGACCCAATGCGCGGTCGAAGAGGCGCTGGGACTGAAGCTGGCCATGAAGGGACTGATCACCTACGCCGAGACGCTCTCGGTCTACGGCACCGAGCAGACCTTTGTCGACGGCGACGACACGCCCTGGTCCAAGGCTTTCTTGGCCTCGGCCTATGCCTCCCGCGGCGTCAAGGTCCGCTTCACGTCGGGCACCGGCTCCGAGGCGCTGATGGGCAACGCCGAGCAATGCTCCATGCTCTATCTGGAGGCGCGCTGTCTGCTGGTGACCAAGGGCGCGGGCAGCCAGGGCGTGCAGAACGGCTCCATCTCCTGCATCGCCCTGCCCGAGGCCTTGCCCGGCGGCGTGCGCGCCGTGCTGGCCGAGAACCTGCTGGCCTCCATGCTCGGGCTGGAAGTGGCGTCGGGCAACGACGCGCTGGCCTCCCATTCGGAGATCCGCAAGACGGCCAAGCTCATGCTGCAATTTCTGCCCGGCACCGACTTCGTCCACTCCGGCTTCAGCGTCATGCCCAAGAGCGACAACCTCTTCGGCGGCGGCAACTTCGACGCCGAGGACCTGGACGACTACAACGTGCTCCAGCGCGACATGCAGGTCGATGCCGGTCTGCGCCCCATCTCCGAGGAGGAGACCACGGCCATCCGGCGCAAGGGTGCGCTGGCCATCCAGGCCGTCTACGACGAGCTTGGCTTCCCGGCCATCAGCGACGAGGAGATCGAGGCCGCAGTCTACGCCTTCAGCAGCGAGGACATGGCCGACCGCGACCTGATTGCCGACCTGGAGGCCGCCGACCGCTTTCTGGAGAGCGACCTGACCATGATCGACGTGGCCGCCGCGCTGCAACGCCGCGGCTTCGAAGACGTGGCCGCCAACGTGCTGGAGATGGGTCGCCAACGCCTGGCCGCCGACTATCTGCAGCCCTCGGCCATCTTTGACCGGGATTTCCACGTGCTCAGCGCCATCAACGATGTCAACGACTATGCCGGCCCCGGCACCGGCTATCGTGTCGAGGGCGAGCGCTGGGCCGAGATCCAGGCCATCCCCCAGGCCAAGCAACCCTACGACTTCATCGACGACAACATCGGCCAGCCGTCAGACAAGCTGATCGCGCTGGGGCCTGTGCGCGACGGCACGCGCAACGAGATCCTGGTCGCGGTCGGCCCGGCCTTCAACGACACGCTGACCAGCACCATCGGCGGCCTCAGCCACGAGGATGTGCTGATCGCCATCCTCACCGGCGTGGCCCGAGAGGGCATGATCGCACGCATGATCAAGGTCCACCACACGTCAGACTGTGCGGCCATCGGCTACATCGGCGCGCAGGTCAGCGGATCGGGCATCGCCATCGGGCTGCAATCGCGGGGCACGGCGGTCATCCACAAGCGTGGACTGGCCCGGCTCAACAACCTGGAACTCTTCCCCCAGTCGCCCAGCCTGACGCTGGAGACCTACGAGGCCATCGGGCGCAACGCG
This sequence comes from uncultured Chloroflexia bacterium, assembly GCA_963698255.1. Taxonomy (GTDB): domain Bacteria; phylum Chloroflexota; class Anaerolineae; order Caldilineales; family Caldilineaceae; genus JAWKOK01. Next base: position 236,749 of record CAVOQD010000004.1, on the reverse strand, counting down.
GCCCGCTACGCGCTGGATCGACCGACCAAGCCGGTGGCGGTCAAGATCGACAACGGCGCGCGCCTGCGTCTGATCGTCAAGACGACGTTGCTGCACCAGCGCGAGACCGCGGCCATCGAGGACAAGCCGCCCACCGAGATGTTCTTCGACTGGGAGCCGGATTTTTAGGAAGCATAACTTGTAGCACGACATTTATGTCGTAGCCGGTTGGTTCGCTCGGAGAGCAGGCTACGACATAAATGTCGTGCTACAAGATCTTGACCATGAGGAACCATAGCATGTCCCAATATCCACTAAGTCGAATCGATACCCGATCAACTTCACGCGGCCAGCGGCCGAGCCTACACCGACGTGACGCTGGATGCCGTGGCCGACGGCGCGCTGAGCGCCGACGATCTGGCCGTGGACGCCGACACACTGTACGCGCAGGCGACCATCGCCGAAGAGGCCGGATTTCCACAGTTGGCGGCCAATCTGCGCCGCGCCGCCGAGTTGACAAGGGTGCCCAATGAAGAGTTGCTGCGCATGTACGAATTGCTGCGCCCCGGCCGTGGGAGCTATGATGAGTTGATCATCTTGGCCGACACGCTGGTTGCATCTTACAACGCGCCTGTCACTGCGCAATTCGTTCAGGAAGCGGCCGAAGCCTACCGCCAACGGGAGTTGTTGAAACGAACATGATCCACCTTGCCGTTCAAATTGCTCCGCAACGCAACACACAGTACGCAGCACTGGCGCAGCAGTTGGCGCCCCATGAATTGACGCTGAGCCCGCTGGCCGGGCGAATCGACAACCTGCAATCGATCTCGTTGGCCGGCCAGACCTACCTTTCCTTCGACCTTGACGGCGAACTCGACACAACATCGCGCCAGGAACTGGCCATGCTGGCCATGACCGGCGCGGCCTTCGTCTATCACGAATCGATTGGCGACAGGGCCGGCCCGTTCCTGGAACCGCTCGAACTGGGATTCACGCCGGCGTTGCCGCGTGAAATCGTCGAGACGCGGCGCTATCGCGGCAAGACCAACGAGATGTTCACCCACTTTCTGTGCAACGTAGCCCGCCATGCCAGCGGTCTGGCCACGAGACCTTGGTCAACCCTGCGTGTCTTCGATCCGCTGGCCGGCGGCGGCACGACCCTGCTCACGGCGTTGATGTTGGGCGCGTCCGCGGCCGGTGTCGAACAGAACGACAAGGACATGGCATCGACAGCCACCTTTCTGCGCCAGTTTCTTCAGGAAGCAGCGCATCAGCCACCAGGTCAAAGAGGAGCGTCTGAAGAAGATCGGCCAACGCTGGACTTTCTCCATCGGCAAGCCTGCTGCCCAGCAGTGCCTTCTGGCCCGCGGCGATACCGTCGACTCCAAGGTGCTGCTGGCCGGTTTCCATCCCCATCTGATCGTGACCGATCTGCCCTACGGCATCCAGCACCAGGGCCGGCTGGAGCAACTGCTGGCCGACGCGCTACCGGTCTGGACTGCGTTACTGCCGCCCAGCGGCGCCCTGGTCTATTCATGGGACGCCACACGTTTTCCGCGTGAGCAAATGGTCGAGATTGCGGACACAGACAGGGCGGCTCCGTGTATTGGGCGAGGGCGTGTATGCCCAGCTAGGCCATCCAGTAGACCGCGTCATCAAGCGGCGTGAAGTGTTGGTAGCAACGCCGGTTACGTAACAGGCATTCATGCCGCTTGAATCTACGGCATGAATGCCCTGTTACCGAGCGAATTGTTCTATGGTTGACGCCCTGGCCAAAAACAGTTAGAATAGGCCGCAATCTGTAAAACGGTTTGACTCCGGCTTTGTTTGTTAGGTCGGAGAGCTTTCCCCAAACAAACAAATGGCTTTTCAACCTGATAGTTGACCATGACCATAGTCTCGACTTGTAGTAGGTCTGAGAGATCGGTTCCGCTTTGGGCGCTGCCGACCTCCAACGCTTAGCGACAGACCGAAAAAACGCAAGCCGTCTCGAAGTCAGAAGATTGCACTGGACTTGCTGCCCGTGGTTCGAGTAGATTGCCCGGCGATTTGTGTGCGCCTACGGCCAGTACCTCGTCTCCGTACGAGACCCTGCCGTCCATGCTGCTACTGCTGTTGTGCATTCTCGGATCGGCCCCATCCTATACGTTGTTAACAGCCGGACACTGTACCCATCACCACAATACCTAGTGTCTGACTGATAACCGATCTAGTTTGAATCCCATGTTTTCTCAAACACAAGGAGAAGTACATGTCCGAAAACACCCGTAAAGTTTCTCGCCGAAGCATGTTGAAAATCATGGGCGGCACCGCGGCCATGGCTGCGTTGGCGGCCTGTGCGGCGCCGGCCGCACCGGCCAGCGATGCCGGCGGCGAAGCCCCCATGGAAGCGGCCGGTTCACTGTTTGTCGTCCATCGCCGCGAGTATTTCAAGGAGATGGAAGAGTTGTTCACCGCGGCCGTACTGGCCTGGGGTGAAGAGAACGGCGTTGAGATGGAAGTCTCGCCGGTGGCAGCCGAGGCCAATGAAGACTTCGTGGCCAAGTTGTCGGCTGAAGTCGAGGCCGGCAACCCGCCCGACCTGATCTACCACCGCAACAATATCGTCTCCCAGATGTACTTCCTGGATCTGCTGGAGGATGTCAGTGAGACGGCTCAGAAGGCCCTGGATGCCTACGGCGACACGGCAGCCGCGCAGGTGCGCTACAACGTGATCGACGACAAGTGGTGGGGCGTCCCCTACATCATGAGCGGCGGCAGCGGCGCCGGCGTCTTTGCGCGCGGCAGCTGGCTAGAAGAAGCAGGTCTTGATTCGGTTACTGGTGTGCCGACCTACGATGACTTGCGCGATGCGGCGTTGGCCATTTCCAATCCGGGCGAAGAGCGATATGGTTGGGGCATGACGGTCAACAGCGGCGGCGACGCCACCGGTCTGATTCAGGCGATCATCCACAACTGGGGCGGCCAGATCACCGACGCCGATCTGACCGCAATCACCTTCAATTCGCCGGAAACAGTAGAGGCAGTCGCCTGGCTCACCGATATCTATGTCAACGATGCCTATGCCGACATGATTCCGCCGGGCATCCTCGCCTGGACGGACTCGAGCAACAACGAGGCATGGCTGGCCGGCAACATCGGTCTCACCAAGAATGCGGCCAGCATCTATGCCAAGGGCAAGGCCGACGGCAACCCGATCTTCGAGGACACCATGATCACCGATCCCATCATCGGCCCCTACGGCGAAGTGTTGGCCGGTTCAGACGGCGCCCAGTTCAACATCGCCAGAGGCGCGGGCAACCCAACCCAGGCTGCTGAGTTGGCGCTGCACATGCTGACACCTGACGTCTTCATGCCCATCTCGCTGATCTCGGCGGGTCTCTTCCTGCCGGCCTATGTGGACCTATACGACGACCCGTCAGTTGTGGCATCCTTCGAAGCGGATCCGAACCTGAGGCGCATGGGCGAGCAGGCCCTGGGCAACTATCCCGGCCTCTCGTGGCCGGCCGAGCCCAACGTCCTGGCCGACTCCGTCAACGCACAGTCCATCCTGCCCGACCTGCTGGCCGAGACCATTGTCCAGGGCGTCGATCCGGCTCAGGCAGTCGCCAATGCGACCGGCACGCATCGAGCAGATCGCTGAAGAATTGGGCGCCTTCGCCTAGATGGTTGGATGATGTCATTTCGAGCGGAGCGAGAAATCTCGTGTACGCAAGAAAGCACGTTTCCTAGAACGATCCACAACGTAGCCAACGTGCCGGGGGCGTTCACAGCCACCGGCAACTCTCGGCAGAGACCTGACAGGGTTTCACACCTGTCAGGTCTTTCCCTACCTCTGGACATGATTATTCAATGTTTATTCTCAATCCGCCTGAGTCAATCGAACAACTCACCCGACTCAGTTCATTCGAACGCTCCCCCGACGGCCTTCCGCTTATCCCCAATGACATTATTGAACGCATGAAGCTGGTCACCACCGAAGAAGCGTGGTCTGTACTGCAAAAACACGGCTATCATTTTCAATTTGAAGGCGACTGGTTCCGCACCCACCCGGAGCGCATCCTGGTCGGACGTGCGGTGACCGCCATGATGGTGCCCCATCGACCGGATCTCCACGATCTGATGGAAGAGAAGGGCAAGCAAGAGGGACGTATCGGCGGCCAGAACTCGTGGGTCATCGACACGCTCCAAGAGAATGACGTCATGGTGGTCGACATGCGCGGCAAGGTCAAGAACGGCACCTTCGTCGGTGACAATCTGTCGACCTCCGTGCGTACACGCACCCGTGCCGGCGCGGTCATCGACGGCGGCATCCGTGACTTCCAGGGCATCAGCCAGTTGACCGATGTCGCCTTCTACTGCCGCGGCATGGATCCCACGCCGATCCGCGAGGTGACCTTGGCCGGCGTCAACATCCCGATTCGCATCGGCGAGGCAACGGTGCTGCCGGGCGATATCGTGCTCGGCACGCCCACCGGCGTGATCTTCATTCCGCCTCACCTGGCCCTGGAAGTGGTCGAACGGTCGGAGGATGTCCGTGTACGCGACCACTTCGGCAAGCTGCGGCTGGATGAAGGCGCCTATACGCCCGGCGAGATCGATGTCGGCGTCTGGCCCGAAACTATCGAGGCCGACTTCCAGGAATGGCTGGCAGAACAGAAATAAGGCTGATCGCCGGGCCTGTCCAAATAGGAGAGATTTCATGGCACAGACAACAGCGCCACTGGCCGCAACGACATCAACCGACAGCCATCGCAAGGGCCACAGGATGCGTCGGATCTTCGGCCCTGACTGGAAGATCGCGATACCGTTCATTCTGCCCATCGTGATCCTGATGACGCTTTTCATCGCCTGGCCGTTCGTCAAAGCAGTCTATACAAGCATGACCATCCGCACGATGTCGCGTGAGGTCAAGTTTGTCGGACTGGACAACTACATTCGTCTCTATTCCGACACGTACTACTGGCAGTCGGTGAAGGCAACGTTCATCTTCACGTTCGGCTCGATCATCTTCAAGCTGATCTTCGGCCTGATCGCGGCCCTGCTGCTGCATTCGCTCAAGCGTGGCCGCAATGTGATCACGGCGCTCGTCCTACTGCCCTGGATCATCCCGTCGGTTGTGCAGGCGCTGGCCTGGAAATCGATCCTACGATCCGCTCTTTGGCGGTCTCAACCCGCTGCTGATGGGGCTCGGCATCCTCGACCAGCCGCTCTCCTGGCTGGCCGATCCGAACCTTGCCATGGCGTCGGTGATTGCCGTCAATGTCTGGGCCGGCATCCCATTCTTCACCGTCAACATGCTGGCCGGCATGGCTTCCATCGATGATGAGATGTACGAAGCCGCCTCCATCGACGGGGCCAACGCCTGGGAGAAATTCCGCAACATCACATTGCCGAGCCTGCGTTTTGTGATCGCCATTGCGACGCTGCTCTCCACCATCTGGACGTTCAACAACTTCGAGACCATCTTCCTGTTGACCCAGGGCGGTCCGGGCAATCTCACCAAGGTCTATTCGATCATGGCCTACGAAAAGGCCATCCGCTCGCTCCAGTTTGGTCCAGGAACGGCCATCGCCTTCAGCCTGGTACCGGTGTTGCTCGTCTTTATCCTGTTGCTTTCACGCTTCATGCGCAGTGATGCCGATGATGGCCGTGTGACCTGGCAGGATCGGATCATTGACGGGATCGGCATGCTGATCAACCTGTTCTTCACCATCATTGCCCTGCCCTTCCAATTGATCGGGCGGGCCTGGCGTGCGATCTTCCCAGGGCACGCAAGCACCAAGAGCCTGAAGCGCCAGAAGACTGTTGGCCAGGATCGGCCGCGATATCGCCTTGGGCATCCTGCTGGCATTTATTCTCTTCCCGTTCTACTGGATCCTGATCACGGCCTTCAAGGGCAACCTGCAGATTGGCCAGCGCGTCGACATCTTCTGGCCAAATCCCTGGACCACCGAACAGTTCGAACGGCTCTTCTTCGAGGAACCATTCTTCCGCTGGTTCGGCAATTCGATCATCGTCTCGGTCACCACCACCTTCTTGGCGGTCGTCCTGGCGGCGCTGGGCGGCTATGCACTGGCCCGGCTCAGCTTCCGCGGCGTCGAATCCATGACCACGCTGTTGCTGGTCACCTACCTGCTGCCGCAGCGCTCATGTTCATCCCGCTCTACGGTATCCTGGCCAGTCTGGGCGTGATCAACACCCGCTGGGCGCTGATCCTCACCTATCCAACCAGCATGGTGCCCTTTGCGACCTGGCTTCTGATGGGCTACTACCGCTCGATCCCCATCGAATTGGAACATGCGGCCCTGGTCGACGGAGCGACCCGATTGCAGGCATTTGTCCGCATCACACTGCCGCTGGCCAAGCCGGCGCTGCTGGCCGTGACCCTGTTCGCCTTCACCAATGCCTGGAAAGAATTCCTCTACGCCTTTGTCTTCATCTCCAGCCAGAAGCTGATGACCCTGCCCGTGGGTCTGGCCCAGACCATCTTCGGCGACATCTATCCGTGGGGCATGCTCATGGCCGCCTCGCTGCTGATCTCGCTGCCCGTGGTCGTCTTCTACATGTGGGGCCAGCGCTTCATGGTCGCCGGTCTGACCGCAGGCAGTGTCAAGGGGTAGTCGTGGCTTGTCCATCCGGGGACGGTGACGTTCCTGGTTCACATCGGTGCCGAAAATGAACTTCAACAGAGGCGCAAGGTCGATGAATTGACCTTGCGCCTTTGCGCGCACGAGATGTCGGTGTCTGTGGATGATGGAGTTCTACGCTTGAGTGTTACGAGATCATGACGCTTGCAAGCGCATTCAGTTTCGTTCGCACGCTCACCGTGCGAACGGGTGGCTGATCGATGAAAGTCGCTGAAGCGCACTGGCAAATGACGGCATCGTACGTTATGGCAACGCTGCTTCAGAAGTTCAGATATCAGACGCCGGTTTCAACCGGTGGCTTCGTGAAGGCCAGAGCATCACGAGATCGTCATCCTGTAGGGCAGGTCATCCCTACCTAGTCCGAACCGATACGCACCGCCGATCTCGTTCGTGCATGTCAGTTCGGTCGGATCCACACGCCTGTCCTAGCGCAGTCCTCACGAGTGTACGAAAGGGTATTCACGGTGAACAGAATTCTCAATGTCGAGTCTCTGCCATCCCACGGCAATGTCGCCGGCAGACAGGCCCTGATCGAAATCCTGGAAGCGGGATTGTTGGCATCCGATCCCTACTACAACACGCGAAAGCTGATCCGTGTCGAGGGAAAGAAGCTGATTGTCGGTGGTGCTCGATTTTGAACCGCCGGACTCGCCACGCATCCGGCGAGGAGGTGTTCGACCTCGACGAAATCGGGCGCATCTTCGTCTTCGGCGCGGGCAAGGGCATCCAACGTGTGGCCAAGGCCATCGAGGACGTACTGGGCGACCGGCTGACCGGCGGCCACGTCATCGACAAACAGGGCGGCGAAAAGATCCTGGAGCGGATCGAGGTCACATTCGGCGCGCATCCTGTGCCGGACGAGGCCTGCGTGCGCGGCTGTGAGCGCATCCTGGAGATGACGGCCGACCTGACCGAGGACGATCTGGTCTTCACCATGGTCGGCAACGGCGTCTCCTCGCTGCTCACGCTGCCGGCGCCGGGCATCAGCCTGGCCGAGCTGCAACGCCTGACCTACATCTTCCAGATCGAGCGCGGCGGCCCGACCATCGATCTGATTCCCATCCGCAACCACCTGGACCAGATGAAGGGCGGGCGGATTCTCCCGCCATCTACAGCCGGCCAAGGTCATCCACCTGCTGGCCTTTCACCACGACCGCTATCCGAAACTTTTGACCGATCCGCTCTACCGCTGGCTGCACACGCTGCCCGACATGACGACCGGCGACGACGCCATCCGCGCCCTCAAGAAGTGGGACGTCTGGGATGAGGCCCCGCCATCGATCAAGGCGCACCTGACCAGCGACGATCCGGCGTACCGGGCGTTGACCATCGACGAATTTGAGGCGATGGACTCGCGCATTTTCTGCGTTTCGCCCGAACATCTGGGCATGGCGCCCACGGCAAAGCGCAAAGCTGCCGAACTGGGCTTCACGCCCCACGTGCTCTACAGCAACTTCACCATGTTGCCCGAAGCGCGCCAAGTGGGCATGTTTGTGGCCAACCTGGCCAAACATTCGGAGTTCGACGGCGACCCGTTCGAGCCGCCCTGCGCGCTGATCAGCCACGGCGAGTTGATCGTCACCGTGGGGGACGAGAACGGCATGGGCGGACGCAACCAGGAGTACGCGGTCTCGGCGGCACGCGAACTGGCGGCACCCATCACGTCGTCATGGGTTCGATAGACTCAGACGGCACCGACGGGCCGGGCCATCAATTTGTCGACGGGCACGAGGATGTCCCCGATTTTGGCCGGGGCCATCGTCGACGGATCGACGCTTGCGCGGGCAGAAGAATCGGGCTACGATCTCTTCGACGCGCTCAAACGCCACGACACGTCGCCCGTGCTGTACGAACTCGACGACGGCATCATCGCCACGCCCAGCCTGAGCATGTGCGATCTGAGCGTGACGCTGGTGCTGGGACGGCAGGAGAGAGATGAGCGTTGAATTGAGGAAATTAGCCGTGGAGGGTGCTGCGTAAAACGTACTGCGTAAGGACTTCGTCAAGCGATCTGATCGTCGTAAATTCACATCTCTTGGCAGATACGGTGCGAGATACACATTCGACCTGGTCAACGAAACATTACGCAGTACGTTTTACGCAGTACCCTCCCCAACCCTTTCACCCAACAGAGGAAACCAGCATGCCAGAGTCATCGATTATCAAGTCCGTTTCAGCCCGACAAGTCTTTTCCAACCGCGGCCACCCCGGCATCGAGACCACCGTTGTCACCGAGTCGGGAGCCAAGGGCGTGGCGGTGGTCACGGCCGGCATTTCCGTGGGCGAGCACGAGGTGCAGTTTGTCTACGACGGCGGGACCAAGTGGCGCGGCATGGGCGTGAACAAGGCCATCGCCAATGTGGTTGACGTCATCGGCCCGGCCATCATCGGCATGGACGCGTCCAAGCAACTGGAGGTCGACGCGGTGATCATCGACGTGGACGGCACGCCCATGAAGACCAATCTGGGCGGCAACGCCACGGCCAGCGTTTCGGCGGCCGTGCTGCAGGCCGGCGCGGCCAGCCTGGGCATCCCGCTCTACCAGCACATCGGCGGCGTCAATGCCTGCATCCTGCCGGTGCCCGGCGTGCTCACCGTCATCGGCAGTTGGCGCTATGGCCACGGCCAGGGTTCCGGCGGCAAGCCGAGCTACTCGCTGCTCTGCTACGGTTTCGACAGCTTCTCCGACGCCTCCTACGCGGCCTGGGTGGTCTACGGCAAGTTTCCTGGCGCTGCATGACGCGAGAAGTTGGGCATCGACACCATGCCGGGCGCCGGCATCGTCAGCGGGCTGGTCCAGCCGGGCGTCGTCAAGCACGACCGTGAACTGTGGGACATCATGGTCGAGGCCATCAACGGCGCCGGCTACGAGGGCCAGATCGGCATCCAGGTGGACGTGGCTGCCGGCACCTACTACGACAAGGAGAGTCAGCGCTTCGTCGGTCTCTTCTCGGCCGAGCCCAAGACGCGTGACGACCTGTTCCGGCTCTACGAGGATGCGGTGGCCAACTATCCCTTCGTGGTCATCGAAGACCCGGCCGACGAGGACGACTACGAGGGCCACGCCATCGTCACGCGTGAGCTGGGCATCGAGATCGTGGGCGACGACCTCTTCACCACCAATGTCGAGCGCCTGCATGCAGGGCGTCGAGGTCGGCGCGGCCAATGCCGTGCTGCTCAAGGTCAACCAGATCGGCACCATCAGCGAGGCCTTCGACACCGTGCAGACGGCCTATCGCCACGGCTACGGCGTCATGCCCTGCGACAGCCGCGGCGAGGGCGAGCTGATCGCCGACTACTGCGTCGGTCTGGGCACCGGCCACCTGCGCGAGGGCGCCATCGGCCCCATCGGCAACCGCTTCCTGGAGATCGAGGCCGAGTTGGGCAGCCGTGCCAAGTTCCTGGGGCGGGCCGGGTTGAAGCCGTAAAACCTCTTATTCACCGCGGACTTTGCGGATCATGTATGGCTCTGCTGCAAAAACCACGAATGACACGAATTGTACGAATTGCACCGCTGAGAAAATTCGTGAAATCTGTGAAATTCGTGGTTCTTGCAGTGGACTCATGTAATCGACAGACGCATGTATCCCTGTAAATACGGCTCGATATTGACAAGTTTGACCGTCAGGCCGATACTGGCATGTGAGTGTATTCATCCTAACCAATGGATCATAGGATTATCAATGTCTAGAGAACGCCTTGAGCAGTTGTCTGATGTGTTGGGCAATACAAAGGATCTTCGAATCCTATCTCACAACAATCCCGATCCGGATGCCATTGCCAGTGCCGTGGCCTTGCGCCATCTCTTGGCGGATCAACTTGGTGTTGATGCACACATTGCCTACCTGGGAAACATCGGGCGGGCTGAGAACAAGACGCTGGTCCGCTTTCTTGACGAACCAATCCAATCCATTGCTGATCTGAACCTGAATGATGATATCCCCATCGCATTGGTTGACACCCAGCCCGGCGCAGGCAACAACGCCCTGCCTGCCGGATCCGACGTTGCAATCGTGATCGACCATCATCCCCGACTGAAAGCAACAGACCTGGCAGGCTTTGCCGATGTGCGCAGCGACGTAGGCGCGACATCAACCATTCTGACGCAGTATTATCAGGCCGCCGGTCTTGAACCGACGTCACTGCTGGCGACGGCCCTGTTTTATGGCATCAAGACGGACACCAGGGGGTTGGGAAGAAGCAATGTTTGCCCAGAAGATGTCGCCGCATATCTTTACCTTCAACCCCGTCTTGACGTTGAGATCTTGACTGAGATTGAGTATGCTCAGGTTCCGATAGACTACTTCAGAAGTTTTGGCGCCGCACTGCAGGCGGTGCGTACCTACAATGGCGTCGTTGTCGCTTACATAGGCCAGACGCGATACCCGGACATGACCGCGGAAACGGCTGACTTCCTGCTACGTCTGGAAGGATCTCAATGGGTAGTCTGTTTGGGCGTATATGACGATGTGTTGAACCTATCCATACGAACCCGGCAGTGGCGGGCTGAAGCCGGGCTTCTGGCGCAAGCGACCGTCGGAGAAGAAGGCGTGGCAGGCGGACATGACATGATGGCCGGCGGGCAGGTTGTCTTGAGAGGCCAAGATCCTGCACTGGTCGCCCAACGCCTCAGCCTGAGAGCCCTACAATTTCTCAATGTGGCCCCCGAGGTAGAGGGTAAGCCGCTCATTTGAAGCGCACGACACAGGTAAGGAGCAACTATGCGGTCCCAAGAACGCCTGTCCGCACTCTTAGAGGCCGTGACCAACAGTTCAACCATCCTCATCCTACCTCACAATAACCCTGATCCGGATTCGATTGCCAGTATGTTAGCCTTGGGTCATCTGCTGGGTGAAATAGCAGGTGTCAAGAGTCTTTTCGCCTATCACGGCATCATTGGTCGGGCTGAGAACAGGGCTTTGGTACGCTATCTTGACCCTCCACTCCAGCCGATGGCGAGCTTGGATTGGCCGGAATTGGCCCCTGTGGCGCTGGTCGATACGCAACCCAGTGCGGGAAACGTCACGTTGCCGCCCACATGCCGGCGTCGTCATCGTAATCGATCACCATGATCTGCAACTGCCGGAAACCGTCGCCAATTTTGCTGATATTCGTCCCGAATTGGGTGCAACGTCCACGATTCTGGTGGAGTATCTTCAGGCAGCCGAATTGGAGCCTTCTCCTCCCTTGGCAACAGCGCTGTTCTACGGCATCAAGACCACGACAATGGGTTTGGGCAGAAACGCCAATCCGACCGATACGAAAGCCTACTACTATCTTCAATCCCGGATCGATGTTGCGGCGCTGGCGAAAATCGAGCATGCCCAGGTCCCGGCCAACTATTTCAGAAGTTTCGACACCGCGCTACGGCGAGCACGAATCTTCGACCATGTGGTCATTTCCTACCTGGATCTGATGGATTATCCGGATTTGACTGCGGAAATGGCCGATCTTTTTTTACGGTTGGAAAGAGCCAAATGGGTAATCTGTATGGGTGTGTATGAGAACATATTGATCTTGTCGGTCCGAACCCGTAGCCGAGACGGGCAGGCGGGGCAACTCATTCAAGCCATCATCGAGGGTCGGGGAAGCTGCGGCGGGCACGGCACTGTTGCCGGTGGACAAGTTCCACTATCACGGGGAAGATCCAGTGCAATTGGCAGATCGCCTGAGTGAAAAGGCGTTACGCTACCTCAAAATTTCACTGACTGAGACGGGAGAAACGCTCGCTTGAAATTGGGTGTTCGTCGCATTGACCCTCTTTGCGATTCCACCATCATCTTGACCAATACAGATACCCACGGACTATCTCAAGACAATCCGCGAAAATCCGGAATATCCGCGAAATCCGCGGTGAATTTATTCATTCCTGAAGATCCAAACTCGAGGAATCAAAATGAAGATCACCGAAATGCACATCACCCCCATCGCCATCACCGATCCGCCGCTGCTCAATGCAGCGGGCCTGCATGCGCCCTACGCGCTGCGTATCATCGTCGAGCTGGTCACAGACGACGGCATCTATGGCCTGGGCGAGGTGCCCGGCAGCGAGGCGACGCGGGCGGCGCTGGAGGCTGCACGCGAAGTCGTCATCGGCCAGGATCCGTTCCAACTGAACGCCATTCAGCAGGGCTTGCAGGACCGCTTTGGCCAGGAGAGCGAAAACCGTGGCGAGTCGCCCTGGGACAAGCGCCGCATGGTCCATGTCTACAGCGCCATCGAAGTCGCCTGCTTCGATCTCATGGGCAAGGCCACCGGCCGACCCGTCGTCGATCTGCTCGGCGGACGTGTCGCGCGACCGGGTACCCTTCTCGGCCTATCTCTTCTACAAATACGAGGGCGCCGGCGGCATGCTTGGCTTCGAGCACCGATCCCGACGCCACCGGCTGGGCCGCAGCACGCCAGGCCGCCGCGCTCGATCCGGAAGGCGTCGTGGCCCAGGCGCAAGGCCATGTGTGATGAGTTCGGCTTCGAGTCGATCAAGCTCAAAGGCGGCGCCATGCCGCCCGACGAGGAAGTGGCCGCCATGATTGCCATGTATGAGTTACTTCGGCCCAGAGACGCCGCTGCGCCTCGATCCCAACGCCATCTGGTCGGTGGAGACGGCGATTCGCTGCGGCAAGGACATGGAAGGCATGCTCGAATACTACGAGGACCCGGTTCGCGGCCAGGAAGCCATGGCCCAGGTGGCCCAGGCCGTCGACATTCCCATGGCGACCAACATGTGCACCACCTCGTTCGAGGACATCCCCGGCAGTGTCGCGCTGGGCTCCGAGCAGATCATCCTCAGCGATCACCATTTCTGGGGCGGGCTGCGCTCGTCGATCCAGTTGTCGCGCATCTGCAAGACCTTTGACCGCGGCGTCTCCATGCACTCCAACAGCCATGTGGGCATCTCGCTGATGGCCATGGCCCATCTGGCCGCGGCCACGCCCAACCTGACCTATGCCTGCGACACCCACTATCCGTGGCAGAGCGAAGAGGTGATCGTGGGCGGTCGCATCCAGTTTGACGGCGGCTGCGTCGTCATTCCGCAACGAGCCGGGGCTGGGCGTCGAGCTGGATCGGGAGGCGCTGGCCAGGTTGCACGAGACCTACAACCAGTGTGGTCTGACTGAGCGCAACGACGAAATCGAGATGCAGAAGGTCATTCCGGGTTGGAAGTTTGAGGCGATGCGCTGGTAGGGCGTTGCGTTCCCCTTGGCGACGGTGATACACTCATGACGAAGGCGTAACGTGCTATCTTGACGATCGGGTGAAAATAGATCGCCAGATCGATGAGCATGAAATGAATGAGCTAACCCGTGGCCAAATTATAGACAGACGAGAATATCCCCCGCCTCGTTGTGGACGAATTGCGTCAGTTCGGCCATGACATCCTGACAAGTTCCAATGCAATTTATCATTGATAGTGATTTGCTCAGACAATCTCACACAGCCCTGTTCAAGCGAGACAGGTTATATTGGGTTATCGGTGGAGCCGGCTCTGGCAAGACAACAATCTGCCAAGCCCTCTCAGCCAGATTCGATATTCCTGTCTATGATATGGATGCCCATATCTATGGCTCTTATCATAGTCGATTTACGCAAGAGCGGCATCCAGTGAACAAGACGTGGTCAACGGCTCAAGATGGACTGGGATGGTTACTCGGGATGACTTGGACTGAGTTCAATCGTTTTAACCAAGCGGCACTACCTGAATATTTGGATCTACTCAGTGAAGATCTTGAGGCCACCGACTCCGACTCTAGCATGTTGATTGATGGAGGAATCTGGCACCCGGCTCTCCTTGCGCAAGTGATCCCTACTCGCCAGATTGTATGTCTGGCAATACCGGAACGGAGAAGTGCCGAAATTTGGGAAACCGCTGAACGAAATTCTATGAAGGAGGCAATTTATCAATTGCCGAAGCCAGAGGAAGCGTGGCGCAAATTCCTAGAATTCGATAGCCGAATCACATCCGAGATCCTAACCGAATGCCAGGAGAACAATATCTCGATCTGCTCAAGAGATGCAAGAGAGTCGGTAGATGAATTCGCAGAGCAGATTGTGCGTTTACTAAGTTTCTGAAATACAGTAGTTCACGAATTGTCATTCCGATGACCGGAGGGAAGAGGAATCTCAGGTTCGCACAGTCGAGATTCCTCGTCGCTTCGCTCTGTCGGAATGACAATTGCTCTGAAATCGTGAACTACTGAAAGAGGAGAGTGACCATGCTTCCATCCCATTGGACGAAGAACGACCTGACCATCAATGGAGCCAGCCTGCACTATGTCCGCACGGGCGATGGTCAGAAACCGCCCCTCGTTTTGGCCCACGGTTTTTCTGATGACAGTTCGTGTTGGCTACAAACCGCAGTTGACCTTGAGTATATGCAAAACGTCCAGGCCTTCCTGCAGGGGCTCGAATAACAATGCAACGACGCCAACAGCGCCTGGGTCTACGCCTACTTCCATCGCGTCGAGAGCGACGAGTTCAACGCTGGCTACTAAACTCAAGTCAATATGAGATCGGGAGTTTTGAAATTATGACGCCGACTGTTATTCCGACCGGAGGGAGGAATCTCAGCGTGGTCAACCTAGAGATTCCTCGCTGCGCTTCGGAATGACAGTTTGTTGCCGTCAACGCAACCGGACGCCCAAACCACTGTTTTCATTCTGACATGAGTTTAGCAGCGAAAAGCCGGGCGTCCCCATTCGCAAACCATGCTGGCCGAGGCGTAGGATAAGATTCACATCGAAACAGAGGTAAACTATGATTTGGAAGTGGCTTAAGCGCATACTGCTCGGCCTTGTTGCTGCGGTTTTCGCACTTGTCGTGGTCTTCGCCGGCTTCATCGTCTATGATTCAGTTACGTCTGACTCCAGCGCAGAGATTGCCAATGTTACCTTCACGGACGAGGCTGGAAACACGTTGATTGGCTATCTGGCTGAGCCGGACACACCCGGCCCACATCCAGCGATCGTGCTAATTCACGAATGGTGGGGACTCAATGAGGGTATCACGGTCTTGGCCGATGCGTTGGCTGAGCAAGGATATGTCGTGCTGGCCGCAGACGCCTATCGTGGCAATGTCACAGAGTCGATTCCGCGCGCGATCTGGCTCGTGACGACAACGCCAGAAGCTCAGATCACAAGCGATCTGGACGCGGGGCTTGCCTTTCTGCGTGAACTAGAGAGCACTGACCCCAGCAAAGTGGCGACGATGGGATTCTGCTTCGGCGGCGGCCATTCACTCCAACTTGGCTTGCGCCAGTCGGAAAATTTGGCCGTCACCATCATGTACTATGGAGCTGTTGTGACTGACCCGGAGTTGCTGCGTCCATTGACCGATGGACAGCCAGTGCTGGGCATTTTTGCAGAAGAAGATCAGCAGATTTTTCCCGAAGATGTCCTGGAATTCGAGGCTGCGCTCAATAGTCTGAATGTGCCAAATGAGATCACAATATATTCCGGCGTTGGTCATGGTTTTCTCGATGAAGAAAACTACGACCAGCCTGGTACGCCGGGAGATGCATGGCAACAGACGTTGGCTTTCTTGGAAGCGAATCTGAAAAGCGCCAATTGATGGATTCAGTGTTCATGATTGGGTGAAAGGCGAGATTCTTCGCTGAATGCGTCATACCGTTTGCCCATTCATCAACCATGACTTCGTTGGTGCGACCCTACACGATCGTTGACCGGACACTTGGTCGTGCAACGGGAAGCGAGAAAAAGACAGGAGAGAAATCGATGACACCTGACGAGTTCAGATCAACCCTGCAAGACGAAAGACCGCCGGCGGGCACGAGCCTGGCTCTGCAAGCCATGTGGTACGACGCCAACGGCAACTGGGACGAGGCCCATGCCAAAGCCCAAGAGCAGGACGACGCAACCGGCGCATGGGTTCATGCCTACCTCCACCGCGTCGAAGGCGATGAGTTCAACGCCGGGTACTGGTATCGCAAGGCCGGACGCCCCCACTCGCAGGCCACGCTGGGCGAGGAGTGGGATGAGATTGTGGCAGCGCTTTGTCAATAGAGAACGAAAGACTTGCCACAGATGGCTCTACTGCAAAAAGGACAAACAACCACGGATTTCACAGATTCACACAGATGAAAAACGATGGGACACAGATAGTTCTAGGGATCATCGTGCGACTGAATATATCTGCGAATATCACTTCTTTATCTATGTCCATCTGCTGCTCTGAAAATAGCTGTTGATGAATGAGTGATAATGGCAATAAGGTATTGTCGCCATCTGTGCAAAGAAGGCGTTCGGGTTAGTGCAACAGGTTGTCAACGTGTATGTCAGAAGCCGCTCTCCTTTCAGGCTGCGACTGTCGCTGCGACTTCCGTGACCTCAACCCCTAGTTTTTCGAGGCGACGGAGAAGATGACGCACAGTCGAGTCTCGTTGACGTTGGTCGAAAAAGTCATGCCCCATTTCTTGGTAGGGTTCATGTTTGCACAACATATGATAGGCAATCACCAGAATCGAATGGCCGACTGCGATAATGGCTCGTTTTTTACCACGACGAGCCGCCAAGCGTTGGAACTGAGCCCGCAAGTAGGTCTCTTGGGTATGCGAGGCGGCCCAAGCCGCTTGGCTCAGCGCAGAACGCAAATTGCGATTACCCCGTCGGCTCTTGCTCGATCTGCGTTTGCCTGCACTTTCATTATGCCCTGGCGCAACACCGCCCCAAGCCGCCAAATGCTTATGCGTCGGAAATCGGCTCATGTCTACACCGATCTCTGCGACCAAGACTTGTGCCGTCGTTCTATCGACCCCGGGGATGGTATCCAGCAACTCGATCGCCTCCGAATAGGAGAGGGGCGTCAACTCTTGTGCCATCTCCGCTTGTGGCGCATTCTGACCATCCTCTGGCTGCGATGGAGAAGCCGGTGGTCCCTTCGCCTCATCCATGGTGGCGAGTTGAACCGCAATCTGTTGGTCCAATTCCTCGATCTGTCGACTGAGGAAGTCGAAGAGCGCCAGCTGTTGTGTCAACAGAAAACGATGGTGTTCGCTCATCATGCCGGTCAACGCTTCTTCCAGGGCTGCTTCCTTCTGCTTCAGGCGACCCCGAGCCATCTGCGCCAATACCGCACCATCCGTCTCACCTGCAATCAGGTCACTCAGCATGGCACGGCCCGAAACACCCAACACATCGCTCGCAACCGAACTCAACTTGATGTTGGCATCCTCAAGCACCTTTTGCAGCCGATCGACCACTTGCGACCGCTGCTGCACGACCTTCGTACGATAGCGTGTCAAGTCACGCAATGCTCGTTGCGACTTCTCCGGCACGTAGCTCGCCTTCAGCAGACCATGTTTGAGCAAATCGGCCAACCACTCAGAGGCTGTTTGACTATTCACCAAACCATTCTCTCTGGTAGCCGCAGCGACGCGCAGCGCCGTTTTTCGAGCCCCAGACAGGAAAAGGCAGGCAAGAGGCTGTTTGACTATTCAGCCTCTCAGCATCCTTAACATCGGTCTTGCGTCCTGGCACCTGCTTCACATGCCGCGCATTGACCAACAACAACTCAAAGTCTCCTTCCAGTACATTGTAGATCGGACGCCAGTAGTCGCCTGTACTCTCCATGGCCACATGGGTTACACGCCATTCTTGCAGCCAATCGCTCAACGCCAGCAATGCCTGCGTCGTTGTGGCAAAAGTCTTGATCTCCTTCCCAGGGCGATTGCCTCGCCGGGCCATCCGACAAGCCACGACGCTCTTCTTGTGTACATCCAGCCCTGCACAACTCGGATAGACGACTTGCATCTTGCACCTCCAGTCCAAACACGCTTCTACCTTGACTGGTCAGATGCCCATCTTAACAAGATTCTGCTCTGCGGGCTCACCTTACGGCGGCCATCCACTTGGGGTTCCTCTGGACATCCAAGTCCGTCTGTGACTCGGGCTCATGGCACCAGTGATCAACTCGACGTTAGACCAGCCTGCCTTCATCTTAGCTTGGTCCAATTCTCACGTTGTGTCCAACATGTTGTCGCCACAAACTTCATTTTCATCCCTCGGGGTGTATCCTATTCATGAAGGCTGTGACGAAAAGAAAACAACACTAACGGAAACACCATGAAAATCACCAAGATTGAATCACTGACATTTGAAAATTTGCCTCGCTTGATGTTTGTCATCATCCACACGGATGAGGGCATCGTGGGGCTGGGCGAGACCTATGACAAGGTCCCGGGATCGCGCGGGGCGCTGCACGGCACGCTGGCTCCGCTGTTGCTGGGCAACGACCCGCGCGACATTCAGCGGCTGTGGAGCTTCTGCCTCAACAACATCATGTTTCACGGCTTTGCCGGGGCCGAGCTGCGCGCACTCTCTGCCGTGGAGATGGCGCTGTGGGACATCCTGGGCAAGAGCTTGAACACGCCGGTCTTCCGCCTGCTGGGCGGACCTGTGCGTGACAAGATCAGCACCTACAACACGTGCATCGGCCACGGCGTCTACGACGACTTCACCCGCTTTCACGAGGATGCCGGCAACCTGGCTTTGGAACTGCTCGAAGAGGGGTCGCGGGGCATGAAGATCTGGCCCTTCGACAAGTACAGCGTGCGCTCCATGGGTCAGACCATCAGCCGCGAGGAGATCGAGGCCGGGCTGGAGCCGGTGCGCAGCATCCGCAAGGCCGTGGGCGAGAACTTCCGCATCGGCATCGAAATGCACTTTCGCTGGAACCGCATGGCCGCCGAGCAGATCGGCTACGCACTGGAACCCCACAACATCTACTTCATGGAGGACGCGTTGCCCGCGGTCGACTTCCAGGAGATCAAGCGGCTAAGCCAAGCGCTCAAGATTCCCATCGTGGGTAGCGAACTGCTGCTCAGTCGCTGGCAACTGCGTGACTGGATGGTGGCGGGCGCCAGCCAGATCCTCAACACCGACCTGGCCTGGACCGGCGGCATCGCCGAGACGATACGCATTGCCGGCATGGCCGAGGCCTTCGGGCTGCCCATCATGCTGCACAACGCCGGCGGCCCCATCGCCCACATGGCGTCGCTGCACGTTGCATCGCACATCCCCAACCTGTTCGAGTTGGAGAGCGTGCGCGCCTTCTATCGCACCTACTTCAGCGAACTGACCGATGTGGAAGTGACCGTCGAGGATGGTTTCCTCGCCCTGCCGCCCGAGCGACCGGGGCTGGGCGTCGAGCTCAACCCCGACATCCAAACACGCGATGATTTGAACGTGATGGTCAGCGACAGCGGAGACAAGGCGGTAGGCATGGCCTCGCTAGGCGATTTTTCTCGGGAAGGCGATCAGTGAGAATAACAATTTGCCTCCTGCACCAGAGAGGAATAGAAGCTGTCTCATCCATCATGGGCACCAAGGGTCCTAACAAGAATAGCGAGGCGTCGGCACAATGAACAACAACCAGGCGAGTGGAAAACCAGAGCTAGGTATTGCGCTGGGCGGCGGAGCCGCACTCGGCGCCGCGCACATCGGTGTGCTCAAAGCGTTTGCTGAGGCCAATATTGAATTCGACTGTCTTACCGGTACGAGCATTGGCTCGTGCATCGCCGCACTTTATGTCTTTGGCATGGACCTGGAAGCAATCCAAGAAATCATGACGGATCTCAACTGGCTCAGCATCACCAATTTGAATCCATCCAAACTGGGGCTCCTTGGCAACGATAAGCTTGGCGACATCGTACGGCAATCGCTTGGCGAGGTCACCTTCGAAGATGCACCCAAGCGACTGGCCATTGTCACAACCGATATTGCCACAGGCGAGAAGATCGTGCTCGACAGCGGTCCCATCGAGCAGGCGATCATGGCCAGTTGTGCGATACCCGGACTCTTTTCACCGGTAGAGGTGAATGGTCGGCTGCTGGTAGATGGCGGACTGGCGGAAAATGTACCGGTAGACACATTGCGTGCGCTGGGTGTGGAAACGAGCATCGGCGTCGATCTAGTCGAGAAAACGGTCCTGATGCCGCCGACCACTCTTGTCGATATTGTTGTCAATATGACTTACATACTGTTGGCGAGGGCTCGATCGAATGAATTGGAACAAGCCGACCATATAATCACGCCAGATACATCGAGCTTTAGCATGGTCAAGACAAATCAAGTGGCTGGTCTGGTCGAAGTCGGCTATAAAGCGGCCGCCGAACTTGTCGAGGAGATCAAGCGATACGGTTGAAAAATTCGAAGTGGCCCTACATCCGCAGCGCCGTAAACAACCGCCCCTTCAACGCCACGGCAATGATGGCCAACTCGGCCACGAGCATGACGCCGATGAAGCTGACGGCCAGCGGGATCACCTCTGTGGCGGCCACGATGGGGATCAGGGGCGGCTGGGGCGCGGCTCCGCCGACGACGCGGAAGAGCGGCACAAACATCGTCGCCGCGGCCGTGCCGATGGCGATGCCGGCAACGGCCCCGAAGATCATCAGCACCGTGTACTCGATGGCCACCTGGCGGATGACCTGGTTGTGATAGAGACCGACGGCGCGCACGACCGCGAACTGCTGGCGTCGCTCTTGCAGTGAGGCATAGGTATAGGTCAGCAACCCCAGCGCGGCCATGACCGTGGCCGCCACAAAACTGACCGAGAGCGTACCGAAGACCCCCACCCGCTCCATCTTGGCCTGCTCCTCGATCAGCACCGCTTGGGCATCCTGCGCGTGCAGCGTCGCCAACCCCATCTCATCCTTCACAGTCTTGAGCACGTCCTCGGCATCCACGCCCTCTTCCAACTGCATCCAGATATTGTGGGGCATGGTGACGCCGAAGAAGGAGGAGACATGGTCAAGGTTGCCGATGATGGTGACTTCATCGGGTTCGGTTGTGGGAAAGTGCTCATAGATGCCGGCGATCAGAAAGGCGCCGCTGAGCCGTGCGCCGGCCTCAGGAAAGACGTCGATGGTGATCGGGTCGCCGATGCGCAGCGAATTCTGCTCCAGGAACTCACGTGAGACCAGAATACTCTGCGGGGCCGATGCCAGCCGGTTCATCAGCGCGCCCAATGGCTCGGGCGAAAAATCTTGCCGGAACCAAGCGGTCTTGTCAAAGTCGACACGATCGATCCCGACAAAGCGAACAGACTCGCTTCTGTCCGCCAGCTTGATTTCGGCAGGATAGTCGCCCACACGCGTGGCCGCAACAACACTTGGCAGTTCCCGAAATTCATCAATCGGCGGAATCCATTCGCCGCCGGTTGAGGCGACTTCCCCATACAGATCGCTCTCGCGAATCGGCTCAAAGGCGAGATCGGCCCCGGTCTGGAAATAGATCCGATCGACCAGCCACTGATCCAGGCTGGCGGCCATGGAGAGTGTATAGACGCCGAGCGCCAACGACACGACAACCAGCAGCAGCGGGTTGATGTAGGTCTGGCTGTGGCGTCCCAACTGGCGCATAGCCATATAGAGCGCCGGCGGACGCATCCACTTGGCCAGCCGATCCAGCACAAACATGGCGGCCCGAAAGAAACGCATGCTGACCAGTGAGAGCACGACCACGAAGAGCGCCGGCGCCAGCACAAGCAGCGGATCGCTGTAGAGTTCCTCCGGCCGATCCTTGACCAACAGCGCCAGCGAGCCTTGCTCAAGCAGCCGCTGATAGGCGTACCAGGCAGGAATCAGCAGGATGATATCGAGATAGTGTCGATACCAGAAGGGCGCCTGAACCGGACGATAGTGTTCGCCGCTCTGGGCGGCAAGCCCGCGCCAGTTGCCCAGCGACGTCGCCCAGATTTTGGCAACGAGCAGGACGACAAAGGTGATAAGAATCAGCGGGATGCTGATGCCGTGAAACGAGACCGGCAGCGGTTCGCGCATGCTGAAGCTGAGAAAGCTGGAGGCGTAGCCCATGGACCGGGCCAAAAGCACGCCGACGAGCAGTCCAATCGGGGCGCCGATGAGGAAGAGGATCACGGCATCGACCATAGTGAAGTTGAGCACATCCAGCCGCGTCATGCCGCGGCTGAGCATGACCATCATCTCGCGGCGCTGCCAATAGGCGATGATCACCGAGGTGAGCACGAGGAAGTAGAGCAGGAAGCCCAGGCCGGGCAGATTGAAGCCGAGCAACAGTGTGGTGAGCGACGATCTGCCGGTCCACAAACTCATCCAGAGAGACTGTCGGCGTGGTGATCTGTGAGTCGGGCAAAAAAGTGTTCACGATAACTTTGGACCGCGTGTAGCCATCAACGTAATCGCGTGCCTCGGCCGGGACAACCGCGTTTTCGTCCAGAACGACCTGCCAGGTTGCGGAGCGAACCTTGTGGTTCAGCAGTGGCTGAAGATGGCTGATGTAGTCGTCGCGCCGCACAAGCAGTTTGTCGCCCAGCGATAGGTCGGGATCGCTCATCCAGATACGGATCGTCGGCGTCGATGGGGCGCCAGATGCCGGCAATCTGCGCGGGCACAACGGTGAGGCTATCGCTGGGTGCCACATTGTATTGCTCGCCGACCTGCATCCCGGTTGCATCGGCAAGATTGCCATGCATCCAGAGGTCCAGGCGTTCGTTGGAGGCGCCATCGCCCATGGCGACACCCTCCACGATTGTCATGTGCCCGGCGATCTGGTCGGCATAGATGATATTGATATCTTCAGCATCATGGCCATATTCGTCGTCCAGGTCGCGCAGTTCGAGATTGCCGCTGTTGGCCTGGAATGTGACCTGTTTCAGAGGCAGGCCGATCTCGCGAGAGAATGTGTCAGCGAGCTGCGCGTTGAGGACTTCGACCCGTTCCAGCGAGAGCGGCACCAGGATCGATGACGAGGCGAAGACCCGTGAGAAAAACGGAGGCCGGCCCGTGGCCTGGGTATATTCGGTCATCTCACGGCGCAACATGACGGTGTCCACAGCTTGCGCGAAGAAGCTGGCGCTGGTCACAAGACCCACGGCCAGTACTACGCCGAACAACGCCAACAGAGTCAGTCCCAGGTGATACCACATGCGATGAAGAACAACCAATGTGATGCCAAGAACCTTGTGGATCGGCCGCATCCATCGGCGCGGATGATGCTTCGTTGTAGCAGTTGGATTCCGCTGATCAGCGTCGTCCAACTTCAACGTGTCGGCTGAATCTGTCACAAGCGACATAGTGCCCACAGATCAGATAGTTGAATGAGGAAGGTAGTGCAGGAAGCGCAACGATCAGTCAAGATATTATGCTTTCTTACTGCCGGCTAGGGAGTCCACCAGAGGATACTCGTTTATTGTGGGAGTGCCAGAAATCGACTGTAAACGGAATTGACGTTACACAATGATGAGTGTATCATAGCAACGAAATCCCATCAAAAGATCTGATATTCAGTATCCAATCTGTAGACTATTCAGAGCGTCTCACTACACCTGACCAGCCTGCTCGAAAACCGCACATTCGTCCACTGCGTGCGTTCAGGTACTCCGAAATAGGCTCGTGTGTCATTGTCATTTCCCGGGCGAGTTGAACCTAACTTGTCCCGATCCAAATCTATTTCTATTTCACAATTCCGACCTTGGAGGAAATCAAGATGAGCGAAGAGTTGCAACAGTCCGGCATTGTAAGTCGGCGAGATTTTCTGCGTCTGAGCGGCATCGCCGGCGCAGGCGTCGTGATGGTGGCATGCGGCACGCCGCCTGCACCAACCGGTGACGACGGCGGCGCAGCTGCCGGCGGCGAGGATGCTGCCCCCGCAGCCGAGGCCGGCGCAGCCGGTTCCGGTGATGTGCCCCGCGAAAAGACGCTGATTCTCATGAACGGCGGCACCGAAGGGCAGTATGCTGATGTCGGTCTAGCCAGCATGTACGTCCCCGGCACCACAGGCCATCGCGCCATCACCGGCAGCTTCGAGCCGCTGTTCTACTACTCAGCCTTTGCCGATGAGTTTGTTCCTTGGTTGGCCGAAAGCTACGAGTACAACGACGACTACACCGAGTTGATTGTCAAGACGCGTGAAGGCGCCGAATGGAGCGACGGCGAGCCGTTCGACGCAGAAGACGTGGTCTTCACGATCAACATGCTCAAGGAAAATGCGCCTTCTCTGCGCAATTCCTCTGAGGTGGATCTCTGGGTTAAGGAAGCGACAGTTGTCGATAACCTAACGGCCAAGATCGTCTTCAATGATCCTCGACCACGCTTTGCGTTCAGCCACCTGACCGGCAAGTTCGACACCGGCATCTACTGGGTGCCCGAGCATGTCTATAAAGATGTCGAGGACGTCACCTCCTTCACCTTCTACGATCCGGAAAAGGGCTGGCCGCTGGTCACTGGGCCCTACAATGTCACCGACTGGCGCCCTGAGCAGCAGATCAACGACCGGCGCGACGACTGGTGGGCGGCCAAGATCGGCTTTGCCGAACTGCCGGCCCCCGAGCGCATTCTGATGCTTCCTTGGAGCAGTGAAGAGCGCGCGGCGCAGTTGATCATCAACAACGAGATTGACTCGTCGTTGGACTTCCGTGCCACAACCATCCCGCAGATCGTGGCCCAGAATCCGGCCATCATCACCCACACCGGCACCGAACTGCCGATGGGTTACATCGATTGGTGGCCGACTTCGCTCTGGTTCAACAACTCCGAGCCGCCGTTCAACGATCCGAATGTGCGTTGGGCAATCAGCAACAGCATCGACCGCCAGCAGATTCTGGACGTAGCCTTGGAAGGTTCCGGTATTCCGACCCAGCTTCCCTTCCCCTACTATCCGCCGCTGATGCCGTACATTGAAGCTACAGCTCCGTTGTTGGAGAAGTATGACACCAGTGAGTTCAACCTGGACAAGGCTGCCGAGCGTATGGCTGCCGCCGGCTACGAAAAGGATGGCGACGGCTTCTGGGTCAAGGATGGCGAGCGCATTCCTGCGGTGATCCACGGCTTCGGCATCTTCAATGACATCGGTCCGGTCATCGCTGAGCAATTGCGCCGCGGCGGCTTTGAGGCCGAGTATACGGCGCCTGCCGACTCGTTCACCAAGATGTCTGACGGCACGGCCAAGATCTTACTCTTCGGTCATGGCGGCAGCATTGTCGATCCGTTCGACACGCTGGATATGTACACGAGCAAACACTACCAGCCGACGGGCGAGCCTGCTGCCTACTTCTCGCGCTGGCAGAATGAAGAATACGATGCCATCCTGGAGCAAATGGCCTCCATGCCGCCTTCACCGGACGATCCGGAATACATGGAGCTCTACCTGGCGGCTGTCGAGATCTACCTGGAGAACTTGGTGGATGTGCCGATCCAGCAGTGGATGCATCGCATCCCCATGAACCAGACCTACTGGACCGGTTGGCCGACTGAAGAGAATCCCTACATCAACGGCGCCTTCTGGCATCAGACGCAGAACATGATCTTTGATGGCCTCGAGCCGGCCAGTGGTTCCTAAGCTTGGCTTGATCCGTTGTGGATAGTCTCGGTTGGGCGTTGGGTACGCCCAACCGATGGGCTGAAATCTCCACACACGTCCGGTAGAAAACGAACGTAACGGATAGTTTTGTTGCCGACAACAGGTATCGCATGGGATTCGTCACATGCGATACCTGTTGCATATCTAGTCGCATTACAGGAGACAAGTATGCGATATTCTTGGTCGTTTATTGTGCGGCGGTTGGGCCTGTTAGTTTTAATCATCTGGGCCGCTGCTACGCTCAACTTCTTTATCCCCAAACTAACGCCACGAAATCCAATTGCCGAAAAGTTGCTGGCAGAGACGGCACGCACCGGATATGTACCGCCCGGCTTCGCTGAATATGTCGAGTCGTACATGGAAAGGTTCGGCCTTAACAAGCCGCTCTGGGAGCAATACATAGACTATGTCGTCGCCATGGCACGCTTCGATCTTGGTTATTCCATCTCCAACTATCCCAGGACGGTTGGCAGCCTGATCGGCGAGGCGTTGCCTTGGACCCTTGGCCTGTTGCTGACAGCCACGCTGATCGCATTTTTCCTCGGCACCGGCATCGGTGCGCTCATGGGCTGGCCGCGCGCGTCGGGCTTTGCGCGCAGTGTATTACCATTCTTCCTCATTCTGGGGGCCATTCCAGCCTACGTCATTGCACTTACCCTGATCTACTTCGTCGCCTTTCGTGCCAAATTGCTGCCCATCGGCGGCGGTTACGGCATTGGCACCATTCCCGACGGCAGTCTGTCGTTCTTCTTCGATGTGGTCAAACATTCTCTCCTGCCCGCGCTGGCATTGATATTGGCCAGTATGGGAGGCTGGGCCATCGGTATGCGTGGCATGATGGTCACGGTGCACGGAGAGGACTACATGGTCTTTGCTGAGGCCAAAGGACTCAAGGAACGACGCCTGTTCTACAAATACGGCGTACGCAACGCCCTATTGCCCCAGGTGACCGGCCTTGCCTTGGCGGTCAGTTTCATCGTGTCCGGCGCAGTGTTGGTTGAGCTGGTCTTCGGTTATCCGGGCCTGGGTTCGTTGTTGGCCCGTTCAATCAGAACGTTGGACTACTTCACCATCTACGGCATCGTCTTTGTCATCATTGTGGCCATCGGGCTCACCATGTTCATCATGGATATGATCTATCCTCTGCTGGACCCGCGCATCAGCTATCATCGCGACTAGGAAATATTGCCATGTCACGAACACAGTTAACGCTTCGTTATATTTGGCGTAACAAGCCACTGGCCATTGGTCTCTTCATTTTGGTCTTTCTTGTGCTCTTCACCGTCACAGGTCGGTTCCTCATCGATCCGAAAGTTGACCCCTATCCGTTGGCAGGACCTTCAAGCAAGCCGCCAATGACGAGGGCCACGGTCGGCGGTGAAGAACGGCTCTTTCCGTTCGGCACCGACGCACAGGGACGGGATCTCTACGCCGTGGCGGTTGTCGGTACCTGGATGACCGTCTGGATCGGGCTTGTTGCCGGCACCCTCGGCCTGGTCATCGGCACGTTCCTGGGGTTCACGTCCGCATTCTATGGCGGATGGTATGACACAGGCGTCCGCCTCGTCGTCGATGTCCTGCTCACGGTTCCAGCCCTGTTGATCTTGGTCGTAATCGCCTCATCACTGGGATCTCAGTCACTGGGCATTACGGGGATGGCCCTGATCATTGGGCTGCTGGCCTGGCGTGGCCCGGCACGTGTGATTCGTTCACAGGTGTTGAGCATGCGCGAGCGTCCCTATGTGATGATGGCCCGGCTCAACGGTATGTCAGGTAACGGCATTATCTTTAGAGAGCTAATGCCAAACCTAATGCCCTATCTGGGAGCAAGTCTGGTAGGAGCCGTGACCGCGGCCATCTTCGCGTCCATGGGCCTGGCGGCACTGGGCCTTGGACCGCTTCGTGAGCCTACTCTGGGCGTGACCATCTACTGGGTTATCAACCAGAATGCCTTCTTGAGAGGTCTCTGGTGGTGGGGCGCCGTGCCCATTGTTATTGTTGCACTCATCTTTATCATGCTCTTTCTGATCTCCATGGGTCTTGATGAGCTGGCCAATCCTAGAACACGGAGGACCGCATGACCGACGCCGTGTTGCGTGTCAACGACCTCACCGTCGAGTATTTCACTGATGCAGGCGTCGTTCGCGCCGCTAACGCCATCAATTTCGAATTGAGACCAGGCGAACGGCTGGGGCTGGTTGGCGAGTCGGGTTCCGGCAAGTCGACAACCGTCCTCGGTATTCTCCGGCATGATCAAGCCGCCCGGACGTGTCTTTGGCGGAAGCGTCATGTTGGACGATGTAGACCTTCTTTCGCTAGACGATGACGAGATGCGCCAGATGCGTGGCAGCAGCATCAGCATGATCCCCCAAGGCGCGATGAACTCACTCAATCCGGTCATGCGCGTGGAAGACCAACTGCTCGACCTGATGAACGACCATGACATGAAAGGCTCGAAGAAGGAAAAAAAGGCGCTGGTAGCCAAGGCGCTGCAAGCCGTCGATCTTGATCCCAAAGTGGCTCAAATGTATCCACACGAGTTGAGCGGCGGCATGAAACAGCGTGTCTGCATCGCTATCAGCATCGTCATGTCGCCCAAGGTCATCATCGCCGATGAGCCGACCAGTGCGCTGGATGTTGTGACCCAACGACAGGTCATGCAGACCATCGGAAAGATCCAGGAAGAGATGGGCAGCGCGGTCATCTTGATTGGCCACGATATGGGCCTCATGTGCCAGTTTGTCAGCCGGATCGCAGTCATGTATGCCGGACGTCTCATGGAGTTAGGCCTAGTCGAGGATATCTTCACCGACGCCCTCCATCCCTATTCCCAGGCCCTGATCGACAGCCTGCCGGTCCTGGAAAACAAGGGGCAGTTCCACGGCCTCTCCGGCATCACACCGTCATTGCTCGATCTGCCGTCGGGCTGTGTCTTTCACACCCGTTGCAGCAAAGCCATGCCTTCGTGCAGCGAAATTGAGCCGACCCTTTTGCCACATGGTGAAGATCGGTGGGTCGCCTGTTTGCTCTACGAAGATCATGGTACGCAGCAGGTAGCGGTTGACCCAACACAAAGCGCGTAACGGCGCGCTGTTATCAGAACTGGAATCAGATTCGATGTCGAAACTTCTCGAACTACGCAATGTAACCAAAGAGTTTTCAGGCGGAACCGTGGCGCTGGACGACATCACGCTCAGTATCGATGGTGACCGCCCAGCCATTATCGCCGTTGCCGGCGAAAGCGGCAGCGGCAAGACAACGCTAGGCTTGATCACGTTGGGGTTTATGCAGCCTAGTCAAGGCGACGTCTACTACCGGGAGAAGCTGGTTACCAAGCTCTCAAAAGATGAACAGGTCCAATTCCGCAAGGAAGTGCAGGCGGTTTTCCAGGATCCTTTTGCCACCTACAACCCCTTCTACAAAGTCGACCATATCTTCGAAGTCGCCATCGACAATTTCAAGCTAGCAGGTTCCGAAGCAGAGAAGAACGAATTGATCCAGAACGCGCTGGAAAGCGTTGGGCTTCGCCCTAGAGAGATTCTGGGTCGCTTCCCTCACCAATTGAGCGGCGGACAGCGGCAACGTCTGGTGGTGGCGCGAGCGCTGATGCTGCGGCCGAAAATCCTGATCGCCGACGAACCAGTGTCTATGGTGGATGCATCGCTGCGTGCGACGATTCTTGAAAGCCTCCGTACGCTCAGAGATGAGTACGGAATCCCAATCCTCTACATCACCCATGATCTGACCACGGCCTATCATGTCAGTGACACCATCATCGTTCTCTACAAGGGTTCGATCATGGAAGCAGGCAATGTTGATCGTGTGATCACCGATCCGCAGCACCCCTACACGCAGCTACTGATCGATTCGATTCCCTGGCCGGACCTCAATCTCACCTGGGGACAACAGGAGATCATTGCAGTTGACGGAGAATCGGCACAAATCGGCGTCGGCTGTAAGTTTGCGCCGCGCTGTCCCAAGGTCATGGATGTATGCAGCACCAAACGGCCGCCTCTCTTCAAGGCCAATGAAGACCGTGTGGCCGCCTGCTTCCTTTACGAGGATAAGCCCGTATTGGCCGAGGACGAGATCGAAGACCTGCTGGCGAGTACCGCCGCTCGTGGGGAACTGGCGATGGCTAACGAAAGATAGCCACACCGGTGACCTTGTTTGTGGCTGTCTGGCAGCACCCTGAAATCCAATGTGGTGACAACTATCAAGTAACAAGACTCATTCGGCGCCGTTACTTCCCGTAAGAAGGGCGGTCAACGCACTGGAGGGACTTCTAAGATCCGCTCGTAGGTACGAGCGGATCTTACTGATCCCGTACGCCAATCCAGGGCCGCCATGAACTGCCTCCATAATACGTCTGCAATCGAACAACCAGTGGATCTAGACATGGCGCATGAACTGAACAAGAAGCGAATAATCGTAACCGGCGGCACCTCCGGCATTGGCCAGGGCACGGCTATGCTGGCCGCAACTCGCGGCGCTGATGTGGCCTTCTGTGGACACAACGATGAAGGTGCAGACGAGACAATCGCCGCCATCGAAGCGACCGGACGGCGATATTTTTTTCGTGCCCTGGACCTGAGCGATGAGCAGGCGGCCCGACAGTTCGGTCGTGACGCCATCGATTTCCTCGGTGGATTGGACGGTCTGGTCAACAACGCCGGCGCCAACTTTTGGCACGGTGTGGCTGGCGCAACCCGTCAGGAGATCGAAGCCTGTTTTTCGGTCAATTTCTACTCGGCTTGGGCATTGGCTCAGGTGGCGTACCCAGCGCTGAAAGCGGCCGGCGGCGGCATGATCGTCAACATGTCTTCGATTCACGCGCGCCATACCATCCCCGGCACCTTCCCCTACAATGTCTCAAAATCCATGATGATCGCGCTCACCAAATCCATCGCCATCGAGTGGGCGCGCGACAACATCCAGTCCGTCGCCATTGCGCCCGGCATGACGATGACAGCCGCAGCGGATGCTTTCTTCGCGTCCCACGATGATCCGGAAGCCGTACGCAACCACTTCACCGGAACCTATCCACTGAACCGCGGTGCCCGCGTTGAGGACATTGCTTCGACGATCGTTCACCTGCTCAGTGGCGCGAACCGTTTCATCAGCGGAACGACGATCTATGTGGATGGTGGGTTAGGCGCGTTGGATCCGGAAGCGAGATATTAGAAGGTGGAGAGGTGGTGGCAAGTGGCGAGAAACCGCTGCCTCGCCACCCACCCCTCGCTTACCAATTCGTGAACGATCCGTCCAACCGCCTCAACTGAGGCGAACTGCCCATCTGCATCGGATAGGCTTTGGCGGCCTCACGGTCAAACTCAATGCCGAGACCCGGCGTGGTTGGAGCCAGGAGGTAGCCGTCCTCCCAGTCGGGCTGAACCGGGATGACATCGGTGAGCACTGTGCCGGTCTTGCGCGGCTGTTCCTGGACAGCCAAAGTTGGGACAGGAGAGGTTCAGGTGCAGGCAGGCTGCGGATGAGACCGGGCTGAGCGGGTTGTGCACGGCGAGCTTGATGTAGTGGGTCTCGCACCAGCCGGCGATCTTCTTGGCCTCGGTTAGCCCGCCGGCAATGCAGAGATCGATGCGTGCGTAGTCGATCCACTCCTCCTCGATCAACTGCCGGAACTCCCATTTCGAGTTGAACTGCTCGCCTGCCGCCAGGGGCACAGCCGTGCGTGGCCGCAACGTCTTGAACGAATCCGGGTTCTCAGAGCGCAGCGGGTCTTCGATGAAGTAAGGGGCGAATTGCTCGACCTCGCGGCAGAGCCAGAGTGCGTCGGGCAGGTCGAGCCGGGTGTGGACATCAAAGCAGATCTCGATCTCATCGCCCACAGCCTCGCGAACCGCCTGGAACTGGGCGATGGCGGCACGTACGGCCTGGCGTGGCTCCAAGGTTACGCCATCCTGCGGCAGCCCCCAGCGCACGAACTTCCAGCCGTCTTCTTTGGTCTCAAGGCAGGACTCGACCAACGGTTCGATCTCCATGGCGTGGCCGCTATTGTGCGGATAGCAGACCACCTTGTCGCGCACTTTGCCGCCCAAGCAGTTCGTAGACGGGCACCCCCAGGGCCTTGCCCTTGATATCCCAGAGCGCCATGTCGATGGCAGACATTGCCGCCGTCTGGATACGCTGCGCCGGGAAGAAGGCCCCGCGGAAGAGTTCTTGCCAAAGCGCCTCGGTCTCGAACGGGCTACGTCCGATCACCATAGGCCGAAAATGGTCGAGCGCGCCGATGACGGCCTGCTCTCGCCAGGTCAGTCCGGCCTCGCCGACACCGTAAATACCCTCGTCGGTATCGACGACGACGAAGAAAAAGTTGCGGTGGCCGCCCCAGACCGGATAGGCCTGGATATTGGTAATTTTCACGATAGATTCCCTTTTGATGTGTTGATGCGCGGTGTGCAATATTCGTCAATCCAAGGATTGTAGCGCCTTGATCCTGGATCGGCAATTGACGCCAATCCAAACAGATTGTATGCTGCTAGATGGTCTATGCAAACATCAATGGATTTCCAACAGTTATTGGCTTCACAACACAACCGATCCAATAGACCATTACTGGAGTAAACCAAACCATGACTACGTCCGTCGAACAAAATGTCAATTCCAACTCCCGACCGTCCGACCTGCGCATCACCGACATGCGCATCGCCAACGTGCTCGGTCCCATGCGCAGCACCCTCATCCGCATCGACACCAACCAGGGCATCTCCGGCTACGGCGAAGTGCGCGACGGCGCCAGCAAGACCTTTGCCCTGCTGCTCAAGAGCCGCATCATCGGCGAAAACCCCTGCAACGTGGACAAGATCTTCCGCAAGATCAAGCAGTTCGGCCACCATGCCCGGCAGGCCGGCGGCGTCTGCGGCATCGAGATGGCGCTGATGGACCTGGCCGGCAAGGCCTACGGCGTGCCCGCCTATCAGTTGGCCGGCGGCAAGTTCCGCGATGAGGTGCTCTGCTACTGCGACACGCCGACCGTGGCCAATGGCCCGCAGATGGGCCAGCGGCTCAAAGAGCGCATGGAGATGGGCTTCAAATTCCTCAAAATGGACGTAGGCATCGGCCTGCTGACCGACGTGCCGGGCGCCCTGAGCGCTCCGCCCAACATGATTCAGTCACGCGAGATCATGCACCCGTTCACCGGCACCCAGATCACGCCCAAGGGCATCGACACGCTCGCCCAGTATGTCTCTGACGTGCGCGATGTGATCGGCTATGAGATCCCGCTGGCCGTCGACCATTTCGGCCACATCGGCGTCGAGGCCAGCATCCGCCTGGGCCAGGCGCTGGATCCCTTCACGCTGGCCTGGCTGGAGGACATGATCCCCTGGCAGTTGACCGACCAGTGGAAACGGCTGACCGACGCGCTGACTAACGCCGACCTGCACCGGCGAGGACATCTATCTCAAGGAAGGCTTCTTGCCCCTGTTCGAGGCCGGAGCCGTCAGCGTCATCCACCCCGACCTGGCCAGTTCCGGCGGCATTCTGGAGACCAAGAAGATCGGCGATCTGGCCCAGGAGCACGGCATTGCCATGGCCATGCATATGGCGGCCACGCCCATCTGTGCGCTGGCCAATGTCCATTGCGCCGCCGCCACCGAGAACTTCCTGGTGCTGGAGAACCACTCGGTCGACGACCCGCAGTGGAGTGAGATGGTCACAGGGCTGCCCACGCCCCTTATCCAGGACGGCTTCATCCAGGTGCCGGAGGGACCGGGTCTGGGCTTCGACGATGTCAACGAGGATCTGCATCCGCGAGCGACTCAACCCGGCCGATCCCATCTACTTCGATCAGCCGACCGACTACTGGGATACCGAACGTTCGTGGGACCGACTTTGGAGCTAGCGCCTCTAACTTGGTATCCGTGAAAAAGGGCAGCGCCTTTGGCGCTGCCCTTTGTGATAGACGCAACCCGGCAATCTTCTCATGCCGGGTGCTTCGTCTACACAATCTATTGCAACGATGCCAGGTGGCCAATCCCCATGCATGCTTGTCATGCATGGCTCAGCCGCCGGATCGGAATTTTCAATCACACCTCGCCGTGTGGTCGCACTTCATCCACCCGGCGCACACGCCGCCGGCGCCCCTTCTGAACTGAAATCGTCATCAGGCTCAATGACAGATGTACGGTATTCGCCTGATCCGACATCGGTTTCGGCAATGGAGCTGGATATTTGGCCAGTCCCCATCGTCGATAGATGAACCATCATGACAAGCTTGTTGAAGAGCTGGTCTACACGAGCCTGCAATAGCGGCAGAGACTCCTCGGCGGATGCGTAGTCAAGGTCATGGATTCGCCAGTAGGCGATGTTCCGCTCCCAACCGGAAAAACGCTCCTGCATGAGCGGCCTATGCTCCGTTTCCTTGACAGCAATGACCAAATCAGCGATCAACAAATCATATTCATCTAATTGGCGTGGAAAGCGCCATTGGGACGGTATCCGGACGTCGAGACGGTCGAGCGCCTGACGGGTAAAGGGCGAGATGGGCCCCACATTGTTTACGCCGCGTTCTGTCGCCAGGCCACGAGAGATCGCAAGCCACGGTAGACTCACCTGCCTCGCGAGATGGTTGAAGTAGTGTTCGGCAAATCGACTGCGGTAGTAGTTTCCGGTGCAAAGGAACAGAATTGTTCGCATTCTTGTCGTTTTCTCCGGTGGTGTGGCGCTCACTAGCCACAAGAACAGGACCTTCCACGGCTAGAGACTCCGCCTGACCTGATGTATCAAGAATACATCACAACGATTAACGAAGAGGGGGAGCCACGTAAACAGTTGATTAATCTTCTGTTATGCCCAATTCGAAGCAACAAGTTTCCCCAGTCTTTTCGCGGTTCGTTAAATGCTCATTAACTGAACGCATATGGACGGTTAAACCGAAGCAGCCATGATAGCAGACGGTTGTCTCAAGTCCAGATTTGTCACGGGGGTCAACATCGCAGGCATCGACAATCTATCTGTCGAGGCCTGCATCAGTTTTCACGCGAAAGCACACAGGGAGATCGTTCTATGCAGAATCCATCACGGTTTATACTAGCCGCATTGTTCGCCGTTCTATCGGTCATTGGCGTTGGTCCGACAGCGCAGGCGCAGGACGTTCCTGCAATATCTTTGACAACTCTCGGCACGTACGAGACGGGTCTCTACGATGCAGAGGCAGCGGAGATCGTCGCCTATGATCCCGAAACGTTGCGCGCCTTCGTGGTCAACGGCGGCGCCAAGACCATCGACATTCTGGACTTCAGCGATCCGACAACG
Organism: uncultured Chloroflexia bacterium; assembly: GCA_963698255.1. GTDB lineage: Bacteria > Chloroflexota > Anaerolineae > Caldilineales > Caldilineaceae > JAWKOK01. Next base: position 201,492 of record CAVOQD010000004.1, on the reverse strand, counting down.
CCATCGCTGATCGATCAGATCGATGTGACTGTGTACGGTGGCGGCGCAAACAGTGTTGACATTGCCGACGGCATCGTGGCGGCGGCCGTAGAGGCCGAGGACAAGCAGGCCAACGGCAGCGTCGTCTTCTTCGATACCGACGGCGGCTTCCTGGCCAGTGTCGAAGCCGGAGCGTTGCCGGATATGATCACGTTCACGCCGGATGGGACCAAAGTGCTGACGGCCAATGAAGGTGAGCCCAGTGCCGACTACAGCGTCGATCCCGAAGGATCGATCACCATCGTTGATATCTCCGGCGGCGTGGAAAACGTTACGCAGAAAGATGTCATCACGGCCGGTTTTACTGACTTCAACGATGCCGAACTGGATCCGGCCATCCGCATCTACGGCCCGGAAGCGACCGTCGCCCAGGATCTGGAACCGGAGTACATCGCAGTCTCGCCCGATTCGAGCACGGCGTGGGTGACGTTGCAGGAAAACAACGCCCTGGCCATCGTCGACCTGAACGCAGGCGAGATGACAGAGATCGTAGCGCTGGGTTTCAAGGACCACAATGCGCCCAAGGCTTCAATCGAGATGGTTGAGTTCACCGATCTTCCGCTGCTGGGCGTAACGGAGGCCGGTCAAGAACTGGCCCTTGGCGGTTTCTCCGGCCTTCATTTCGAAGGAATCGACGAGGCGACCGGCAACCTGCAGTTCATCACCCATCCGGACCGCGGCCCCAATGCCGAACCGCTGGATGTGGACGACGACGGCATCAACGAACGCCCCTTTCCGCTGCCCGACTATCAGGCCCAATGGGTGCGCTTCGAGTACAACCCTGAGAGCGGCGAGATTATCCTGGGCGATCAGACCAACCTGACCCGCGTCGACGGCACACCCATCACCGGGCTGCCCAACCTGTCCGGCGAGCAGGGCATGGCCTTCGCCGACGAGGAACCGGTTGACCTCTTCGGCAATGAACTGGGGTTGGACCCCTACGGGGCTGACATGGAAGGCATCGTGCGCGCTGCCGACGGCAGCTACTGGATGGTGGATGAGTACCGCCCGGCCATCTACCATTTCGACGAGGCGGGCGTCCTCATCGATCGCTTCGTGCCTGAAGGCTCAAACGACGGAGAGGCGGGTATCGAAGTCGGCGTGGAAGCGTTGCCGGCGGTGCTCGGCCAACGCCGAGCCAACCGCGGTTTCGAGGCCGTGGCCCTCATCGGTGACATGCTCTATGCCTTCATCCAAAGCCCCATCGACAACCCGGACGTAGCCAACGACGCTAATTCAAAGGCGGCGCGGTACAACCGTATCATTGAATTTGACACCGTTGCCGGCGAGACCGTCGGCCAATTTCTCTACGAGATCGACGGAGATGGCGTGGACAAGATCGGTGACGCGATTGCGTTGCCCGATGGGACGATGCTTGTCATCGAGCGGGATTCGGCCGTCGGGCCAGAGGCCAAGAAGTACATCTATCGAATCGACTTGACCGGCGCCACCAACATCCATGACCTGGATTTGCCCGTCGGCCTGGAGTTGCAGAGCGATCTGGGGCTGGCGCGGGCCGGCATTCGGCCCGTTTCCAAAAAATTGTTTGTCGATCTGGGCGCGCTGGGTTACACACAGGGCGATAAGCCGGAAGGACTCGCACTTGTCGACGAACAGACGCTGGCTGTGCTCAATGACAACGACTTCGGTTTGCTGGGCACATTCGACCCGGCCACCGGCCTGCTGGAAGAGAATCCAAACCCGACCCCGGTCGTCTTCGGATCTGATTTCTCTGGCCGGCAACGGGCTCGATGCCAGCGACAAGGATGACGCCATAAACATCCGTGCCGTGGCCGGTACTTGGCATGTACCAACCGGATGCAATTGCTGCCTACGAAGTCGATGGAGAAGTCTACCTGGTGACGGCCAACGAAGGCGATGCCCGCGACTATGACGGATTCAGTGAAGAAACACGCGTCGAGGATCTTGTACTTGACCTTGCGGTTTTCCCCAACGCCGTCGAACTACAGCAGCCGGAGAACCTGGGCCGTCTCAAGACGACGACGGTCAATGGCGACAGCAACGGTGACGGCCTGATCGACGAAATCTTTGCCTACGGCGGTCGATCGTTCTCCATCTGGGATGCAGCCGGCAATCTGGTCTACGACAGCGGCAACCAGATCGCGCAGATCACAGCAGCGATGATCCCCGAAGGCTTCAATGCCAGCGGCGAAAACAACACACTGGACGGTCGTAGCGACGACAAGGGGGCGGAACCGGAAGCAGTAGCCATCGGTGAGATCGACGGCGTCCCCTATGCCTTCATCGGTTTAGAGCGGGTCGGCGGTATCCTGGTCTACGACATCAGCAATCCGAAAGCGCCCCGCTTCGTCAACTACCTCAACCGCCGTGATTTCACAGCCCCATCTGAAATAGCCGGAGACCTGGCTCCCGAAGGGTTCGCCTTTGTACCGTCTGAAGAGAGTCCAACCGGGCGTTCGCTCCTCATCGTCGCAAACGAATTTAGCGGAACGGTCACGGCATACGACGTCGGCAAATAATCGGCCTCAAGCAGGTTGAATGGATTGCCTGATGCGACAAAGATATTCGTAGGTTTTTGGCCCGATTTCAGGACTTGACCAACAAAAGAAACCATGCTATACTCTTGGAGGCAGCCTTATCGGGGGACACATCGACGAAAGTCGGTGTGAGGGCTGTTAAAATGCAAGAGACCAGCGCCCACAAACGCTGGTCTCTTGTTTTTTATTGGACCTAGACCATTTTTGTCGCTAGACCAAAATCGAACCATCCACGGTTCGATAGGGGCCACGATTCTCCGGCGGAAACAGTTCGGCAATCCGCAACATGATCTCCTCGGACATCAGATCCATTCGCCTACGCCGCTCTAACCGGCCCAATGACGGTTCAATCTTGAGGGGCCCGAACGCCTCGCCGATCCGAACCGTGACGTTGGTGCGGCGCAACCGTAGCATGTTGCCGAGAATGCGCTCCGTCCCGATCAATCCGACAGGCAAAATTGTGGCGCTGCTTCTGATGGCCAGATAGGCCGTGCCAGGCTCCGGATGGGTGAGCTGGCCGTCGCTGCGTGAGGTGTGTCCGTAGGTGCTGGAGACCACTTCACCGCGTTCCCGTTGCATCCGGAAGCGGGGGTCGATGCCGCCCTCGGGAAAGATGCCGATGGTCTCGCCTTCGTTCAGTCGATGGAGCGCCATTGTTATGGCAGTACGATCGACCTGCCCGCGCCAGATGGGAATGCCTTGGAATACGTGCATATAGAGGCGCACAAACCAGAAGCGTTGCGATTCGCTGGCGACCAGGAATGACGGCCTGTAGGGCAAAAAGATCGTCAGAAGCGGCGCATCAAACCAACTGAAGTGATTGGCGGTGATGATCACCGGCCCTTTTGTGGGTGCATTTTCGCTGCCGACGACAGAGATCCGCAGCGCTACAACCAAAACCAGGCGTGCAACCCAGATCAGTATCCAGGCAAGCACAAGATCGGTCCACGCTCTCAATACGTTCATGGGCAGTCCACCTCATCTATCTACACGAGTGTCAGGGCTGTGACGCCACCTGATCCCGAACTGCAAGTCATGACTATCAATCAGGCGGGTCGCTGTTTCCGGGCCCGCTTGCGCGCCTGCTTCATCAGCGCCTGATGGAAATCGTCGCCCTTCTCCCCCGCTGCCGGATAGCGCAACACATATTGTCCCTCCGCATCCAGATCCCATGCCAGCCGCTGATCGCTCAACGCCAGTTCCAACATATCGACCAACCGTTCGCGCAAGCTCGGATCGGTCACCGGCGTGATAAGCTCCACACGGCTCTTCAAATTGCGCGTTCGCCAATCCGCGCTGCCGAAGAAGACCTGGGGAGCGCCGTTGTTGTGAAAATAGTAGGTGCGATCGTGTTCCAGAAAACGTCCCAGAATGCTGATGACCCGGATATTGTCGGAATAGCCCGGAAGCCCTGGGCGAAGGCAACAATGGCCGCGCAGGATCAGATCGATCTGAACACCGGCCTGCGAGGCGCGATAGAGACGGCGAATGATCTTCGGATCGTCGATGGCATTCATCTTGGCGATGATGCGTCCATTGCCGTGCTCTTGCTGAAAGGCAATTTCCTGATCAATTAGATCGCAAAAACGAGCGTACATGTAGTTGGGCGCCACCAACACCTTGTCGTACTTCTGGTCGGGTGCGTATCCGGTCAGGAAATGAAAGAGATTTACAATATCGTGGCCGATAGCCGGATCCGTTGTGAAAAGCCCCAGATCGGTGTAGAGACGTGCCGTCTTCGAATTGTAGTTTCCGGTGCCGATATGACAGTATGTTCGCAATCCATCCCGCTCGCGCCGCACGACCAATGTCGCCTTGGTATGGGTCTTCAAACCGACCAGGCCATAGTTGACGTGGACGCCGGCATTCTCCAGTTTACGCCCCCATTCGATATTATTGGCTTCATCGAAGCGGGCTTTCACTTCCACCAGGACGGCGACCTGCTTGCCGTTCTCGGCGGCATGGATCAGCGCCTTGATGATGGGCGATTCGTCGGATGTGCGATAGAGCGTCTGCTTGATGGCCAGCACATTCGGATCGTGGGCTGCCTCGTGGACAAGCCGCGCCGTGGTGGCGGCAAAGGAGTCATAGGGATGGTGGACCAGCAGATCGCCATGGCGGATGATGGCGAAGATATCCGAAGTATCCTTGGTCTCACCTTCATGAGCCATTCGGTAGGGAATCACGGACTCCCACGGCATATACTTGAACTCGGGGAAGTTCAGGTCGGCGATTTTGAAACAGTCGGTCAGATTGAGCAGTCCGTCAACCTCATAGACATCGTCGGGACTCAGGCCCAGTTCCCGGCGCAGCAGGCGTTGGTCCGGCTCCGGCATCTCTTTGGCGACTTCGAGCCGCACAACCGGGGCGAAACGACGTTCTCGCAGTTCAGCCGAGATCATTTCGAGCAGATCGTCGGCTTCCTCCTCGTCGCGGCGAATATCGGCGTTGCGCGTGATGCGGAACGGGTGGGCGCTGAGCACATCCATGCCGGGAAAGAGTTCACCCACATGGCGGATGATCAATTGCTCCACCGGCAGCAGACGAATGACCGGCGAATTCGTGTCGGGACGGCCGTCCACCGGAATATCAACCCAGCGCGACACCGGGATCTTCAGCCGAATGAAATGGGTTGAGCCGCCCTGCTGATGTCGCAAAATCACGGCCAACGAGAGGCTGAGGTTGGAGATGAAGGGGAACGGATGGCCGGGATCGACGGCCAATGGCGTCAAAATTGGATAGATCTCGCGCTGAAAGTACTCATGCGCCCAGGTTCGCTGCTCGGCCGTGAGATCCTCATAGTCGCAGATATCGATGCCGACCCGGCTGCGCAACGCCGGGCGCAATTCTTTCTTCCAGACGCCGGTCATGGTCGCGTGCATATCGACCAGCGCACGGCGGAGTCCGGTCAACTGTTGTGAGGGTGTCCGTCCGTCCGGGGTCAGTTTGGTGACGCCGGCCGCTTCCTGTCGCTTCAGACCGCCAATGCGCTTCTCGGTGAATTCATCCAGATTATTGGCCGTGATGGCGACAAAGCGCACCCGTTCGAGCAACGGCGTCCGCACGTCCATGGCCAGCGCGAGCACACGCCAATTGAAGTCGATCCAACTCAGCTCCAGGTTGAAATAGAGCGATGAATCATAGAGATCCGCGTCCGCAGGCACAGGCGACGGATCCACCGCCTTGGGCACCCCGACCGGCTCAAGTTCGCCGCTCTCTCCTTGTTCAGCGGCGAACAGTTTTCGCATTTCAAGCAGATCATCGATCTCTTCATCGATCTCCTCATCGAACTCAATCTCAGCAGTCTCTATCGCCAGGTCGGCAACAGCACCGTTACCCTTCTCTAGATTGCTTTCCACAGAACTCTCCTCACCGCCGCATCACGAAGGTTGTTGTTCTACCCTGATCCTGGCCACAAATACAGCGTCATTGAAAATGGCCGCAGATACAAGCAGATAAACGTCAATCAGTAGTTCACGATTTGTCATTCTGAGCGGGTATTATCGAGCACACCGCACTGGAAAAGGGCCAGCGAAGGCATGTCCTGAGTGAAATCGAAGGAATCTCGTTTTTCACCAAATCGTGAACTACCGTCAATGGATAGTGTCAGAATTTTAGCACGATTCGTCGGGTTCGTCATCCCCGCCGCGGTGCTTCAAAAGGGGGAGAAACCATTACGCGGGTAGGAGACTGCGAATGCCGTCTGCGCCGGCCACGATCACTTCGCTGGTCAGGCCGATAAAGAGTCCATGTTCCACAATGCCGGTGCGTAAGCTCAGCAGGGTTGCCAGCGATTCTGCATCGCCTAGGGGGCCGAAATGGCTGTCGAGGATGTAGTTGCCGTGGTCGGTCACAAAGGGTTCGCCGTCTTGCTTGCGGCGGAGCTGGGTTGATGCGCCCAGATCTCTCACGAACCGTTCCTGGGCGCCCCAGCCGAATGTGACCACTTCGATGGGAATATGCCAGTTCGTGCCCAATGCCGGCGACAGCTTGGAGTCATCAACGATGATGATCTCGCGCAACGACGCCTGTGCGACAATCTTCTCGCGCAGCAGTGCGCCGCCGCCGCCCTTGATCAAATTGAGCTGCGGATCGACCTCGTCAGCCCCATCGACGGTCAGATCGATGACCTGATGCGCCTCAAGCGTCGTCAGCGGAATGCCGACCCGCAGCGCCTCGTCTGCGCTGGCCTGCGAGGTGGGGACGCCGACGATGTCAGATAGTTGGCCCGACTGCAAAAGCATACCGATTCGCTGAATGGCCAACGTCGCGGTGCTGCCGCTGCCCAGCCCAATCACCATGCCCGATTCGATCTGTTCCACTGCGCGTTCAGCCGCCAGTTGCTTAAGCCGAAGAATGTCTGTTGTCATACCTGATTCTGCCTGCGTAAATGGGATGGGGTTGATTGATTCCAAGAGTATAGACGGCTGATATCGGCTCGGCAAATGCACACGCCCGCAGTCTGTCGAAGAGAACGACGATGGACCGCGGATGCGGCGGATTAGGCGGAAGCAGCCTGATTTTATCTGATATTATCAGCCAAATCCGCCGCATCCGCGGTCTATTATCCAACACAGAAAACGCGATCATCCCGGATCCTCACCCACACGATCGTAGGAGACAAACAATTGCCCCAGCCCATCCAGCGCATCTGAATCCAGATAGATGGAATGCAGGCGCATGCCGACAGCCGGGTCGAGCAGCGGACCTTCGACCACGCTCGAATAGGGATCGCCGCCCAAGCAGCCGATTGGCATGCGTGAGGTAGAGTCGGTCGAGCACGCTGCCGGCCAGCAGCAGATGCAGCACCTTCGGTCCGGTCGCATTGTAGACGGTGCGATAGCCAAGTTCGCTCAGCCGAGACACGAAGGTCTCGCCCTGCACGCTGGTTTCACCGGCAGTGAAGACCCGGCCCGCCTCCCGTTCCAACTGCGCAATCCGTTCACGGTCGGCGCTCTCCACGGTGAAGATGAGCACCTCCCGATCGCCACGGGTCAATGCCTCCGGGATCGAAAACTCCAGGCTCCCGCTGATCACAGCCAGCGCCGGCTGCGGCTTGAGGCCACGGTCCAGCCGCCATTGCTTGAGATCGGCAAAGCGCGGATCGTCGTAGACCTGGAGGATCTCCTGAGCACGACCGTCGGCATAGTCGCGCAGATAGCGCCCGCTGGTGATCACCACGTCGGCCTGGACGGCCAATTCCTGAAACAGTCGCCAATCGCGATCGTTGGCGATCTGCTTGGGCACGGTCAAGCCCGGCTTGGACGGGTGCGGCACGGCGATGCGCCCGTCCAAGCTGACGACATAGTCGCTGTAGACGAACGGTTGCCCGCTCTCGTCGGCGTACCGTCGCAGATCATGGCCCAGATAGAGGCCGTGGAGCGGTTCCTGGCCGGCGGGCTGGGGGAAGAGGCGAGTGACGAGTTGGGCAAGATTCGGATCGGTGGTCATTTTCACTCCTTGGCTGCTGCAAAGTCATACTCGTCGTCGGTGACGAGTACATGGACGAAGACATAGGTTTCCATGAGACTATCCGTCGATGCGACTTGGCTCCAGTTCTAGCTGCCCAGTTGCCAGAAGTAGGCCAGTAGTCCGACCAAAATCAGGACGCCCAACACGACCAGGGCCAGGAGCAACGGTCGGCGGCGCTTGTCGTCCGTCTTCACAGCGTCATTCAGGAAATCTTCCAACCGGATGGCCGCACCAGACGCGTCCAACACCACGATACCGCGTGCCTGGGCATAGGCAACAATGGCCTGCAATGCATCTTTGCGGCCCGAAGCAACGCCGATGGCGATGCCCAAGGCCAGACCGACGGCGATGCCTACAGAAAAACTCATGATCAACCTCCATCGAGTTTGGTCCGGAACAATTTCTTGACTACATGGTCGCCACTTGCCATGGCAGTCCCAAACCCCATCATTCGATCGCAGTCACTCTCTGTCGCCGGCGTGGCGCCCACGTGTCGAAAAACTGCTATCAGTGTAAACAGATATTCGCAGATGGACAAGCCCAATTAGGTCGACCACGGCCACAACAGGTATCGATGGTGCACGATGTAGCCAGTTTGTAGCCAGCGTGTAGCCACCAACCGAATACAGTAGACGCTATTCATCTGGTGTGCATGGACAAGAGAGGTACACATACCTCATTAGTTCACGATTTGCCGTTCTGAGCGGCCATTTTTAAATATGCCACTCCGGCAAAATGCCAGCGAAGGCATGTCCTGAGTGGAATCGAAGGAATCTCGCTTTTCATTAAATCGTCAACTACTGTACCTGAACGGTTCCACCCGTATTTTTGGTCTTGTCCGCACTGCAGAACTGTGACGCACAGTGTCGGCGATCCCCGGAAGCAGATTGAGAAAGATAGGAGAAGGACCATGGCTCATCAGACAACCAAGACGAGCTATTCCAGCCTATCGGACCGGCTGAATCGTTTCCCCCAAGGGGCGTCTCCTACAGCCCTGTTGTTTGAGATCTTGAAAATATTGTTCAGCGAGAAGGAAGCTGAACTTGTATCGCTCCTCCCAATACGACCGTTTACGGCGGAAAAGGCCGGTCGGATATGGAAAATGGATGCCAAGAGTACGCAGAAAGTTCTTGATGTGTTGGCTGAGCGTGCCATACTTGTGGACATTGAACAGAATGGAGAGACAACGTACATTTTACCGCCTCCCATGGCAGGCTTCTTTGAGTTTTCGATGATGCGTGTACGCGATGATATTGATCAGAAGGTGCTGAGCGAATTGTTCTATGAATACATGAATGTGGAAGAAGACTTCATTCGGGATCTGTTTACGCCAGGCGAAACGCAAGTTGGCCGAGCCTTTGTGCATGAGCCGGCGCTGTCCACCCAAAACGCACTGCACGTTCTGGACTATGAGCGGGCATCAGAAGTCATTAGCTCGGCGACACACCGTGGAGTCGGCATGTGCTACTGTCGACACAAAATGGGGCATTTGGACCGGGCCTGCGACGCGCCTATGGAGATATGCATGACCTTCAACAACACCGCTGCGTCGTTGATCAGGCATGGACATGCACGCGAGGTAGAGGTTGAAGAAGGTCTGGATCTATTGCAGCAAGCCTATGAGCACAATCTGGTTCAGTTTGGCGAAAATGTGAGAGAGAATGTGGCGTTTATCTGCAACTGCTGTGGCTGCTGCTGTGAAGCCATGATCGCTGCCCGTCGATTTGCGATTCTGAATCCTGTCCACACGACCAATTTTCTCCCGGAGATAGAAGAAGAAAAGTGCAATGGATGCGGGAAATGTCTAAGCGTCTGCCCAGTAGAAGCCATGACGTTGGTTTCGGCCAATGATCCGAACAGACCAAAACTGAAAAAGGCAAGATTGAATGAAGATCTCTGTTTGGGATGTGGTGTTTGCGTTCGCACCTGCCCAGTGGAAGGTATCCACCTAAAATCTCGTCCGTCAAGAGTCATAACGCCATTGGATGGATCACACAGGGTCGTGATGATGGCGATTGAGCGCGGGAAATTGCAGAATCTTATCTTTGATAATCATGTTCTGGACAGCCATCGAGCTTTGGCCGGCCTGTTGGGCGTTATCTTAAGACTACCGCCGATCAAACAAGTACTTGCCACTGAGCAAGTCAAGTCTCGCTACTTGGAAACATTGATTCGAAGAAACAACCGGCGCAACCATGAAGAGCAACTGATTCGCAGAAATTGAAGCGTCATCCGAGTCCCACCGGCTTTCTCTCAGAGAGCCTCCAAGTGAGAAATAGATCAACTGCATCAGGTATGGGGATACGCTGTCCCAAAATAGAAAAACCGGCATTCCTTTCTGCAAGGAATACCGGTCTTCCAGAGTAAAAATGAGTCCCCTGGGACTCGAACCCAGAACCCGCGGCTTAAAAGGCCGCTGCTCTGCCAATTGAGCTAAGGACCCACAACGATTGGCAATCCATATATTATCATAGTCCCGAAAGCGTAGCAAAACGAACACGCCGATTCCAGCCGCAAACAGACATACTTCGGAACGATACGGGGTGCGGCGCCAATCGATCGCGGATTTGGCGGACGGAACCGGATTGATCTGAATTTCATCCACGCAAATTAGCCTAATTCGTCAAATCCGCGGTCTATCAACATTCGCCTATATCGTCATCACAATTCGCCGGTTACGGCTCGGCGCGCGGATTTGGTATACTGATCCCACTATGGCAATTTCTCTCTCCAAGACAGACAGACTCCTGCAACAGTCTTTGCCCGGCATCTGCCCGGCCGCGCAACTTGTCGTGCGGCATCAGGGGCGGACACTTGCCGCCAATGCCTACGGCTGGCTCGATCCCGAGACCCGGCAGGCCGAGGCCACCATGGAAACACGCTTCGACCTGGCTTCGGTCACCAAGCTCTTCGCCGTGACCGCCTTCATGCGACTGGTCGACGCCGGCAGAGTCGCGGTCGACCAGTCGGTCGGCTCGGTGTTGTCGGCCTTCAACGGACTGCGACCGGTTCAGCCGTACGAAGATCCGCTGGACTGGGGCGAGTTTGTGACCGTCGACGGACCGACGGACGAGGTCAACGCCGGCTCCATCACCTTTCGCCAACTGCTCACCCACAGCAGCGGCCTGCCGGCCTGGCGACCGCTCTTCCGCCAACCGGACGCTCAAGCTGCACGGCAGATGGCTTTGACCACATTCTTCTCATACCAGCCCGGCGCCCATGTCGTCTACAGCGACATCGGTCTGATCCTCCTCGGGCTGGCTGTTGAACAACTGGCCGGCCAGCGCCTGGATCGGGCGGTCCACGATAAGGTGATCGCCCCCCTCGGATTGGCGCACACCGGCTATCTGCCGACGGAGGATGGAACGCCGCCGCCCAACATCGCGCCCACCGAGTTCTGCACGTGGCGCAACCGGCGCATCGTCGGCCAGGTCCACGACGAGAACGCCTTCGGCCTAGGAGGCATCGCCGGCCATGCGGGGATCTTTTCGACAGCCGGCGACGTTGCTCGCTTTGGGCAGATGTACCTGGACCACGGCGGGGCATTGCTCGCCCCGGCCACCGTCGCCGAAATGATCGTCGAACAGTCGAGCGAGCATGGCGTCAGCCGTGGGCTGGGCTTTCTGCTCTGGTCCGCCGATCCGACGGCAAGCAGTCACCCGTTTTGTCCAAGCGCCTTTGGGCATACGGGATTCACCGGCACGTCCCTCTGGATCGATCCGGAGCGTGAGCTGGTTGTGGCATTGCTCACCAACGAAGTCTACCACGGCCGTACAGACCGCAAGATCGGCCAACTGCGGGTCGATGTCCACCAGGCGATCGTCGATGCGGTTGATGCTATGGACAAAAAAGGAATCGTTTAGAAAATAGGTTCTATTACGGGCTGTTAGAAGGCAACGAATTGACGCTGGCGTAGACTGTAGCACGACATTTATGTCGTAGCCGCCTATATAGAGTACAGCTAAACTGCTACGACATAAATGTCGTGCTGCAAAAGCGATTACTACGAACAAAATACAATGGAGACACCATGATCGTCATTGGCCTTATGTCCGGCACGTCGGCCGACGGCACCGACGCCGCCGTGGTCGAGATCTCGGGCGCGCCGCCCGCGTTGGCGTGGCGACTGCTCGCCCGCCAGGAGACGCCCCATCCGCACGCCCTCAGCGAGCGCATCTTCGCCGCCTTTCGCCCCGAGACGGCCACGGTCGATCAGCTTTGCAGCCTCAACTTTGCGCTGGGCGAAGCCTTTGCCGAGGCAGCGCTGCGAGCCATCGACGCCGCAGGGCTGACGCCTGACCAGGTCGATCTCATCGGCAGCCACGGCCAGACGGTCTGGCACATTGCCGACGGGCCGGACGCATCGACGCTGCAATTGGGCGAGGCAGCGATCATCGCCGAACGCACCGGCATCACCACGGTCAGCAATTTCCGCACACGCGACATGGCCGCCGGCGGCCAGGGTGCGCCGCTGGTCTCCTTCCTCGACGCGCTGTTGCTCGCCCACCCGACCGAGCCGCGGGCCGCACAGAATATCGGCGGCATCGCCAACGTGACCTACCTGCCGCCCACCCAGGACTCATCCGGCGCAGGCGAATTGCCCTTTGCCTTCGACACCGGCCCCGGCAACATGCTCATCGACGACGCCATCCAGCGCTCGACCGACGGAGCGTTGACGTTCGACTTCGGCGGTGAGTTTGCGGCCACAGGCATCGTCAACACGACACTGCTGGACGAACTGATGCTCGAACCCTACCTGGCCCAGCCGCTGCCCAAGACCACCGGCCGTGAGCTGTTCGGACGGCAGTACGGCGCCCGCATCTGGGCGCGGGGCATTGAGCTTGGCCTCAGCCACGCCAATCTGGTGGCGACGGTCACAGCGTTCACGGCCCATAGCATTGCCCGAGCCTACCGCGATTTCCTGCCCCAACGTCCGAAAACGGTCTTTGTCAGCGGCGGCGGCGCACGCAACGCCACGCTGATGGCCATGCTCTCCGACTATCTCAATCCGGAGAAGACAATTGGCACAGAGGTATTGACAACCGACGACGCCGGGCTGCCGGCCGACGCCAAGGAGGCCATCGCCTTCGCCGTCTTCGCCTACGAGACCTGGCACGGCCGACCATGCAATCTGCCTTCAGCCACCGGCGCAACGCGTGCGGTCCCTATGGGGACCATCACACCGGGCCGGCTCTGGCCTATGAGAGAGGACGGAAATCGATCCAGACCATGAATCCGACCACCGAAAGTCGCAATCCGAACACAGAGCAAATCGACATCGTGTCGACCCTCGAAATGGTTCAGATCATCAACGCCGAGGACGCCAAGGTGGCGCCGGCCGTAGGCGAGCAGGCCGAAGCCATCGCCGTAGCCATCGATGCCATCGCCGCGCGCATGCAGGAGGGCGGCCGGCTGATCTACGTCGGCGCGGGCACATCCGGCCGGCTGGGCGTGCTCGATGCCTCCGAATGCCCCCCCACCTTCAACACGCCGCCGGAGTTGGTCGTCGGGGTCATCGCCGGCGGTCGGCGGGCCATCACCGACGCGGTCGAAGGGGCCGAGGACGAACGGGAGGCCGGTGTCCAGGCCATGGTCGACCTGCACATCGCTCCGCAGGACAGCGTGGTCGGCATTGCGGCCAGCGGGCGCACGCCCTTTGTGCTCGGGGCCATGGACGAAGCCAGACAACGCGGCGCGTTGGTGGTCGCCGTGGTCTGCAACGCCGGCAGCCCCATGCAACAGGCCGCCGACATCGCCATTGTCCCTGTCGTGGGGCCGGAAGTGGTGACCGGGTCGACCCGCCTCAAGGCTGGGACAGCGCAGAAGCTCGTGCTCAACATGCTCTCCACAGGCGTTTTGATCCGGCTGGGCAAGACCTACGGCAATCTGATGGTCGACGTCCAGACCACCAACAGCAAACTACGTGATCGGGCCCGCCGTATCGTCATACAAGCCACAGGATTGAACGAGACGGAAGCAGCCGATCTGCTCGCCGCCAGCGACGGCGAGGTGAAAACCGCCATCGTGGCTGCACTGCTCGACGTCGAGCCGGAGAATGCTCGCCAACGCTTGGCTCAGGCGGGCGGCGTGATCCGCAGAGCTATTTGAGAAACCATACAAGTTGTCGGATGGGACGCAGAGTACGCTGATTCGGCCCGATTCCCACGGAAATTGAGGATTAGAGTCTTATCCGACGGTCGTAGGTGCGGTCTGCAACCGCGCGATTCTCGAGCAGCCCAGAGATTCCTCAGTCCGTGCGGTTTGCAACCGCACCTACATTGTCACCGGAATATTTGGTTGGAGGTCAATGTCCGTTTTAGTCCGCTTCATCCGTGTCATCCGCGTCCCATTGGTGCTTGGCGATAGAGTCATCACGAAAGTTGACTATAAGAATGAACCGAGAAAACCTTGCAGAGCGACTCGTCCTGGCCGTCGACGGCGGCGGCAGCAAGACGGCGTCCATTCTGGCCACAGCCGACGGCACAATCATCGGGCGCGGCGCAGCCGGCGCGTCCAACCATCAGGCCATCGGCATCGACAACGCCGAACGCGAACTCACGCTGGCCGTGGACCGCGCGTTTGCAGATGCAGGCAGAACGCGTAGGCCGGTCGCCGCGGCCTGCCTGGGTCTCTCCGGTGTGGACCGGCCCGAGGATCTGGCGCTAACCCAGTCCTGGCTGGATCGCACCTTGCCCGGTACCCACGCCATGATCGCCAACGACGCTCATTTGGTGTTGGCCGCTGGAACCCCCAACGGCTGGGGCATTGCGCTGATCTGCGGTACCGGCGCCATCTGCTACGGCCGTGACCTTGATGGCAAGCAGGCGCGATCGGACGGATGGGGGCACATTCTGGGCGATGACGGGAGCGGATACTATCTGGGGCGAGCAGCGCTGCGTGCTGTGATGAGGGCCCATGACGGGCGTGGACCGCAGACAAGGCTGACCGATGCGGTGTTGACTCACTGGTCGCTCAGCGAGCCGGAACGGCTGCTCTACCGCATCTACCACGCAGGTGCGACGAGCACGGAAATCGCCGCGCTCTCACGCCTGGTTGAGGAAGCAGCCGAGGCAGGTGACACCGTTGCGCTGGACATCGTCCGGAAGGCAGGCCATGAACTGGCCATCACAGTGCGCTCAGTGGCGCTGGCCCTCGGTTTCGCCGGCGCGATTCCCATTGCACTGGCAGGCGGCGCCATCACCAAAGGCAAGCTGATCCGGCAGGCCTTTCTGGAGGCCGTAGCCGACCTTGGCCTAGCGTTGGATCCGATCGAATGTGTCGACCAACCGGTCGTCGGCGCGTTGCGACTGGCGCTGCGAATGCTCGACGAATGAGGAGAGGACGTTTTTGTCAGAAAACCGGCCAGGCCAGGGCGCCGAAGAGCAGTGCAATGAAAAGCAGGGCAAGCACAAGCACCTTCCAACGGTCCAGGCGATTTTCGATATAGGGTCTGTGGTCAAACGGCTGACGAGGCATGGATTGGGTCGTTTTCATTCGTCACGTTCCTGGGACAACTGACCCGCAGTGTCGATCCAGCGTTGATGGTCGATTGCGCCCCCACTTGGTGAAATCGGGATGATCGCTTCGAGGTCTTCCGGCGATATGGCCGCCAACTGCCGAAACGACCAGATGCCGTTCTTGTAGAGGCGCTGCATGGCATACGATCCGATGCCCTGAATTTCAGTCAGATCATCGGGCGGCGGCCCCACGTATTGGGCGCCGATGCGACCGTTGCGCTCGGCCAACATTCGTGCACGTTCCGGCCACTGTTCGACGTCGGCGCTCACGAAGGGGTGCACGATCTCGCGAATCTCGTCTTCGCTCATCTGCCCCAGTTGGTGCCATGTAAAGATGCCGGCATCATAGAGGCGGCGACGATACACTTTGCCGATGCCCTTGACTCTCGAAAGGTTGTCCGGGTGGCCGCGGATTTCATCAGGTTTCCAAACGCCGGGTTGCGGCTTCGCCGCAGCCGGCTCCGGTTCGACCGATGTTGCATCGGTCGGCTCGAAAGGAGAGACGCCAGGCAGATCGCCCGGTTGGCCAAGTGCCGGATCTGCCGGGACATCGAGCGATACCAGATCGTCAACTCGCAGGGGTAAGAATCCTGGACCGATCTCATCGACCAATAGGTCTTCCGCCTCCCCGCCTGACACGAAAATCTCTTCAGCAGGCGGCGTCTCGACCGATTCAACTGGGCCATCGGTTACTTGCGGCGCCGGTTCGTCAGTCGGTTCGGAGCCGCTTACGTCGTCTGCAACAGCAACCGGTTCATCAGCGTCTTCCGTAGCCGATTCAATCTGTCCACTCATCGTCCTGTCGATCAGAAGGTTCGTCGCCCGATCTTCCGGCTCCGGCGGCGATCAGCGCCGCGGCCCGTGCAACATTGATTTCATCGAATTCGTCTTCGTTTTCGTCCTCGGGCCATGTAACATCCGTCAACAAATCATCTTTTGCTTCAGCCGGAATCACGTCCGGCGTCGGCTCAATGTTCTCATCATCGATGGATCCCGCTGAGAGGTCATCGACACGTTCTTCTCCTGCCTCTGCTGAGGTCGCGACACCACGATCGTCCGCGTGTAATTCAATCGGCTCGTCGACCGCTTCAACATTCGGCTCGTCTGACGGCATTCCGCTATCTTCGCTGACCGCTGCCGCCAACTCATCGACAGGTTCTTCCTCGGTCGGCGCAGAACCCGAATCGTCCATTCGCACGCCTGATAGTTCGTCAGGCGTCTCAGCGGCGCTTTCGTCTTCCGGTTCCAGCGCTTTTTCTTCCGATCGATCGCCCGTGGCCGCCTCAGCCGCCACAACGCCTGCGGCAAGCGCAGCCTCCGACGGCAGATTCTCTACCCGCGGCAACGGCAGTTCGTCATCATCGGTATGTGCGTCGGATGGGACGAAGTATGGCGGCGTTTGCGGACTTTCAGGCAGGGAATCAGCCGGTTCGGAGTCTTCAGTTTCATCGTCATCGAGCGCGGCTGCAATGGCGGGGGCCGCAACAACAGCGGCCCCAATCAGGGCCGCCTGTCTCACAGTGTCCGGCTCGCTGGGCTTGTCTTCGTCAGGCTCGCCCGTCGGACCCTCAAACTGTTCAGTCTCGGATTCTCCGGACTCGAGATCGGCAACTTCCAGATTTTCTGTACCATCGTCACCAGCCAGCACGGATTCTGAAAACTCGGACAACCCATCTTCAACGGCCAGATCGGCAGGCTCCTCGATCTGTTCGCTCTCCAGCAACACACCTGGGCGCTGATAAACCGGCGCGGGCCAATGAGACGACGCAGCCGCCTGCTCGCGATCACGCTGTTCGTAGACGCTCAGTTGGTTCTCAAGTTCCGCAATCCGCTCATCACGCACAATCATGCGCTCGCGGCGAAAATAGAGCCATTCCCATAGGGTAGAGAGTGCGAAGCCGAGGACCAGGCCGGCAAGGACAAACCAGAGCAACTGCCAATTCATGCTGATCGTTTCTCCTAGGGCGCATGTAATGATGCATGAGGAAAACGCACGCTAAGGTATCGTCCGCAAATAACCTCCGGGAGGTGGTCATGAAACTCCAGTCGTTCGAAGTGGTACTGCCCACCTCCCGGAGGTTCAAACCGCCAAGTTGTTTGCGGACAATGTAAGGGGCGCTGGCATCGTCTCGCTATCATACACAGAACGAAATACGATGTCAATGCAGGCTTCGCACATCATCTATCCGGGCGAAGTCCGCCGTTGCCGGGCGGCCTCGAAGAGGATAACGGCTCCTGCCATTCCGGCGTTCAACGAGTCAACGGAGCCAAACATCGGAATCTGAATGGCGGTTGCCGCGGCGCGTGCGTCAGCGCCGGCGCCGTCTGCCTCGCCGCCGATGACCAATGCGGAAGGTACGGTCCAGTCCACGGCATCATAGGATTGCTCACCCTTTGCGTCTGCAAAATAGAGCTGCAACCCAGGCCCGAGGACGCCCTGAACCTGCGTCCAAGCCTGACAAACGCAAATGGGCAGCCGAAAATGTGCGCCCATCGCGGCACGCACGACCTTGTCGTTGTAGGGATCAACTGTGTCCGGACAGAAGATCACGGCCTGCACGCCTGCCGCCTCTGCACTGCGCAACAGTGTGCCTGCGTTGCCGGGATCACGTACTCGATCCAGCAGCAGGAGAAGATCCGCGTCGCCGGGCACGGGCAGAGCGGGCAGAGGCACAACCGCGGCGATGCCTTGCGGCGTAACGGTTTCAGTCAGTTTGCCGAAAACCGCTTCGGAACATGAGACCAGTTCGATGCCGGCCGATTCAATCTCCCGCGCCAGATCCTGGGCCGGTTGATTGCCGGACAGCAGGGTCGGCGCCACAAATACGCGCCAGGGGGCGCACTCCTGCCTGCCAGGCATCGCGCACCAGGCGCACGCCCTCCAACAGCATTGTGCCGGTCTCATGCCGGTGACGCCGTTTGGAGAGGCGCGCCGCGGCCTTGATGCGTTCATTGCCCACGCTGGTGATCACGAATCGCTCCAAGCTGTCCTGTACGGATCTAAAGTCTCCGGATACACAAACGGCAGGAGAGCTTACCCTCCTGCCGTTCTTGTCTGCCCTGTTCCCGTCAACCGTTAGTTCAGTTGCTCTTTGGCGAGTTCCGCCAACTTGCCGAACGCTGCCGGGTCATGCACAGCGATGTCGGCGAGCACCTTGCGATCGACCTGTACATCTGCCTGCTTCAGTCCGTAAATGAACCGGCTATAGCTGAGGCCGTTGAGACGAGAGGCCGCATTGATTCGTGTGATCCAAAGTCGGCGGAAGTCTCGTTTGCGATTTCGGCGATCACGGTACGCATAGAAGAGCGATTTGAGCATGGCCTCGTTGGCTCGTTTGAAGAGCTTCGAACGTGAACCATACTGTCCTTTCGTGAACTTCAGTACCTTTTTGTGTCGCTTGTGTGCATATACTTTTGGTCGTGATCTTGGCATTTTTTCTCCTTCCGTGATGGCGGACCCAGACTGGATTATCGTCCGATGTCGGGTCACTTACAGGCCGGTCACGTTCTGGCGTATGTATCAGCGATTGTGCAGATAGACGGTGCGAACCTAGGAAACCGCTTTGCCGGCGGCTGCCTTCACCTGAGCAATGTTGCTCTTGACGGTGCTGGGCACGGCATGGCGGAATGCTCGGTTGGTCGCCTTGCGCTTCTTGCGGCGCAAATGGCTTCCGCCCGCCTTCATGCGCATCATTTTGCCCTTCTTGGTCAGCCGAAAACGCTTGGCTGTCCCTTTGTGGGTCTTCATTTTAGGCATTGTAGCCTCCTCTCAACAACAGGTTCATTCAACGATTCAGACTGTCTGGGCAGACACACAAAAACGGGCATGAGCCCGTTTTGTAAACTATTACGTTGTTCCCTCAAGAACGACCAACAACCATCGCCGACTGAGAGCGCCTCGGCCACCTAGTCGGCCGGGGCCAACACCATCACCATGCTACGTCCATCAAGGGTCGGATATGACTCCACCACGGCAGCTTCGGACGAATCCTCAGCGACGCGCTTCATCAAATCTCGTGCGACCTCCGGATGGTATATCTCACGTCCTCGGAAACGAATCCGCACCCGGACTTTAGCGCCTTCTGCGGAGAACTTGCGGATCTTCTTCAGTACGACCTGAATGTCATGTTCGTCTGTCTTCGGGCGCAGACGAACTTCCTTGATCTCAATCTGTTTCTGAGATTTCCGTGACTCCCGCTCGCGTTTCTGCTTCTCATACAGATACTTGCCGTAGTCCATCAAACGACAGACCGGAGGCTTGGCATCCGGAGCGACTTCAACCAGGTCGAGATCGCGCTCTTCCGCAAGCTCCAACGCTTTGCCGATGTCGAGAATGCCCAGTTGTTCGCCTTCCGGGCTGATCACGCGGACCTCACGAGCCCGAATCATATCATTGATTCGAGTGTTGTCCGTCTGCTGACGTGGGTATCGGGTAGGTGCTCTTCGTGCGATGTTCGTGCTCCTTAGTGTAGTTGGTTCCGTAAGTTCGTTCGCGTAGATCTCTTCAGTCGTTCATTCGGGCAAATATTCGCCGCATTTGCCGATTGACGACAAGTTCACCCGATAACAGGTAAGCGATTCAGGCGAACTCGTTAAGTATAGCATTGCCAGTGTGGGTCGTCAAGTTTCGATGCAATTTTCCAGTGCACGCCTGCAGGCGTTCGCAGCATCCAGGAAGCCGAAAGCTTCCTGGATGCTGCGAACGCTATGCGTAGGCGCGTCGTCTAGAGTTGGCTGGCTCGTGTGTCGATGCGTTCGAGAACCATGGCGACAAATTCGTCAACAGCCAGCCCATTCTGGCGTGAGCCGTCTCGCTTGCGCAACGCCACAGTGCCTTCTTCCATCTCCCGATCCCCCACCACGGGCATGTAGGGCACCTTCATGAGCTGGGCTGCCCGGATCTTGGCATTCATGCGCTCATTGCTGAGATCGGCCTTTGCACGGATGCCGGCGCTCGTCAACCGCTGTGCGATCTCGGCAGCGTAGTCGTTGTGCGCCCCGGTAATGGGGATCACCTGCACCTGCTGCGGAGCCAACCAGACCGGGAAGGCGCCGGCGTAATGTTCGATCAGAAAGCCAACCATGCGTTCATGCGTGCTCAAGGGCGCGCGATGGATGCAGAGCGGCGTCTCCTCATTGCCTTCGGTGTTGACAAACGTCAGATCAAAGCGCAAGGGGACGGCGAAGTCAACCTGATTGGTCGCCAGCGTGAACTCCTTGCCGATGGCGCTCCAGATCTGCACATCGATCTTGGGTCCATAGAAAGCGGCCTCATCCGGCACCTCGACAAACGGCACGCCACCGTTGATCATGGCACGGCGCACCATTTCCTCCGTCTTGAGCCAGAGTCGCTCGTTGTCCACATACTTCTTGCCCAGACCCTTGGGCGAGTGCGTGCTCAGACGCATGACGTATTTGTCGATCCCAAACAAGTCGAAGTACTTCTGATAGAGACCGATCACCCCCATGAACTCCGTCTCAAACTGCTCCTCCGAGCAGTAGATGTGGGCGTCATTCATCTGCATCGATCGCACCCGCATGAGGCCAAAGAGTTCCCCGCTCTTTTCATAGCGATAGCAGGTGCCATACTCGGACAGCCGTACCGGCAGATCACGGTAGCTGCGTAGCTTGCTGCCGAAGATCTTGTGGTGCAGCGGGCAGTTCATGGGCTTGATGAAGTAGCGTACACCCTCCAGATCCATGGGCGGATACATGCTCTCCTCATAGTAGGGGAGATGGCCGCTACGCAGAAAGAGATCTTCCTTGGTCAAGTGCGGCGTGCGCACATGATCGTAGCCGGCGTCGGACTCCACCTCATGGGCCAGCTTCTCAAGCTGCTCGACGATAACCGTACCGTTGGGCAGCCAGAGCGGCAGTCCGGGGCCCACCTCCTCGTCGAAGATGAAGATCTCAAGCTCGCGGCCCAACTTGCGATGGTCACGCTTCTTGGCCTCTTCGAGCATGTCGAGATGTTTCTTCAGTTCCTTCTTGTTGCGCCAGGCCGTGCCGTAGATGCGTTGCAGCATGGGGTTGTTCTCATCCCCGCGCCAGTATGCGCCGGCGACCGACATGAGCTTGAACGCGTCCGACGGAATCTTGCCCGTATGCTCCACATGGGGCCCACGACAGAGATCCTCGAAGGAATCCTGCGTGTAGGTACTGATCGGCGGCTTTTCGACGACATCGTTGCCGTACTCATCGACCTCGCCGGCCTCAAGACCTGCAATCAGCTCAAGCTTGTAGGGCTGACCCTCGAAGATCGTGCGGGCTTCGTCCGCGCTCACTTCTCGGTATTCAAACGTGTGCCGACCGCCGATAATCTGGCGCATGCGCTTCTCGATGCTGTCCAGATCTTCGGGCGAAAAGGTTCTCGGCTTGCCGTCTTCATCCAGGCCAAGATCAAAATCGTAGTAGAATCCAGTGTCGATCGGCGGGCCGATGGCAATCTTGGCATCCGGGTAGATGCCCAACACAGCCTGCGCCATGACATGCGCAGCGCTGTGGCGGATCTTGTATAGCTGATCGTGCTCTAACTCCTGATAGTTCGACATCAAAAATGCTCCATTACCGTTCAAATCTATATCGTTCAGAGGAAGTAATCAACCTGTCAGTTGGCCAATCAGGCTAAAGCTTGTGCCCCAAGTGAGAAATTCCCAAAGGACAACCAGTCCAACCAGAATGGCGAAAAACCATAGAATCAGGCTCATCCGAGCCCGGTTGGCGTCCGCAGTCACCTCGGCCGGAACCTTGCCCGATTGCGGGCTATGGGCCGCCTTGATGCGTCGCATGTAGTTGTGGTACATGCGCACCATCTGGCTGACAATCAGCCAGAACACCGTGGCCACCGCAAACCCGACCAAGAAGTCAGACGAAAAGCTCACCAGATCGACCCCCCAGGCAGGATTCAACAACCAACAGAAAAATCACGCGGGAAAGCAGCCCAGCCAAACATTCGCCTATCAGTCAAACCGGCGCCGACTGGCGGGTGAAGGAGTCGGACAATCGCACGATTGCCCTCAGCATCGACACCCATCGATCGGTCGCCAAAGATCTCCAAACTCATCAGATCGCCTCACTACTTGAGCCAAACCAGCAACAGTATCCTCAAAACTCACGCGCAAACCCAGCAAATATATCGACATTCAGATCAAGATTCGTGCCACGCGGATCAGGCAGGTTCAGATGTTATCGGCCCTGACCGGGTCCGTCAACCCGTGCCCTCAGCCACGCCGCTCCGTACCTAGGGATTTCCAACTTGTGCAGCCATGATTGTAGCACTCTCTTGAATCGCCTCAGCAATCTCAACGCCGGCCATCCAAATGCCATTGACGATGGTCATCGCAGCCTCGGGTGCCAGAAAGACCAGGACGCCAAAGAGCACGGTAACTACAAACAGTGCTCCAACAGCCTTTCGCCGCTGATAGCGACGGTAGTCAGCCAGCAAAATCTCCGGCTTTTGAGCAGCATCCACACGAGCCTGGGCATTGCTCCTCATGGGATCCGGGCCGCCGAAGAAATAGTTAAAGAGTGTAATAATCGAAAGTACAACAAGCAAACTGATAGCGATAACGAAACCAGCTACTAGCGGGCCAGACAGATCAGACACATTCATGGTTCTGCTCCGGGGAAGAGTGTATGCAGATGACGGTTCAGATCATGCGTCGAAAGCTTCAATTACCAGCGCCAAACGCTATTTGCCAATTACGAACACTTCGTAGATAATCAGACAGAACAAATGTTCTGCCGGTATTACGTTTCCTTGGAGTCTTCTATGAATCTCCCAAATATTGACATTCTCAGTCCAATAGATACCTTCTTTGGTACAGTGCAATACGGCCGAATGCACCGGATCACGTTTGATACTACACCAACGCACAACGCCTATCAAGTGGAAAAACTGCTTCGATCCTACGGTGTGCGCGTTTGGGGGCGAAAGATCGTCGGATCCAAACGCTCGTTCTTGGTCAAGAAGAGCCAAGCGCAATGGGCGGAATATGTTCTGTGCAGAGCAGGCATTCCTATCGCGGGACCACTGATCGACGAACGCAATGCAAGCTATCCGGCAAGACACCCGGAAGATGACATGCCAACGCCCTGGACCGAGAACGGAATTTCGGCCAGCAGCTTCATTGACCATCTGGGCGACTGGCTTTCAAAAATCGGTGTGTAGTCGCCCTGATATAATCTACCACAGACAATCTTACTGCTTCGCCGCCCAACCGGAAGCCCACCAGGTAAGCAGCAGCAGGTGCTGCATCCCCCTGGGAAACCAACGCGGGTCAATCCATTCCTCCAGCCGGTGGGCGTTGCCGCCCTGGGTGATGCCCACACAGACCGACGGGATGCCTCGGCTGAGCGGGATGTTGGAATCGGTGCTGCTGATGCGCAGATCGGGATCGCCGGTTAGGCCGACGGCGGTCAGCGCCTGCACCGATGCAACGACCAGCGGATGATCGTCCGCAACGGCGCCGCTGGGCCGATCGCCGATGGTCTCCATGGCGACGGTGACGCCCCACTGCTGCCAACGCTTGGTCTGGAATCCGCCGACGATCTGGTGAACTTGATCGATCAAGCTGTCCAGTGCCGCGCCGTCTTCGCTACGCAGGTCCAGCTCAAGCGATGCGTCCTGCGCGATCGTGTTGATTGACGTGCCGCCGCTGATGCGCCCGATGTTGAATGTGGTGCGCGGGTCGCTCGGCGCCTTGATCTGCACAAGTTCGGAAGCCAACAGCACGAGAGCGTGGATGGCGCTGGCTGTGCCGAAATCGCTCCAACTGTGGCCGCCGGGTGCGGTGGCCGAGATGCGATAGCGTCGAGAGCCGAGGGCACGGTGCACGATACGACCCAAGCCCATGCCTTCGATCACAATGCTGGCGCCGATACGATCCTGGAGCCGGTCGACAGCGGCTCGCATGCCGCGCAGATCGCCCAGTCCCTCCTCGCCGCTATTGGCCACGAACCAGATGTCGGACGGCGGCGCCGGGAGCCGGACCAGCTTGGCGGCCAGGGCGAGCAGACTGGCGACGCCGGCCGAGTTGTCGCCGATGCCCGGCCCGTAGATTCGGCCCTCCGCCTCATTGACGGTCACCGACAGATCCGTCTCGGCCGGGAAGACCGTATCGGTGTGCGCACTGACCAGAAGTGCTGGCAGATCCGGTGCGCTGCCGGGCAGCCGTGCGTACACATTATGGAGGGCGTCCAGATCGACATCTTGCAGGCCGAGCGCCTCGAATTTTGCAGCGACCCAGCGCGCACGCGCTTCCTCGTCATCGGTGGGCGCCGCGATCTGCTGAATGGCGACACAGAGATCGACCAGGCCCGATTGCTCCTGGAGAAAGTCGGCCGATGCCGCCAATACGCTTGGGTTGCTCACAAAGTCATTCATGGTGTTTGCCGTTCGCCTTGCTGGTTTGGTGCGCCGCCTGGGTACGGCGCTATGGCTTGCTCTGCCGGAGCAGGCCGCCTGGTCGAAACACAAAAAAAGCCCCGCCCTCATGGGACGAAGCTGATTGCTCGCGGTGCCACCCATGTTGAACAGGACCATCACTCAGAGGTGCGGAGCCTGAACCACTCGTGGTGCTGGTAACGGAGCAACCCGGAACAAGCTACTGAGCAACAGCATTTCGCAAGTTCGCTCTCGGGTGGTTGCCGGAATCTAGGTTGCGGAGAATTTCAGCCACTGATCTCCACTCTCTGAAACAATGGTTCAATTTCGGCGTGTCCCGATCGACACTTTTGGGGTATTTCTCTTTGGTGTTTCTGCGTTCGCTTCCACCGATAGTGGTGACCGATACACTTGTCACCGTCACTGCCTACAAATTGCGCTCCTCTGAAGATCAAGGAGCGCAAACAAGGGTGTTGTCTTTTCGACTGTGTGGGCGATACTGGACTTGAACCAGTGACCTCTACGATGTCAACGTAGCGCTCTAGCCAGCTGAGCTAATCACCCTTAGGCAAGGAAAAGTATAGCATGAAGGGCGAGTCGAAGCAAATTCAGCGTTATTTGATTCAGTTGGGAAAAAGGTAGCCCGTGGAGCCGCCGCCCATCTGGATGATCTGCTCCTGTGTGCCGACCATGTGCTTCAACAGCAGGATCTCGCGGTTGAGCAGATGGATCTCATGGCGCAACATATCCGGAATACCGGGCAACTCGAGCAATGTCTGCTTCTCAGCATTGTTCAATTGAAGCGATGCAGCAACCATCAGCGCCAGCGGCTTCGGATCGTGGGGAACGAAGGAAAGGTCAATCTTCAGCCGAGTGGGCCTGCTTGAGCAGATCCATATATTCAACTAATTTTGGCCGGAGTCGCTGCGAAAGCTGACTGGCTGAACGGGTGGCGGCATTCACCATTGGAACCTGGCGCACGCTTGCCGTCAGGTAGGACTTGCTGTAGTCGAGATCCTCGATATGGAAACGTTGCATGCCCAATGTCTGGATGTCCATACAGCCGTCGGCATGGCGTTGCACCTGACGGATACGGGCGGTCGTGCCTATCCGCTGCGGAATGGCCGGAGCCCCGACTTGTGCACCTTTTTCAATCAGAACCACCCCAAATGGCATATGTTTTTCAAGGCAATAGTTAACCATCTCTTGATAGCGTGTCTCGAAAATATGCAGGGGTAGGAACATGCCAGGAAAGAGCACGACATTGAGCGGGAAGAGCGGCAGTTCCGTCATGTCACTTGCCCGCCCTTTCCTGCTGTCATCGGATGTTCCTCTGCCGGATAGACCCATATTCTCGTTGATGTTCTCCTCCAGATCATTCTTGCCAGTCATTCTTGCCATTCGATCCGGGCGCCTATTCAGCCATACGCTGATAGACCGCGGATTCGGCGGATAAGGCTGTTCACGACGTGGGCGCACAGCTCCATTTCCGCGGATTAAATCCAAATTGATCCGGCTTTGTCCGCCTGATTCGCCGAATCCGAAATCGATTTACACCGCAGCCTGTATCGGAGCCGATTCGAATAGACGGCTACCGGATAGACAACCCTGAGATAGACGCCCACGGTCCGATCATTCATCGCCATCAGCGCTATTCGCCGTATCTGTCTTCATGATTTCACGCAAAATCGTCGTCGCGAACGCTCCCTTGGTGAGCGAGAAGTCGATGAGCAGATTGTCGCCTGCCACAGAAACCGTCAGATCCGGAACAAGCAGACGGCCCAGACGGCGGGTTCCATCGGCCTTTGCCCTGTGCAGATGATCTAGGCTGATCGGCGATTCTTCCAGGATCGACGCCTCCAACTCGCCGGCTTCAGCCGACGCCGGGCGCATCTTGCTGCCGAACATCGGCGCCGTGAAGCTGATCTCGTGCCCCTGATAGCGGGGCTGCTCAACAGCCACATCTTCGACGTCAAACATGCCGCCGGTTGCATATTTTTTGGCGACATCGCCACTCAGCAGCCGGTCGAAAGCGCCGGATTCCACACGAGCGGCCAGATAGCGATTGCAGAGATAGCTCTGATAGGCCGAGACCAGAAAACGGCGCAACCATCGATCCTTGACGTAGTTCTTGCGCAACAGCACGGCCAGGCCCTTGTCGATATTCCTGTCATCGACACCGAATCGCTGCGGGCCAAAATAGTTGGGCGTCCCATCGGAAACCAGCCGATCCGCCACGGCTTGGGCGGTCTGGAGTGACTCCAGCGCAGGCTGCGTGAGATCACTGATGACGATGCTGAAACGATTGCCCAACAGATGACCAAGCCGCAGTTTGTTGTTGTGCAGCCGAACCCAGTTGACCGTGACAGGCAGCGCATCCTCGATACGTTGGGCCGCACCGGCCATGAAAGCCTCGTCCGGATGGCCGACCGACAGACTGAAGGTCTGGGTCGTGCGGGCCGCTTTGTCCTTCATGCCGGCGAACCCTACGTCGGTCTCCCGAAGGTCGAATAGCCGACAGAGATCCTTCTGAACGGACTTTGTTGTCAGACCGATTTTGGTGATATTGACATAGAGATGCTGCCCTTGATCGGCAGGCTCGTAGAGAGGGATCTCATCCACGACAAAGTATTCAGGTTGCGCACGTAGACGACCGCCGATACCCGGCAGTTCATTGGTTATATAAGGAAGTTGCATAAGTTTGTGTAATTCTAACACTGGAAAGGTGTTGGGGAAGGAAGAAGGGTTCCAAAGCAGATCGGGCGTCAATCAATGATCTCTCCAATGGTTTCATTGTCATTGACAAAGGCCTTGTCATTGGCAAAGACCATGGTATAACAGAATATATTACTGGCTTTCCCCTGCAATACGAAGCCTGTATCTTGCGCCCATTGGCGCATTGCTCGCGCCGGAAGGTAGGCAGGATCAGGCAATTCTTCGCTGATGACGAGCCTTGCGCCGGGTTTCAAAACACGCCGCAGTTCGAAAAGCGCGGCCCGCCTGTCGGGAATCTGTGACAACGTTGCGATCAGAATGGCCAGATCGCAACTTTCGTCGGCCAGGGGGAGATTATAGGCGCCCGCATGGTGAAGCTGAACGCGCGCCGCCATCCCGACATCATCCAGGCGAGATTGGGTTTCGGACAAGAGAGACTGTTGAAGGTCGACGGCGTGCACCACCCCATCTTCGCCGACCATTTGCGCCAGTTCCACGGTGAATGTACCTGTGCCACATCCGAGATCGAGCACTGTCTGTCCGGCGGAGATACCGGCCAGGCCCAGCGTCTCGCCTACATCCCGATAGCGCAGGCGCCAGGGATTGTCCAACAACGGCGCAAACTGACGCGGCATGGGGCGCGGCTGCCGATAGCAGGCAACACGCAGGCTGGCCTGGCTGCCCAAGAGCGAACCAGCGCCGGCTGCTATTGAGTTGGCAAGAATACTGACTACACTCACTCGTTCATCCTACTCCGGGCTATGCCCAACCGTTCGACCGCTTCAACCTGTCAAAGCCGATCGCCTATGTCGCTGCATCCGACGCTCAAGTGCCATTCTCCGGGAAGCGAATACTCAACACCCCGTCCGTGAAGATGGCGCCGGTTGCCGGACGATGGGCCAGGACTGAGGGCAGCAGCAACTCACGCTTGAAATTGCCGATTGTGACGAAAAGCTCGTCGCCTCGTTTGGTCAATTTGACCTTATCTAATTCTACGTTGGGAAGCGGCAGGCGCAAAATAAAGTCTTCGCCGTCTTCAATGATCTCCTGAGTTTTGCCCACATAGAAGATTTCACCGGGGTCTCGGTCGCCGAAGAGCGTGATCGCCAACTCGCGAAGCTGCTCAACACCGACCATTTCGACATCGGACCAACCGGACTTCAGGATCGGCAAGGGGTAGAATTCCCGCTCAATCTCGCCCAGATAGTGCGCCTGAATCTCCTGAAGATGGCGGAGATAGGCATCCTCGCTCGGCCGAACTACGCGGATGTTGCCCTGATCGTCAGACTCAATGCCGGGCAGAATACGATTGACCACGGCCGCATCAACAGGGTAGCCGAAGAGTGATAGGTAGGTCACTGCACGTGCGCCCTCCTTCATCACCATCTTCTCCGGGTTCAACACAACCCGGTAGCTTGTGATGGCCGGAT
Source organism: uncultured Chloroflexia bacterium (assembly GCA_963698255.1). Classification (GTDB taxonomy): domain Bacteria; phylum Chloroflexota; class Anaerolineae; order Caldilineales; family Caldilineaceae; genus JAWKOK01. Next base: position 172,415 of record CAVOQD010000004.1, on the reverse strand, counting down.
CGACAAGCACTTTTTGCAACTCCTTGACCCCTGCAACCAGATTGTCGAGACCCGCAAACGGATCTTTGTCAGGCATTACGCGCTTGAGAACAGCGCCGGCCAAGCGAGTCGTCGTGTCACCCCAACCGGAGAGCTTGGCCACGTACCACTGAAAGCTTTCGGGCATGGTCAACAGACGTATGGTCTCGCCGGTCGGGGCGGCGTCGACAATCACGCGATCGAAATTGCCCCCCTCGGCCTGCCTGTTGATGTGCAGCAAACTGACGATCTCTTCCATACCCGGAATCACTGCCATCTCTTCGGCAATGGCTTTATTCATGCCCTGGCCACGAAGGAGATTGCCCAGATAGCCCTGCATCTCGCCCCAATGTTCGTGGATTTCATCCAGGACATTGATCTCCTGTGCAAACAGATTGGGAGCGACTTCGGTCGGCACGCTCTGCAAGGGGACATCAAGGCTATCGGCCAGACTGTGGGCGATATCAGTGCTGACGACAAGGGTCCGATATCCCAGATCGGCGCTTCGCACTGCGGACGCAGCGGCTACGGTCGTTTTCCCGACACCGCCTTTGCCCAGATAGAGAACAATTCGCATAAATTCTGTCTTTCTCGATGAATCGAAATAATCACCCGGTACGATCTCTTCGGCGTTATTCACCCGACTGAATTACCTTCGTCGTCGGATCCGTCTCGCAGCGAAGAGAGCGCCCAACAATAGAGAAGCGCCTGCCACATAGGCTGCCGTTCGGCTCAGCCCGAACCATCCCCGAATCTGCCACCAAAAGCGCGGGATCTGGGTCCAGTAGGTCCAATGCATGGGCCACCGATACCCCAGTTGGATCATGTATTTGCCCATATGGTTGTGGGGGCTCCAGACCAAGACATAGCAATTGCCGCTGACCAGCGTACGCGTGTCGATGGTTGGCCCAGGATAGTAGCGTGCATGAGTGAGTCGGTCCTGGACAGGCAGAAGCAGTTCGTTGGGCGGCGGAGCGACCACGGCGCTGTATCCGACCGGCAGATCGATTGGCAGTTTGTGGATATCGGCGCTGTAGGGCAGACTCTGGGCCACCAACGCAAAGGCCGGCACCACCGATCCGCCCAGCGGCAATGCGGGAACGAACATCTGCGCCCGCAGTCGTTCGCCCGCACGACACTCGGCCCGATAGACGTGAACCTCACCGGGCTGTGCCAGCCGGTTGAAGAGCAGGCGCTTTTGGTCAAAACCGGGCAAGGACAATCCAGAGGCTAGACCGCCTCCGGGACGTCCGGGGAATGTGGGCAGGCTGCCGGTCAATTCCTGGCCGGGAACCGTCATCTCATTGTCTACCATGCGGATCTCAGATCTATCAGCTTGAAACATTCCCGGACCGGAACCGGCTGTCGGGCGCAGGCCATTCCAGCCCCGGAAATGAGACATGATTTGGTTCATTGCATCTGGCGCGTCAGTCTAGCACCGCCGCAAGTGAACGTCAATTTGATCCGCATGGCCAACCATACGGGCATTGCTCACTTCAACATTCGGCTCGCCCCGGCGGATAGGCGCTTCTTCACAATACGCACAGAGCGCCGATAGGTTGCAGAAAAACGTCGTCGCCAAGGCACAAACGGCGATATTTGCGCTCGCCACGGTTTGACCGCCAATATGCTTTGAATTACGATATCGGCATGAACGAAACGCCGCTCAAGCCCAGAACAACTTTCTCCATCGTCGTGCCGATCTGGAATGAAGAGATCGTCATCCCGATCCTCTACCAGCGAGTGATCGATGTCATGGAGAAGACTGGTGAGAGCTGGGATCTGATCTGCGTCAACGACGGCAGCACAGACAACTCGCTGGCATTGCTTCGCCAGTTGCAGTCCAAAGATCCACGATTGAAAATCATCGACTTCAGTCGCAATTTCGGCCATCAAGTTGCGATCACAGCGGGGATGGATTTCGCTGAAGGCGACGCTGTCATCATCATGGATGCAGATCTCCAGGATCCGCCCGAAGTGATCCTGGAGATGATCCAACGTTGGAGAGAGGGGTATGAAGTCGCCTATGCCGTGCGCACCAAACGGGAAGGCGAAACGTGGTTCAAACTGTGGACGGCCAAGCTCTTCTACCGGGTGATTCAACAGATCGCCAATGTGGACATTCCGCTGGACACCGGTGATTTCCGTCTGATGGATCGCCGTGTCATCCTTGCCATGCGCCAGCTACGCGAAAAGCATCGATTCATGCGCGGGCTCAGCAGTTGGGTCGGCTTCAAACAGGTCGGCGTTGAGTATGAACGGGCCGAACGATTTGCCGGTGAGACCAAGTATCCATTGCGAAAGATGCTGACTCTGGCCACCAATGCCATCACAAGTTTCAGCTACCTACCGCTTCAATTCGCCACACTGCTCGGTTTTGTCTTCGCCTTTCTGAGCCTGCTCGGCATTGTCATCACCATCATTCTCCGTCTGTCCGGCAACCTATTTTTTCTTGGTCAGGCCACCACGCTGGTCAGCGTACTCTTCCTGGGCGGCATTCAGCTTATCTTCCTGGGCATTATCGGCGAGTATCTGGGCCGAATCTACGACGAGGTCAAGAATCGACCGCTCTATCTTGTCTCCCACGCCTACGGCTTTGTCGACGATTCAGACGAAGCCGACTCCACGGCAAAAGCCTAAGGCCGTTCCAAGAAATTGAATCCCACGAACGTCCCCGGCACCGCCCACAAATTCGCGCTGTCCAGCGTGGGTCCGGGTGGTGCCGGGGACGTGAATTCTAGGACCGATCTAAATCAGCCACAAAGATCCCCGTAGATCCCTGCTCAATCGATTTCGTTGGTTTTGTCAGTCAGCAATGCGGTTTCCGCCCAGCCCTGCAATTTGTCGCCGACCAGCGCCTCCAGCTTGAGCGCCAGGCGCACGTAGGGAAACGCTAAATCCATACTTCTCTTTCAGGCCAATCGCCTGTTCGATATAGATCGATTTGTCCGGCAACGGACGCAGAGATGCAAAGAGTACATCGTTGTCATCGTCCATGGCGCAGAGGTAGAGGTGGTCAAAGAGGGCGCTGATGGTCTTGATGCGGGCAAGTCCGCTGCGGGTCAAGGTAGAGCAGGTTGACAACCAGGACGCCCTGCGTTGCCAATGAATCCCGGCAAAGCTGAAAGAATTCCAGCGAGGTCAAGTCATTGGGCACATCTCCCTTGTCGTCAAAGACGTCCAGGATGATGATATCGAACCGCCCGGTCCCGCGATTCGCCTCCAGCCAGCGGCGCCCGTCGTCGATTGTGATCCGCAGTGAGGCGTCAGGCAGAAAGCCGAAGTAACGCGTGGCGGCATCGACCACTTGCTCGTCATATTCAACGCACTGCACAACGGTCTCGGGCAAGTGATGGTGAATGACGGTGGGCAGGCATCCGCCCCCCAGACCGGTCGTGTAAATCTGCCGCGGCGCCGGCGACCAGAGCAATGCCAAGAGCGCTGCACGCGTGTAGGCGTCCACCAGCGTCAGGGGATCGGCCAAATCCAGCTCTGACTGGATCACGCCGGTGCTACGATTGGCTTCATCATAGAGCCAAAGGCAGACGTGGCTTTCCTCCTTGGTGACCACGACATGGTGCGCGCCGGAGACCGCCATGGAGAGCGTGCCGTCCTCCTGGTCCAGGATCGGACGAAGTCGTTCGGTCAACTGCGCCAGATTGGCTTGTTGCCATCGTCTGCTGCCTATCAGTTCATCCATTTCGCTCGCTGCTCTGGCTCGTTCGGTATGTTGCCTGTATAATTCACCGGAAGATCTGTCTCGCCAACAACCAGGAGTATCACCTCTATGAAAAAATCGCCGCAGAAATTTTTCGCCATCGTGGCCGCGGTCATTACGCTTGTTGTCATCGCTCTGTTGATATGGTTATTCGGCACGGGGCATTGGCTCTGGATCTGGCTGGGCGCCTGGAGCATCACAGCATTCATTTTCTATGGCTACGACAAAATGCAGGCGAAACGGGGCGCCTGGCGCGTACCCGAGATCGTGCTGTATGGGACGGCCCTGGTGGGCGGATTTGCGGGCGCCCTATTGGGCATGGTGGTCTTCCGCCACAAGACGGCAAAGACCCAGTTCTGGGTCGTGAATATCGCCGGCGCCATCCTGTGGGTGGTTCTGTGGTGGTTTCTTCGCTAGGGATTCCGCGCAGTAACTTCGGGCGTGTTGGCGAGATGCGCCAACACGCCCCTACTCAACTCTCCCGCTCCGTTCGCTACTTGCCTCGCCCCTTCTGAACCTCGGCGATGAACGCCTTCGCCCGACGGGTCAGTTCATCCAAATCACCCTCTGCAAGCAGTTTGTTGTTGACAAGGCTGCTGCCCACACCCAAGGCTGCCGAACCGGCGCGGATGAAGTCGGCGGCAGTGTCGAGGTCAACGCCGCCAACCGGCACAATCTCCAACTGGGGCAGCGGCGCCCGGATTGCTTTGACCAGTTCCGGGCCGCCAAAGCTGGCCGGGAAGAGCTTGACCATGTCGGCGCCGGCCTCGATGGCGGTCAGCGCTTCGGTCGGCGTGTAGATGCCGGGCATGACCGGTACGGCATAGCGATTGCACAACGCCACCATATCCAGGTTGAGTGTGGGCGCAACGATGAAGTCAGCGCCGGCCAGGATGGCGGCACGCGCCGTCTCCGGGTCGAGCACGCTGCCCGCGCCGAAGAGCACGTCATCGCCATAGCGCTGCTTGGCCTGCTCGATCACGCTCAAGGCGCCCGGTGTAGTCATCGTCACTTCGATGACCCGCACGCCGCCAGCCTTGATGGCGTCCGCCGCCGCGATCAACTGCTCTGACGACTGGGCGCGCATTATCGCGACCACCCCAGTATCACGGATGACGTCCAATTTCTGATGCTTTTTCATGGGGTTCTCCAGAGTGGAAAAAGATTTGCCACAGATGGTCACAGATAAACACCTGATATTCACAGATATCTTCTGGCAGAGTCCTGGGTACTGCCATAATCATCCGTGTCCTATCCGTACAAATCTGTGTACATCTGTGGCAAGAGTTTTTTACTAACGCGATGTCCGTTTGCCGCCGCCCAAGACGTCCGATTTCATCAAGGATCTGGACGTCGGCCTTGTCGATCATGGGCAGATCGAACATCATGGTCTGCTTGAGGCGCGTGGCGGCGTCGCCCACCAGCACACCCTTCTGCAAGCCTTCGCCGCTGAAATTCTCGGTAAGCAAGCCGTAGTAAAAACCGGCATTCCAGGTGTCGCCGCCGCCCAGGCGGTCTAGCAAAACGATGGGCTTGACTGCCGGCGAACGGAAGAAGACGCCTTCGTCGTTCATGGCCGCAGATTCCCAACGATGTTGCTCAAAGGTGTCAGGATAACGAATGGTGATGGCCACAATTTTCACGCCAAAAATGTCCATGACCGACTTGGCGAAGACCTTGATGTCCTCATCTTCCAGCCGACCAATATCGCCATCCACCACCTGCTTGGCCGTGTATTGGCCGCAGCCGATACCATAGAGCCGGGCCATATCCTCGATGGTTGTGATCAGGATATCGATATGGTCGGAGACGAGGGGCGTCATGATCTCTCTGGCCTGATCGGGCGTCCAAAGCGTAGCCCGATAGTTGAAATCAAGCCCGGTCCAACAGCTCTCGGGGCGAGCGTCTACCGCTTCTAGAAAGGCATCTCGGTTGTAGTTGCGCTCGTATTCGCTGTGGGTGGCGAGGCCAAACGTAATGCCGGATGTGTGGAAGAGACGGGCGTTCTGTAGGGCGGATGCCCAATCGACCATGCCCGCGTCCAGCCGTGAAGCTGCCGAGTATTTACGCTGATAGACGCCGATATTCTTGCGCGGCGTGCGGCCGATTTCGTAGATCAAGCGGCCGATGGGATCAGTTTTGGGCGCCCACACAAAATGGCCGGCATCAACACCCTGCTCACGAACAAGATTGCGCAATGAGCGACCGTACGGGATTGTCAGGCACACGTGTGATGTAGGAAGAAGAAATACCCAATCTGCTGAGACCCACAGCCAGCGTCAATTCACTGCCGGCCATCGAGAGATAGACTTGGCGGGTACGTTCGGGGCGCTCCATATCGGCCGGAGTTTCGCGCACCATTGTCTCGCCGAACGTGACGAAGGCGGGTTGAGCGTCGAGTCCACTGAGATCATCATTCGTAATTTGGTATAGGACTTGTTTTTCTTCCATCAGTTCCTCCATTCTCGGAGTTCGATTTGATATGGGTCTGTCGATGGTTCCAGATTGCAGATGCAGCGTTTGGGCGCTTCCAGTGAATCAATGTGTCGCGTATCCGTGCAGTGGCGCAATCCAATGACGCTGAGCGCGCAGCGAAGATCATCGAAAGAATGAACACAAGTTTAGGATATCCCAAGCACCGAAAATGATGCAAACGTTCTTTACCTGCGCCCGCCACGACGCAGATAATCTTCGAGAATCGAACGACGCGCCGGCCAGCTTTCCACATACGAATGGCGTTGTAGCGTGCCTGAAATCAGTTCGGATCGCTGCCGCAATAGTTGATAGGCACGCTCCAAAACCTCGCCGTCGCGCGGGTCACGGCAGGCACGTAAGGCAAGATAGCAGATCCAATAGATCCGGAACGGGTCAACGATGCCGAGCAGCTTGTTCTGTTCAAGAATTGCCAGGATCTCGCTGACATCAACCAGCGCCTCGTCAGCAAGACCTGTTTCCATCGCGACCTGTATGATTCCGGCCCGAGGTTCCAGCGCCTGGTTCTCTTGCCCTAATTCTTGTCGCACAGCCAACGCCTGTTCATAGGCCCGGCCCGCCATCTCCCATTGCCTCAAACCGGCATGGGCATGCCCAATGCATAGCATGGCAAAGGCCTTGCTGTCCCGATCGCCCAGCTCATCGGCGATGCGAGCCGCGGCTTGACCGTACGTCAACGCATCGGAGAAGTTCTCAGAATGCTGGGCCAACAGGCTCAGGTTGCTTGAACTCAAACCAACGCCCTGCATGCCGCCAAGTTCCTGTTGAATCGACAGGGCCTGCGCATATTGGGCGTGGGCCGATTCAAAATCGCCGATGTGATGGCGAACGGCGCCCAGATTGTTGAGCACCTGCGCTTCCCCTTGGCGATCCCCGATCTCGCGATAGCGCTGGAGCGCCTGTCCATAGTAGCTGTTTGCCTCGTCGTATCGCCCCTGATAGAGATATAGGATCCCGAGAACATTGAGTGTACGGCTCTCGTGTTGGCGATTTTTCAGCACTCGATACCGCGCCAATGCATCCGTCAACACCTGCCGAGCCAACTCAAATTGGGCCTGATAGAGGTAGACCGTACCCAGGACCAACAGGCTATCCGCCTCATGTTGAGGATGGGCGCCGCGTGACAGATCAAGCGCGCGTTCGGCATGTAAGAGTGCATTGGGATAGGCGCCCAGAAAGCGATAGCTCAATGCAGCCTCCAGGTGCCCTTCGATCTCGGTATGGCCCAGGTCGACCTTGCGTGCAATACGGATCGCATCCAAGGCGCAGGCGACGGCCTCATCGTAGTCGGCTTGTCGGTTCAAGAGCATCGCCTGAACAGTCAGCAATTTTCCGAAAAGAACGTCGGTCTGCTCACTGTCATGGCGAAGGCGGCGTGCACGCAACTCTTCAATTGCCAGGTCAATGGCCTCGCTGCCCTCTTGGAAGGGTCCATGCAGCAGATAGTATTGACCGAAAGCCGGTAGCGCATGCTCACTACGCCGCAACTGTCCATGAAGCGCCGCCCATTTCCAGGCCGCTCGGAAGTTCTCGATTTCAGAGGCCATCGTGGCCAGGCGCTCGGATGCCTCGCTATCCGTAAGCAGGTCTTCGCTGTATTCCTCCAGCAATGTCGTGTAATACGAGCAATGCCTATCGTGAACATCCCGCAACTGTCGCTGGTCCAAACCCAACTTCTCTTCAGCGTACTGATGCAGAACCGCATGCATCCTGTACCGAACTGGGTTTCCCGACGACGCATTCACCGGTTCAATCAACGACGCATCCACCAAAGAGAAGACCATCGGGACAGTCACGCCGGCGACATGTTCGGCGGCATCCAGCGTGAAGCCGCCGGCAAACACGGCAAGTTGTCGAAATGCGTCCTGTTCCTGCGGCAAAAGCAAGCCCCAAGAATGATTGAATACGGCGCGCAGACTTTGGTGCCGATCCGGCATGTTGCGCATGGTCGTATGCAAAATATCCAGATTCTGCATAAGCCGGGTCAGCAGCTCACCCACTGGAAAGACGCGTGTGGACGCAGCAGCCAGTTGAATCGCCAATGGCAGACCTTCAACCTGACGACAGATTTCGACCACGGGCATGTACGTATCGGCCAATGAAAAGGAACGGTTGAGCGCCTGGGCCTCGTGCTCAAAGAGTTGCACTGAGGGATATTCGGCCACAAGCTGAAACGCCTGTGCATCCTCCAGTTCGGTATCATCCGGGAAAGCAAGAGCCGGCACCTCGTAGAGCCATTCACCATGCAGGTTCAGTCGTTCGCGCGAGGTCAGCAAGAGCTTGACATTTGGTGCGGCCCGCAAAATTGGCAAGATCGACGCCGCTGCATCGTGCAGATGTTCCAGGTTGTCAAGCACGAGCAACAAATGATAACGACGCAGATAACTCATTATTTGGACGTCCGGGGAGCTCCCTTCCGTCAGAGAAATACCCAATGCTTCGGCCACCGCAGCCGCAATCAAAGACGACTTCTGAACATTTTCCAGTGGAACGAAGTAGGCGCCGTCCCGGAAGATGGAAGACCCGGGTTCGTCGGTGATCTGCTGCACGACCGCAGCCGCCAATCGAGTTTTGCCGATGCCCCCTGGACCCACGAGCGTCAGCAAACGACAGTCCGGCTTGGTTAACCGGACGACGATCTCGCTCAATTCCTGTCGCCGTCCAATCAGCGGAGTCAACTCCGTCCGTGGCAGATCTGCCGGACCCGTACGTTCCAGCGGGCTTCCCACTGGGATCTCCACCCACTCTGTCAGCTCAACCGCGCGGGCTTCACCTTCCAGGAGTTTTGAATACAGAGAAGCCAGTCTGGGCGACGGCTCCACATTTCCATCGCGGTCCAGCGTGCGGCAGTACTGTTCATAGTGTACAATCGCGGCCTGTTTCCGGTTGCTACGGGTCAGCAGGATCATCATCTGCTCATGCCCCCGTTCGTCTTCCGGAGCCAGCGTGATCAACCGATTCGTCCACTCCATCGCTTTGGCGTCCTGACCTTGACCAATATAGTACTCAGTCAGCTTGGCCATGCACTTGACAATGCGCGGGTGCAGTCGCAATTGCTCAAACCGCTTCCACTCATCGAACGCCGGCGCCGAACGAATGTCAAAACCGGCAAGAAACCCACCGCTGTAGAGAAGAAGCTCTTCGTCGAGACGGGCGACATCATCTGCTCGAATTCCTCCGTGTCGCACGACGTCGCTACACACATCAGTGTATGTCTGTCCAAATTCAACGACATCGATCCGGATGTTGCTTCCATGCCGAAGCGCAATCGACTGTCGCCTGATCTCCACAAAAGGACTCAGTGACTTGCGAATGCTTGCGATCAGCACGCGCAAATTGCCCATTGCCCGCTCCTGGGAGCGATCGTACCAGAGCATGGTTGCCAGCGCTTCCCGGTTGTGATCACCCGGATTGCACGCCAGGTATGCGATCAAGGCGCGCGCCTTGCTGGAGGCAAGCCCTCCAACCTCCTTACCATTTCGTTCAATCTTGAGCCCGCCAAGCAGGCGAATTTCCAGGAGATCGTTCATTTTTCCCGATTTTTCGTTCATTTGGCTCAAAAAAGCCGACTTTTGAACGATTTTTGAACGTTTGGCAGCTAAAATGAAGATATGATCCTATGATTTGGATCTTGAACGTTCAAAAATCCAACCTGATATTATGTCAGGTAACCTGACTACATTATGCCAGTGCTATGAATTCCAAACAAGCTACACCGTTCCTCAACATCGTTCGTTGGGGTCAAGCGCCGTAGTTCAAGATCAGTCATTCCTGTTTCGGCCGTCCGTGTCAATGCTTCGCTGCCGGGATTCGCTGACTCCGTCCCTCGATCGCCCGAGGGGCTGTCTTGTGATTCTTCCCCCGGGGTCAGAAGAATTTTGCCCCTCGGGCGATTTTTCGCTATTGCAAATCGATCCGTTCCGCCATCTCAGCCACGCGCGAAGCCGGCTTGCCCGGCACTTCGTGACACTGGCGGCAACGTGCCTCGTAGCTCTCAGAGCCGCCCACCAGGATAATCGAATCATCGTAGCGAGCGGGCCGATCGTCAATCAGACGCTGCGTGCGGCTTGCAGACGCCCCGCACGAGACACAGATCGCATGCAACTTGCTGACATGCTCGGCGATGGCCATCATCAGAGGCATCGGGCCAAAGGGCTCGCCACGGAAATCCTGATCCAGACCAGCAGCAATCACACGCATCCCACGATCCGCCAGTTCATCACAGACATCCGCAATTTGCCAGTCGAAGAACTGCACTTCGTCGACGGCGACCACAGTTGTCTCCGGTCGCACAAGCCGCAATATGTCGGCAGCTTGGTCAATGACCACCACATCCTCCCGCGCTACGCCGTTGTGAGAGGCGACACGTGATGTACCGTAGCGGCTATCAATTCGGGGTTTGAAGATCTGAACATTTTTGCGGGCAATTTCAGCGCGCCGGATGCGCCTCAGTAGCTCTTCAGTCTTGCCGCTGAACATGGAGCCGCAGACCAGTTCAATCCAGCCGCCCGCCGGTCGGTAATGCATCGGTTCTCCTCCGCGAAGTCATGTGGTAGACGAAAATCACCCGCCGCCGTCTCAAACGATCCAGCATGAGCCACTCAACAGGTGCATCACGCTTGGCTTCCGGACCGCGCCCTAGATCATTCCGGTGAGGCCCTCGCCGCAGAGATATTTGGTGCTCTCTTCACCTTGGCCTCAATCCTTATCGACAGCAATCGGGTTGTATTGTGTCCGGTCTCGACTCGAAATGCAAGAATTTAGCCTCAAAAACGAAAAAGGCAGATGAGGATGAATCCTCATCTGCCTTTTGTTTGTCCGAAAAGACGATCCCACTAGGCCTCAGCTTCGATCTCAGCTTCTACGACCTCTTCAACGACTTCGTACTTGGCCAGGACTTCCTGAGCCGCAGCCTTTGGATCATCGCCACGGGCACGCGCCTTACGTGCGGCTTCATCCGCCTCGGAACGCGCACGGGCTTCAATCTCCAGGCGAGCTTCCGCACTCTGGCGTCGCTCCAAGCGCTTCATGAAGCGCTCGACCTGACCGGCAGTATCGACGATGCGCTGCTCACCGGTGTAGAACGGGTGGCATGTGCTGCATACATCGGTACGAATTTCAGGAACCGTACTGCCTGTGGTCCACGTTGCTCCACAGGAGCAAGTGACACGGGCTTCTGGGTAATAGGTCGGGTGAATATCTGGCTTCATGCTAATTAACCTTCTCAGCGTAGACGCTGACCTGCTTCCTGCCCTTTTTCATCCACTCAAACGTCACATAGCCGTCGGCAACTGCGAAAAGCGTATCGTCTTTGCCCTTGTTGACGTTCTTGCCCGGATAGATCCGGGTGCCACGCTGGCGAACAATGATGTTGCCGGATGTTACAAATTCACCGCCAAAGCGCTTGACACCAAGACGCTGGCCGTTGGAATCTCGATTGTTTCGGCTGGAACCGCCACCTTTTTTGTGAGCCATATCAGCTTTCTCCTTTACCTTCCCAGATCTATGAGCAACGGTCTTGAGGGCATTCTAACCCGAGAACGAAGGTCGGACGACCCGTCTCGGATGAACACCGCTTCAAGCGGCTCTTAGCCGGCAGTGATGGATTCAATCTCGAGCCGGGTCAAGTACTGGCGATGCCCCTTGCTCACACGAACACGTTTCTTCGGCTGGTACTTGAAGACACGAATCTTTTTCCCACGGTGTTGTCCGGTTATTTTAGCCGAAACAGAGGCTCCCTGTACAGTGGGCCGGCCTACAGTTACGCTGTCTCCATTTGCCACCAACAACACATCATCCAACTCGATCGAATCGCCGACCTCGCCGGCAAGCTTTTCGACCTCAAGAATGTCTCCGGCAGCAACACGATATTGTTTGCCGCCAGTTCGAACTACAGCATACATGCTTTTCTCCCCTTCTTAGCCGCGTTCGGACAGTTTGCCCGTCCGAAACTTTGGAGCGGCCCTGTGTGCTAAAGGGCAGCAACACAGGCGCTAATAAAATCACAAGAACCAAGAGACCGCAGTCCTCTGGCCCACAAAGAATGATTATACCGGATTCCGCGGCCTTCGGTCAAACCAAAGACAGGCCAATTTTCAGACGGCTTCAAACGATTGTAGAAGGGGTTACGTCAAATCTGAACCGCTGTGCTATATTTATCTAGTGCTTTCCCTACCTATCATTCGGTAGGGCCATTTCGGTGGTGAAAATCGTGTACCCAGAAAGGCAATACGTTTCAGGAAAATTCCTGCCGAACAGAACATTGGAGCGTCGATCCTCCTGCAAGGGGGTTCGCACCATATGGGTTCCTGAAGAATCAAAGCGTTTTGAGCAAATAGATATGCGTGAGATTGAAATCAGCGACGCCAAACAACGAGTGATGGAGACGGCAGAGACCCTCTTCATGAAGCGCGGTTACAACGCCGTTACGCTGCGCGATATTGCTGACGCGTTGGGAATCCGACAGGCTTCGTTGTATTACCATTTTCCAGACGGCAAAGAGCAACTCTATGTTGAAATCGCTGAACAAGCGTTTGATCGGCATCGTACCGGCATCACAGAGGCGATTCGCCAGGCCGGACCGGATCTTGCCAAGCAACTTAGGGCCGTCGGAACCTGGTTTAGTGCGCAATCACAGATGAACCTGTCCAGCATCATGCACACGGACATGCCGTCACTGAGCGAAAAGAGTGGTCGATACTTGAGCACAGTCGCCTACAATTGCCTGTTTGAACCTCTGAGCCAGGCATTTGCCGAAAGCAGTCAGCGCGGCGACACGCGCTATGTCAACCCCAACGTCTTGACCGGCGCATTCCTGGCCATCATGGACGGCATGGCATTCACAGGCGATGGACCCGACGTACCGACCAAAGAATCAATGATCGACGATGTCGTGTCGGTTCTGATCGACGGATTGAACAATCGATGCACTTTGAATCGAGAGCAGACGCTCTGATGAGTTCCCGACTAGAAAAAATCTAGGCGCATTGAATAGAGCGCATCAGTTCGAGCAGAGCAAGAAACCAACGGCGGACCCACTGCCGGAATAGCGAGGGAAAAGATGAAACGTATATTGATCGTGATCGTTGTTGTGCTGGTCATAGCCGGCGCCGCCGCCTACTTCGGCGGTTTTCTGGATCCCTATCTGCCGGGCGCCGAAACGGAAACCGCCGATGGCCAGCCGGCAGACGGAGCCGAATCGTCAGACGGTGAGGGATCAACATTGCCTGTGGTCAGCGACAATCAGGCCATCATCGCCGATGCGCGCGTCGTTCCGGTCAATTCGGCTGACCTCAGCCTGCCCGTCAGCGGCATTGTCTCCGAGGTGCTGGTTGCCGAGGGCGATGATGTCACAAAGGGCGACGTCATCGTGCGGCTGGACGCCAACGGTGAACGGGCGGCCGTCAGCCGGGCCGAAGCGGAACTGAAACGGGCTCAGGCGCGCTTGGCTGAGCTTCAGGCCGGCACGCGTCAGGAGGAGATCGACGCCGCGCGAGCCTCGCTCGAAGCGGCAGAAGCAGCCCGCGACCGCGTGGCCAAGGGCTCGCTGCCCAATGACATCGCCGCGGCCGAGGCCCAGGTGGCGGCGGCCCGGGCCGGCGTGGCCAAGGTCTACGAAGGGGCCAGCGACCAGGAACTGATCAATGCCAAGGCCGACATGGCCAATGCCCAGGCTGAGCTTACACGGGCGCAACGGGCCTTCAACGAGGTCAAGTGGCGCAATGACGCCGGCGCCACACAGCAATCCGCCGATCTACAGACGGCGACCAATAACTTCGAGGCTGCCGCGGCCCGCTATCAGGACTTGCAAAGCCCGCCCAGTTCAGCCGACGCGGCATCGGCCAGCGCCGAAGTCCGCCGTGCCCAGGCCCAGTTGGATGCGCTGAGCGAGACCCTCCCTGCCGATGTGGCCGCTGCTGAAGCCGAAGTCCGCCGTGTTCGGGCACAGCTTGAACTGTTGGAAGCCGGCAACCGGCCGGAGGAGATCGAGAGCGCAGAGGCGGACGTGGCCGCAGCCGTCGCCTCCTTGCAACAGGCGCTGGTCGCCGTTGCGGATCGGGAACTACGTGCCCCTTTCGATGGCTCCGTTGCCCTGCTTGATCTGGAGGTAGGCGAACAGGTTTCGGCAGCCACATCCATCGCCCGTCTGGCCGATCTCTCCTCATGGGAGATCCGCACGGAAGACCTGACCGAGTTTGACATTGTCGGCATCGAACCGGGCGAGACGGCCATGCTCAGCTTTGACGCCATACCCGACCTGACGCTGTCCGGCACGGTTGACCGAATTCGTCCCATCGGCGAGGACCGTCGTGGCGATATCGTCTACACAGTCGTGGTGATTCCCGAAGAAAACGATGATCGGCTGCGCTGGAACATGACCGCGGTCACAACAATTGAGAGAGACTGACCCATCCATGGCCTTTCATCTAGCATTCAAAGAGATCTGGCACAGTCGAGGACGGTATCTGCTGATCGCCATGATCGTTGCGCTCATCACGACGTTGGTGATCTTCATTGCCGCACTGACCGAAGGATTGGGCGCAGGCAACCGGGAATACCTGGAGAAGCTCGACGGCGAGCTGATCGTCTATCAGGACGGCGTTGAGCTGTCGGTGGCGGCCAGTCGCATTGGACGATCTCGCCTCAATGAGATCCGTCGCGTCGAAGGCGTCGCCGACGTGGGGCAGATCGGCACCTCCACATCCACCATCGTGCTGCCGGACGGCGAGACCATCGACGCCTCGATCCTGGGCGTGGAACCGGGCAAACCGGGCGAACCGCCCGCCTTCGAAGGGCGTGGCCTAGAGCGCACACGCAGCAACGAAGCCGTCATCGACCGCAATGTCGCCCTGCGCACAGGGCTGGGCGTCGGCGACACGCTGACGCTCAAGTCGATCCAGGGCACTGAAGAGGAACTCTACGATGTCGAAATCGTCGGCGTCAGCGACGGGCGACAATACTTTCTGCAACCCTCGGTCTTTCTGCCCTACCTCACCTGGGAAAAAATCCGTCCCCAGGGATCGACGGAAAGCAATCGTGGCGAATTAGTCTCCAACATCGTCGCCGTCAAGCTCGACGATCCCGAGGCATGGGAGACCATGGCCGACCGCATTGAGGCTGAAGTCGGCAAGCGTTGAAGTCGTCGATCGGGAAGCCGCCTACAAGGCGACGCCCGGCTATGCCGAACAGCAGAGCACGCTGGACACCCAGCGCTACTTCACGCTCTTCATCGGCATTCTCGTCATCGGCGGCTTCTTTCAGATCCAGACCCTGCAGAAGGTCGCGCAGATCGGCATGCTCAAGGCCATCGGCGCCTCGACCAAAACGATTGCCTTCTCTGCCGTCACCCAAATCGTGGCCGTCAATGCCTTTGGCGTCTTTCTGGGCACCATGGGATCGCTGCTGCTATCGCTCACGTTTCCGGTGGCTGTGCCCATCGTCTTCACCGGCGAAGCCGTGGCCACGGCAGTGATATCACTCCTGCTGATCGGTCCTCTTGGCGGGTTCGTCTCCGTCTACCTGTTGACCAAAGTCGAGCCACTGACGGCCCTTGGGCTGGCCCAGTAGTGAACATCCGAATGGAGCCACGTTTGAGCACGAATATTGCATTGCAAGCCACTGACGTCACAAAGATCTACGGCGAGGGCGAGATATGAGGTCCACGCCGTGGAGAACGTATCGTTTGCCATCCATGAGGGTGAGTTCGTGGCATTGGTCGGCCCCAGCGGTTCGGGCAAGACCACGATGCTGGCCATGGTCGCCGGGCTATTGAACCCGACCGCAGGAGACGTGGCGATTGCCGGGCAGAATCTGAACGATATGAGCGATTCGAAGCGAACCCGATTCCGTGGCAGCGAGATCGGCTTCGCCTTTCAGTCCAACAATCTGGTTCCCTATCTGACCGCCCAGGAAAACGTTGAGCTGATGTTGCGCCTCAACGGCGTCTTCACCAAAAAAAATCGCCTGCGCGCCCGCGAGCTGCTGACTCGGCTGGGCCTGGGCGAGCGACTGACCTACTACCCCGAACAGCTTTCCGGCGGACAACAACAGCGGGTGGCCATCGCGCGGGCGCTGATCCACGAGCCGAGCGTGGTGCTGGCCGACGAGCCGACGGCCAGTCTGGACACCGAACGCGGCCAACCAGGTCGTGGAGACCTTTGCCGAGTTGATCCACGAACAGAACCGGGCCGGCATCATGGTCACCCATGACCTGCGCATGTGTAAATATGTCGACCGTGTCATTCAAATGGTCGACGGCCAAGTGCAGCAGATCATCAGCGATCACGACGAGATCAACACCCTCGCCAACTTCGACGCCATGAACGCGTTCCACTAAGAATTTCGCATCCTCTCGCTATTCCGGCGGCAATGACCGCCGGAATAGCGAGAGGATGCGAAATTAGCGCAACACTCTTTACAAAACTCTCATACAGACCTGAAACGCCGCTTAACTCCGCCCTGTAGACTGGACCTCATAGAGAACAACATGCAGTTGCCCGCGAGCACGAGCGGACAAAAATCGGCCAACTGCAAGATCAACTATGGAGGGTAAAGATGTTACTACGCTACTTCTACGACGATAAATTGGCCCACGCTTCCTATCTGGTCGGTTGCCAGGCGACCGGCGAAGCCATTGTCATCGATCCCAATCGCGATGTGGACATGTATCTGCAGGTGGCCGAAGCCAACAACATGCAGATCGTCGGCGCCACCGAGACCCACATTCACGCCGACTTTGTCTCCGGTTCGCGCGAGATCGCCGAACGCACCGGCGCGCGCCTCTACGTCTCCGATGAGGGCGACGAAAACTGGAAATACGAATTCCTGGACGGCTACGATCACAAGCTGCTCAAAGACGGCGACGAGTTCTGGGCCGGCAACGTCAAGCTGACGGTCATGCACACGCCCGGCCACACGCCCGAGCACATCTCCTTCCTGCTGACCGACACGGCCAAGACCCAGGAACCGGTCGGCATCTTCACCGGCGACTTTGTCTTCGTCGGCGACATTGGCCGCCCGGATCTGCTGGAAGAAGCCGCCGGCATGATCGGCACGGCCGACGTCGGCGCGCGCCAGATGTTCCGCTCGTTGCAACGCTTTGCCGCCCTGCCGGACTACTTGCAGGTCTGGCCGGCCCACGGCGCGGGCAGCGCCTGCGGCAAGGCTTTGGGCGCGGTGCCGTCGACGACGGTCGGCTACGAGAAGCTCTTCGGCTGGGCCTTCCAGATCGACGAGGAGGAAGCCTTCGTGGAGGCGCTGCTGGCCGGCCAGCCGGAAGCGCCTAAATACTTCGCCGAGATGAAGAAGGTCAACAAAATCGGACCCAAGGTGCTCAACGGCGGCCCGCACCCTGCGCTGCTCCCCTGCTCGCGCATGGCCGGCCTGACCGCAAACGAAGCCGTGATCGTCGACACGCGCAGCGCCGAGCGATTCGCAGCAGGCTATATCCCAGGGACCATCAACATCCCTCAGGAGATGCTGGCCGGTTGGGCCGGCTGGCTGCTGGACTATGAGAAACCGTTCTACCTGATCACCGATCCCGCCGACCTGGAGGACGCCATTCACTCGCTGACCTACATTGGCCTGGACAATATCGCCGGCTACTTTGAGACCTCGGCGATCGCGATGCTCGAACAGCACGGCATGGCGCTGGATTCCTACGAAATGGCCCATCCGGCCGAGTTGGCCGCCAAGATCGAAGCCGGCAGCGTCGATCTGATCGATGTACGTGGGCAGGGCGAATGGGAAGAAGGACACATTGCAGGAGCCAAGCACTACATGCTCGGTTTCCTCCAGGACCGCGCCGGCGAATTGATCAACGGCAAGCCCATTGTGGTCCAGTGCCAGTCCAGTGCACGGGCGGCCATCGGCGCCAGCATCCTCAAGGCGCAGGGCGCCAACGAGGTCATCAACATGGTCGGCGGCATGACTGCCTGGAAGAATGCCGGTCTGCCCATCGGGCAGTAGAGTGGTCCATCTAGAGTGACAGAGCATGGACGCGGATAGGACGGATTTCGGCTGACAGATACGAATTCTCGCAATTTATCGGCGACAATCAATCAAATCAGCGTCATCCGCGTCCTATGGGCTTTTTCTTCAACAATCAATACTTCACGATTTGTCATTCTGAGTGGTATTTCCGAACACTGCACTCTAGCAAGTGACCAGCGAAGAATCTCGCTTTCCAACAAATCGTGAACTACTGACAGTAGAGCAACAACCCTTGAGCCTGCACTATGCCGGCGCAGCATCAATATTCAGCAATCTGGGGCATAGGGTGACACCCTATGCCCTTTTTGATCGGAGTCCGTCATGGCAGTTCTCAATCCATCTGAAGGTTCGGCAACCGTACGACAGAACCACGGCGGCCTCAAGCGCTATCTGCCCTTCCTGGACTGGTTGGTCCACTATCGACGTTCAGACTTGACGGGCGACATGATGGCCGGCGTCATCGTCGCCATCATGCTGGTGCCGCAGGGCATGGCCTATGCGCTGCTGGCCGGGCTGCCGCCGCAGACGGGTCTGTATGCCAGCATTCTGCCGCTCTTTATCTACGGGCTGCTGGGCAGCAGCCGCGTGCTGGCCGTCGGCCCGGTGGCGATCGTCTCGCTGCTGGTCGCATCGGGCATCGCACCGCTCGCCAACGGAGACATGGCGCTCTACGTGGCACTGGCCATCACCCTGGCCTTTCTGGTCGGCATCATCCAGATCGGAATGGGCCTCTTTCGGGTCGGCTTTCTGGTCAACTTCCTGAGCCATCCGGTGCTGGTCGGCTTCACGGCCGCGGCGGCCATCATCATCGGCTTCAGCCAGGTGAAGCACGTGCTCGGCTTCAGCGTGCCCCGCTTCGAGCACTTCTACCGAGCAGATCGTCTACACCATCACCCATCTCAGCGAGACCAATCCGGTCACGCTGGCCATCGGTGTTTCCAGCATCTTGATACTGCTCTTCTTCAAATACCGTGGCGCAGCCCTCTTCAAGCGGATGGGCCTGCCGGATGGCCTGGTCGTGCCGCTCTCCAAGAGCGCCCCGCTGCTGATCGTGGTCCTCTTCACGCTGCTGGTGCAGTGGTTCAACCTGAGTGAAACGGCGGGCGTCAAGATCGTCGGTGACGTGCCGGCCGGACTGCCGCCGCTGACGCTTCCATTGTTCGACCTCGACCTCTGGTCGTTGCTGTTGCCGACGGCGCTCACCATCAGCTTTGTCGGCTACATGGAGAGCGTCTCGGTGGCCAAGTCGCTGGCCTCCAAGCGACGCCAGAAGATCGACGCCGACCAGGAGTTGATCGCGCTGGGCGCGGCCAATCTGGGCGCGGCCTTCACCGGCGGCTATCCGGTGACCGGCGGATTCAGCCGCTCGGTGGTCAACTTCAGCGCCGGCGCCAACACGGGCCTGGCTTCCATCATCACCGGCGGCCTGATCCTGCTGACCGTCCTCTTTCTGACGCCGCTCTTCTACTATCTGCCCAATGCGGTGCTGGGCGCCATCATCCTGGTGGCCGTCGCCAACCTGATCGACGTCAAGGCCATGCAAGCATATCTGGCGCTACAACAAGGGCGATGCTGCCGCGCTGATCATCACCTTCGTCGCGGTCCTGTTGGCCGGCATCGAACGGGGCATTCTGATCGGCGCGGCGATCTCGCTGCTGATCTTCATCTGGCGCACCAGCAAGCCGCACTTGGCCATCGTCGGGCGGATTCCGCATACCGAAATCTATCGCAATGTGCTGCGCTACAACGTCGAGACCTGGCCGCAGATCATCGCCATCCGTGTCGACGAAAGCCTCTACTTCGCCAACACCAAATATCTGGAAGACACGGTGCTGGATCTGGTCGCCGACCAGCCTGAGGTCGAGCATTTCCTGCTCATCGGTCTGGCCATCAACTTCATCGATTCCAGCGCATTGGAAACGCTTGGAGTCCCTGCGCGAGGAGTTGGCCAACGCCGGCGTAGACCTGCACCTGGCGTCGATCAAGGGGCCGGTTCTGGACAGTCTGCAAAAGATCGGCTTCGTGGATCTGATCGGCGAGGATCACATCCACTTCAATGCCCAGGACGCCATGGTCAATCTGGGCTATGTCCAGCCGAACGAGGATATCGGCATGCGCGTGGCCGAGGCGGCGGCGTTGGCGAGGAGGACGGGTGGGGGGTAGGGGTTCCAGAACATTCATACAAATCATCAGTCTAAGACGCAATCGGATCAGAAGGTTTGGGGATCTTCAATATAGTTGACCGGGCAGTGGTACGCAAGCCTCATCCCGACATAATCAACTTGTTTTGAACAGACCCAAATGTTTTTTGGCAAATGGCGTCCCTGATTCCAGGTTCGGATTTTCGCTGCTGTGCGATACAATACGTCTGGAAACGACAGATTGCACCGGCTTCAGAAACGCAACCGAAGTTCCTTGCAGCTTACAGGCATGTTGCAGAATCAACACCTTGTTTTTGAGTTGGCCGTCCGCTAATGAAATGTCATTTCTCCACTCGATTTTATTGTTCAGACGAACGAGCGTATATCCATGAGAAAACGATGGAATCATTCATTGGCAGTGGAGTCCGACGACAGTAGTTCGAGTTTAAGAGTTCGACGACTCGATCGGCTACTGGGCACGATCTGTGTTGTAGTGCTTGTGTTGCTTGCACTTCTACCCAGCGCAACGATATCACCAAGTACTAGAAACGCTCTGGGAATCATTGATACGTTCGTACTCACCTCTGCATTGGGCCTGATTCTCTTGGTCAGGCTGGGGTATTCACTGCTGGCAGCGGTTCTGGTCATTCTCCTGACCTTCGTCGGCACCCTCTATCCAATCATAGTAATTTTTGGCACTATACGATCTCCGACCGTTTACGGATTCTTCATCGTAATCCCACTTGCTGGTCTGTTACTCGGTCGCAGATCTATGATATTCACTGCTATCGCGGTGGTGCTTACACTCGTCATTACCTTCTACCTTGAAAACACCCTTGTCATCAACCCTTTCGCAGGTTTGCAGGCAGAATTCGACGATTTGGTAATTCTGCTGATCGGTGTTGCGCTCAATACCGTCTTACTGATAGCAGCGCTTCAGGACGTCGATCACAGTGCAAACCAAGCTCGAACTAGTGCTCGTGCCCTGAAACGTGCCAATGAGAAACTCGAGGCGAATCAATCAGAGTTGCAACTTGCCAAGGCTGAACTAGAGGATCGTGTCGAACTGCGAACGGCAGAATTGACAGATTCGAATCGAAGATTGCAGGAAGAAATCATTGGGCACAAAAAGACCGAAGAAGGTTTGCGCGTCGCGAAAGAGCTTGCGGAGGCGGCAACGCTCGCAAAGAGCGCGTTTTTGGCCAATATGAGCCACGAGATCCGAACTCCGATGAACGGGGTAATCGGCATGGCCAGCCTATTGCTTGATACTGAACTAACAGTTGAGCAACAGAATTTTGTTGAAACGATTCGTACAAGTGGCAACGCTCTACTCGTAATCCTCAATGACATATTGGACTTGTCAAGAATCGAATCGGGAAAGCTCGAATTGAACGCACAACCCTTTTCGGTGCATCAATGTGTTGAAAGTATCGCAAACCTATTGGTCGCCAAGGCAAGCGAAAAACAAATAGAGATTGCCTTATTCATCTCAGAAAGCTTGCCACCAGTAGTTGTCGGTGACGAATATCGCCTTCGACAAGTATTGATCAATCTAGTTGCCAATGCCATCAAGTTCACCAATCATGGGACGACTGTTATCACGGCTGACCTACAAGAGAAAACTGAGGACGGATATATACTTCACTTCGCTGTCAGTGATACAGGTATTGGTATTGAAAAGGATAAACTGCCCCATTTATTCGAGCCTTTTGGGCAGGTTGACACGACCGTGACACGCCGTTATGACGGAGCAGGGCTTGGACTGGCAATTAGCAGGCAGTTGTGTAACCTTATGGGCGGCACAATTTGGGTAGAAAGCGAATTGGGCGTCGGTTCGACATTTCACTTCAACATCGCAGTAGAAGCCATGAGCGAAATATCGTTGGCAAGCGACCAACTCGATACTGAGGTTTTGAAAGGGCGTCGAGTATTGATCGTTGACAACATGCCCATTACCCAACAGATCCTTGCGCACTTCATACAACAATGGGGTATGGTGCCGATAGCGACTGATACAGGTGAACAAGCCTTAGTGGAGATGAATAACTCAGCTTCACTCGACGTAGCGCTCGTTGATCAGTACCTGCCCGAAATGGACGGCATTTCCCTTATGTCGAGAATGCGCAGGCAAACGCCTGAACTTCCTATGATTATTCTCACATCTGACGCCCCGAGACCTTTGGTTGATGACAACAAGACTGCAATACTCCCGAAACCGGTCAAGCCCCACGAATTGAGAGAGACCTTGGTGAGTATCTTAGCAATCACACCGATGCCAGAGGACGTCAAGTCCTCGACTGCAATAATCGACAAGCGGTCGGAAACGCATCGTCATTTGCGACTACTGCTGGTGGAAGACAACGTGATTAACCGCAAAGTCGCGGGAGAGAATGTTGACCCGTTTCGGACACACAGTCGAAAATGCAAGAAACGGGATTGAAGCAATTGAGGCTGCAAGGGTCCATTCCTATGATGCAATCTTCATGGACTTGCAGATGCCTGAACTGGACGGCATCAGTACGACCAGAAAAATTCGAAAAATGGTCGATATCCCAAGACAACCATACATTGTCGCCGTTACAGCTGCTGTTTCACAAGATGATCGAGATCGATGTATGGCAGCCGGAATGAATGATTTCGTCGGGAAACCGATCCAACTTACGACACTCAAAGATGCACTAAATCGCATCATCGATCAAGTAGAGTGGGATACAGAAAGTGAGGGGAGTTGAGCAATTACTACACACGGCGACTCGGTGGGAGGGGAGAGACCGAGTCGTACTGCCCTAGCCACACGTTCTAATGTCTAGGGCTGCACAAGATCAGGCAGTACCGTCAAATCAGCAACGATGTTCACTTCTTCGATACCTATGCTCTCCCTGTCGAAATAACGCTGGACACAGTAGGCCTTCATGCCCGCACGAAGTGCGCCGTCCACACACTCCAACTCATCATCAAAGAACAGACACTCCTCTGGTGCGACGTCCAATCGCTTCGCTGTGACAAGATAGGCTTCAATCGACGGTTTACTAGCCCCGATCACCGTTGCGGCACAGGCGACATCGAACATATTTCCAAACCCCGCAGCGTCCAGAGAAGCGTCCAGACTGGCAAGTCCAAAATTGGACAGCACGCCGATTTTCAGCCCACATCCGCGAACATATTGCATTGCTGGAACAGCGTCAGGAAACGCACAGACGAAATCAGTGTAATCAATTTCGTGCAGTTCAGCGATCTGTGATGGCGTCAGCTCCTGCAAGACACCAACATGATCCCAGAAACCGCTCAGGAATCGCTCCTCCTCTTCCAATGATCTGGGCATCCCAACTTCTGCACCCCATTCGTTCCACAAGACAATTAACTCACCAAGCGAGATCGACAAGATCGGACGTAGGCGATCAGAGAGCGCTTTTGTGTCGAAATGTGTGAGTACTCCGTCGCGATCGAAAATTACGGCGCGAATCTTGGGATCACTCTGCATCGTTATCCTGTTCTTGAATTCTGGGATCCGCAGGGGAACAAGTCTTATTCTGCCCTGCCATAGCCATAGGGGGATCACCCAACTCATTTGCCCAAATCGGAAACCAAAACGGGCCGACTCTGCTGCCCAATCCAAGGATTGGGCTTCGCGTCCAATCCTGATCCAAGCGGACGATTTGTTGATCGCGTGAAGCCTTGTCGCTGGTCCAGGTGTTACGCAAATATCTGTGGTCGTAGAGTATTGAACGAAACGAACGTTCAGTTAGATGGTAACCGGGAATCTGGCTCCAATAACAGTCTACGACATCCATCATCAAAGGTGGCAGCAGTTCCGGTGCAATAGTAGGTTTCCCGAAACCAAGATAGAGCGAAGCAGGTGCGATCGAACTGCCATAAACAGCACGGATAGCATCATATACTGTCAATGCCTTCGCCTCCACAATCGATCCCAACACCCGCATCCACAATGTCTCACGATCTTGAACGACTACGTACCAGAGTGTAGGCCTACCATCAGTGGGAGTCAAGCTCTGGAGCTTTCTATCCAGTTCATCAAAAATAGGCTCAGACCCATCGTTAATCAATCTTACCTGCCATTCCTCGCGCAGATAATCCTGACAAGCGTCAGGTCCGACCGTTCCCCACTCAATCCAGTCCAGAAGCTGTTCGCGGTAGGGGCCGACTTCATTAAATTGCCCCGGTGTTGCCAAGACAGTAAAAATGTTGCGCACTCCATGCCTGAAAATGAGCGCACAAGCATCAATCATTTGTTTGCGAGACCAGCGAGCATAATCGTCGCTGTTAACATCATGACCGGACAAAGCCGCGCTGCGTCTTGTACCGCTGACGGCAAATATCAGAGTCTCTGGGGCTATTGATGCAACAGTAACGTAATCTGCATTCTCAAACTCTTCGAACGAGAGAGTCATGATTCTTCTGCCACCCATCGCGGAAAAAGCGTGCGCCATTTCATTGTAGCACGGCGATCTCCTTATCTACGCCGTTTTCCGACAACTGAAAATGGGTTGAGAGCATTGCACCCAACAGATAGATACGATCGACCCGGTAGGGCGAATAGAGTTCCTTTCCGAGCCAAAGCTTTGGCAGCGAACTGTTACTACGAACATCTTGGTTACTCAACCAGCTCAGCCCCGATCTTAGCGCTTGCAGTATGCGTTCCGATTCCAAAGATTCCTGATCCGCAAATCGCAACGTCAACATAGCATAACTTGTATCGAGCACGTTGGCGTGATTCCCGCCACTGCCCCATGCACCGTCTAGATCTTGATTGGCAAGAAGAACCTGACAGGCGCGACGGTACAAAAAGAAATGGTGCTGACGCAGCACGGCGAGCACTTCTAGCGTAATATAGCCCCAAGAGACATGCCATTTATCCGGTTCCCATGTGCCTTTAAAGTTCTGTCTACGTACGAGGAACTCTTCCGTCGAGGAACACGCGTGCCCAGAAAGCTTTAAGCCATGGGCAGCATGTGCATTTGAGAGAACCGACGCGTTTAGTTCTCCCCTAAAGGTCTCAAAATGACCGTCGCATTCAAATTGCGTGAGCGCAGATGGATCTACCTCACGTCCCATTGCAGCGAGTACCGCAGTGCCAACGCCAGTCGTGTCCACGTCTGGGGCAAACGTTTCACCGAAATTCAAGCCATTGTGTTCACGCAACGCAATATCGATATGGTCTAAATTTTCCTGTACAACATCCGATAAATCAGGATAGCCTAACAATCCTGCCAGCAGTAATACGTACAGACCATAGGTGCGTTCGAACAATGAAATAGGCCAAACGTTTGGCATTAGGCCTGGAATACCAGTATCGGTCGCAGCCGACGCTCTAGACAAATACTCTTCTGCACGTTGACACGCATCAGACAATTTAGGAAGCATAGCGGCATCCCGAAGCCATCGCGCAGTGGCCGCTGGACTGTGGCCAATGCTATTGGTGGAATCCAACAACAATGGATCTGGATCACCGGCATGAGTTTCCCACGAGTATGTGGCCGGAGAACCCGCCGCCATTTGGCTTCGCTGCAACATCCATTGCTTGTCGAGCCGAAGCTGAAAAAGCCGTTGGTATGGTGCGGTATCAATATCGAAACCCACATCTTGGGCATCCTCAAGAAGCATCGGCAGCGTCATTTCGGCAGCAATGGGCAAGGCATCGAGACCTACCGTTTTCCATTTTTCCGTGCTACGACGCAAGAATTCGATTCCGGACTCGACAATATCTGCTGCACCGCCAACCTCAAAGTGGGCCCAAATTGCTAAGATCGCCGCCAAGGTCGGCACATCGCGTGTCAACGGAAACGCCGGATCCCCCCAGCCGCCATCCGGCTGTTGCTGAGACAATTAGCCAATGCAGTGCCGGCTCAACACCTTCTTTGGGAGGATAGTAACGCAACACCTGCGCTGTGTCGTATACGGAAGGGCTGATCAGTCCACCGTCCTTGCCTAATTCACCGATCAGAGTACGAAGCTCCGCAATTAGGCTAGTAGTCTCTTCTAGCACGTCTTGGCCTCTTCTCTATGGTGAGAATCGCTCGTGGACACGATTCTCACGGATTTGATAGTCGTCGAATGCTGTATCGCATGGAATCAACATCAACATCAACGATCTTGTCGACATCTCTACTTTACGAATATCTTACTATCCAAACCTTACAAAACATATTAAGATAACAAAACCAGTGTACGACCGTGAAGAAGAGAGCGGATCTCCGCCTTGAAACTATACGAATTTGTATGGAGGCCAAAGAACTCGCCAAAAAAACAGGGTGTAAGAAGCGTTGGAGCAGGGCAAGATGGCATCTTGCCCTGCTCCAACGCTTTTTGAAAACACGCAGTTTCGAGCGCTCTGCTAAGCCGTATGTACTGTTTGGCGGCGAACGAAACAGATACCTTGTCCAACCGATTCGATACCTGTTTGCTCCCGGCTATTCGCTGGTGACAAAGGGCAAAAATATCGGCTCATCCAACCCTGTATCATCTGACAATTTGTCTCTGGTCGTGTCTGCGGACGACGACATCGGCGACGTGAAGGGCGCCGTCAACGTGTTCAGCAAGAACGCCCGAACCGACGCGGGCTCAATTTCGCCCACGACTTGCGCATTGTTGGGCGGCGCAACAATGGCGCCGAAGAGGAAGTCTTCCAGCAAGCCATAATTGGCGTCAAACGGTATGTCGCTGGCGAATACAGCATCCGCAAGATTGCTGAGCGTTTTGTCGTCGTACACCTGCGATATCTGTTCTGTGGTGCCGAGATAAACATCGAAACCGAGCGGCGTTCCGTCGGGGCCTATTGCAGGAACCGGCAGGCTCTGTGCCATCAGGCTTTCACCGCCGACAAAACCTGACGCCTTGCTGTCGCCGAATATACTCACAACCGATGGCGTGGCCGGAGGCGATTTTCGAACCGATGGATCCACTGCATAGGCTGCCGCTACCAGATCAGGTATGCCGGGCGCAAAGCCGTTTTCAGACTGAACGTTTGCGTATAGAGGAAGAGGGCCGGGAAAGCCGACATAGGGAGGTGGATAGGTTGGAAACGTGAGCCACTGCCCGACAGCATTGGGCGAAGTCTCCAGCGCTTGAATCTCATCCGTGATTATATATTGGGTAAACGTGTTCTGCGGGATGACTGTAATTTTCAACACCGGCATTTCGCCCGGGTTCTTCGGCTTGGCGAAATCGAAGACGTACTCAGCCGCCTCCGGATCCTGCCAGAAGTTGTATTCGGTAACGGGCGTCGTATTGCCGACGATAGGTCTTTCATTCCCCATGGGAGGCGACTCGGTTCCCGTCATATCGACGCCGCCGAGCACGATCAATTGCAGCCCCTCGGCCTTCTCAAACGTCTTCTTGCAGCTCTTAATGGCATCGGCCACGTTGGTTAGCGGGCCGAGCGTGAGCAAGGTGGCGCCGGATAGCTCAGCCTCTTTGCAATAGAAATCCTTTGCCTTCGGAGACTTACCCTTCGCCTTGTGGGCCAGTTGATCTGAAGCTTGCTCCTGCGTGATTTGCGCCAACCACCAGAGGCCGTCCGGACCATGAATCAGCTTGCCGGTACTGCTTAGCTTCTGTTTCTGCGGTTTCTTCGCCCCCATGATGACCGGGATATCATCATCGGTCAGGCCATATTGGGCCAACAGCAACTGTGCGTTGTACGTGGCATTCTCTACGGTCGTTGCGCCGGCAACGGTGACCAGCGCCTGGATCTCCACGGGGATTGGTGTCATGGCAATGCCCTGTTCCAGCGATAGCAGCGCAGCAACGGCAACCGTATCATCGACGCCAAAATCCGAATCGATGATCAGGTTGGGAATCGACGATTGGGTTCGAACATTGGCCGCGGTCACGTCGGCCGGCGACGGATTATTCGCCATGATTTCGTCAACTAACCAGCCGGGCAATTGGCTATTCGGCGTAAGGCTGGGACCGAACTCTTGTTCAGGCGTCACACTTTGTGCCTGGGCAATCTGCGGTGAAACACGGGTCGTCAGCATGACGAGCAGGAGCAACACAGTTCCGGCCTTTACGAAGGCATTCAACCAACTACGGCTCATTTTCACACTCAATTCTCCTTTTCTCTGGAGATACCAGAGCAAACCATTCCTTGTGACTCTTTAACGTCGATCTGCACAGACAGTTCCTGTCGTCTGACAATTCCAAGCAACGCTTTATCACGAACGACCTTATGTCGATTCGGTGGTCGCTTTCTCGTCCAACTCAACGATCATCAATTGACTCTGCGGTTGGTAGGACTCAATCTTTGGTAGGACTCAATCTAAAGCAAGGCTGGGGGAAGACATCATTGATCGAAGTCATGGCATTTTGTTACCATACCCACCATTTTTACCATTCCTGTCGTTCAAAAATCGTTCAGAAGAAACACATCGGCGGGTGTGGTGAGGGCATACGAAAGCATGACAAACGACAGCCGACATCAAGTATCAAGTGGAGACAACTAACGACGACTTATGGGCCACATTTTCTTCATCCTGTGTCGCCTCATGACTGCTCAGTGGCGGTTCAGAGGCGGTTCACCGGGCCATATGGTAGACAATGTCGGCATCGGAGAGGATGCCCATGGGAATGACGATGCCGTTCTCGCGGCGGACGGCCACGACACGGTGGATATGCTTCTCGATCAGCAATTGCATCACATCGTAGAGCGTGGCATCGAGTTCTACTGTCACCACATCAGCGTTCATGCATGTTTCGATCTTCTGCGTCGCCCAGTCGGCATGTCCGTAGCAGGCCCGTACCAGATCCGAGCGCGTGATGATACCGCTCAGTTCGCCTTCGTCGCCGATAACGACGAGGGAACTGATGTTGTGATCGTTCATGAGCCTGGCGGCTTCCTTCAACGTGCCTCGTTGATGGCATGTGTAGACGCCAAATCGCTTTGCCTTCAGTACCGGAAGGTCCTTCACATCGTCTCTCATAGAATTGCTCGCTTACACTCGTGGTCACCAACCTCGAAATCCGCCATCGATTCACCTATTCTACACTCAGGAATTATCTGGAGAGAAGAGGGGGATTGACTGTTCCGACGACGCGTCAGGCTCAAAAAACCAACATTGCAAACAAGCATGAGATTATGGTAGCGTGAAGTATCACAAATCAGCCATCAGCTTACTCGAGGACTCCGCTTACCCATGCAAGGCACAATACTCGTTGTCGAAGATGAAGCCGCCATCCGCAATGTCGTGCGCACCTACCTTGAGAGCGCCGGCTTCACGGTCCACACAGTCGACCGGGGCGACCAAGCCCTGGAGGCCGCGCGCCTGAGCCGACCCGGACCTGGTCGTGCTCGATCTGATGCTGCCGGGCATGGACGGCATGGAGGTCACGGCACGACTGCGTGAAGAGTCGGATGTCTACATCCTCATGTTGACGGCCCGCAGCGAGGAAGCCGACCGTGTCTCCGGGCTGCGCATCGGCGCCGACGACTACCTCACCAAGCCGTTCAGCCCGCGCGAATTGGTCGCCCGCGTCGAGGCGATCCTGCGTCGCAGCCGCGGCAACGGCGGCAGCGCCAACAACGAGATCGTCGTGGGTTCGCTGCGCATCCTGCCCGATCGCATGGAGGCCTTCGTCGGCGACAACCAGCTCGACCTGACCACCACTGAGTTCACGTTGCTGATGGAGTTGGGGCATACACGCCGGACGCGTGCTCACCCGCGAGCAGATCATCGATCGCGTCTGGGGCAACGACTTCTACGGCACCGACCGCATCGTCGACGTCTACATCGGCCAGGTGCGCCGCAAGATCGAGCAGGCCGGCGGCGACAATCTCATTCAGACCATGCGCGGCATCGGCTACAAACTGGTCGATGAGGCTCGTTGAGATGTGGCGACAGGCGTGGCAGAGCTTGCGCTGGCGACTGGTCGGCGCGCAGATGCTGGTCGTCTTCGTCGGCGTGGTCGTGCTGGCGCTGTCCGCCCAGATCGCCCTGCGCTCATTGCCGTCGCAGATCGAAGCAACGCTCACAACGCTGGTGCCGGCCGCAGGACCGCAAGTCATCGACCAGACGACGCTCGCCATCACCCAGACGATGCAACAGGTCGTGCTGCAATCGTTGATCATTGCGGCGATTGCCGCAACCGTTGCCGGTCTGCTCTCCAGCATCCTGCTCATGCGCGAGATCCTGCGCCCGCTGGACGACATCGTCGAGAGCAGCCGGCGCATCGCCGACGGCCACTACGATGAGCGGGTCACCGTGCCGACTCCGCGAAGAATTGGCCCTGGTCGCGACCAACTTCAACGAGATGGCCGAATCTCTGGCCCAGGTGGAGCAGCAGCGTGTCGAGATGATCGGCAATGTCGCCCACGAATTGCGCACGCCGCTGACCGGATTGCGCGGCTATTTGGAGGGCCTGCTCGACGGCCTTTTCCCCGGCAACAATGAGACGTTCGGCCACATGTACCATGAAGTCCGCCGCCTGCAGCGCCTCATCGACGACCTGCAGGCGCTCTCACGCGTGGAAGCCGGGCAGTTTGACCTGAACATGCAGCAATTCGATCTCAACAGCGTCGTCGAACGGGTAGCCAGCCAGGCCCGGCCACAGATCGACGCCGAACATCTCAACTTGAACATCCATTTCGCCGACACGCCGCTGACAGTCTTTGCCGATGCCGATCGCACGGCCCAGGTCGTCGTGAATCTTCTGAGCAATGCCATTCGCTACACGCCTGAGGGCGGCAGCATCACCGTCGCGACCTCGACGGCAGATCGCTTCGCACAGGTTCAGGTTTGTGATACGGGGCAAGGCATTGCCCTGGAAGATCAGAAACACATCTTCGACCGCTTCTATCGAGCCGATCCCTCGCGCGCACGCGCAGCAGCGGCGGCAGCGGCATCGGCTTGACCATCGCTCGCCATCTTGTCTGGGCCATGGGCGGCAAGATCTCGGTCGATAGCCCCGGCATCGATCGTGGCAGCACCTTTACACTCTGGCTGCCGTTGGCGAGCCAATAGTTTCACCGTTCAAAAAGGAGCACCTGTGAACCAACGCGTTGTCGACCTGAGCTTGACTTTCACCGGCGGCATGCGCGGCGTGTCGTACGACCAGAACACGACCATTGCCGACACCGGCTACAACACGACCAACCTGCACATCTACAGCCATGCCGGCACCCACATGGATGCGCCGCTGCACTTCGTGGACGGCGGCCGCACCATCGACCATCTGGATCTGAGCAAGTGTATTGGCCCTGCGCTGGTGGTCGATCTCTCGCACGTAGAGCCCAACGGCATCATCACGGTCGAAGATCTGGCGCCGGTGGCCGACAAGATCACGCCGGGCACGCGACTGCTGATGCGCACCGACTGGGATCTGCACGCCGATCTGGACGACTATCGCAGCCACATGCCGCGGGTTTCGGCAGACCTGGCCACCTGGCTTGTGGACAAAGGCATCGTGCTGCTTGGGTTGGAGACGCCGTCGGTCGCCTCACTGCGCCCGGAGAACCTGGCGGAATTGACCGAAGTGCACCAGATCCTCCTGCGCGCCGAGGTCGTGATCGTCGAGAGTCTGGCCAACCTGCGGGAACTAACACAGGAGATCAGTCCACTTCATCGCCCTGCCGCTCAAGATTGACGGCTGCGACGGTTCGCCGACGCGGGCCGTGGCGATTGAAGATGCCTAAACTCAGTAGTTCACGGTTTGGTGAAAAACGAGATTCCTTCGATTACACTCAGGACATGCCTTCGCTGGCCGTTTGCCAGAGTGGAATGCACAAAAATGCCCGCGCAGAATGACAAATCGTGAACTACTGAAACTGAACGAACGGCCAAGAGACTGAATAGGCTGCATAGTGATGGACACCATATAGTGACGGACACCATCGCCATCCGTCGGGCAACCGGCAACGACATCCCAACGATATACCAGGTGCTCCAGCGCGCGTTTGCCCAACACAGAGGCAAGTTGGACCCGCCTTCCGGTGCGTTCGTCGAGACCGAAGAAAAGCTTCATTCGCTGCTGCTAACCGAACAGGCTCTTGTCGCTGTCTGCCAGGGACAGCGGGTCGGGTGTGTCTTCTACGACATTGCCGCTGATTTCGTCTACCTGCACCGGCTGGCCGTGTTGCCGAGTTTTCGCTGTCGCGGCATCGGTCGACGGTTGATCGAACATGTCGAAACCCAGGCGCTGTGCGACAGGGCGCACGCGGGTCCGACTCAACGTGCGCACCGTATTGCCGGAAACCCGCTGCTATTACGAACGCCGAGGTTATCGTGTCGCCGGTCAGCACTCGCATCCGGGCTACGACCTTCCAACCTACTACACGATGGAGCATGACCTCAGCCGGCCGATCGATGACCGAAAGCCCGGTGTCATCCGCAAAATCGAAGTCGTTCCCTACGATCCGGCATGGCCGGCACTGTACGAACGCGAAGCGGCCATCCTGACCGAAGCGTTCGGCGATCAGTTGGTAGCCATCCATCACATCGGCAGCACGGCCATCGTCGGCATCCACGCCAAGCCGATCATCGACATTCTGCCGGTTGTACGCGATATCGACCAAGTCAACCGGCTGAATCCGCGCTTGATTCAGCCTGGGCTATGATCCGCGCGGCGAAAACGGCATCCCGGGCAGGCGCTATTTCAGAAAAGGGACCGACACTGCCCGCACACATCATGTCCACGTCTTTCGAGCATGGCCACCCGGATGTCGCCCGCCATGTGGACTTCTGCGCCTACCTCAACGCCTTCCCCGAGCAAGCAGCGCGCTACTCACTTCTGAAACAGCAATTGGCCGGCCAGGTCGATCATGACATCGAAGCCTATCTCAACGGCAAGGGGCCGCTGATCCAAGAGTTGGATGCGATGGCAAGCGAGTGGCGAAAAAGCGTCGGCTAAAATCCTTGGTGCGTCCCTGGATCTACGGTAGAATGGCCCAGGATGCTCAACGAGCGAGCGAACAACAGTAACTGTCATGATTTCAAGGAGATTGAATGAGCACTTTGCAGTGGAACCAGCCGCCGGCCATGACGATCGACGTGGACAAGATTTATGTCGCCAAGATCGAAACGGTACGCGGCACAATGGTCCTGGAACTCTATCCGGCCGACGCCCCCAAGACCGTCAACAACTTCGTCTTCCTGGCCAACCAGGGCTTCTACGATGGCGTGACCTTCCATCGCGTGATCCCCAACTTCATGATCCAGGGTGGCGATCCGACCGGCACCGGCCGCGGCGGCCCCGGCTACAAGTTCGAGGACGAACTGGTCAACAACCCGGCCAAGCATGGAACCAACTACCTCTCCATGGCCAATGCCGGTCCCAACACCAACGGCAGCCAGTTCTTCATCACCCACGCACCCCAGCCGCATCTGGACGGCAAACACACCGTCTTCGGCAAGGTCGTCGCCGGCAACGATGTGGTCGACAAGATCCAGCAGGGCGATAAGATGTTGAAGGTGGTGGTGGACGTGAAGGCCGAGGACTAGAATGAGAATGGGGAGGGGGTGACTGCAGATGAGCATTGGCAGTTCCACTTTGTCACCTTGTCACCCCCCTCCCCTTGTCACCTCATGTTTGACCACACTCCCGCCGTCACCATCACAGGCGACCTGCAACCCTCCGGCGCGTACATTCTGCGCATCCGGCTGCACAACGCCTGCGATGTTGTATTTGGCCGCTTCAACCAGGGCCAACCGGTGATGCTGCCGGACGGCGACTATCTGTACGTCGGCTCGGCCATGGGCAAGCGCGGCTCGTCGACGCTGGCCAATCGCCTGCTGCGCCATGCACGGCGAGCCGATGCCGACCGGCCTTCAGCCCATTTACGCCGATCTGGAAGCCTCATTTTCTCAAAATCGGCTGGCCCCTTCCTCCAAGCTCCCCCGCTCGCAACAAGACCCTTCGCTGGCATATCGACTATCTGCTGGAACAGCCCGAAGCCGAGCTTGACGCAGATCTATATCGCCTGCAGCCGTATTCGATTCGAGTCGGCGCTGGCCGGCGATCTGCTGGCCGATCCGGCAACCCGTGTTGTGGTCCCTGGTCTGGGCGCCTCGGATGACCGGGGCAGCACACACTTGCTGCTCGTTGATGCGGATGAGCAGTGGTGGCGAGGGCTGCCGCAACGAATGATCCCGCCATCAAGCTGAAACTTTCAGCCGACATTCTGCGTATTGTGGAGTGAGACAACCCGAGGAAACGGCGAGATGAGCCAGGAGCAAGACAGAACGCCAACCTACGAACGAGTCTACATGATGGTCCGCCAGATCCCGCCGGGCAAGGTGGCGACCTACGGCCAGATCGCCTCGTTCGTCGACAAGTGTACGGCGCGCATGGTCGGCTATGCCATGTCGGCCTCGGCCATCGAGGACGATATTCCCTGGTGGCGGGTCATCAACTCGCAGGGCAAGATCAGCCCGCGTGGCAATGACCTGAGCACAGTACGCCAGCAGGAACTGTTGGAATCCGAGGGCATCTTCTTCAACGCCAGCGGCCGTGTCGATTTCAAACGCGTGCGCTGGGAAGGCCCGGACCTGGGCTGGCTGCTGGAGAATGGCTTCGACCCGGAGCCTTCGTGGACGAGGATGAAATTAGCCACAGATGAACACGGATGGACGCAGATAGGTCACAGATACTCTTGGACCGGCAATTCAGCTGACAGATGTCAAAATTGCCGTCCCATCTGTGACCCATCCGTGAGCATCCGTGTTCATCTGTGGCTGATCTTTTAAGCACTACCTGGAGGACAAATTGGACCTAAACATGACAATGGGACTGGAAACGATCATGGGCATTGCCCTGGGCATCGGGTTGAGCGCGGCCGTCGGCTTCCGGCTGTTCGTCCCCTTCACGCTCATGAGCATCGCCGCGCTGACCGGCTACCTGGATCTGACATCCGGCTTCGAGTGGATCGGCACCTATCCCGGCGCTGCTCATCTTCGCCACGGCCACCGTTCTGGAGATCGTGGCCTACTACGTGCCCTGGCTGGACAACCTGCTCGACACAGTGGCCACGCCGGCCGCGGTCGTGGCCGGGGCCATTGTCACCGCATCGGTGGTCGGCGACATTTCGCCGCTGCTGCGCTGGACGCTGGCCGTGATTGCCGGCGGCGGCGTGGCCGGGGCCGTGCAGACCAGCACGACGCTTGCTGCGCGGCGCCTCCAGCGTCACTACCGGCGGCATCGGCAACCCGGTGATCACGACGGCCGAGGTCGCCAGTTCGTTCTCGCTCTCGGTCTTCACGCTGATTCTGCCCTTGGTCGCGGCCACGGTCGTGTTGATCGCAATCGTCTGGCTCGGTCGCAAGCTACGTCGGCCTCGCGGCCAGAGCGACCTGGATGGACTAATGAATAGCTCATCAGCAATTCCCAACGAGAAATGAAGTCGAGTCAGTATTTCGGGGGACAGAAGTCCGGCTTTTGGTCAACAGCCGGACTTTGGGGCGCCAGCCCCGCTTAATTGAGAAGCTACCATGTTCTTGCCAATATCAAGGAGCAAGCGTCACAGATGTCTTAAATCCGTCGGGTTTTACCGTCAGCACCGAACAATCGACGTGGCGCAAAACATCCTCGGCGGTATTGCCCATGATCAATCCCGCGACACCCGTTCGACAGACCGTCCCCATGACCAGCAGGTCGATTTTCTGGCTGCGTGCCAGCTTAGGGATTAGCTTGCCGGCCTCACCCTTCATAAGATGCACCTTGTGAGCCAGATCGCTCAGATCATACTGCTGAAGAAGCGCTTCGAGTTGGCATCCATGTTCTTCACGGACTTCGTGCAGGAACCGATTTATCTCGGTCTGAGACATATTGATGTCTTGCCAACGTAGAATCGACTCGTATTCATAGTTCCAGACATGAACAATGTGGAGCTCCGCTGAATATTGTTGCGCCAACGACGTGGACAGCTGCATGATTATGGTGTTGAGCGCACAGTGATCCGGGTGCGCTGGGTTGGGATCCACGGCAGCTAGAATGCGCCCAAGCTGTCCGGTCTGCGTCGGCTTGATTACCCAAACCGGGCATGGGCATTTGCGCATCAGATGCATCGTGGTGCTGCCAAATAGCGCCTGACGTAGTCCGTCATCGCCTTCTGCACCGATGATCACCAGATCGTGTCGAGCAGATAAGACTTGGCGAATGATTTCCAGGAAAGGTGTGCCATACAACACCTGCACCTCGACCTGAACGCCGCTGTCGCGCAACGACGCAGCCATGTCGACCAACTGACGCCGATGTTTCTCAACGATTTGTTCCTGAAACTGGGCAGATAACTTTGAGGCCGCAAGTAGACGCACGGAGTGAGGTATCTCTTTGACCGCAGCGGCCACTGTTAGTTGAGCCTCATTCTGCAGACTCAACATGCTGGCTTGCTCGAGAACGACGCTATTGTCGGTGAGGCCGTCGACGATGACAAGGATATTTCGAAATCTACGCATATCCGCTCCTCCTGTAATAGCTTCGCACACGACGGCGTAGACAAATCTGGATCTTTGGGCTCTCAGGGGGTTGACACGAAATCGTAGGTCGGGTGTCCCTACCCGCCGAAGCCAGGCAGTACGGAAACCTGCCCTACCTACCGAGATCCTGTTGAACCACAACTATATAGTTGCAAGCTGCCTTCATCTCTGGCAAGAACTGTATGGATAGTAGCACCAACCTGAACTAGCGAAGCTTCGCCTCAAAAACGACGGGGCGAAGTGACGAAAGAACGATCGCTCTCCGACAATCAAGAACCGGACGTTTTGCCGCGTTCGGTTACATGACTTGTTACGTTCGCTTTGTGATTAACCAGTATGTAATTCCCAATGCAAAAACAACTGCAGCAGTGCCAAATATATATGGCGGCGTCACTTCATCGAAATCAAAAATAATAACTTTTCGAGCAATAGCCATAAGCGCAGTGGCAATAACCAAACGCACCGGTATTACATTGGTGCGAATATACATGGTTATGTTAATAAATATTTCTATGGCTATAAGCACCGCAAGGAAAGCGCCAAATGTTGCCAGGATGTCATTGATTTGCAGCAGAAAGTATGGCGGTTGGGTGAGACGCTGGTACAAGACATAAATAACGTCACCGATGCCCCAGACAATAACAAGAACCATAAGCACGGAGAGAATTTTTATCGCGACCCTTATGATCCAATGTAATACACGAATCGTTGCATCTTCATGCTCCATAAACAGATCGTGTCCTGGTTCGTGTTCATGCGTCGAAGGCTTGTTTGTCTCCATGATGGTTTGGTTCATTCCTTCTCAATCAGCCCATAGCCGATCACGGCAAAACAGAGCGGCCGGTCCCATGCATCCAGACCAATGGGGCCTACACGAACAGATTTTGGCTCTCATGTCATTGGCATTTTCTCATGAAGAATCGCAGCAGCATGGAGCTACTGGTAATCTTGTCTACCTATAAACATACATGATTCGAAATGGGCCGACTATGAGGAAAAACCTGAGATTGGTTCGGGAGAAACCTGAAATTGACCGGGGAAAGACCTGGTAAGAGAAGAGCAGTGATTGCGGTAAAAAACAACCATGCGGGGCGCCCCGCATGGTTGCTCAACAGCAAACTCAGCCTAGGCCGTTCCAAGAAAATGATCCCTCATTGACGGCCTAGAAGCCGCTGTGGAAGCGTCATCGACCGGGGGAATCAATTGCTTGCAGCGGCCCTACTCCAGTGTCACCAGTCCGATCCGGATGGCAAAGCGCACCAGGCCGGTGACATCGTGAATATCGAGGCGCTCCATCAGTTGAGCACGGTGACTTTCCGCGGTCTTGACGCTGATATGCAGAATCTGTGCAATCTCTTTCGTCGTGCGACCTTCAGCGATCAACTGAAGCACTTCCCGCTGGCGTGCAGTGAGTGCATCGAGCATGCCGCCTCCGCTCCCGACGAGTTGGATATAGTCTTGCAACACACGCTTCGAGATCGATGGGCTGAGATACATCTCGTCCTGCACAGCAGCCTGTACGGCCAACTGCAGTTCGGTGGTTGCTGCATCCTTCAACAGGTAACCGGAAGCGCCGGCACGCAGCGCCTGGATGACATATTCCTCAGTGGTATACATCGAGAGGATCACCACACGAACGCTGGGATAGTCGCGGGTAATAAGCGCTGTCGCCTCCAGGCCGTTTAGACTGGGCATCTTCACGTCCATCAGCACGACATCAGGCCGTAGCTGTTCGACCAGGCGCAGTACCTGACGGCCATCACCTGCTTCTGCCACGACCTCGCAATCGTCAAGCTTCTCCAAGAGCGAGCGAAAGCCCGCGCGGACCAGCGTGTGGTCGTCAGCGATCAAGATGCGAATCGGGTTCATTGTGACACGCCTCGCTCGTAATTGTCACCAGCCATCGGAAGCATCTCTTGCGGAAAGCAAGCACTTACGAACGTACCCTGGCCGGGTGACGACGAAATCGTCAGACAGCCGTTGACGATGCCCACCCGCTCTCGCATACCGAGAAGTCCGAAGCTTTCGCCGCGTGACGCACGCGCCTGGGCCGCAACAACGTCGAAGCCGATACCGTCATCACGGATCGTCAGGCATAGTTCGTTCTCGCACGTCAGTTGGACCCAGACTTCACGCGCCCGTGCATGCCGAACGACATTGGTGAGAGCCTCCTGGGCAACACGAAAGCATGTCGTCTCCAGAGTCGGGACCAGGTGCCTTCCTAGATCTTCAGCCTTGAAGTGCACCATAAAACCGGCCACGCGTGCCTGACGAGCAACATACCAGCGCAGTGCAGCGACCAATCCAAGGTCGTCAAGCAAAGATGGGCGAAGATCGAGCGAAAGGTTGCGCACCTGCTCCAGCGCGCGTTCGACAATTGCGACGCTCTCGCTGAGGTGGACATCGGTCTCGATGTTTTCAGAAAGGCGTTGAACCGCCTGCAAGTTCATCTTGACAATCGTGAGCGCCTGGCCAATTTCATCATGCAGTTCGCCGGCAATTGTGCGGCGTTCAGCTTCTTGCACCTCAATCAGCCGATGCGAGAGGCCCTGCAATCGCTCACGACTCTGCTGGACTTCTTCAAAGAGTCTGGCATGCTGCAGAGCAATCGCCAGCTGATCCGCGACCTGCCGTATGATATCAAGCTGGCTGGCAGAAAAAACCTCTGGATCAGTGCTGGCCAACACCAGTTCACCGATCAGCGCATCATGCGCCACAAGTGGCGCGATGACGAGCACCCGGAGACCAACCTTACGAAATGGATCGAAATGCCGGCGCAGACAAATCCGCGGTTTCCAGATCGATAACTGTTGCCGCTTGCTCCTGAGGCAGCACTGCCGACGATGTCAGTGACGCCGCAACGGTCCAGTTGGTCGGAGGTATCTTGAATGTTTCATCTGAATCGCTGATCAACACGGCGGCAGATGTATCAATACTTGCGACACTAGCAACATGCGTATATTGACACGGCACTAAGCGTCGAAGTCGATACAGGGTTGCCTCGGCAATCTCCGGGGGTGATTGGGCCACAAGAATCGCTCGGCTAATCTCATATAGTATGTGCAACTGATTGGCATACCACCGGAGCGTCTCATCGGCCTGGTGCTGCTCGGTGCTATCATGGGTTACTTTGACAAAGCCACACAGCAGACCCTGCGTCATCGCGCACGGCAGTGACCACTACACTCGCCCAGAAGGGCGTTGCATCCTTGCGCAACTGCCATCCATCTTCGACGCAACGCCCGACGGCTGCAGCGGTGCGCAGTTCGGTCTCCGGCTTGCCGTGTGCGATGTCCGCTGGCGCAAAAAGACATGAAAAATGACGCCCAATGATCTCAGTAGCCCCGTAGCCCATGATACGTTCCGCGCCGGAGTTCCAGCTTATGACATGTCCGGTGAGATCAAGCATATAGATTGCGTAGTCTTGGACACTATCGATCAGGAGACGATTACGCGTCTCGGCCTGACGAAGCTCATCCTCAACGCCTTTCCGATCGCTGATATCGCGCAACATGATTGTAAACGTCGTTTGCCCGCGGTCAATCAGCTTGATGATCGTTGCTTCAGCGGGAAACTCGCTGCCATCCTTTCGGCGGCCAAAGACCTCGCGGTGCTGACCCATCGCACGCGGTTGTGCCTCTTCTGCTGTGGCAGCAAAGTCACGCGTATGGCGCCGATGCAGCTCTACAACGCTATGCGGAATGAGGATATCGAGCGGCTGACCAATCGCCTCATGTACAGGGTAGCCAAAAATCTGAGCAGCGCCCTGATTAAACATTACGATCCGCTGCGCTGCATCGACTGTGATAATTGCGTCGCTCGCCAAAGCGATTATGCGTTCAAGCGGTAGCGTACGCTGAGATTTTTCTTCCATATGGCACCATTGTCTGCATACGGACCCGGGATTCTAGCAAGTACCTCGTGCCATCAAAGATGCGCTACATCATGGTTATCCGACAAGTTTGTCCAACGCCATTATTGTAGCATTTTTTCCCCATCAATTGAACCCAACACCGTTTTGATCCATTACCCCCTTCATGTTACGCTAACGGCGCGAATTTTTCTGAGCTGCTAGCCGTTTGTCAGAATCTGTAGGAGCGCCATGACTATCCGCATTGAGGTTCGAGGCCAGCACCTGGCCGCAGCCCAGGGTTTTCTTCGCAACGCCGCAGCCCTTGGCCACCACGGAGTGGCGGACTGCCACATCACTTCCGTCTATTTTCTAGCAAAAGATCCCGGTGCAGAGTCGATTGAGAGACTCTGCACCTTTCTATTAGTGGATCCGGTCACGGAATCGTCCAGTTGGACAGATCTGTCCGTTGACGAACCGCCGACTTCGCCCGATGGCATACACATTGTTGAAGTAGCGCCACGCCCCGGTGTCACCGACATCACCGCACGCGAGCTGATGCGCGGCATGGAGGAGATCGGCCTGCCAGACTGCGAGGTCACGACCGCCGTGCGCTACGACCTTGAAGGCGCGCTGACCGAAGCGCAGGTGCGTATGCTGGCCGGCCAGTTGCTCTGCAACGAGACCATCCAACACTTCAGCCTCGGCCCCATGACGCCTCATTTCGACGCCGAGACCACCGCCAGTGACATGGTGGAGAGCGTGGCACTCGACGGACTCGATGCCGACGCGCTGCTGACGCTCAGCCGAGAGCGCCTGCTCTCGCTCGATCTGGATGAGATGCGCGTCATCCAGCAATTCTATGCCGACCTGGGCCGTTCGCCCACCGACGTCGAACTGGAGACGCTGGCACAGACCTGGTCAGAGCACTGCGTGCACAAGACCTTCCGCGCCGAGATCGATTTCACGATTGCAGAATGCCGACGGCGAGGTCATCCACCAGGAGACGGTCGACGGCCTGCTCAACCAGTACATCCGCGCCGCCACCGAAGCGGTCTACCCGGACTGGCTGCACTCGGCCTTTGTGGACGACGCCGGCATCATCGCCTTTGACGACACGCTGGACCTGGCCTTCAAGGTCGAGACCCACAACCACCCGTCGGCGCTGGAGCCCTTTGGCGGGGCCAACACCGGCATCGGCGGCGTGGTGCGCGACATCATCGGCGTCTCGGCACGGCCCATCGCCACCACCGACGTGCTCTGCTTCGGCCCCCAGGACTACCCGGTCGATCAGGTGCCCGACGGCGTGCTCCATCCGCGGCGCATTGCCGAGGGCGTGGTGGCCGGCGTCGGCGACTACGGCAACAAGCTGGGGCTGCCCACGGTCAACGGCGCGGTCATCTACGACGAGGGCTATCTGGGCAATCCGCTGGTCTTCTGCGGCTGCGCCGGTCTGCTGCCCAGGGGCAAACATCCCACCGCCGCACACGTCGGCGATCTGGTCGTTGCGTTGGGTGGCCGCACCGGTCGCGACGGCCTGCACGGAGCCACCTTTTCCTCGGTCGAGCTGACCCACGAGACCAGCGAAACGTCGGGCAGCGCCGTGCAGATCGGCGACCCCATCACCGAGAAGGGGCTGATCGAGCTGATCGAGGCGGCCCGCGACGAAGCAACTCTACACCGCCATCACCGACTGCGGCGCCGGCGGCTTCTCCTCGTCGATCGGCGAGATGGGCGAAGAGCTGGGCGTCGACATCGAGCTGACCAAAGCGCCGCTCAAATACCCCGGCCTGACGCCGTGGGAGATCTGGCTCTCCGAGGCGCAGGAACGCA
This sequence comes from uncultured Chloroflexia bacterium, assembly GCA_963698255.1. GTDB lineage: Bacteria > Chloroflexota > Anaerolineae > Caldilineales > Caldilineaceae > JAWKOK01. Next base: position 129,944 of record CAVOQD010000004.1, on the reverse strand, counting down.
TGGTCGTGGCCGTGCCGCCTGCCAAGCTGGACCGCTTGCAGGCGCTGGCCGATCTGTGGGACGTGGAAGTCAGCGTGCTCGGCACCTTCACCGGCGACGACGACCTGCGCGTGCGCTACAACGACCGCATCGTCGCCGACCTGCCCATGAGCTTCGTCCACGACGGCCTGCCGCGGCGCCACATGACGGCCGTCTGGGTCGAGCAGGACAGACACGAGCGCCCACTCACCCACTCACCCACTCCCCCAATCTCAACGACACTCCTGCTCGCCCTGCTCTCCACCCCCACCGTCGCCAGCAAAGAGCAGATCGTCCGCACCTACGATCACGAAGTGCGCGGCGGCACGCTGGTGCGCCCCTTCATCGGTCCGGAGATGGACGGCCCGTCCGACGCCGCCGTGCTCAAGCCGCTGGGCACCTGGGAGCACGACAAGGCGTTTTCGCTCTCAGCAACGGCGTCAATCCCGCTGCTGGGTCAGCGTGACCCCTACGCCATGGCCGTCAGCGCCATCGACGAAGCCGTGCGCAACGCCGTGGCCGTGGGCGCCGACCCGGATCGCATCGCCATTCTGGACAACTTCTGCTGGGGCAACCCGACCTATCCGGATCGGCTGGGCGCGCTGGTGCGCACCTGCCAGGGCTGCTACGACGCCGCCGTGGCCTATCGGCACGCCCTTCATCTCCGGCAAGGACAGCCTCTACAACGAGTTCAACGGCCAGCCGATTCCGGGCACGCTGCTCATCTCGGCCATCGGCATCGTGCCGGACATGCAGCGCTGCGTCACCTCGGACTTCAAGCAGGCGGGCAATCTGCTCTATCTGCTGGGCGAAACCAAGGCCGAACTGGGCGGCTCGCTGCTCTACGAGCAGCTGGGCAGAGCGGGCGGCACGGCGCCGACCATGCCCGACGAGCCGCTGGCCCGCTATCGGGCGCTGCACCGAGGCCATGCTCGCAAGGTCTGGTGCGTGCCTGCCACGACCTGAGCGAAGGCGGGCTGGCCGTTGCCCTGGCCGAGATGTGTCTGGCCGGACGTTTGGGGGCCAGATGTCACGTTGCCGGCGAGCGACCTGTCGTCAACCGAGTTCCTCTTCAGCGAAAGTAACGGCCGGCTGCTGGTCGAGGTTGAGCCGGCGGATGCAGCAACGTTAGAACGCATCTTCCTGAAACAAACGATCACCCGCGTGGGCGAAGTGACTCAGAGGTCTAGGCTGCACGTCAGCCAGAATGGTGCAGATCTGCTAGACTTAGCCGTCGAACAGATCATAGGAGCATGGAAATGCGAGATGATATCCTAACAACGTTACGTGCACTCCGTGACGAATTGAACACGAGATTCCGAGTCCGAGAGATCAGCCTCTTCGGTTCCGTCGTCCATGAAGAGAGACGTCGTCGAGTGACATCGATCTTCTCGTCGATTTTGATGAGCAAGCGAGCCTGTTTGACCTCGTGGGCCTTGGGATCTACCTTGAAGAGACGTTCGGCCGTAAAGTCGATGTCGTACCCAGAGAATCGCTTCGCCCTGAAATCCGTGACGTCGTGCTAGCCGAAGCGATAGTCGTATGAGTCGGGATCAGATGAAACCATCCATCCTCATTCTCCATGCGTCCGGCACCAATCGCGACGGCGAGGCCGCACGCGCCTGCGAACTGGCCGGCGGCGCGCCGGAGATCGTGCATCTCAACCGGCTGCGCCTGGGCGAGCGACGTTTCGACGACTACGACATGCTGCTGCTGCCCGGCGGCTTTTCCTACGGCGACGCGCTGGGTGCGGGCGTGCGCTGGGCGCTCGATCTCCAGGTCTTTTTTCATGATCAGCTTCACGCCTTTGTGGACGCGGGCAAGCCGGTGCTGGGCATCTGCAACGGCTTTCAGGTGCTGGTCAAGGCCGGTCTGCTGCCCGGCCAGCACTCGGACGAAGCCACGCGCAGCGACCTGGCCGAGATCGGCACGCGGGCGGTGACGCTGACCGAAAATGCGGGCGGCCGTTTCGAGTGTCGATGGGTCCATCTCAAGGTCAACCCGTCGGCCAAGGCCGGTTTCCTGGGCGCCATCGACGACCTGATCTTCTGCCCGGTGGCCCACGGCGAAGGCAATTTCCAGGTCAAGGATGAAGCGACGTTGAGTCGTCTTGCACGACGAAAATCTGGTGGCGTTCACCTACGTTGATGCCGACGGCAATCCGGTGGATGGACGCTATCCGCTCAACCCCAACGGATCGGTGGCCGACATCGCCGGCATCTGCAACCGCCGCGGCAACGTGGTCGGCCTCATGCCCCATCCGGAGGATCACATCGTGTCGATCCAGAATCCGCTGGGCGGCAGCGGTCGGCTAGGGTTGGCGTTGTTCGAGGCGTTTCTCAGCGCGTAGGCGACTCTGTACCACGACATTTATGTCGTCGGTCCGTTCCGGTCGTAACCGAAGTCCTGCGGCATGAATGCCGCGGTACAATACGAGAGCCATCAATGACCCAGATCACAGAATCGTTCATCCAAGACCATCTCGCCGACGCGCTGTCCGGCGTCGATCTGCCTTTCCTCGGCTCCAAGACCAGCGGCAAGGTGCGCGAGATCTACGAGCACACCGATGGCGATGAAGATCAGTTGATCATCGTCACCACCGACCGTCTGTCGGCCTTTGATCGCATTCTGGGACTGGTGCCCTTCAAGGGTCAGGTGCTCAACCAACTGGCCGCGTTCTGGTTTGAGCAGACGCGCGACATCGTCGACAACCACCTGATCGCCGTGCCCGATCCCAACGTGACCGTGGCTCGACGCTGCGACACGCTGCCGGTCGAGGTGGTCGTGCGCGGCTATATCAGCGGCGTCACCACGACTGCGCTCTGGTACCAGTACGAGTCAGGGCAAGCGCACCATCTACGGTATCGACTTTCCCGACGGCTTGCAGAAGAACGATCCGCTGCCGGAGCCGATCATCACGCCGACGACCAAGGCCAGTGACGGCGGCCATGACGAGCGCATCACCAACGAGCAGGTGACATCGCTGGGCTTGGTCGAGCCGGAGATGTGGGCGAATGTCCAGGAAGCGGCCATCGCCCTCTTCAAGCGCGGTCAGGAGATTGCGCGGCCGGGCCGGGCTGATCCTGGTCGACACCAAGTACGAGTTCGGCGTCTCGCCCGACGGCAGCATCATGCTGATCGACGAGGTCCACACGCCCGACTCCAGCCGTTTCTGGATCGCGGACACGTATGAGGCCCGGCGCAGCGCCGGCCAAGAGCCGGAGAACTTCGACAAGGAGTTCGTGCGCCTGGCCTATGCCGCGCAAGGCTATCGTGGCGACGGCGATCCGTCTCCCCTGCCCGCCGATCTCGCTGTCCAGGCGGCGTTGCGCTACATCCGCACCTACGAGATGCTCACCGGCGAGACGTTTGTGCCGGGCGAGGTTCCGGCAGAGGCGCGGATTGAGCGCAATCTGAAGTCGTGGTTGCGGAATGGCGATCCGTAACCGGATTGGCAATCCGACCAGCTTGGCAAAGCTTAGCTCAGCCAGGCGGAATGCCATTCCGCCCTACATGACGTCATCCGCGTTCGATCGGCCGACGGCCAAATAGATACCAAGACCAGGAATAATCGCATGACGAATTCAGAATCGCCGCTGGTCGGCGTGATCATGGGCAGCAGTTCGGATTGGGAACGATGCATGCAGTTTGCGGCGCAGACATTGCGCGACTTCGATGTCCCCCACGAAGTGCGCATCGTCTCGGCCCACCGCACGCCCGAGTTGATGTTCGAATACGCCGCGCAGGCCGAAGACCGCGGCCTTGAGGTCATCATCGCCGGGGCGGGCGGGGCCGCGCATCTGCCCGGCATGGTCGCCGGCCACACGCTGCTGCCCGTCATCGGCGTGCCGGTGCAGAGCAGCGCCCTGAGCGGCATGGACTCGCTGCTCTCCATCGTGCAGATGCCAGCGGGCGTGCCGGTCGCCACCATGGCCATCGGCAAGGCCGGGGCCATCAACGCCGCGCTGCTGGCCCTCTCGATCCTCGGCAACACCCGTCCGGCATACCGTGACGCCCTGCGAGTTTTCCGGCAACAACGTGCAGAGCAGGTGATGGCGGAGAAGCTCGAATTTACCGACGATTAGTCGAAGAACAAAGATCCAAGATCGAAGATCGGTTGTTGGAACGCTCAAGAGATCGTCCAGACGTTCTTTGATCTTTGTTCTTCGCTCTTTATTTTTCCCGGAGCATTTCATGCAATCGCCCATCCTCCCCCCGGCAACCATTGGCGTCTTCGGCAGCGGACAGCTTGGCCGCATGCTGGCCTTGGCCGCGCGGCCGCTGGGCTATCGTATTCACACCTTTTCGCCCGATGCTGATTCGCCGACCGGCATGATGGCCGACCGCGAGGTAAGCGCAGCCTACGACGATCTGGACGCCGTGCGCGACTTCGTGCAAGGCGTCGATGTGGTGACCTTCGAGTTCGAGAACGTGTCGTCGATGGTGGCCGAGATCGCGGCGGAAGAAGGCGTGCCCGTGCGGCCCGGCGGCCACGTGCTGCATATGACCCAACATCGTCTGCGCGAGAAGACATTTCTGGCCGATGCCGGCATTCCGGTTGCGCCGTTTGTGCCGGTACGCTCGCTGGACGATCTGCAGACAGGGCATCGCAGAGATCGGACTGCCTGCCGTGCTCAAGACCGCCTCCTTCGGCTATGACGGCAAGGGACAGGCAAAGATCGAGGCGCCCGAGGATGTCGAGGCGGCGTGGGATAGCGTGGGGCATCAGGAGTCGATCCTTGAGGCATTCGTTCCCTTCGCCAAGGAGATTTCGGTCGTGGCTGCACGGGGCGTGAACGGTGGATTCGCCTCCTACGGCGCCATCGAAAACATCCACAGAAACCACATTCTAGACATCTCCATTGCGCCGGCGCGTGTGCCGCTGGCTGTCGCCGCGCATGCCGTGGATCTGACCCAGGCGATCATGGACCGGTTGGATGTGGTCGGCGTGCTCTGCGTCGAGTTTTTCGTGACGGAGGACGACCAGTTGCTGATCAACGAGTTGGCCCCGCGACCCCACAACTCGGGCCACCTGACCGTCAACAATGCCATCACCAGCCAGTTCGAGCAGCAGGCCCGTGCCGTCTGCGGACTGCCGCTGGGCTGCACCGACTACCTGCGCCCGGCCGCCATGGTCAACCTGCTGGGCGATCTCTGGCAGGACGGCACGCCCAACTGGGCCGCAGCGTTGGCCAAGCCCGGCATCAAGCTGCACCTCTACGGCAAACACGAAGCCCGCCCCGGTCGCAAGATGGGACATTTGACGGCGTTGGCGGATTCGGTGGAGGAAGCGGTGGAGAATGCGCTGGCGGCGAGGGAAGTTTTGTGAAGAATGCTTGCTTGCTGCGTGCTGCTTGATTGGTACGTGTGCGGCGGCGTGTTCGTCGAACGACCATTTCCGTCCGACTGACCAGATGGCATTCAGACAGCTTTTTTTCAAGCAGCACGCAGTACGCAGCAAGCAGCAGTTCGTTGTATGTCCGATCTAGAATCTCTATAGGGAGAACCCAATGTACTCAGATGACAAGCCCCACGAAGAATGTGGTGTCTTTGGCATCGTTGCGCCTGGCCAACAGGTAGCACGTCTGACCTTTTTTGGACTCTATGCCCTGCAACATCGCGGGCAAGAGGCCGCCGGCATTGTGACCTGCGACGGGCGCATGGCCCATGTCCACAAAGGCATGGGGCTTGTCTCCCAGGTCTTCAACGAGGACAACCTGCGCTATCTCCAGGGACACCTGGCCATTGGGCACACCCGCTATTCGACCACCGGTTCGCCCAAGCCGCGCAACACCCAGCCCTACATTCTGGAAACGCTGGATGGTCCGCTGGCCCTGGGCCACAACGGCAACCTGATCAACGGCCCGCAACTGCGCCGCGAGCTGCTGGAACGAGGCGTCGGGCTGACGACCTCGACCGACAGCGAGTTGCTCATCCACCTGCTGGCCGGCGCCGGCGGTCCGGATTGGTTAACGCGTATTCGCATTCTCATGGCCAAGGTCGAGGGCGCGTATACGCTGACCATCCTGACCAAGGACGCGGTCTACGGTGTGCGCGATCCGTGGGGCCTGCGACCGCTGGCGCTGGGCGAGTTGGAAAACGGCTATGTCCTGGCCTCGGAGAGCTGCGCCTTCTCCACCATCGGGGCCAAGTTCGTACGCGAGATTGCGCCCGGCGAGATCGTACGCCTCACCGAGGACGGCTATGAGATCTCCCAGGGTGCGCCGCCGCAAAATCTGGCCTTCTGCACCTTCGAGCAGATCTACTTCGCCCGGCCCGACAGCGTGCTCAACGGCAAGCTGGTCCACCGCATCCGCCAGAAACTGGGCCGACAACTGGCCCGTGAGTCATCCGTCGAGGCCGACATCGTCGTGCCGGTGCCGGATTCGGGCACGCCCCACGCCATCGGCTTTGCACAGAAGAGCAAGATTCCCTACAGCGAAGGGCTGATCAAGAGCCGCTACATCGGCCGCACCTTCATCGAGCCGACGGATGCGCTGCGCAAGGTCGGCGTCGCCATGAAGTTCAACCCGCTGCCCGAGAATCTGCGCGGCAAACGCATTGTGCTGGTCGACGACTCGATCGTGCGCGGCAACACCTCCGGCCCGCTGGTGCAGATGATGCGCGACGCCGGCGCCACCGAAGTGCACGTGCGCGTGGCCTGTCCGCCGATCAAGTTTCCCTGCTTCATGGGCGTCGACATGGCCTCGCAGGACGAGCTGATCGCGGCCAACAAAAGTCTTGAAGAGATTCGTGACCACATCGGCGCCGACTCGCTCGCCTATCTTTCGCTCTCCGGCCTCATGCGTGCGCTCAAGGCCGAAGACGGCTATTGCAACGCCTGCTTCACCGGCGACTACCCGTTCACGACCGATATTCCGTTGATCGAGCTGAAAGAGAAAGAAGAATTCTCCGAGATGTGGGGAAACTGACCGATGGCAAAGACCTATCTGATCGGTGTCGATCTCGGCACCAGTGTCGTCAAGGCCACACTCTTTGATCTCGAAGGCAATGCGGTTGCCCACGCCACCCGCGCCACCACGCTGCACCAGCCCCAGCCCGGCATCGCCGAGCAGGATCCCGACGAGTTCGTGGCCAAGGCCCTGGATCTGATCGCGGAAGTGGTCGAGAAATCCGGCATCGGGGCCGCCGATGTGGCGGCCATCGGCTTCGACGGCCAGATGGGCGGGCTCATGGCCATCGACCGGGACTGGAATCCGGTGACGCCCTGGTATCCGTCCACCCTCGACAGCCGCTATCAGCCCTACCTCGAACAGGTCGAGCGCGAACATGGAAACCGGGTCTTCGAGTTGGCAGGCGCTGCCGTGCTGGGCGCGCCGCGATTGGCCTGGTGGAAGGATCGACATCCCGACATCTATCGCAAGATCGACAAGGTGCAGATCCTGGCCAACTACGTGGCCGGGCGGCTGGCCGGTCTGTCAGCCGATGACGCCTTTGTCGATCCGTCCTATCTCACCTGGCTCGGCTTGGCCGATACCCGCACCCGTGCCTGGTCGGACGAACTGCTCGACATCTGGGGATTGAGCCGCGAGCATCTGCCGCGCATCGTGCCCTCGGCCACGGTCATCGGCACGCTGTCGGACGAGAGCGCGGCGCGCTGCGGGCTGGCGGCGGGCGTGCCACTGGTGGCCGGCGCAGGCGATCAGGTGGCGGGCTTTGTGGGCGCGGGCGTGGTCGATGCCGGCGAGTGCATCGACGTGGCCGGCACCTTCCCCGTCTTCGCCACCTGCGCAGACGAGTTTCTGGTCGACACCGAGTTCGGCATGTTGCAGTCGTTGGCCGGTCCGCTGGGCGACGACAACTGGTACTGGATGATGTACATCGGCGGCGGCGGGCTGACCCATCGCTGGTTCGTAGAACAGTTCGGCAGGCGGACCAGAGCGAGCCGGCCAAATCGCTCTATGCCCGGCTGGACGAGCAGGCCAAGATCCGTGCCCGCAGGCTCCGACGGCCTGCTCTTCCTGCCCCATCTGGGTGGACGCATCTGCCCCGTGGACGCCGACTCACGCGGGGCCTGGATCGGGTTCGACTGGACGCATACCCGATCCCACTTCTACCGGGCGCTGCTGGAATCGATCGGCTACGACTTTGCCGCAGGCGTTGCGCGTGCTGCGTCGGTACAGTCCCGGATCTTGATCTGACCGGTGTGCGCGTCATCGGCGGCGGCGCCTCCAGCGGCCTTTGGAACCAGATCAAGGCCGACGTGCTCGGCCTGCCCTATTTCACGCTGCAACACGCGGACCGTGCCATTCTCGGCAGCGCGCTCATCGCCGGACATGCCGTCGGCATCTTCCCCGATCTGGCCGAAGCCGCTCGCTCGTGTGCACGCATCACCACCGAAACAGCGCCGCAGACGGATCGCTCATGCAGCGTATCAGCCCTATGTCGACGCCTACATCGAAGCGTTCGACCAGTTGCGTCCGACCTTTGATCGGCTGGCTGCGTTGCGCCTGTAGCACGACATTTATGTCGTTGCCGGCTGACGCAATCGGCAGAAGCACCTATGACATATTGACGGTTGAGAATTTAATCCGGCAATTGATCGTAGGTGCAGTTTGCAACCGCACGATTCCCGAATAGCCCAGAGATTCCGCAGTTCGTGCGGTTGCAGACCGCACCTACATTGTTACTGCTACAACATGAATGTCGTGCTACCGATTCGCGCTACAACTTCTTTAGACTCAGGAAAAGACATAGATGACACCAACTGAATGGCGCAGAACCTCCCAGGATCTGGCTCCTGTCAACCACAAACCCGTACCGGTCGGCCAATACGACCTCTACCCAGGTTTCCCAATTGGCAGCGGGAAGATCGGCCTTGGCTATGGCGGGCTGGCCAGTGAACTTGCTCACCACGCTGTCGTGATCATCGACGGCTACCAAGGCGTCTTCTGGGAGCAGTTGCGCCAAGATCTGGATGCGGCACTGAAAAGGCTGGGCATCACAGCAGCCTGGACCGACGTGTCCGGCGCGCTGTTGCCGGAAGAGACCGTCAACGCGCTGATCGAGCCGTTCCTGGGCGGCGACGACCCCATCTTCGGCACGCGCTTCACCGGTGAGCTGCTCGACTTTTTCGACAGGCGGAAGCTCTGCTGCGCTCCAACCCGACGCTGCGGCCTCACTCAACATCCTCTACGGCTGCGGCGCGGCGCTGGCCGGCTGGCAGGGGACGCTGGTCTACGTCGATCTGCCCAAGAACGAATTGCAATTTCGATCCCGCGCCGGCAGCGTCACCAACCTGGGCGCGTCGTAGCCCGGAGCGCCCAAGCCCATGTACAAGCGATTCTACTTCGTCGACTGGATCGCGCTGAACCGACACAAGGCCGGGCTGCTGCCCGAGATCGACTTCATCGTCGACGGACAACGACCGGACGAACCGACCTGGATGTCCGGGGACGATCTGCGTGCCGGACTGGAGGCAATGAGCCGCAACTACTTCCGCGTGCGGCCCTGGTTCGAGCCGGGCGCGTGGGGCGGCCAGTGGATCAAGGAGAAGATCCCCCAACTGCCCCAGGATGCCGTCAACTACGCCTGGTCGTTCGAGTTGATCGTGCCGGAAAACGGGCTGCTGTTCGAGAGCGATGGGCTGCTGCTCGAAGTCTCGTTCGACATGCTCATGTTCCACGACAATCGGGCCGTCATTGGCGAGTGCGCCGACTTTTTCGGGTACGAATTCCCCATCCGCTTTGACTTTCTCGACACCTTCGACGGCGGCAATCTCTCGGTCCAGTGCCACCCACGGCCCGACTACATCCGCCAACACTTCGGCGAGACCTACACCCAGGACGAGACCTACTACATTCTGGATTCCGGACCCGATGCCCAAGTCTATCTCGGCTTTGACGAGGAGATTGACGCTGGTGAGTTCAGGGCCGAATTGGAGCGCAGCTTCAAGGAAGCCACGCCCATCGACGTAGAACGCTTCGTCAACACCGAACCGGCCACCAAGCACGATCTCTTCCTGATCCCCAACGGCACCATCCACTGCGCCGGCGTCGACGTCATGGTGCTGGAGATCAGCGCCACGCCCTACATCTTCACCTTCAAGATGTACGACTGGATGCGGCTCGATCTGGACGGCAAGCCGCGGCCCATCAACATCGAGCGCGCCTTCGAGAACCTCCACTTTGATCGCAAGGGCGCCCGTATCCAGGCAGAGTTTGTCTCGCATCCGACCACACTGGACGAGGGCGAAGGTTGGCGGCTTGTCCATCTGCCCACCCATCCGCTCCATTTCTACGACGTGCATCGCTACGAGTTCACCACCAGCGTCGAGGGCGAAACCGCCGGCTCGTGTCACATCATGAGTCTGGTTGAAGGGACATCGGTGATTCTGGAGACGGCCAACGGCATGCGGCAGCGCTTCAACTACGCCGAGACCTTTGTCGTCCCCGCGGCCGCCGGTCGCTACACGTTGAGCAGCGAGAACGATCAGCCGGTCAAGGTGGTCGTGGCGTTTGTGAAGGAGACGCTGCCGGAAACCCTGTAGTAGTGGTTAATGCTGTTCGTGAACGGCCACAAACGACAACGGTATGCCCAATTGCTGGTTCCGGCTTTTTCTGTGATTATGTCACAATACTAAACACTACAACGGATTTGGGCAGAAACGGTTTTGTTTCGCCGCAGAGAAGCAATGGTTTTTACGCAAGAACAGCCTCAACCAGTCAATAATCCGTTGCATTCTTAATCCGTTGTAGTGTTTTTCATGGGAGCCAAACATCAAGATGTCAGTATTTCCCGAGCTTTTTTCTGAATTTGATCCGGAGACCGGCACGATCGCGGGCGTGACCCCGGTCGAGCGGCGACTGAGCGCCATGCGCGGCTATTTCGCGGACGAGGCGGCTTTTGAAGCGGCTCTCGCCCAAGGCGATGCGCTGCTCTACACCGTGGCCGCTGTTGAACCGGAGACAACCGAGGGGGCGCTCTGGTACACCATCGCCTGCATCTATCCAGGCAAGATCGGCGATGAGTATTTCATGACCAGAGGCCACTATCATGCCTGGCGACCGGCGTCCGAGTACTACTTCGGCCTGCGCGGCCAGGGACTGATGCTGATGGAAGACGAGGCCGTCGGCGCCAGCCGGATCGTGCCGTTGACGCCCAACAGCGGAGTCTATGTGCCCGGCCACACCGCCCACCGCACCATGAACGTGGGTTTTGAGCCGCTTATCTATCTGTGCGTCTACTCGTGCAAGTCAGGCCAGGACTATGGGTCCATTGCCGAACGCAATTTCAACCAGGTCGTGATCGACATCGACGGCACGCCGACCATGATTCCACGCGTTGACTTTGGAAAGAGCGACCAATGACCAACTATGTGACAAAGCCGATCCCAGACCACAGACCTGAAGGCGATGTCGTAGTGCGACCTTGGGGATCCTTTGTGCAATACGTCCACAACGCCGAGACGACTGTCAGCCTGATGACCGTCAAGCCGGGCGAGCGGCTGAGTCTGCAATCACACACCGGGCGCGCCGAACTGTGGATCGTGCTGGACGACGGTGCGGCGGTTCAGATCGATGAACAGATCCTCTATCCAAAAGCGGGCGACGAGGTGTGGATTCCGGCCAATGCCAAGCATCGCCTGAGCAGTGCAGGGCCGGCAGTGCGCGTACTGGAAGTGGCTTTCGGCAATTGGCAGCAGGCGGATATCACTCGCTTTGAGGACGATTATTGCCGGCCGGAGAAAGGCGAACAAAGCGAGTGAATTGCCGGTTTAGAATGGTCAACTTCAATTGTCAGCGGTTCGCAGCGACGACTTCAGTCGTTTCCCTCATCGGCAACATCGACAAAACATAGCGGTGACTCCTGTGTGGTTCAATCTAGCAGTATGACAAGCGTACCTCCACACCGAAACGCACAGACCATGAGGAGGATTCCCGGTGTCACCCATGACCAGCCACGAACGATTCACGCGCATGTTCGAACATCGTGAGGCCGACCGCATCCCGGTGATCGACGACCCGTGGGACGCCACTATCGCACGCTGGCAACGCGAAGGCATGCCCAAAGACGTCAGCTACGTCGACTACTTCGGCCTGGACAAACGCTACCTGATCGGCGTCGACAACTCGCCCCAGTATCCGCAGCGCACCATCGAAGAGACCGACGAGTTCGTCACCACCATCACCGAGTGGGGCACGACGCTGAAGAGCTGGAAGATAGAGGCGTCCACGCCTCAGTTTCTCGACTTCACCATCGTTGACCGCGATAGCTGGGCCGAGGCCAAGGCACGCATGGTCCCCAACGACGACCGCATCCCCTGGCAAATGCTGAAAGAGAACTACGCAACTTGGCGCAAGGAAGGCTATTGGCTGCAGGGTCTGCTCTGGGCGGGCTTCGACGTGACCCACTCGTGGATCGTGGGCACCGAACGGCTGCTCTTCGCCCTTGTGGAGGACCCGGAATGGGTCGCCGACATGTTCAACCACGAGCTGACGGTCAGCCTGGCGCTGCTCGACCGCATGTGGGATGCCGGCTACGAGATCGATTCGGTCTTCTGGTTCGATGACATGGGCTACAAGGAGAACCAGTTCTTCTCGCTCAAGATGTATCGTGAACTGCTCAAGCCGGTCCATCAGCGGGCCATCGATTGGGCCCACGCCAAGGGCATCAAGGCCCATCTGCACTCGTGCGGCGACATCCGGCCGTTCGTGCCTGAATTGGTCGACATGGGGCTGGACGGCCTCAATCCGCTGGAGGTCAAGGCGGGCATGGAACCGATCCAACTGAAGCAGACCTTCGGCGACGATCTATTGCTCCACGGCGGCATCAACGCCGTCCTCTGGACTGACGTGGACGCTATCAGCGAAGAGATGAACCGTGTCGTGCCGGTGGTGAAAGAGAATGGCGGCTATATCTTCTCGTCGGACCATTCGGTGCCGTCCAGCGTGAGTTTGGAGAACTTCCGCCACATCGTGGAGTTGGCCAAGGAGTTGGGGACGTATTGATTAAAGGCAGAAGATCTGTGACAGATCTTTGTCTATATTGCAGATCTAACCACCATGAATTGAGGCACAAAAATGTCACAAGATCGACCAGGCTACGACGACACCCCCTTCATTCCCGGATCGCAGTATCGAGTCCACGACAAGGCACGCCCTCGCCCGCGCATCGTCACGCCGGGCGCCGATCCCAACCAGGCGCCCTCCGACGCCGTCATCCTCTTCGACGGCACAGACCTATCCGGTTGGGTCGGCCGCGATGGTGACGCTCCATGGAAAGTGGAAAACGGCTACATGGAGGTTGTTCCCAAAAGCGGCGGCATCGAGACCAAAGAGCACTTCGGCGACTGCCAGCTTCATCTGGAGTGGGCCGCGCCTGCCGAGGTCAAGGGCGACTCGCAGGGGCGGGGCAACAGCGGGGTCTTTCTCATGGGGCTGTACGAGATCCAGGTGCTGGACTGCTACGACAACCCCACCTACGCCGACGGCACGACCGGGGCCATCTACGGCGAGTATCCGCCGCTGGTCAATGCCTGTCGCAAGCCGGGCGAATGGCAGACCTATGACATCGTCTGGAAGGGACCCCGATTTGACGGCGACAAGTGACCCGTCCGGCATCGGTGACGGTCTTCCTCAACGGCGTGCTGCTGCATCTCGACCAGCCGCTGCATCAGGTCCCACCGGCCATCGGGACGTCTACCCGTACAAGCCGCACCCGGAAACCGGCCCGCTCTCGCTGCAAGACCACGGCGATCTGGTGCGCTTTCGCAACATCTGGTACCGGCCGCTGACTGCGTACGATGAAGGCGGCGAGTAGGCGAGGTTTGTAAAAACAGGAGGTCGGGTCTATGACCCGACCTCCTGTTTTTACAATTTTCGATACTCCGTGCTCAGTTGGTCCGGCTTCAGATAGACGGTTTCGCTGTAGGTCTGGGCAAGTCTAAGGATCACGCGATAGATGCTTTGATGGAGTGGTCCGTTTGTGCGCAGTCATCCGTTGGCCACGAAGAATGTTCGGAACTCTCGCGGCGACATGCCAACGATCTGCTTGAAGCGCTTGGAGAGGTGAAACTCATCGCTAAAGCCGAGTCGAATGGCAATCTCCTTCAGCGTCATCGGTTCCGTCACCAGCAGTTGACAGGCTTGGCTGATACGGTACTGACCGTGGTACTTTCCAGGCGATAGGCCCATCTCTCTGGCAAACCGTCTGCGGAACCCGTCGTAGGACATACCAAGTTGCCGTGAAATTGCGCCATAGTCGGGTTGGCGCGTCATCTCGGATTCCAGCATCGCTCTGGCCTGCGAGAGCCATGCCGAGTCACCAGCGTCCGCTGTCCCAATCTGGCCATGCCTCCGGGCGTCGGCGATGAACTGTTGCAGCCGACAGATTCGCATGAGCATAGCCTCGCTGCTGGACTGGGGTGCCGACCAGACCGAATCAACCAGTTGCCGGGACCAGAACTCGACAGGTTCCAGATGCAGGATCGGTTGAGTTGGGTCCAGCAGCCTGCTATCACGCCACAGGTCGAAGACGGGGCCGCCAAAGACGATGAAAATCTCATCCCAAACTTGACCCTGGTATGGGCCGTAGGTATGGCCGATTTCCGGGAAAATGAAAAGCAGATCGCCCGGACCAACGGTCCTGTACAGCCCCAGTGCGTCGCGCAGATCACCCTGACCGCTCGTCACATAGACAACCGCATATTGGCCAAGAACGCGCAGCGTGTGCTTGGGAAGTCCGACGGTAGTCTGAATGCCCGCTAACGAAATATGACCAAGAGCCGGAGAACTGCCCTGGGCAGTGAAGAGCCGATGAATATCAATCATTGTGCCAAATTGTACATGTTTTCTCCCATTCTGCCCATTCTACTCCCCCCTGGCCCCTGCTATCATTAGGTGGCTTATCGCTCCTCTCCGTGTTCGCCGCTCTTCATCTATTTTGAGCTTGACCCTGAAGGTACAATCTATGAACCGATCTGTTCAGCCCATGTTTCACGGCAACGCACTCGACACGTCCGCCAACGCATTTGGCGAGCTACGCGCGTCCAGCGATGTCGCCAAAGACGTCGCAGAACTGCGACGTCGGTTCGACGAAGACGGCTATCTCTACCTTCCCGGTCTTCTGGATCGCCGCCAGGTACTGGCGGCGCGGCTTTCTGTGCTGCAACGGCTTGCGTCCCTGGATATTCTGGATCCAGACTATCCGCTCATCGATGGCGTCGTCAATCATGAGAACGCGAATTCGTTCATGCCTGAACTGGCCAAGAACAATCCACCAGTCATGGAGCTTCTCTATGATGGTCCTATGATGGCGTTTTATCAACGATTCCTGGGCGGGCCGGTGCGCCACTTCGACTATACGTGGTGCCGGGCCAAGCCGCCCGGCAAAGCGACTGCCACAAACCCCCACTACGATGTTGTCTTCATGGGAAGGGGAACAAAGCGCCTCTACACAAGTTGGACGCCGTTGGGCGACATTCCGCTGTTGATGGGCGGCCTCATGGTCCTGGAGCACTCACACAGACTTGAGGAGATCAAGGCCACATATGGACAAGTTGATGTAGATGTCTATTGCACCAACTACCCTGACGCGGCCGAGATCGAATCTGGGCAGAAGCTTTGGCAGCGACCTGGCGACGGGGCCTATTCGCTGGACGCCGTTGCGACACGCCGGGAGTTGGGCGGTCGTTGGCTGACAGCCGACTTCTCAGCCGGTGATGTGCTCATCTTTGGCATGTACACCATGCACGCAAGCATGGACAATCAGACAAATCGACTCAGGCTTTCTACCGACACCCGTTATCAACTCGCCTCGGATCCGGTGGACGAACGCTGGATCGGGGAGAATCCAATTGGGCATGGGCTGGAGAGCAAGCAGGGTATGATCTGCTAGACCCGCCGTGGTGAGAAGGAAGGCTTCGACCGCCTATTTTCTATTATCTGTCAACTCTATTGCGTACCATTTCCAAGGAGGCAGTTCCATGAGCAAGTGGCAACTTTCACGACGAGATTTCCTGAAGAGTGCAGCGGTTGGCAGCTTTGGGCTGGCATTGGCTGCGTGTGCACCGGCCGGTGCGCCCGCACCGACAGCCGGTGGCAGCGGTGAAGCGGGCGCTGAAGCGGTGGAGATCGCCTACTGGCATTCGTGGACAGAACAGTGGGAAGAGATGACCCAATACGTCTGCGATTCGTTCAACGCCAACAACGAAGGCATTCACGCCACCCAAACCGTAGTGCCTGGCCAAGAACTGATCACCAAATTGCTCAGTTCGGTGGCGGCCGGAAACCCGCCGGACACCATCACCATCTACTCGGCCATGAACATTCCCAGCCTGGTCGAGCAGGGCGCCTTGCTGTCGCTCGACGACAACGACACCGGCTCCGACCTGGCCGAGGCGCAGGAATGGTTCCATCCGGCCGTACTCGACCTAGGCGAATACAACGGCAAGCTATGGGGACTCTCCTACTGGCAGCAGACCTCATGTCTGGGCTGGAACAAGTCTCTCTTTGAAGAAGCGGGACTCGATCCCGAGGCGCCGCCGACATCGATTGCCGAGTTGGACAAGATGGCCGAAATGCTCACAGTCGAAGAGGGCGATCAGATCACGCGCATGGGTCATATGCCGGCCAACTACTGGATGTGGGCTGCCCCCTACGACGGGAACTTCTACGACGCTGACGCACTCAAAGTGACGGCTAATGCACCCGAAAACGTGGAAATGTTCGAGTGGATGGCATCGTACTCCGAGAAGTACGACGTCACCAAGGTCCAGGCCTTTGAGCAGGGTTTGGCCAGCGAACGCTCCGGCGTACTCGATCCGTTCATCTCCGAGCGCATCGCCATTCACGAAGTCGGCGGCGCGTGGAAACTGGGCGACTTCGCCAAGTACGCCGAAGATGGCTTCAGCTTCGGCATCACAGCGGCGCCCACGCCCGGCGGAACCGGCGAGAAGACAACCTACAGCTACGGCGACTTCACCGTCGTTCCCAAGGGAACGGCAGCCCCGGCCGAAGCCTGGAAATTTGTGAAGTATACAGGCGGTCTCGGCGGCACGATGGAGGACTACTTCAAGGTGTTGACTTGGGGCGACCGGCCCATCAACGTGCCGGTGACCACACAGATCCTCGACTATGAGCCGTTCAAGGAGATGGTGGCGGCCTATCCGGGCTTCCAGGAAATGATCGACATGTTCCTCATGGGCGATCGTGTGTTGCTGCCGCCCAAGATGCCGGTCGGCACATACTATTCGGAGCGTCTGAACGCAGCCCGTGACCGAGTCCGCCTGCTGGATGACACACCCCAGGCGATCCTCGATCAGGTGACCGAGGAAGTTCAGAAGGAACTCGACCAATACTACGAGCAGCAGGCATAGATAGAGCGTTATGATGGCAGCACCCGGCGCTTTCGAGCGCCGGGTGCTGCCATCATGACTCGATGATCAAACTGCGGAGGTAGACAAGCTTTGAGCGCCAATAGCAGTCGTAGCGCGGCTCTCGCGCCTGGAACCGAATCCCGCCCTCGGCATGGATCGTTCTCATGGCGATCGGCCCGCGAAAGTCTGTTCAAGCATACTGTTCTCATTTTCTTCGGCGTCTTCTTCATTTTCCCGCTGATCTGGATGTTGGCCACGGCTCTGAAGACCGATCAACAGGTGTTGAGTTATCCACCGACCTGGATCCCCGATCCAGTCGTCTGGCGTAATTTTCCTGATGCCTTTATCTTCGTCCCCTTTGCCACCTATTTGCGCAATAGCGTGCTCGTCGCCACATTATCCGTGATCGGTGTCACGATATCGTCAGCATTGCCGGCCTACGCCTTCTCTCGCATGGAGTGGCCCGGCCGCGACATCGTCTTTGTGCTGGTGATCAGCACGATCATGTTGCCGTTTCAGGTAACCATGATCCCGCTCTATATCATCTTCAACAAGATCGGCTGGATCAACACACTGTGGCCGCTCTTCGTTCCCAGCTTTTTTGGCAACGCGTTCTATATTTTCCTGCTGCGCCAGTTCTTCCTCGGCATTCCGCAGGAGTTGTCCGATGCCGCATTTATCGATGGAGCAGGCGAGCTGCGCATTCTCTGGAACGTGATCCTGCCGCTGGCGAAACCAGCATTGATGGTTGTGGCGCTCTTTCAATTCCTGAACAGTTGGAATGATTTCCTCGTGCCGCTCATCTATTTGAATGATCGTGAACTGTTCACTATCTCGTTGGGCCTGGCGCAGATGCAGAGTTCGTACGGCTTGAGCCGCTTCTCGTTGATCATGGCCGCTGCATCGATCTTCACCGTACCGATCATTGTGCTCTTCTTCTTTGCGCAGCGCAGCTTTATCCAAGGCATCACGTTCACCGGCATGAAGGGATAGAGCGACATGACTACTGCACTCAGACCGCCCGCATCACAGTCGTCCAAATCACCATCTCCCTGGGTGCATCGACGCAAACAGTTGAAGCGACTGGCCAAAGGACTGGCCTTCTGTTCGCCTTGGCTGCTCGGCTTTCTGTTCTTTGGCGTCGTCCCCATCGTCGGCTCGTTTTACTACAGTTTCACAGTCTATTCGATCCTGCAGCCGCCGCGCTGGATCGGCCTCGAAAACTACGTTGACATCTTCACTGACGACCGCCTCTTCTGGCTGGCGTTGGGCAACACGCTCTACTACGCCTTCTTTGCCAACCTGATCGGCGGCATGTTGGCGCTGGGTCTGGCCATGTTGCTCAACATGCGCGTGCGCTGGCTTTCCCTCTATCGCACGATCTTCTATCTCCCGGTCATTGTACCGATCGTGGCATCGTCGATTGTCTGGCTCTGGCTCTTCAACCCGCAATACGGCGTGCTCAACTACGCGTTCAGCGCTTTTGGCATTCCGCCAATTCCGTGGCTCACCGATCCGGCCTGGTCCAAAAACTCACTGATCATCATGAGCCTCTGGTCCATTGGCAACGCGGTCGTAATCTTTTTGGCCGGGCTGCAGGACATCCCCGTCGAACTGCTGGAGGCTGCCGATTTGGACGGAGCCGGGGCTTTCAAGAAGATCCGCTATGTCACCATTCCGATGATCACGCCTGTCATTCTCTTCAACCTGATCATCGGCCTCATCGGCGGTTTCCAGGTCTTCACACAGGCTTACGTCATGACCAACGGCGGGCCGGCCGATTCCACGCTCTTCTATGCGCTCTATCTATATCAGAGCGCATTCCGCTTCTTCAAGATGGGATACGCCTCAGCCTTGGCCTGGATCCTTTTCGTGCTGATCCTCGGTTCATCGCTGGCGCTCTTCAGGAGTTCTTCACACTGGGTTCACTACTCGGGCGAGTAGATGAATCCGCAACATCCTCGACAAGGAATCAATCACGATGCGCAAAGAAAGCATGACCCCCAAGGAACGCTGGCTGGCCGTGCTCAGCCGACAGAAGCCTGATCGTCTGCCCACCGACTATTGGGCCACGGACGAGGCCCACGCCAAGCTGCTGAAACACACCGGCTGCGCCGACCGCTGGGAGACTGTTCGAGAAACTGCACATCGACGGCGTCGTCGGCGTCGGACCGGACTATGTCGGTCCCCCGATTCCGGACGATGAAGATATCTTCGGCTGCCGATTTCAGGACATTGTCTACGGTGACGGCGTCTACCGGGAGTGCATCTTCAACCCGCTGGCGCAGTACAACAGCATCGAGGAGATCGAGGCCAACTACACCTGGCCCAGCGTCGACTGGTACGACTTTTCCGGCATTCCCAACCAACTGCGCGGCAAGGAGCAGTACCCAGTGCGTGGCGGCGGCTCCGAGCCGTTTCTGATCTACGCACGCCTGCGCGGCATGGAACAGGCCTACATGGATCTGATGCTCGACCCGGAGTTGGCGCTCCACTGCCTGGACAAGCTCTTCGACCTCGCCTATGAGTCGTCGGTTCGCATCTACGAGGCCATCCCCGGCCAGGTGAACTTCTCCTACGTGGCCGAGGACATGGGATCCCAGGAGAGCCTGCTCTTCTCGCCCAAGACCATCCGCGAGGTGCTCATCCCGCGCATGAAGCGCATGATCGACCTGGCCCACGAGGCCGGCGCCTACGTCTTCTACCACAGCGACGGCGCCATTCGCCCCATCCTGCCCGACATGATCGAGGCCGGCATCGACGTGCTCAACCCGATCCAGTGGCGCTGCAAGGGCATGGAGCGTGAGGGTCTCAAGCAGGATTTCGGCGACCAGGTGATCTTCCACGGCGGCGTGGACAACCAGTACACGCTGGCCCGCGGCACGGTCGAGGAAGTGCGCGCCGAGGTGCTGGACAACATCCGCATCCTGGGCGAGGGCGGCGGCTACATCCTGGCGCCCTGCCACAACATCCAGGTGGTCAGCCCGGCGGAGAACATCGTCGCCATGTACGAGACCGCCTACGAAAATGGATGGACGTAGCTGCAATAATTTGTGTGTGTCGGCGCGATGCGCCGACACACACAAATTATTGCCCGAACCCTGGTCTCAACTGGACTGCCAAGTTTTCGCCAACGCCTCGATCTCCGACCGATCCCGCTCACCATCGGCGACGATAATCCGATAGCGCAGGCTGAGGGTTTCACCCGGCGGCAACGCGTACTCTTCATCAAACATGAAGGCGAAACTGGCGCAGGCGAAGGGCGTCTCGCGCACGAACCACTTGTTGGGATAGCGCAGGTTGTCGGGATGATCGACGAAGATGAGCGTCGAACTGTCATTTTCGCCGGCAGTGACGCCGTCATGCTTGCCGGTGTAGGCCAGCCAGGACGCCGGTTGGCCCATGACATCCGGCCCGGCCTGACCGTCCGAGGCCAGGATATCGCCGTCAAGAAACGAGCGTGGGCCGCGCCAGAAGAGACCGCCGTAGCCGGCCATGGGGCGACCAGCCGTCGTCGGCGATCCGAAGGTCAGCGCCTCGCCGCGCAGATTGGTCAGATCAAAGGTCATGTCCAGAAACCACATCCCCGAACTCGGATCGGCCACTTTCACGTCGATCCGGCGCTTCTCATCGATCCAGACCTCGCCGGTTTGACTGATCCACGTCAGTCTTTCAACAAACGAGGCGGACTCGTCATTGGCCGCCTTCTGCGGAAAGAGCGCATCCTCGTCGGTGAACTGACTGCCGTTGAGGGCGGCAGGGTTTGTGCATCCGGCCGAAAGTGCAACCTGACAGGCAGCGACCTTGGTGATGAAACCATCGGTCAGTCCGCTGACGATGAGCGGCAGTCCGGCAGAATGGGCCACGGCGACCTGCTGCATGGTCGGCCAAATGCCGCCGCTGCGCGTGAGCT
This sequence comes from uncultured Chloroflexia bacterium, assembly GCA_963698255.1. GTDB lineage: Bacteria > Chloroflexota > Anaerolineae > Caldilineales > Caldilineaceae > JAWKOK01. The sequence goes on along the minus strand of CAVOQD010000004.1, from coordinate 108,675 downwards.
TGATGACCAGATAGTCGACCAGGCCCTGGCTCACATAGTTGAAGAAATCGCCGGGGCTGACGCTCGCCTCGTCAACGGCCAGTGGAATCGAAGTCTGCGAACGGAGTGTGCGCATGAGATGGATCTGATCCGCCGGCAGCGGCTGCTCCAGCAGATCCACGCCGATGCGTTCAAATGCCCGAGCAACCGACCGAGCGTGATGGAGTTGGCAACCTTGATTGGCGTCGGCCCAGACGAAGCCGCCGTCGAGAATCCGCTCACGCACCGTCTCCGCCACCTCAACATCCGTCGCCGGATCAACCGCAGCCTTGAAGTTGAAGTGACGGAAACCGGTCTCGGCTCCTTCGGCCATTTCATCGAGAATTGACGGCCGGTCATGGCCGGTAAGCGTGTAGCTCAGGTCCACGCTGTTCCGCCCGTCTTGGCCGCCCAAAAAGGCGCGCAGCGTCATCCCCGCGGCCTGTGCGCAGAGATCGTGAACGGCGATGTCGACGGCGGCCTTGGCGATGGGCTGTCCCGTGCTCGGCCCCCGGCCGATGGCCTGATGCATCCGTTGCTGGATCGCCCGCCGATCGGTGATGGGCATGCCGATGATGGCCGGCGCCAACTGGTGACGAATGGTCATCGTAACCGTCTCCAACGTCTCATACGACCACGCCGGCACCGGCCGTCCCTCGCCCCACGCCACTCGCCCCTCACTATCCGTCATCTTCAAAAAGAGATGTGGCGCCTTGCCGCCGGCCACCCCGGCAGAGCCGGAGGCAAAGGTGAACGACTTGATCATCGGCAGCCTTACCGGGAAGAGATCCACTCGTTCGATGGTTGCAGTCATGAGCGCTGCCACGCCTGGTCGCAGGGACCACACATGCGTTCGTAGAACGGATCACCGGGAACGATGGAGCCACGCGTGACCGGTTGGCCGGTCATGGCGGATTTGTACAGGCCGGCCAGAAACTCGATGGTCCCGCGTGCAGCCGGGCCTGAGACCAGCGGACGCTCGCCCCGCTCCATGCTGTCGAGCAGCGCCGTCAGTTGCGATGCGTGGGAGGAGGGTGTGTCAGCCGGGATCGCCTGCCAACCTGCAAGGCCATCCTCGTGGTCGGCCTGTGCGGTGAAACGCCAAGCGTCATTGTCGTAGTGATAGAGATGGGTCACCTCGACAGTGGCATTCTGAAAATCGAAGCGCAGATAGGTCTCTTCACGCGGCGAGAGCACGCTGTTGGTGATGTTGGCCATCGCCCCGTTGGCAAAGCGCACGATGGCCATGGAGACATCTTCGACCTCAATGTCACGGTCGAGCGTGCCGATCATGGCGCTGACCTCCTGCCATTCCCCGAACTGGTAGAGCAGGAAATCCATGGCGTGGATGCCATGGCCCATGCTGCATCCGCCAAGTTCAGTCTCCCACTTGCCGCGCCAGGGCACGGCATAGTATTCGGGCGTCCGATACCAGGTGGTGAGGACGTTGCCCACCAGCGGTCTGCCCAGATCGCCGGCATCGATGAGGCGTCTCAGATGCCGGCCGCCGGAGCCGAAACGCCACTGGAAGACGCTGCTGCAATAGTTGCCGGTGGCCGCCTCCGCAGCTTCGATGCGATCCATCTCGGCCAGCGATGCGCAGAGCGGCTTCTCGCAGAGCACCCAGGCGCCCGCCTCCAGTGCGAGGACGCTGAGATCTGCATGGGACGCCGGGCGGCGTAGCGATGTGAACCAGGTCGGGCTGTTCGCTGGCCAGCATGACCTCGACATCCGTGTAGACGTTGGGGATACCGTGCTCGTCGGCAAAGGCACGGACACGTTCGTCATCGATATCGACAGCGGCGACGACATCGACGCGATCAGGCTCCTCGCCCATGGCGTTGAGATGGGCGTGGGCGATGCCGCCCGTGCCAATGATGGCGGTACGAATTGGTTTTCTACGCATTGGTGCTTGTCCCCAAATCGACTATGGCCAAACCAAGCCTGCCCAGGCCTTGGACCCAGGTAAGCAAAGAAGATTCGGCAGGTTGCATTTCGGTGAAATAGCGTACATTATAGGAGGGCAGGCACAAAACAACAAGCAGGATTTCACATGCCGGCAGGACCGCGGGCTGCGGTAGTCGACCGTGTTCGTATTGAAAGGATCTACAACCGTGGGCCCAGTCTGGATCAACATGAACTGGCTATACGACGACGATTTCTACGACGACCGGCAGCATGTGGAGCCGCGCCCGTTGCTTTGCAAAGGGCAACGCGCGCCGGATGTCAGTCCAATCCGCCCATAGAGACAGCACAATCATGCCTGACGATCTGACAATTTTCTACACCCAGCCCGCAACACAGTGGTGCGATGCACTGCCGGTCGGCAATGGCCGCCTGGGCGCCATGGTCTACGGCGGGCCACGCGCCGAGCGCCTCTACCTAAGCGACTTGACGTTCTGGTCCGGCGAGCCGTCGTTGGAGAACAACAACCCGGACGGACCCGAAATCGTGCCGGAAGTGCGCCGGCTGCTGATGGACGGCGACATCGCCGGCGGCAATAAACTGGCCGAACAGCTCGAAGGCCGCAAACTCAACTACGGCACAAACCTGCCGGTGGGCAATCTGCACCTCTTCATGTCGCACACAGATGACGGTCTGCGCACCTATCGACGCGACCTCAACCTCGACACAGCCATTGCCGGCGTCAGCTATGAACTGGACGGCGTGAACTACCGGCGCGAGGTATTCGCCAGCCATCCGGATGGCCTGCTCGTCATGCGCATCAGCGCTGATCGGGCCGGAGCGGTCGGCCTGCGCGTCGATCTAGACGGCGACGAACAGCCTTTTGCGACGGCCATCGAAGAATTAGCTGCCGACGGTGCAACGCTTTGCATGGACGTGCTGGCACGTGAGCACTTTCACAGCGACGGCAAGACCGGCGTCGACGGCCATGTGCGGCTGCGGCTACGGGCTGAAGGCGGGCAGGTGAAATCCTACGGCGGCCAACTGATCGTCGAAGACAGCGACGCTGTCACGCTCTATCTGGCCATTGAGACGACCTTCCGCTGCGAAAACCCGGTCGGCGCCTGCCGGCAACGGCTGGCCGCGGCGCTAGCCCTGCCATACGAAGATCTGAAGCAACGACACATCAACGACCACCAGATCTTGTTCCGCAGGGCATCGCTGGATCTCGGCCCCTCGCCACGTTCGACACAGCCGGTGGACCAACGCATCGCCGCTATTCAAAGCGGCGAGGACGATCCGGCGCTAGCTGCGCTACTCTTCCAGTTTGGCCGCTATCTGCTCATCGGTTGTTCGCGACCAGACTCGCCGCTGCCGGCTCACCTGCTCGGTGTCTGGAACGACAACGTGGCCTGTCGCATCGGCTGGACCTGCGACTATCATCTGGACATCAACACGCAGATGAACTACTGGATCGCAGAGACGACCGGCATCCCCGAATGCCACGCGCCGCTATTGCGCTGGATCGAGGAAGAACTGGCGCCCGCTGGCCGGCAAACGGCGCGCTCGCTCTACGATCTGCCCGGCTGGGTGGCCCACATCTTCTCCAACGCCTGGATCTTCACGGCCAACGGCTGGAGCACCTGGTGGGGCATGCACCCGACCGGCGGCGTCTGGATCGCCACCCATCTGTGGGATCACTACGCCTTCAGCGGCGACCGCGACTTTCTGGCCAGGCACGCCTATCCGGTATTGAAAGAGGCAGCCGAGTTCTTCCTGGCCTACCTGGTCGAGGATCCCGCCAGCGGCTGGCTGTTGAGCGGGCCGTCCAACTCACCGGAGAACACCTTCATCTACGAAGGCGAGGTCTACCCCGTCTGCCTGGCCCCGACGACCGACAACATTCTGCTGCGCGAGTTGTTTAGCGACTGCGTCGAGGCGAGCATCATTCTGGATATGGACGAGGATCTGCGCGGCCAATGGGAGGACGCATGCGCCAAGCTGCCGCCCTTCCAGATCGGCAAGCACGGCCAACTCCAGGAATGGCTGGCCGACTATGACGAAGCTCAGCCCCATCATCGCCACACCGCGCACCTGCTGGGGGGTTTCCCCTTCGCCCAGATCACGCCGGACGGCACGCCTGATTTGGCTGAGGCCGCACGCGTCTCGATTGCACGCCGGGAAGGCGCGCCGGGCGGCTACGAGGAAGGCAGTTGGGCGCGCAATCTGATCATGCTCTACCACGCACGATTGCACGACAGCGAGGCGGCCTACGCAAGCCTCAACACGCTCTTCCAGGTAGAGGCCGACCGCAGCCTGATGATGGGGACCAAGATCGCGCCGCGCAACGCCTACGAGATGGACTACAACACCGGCGCCACGGCCGGCATTGTCGAGATGCTGATGCAGAGTCAGCAGGGCGTCATTCATCTGCTGCCGGCGTTGCCGGCTGCTTGGCCAAGCGGCCAAGTCACCGGATTGTGTGCACGCGGCGGGTTTGAGGTCGATCTGGCGTGGGCAGATGGACAACTGACGTCAGCCACGGTGCGATCACGCCTGGGCGGCGCTTGTCGGGTGCGTGCGAGCAGACCACTGAATGTGTCATGCAAAGGTCAATCGATCGACGCTGAGAAAGTTGCGCCCAATACGATTGTGTTCGCATCTGATGTCGGAGCCGAATACGAGCTGAGCACCCGCACCTGATCGGTGAAAAAAGTGTGGCCGTTTAGTGCGGACGCCCCTCGTGCGCACGGGTCTTGCCGGCTGTTTGAACAGTTCGCACGCAGGGCGTGCGAACTGAACGATCTCCGGTTACACAGATATAGGGACAGGTCTGAGACCTATCCCTACGCAACGCGGATCATTTTGCCTGTGTTACCGCGGCGTGATCCGCGCATACTCGGGCCATTCCAGTTTGAACCCCAACGTGCCGACCAACATATCCTGGAAATCAGCCAGATGGCCGGCGTCATTGCGCACCTGGCGCGGCGTCAGCTCCTTCTCCAGACACCAGGCGGCCAGCGCGCCGGCAGCCTCGCCGATGTTCCACTCGACCGGATGCAGCCGATAGCAGCCGTTGGTGATGTGGGTGACGCCCAGGTTTTTGCAGGCCGGCAGCAGGTTTTCGACGCCGCTGCGGAATCAGCGAACCCAGCGGGATCTGGAAGGGATAGTCGCTGATATCGACGTAGGTGCGCGGCGCGGTGCTGGGGTGCAGATCGATGCGATAGGAGCCGATGCCGACGCTGTCGTGGAACTCCTCAGCGCCGACCAGACCGGCCGCGTTGCGCTGCTCCGTGCCCACGTGCTGTTCCAACACGGTGAACTCGGCCAGGATGCGGCGCGCCTCGCGCACATAGACGTACTTGGCCAGCCCATCGTCGGTGTCGACGATGTCGTGGCGCAGGCGCAGACCCGGATAGCCGTAGCCGCTGGCATTCCGCCCATTTTCATCATAGCGAGGCGCTTCGGTCTGCATCCAGTAGAGCATAGAGAGGCTCAACTGCTTGCACTGGCGCAGATTCTCCTTGACCTCGTCCTCCGGCACGCCCACCAGCGGACCCAACCAGTAGTCGATCTGCGGCCAGTTGACCAGCGTGATGCTGCTGGCGTAGCGGCCTTCGGGGTAATACTTCCTGTAGAAGATGCGACGATAGTGCCAGAAGTCGCCCACTCTGCGGCCACTGCGCGGACCATGGAAGATCCCGCGCCGGCGTGTCTCCAATGAAATGGGGTCCACGTCTTCCCAGCCAAGCTGCGGGCCGGGCCAGAAGTCAGCCTGATAGCCTTTCCAGAAGTCGTAGTCGACCGGCTTGTCGATGGTATGATCCTCACCGGGCAGGTAGTCGACGGCGAAGCACCAGGTGATGGCCTGCTGGTCCAGCGGCGCAGGATCGCCTTCGACTGCGTGCAGTTCGCCGGTCTGTCCTGGCTTTCGGCGCCGATGATGTGCTCGACATCGGCCAGTTCCAGCAGATCGCCCAGCTCGGTGGCATCCAGGATGTAGGGCGCATGGGCGACGAACTGTTGGCCGCTGTGGTCATTCTGTAGCGTGACCGAGCGCACACGGTCACCGTCGGTCTCGGCGGCGATGGGTCGCATGTTGAGCCGCAGATCAAGCTGCCGATCCGACTGATAGGGAGCCAGCATCTCCAGCATGGCGGCCAGCGCCACACGCGGCTCATGGCAGAGCGGGCTGACGTTGCCGTTGCCGGGGTTGAGATGCACATTGTCCCGCGCCTGCCGGCAGCAGCGGATAGTTCTGTCGATAGTAGCGGCGGATGTTCTCGCGCAGGCGTCGATAGCTGGCCGTGCAGCCTGTCGTCTCGATCCAGGGGTGCTCGTCCGGCGGCACGGCCTGGGCCGTCATCTGCCCGCCGATCCAGTCGGTCTCCTCGGTCAGGATCACGGTCTTGCCCAGGCGCAGCGCGGCCAGCGCCGCGGCCACGCCGCCCAGTCCGCCGCCAACAACCAGTACGTCACAGTGAAGTTCTTTCATGGTGGTTCCTTTCGTACTACGTAATTACGTACTGCGTAATGCGTGCTGCTTGCTGCGTGATGGATCGGCTGTGCGAGCCGTTCACCATTCACAATTATCAATTCAGCATTAACCGTTCGGCTTGGCTGAAACAAGAGAGCGTCTTCTCCAACAGCACCGCCACCGCACACATTGACAATTGAAATCGACCATTGACTATTCCCGATCCGCCGACAACACCAAACTATCCACATACAAAAACGCCCGTTTGTCGCGGTCGGTCTCGACCCAGAAGAGCGTGTTGAGCATGCACCAAAGATTGGCCATGGCCGGGATGCGCATGGGCCGCACGTCACTCACATCGTGGACGCGGTCGTTGCACTGAAAACGCAGGTAGGACATGCTCGCCAAATCGAAGTCCAGGCGCAGATAGTACCAGTTCTGCTTGGTGGCGATCTCGTTGTAGCAGAGCCGCTGTTCGCCGCCGGGGATATCCTCCCAGTTGTCGGCCGAGAGATGGAAGTGGGACTTGGTCTTGCCCGTGCCGCCGATCTCGTGCATGGGCGAACGCTTCTCCTTGTACTGCCAACGACCCGACGGCCTTGCCATCCAGCGCATTGAGATAGCGAATGTGGGGCATCACACGCCAACGCTCGCCTTGCTTGCGGTCGCTCTCCTGCAAGTCGAAGAGCACGCCGACGGCGCGCACATCGGTCTCGGAGAGTAGCAGTTCGTTGGCCTCCGGCTTGAACGTGAAGTAGGCCTCCAGCCGGATCGGGCCGGCGTGGCGAAAGGTGGCCCGCTTGATGCCGATGCCGAACGAGCCGGTCTTTGCGCGCGTGGCCAGTTTCATGGCGTACGTGCCCCCGAGTCCGCCGCCCGTGCCCGTGTCCCAGACCGTGGCGTTGCTCAACATGGGCGGGCGCAGATCTCGGTAGTCGGGCAGGATCGAGTCGAGACTCTCCTCGTAGTTGCCGATCAGCCCGGTCCAGCCGTTGAGGCCACGGTTGAAGTCGTCGTAGAAAAGAATGCGCTCGCGCGGATCAAACCGGCTCAACGCCGGATCGCTCAACAACATGGCTTGACGAAGATCAACAGTCACAACTTCACCCCCCAGTCCAACAGCAAAAATCCACCGTTCACCATTTCCTACTCCTTCAACACCAGATAGACCAACACCTTGACGGCCTCGCCCTCCGGCAGCTCGCCGACCAGGCGCAGCCAGTTGCCGAAATGCGATACGCGGCAGTAGGTCGTCCCGCCCGCAGCGTCAATGGACAACGTGCTCCACTCATTGGCCCAATGGATGCCGTCCGGCGAAATCTGAACCTGCGCGTCCGCATCGATGTACGCAGCGCTGGCTTCAAGCACGCGTACGAAGAAGATTGCCTCGCCGGCCCACCCGGCTTCGTAGGGCTCCGTCTCGAATCGCCCCTTCCACTCGGTGTTGCGTTCCAACACAGTCGTATGGCTCTGTTTCATATCGTTTACTCCACAATCGCTGCAAGAACATCGCCGATCAACCTTTGTTCTTCCCAGGTTGCCGGCCCGGCACCGACAGACGCGGTCATCAGATCGAGGGATGGTACGACGTAACATTTGTGCACCGATAGTACCTTCTCAATATTTCGGGGCCGCGTGCGACACACTGACCACATGCATCTGGGCTAACCAGAGTGTTTCTGGTCAGTGCGTCGCACGCTCCACGCTTTATTGAGGTGATACCACTGATATCTCAAAAGGGCGAAGGCGTCGGACGGAGCCAAAGGCAACACGGCTCCTTCGCTTGTCAATAGTGCCGAACCAATAGATCTCGCCCCACCGGCGGGATGGCGTAGCGCGCTTTGGTCTCGGCCCAGAGAGCGTCGAACCCGACCTTGCGGGCTACGGTGAACTCGTATTCGGCCAGTTTGGCGTCATCAAGTTCGATGCCTAGCCCCGGCGCCTGGGGCACGGTCATACGTCCGTTCTTGTACGCCAGCTTGCCGCCGATCAGCACATCGTCGATATATTCGTGGTAGATGGCGTCGCGGTGGAGAATGGAAAATCTTGGCGCTTGTACGTGTCGTCCATCTTCCGCAGACGTATGGACCGGCAGCCTGTCGAACGCCGGGCCAACATCTTTATAGCACGACGGTACTCTACTCCACCACTATAACCAACAGGCAGGTGCTCGCCAAAAATCTGAGACGCTTCCACTTCAACCTGATTCAGACAGTTTGCATCGTGTGTGTAACCCCATCGAACGCTCGCTGGCGGCCTTGCCGCCCTTCATCAACACAACAACCACCCTTCGACAACGCTATGGCAATCTGTTCAACACACAATTAGGAGAACGTTTTCGTATGTGCATTTTTGCACAAGCGAGACTACGCATCTACGGGACGATGGTGTATCCTAATATGAAACGTTATCGTGTCACCGCCATTTTGCCTGTGACGCGAGCGCATTCAATAACGATACCAAGCAGCAATGGCTGCCAACAAATATAGGACAGTAAGCATCTAGGAGTATCCATGAATAATGAAGAAGCAGGATATCGGCGTCATCCGTTGGACGCCATTTTCGCGCCCCGCAATGTCGCCGTCATCGGCGCCAGCGAGACCGTCGGCAGCGTCGGCCGCACGCTGCTCTGGAACCTGATCAGCCATCCGTTTGGCGGCACCATCTTCCCGGTCAATCCAAAGCGCGACAACGTGCTTGGCATCCACGCCTACAACCGGGTCGCCGATATTCCGGCCCAGGTCGATCTGGCCGTCATCGTCACGCCGGCGCGCACCGTGCCCGGCCTCATCGAAGAGTGTGTGCAGGCGGGTGTCAAGGGCGCCATCATCATCTCTGCCGGCTTCAAAGAGATCGGCGAAGAGGGCGTCAAGCTGGAACAGGAGATTCTGGAAAAGGCCCGGCGCGCCAAGATGCGCATCATCGGCCCCAACTGCCTGGGCGTCATGAGTCCGATCACCGGCATCAACGCCACCTTCGCCCACGGCATGGCCCAGTCCGGGCAACATCGGCTTCATCAGCCAGAGCGGTGCGCTTTGCACCGCAGTGCTCGACTGGAGCTTCCAGGAGAATGTCGGCTTCAGCGCCTTTGTCTCCATCGGCTCCATGCTGGATGTGGACTGGGGTGACCTGATCTACTATCTGGGCGAAGATCAGCGCACCAAGGCCATCGTCATCTACATGGAGAGCATCGGCAATGCCCGCTCGTTCCTGTCGGCGGCGCGCGAGGTCTCGCTGACCAAGCCGATCATCGTGATCAAGGCCGGACGCACGGCCCAGGCGGCCAAGGCCGCCGCCTCGCACACCGGCTCGCTGGCCGGCAGCGACGAGGTGCTGGACGCCGCCTTCCGGCGCTGCGGCGTGCTGCGCGTCGAGCGCATCTCCGAGTTGTTCAACATGGCCGAAGTGTCTGGCCAAACAGCCGCAGCCCAAGGGCCCGAACCTGACCATCCTGACCAATGCCGGCGGCCCCGGCGTGCTGGCCACCGATGCCCTGATCGAGGGCGGCGGCAAGTTGACCGAACTCTCCAGCCGAGACGATCGAACGACTCAACGCCGAGCTGCCGGTCCACTGGAGCCACAACAACCCCATCGACATCCTGGGTGATGCCGGTCCCGGAACGCTATGCTTCGACACTGGACATTGCTGCCGAAGATCCCAACAGCGACGGTCTGCTGGTCGTGCTCACGCCCCAGGATATGACCCATCCCACCCAGACGGCGGAACAACTTGTCGAACTGTGCAAGACGCCCCAGAAAAAGCCGATCCTGACCAGTTGGATGGGTGGTCCCAGGGTGGCGGCAGGCGAAAATGTCCTGAACCGTGCCAACATCCCCACCTTCCCCTATCCGGATATGGCGGCCCGCATCTTCAACTACATGTGGCAGCTACGCCTACAACCTGAGTACCATCTACGAGACGCCCTCCCTGCCCGTTGGCGGTGAAGAAGACGACGTTGCACCAACAGCAGGCCACCGACCTGATCGAACAGATCCGGGCAACCGGTCGCACCATCCTCACCGAGTTCGAGTCCAAGCAGGTCTTCAACGCCTACGGCATTCCCACAGTCGAGACTCGTCTGGCCAAGACGCCGGATGACGCGGTCGCCGTGCGCCGATGAGATCGGCTATCCGGTCGTGCTCAAGCTCAACTCTGAGACCATCACCCACAAGAGCGATGTGGGCGGCGTTCAGCTCAACCTCAAGGATGAGGCCGCCGTGCGGCAGGCCTACGAGACCATCCGTACCACAGTTAGCGAACGGGCCGGAGAAGAACACTTCCACGGCGTCACTGTTCAGCCGATGGTCAAGCTGGACGGCTACGAACTGATCGTCGGCAGCAGCCAGGATGCCCAGTTTGGGCCGGTTCTGCTCTTTGGCACAGGCGGCACGCTGGTCGAGGTCTTCCGCGATCGGGCGCTCGCATTGCCGCCGCTCAACACGACGCTGGCCCGACGCATGATGGAACAGACCAAGATCTACAAGGCCCTCCAAGGCGTGCGTGGTCAGGAATCCGTGGACATGGACGCGCTGGAAAGCCTGCTGGTTCGCTTCAGCCACCTGGTGGTCGAACAGCCCTGGATCGAAGAGATCGACATCAATCCGCTGCTGGCCGGTCCGGACGGCATCGTCGCTCTGGATGCACGCATCGTGCTCTACGGGCCGGAGGTCAAGGCCGAGGATCTGACGCCGCTGGCCATCCGCGCCTACCCGACCCAGTATGCTAAACCCTGGGAGATGAGCGACGGCGTCAAGATCTGCATGCGTCCGATTCGACCGGAAGATGAACCGCAGATGGGCGCCTTCAACCGCAGCATCTCGCCTCACAGCATCTACCTGCGCTACTTCCACCCGATTTCGCCGTCGCAACTGACGTCGCATGAGCAGTTGGCCAGCATGTGCTTCATCGACTTTGATCGAGAGATCACGCTGGTGGCGGAGCGGCAGAATGAGCAGGGAGAACCCGAAATCGTCGCCCTGGGTCAACTTAGCAAGCTCCATCGGCACCAATGATGCTGAGTTTGCGCTGCTGGTCAGCGACAAGTATCAGCGCACCGGACTCGGTACGGAGATGCTGATCCGGCTGCTCGACATCGGTCGCGATGAAGGACTGGACAACGTAGTCGCCGAAATCTTGCCGGAAAACGAAGGCATGCGGCGAGTCTGTACCAAGCTGAACTTCAACTTCGAACGCAAGCCGGGCACAGGCGTGATCAATACGTCGATTGCGCTGTAGACAGAGTAGGGTCAGTTCGCTAGCCCTGCAACCAATCCGACGGTTCATCTGCGTACGCCCCGTTGCAATTGCGCATAACTTGTCACGTCTCGCAGAGATGCAACATCTTTTGACGTCAACATCTGCAATTCTGGACTTTCATATTCACCATGTCCTAAATCCGCAATCTCATTTCCTGACAGTCTAACAGCATTTACAATTTCACACAACCAAAATCAATACTCGATGACAACAGCAGGGGAATTGAAGAAAGTCTCATACGATCGACATGACTTGCCTACGAACTGTAGTCAACCAGCCAGCACACACCTGTTCACGGCTTCAAACGCAGTTACTGATATAGATTTATAGAAATTACAATACAATTAAAGTGCCGTATCGCCAAAATTTAGAAAGGAGCGACCGGATACTCTCCGGTCGCTCCTTTTTGATTGGATACAATGGAATCTTTGCAGACCTTACTCGACCGTGATGGTCGCAAGTTGCGTGCCGACATCCCCGTTGACGTCAGCAAGATTCTCCATGGTCGACGGGTCGTAGACAATGGCGACGAGATCGTATTGGCCGGGTTCGGTTGCCGGCGGGACGAAGAGGCCATACCGATCGACCGGTGAGAGTAGACGATCCTGGCTGGCGATCACCCCGCCATCTGCGTCCATCAATCGCATGGAGATCTTCAGTTCCTGGCCGGGTGCGACGACTGCGCTTGACCGAATCGGCAGCACTTGGCCAGGCTGAAGCGTGGACAGTAGTTCGAGTCGGTTGAATTCGACACCAGGCCACGAAGCGTCCAGCCGGATCTCGTCCAACGGGTCTGCCGGCCGCCCATAGATTGTGACCGAGACATCCTCATCGCCCATGTCTCCGGCTCGATAGGCGTTCTCCTCCAGCCAGTTGCGCAGTTCGCGTTCGTCCGCTGCGCGCACAAGCAGTATGGTTCCGAAAAGGTCTTCGAGCTTATCCACATCGGGACCGTCAGCCTCACTCAGAATCAGAAAACGCGCCGAAATCGGGTCGTGGATCCCGACCCAGACGGTCTGGTCATACGATGCGTAGACAAGCGTCGCATGGTCGCTCCACGATGCGTCGATAGCATCAGCCACCGCGCGCGTGGCCTCCAGTTTGTCGGGCGCAGCATAGGGCCAGGCCGGGCCCTGCGCCCTGTGATAGAGGGTGGCGGTTTCGCCGCTGGGCAGCGGATAGTCTTCAACTGCGGTGTAGAGTGCATCAAACAACGGATCGCCGTCAGCAATGCGTGACAACAATGCCTGGCCGGGCGCCTCTACGTTGTAGTTGTCGCCGTCCTTGAGCAACAACCACTGGGCTGACAGCAGATCGGCCCAGCCGTCTGAATCGGCCTCGGTCAGGGATCTTGTCTGCACGTCGAATCCCTGGGAAGCGATCAGATAGCCGAAGATCCCGCGGTGAATCTCATGAGAGTTGACCAGCATCCCCAGCCCCTGTAGATCATCACTTGACGCAGTGATCCGTTCAAGAACCGCCGGCCCGATCCAAAACCCGGCGTCGGTCGAATCGATATTGGGCCGAACCACATACTCCGATGAAGCCCAGAGCGTGCGAAATTGGCGATAGAAATCGGCCGTCCCGCCAAAGGTGAACAGGCTCCACTGAACGGCGAGTGCGACGATCCAGACAGCGCCGATCCCCGCAGCGATCTTCTTTGGATAGGCCCGGATCCCCAGCGTGAACAGCACGGCCACCGCGGGCAGCAGCGGAACCAGATTGCGTGGGTTGCGCTGCGACAGCATGGAGAGAACCAGCAGGCTGGAGAGAACACTCAGCCAGAGAAGCAACGCCTCGGCGTTGATTGACCCCTTCCCCTGCACGCGTCGCCAGAGCGATCTGAGCCAGGGAAACAGGGCCACAGGCACGATCAGCCAGAAGGCAAGCGCCCCGAAGTGATCCTCATAAATGTAAGGGAAATAGCGCAGATAGTTCTGCAGCTTCAGCGGGCTGGCCGCCTGCTGGCCGCGCGTCTGATCTTCGTAGAGCAGCCGGGCAGCGAAGTTGGAGTGGGGCAAGTACCACAGGCCGGCGATGATCGCAGCCAGAAAGAACGCCGCCCACAAATTGGAGGCCCTTGACGACGGCAGCAGCAGCGCATAGACCGCACCGGCAACGAGCAGCGCCCAACCAACAAACAGTAGATTGCCTAGGGTATAGAGTTGAGCCAACTCACGATTGGGCCAGAACCAGAGCGCGCTGACGACAATGCCGATGCCCAGAGCGGCGGCCGCCCGGCGCCAATCAATGCGAACCCCGCGGCCTGAATTGCCAACGAACCGGACCAGTCCGGCGAAGAAACCGTTCTGCCAGAGCACCCAGAGCAACGGCAGCGCAATGTAGACCGGCATGGTCCACTTGACCAACAGGCCGACGCCGAGACTCAGCCCCCAGACGACGGACCAGCCGCGTCCGGCGAAGGCTCGGCAGCGGTAGAGGGCGACCAGATTCAGCGTCACCATGGCCGTAAGAAACATCTCTGTGTAGAAGAGACGCGCCATGGCCGCGACCATGGGGAGGAGACCCACGAGCAGCGCAGCAAAGAGTCCGGCTCGACGATCAGCCAGTCGCTCGCCCAGCAGATAGGTCAGCCAGATGACAACCGCCAACAACACGATATTGAGCAGTTGCGCGCTATCCATGTCGGGACCGAACAGGCGAAGGAAGGGCTGAACGGCGATGAAGATGGCCGGTGTGCGATAGGGTGGGTAGGTGAAGGCGGTGAAGAGCGTCTGCGGCGTGATCTTGCTGAGAAAGCCGAAGTATTCAAGCGAGGTCGTTAGGTATGCGCTGGCATCGTGGCCCACCAGCACCACGTTTTCGCGGACCCAATAGAGGCTGCCAAGCACGTTGAGGGCAATAATCAGCGCCAGGCCGGCAGCGGCCCAGATCTGCGCAGATCGACCGCCCGGCTCTACGACAAGCGCGTCCGGTTGCGGGTCCTGTATAGAAATAGAGAGATCGGGCAACGGAGAAGCCTGCGGCTCTTCCGATTGCCCGATCTGTTGTCGGTCTAAATTTGCCATGCTATCGGGTACTTCGCGTACGGCTGAAACCGCAAAACAGATTATGTCAACCGAATGCCTGTAGAAGTGGCAGAGAATGGGACACGGATTGTACGCATCTTGGCGGAAAAACGCCGATACTATCAGAAAAATCCGACTGTTTCCGCCTGATCCGCTGCATCTGCGGTCGATTTCTTGGTCACTCCGACAACCTGCTAGGAACCCCAACTCACGATCTGGTCGTGGCCGAAACCGTATTCGATGGGCACGTCGATCGGCAGGGGTCGCTGGTTGCCGCCGCCGGCATCCATGACCCAGAGCCGCCACGGCCCCCGATCGTTCTCGGCATCCCGGCTGCTGAGATAGACAACACTTTTGCCGTCAGGGCTCCATGCCGGGGCCACATTGCTGGGCAGGTTTTCGACCAGTGTCGTCACCGGCCGAGTCCAGGCGTTGAGGCCCGAGCCATCGGGGTTGACGGCGAAGATCTCCCAATGGCTGCCCTCTCGACTGTGAAAGACAATGGTGTTGCCATTGGGCTGCCAGTCAACATCCTGGTAGTAGCGTTCCTGGATCACATTTTTCGTCTCAGAACCGATTGTGTCATTGGTGATCTCGATGCCGGTTGACGAATCGTAGGCTATTCCGCCTTCATGCCACGAAGGTGCACGGGCTGTCGTCAGTGCGTTCAGATCAAGATAGTTGTTGCCGTCTTCGTCCACACGAGCCAATGAAAATTCGGGCAACTCAATCTTTAGCTCATCCGGTAGGCAGCTCAGTGTCTTGCCGGTTTCCGGATCCACAAAACCAGGGCAGAACCGGCCCTCGTTCACGCACATACCGAAGCCAAGATTGTGACACGTGTAGGTGCCGCTCTTCTGGCTAAAGACAATCCATTCGCCGTCCGGGCTCCATTTTGGCGAGGTCATCGCCACACGTTCGCCAAAGACTTCGCGCTCGTTGCTGCCGTCGATATCGATGGCATAGATGCCGGGCGTACTGCCGTAACGGGTGAAGGCGACCTTGCTGCCGTCCCGGCTGATGGCCGGTTCGAAACCATGGGTCAAGAATCGCAGACTGTTGGAATCCAGGTCGTAGATATAGATATCGCCTTGCTCACCGCCGGTGGTGAAGGCAAGCTTGCCGCTCAATCCAGTCGGGCCGCCGGTGATAGAGCCGCTGGGGGCGTTGCTCTGCGGTTGCTCCGGCGCTGCAGCCGGCTCGTCTGCAGAATCATCCGCAGTGCTGTCAACCGCGGAATCCGCTTCAGCCGCCTTGCTGCTCTCCATCGATTTGTCCGCTTCAACTGCGGGGAAGTCCACGATTACGGGCAAGTCCACGATCGGCTCACTGGTGCGGACCAGATCGGCTGAAACCCAGCCTTGGTCAAAATCACCCTCCGGCCCTTCGATCTGGATCCATGCCCGATCATCCGTGCGGCCAACGGCCAGGAAGACCTCTTCCGGATAGGCCTTGGCGACGATAGAATAGCCGATTCCCGGCCCGGAACGCACGTTCAGGCGCGTCCCTTTGAGCACGACCGTGGCGGTGACATCGTCTTCGCCGACAACCGGCGTAGGCCGCGGCTCGCGCGCCGCAACGGGCATTGGGGCAGCTATTTCTTCGTCGCCAGTCATGGCGTCGTCATCAGCGCTCTCGTCATCCATGGCAGCGTCATCCGCTACGCTGGCTGCGGGTGTTTCGTCAGCCGCCATTTCCTCTTCAACGGCATCCTCAGCGTCCGCTACAACGTCAGTCTCAGTGTCAGTCTCATTGGCTGTTTCATTGGCGTCCTTGGCATCATCAGCCATACCTGCGGCGTCTGACATCGGCTCAGTTTCGATCACGGGCAGCGTATCCACATTGAACACGACCACCTCATCAACCAGGACCCAGCCGGCGTCATCCGACGCGGTGATCACGGAGATCCACGCTTCATCTTCTGACCGGCCATTGGCCGTCATCGCGGTACCGATCCCCAACGAGTCGACGGCGTCCCCTTCAGGTGCGTCGTAGAGATCGGCCCCGCGGGAGCCGGCCACTGCGATCACATTGGCGCCAACCCGGCTGGACGCTCGGGCGGCAGTCGCTGTCGCTGTGGGCAGGGGCGTGGGTGTGAACGTCGCGGTCGGCTCAGGCGTGGGCGACGGCGTATTGGTCGGTGTCGCGGTCGGCGGCAGAGGCGTGGGCGACGGTGTTGCTGTCGGCGTCTTGGTCGGCGCTTTGGTCGGCGCAGTCGTGGCTGCGCTGGTCGGCAAATCCATGTCGGATTCTTCCTCTGCCTCCGGCGTAGCGGTCGCCGGCATGGTCTCCGCCGGCATGATATCCGCCTCGTCGGTCTCGCCCATCAAAACCGGCAGTTCGCTGATGCCGAAGAGGACCAGGTTGTCGGCTTCAGCCCAGCCTACGTCACCGGCCTCGGTCGTGACCATGACCCAGCGGCTGTCGGCTGTCCGGCCCACCGCGGTCAGGGTGGTGCCGATGCGCAATTCCTGAACGACATCGCCGTCAGGACGGTCAGTGAGCGTTGCGCCATTGGCCCCGACCACGGCAAGCACGCCGCTGCTGGCCTGAGCCGCAGCCGTCTTGGTCAGGTGACGGCCGCCATCAGCGCCGGTCTGGAGGCGCAGGCCACCGGTCAGCAAAACCAAGGCGATGACCAACAATCCCACCGCTTTGATCATTTTTGTACCCAAATGAGACATTCAAACATCTCCGTTTCTTTGTGATTTGTTGCCTGCCTGCTGTGGACCCAATTGAGGAAGCCGCAAAACAGGTTCAGTCACATCATAGCACTGATTGAAAGATAGTGCTGATCTTGACATTTCACTGCAACGGATTGTACAATCCGTTCCCGACCGAACGTTCGGTCGGATAGTTCATTCGACATTATGTGCCCACAGTCGGGCCTTTGTCAAGTGTTCAGGGACAGTCAATGCAAAACGCAGAAGTCATTACAGTCGACTCAAGACAGGCCATATTGAATGCAGCAGAGGGCATTCTCAATCGCTCCGGCTATGCCGGGCTCTCGATGCGTGAACTCTCCAGAGAGAGTGGTCTGGCCAAAAGCACACTGTATCATTATTTCGAGGATAAACACCAGATTTACCTGAGTGTGGTCGAACGCGACATGGTCGAATTTCAGGACCGAATCGTGGCCTCCGTTGATACAGAAGGCAACGCCGCCGAACGTCTGAGTTCGATGATAACGGTCTACTTCAATTTACTCGACGAACACGGCCTGATTGCCCTTCATGCCCTCCGGCGTTCCGGTGAGCTTGAGTGTCAGCTCGGCGACCTGTTTCAGAGGCACCGAACCAAGGTAATGAGGCCGCTAATCGACCTCATTCAACAGGGCATGGATGAAGGGTTATTTCGGCCGGTCAACCCGGAACTGACTGTGATGACCGTGTTTGGCATGGTCAATGGATTCCTCGCCCAGCGCATGTTGCTGGGTGACAACTTCATTGACTACGAGGCCAGCAAAGAGGAGTTGGCCGAACACACCATCTCGCTGCTGCTCAATGGCCTTTTGGATACGCAATCATCAATTTCGTGAAGCAACCACCCTTGAAAGTAGATGAATCTCATGCATGAACAGCGTCTGATTTCAGGCACTCGACTCCGAATCGGCGGACTGGCCGCAGCCCTGCTGCTGCTCGCCGCCTGTTCCATGCCTCAGTTTGGCCAACAAAGCGAGGCCACTGAGGTTCCCTTTGAAGTGACGCCCTACGCGCCGCCCGAAACGACTGAGGCGACGCCGCCAGCGTTGCCGGCCGCCGAAGAACCGAGTGAGACCGAGGCGCAAAGTGATGGAGCCGCTTCTGCATCGGACGACGAATCGTCGGCTCCCAATTCTCCCACCGCGTCTGACGGCGCGCCGTCCGTGGCAATCCGCCAGCCCTACAACGGCGAGATCGTGGCCAAGGACAAGACGACCATTGTCGCCGAAACCAGTGGCATGGCCCTGGAAGTGAATATGGAGGTCGGCGACAAAGTGACGGCCGGCGATGAACTGGTCCAGGTCGATCGCTCCATTCTGGAAGCGCAGCGTGCCCAGGCGCTCGCCGGGCTGGAAGCGGCCCAATCTCAGTTGGATCTACTGTTGTTGGATCCGGAAGAGGAAGACCTGGAAGCGGCACGTGCGGCGGTCTCTGCAGCGTCAGCGGCCTATCAACGGGCACGTGAAGGGGCAACCGACGAGGACGAACGCATGGCATTGGCCCAGCTCAAACAGGCCGAAGCCGCCGTCACCGTGGCCCAGGCAGGCTATAACCAGGTCAAAGGCAATCCCATGATTGCCGCTTTGCCGCAGAGTCTGCAACTTCAGCAGGCCACGCTGCAGAAGGAAGCCGCCCAGGCTCAGTATGACAAGGTGCTCAAAGGCGCCACCAGCGATGTGATTGCCGGCGCCTATGCCCAATTGGCGCAGGCACGCGCCGCGCTGGCCCGGCTTGAAGAAGGGGCCAAACCGGCCCAGGTCCAGGCCGTCGAAGCGCAGGTCAAACAGGCTGAGACAGCACTCTATCTGGCTCAGTTGCAACTGGACAAGGCGACGATCAGATCGCCGATCGACGGCATTATCTCCGACGTCTTCGTGACGGTCGGCTCGATGGTCGCCCCAGGTGCGCCGGTCACGACCCTGCTCTCGCCGATCATGGAAGTTGTGATCCAGGTGGAAGAATATCGACTGGACGAAATCGAAATCGGCCAGGGGGCTACGTTGAGCGTTGATGCCCATCCCGGCCAGGTCTTCGAAGGCGAAATCGTGCGCATTGCGCCCGAACTTGATCCGGCCAGCCGCACAGTTGCCGTCACCATCCGCCCTGATGACGCCGAAGGTCTGCTCGCCCCCGGTATGTTTGCGACAGTGGAGTTAGCCGTACAATGAAAATTTGGGATATTTCGATCCGCAATCCGGTCTTCATGACCATGATTCTGATCGCCGGCATCGTGCTGGGCACGATCGCCTACTTCACCATGCCGGTCAATCTCTTTCCCGACGTGGAATTCCCGTTCATGGTGGTGACGACGGTCTACCCCGGCGCCAGCCCGGAGGAGGTCGAAAAACAGGTCACCGAAGTGATGGAGGAGGGGCTCAGTTCGATCGCCGGTCTCGATGAGATCAGCTCGATATCGGCAGAGAGCGTGAGCACGGTGATCCTGGTCTTCACCCTCGAGACCGACGCCAACCAAGCATCGCAGGATGTTCGAGAAGAGGTCGGGCTCCTGCGCAACCAACTGCCGTCCGATGCAGAAGAGCCGCTTGTGCGCAAGCTGGATCCCACGGCGGCCCCGATCATGCTGTTGGCCATCGCCGACAGTACCGGGCAGACGCTGCCCGTCGATCTGCGTGAACAGGTCGAGGATTTTGTGCAGGCGCCTTTGCTGCGTGTTGACGGCGTCGCGGCAATCGATGTGGCCGGCGGCGAAGTGCGCGAGGTGCGCGTCGAACTGGACAAGGCGGCCATGGACGCGCGCAACATGACCATCGATGAAGTATCGCAGGCCCTGCAATTGGCCAACGTCAACATTCCTGGCGGCTCCGTCATCGAAGACGAAACCAAGCTGCTTGTTCGCACACCGGGCGAGTTCACGACAATCGACGAGATCAACGACGTGATCGTGCGCTCCGGCCCATCGCCCGATCTATCTGCGCGATATCGCCGAAGTGGTCGATGATTTTGAAGAACGCAGTGTGATTTCCAAGCTCAACGGCAGAGAGTCTATCGTGCTCAGCGTACGTCGCGCCAGCGGCGCCAATACGCTCGAAGTCTCAGAGACAGTGAAGAAAGAGCTGGCCAAGATCAGCGAAGCGCATCCGGATTGGGAAGTTGTGATCGGCGGCGACGAGGCCGACCTGGTCCGCAGTTCGGCCGACGGCGCCATCGAGGATCTGCTCTGGGGCGCGCTGCTGGCCAGCCTGGTCATCTGGCTCTTCTTCCGCGACTTCCGCAGCACCTTGATCACGATTGCCGGCCTGCCGGTGATCATGATCTCGACGCTCTTCTTGATGCAGATCTTCGGCATCGGGCTCAACCAGATCTCGCTGCTGGCGCTGGCGCTTGTCGTCGGTCTTGTCATCGACGATGCGATTGTGGTGCGTGAAAATATCATGCGCTGGATCGAGCGCGGCTATACGCCACGCGAGGCGGCCAGCAAGGGCACGGCCGAGGTGATCCTGCCGGTGCTGGCCACATCCGCCACGGTGCTGGCCGTCTTTCTGCCCGTGGCCTATGCCCAGGGCATCATCGGCCGATTCTTCCGAGACTTCGGCCTGACTGTCTCATTGGCCATCATTGTCTCGACATTTGAGTCGCTGACCATGGCGCCCATGCTCAGCGCCTACTTCGCCAAAGGGCCCAAGGCGAACGTTCATATCGATGAAAATCGGGCCAATGAGGAAGCCGGTCGCACCTTCCTGGATCGAATGTATGCGCGTTCGCTCAACTTCGCCATGGATCACAAATGGATTGTGGTTCTTGCGACCATTGCTGTCATCTTCCTGAGCGCTTTCAGCCTGCGCTTCATCAACCAGGCCTTCATCCCGACACTGGATCAGGGCCAGTTTGACGTCAGCATGGAACTCCCGCCCGGCACGCCGCTCTCCGTTACACAGCGCGAGGCCGACAAGGTGGCGGCCATTATGGCAAGCCATCCGGATGTCGGCAACATCTTCCAGACCGTCGGCGCTGTCGGTTCGTCCAACGTCGCTTCGTTTGCCGTGCAACTGGTGGGCGGCGTCGAATCCGAGGTCTCCAGCCGCGATGTCATCGAGGATCTGCGCGTGCCATTGGCGGACGTCCCCGGCGTGGCCTTCAAGGTGTCCGATAACGTGACCGGCGGCGACAACCTATTGGGCAGCCGGGACATCATCGTGATCATGAATGCCTTTGGCGGCACCTATGATGAACTGGGCCAGGAAGCCGATATCTTGGCCGAAAAACTGGCCACGATTCCCGGGCTTGTGGACATTGAGTCCAGCTACAAACCGGGCCAGCCGGAGCTGCAACTCAACGTCGATCCGGTGCGAGCCGGCGAACTTCGGCCTCAGCACGGCCCAGGTCGGTTCCGCGATACGCTCCTTGGTGAACGGACAGGTGGCATCCTCCTTCCGCGGCGAGGGTGCGGAAGCCGATATCGTCGTACAACTGAACGAAGAAGATCGCTCCAGCATCGACAAGATCATGGACATCAAGATACCGTCGCCTACCGGACAGTTTGTGCCCGTCCGCAACGTAGCTGAGGCCAGTTTCTCCACCAGCCCGACGCGTATTGCGCGCACCGATCGCCAGCCGACTGTGTCGATCGGCATCAACATCTCCGGACGAGATTCAGCCGTCGTCAATACCGAAGTACGCGAGTTTCTGGCCACGGTCGAACTGCCGCCCAACGTCGAAGCCAAGATGGGCGGCGATGCCGAGATCCAGGCGGAATCGTTCACGAACCTGAGTCTGGCGCTGCTGCTCTCCATCGTCTTTGTCTACATGGTGTTGGCCAGCCAGTTCGGCAGCTTCATCCAGCCGCTGCTCATCATGATCGCCATGCCGCTGGCGATCATCGGCGCGGTTCTGGCCCTGCTGATCACCGGCAAGCCGCTGGATATGACGGCCTTCATCGGCTTCATCATGCTGATGGGGTCTGGTGACCAAGAACTCGATTCTGCTGGTCGACTTCGCCAACAAGGCGCGGGCTGAAGGCTACGACGCCGACGAAGCCATGCGCATCGCCGGCCCGATCCGGCTGCGTCCGATTCTGATGACCGCCTTCTCCATGATTCTGGCCATGACGCCGGTTGTTCTGGGCTGGGGCGCCGCAGGGGAATTCCGCTCGCCCATGGGTACGGCCATCATGGGCGGCATGTTCACCAGCACGCTGTTGACGTTGATGATCGTGCCTGTCATCTACAGCATTGTGGTCCGCCGAACCGATCGCTGGTCGGAACGCAGGGCTGAAAAGAAGGAAGCCAAGCGCGTCGCAGAACGGGAGCAGATGGAGAGAGAAGCTGAACGACGGCTTGAAGAAGAGCACGCCGCAAGGTCAGGCTCCGGATCGATGCAGCCTGCCTCCGATTAGTCGGACTCGCCGCACAGCGTTGAGTATCATAATTTGGGTGCATTCAAAATCAGTTGAGCACCGTGGAATCATGACAAAGAACAAGACCTTTTGAACCCGACCCGGCAAATCGCCAATCAATCGCACCGGAGCCAACCATGGACCTCAATCGTTCCTACGCTCTTCTGGAAAATCATCCTGCCATCGTCCTGTTTGAAGAACTCCTGCAAGTCTCGTCCATCTCCGGCCACGAAGAGCGGCTGGCCACGCTGATCCGTGCTCGCCTGTCCGACATGGATTATGAAGCGGAGACCGATGCGGCGGGCAACGTGTTGGTCCGGGTGGCCGGCGCCCAGCCGGTGGCGCCGCTGGTCTGCTACGCGGCCCACATGGACGAGATCGGCATGATCGTCACCTCGATCAATGACGACGGGTCGTTGAACGTGTCGCGCTCGGGCGGTCTCTATGCCTGGAAGCTCGGGGAAGGGCCAGTGGACATCATGGGCGACAGCGTCACGTTGACCGGCATCCTCTCTATGGGATCGACCCACAGCGCCAGTGCCGGGCAAGAGGCCATCGAATGGACCGATGTACGCGTGATCACCGGGCTGTCGTGCAATCAGTTGCAGGATGCGGGGATTCGAGCGGGAACGCCGGTTGCGCCGATCCAGTCGGTGCGCGGCCCCAATATATTCGGCGATCCGGGGGATCCGCTGGTGGCTGCGTGGACATTCGATGATCGCATGGGCTGTGTCGCGTTGCTGCGCTTTCTGGAGGCGCTGAAACGAGACGAATTGCAGCCCCAATGTCCGACCATCGTGGCCTTTACCGTCGGTGAGGAGGTCGGGGGACTTGGGGGCCAAATCACTGGCGCTGCGAGAGCAACCGGACGTCTTCATCTCCATCGACGGCGCGCCGATTCCGGCCGAAGCGCCACTGGTGTTGGATGGACGGCCCGGCATCTGGGCCAAGGATCGCCTGGCCACCTACGACCAACCGATACTGCGCTTCCTGCTCAACGCAGCAAAAATTGCCGGGACCGAGCTGCAGACCGCCGCCTACGACAGTGCGGCCAGCGATGCCAGCCTGGTGCGCTATGCCGGTCTGGCGCCGCGTGTGGCCTGCTTCGGCCATGTGCGCGAGAATAGCCACGGATACGAAGTGTCGCGGTTGAGTGTCTTCGATAACATGCTCAATACCCTACTCCAGTTTGCAACCACGTGGAACGACGGTGTAAGCCGCTCTTAGAATCGTCTGGAAACAAGATTCGTCGTCTTCATTGAACGCCATCAAGCGCACTGATTTCAGCAGTGAAGGATAGTGAGAGTATAATCAGGGCTCTACATATTTGCGCCTTCGCTGGGTGCTCAGGACGGCGGCGCAAAGGATGGCGGCGCAAAGGATGGCGGCGCAAATCAGGCATTCGCCAGCATCGGCGAAGATTCGTGTGCCTATCGACACTTTTTTGTCGGTATCGTTTTGTAAGCGTCAAATCTGGCGTAAGGTTCAAAATGATTGGCAAGTGAAGAGAATTGTTTTCAAACGGTCAAACGCCAAAAAGACTGCAAAAAGCACTCGATTATTTGTCTAATCGCGACTTGCGTGGTCTTGCCAGAGAAGTAAAGCAATTCTTCCAATGGTATTGGATCCACATACCACCTCCACCCCGTTACTTCACGGAAAGCATTGAAAAACTTCGTATTTCCGGGATTTCGCAAAACACCGAGTACGCAACGCTTAAAAAACTCGCCAATCACTGCACATATCGGTATCTCGTCGATATCGGCGCACACGATGGAAAAAGTTGGTCAAATTCGCGCCCATTTATGCTCCAGGGATGGAACGGTATTTTGGTGGAGCCGTTGCCTCTGCCTTTTCAACAGTTGGAACATCTATATAGTGGTCGGAAAAATGTGACGACCCTATGCCTCGCCTGTTCGGATAAAATGGGAGAGGCGTCATTATTTATCGGCACTGATGGTGTTATCGGGATGGGTTCGACACTCTGTAAAGACGAAAACATTTGGTTCGACACCCACCGATCAAGCCAAACCCTTACCGTCAAGACAGACACATTGACGAACATTCTTGCAGATGCAGACTCGCCAAGAAACTTCGGTTTGCTTCTCATCGATGCAGAGGGGATGGACTACGAGGTTTTGCTGGGGCTGGATTTTTCTCTATGGCAACCGGAAATCATCGTCTCTGAGGAATATGTTGTAAGCCCTCAAAAACAGATCGACAAATATACTCTGCTTGTAAACAAAGGCTACATTTTGTACACCGTCATCGAAGGCACGAATGCAGTTTGGCTCCATCAAGATTTCGCAAAAAAGCTCAACGTGTAGGTGACAGCCACCGACGCGACTCCCTATCACCCACAATGAGTCAATGGGGAAGTGGCTGTCACCCAACGAGAGCTACACCGAACATCAGTCATCCAACGTGAAGCCGATCTTCACAGTCACCTGCCAGTGGGCGACTTTACCCTCCGAAATGTGGCCGCGCGTTTCCACAACCTCTAGCCAGCGCATGTTGTGAATGGTTTCCCCGGCCTTGGCCACGGCATTTTCGATCGCCTGCTGAATGCCATCCTGCGACGAGCCGACAAGCTCAATTTTCTTGTAGATATGGTCAGACATCGAATTCTCCTCCTGAATTGAACATTGTTTATGGTGACTGGGTCTGCGCAACGCTGGATCGTTCGGCGCGTCGAATCGTCGGACGATCCCACTTCTGAATGCCATCGCGACTGTTGAGCGTGAAGGCGTGGACATCGCGTATTCGCATCGACATATAGCTCTGGCTATCTTCTGTTATGTACATCTCCGGACCGATACCAAAAAGCCTGATCCCATAGTTTTCGGGATGCTCCGAAATACCAAGTTGGAAGTCATTGTTGATATCCTGAAGGATCGTTTGCATCTGGCTGTAGGACATGCAGAACCCAAATTGACGCCATTCGTCCCAGGGCTCACTGGTTGATGTGGCGGAGCCCGGAAGCAGGCTGCTGTATCGATCACCGCCATAAAATCCATAGGCAATTGGATCATTGGCTTCAGCCCACCAATGCGCAAAATCACCCCGATCGATCAGGTGCTGTCGATCATCAAAATGACTCATGGAAACCCAGATCGTCTCGCCGCTAAATTTCTCATCGGCGGCAAAGGCCACGTAGGCATAGTTGACCGCCTCTCCTTCCGCCGCCGAGACGGGTACTGCAGCGTCATGGTCAATACAGAAACGCGCATTCTGGCCGAACGCCCATGGAAAAATCTCAGGCGCAAACCCATAATAGTATTGACTCAATTGCCAGGGGAAATCGGCTGAAGGCGGCTTTGATTGCAGATGGAAACCTACGTCAAAACCCTGCATCTGGACGGCGGAATCGCCGTACGTATCAGCATTTAGGCTGCGCTGGCTGGCTTGTACCGTGCCCGCCGGGTAGAAGCCGGTGAAGTCGCCAACCCTCCAGGTTGCCGGGTCTCGACCATTGCTGCCCAGTTCGTAGGTATGCACGCAAGCAAGATTGGGCGGCATTCGGCCATCGGTGTAGACGCGGCCCTGAATATCGTTGATGAAGACTGGTGAGGCATGGCTGATAAACGTCTCGTCGATGGCAATGGGCTCGGTGCTCACAAAGGGCAGGAAGACCCGCTCAGAGAATTCTTGCAAAGATTGCCGATCTGCGACCTGTGCCGGCAGCGCCTTCTCATCTAAATCCGTCGACGACGCTTCCCAAAAGGGAAGGCTAGATGGAATATCATCTCGGGCCAGGAGGACAGGAGATTCCTCAGCCATGACACTCGCTTGGCCCAGGACGGCGAAGCCGCTCATCGCTAGAACCAATAGTAGAAACCGAAGTGAGGTCCGACGAACGATGGAGATCATTTCATTTCCAAATTTTGTGTTGGTGTTGCTGAGGAATATAGTAATAGTTGTACAAGGGACAGCCACACTGGAATTGGTCAAGAAAATGGACAACAAAGATATGCCAACAGCTTTAATGATTCGCTAGTATACCCTGATCCGACGATCATTCTCAAGAATCGGTGGTCGCTGGACGATTTCCCGGCATGGATAGCTTGCCTGCGCTGTCAAGTGAACGCCTATGATCGTGCACACGGTCTATCAAGTGCACAACAAAAAACAGCCCCTACCTTGTTCGGCAGGGACTGTTCACAAGCGCTATGACGTCTGTCGGATCTATGCGGACTCGATTCGGAACTCGGTCTTGAGGATCATACCGGCTTGCTTGAGCATGATGCTGGCCGAGCAATATTTTGTCTGCGACAGATCAATTGCTTGCTGCACCGATTTGGGGGAGACGCCTTCGCCTTTGATGATGTAGACAATCTTGCCCTGGGTGTATACGAAGGGATAATCTTCGGCCTGCTCGGCCGTAATTTCAAGTTCGAGACCTTCCAGCGGCTCTCGCTTTTTCTGGAGAATGCTGATGACATCCATGGCCGTGCAGCCGGCCGCTCCAGCCAGCAACAACTCCATGGGGGTCGTACCTTCTTCATCAGCAGGACCTGCCATCTGCAAGCTATAGCCGGCCGGGAACGTGGCGGTTAGGTTCAGGTCCGTGCCCGTCCATTCAATGTGTGCGGATTTCTGTTTTCCCATTGTTCATCTCGGTTTCTGTGGAAGTTGATAGTCTCAGGTCGCCAGGGCTGAACAGTTCAAGCCCATCTGGACCTGTTATTTTCCCCTACTTCGTCTTCGTCATCAGTTCCAGCAATTCGTCGATGGTCTCTTCACGACTGCGACCGTCTTCGACATGCGGATTGAGCAGACAGTCGCGGGCGACCGTCTGCATGAAGACGCTGGTGGCGCGCTCGACAGCAGCCTGCATCGCCTTGAGCTGCTGGAGCACCTCATGACAATCACGGTCGTCATCGACCATTTTTTGGACGCCGCGTGCCTGACCTTCAATGCGCCGCAAACGTTTATGCAGATCGACCTTGGCCGCGTCTGAGCGGATTCTCATACAAGAGGCCCCAAATCATAAGAGCATGTTGATCTATCGACTGATTGGCAACAGATCAACATGCTGCTCTTCTCCAATACTGGTTCCCATCACTATTTCCGGTTCCCGCCATTCTGAGTGCAAACGAACCGTTTGCTTAGCAGCCGCCTGCTCAGGTGAATGGGCTGGAAACGGGTGCCGCTGATGCCATGTGGCCCGATGACGATCCGTTGCTGACCGCAAACGACGAAAGCAAGCGATTGGTCTCCAAACCGCCACATTTGGGGCAAGTCTGTTGCTCGTCGGCCCTGGAGGCGGAAATCAGCTTCTCAAAAGAGTCGCTGCACGTTTTACAAGAGTATTCATACAGTGGCATAAAAACGCTCCCAATTACATTGTCAGTCGTTCACGATATGTTGAAAAGCGAGATTCCTTCGATTGCACTCAGGACATGCCTTCGCTGGACGATTGCCAGAGCGGCGTCTTCAACAACACTCGCTCAGAATGATAGATCGTGAACGGCTGATTGTAGACGATGCAATAAAACCGTTGTACAACACGACAACTCATATACTGGGGGGGAGTATATAAAAGGAGCTTGCTTTTGTCAAGATTGAGTGCATTCAAAACGAATTGAGACAGCATTCCGGGATTAGGCCAGAACGACTTGGGTGAGCCAGAAACACCGTGGCCTAATCCCGGAATGCTTCAACTGAGTTTGAACACTGCCGATTCACGCAAACAGGTCTTTAGACCGGCCAGTCCCGCAACATGCGTTCGGTCTCTTCAGAATGGCCCATCTCATCGCGAATCATATCCTCCAACTGCACAGCAAGTCCCTTGTCGCCATAGTCGTCGGCTTCCCGAGCGCGCTGGGTGTAGTCCTTGCCGGCCTGCAATTCGGCAGCCAGAATCGCCTCCAACATTTCTCGATTAGAGCCAGCCTTGGGCACCGGCTTGGCGACCGTGGCCGGCTCGCCGCCCAGCGCGACGATCTTATTGGCCAGGAACTGAGCGTGCAATTGCTCGTCCGCCACTTCGGTGAGGAAGAATTGAGCAAGCTGGGGCCGATAGGGGCCCGTGGCCTTGGCCGCGTAGGTAATGTATTGCGCGATCGCGCTCAGCTCGCCGGCAAGGTCTTCGTTCAGGTGGTCGATCAATGTCTGTTTGTCCATGACAAACTCCTTATAGAATGGTGATATGAATTGAATTGAAAACCGCAAACTCTCTCGATTTTCACCAGAAAACCACATATACACGTCCCATTGTGGATCTCATCTTCTCGCATGTCAACGACAAATGTCTGATAACATTGGCTTGCTTCTGAAGCCATCCGGCTTCCAGAAACAAATCGGTCAGGTTGACAAGGGCATCGGTAGCGGGTACCCTTTATGTGATTGACTTGTCGAACTGCAACATCTGGTAATGAACATTTAGAGGCGCAAGATTGGCGAATCAGGAGATAGGCACAGCAATCCATACGGCTCCCTCACCGGCACCGAAACAATCTCTCGTAGAGGAGATTGCCAACGCAATCACCCATGGCATTGGCGCAGTATTGAGCATCGCAGGGCTGATCTTGCTTGTCGTGATTGCCCTGTCATACGGTGACGGCTGGCAGGTCGCCGGCGTGGCGATCTACGGCGGTTCCCTGGTATTCCTCTATCTGGCCTCAACCCTCTATCATAGCTTCCAGTTTGATCCGATCAAACAGTTCTTCCACAGGATGGACCATGTAGGCATCTCTATGCTGATTGCCGGCACGTACACGCCGATTCTGCTTATAGAAATGCGTAATCCTCAAGGACTGACATTCTTGGCGGTGATCTGGACGTTGGCCATCACCGCCGCCATCCTCAAGTCGTTCTTCACCGGCCGATTCGTTCGTCTCTCGACCGCCATCTACGTGGCCATGGGCTGGCTTGCCCTGCTCCTTGTTAAGCCGCTGATTGAGACCATCGGGTTGGATGGTGCACTCTGGCTGCTGGCCGGCGGGATCGCCTATTCGCTGGGCGTGATTCCGTTTCTATGGCAACGTGTTCGCTTTAACCATGCAATCTGGCATCTATTTGTGATCGCCGGTAGTGTATTCCATTTTGTCGGCATCTTCTGGTACGTCCTCCTGCCGATCTCCTGATCTACCGCCAACGCTTCTGCCGATCTATCGGCCGGCAAATGCCTACTCGATCTGCAGCAGCACTCGCCGCAGTTCGGCTACAGATTTGCCCGCGACTGCCTCATAGTCGTACTTGTACAGATCCAGCGCAAGTCCACCGTCAAATCCGACATCCGCTACCGCCTGCAAGTAGGCCTTCAGATCCATGTCGCCCTCGCCGGGGACCAGGTGATCGTGGAGGCCGGTCGGCATATTCGACACATGGCAGTGGACGATCTTCTCCCCGACTGAGCGGATCGCGGCCATCGGGTCCGGATCGCAGAGGAAGACATGGCCCAGATCCAGGTTAGCAGCCAGATTGGGCGACGGAATCTCGTCAAAGAGCCGCAACAGATCGGCGGTCGTGCCGACCACGAAGTTTGGCTCGAATTCCTGGGCAAGGATCACGCCATGGTCTTCTGCAATCTCGACAAAGACACGTGTCCGCTCGACCATTCGCCGCCACTCATCGGTGTCACCGGTCTGGCGTACGGCTCCGCTGTAGACGAAGATGTTGGTTCCCAACTCCCGCGTTTTGGGGATGGCCTGCTTGGTCAACTCGTAGCGCTCGTCATCGAAGATGAAATTCTGGTGGAAGCTGAATGAGTGGGGCGCCAGACCAAGTTCAGCGACCTTGTCACGCAGCTCTATCGTCGGAAAGGTCTTCAGATCGTGCAGCGACCAATCCTGACGCTCCACACAGATTTCGACGCCATCGAACCCCAGTTGCTTGATGACGGAGAGCGAATCGACCAACGAATATTGGGACAACATCTGGGTGCGCCCGAGAAACTTCATGGGTAGAATTTCCTTTGTTGATTGGACGGATTCTGTTGATAAAGGTAGGGCGGGTTTCCCGACCCGCCGCTCTCCGCATACCCGAACTGTATGCTATGGCGTTGGTTCGCCGGGTCGAGAAACCCGCCCTACGAGATTGAGTCACTCACTGACATGTGCATCCAACCAGGCCTGCACATCGCCCAGCACCTGGTTGCGCCCTGGTTCGTTGAACACCTCATGGTAGAAGCCCTCGTAGAATTCGAGCGTCTTGTCCTGCGAAGAGAGTGCATCGTAGAGCATCTGTGCGCCTGCGGGATCGACCAACAGATCCGCAGTGCCCTGAACAATCAGTGTCGGCAAGGTGATCTTGTCGGCATTTTCCAGGACGATTGGCATGGTCTTGAGCATTTCAGCGCCGAGCCGCGCAGTGATTTTGCCTGAGCAAACCAATGGGTCGTTGACATAGGCCTCGACCACGGCCGGATCCTGGCTGATTCCGTCGGCTGCCAACTGGGCCACGCCCATTTTGGGCGCTAACGATGAGAGCAATCTGCCGACAGTCAGGGTTGTGGATGATATCGCGCCGGACGCCTTGATGGCCGGAGCCGATAGAACGGCGCCGTTCAGGTCGGCCTGATGTTCCAGCAGGTAGGCGGCGCTGATCAGCCCGCCCATGCTGTGGCCGATCATAAAGCACGGCTTGGCCGGCTGCCATTGCTTGACCAGATCGACAAACTGCTTGAGCGTGTCCACGAAGTCGAAGAAGCGATCCACATAGACGCGGGTTCCGTCGGATTTTCCGTGGCCGATGTGATCCAACCCGTAGACCGCGTAGCCGAGCGGCACGAAATGGTTGACCACGTTCATGTAGCGCCCGCAGTGTTCGGCCAGCCCGTGGACGAGCACCAGCGTCGCCTTGGGTTCCCCGTCGGGCAGCCACGTTTGGTAGAAGATATGGGCTGCCTTTGCGTCTGCGAACGAACCTTCCTGTTGAATCATCGAATTTTCCTCCGGTCAGGGTGACAGTCACTGGCAGATTAGGTCGCCAAAATCGAAGTCACATTCTGCCAGTGACTGTCACCCGAGTGATCAATCCGCGACTCGAAGCTCCGCCACGCCGGCCGGCGGAATCGACAATCGGTGGACGCCTGCGGGCAGGTCAACCGCCTCAGAATGCACGGTCTCACCGGTACACGACGTGATGGTCATTATACGCGGGCCGGTCGGCTCTGCCAGGTCCAACACCACATGCTCTGCCAGTGTGCCATTGACGACAATCAGTGTCTGCGGCAGCGGCTCAGTGAGCGGCACGAGACCGCCAGCATAGCAGGCTGCCAGCAGCTTACGCTCGCTGCGTGCCAGCACAACCGGATAGAGTTCGCCGGGGAAGAGGGGCATCAGCTCGCCGTCGAGCAAAACGTCCCGGTTTTCGGTCCAGAAGCGCATGTAGAAGCGGATCATGGCCCGATGTTCTTCGGGAATGCGGGTCAGGTCGACCGAGACCTGGGGTACGGAGAAGAGCGTATGCACGATCTGCATGGCGGCGCTTTCCACCGGCTCGTCGGGGTGCCACATGAACATGTCGGCGTGGGCCGGTGTTTCGCCGCAAAGCAGCCGCACGTCCAGCGTGTTGACGCGATTGCCGACCAGGTTGTTGGGCACATCCCCGGCGCGTAACATGTTGCCGTATTTGCGCATGAGCGGCCCGACGTAGGACTGGCGGAATTCAATGAGCACATCGGGATTGAGTGCGCGCAGTTCGTCCATAACGTCGGTGAGCAGACGGTTGACCGCAGCCGGGACCGACTCATAGTCACGTCCGCCGCCGCTGACATTTTCGGTCTCCAGGGCCAGACGAAAGGCATCGACAAAATCGAGCTTGAAGCCATCGATGCCGTAGTCGACCAAGAAGCGTCTGTAGATATCGATGAGATAGCCGCGCACCTCCGGGAAGCGCGGGTCGAGTACATTCCATGGTCGCGGGCTTTCCGGATCGAGGAACTTGCCCGCAAACTGTCGGTGCGCTTTGGTGTGTATCCCCACGAAGGGCACCGAAAACCAGAGTATGTACTTGAGCCCAAGCTGATGCACATTTTCCACATGAGCACGAAAGTCAGGAAACTTGTTGGCGGTCACTTCCCAGTCGCCGCAGTAGGCGTAGCCGCGCTGGTTGTCGTCGGTCTGCCAGCCGTCATCCACGATGACGGCCTCCATGCCCATCGCTTTGGCCAGGCGGCATTGTTCTTCGATAGCGGCGGGATCGAGTCGCTGATGGTAGGTATACCAGGTCGAGTAGAGCGGGAGACGTGCATGGTCCGGGGCCACGCTGGGCGTATAGTCCGGCATGGCGGCCCACCAGCGAGAGACATCACGAAGCGCGCGGTAGTAGGGGATCGGTCGGGTATCGAGTCGAACGGTGACCCGGTAGCGGCTCAACTGTGGAGCCGATTCGGGTGAGGCGCCCAGGAAAAAGGGCGTGGGCTGGTTTCCAGGCACAGCGAAGAAGGTGACGCGACAGGCCGCCATGGCCTGTCTCTTCGACAACGCCCACACCACATTGGATAACGTTGAGTGCATCAGAGACGGCGAAGGTCAATGCGTTGCGGCCGGCGATATCGTAGAGCGCATAGACCGGAGCGTTGGACGTGCTCTTGCTGGTGATATGCGGATTGGCCCAGTCCGGCTTGATCGTGCGGTCGTAGCGAACGCCGGGATGCCACTGCTGGTGGGTCCCGACCAGCGGATGTTTCCACGAGAGAGTGATCTCCGGTGGCTGCGCTGCTTCGTCAGCCGTCATCTCCAGGTGGACGAGGTGAATGCCGTCGGCGGATGTGTCAGTCTCGCATGTCAGGCAAAATGGACCCGGATCGCCCAGCAAATCTAGTGCATAGGGTCCGACTTGGATGGTGGTAAGAGGTATTGATTGCATGTGGCCGGCTCACTCCGCTGATGTGGATAAAGGCAGGCAGCTTGATCGGTTGTCTAACCTAATGCTACAAGAGAGCGCGCCCGTTGGCAACCAGGGTATCGGTTCTGGAACCCTATGAGCCTTCCGCCGGGGTCTGGCCGAAGTCGGCCCCGCCTTCTGCCAGAAATGCTTCCTCCTCCGGCGTCGGTACCCGCCTGAGCACGGCATTGCGGTGGGGAAAGCGTCCGAACTGCTCAATGATGTCATGGTGTTCCTGGGCGGAATCGACGGTTTTGACCAGGAAGGGGTATTCGCCGCCGGCTTGATCAGAGAGCGCCGTGAAGAGCACCAACCCCTGGCGTTGCATATCGATGTCCTCCGCGTGCATCAGCGGCATGTAGGCAAAGAGCCGCTCGATGGGCAACAACTGTCGATCATGGCCTTCGAGAACGCCATCCAACGCCAGCTTGAGCGCCACGGGATCATACTCGAAAGCGTCAGGTTTGCCACGATGGATGTTGCGGCTGAACTGATCGAGCAGGATGATAAGCGCCAGTCGCCCATAGGCGCGATCCGCCCAGGATTGAAGTTCGCCACTGGTCGCAGCGACATAGGTGTCGCCAAACAGTCGACTGATCTCCTCATCAAGCTCAGGACCGCCGGAGAACCAGATGCCGGCACGTTCCTGCCATGAGCCGGCGAGGACATCGTCGCCGAACCAAAAGAGAGGACGTGCTCTGATGATGTTGTCATTGACTCTTTCCGTTTCTTAATGCGTTCTATCGAGAAATCGTATCAAAGAGATCGTATTCAAACTCGTAAAGATGTCTGCCATCCACAATATCGATAGTCATTGTCCCGGACAGCCCCGCCAATTGGCCCGATCCAGAGTCCGGAACCACTTCAAGAATCAGGTTGCTCTGGTCGTGGGCCATGGTTCCAAAGTGTTGAAGCACGAAACTGCCGGTCTTTCCCGCCAGGTTTCCATGAACCTGTTCGATTGCAACGTAGCCGGCTGAACCCTGTATCGTCGTTGTAGCGCTGAGCACCTCGACAGCATACCTAGCTGTCTTCTTTTGGGCCTGACGAAGTCTCGTCCGTCGCAAATCGCTTGGCCGAGCGTGCTCGCGCTTTGGCAGCCTCCATGTCCCTATCCCTTGGCGCTGCATCAGTCACCAGCGAGTCTAGCAGCCACTGAGTCGCCCCCGCGATCTGATCGACAGCAGTGTCGAATGCTTCCTGATTGGCCTTGGACGGCTTGCGGAAGCCACTGAGTTTGCGTACATATTGGAGCGCGGCGTCGCGCACTTCATCGTCGGTTGCCGGCGGTTCAAAGTTGTAGAGAGTGCGAATGTTTCTGCACATGGTTTCCCTCTATCGAGCAAGCATCTTCATTGCGCAGCAAGCTGGCCTGCCACTTCGACAAGTACATCCAGCGTCAGTTCGCGCGGCACTTTGTGGCCGCTGTCGAAGGTGACAAACTCGACAGCGTATCCGGCCGCGGACAGCGAATCGGCAAACGCCGCCGACGTCTCCATCGGAACCGTGGAATCCGTCTCTCCGTGGAGCAAACGCACGAGTAGCCTGGGATTCTCGCCCAGGTGCGCCGACTCAGCGGCAACGGTCCAGAGCGCCGGCATGGCGTCTTCCAGCGCATCAAGACGCCCGTATGGTCCGCCGATGCCCACGAAGGCGTCGACGTGAACGGACCCGTCTGAGGCCACGCAGTCGGCTTGACGGGCAGGCTCACCGCTCTCGGCAGCCAAGGTTTCCCATTGATCATCGAGGCCATCACCGGCCAGTGCGACTAGCGAGCCGGTACCCGCGCCGGCCGAGAAGCCGACAAGGATCAGTCGATCAGGGTCGCCGCCGTAGTCGCCGGCGTGCTCGTGCGCGTAGCGCACTGCGCAGACCAGGCTCTCGCTCATCTCGCGCAGCTTCGTGCCGTTCCTGCGCACCACCGATTCGCCGGAATAGACCGGCCAGTCGACAGTGAAGACCACTGCGCCCTGCGCGGCGATGGCCTCGCTCAGATCGGCAAAATCGCCCCTGTCCTGCATGAGACCATGGGCCAAGACGACCACCGGCCAGGCGCCATCGCTGTTCGGATCTTCTGTCTGCGGCGAATAGATGTCCAAGCTCTGCTCCAACACAACACCAAAACGGGGAACAGTGTAGGGCAGGTCTTCCGTGACGGTGACGGTGACGGGAGGCGTGGTCAGAAGAGCGAGGGGCGGCGACAACGGCGCACAGCCCGCCAGCAGAAACAGCGCAACAAGCTCTGTGCACCGAGAAGAAGCCGCCGAAAGTTGGTATTGAACATCCAAGTACCTCGTCAGGTGGGACAATGAACGAAGGTGTCATAGGTAGGCACAGGCATTTAAACCGGCTCAGCCTTCACTGGAACGAAACCACGGATTGCGCAGATCACACGCACTGCTCATTGGCCATTCGTGAAATTCGTGGTCAGCCTAAGCCGTTACAGCCATTTTATCAATGATTCGACCTGTTGGATAATGGAACGGAACAGAGTTCGAGCGCGAAATCGATCGATTCTTCTTTCCACAGAGAGTCAACGTCCAACAGTTTATCCAAGCATCGCATGAACAAAAAGGGAAAAACCACCATGACCAAGATCGTCATCATCGGCGCCGGCAGCCTCTTCGGCAGCCGGCTCTCCGTCGACATTCTCTCGCGGCCGGCCCTGCGCGACGCCACCATCGCGCTCTGTGACATCAACGAGGAGCGCTTGAGCCAGGTCACGAACTATGTCCAGCGCGTCATCGATGCCCACGAACTGCCGGCCACCTGCATCAGCAGCACCGACCGGCTGGATCTGCTGCCTGGCGCCGACTTCGTGACCACCTCGATCTCGGTCGGCGGTGCGGCCTATTGGGGCGAACCCTACGCCTCCGAGATCAACATCCCGCTCAAGTACGGCGTGGATCAGATCGTGGCCGACACCATCGGGCCGGGCGGCGTCTTCCGCTTCCTGCGCACGGCTCCTGTTCAGTTGCAGATCTGCCAGGACATGGAGCGGCTCTGCCCAGATGCGCTCCTGCTCAACTACACCAACCCGATGGCCATGCTGACCTGGCTGCACTCCGAGGGATCGTCGATCCGGAATGTGGGTCTCTGCCACAGCGTACAACACACCAGTGAACAGCTTGCACGCGGCATCGGCGCACCCTACGACGAAGTCAGCTATCTGGTGGCCGGCATCAACCATCAGGCCTGGTTCCTGCGCTTCCGCCACAACGGCGAGGACGCCTATCCGCGGCTGCGTGCGGCGTCGAAGAGCGATGAAGAATTCGCCGACGAACAAGTGCGCGTCGAGTTGATGGATCAATTCGGCTACTTTGTGACCGAGAGTTCGAAGCACCTCTCCGAGTACCTGCCCTACTTCCGGCGCACCGAGGCCATGCTCGAGGAGTACCATCTGGAGAGCCGTGCCCGCGAGCTTCCCGTCTCCATGACCAACAACCGACGGCGGGTCTGGCAAGACGAGATCGAGGCCGGCGATCTGCCCGATCTGAATCGCTCCAACGAATACGCGTCAGCCATCATCGAGTCCGTGATTACCGGAACGCCTTTCGCCTTCAACGGCAACGTGATGAACCACGGCCTGATCACCAATCTGCCGGAGGGCTGCTGCGTCGAAGTGCCCTGCCTGGTCGACCGCGAGGGCATCCATCCATGCCATGTGGGCGCGCTGCCGCCCCAGTGTGCGGCGCTCAACTGGAGCAACATCGGCGTCATCGAACTGGCGGTGCGGGCGGTGCAGAACCGCGACCGTGAGGCCGCCTTCCACGCAGTTGCGCTCGATCCGCTGACCGCTTCTGTCCTGCCGCTGCCGGAGATCAGGAAGATGTTCGACGAACTATGGACGGCTGAAGGGGATCTGCTCGATTATTTCAACGAGTAGGTCGGCGCAGAAAAAAATAGTGATCCACGAAGAGCACGCTTTCCTTGGAATAGCCTCAGTTGAGAGCGGAGAGCGACACGCCGGGCGGCGCCGGTTCCAGTGTCTCGCCGTAGGCGGGATTGAGCGCTCGGGCGGTCTGCCAGGCCTGATCGGCGCCGGCGGCATCGCCCAGCGCTTGCAGGCTGCGGCTGCGCCAGTAGAGGATCTCCTCGATCTGCACCAGGTCGGAGAGGGTGGCGTCGGCCAGGCGCAGGACGTCCTGGTGGCGTCCGGTCTGGTAGTAGGCTTCGAAGGGACCGAACTGATACCAGAGCATGCGCCAGGGCAGGCCAAGCTGCTGCGCCTGATCGTAGGCGGCGGCAGCGTCAGCGAACGAACCCAACGCGGTCAGGCCCGTGCCCAGATTGAACCAGGCATAGGCATCGTTGTTGTCGCGCTCGATCTCAGCCTGGGCGTCGGCAACCGTCTCCGCCCACATGGCGTAGTCTGCGTCGACTGGCCCCAAAACAGCGTCAACCGCTGCCCGTTCTTCATCTCTGTAGATGACGACTGCGGTGCGATTGAAGACCTTCCACAGCGCCTCGGTCTCGGCATAGGGCAGCCAGATGCCCTGGTAGTCGCCCTGTGGATCGACGAGATTTACGCCTACGTAGGTATCGTAGGCAATCCAGGCCTCGGCGTCATCGTCGTAGCCGACAAGCAGGCGATAGTGGCCCAGCCCGCCGGCGTCCTCCGGATCCAGCCAGGTTTCGATCAGGACCGGAACGCCGGCGTCAATCAGCCTGCGCAGCCGGTCGGCGTCGCCGTTGACCAGCAGCCGCGCCTGGAAGCCTTGAGCGCGGGCAAAGGCGATCAGTTCGGCGGGGCTGACGTTCTTATCATCCGGGTTGCCGCGCAGGGCGGCCCCCGCGGCTGCCTGGTCCAGGTCGCTGCCGTAGTAGCTCAAGGCCATGGCCAGGGTGGCCGGACCGCAGTTGTTCCAGGTCTGCCAAGCGTGCTGGATGCCGTACAGCCGGGCCGAGCGGGCGGTAGGCACGGGCGTAGGCGCCTGCGTCGGTGTCACTGTCGGGAGAAGCACAGGCAACAGTGTGGGCGAAGTGACAATCGAGGTCAAGTCTGTCGGCAACGCAGTCGGCTCCGCAATCGTTGTTGACGCAGCGGCGACAACCGCCAAAGTCTCAGTTGTTGGCTCGGTCTCCTGCTGAACCTTCCCCTCGCGCGTCAAAACAGAGATCAACGCAAACATTGTGACCAGAACGAACAATAAAAGACTGCCAACGACCAACAAACGAACGGTTCTCAGATGATCTCCTTCAAAGCACAGGCAAGGGGGGAAGCGAACGCACTACTCCTTAAACGCATCCACGTCCTCAAACGCTCCGATACGCCTTCTGCGCCCCAATCGTTCTGCCCCAATTGAACATGCCGGAGACAGTCAACTGTCCCCGGCATCTTAGACTAGCAGCCTGTCCGAGAGAAGGCCGACAACTGCTTCTGCCACCTTCTCTACCGCATCGTCAGCGCCATGACAGCCTTTTGCACGTGCATGCGGTTCTCGGCCTCGTCGTAGACCACCGAGTTGGGGCCGTCGATGACGCCGTCGGTGACCTCGATGTTGCGGTCGGCGGGCAGGCAGTGCATGTAGAGCGCGTGGTCCTTGGCCAGGGCCATGCGGCGCTCGTCCGCGATCCAATCAGTGTAGCGACTGCCGATACGCGCGCTCTCGTCGTTGTCGGTGGTGGTCAACAGCGCGCCCCAACTCTTGGGATAGACAATGTCCGCGTCCACGAAGCCGGCGTCGAAATCATCGCCAACTCTCGAAACTGCCGCCGAACTGCTTGACGTTGTCCTTGGCCTGCTGCTCGATGTCGGGCATGAGCTTGTATTCGGGCGGGCGCGTCAGGCGCACGTTCATGCCGAAGCGCGTCATCTGCAAGATCAGGCTCTGGGGCACGGAGATGGGCTTCTGGTAGGAGCTGGCGTAGGCCCAGCTCACGTTGATGGTCTTGCCGCGCGGATCGCCCACCTTCTCGATGATGGTCATCAGGTCGGCCAGGATCTGGAAGGGGTGGTAGATGTCGCACTGCATGTTGAGGATGGGCACACGGCTGGCCTCGGCCACGGCGTTGATGTAGGCGTTGCCGAAGTCCCAGTCACACTGGCGGATGGCGATGCCGTCGTAGTAGCGGCCATAGATCTCGCCGATCTCCTTGGCCGTGTCGCCGTGGCTGATCTGGGTCGTCGTGGAATCGATGAAGGCCGCGTGGCCGCCCAGTTGGGCCATGCCGGCCTCGAAGCTGGAGCGTGTGCGCGTGCTGGTGAAGAAGAAGAGCATGGCCAGCACCTTGTCGCGCAGCAACGGATGGCCGACGCCCAGCGCACGGTCGCGCTTCAACTGAAGCGCCACGTCGATGACGGTCTCGACCTCTTCCTTGCTGAAATCCATGTCGCTGATAAGATTGCGTCCGCGTAGATCAGTCTGCATGTTTCCCTCTCTTGAATTGATGACGTTGTTGCACGTACAAAACGAAGACTCGTCACGTAGCCACAGATTCAACGGATGTTCACAGATAGTCCGGCGTAGCGCCAGTGTGATCATTGGCTCATCGTCAAATCGTGTGATCTGTGACCGCTCAGACCATAACACCGAATTCTACTCTGAAATGGAAAAAGAACCAACGTTGCCACATGTTCCGGTGGCGATTGCGAATGAGGATAAATTTGGGGTAGATTCACAGATTGTTCGCCCAACTGATTTCGTTTGCGCAGTAGGCATAGCGTGAGGAGATTCACATGACGGAACGTTCGATGGCGAGACCGACGGGGCTCTTCTTCGAGGAATTCGAGATCGGCGATCAGGTGGAGAGCGTGGGGCGCACCATCACCGAGGCCGATGTGGTCAACTTCGCCGCCCTGTCCG
Organism: uncultured Chloroflexia bacterium; assembly: GCA_963698255.1. Classification (GTDB taxonomy): domain Bacteria; phylum Chloroflexota; class Anaerolineae; order Caldilineales; family Caldilineaceae; genus JAWKOK01. The sequence continues at coordinate 68,292 of CAVOQD010000004.1, read as the reverse complement.
GCGACTGGAACCTGATCCACACCGACGCCGAATACAGCAGCGAGCAGATGTTCGGCCAGCGCGTGGCCCACGGCATGCTGATCCTGAGCATCGCCACCGGCCAGGCCATGCGATTGGGCTTCATGGAGGACACGGTCATGGCCTTTCGCGGGCTGGAATGGCGATTCGCCAAGCCGGTCTTCATGGGCGACACCGTTCACCTGCGCGTCACGGTCAAGGAGAAGAAGGCCATGCGCCGGCTGGGCGGCGGCAACGTCACCTTCAAAGTGGAGGTGATCAAACAGGACGGCGAAGTCTGCCAGCGCGGCGAGTGGGACATCGTCTGCAAGTCCAAGGATGCGTAGTCTGGCGGAAAAAGCTTAGCCACCGAATCTGAACCACGAAGAAGGCTCACCTTTGTGTAAATTCGTGACCCTTCGTGGATAAATATTTCCCTGCATTGGCCTGAATCACCAATCCATCCCATTGGGCAAAAACATGGCCTTCAGATCCTTCTTTGCGCGCAAATTGGCGAAGACTGTCTCCCATTCGGCCAATTCGTAGTGGCCGGTGATCAGCGGGTCGAACTGGAAGAGGCCGCGCTCCAGCAGATCGACAGCATGCTCCCAGGTCTCGCGGCCGTTCCAACTCCAACTGCCGCGGATGTCGAGTTGGCCCAGGCTGACCTGATCGAGGTTGATATTCACGCTCTGGCCCCACAGGCTGATGAAGACGATGACGCCCTTGCCGCCAGGCCCTTCGTAGGCCTTGCGCGCACAGTCGATGGCATGCTGAACGCCCAATCCACTGGCCGAGCATTCGAGCACAAACTCGGCTCCCTTGCCGTTGGTGATCTCCATGACGGCCTCGCCGGGGCCATCTTCCGAGTAGACGATGTGATCGGCGCCCACTTGCCGCCCGATCGCCAGCCGTTTCTCATCGCTTTTGAGGCCGACCAGAATCACCCGTCGCGCCCCGCAGATTTTCGCGTATTGGACAGCCATGATCCCCATGGGACCCGGTCCGACGATCACCACATCGTCGCCGACTTTGACCTGTCCACGCTCCTGGATCAGATGATGGGTGGCCACGATCAGTTCGGTCATGCCGGCGTGGATCAGGGGCACGTTGTCGGAGATGCGATAGATCACGTGCTCGGGCACGCGCATGTAGGGAGCGAACGCGCCGTCGATGGTCACGCCCAGCCAGTCGCCGTCGCCGCATTCAATGTCGGCCACGAAGTGGTCGCCCTCCTGCACACGCGTGACATTGCTGCCCACCTGATAGGCGATGCCCGAGAACTCATGGCCCTGGGTCATGGGCGAGCGGTAGAAGTGGCGATCCTCCTGGATGAGCAGATCGCTGCCGCAGACGCCTGCGGCCGCGACCTTCATCAAGACATCGTTAGGGCCGATCTCCGGAACCGGCACCTCACAAAGCTCAACATGGTCGGGTCCATCGGCGATTTTGCGGACGGCTTGCATTTTCATCTTGATTCTCCTCCCACTATTTCAGTGTCACGTCGTGCTCATCCAGCCACGGGTCAAAGCGTTCGGACTCAACCGCGCCGACGACGCGTAGCGCCACCGTCCCATTCGGCGCGATGACGTAGGTCTGCGGCAAGCTGCGTGCGTTGTAGGCAATGGTCAGTAACTGGTCCGTCTGCATGAGGATTGGGAACGTGATGCCGTGCTCTTCGACAAAACGCCGCACCTGTCCCTCGGACTCGCCCATGTTGACGCCGAGCACATGAATGTCGCGCGTTTCGGCGATCTCTTGCAGGTAGGGCATCTCACGCACGCAGGGCGGGCACCAGGTCGCCCAGAAGTTGACCAACACCCAATCGCCCTGAAAATCGCTCAGGGTCACCGTCTCGCCGTCCAGCGTCTCAAGGGTGAAATCATAGGCAAGCTCGAGCGTTGGTTCGGTGTCGGCGCTATCACCAGGATCGGCGACTGCGTCGGCACCCTCGACTTGGGGCAGCGCCAGTTCGCCATCGGACGCCTCGCCGCAGAAGACGAACCCGTTGACCTGCCAGTCGACATTGTCGCGGATGCCTTCGCGAGCCACGATCTCATCTTCGACCAGAAAGACAGAGTAGGGCATGGGATCAGGTTCCTGATTGGTTGGTGGTCAGAATCAGCGATTTTCGTGGGAACTGTCTGAAATTGTACCACATTCCCGAAATCACTCAGATCAGGCATACAGGGATTCACCGTCCTGACCGATCTGTATGTGAAGTGACTGACCAGCCCGGCTTTGCTTGCTAGGCTGTCTCTATTCACACCCATGCTCACCTCATCCGTTTCACATCGACCACGATCAGATACCCGCGTCACGACAACAAAGGAGCGCACAATGAAATTCGGTTTACAAGTTGCCCAGTTCAACTGGCCCGGCAGCCCCGAGAATACCGGGGCCAAACTGGTCGAGATCGCGCAGGCCGCGGACGCCGCCGGTTTCGCCTCGCTCTGGGTGATGGATCATTTCTTCCAGATGGACATGCCGCAGATGGGTCTCAAGCCCGAGGAACCCATGTTCGACGGCTACACCGCGCTGGCCTATTTGGCCGCCGTCACCCAGAATGTGCGCCTTGGTACGCTGGTCACGGGCGTCAACTATCGCCATCCCGGCCATCTGATCAAGATTGTCACGGGGCTGGATGTGCTGTCGGGCGGGCGGGCCAATCTGGGCATCGGCGCGGGCTGGTACGAGCGCGAGGCGCACGGGCTGGGCTTTCCCTTTCCGCCGCTGGCCGAACGCTTCGAGCGCCTGGAAGAGACGCTGCAACTGGCGCATCAAATGTGGTCCGACGACACGTCGCCTTACGATGGCCGGCACTATCAACTGGCCGAGCCCATGAACCATCCCCAGCCCCTCTCAAAACCGCATCCGCCCATCATGATCGGCGGCGCCGGCGAGAAGAAGACGCTGCGTCTGGTGGCCCAATACGCCGATGCCTGCAACCTCTTCGCCTTCATGGGCATGGACGAACTTGTTCGCAAACTGGATGTGCTCAAGGGGCATTGCGAGGATGTTGGTCGGGACTATGACGCTATCGAGCGTACGGTATTGACGACAGTCAACTTGGGATCGGGCGGCATGTCGTCGGCGGATTTCATCAAGCAATGCCAAGCCTGGGCCGGCATCGGCATTCAACAGGTCATCTTCAACACGCCCAACATCCACGAAATCGCTCGGATTGAGGCATTCGGCCAAACCGTGATTCAGGAACTTGCCGACCTATAGGACATGATTCAACGATCTTGTGCGAATCAAAAAAGCCGGGCTTCGACGCGAAGCCCGGCTTTTTTGATTCGATTTCCGCCATCACGATCCCACTGACCGTCAACGGCCACCGTGATCAGATACCGTGATCAGATGATGTCGCAACTGCCGCCCATGCACGCCAATTCCTGGGCTGCGGTGGTGTAGTCTTCCTTCTCGTAGCGGTAGAGCTTGGAGAAGTCGATGTTGGGGAAGTTGGCCACCCGTTTGAGGTACTCCTGCTCGCCGATCTCCTCGTAGGGCATCTGATCGTACTGGGCATCGAAGGCGGGCAGGAAGGTCATGCCGCCGATCTTGTCCTGGTTCTCCCAGACCCACTTGATGATGTCGAGCACCTCGTCCGAGCGGTAGGTGATGGTCACGCTGGGGTTGTGCTCGGTCCAATGGGTCTTGGACTGCATCCAATACTCGCACTGCTCGATGGCCGACCGATCGTTGCGCGTGATCGCGCCTTCGGGGGCCTTGACCGGAAAGTGGATCACCCAGGTGTTGGCGGTATCCGGCGTCTGGCCGTTCTCCGGATCCATGGGCACGCCGGCGTCATGCAACACCTTGTAGACCGGCGTGTGCGAGCCGACACGCACGTTGCGCACGTAGTAGGGAGCCCAGCGCGGATGGACGCCGGGCGAGCAGTTGAGCAACTGCGACGAGTTGCCCGACGGCTTGACGCAGGTGACCGAGGCCGATGGATTGATGCCGAGTTGGGCAGCGATCTCGCGGTTGGTGGCCACGGCGGCCTCGCGCAGCTTGATCTGGACCTCAGGATCGCGGGCGATGGGGCTGTCCATCTGGCCGTTGATGTCGACGCCCAGCAGCCGCTCCGCTTCGCAGTTCTCCTTCCACTGCGGTCGCAGGCCGGGGAACTCGGTCGCCATGGACTGGAGCGTGCCGATGATGGCCGCCACTTCGACCTTGTCCTTCAGTGTTTCGTAGTCGTCGTCGGGTCGGGCCACGGCCACAGAGAGGTTGCAGAACTGCATCGGGCGCAGGACGATCTCACCGCAGGGATTTGTGCCGAAGTCGGCCGGCTCACGGCGCTCCGGCAGCGTGTTGATGGCGGCGCGACGGCTGAAGATACCCGGCTCGCCGGCGCCGGACTCGACCATCTCCAGCAGATAGCGGGTGATCTCGGTCTGGGTCATGTCGCGGTCGGGCCAGACGGCCGAGTTGTTGGCATTCCAGCGCTGCTCGTTGCCGGTCAAGTTGTTGCCGGACTTGCAGAAGCGCATCTCGTTGTCATCGATGTCGAAGAGCGAGATCATGGCCGTGCGGCGCACGCCGCCGGAGACGGCGGCATTGCCCACCGCACACATGATGTCGTGGGCGTCCAGCGGCCGAATGAAGCTGCCTTGGCGGGCCAGAATGCGATCGCGCACGAAGTTGAGCATCTTGCGCAGCGGCTCAGGGCCGGACGCCCGTCCGCCCTTGGTCAGCAGCGGTGCGCCGGCCGGTCGCACCTCCGAATAGTCGAACTTGACGTCGCCGCCCTCGAACCAGGTCTCCAGGCCCAGTCGTAGCGCCTGCGCCCAGCCATCGGCCGAGTCGGGCACTACGTATTGGATCGCTTCTTCGCCCTGCTGGCGACGAATACGCGGGAACTGCTCGACATAGTGGCGCTCGACCGAATAGCCGACGCCGCAACCGCTCATGGAAATAATAAGTGCTTCAACAAATGAGTCAATACTGTCTGCGGGCATGTACGAACAGTTGTAGATGGTGATGTTGCTGCGCCGCGCGGCCGGGCCGGCCATGGCCAGCATGCGCATGGAGGGCATGGCCTGCATGTTGAGGATGCCGTCGTGGACACGCTGGTAGGTCTCGTCTGACAGCTTGTTGTCCGAAAGCTCGCGCAGGAAGTCCATGGTGCGTTCGACAGTCTCCACCCAGGTCTCGCGCCGCATGTTGCGATAGCTGAAACGGGCATATTTGTCGTAGAACTGGAATTTCTGCAACTGGGTCGGGAAATAGTCGTCAGACTCGGCGAACTTGGCGCGTACCTCATCCGGCACAGGGCTCAATTCACGCAGTTTGGCCCGTTCGGCGCGATAGAGGATGTAGTGCTTGGCCGCCTCATATTCGCCGGCTGCCAACAGCACAGTCTCGACGATATCCTGCACCTGCTCGACGCTGGGCGTCTCGTGCTTAGCAGCGACGATGTTGACGGCTCGCTGCACCAACTCAGGCAGCGGCGTTCCAGCCTCCTTGCCCAGGCTGTTGAAGCAGCGCAGCAGCGCTGTCTCGATCCGCTGGGCATCAAAATTGACCACACGACCGTCGCGCTTGACGATTGTCTCCGGTATCGAAATCTCGATGGCGCCGTTACTACCGTTGCCATTCATGTATCCATTACCGTTATGGTAGCCATTGGAAACGGAAACTACTTGTACGTCAACGGGGTTGCTATCGCTCATTTGGGCCCTTCCTGTCTTGTGCTACTACGAAATACGACTTTGTACTGGACAAACTGCAATCTGATAAAACTAACCAATATGAACATCTTTTCAATTGAGAACACGTAATCGTGACTGCGAAACTCAACCGTAAATTATGTGACGGTGACATTTCACTGTAGGACCATCTTTGAACAAAGATGGTCCTGACAGTGAAATGTCAAATTCTACCGATGAATCAGAAAGGAAACGGTCAACTCAGGAGAATATTGACAACCAACAGTACCAAAAAAACGATTCCTGCTAACCAACCAAGTCCATTTGAAGCCATGTGCCACAACAGATTGGAAAAAACTCCAGCGCCAACGTTAGAGAGAAGTAATTGTGGCTTCACTGCGCCATATCTCTCCCCATAATAGATCCTCATCGCATGCTGGACGTGGCTCCTTTGGACGATCATATCTCCATGTGCCATAGCAATGGACTTCGCAAGTTTGAAGACCTTCGAGTTCTGCGCTTAGCACTTCGTTCCATGCGCTATCTTGAATATCATCAAAAGTAAGTTCATCTTTCGATCCGCTAATTCTTTCCGAAAGTGTCCAGAAAGAATAGTGTTTATCTGAATTGGACATAAATTTTCCCTTTCTTATGCCCTTGAATCTCCGAAATTCCCGACTTAATGCCGTTTTGCGATCGCGTTTATTCATTGGAGTAGCCTTTCCCTGCACTGTGCTGCTTTCGTGCGTTGGCCACTGGTATACGCAAAACATGGCCTGACGACAGGCGCCATTGCCTTGTCAAGCTACTTACTAGCGCTTCTATGCAATCGACTAGTCTGGATTGTTAGCGAGTTGCGGTTGCTGTCGGTTCATGAGACGCTCAATCTCACCACGAATCTCGGTCAGGTCACCCAGGTCCAGATAGACGCTGGCGAATCGGATGTATGCGACCTGATCGACATCTGCGAGATGATCGAGCACCAATGAACCGATGGTCTCGCTGGGGACCTCGGCGCGCCCCTGACTGTGCAGTGATTCTTCAACTTTGACAACGACATTTTCGATGGTCTCACGGCTGATTGGACGTTTGACCGCGGCAATTTGGATGCCGGAGAGCAACTTCTGCCGATCAAACGGTTCCCGCCGGCCATCGCTCTTCACCACCAGAAGATTGGCGGCGATGTGTTCATAGGTTGTGAAGCGCAGGCCACAGGCCTCGCAACGCCGTCGACGCCGAATGGCGTCACCGGCCACGCGCGTGTCCAACACCTTATGTTTTTCAGACTTACAGTGCGGACAGCGCATTTTCGACAGACCTAATCACACATCAAAAAAATACCGCATATCGTTGTTGAAGAAGCAAGAACTACTACATCTAGGGGTGCGGGCATGAAGTATAGCACACATCCAAAGGGCCAGCAAGTGACGAAACAAGCGTTCTACCACTGGTTCGACATTTTTTTGCGGATCGGATTTTCGATTGGTTGGAAATTTTAAGGTTGGGTGTTGTAAGGTCGTTGCAGATCCGGAATTGAAATAGAGAAGGGGCGCCAATTGGCGCCCCTTCTCTATTTCAATTGGATGTATGCTCAAATGCAGCTATCGGCCATTGGACTGCTGGCGACGCAGGAAGGCCGGGATGTCCAGGTCATCTTTTTCGAAGGTGCGTGTCGCCGGATCGAACGCCGGCGCATCCCGCTTCGGCTCCGGGCGGCGGGTCTGGCTGTCGAAGGCTCGCTGTGCATAGCTCAGCGGGTCCTGCGGCTCGGGCTTGTCAAAGCCGGTGGCGATCACGGTCAAGTGCACCTCATCCGCCATCTCGGGATCGATGACGGCGCCGAAGATGATGTTGGCTTCGGGATGCGAATTGGCCCGCACGGTCTCGGCCGCTTCATTGACCTCGAAGAGGCTCAGATCTTCGCCGCCCTTGATGTTGAAGAGGATCGAACGCGCGCCGTCGATAGAGACATCCAGCAGCGCGCTGTGGATGGCCTGCTCGGCCGCTTCCTTGGCGCCGTTCTCGCCGCTGCCACGGCCAATGGCCATCAATGCCGAACCGCCCTCGATCATGACGGAACGCACATCCGCAAAGTCCAAGTTGATGAGTCCGGGAACCGTAATCAGTTCACTAATGCCTTGGATGCCCTGGCGCAGCACGTCATCCGCCATGCGAAACGCCTGGTTGATGCCGGCCTTGCGATCGACGATCTGGAGCAGTCGATCATTGGGAATGGCGATCAACGTATCGACGTTTTCCCTGAGCATCTCCAAGGCGCGTCTCGGCCACGCGGCGGCGCTGGGCTCCTTCGAAGGTGAAGGGACGAGTCACCACGCCGATGGTCAGTGCGCCGGATTGGCGTGCGCAGTCGGCGACGACGGCGGCCGCGCCCGAACCTGTGCCGCCGCCCATGCCTGCGGTCACAAAGACCATGTCCGAGCCGGTGACCATCTCCATGATGTCCTCCTTGCTCTCCTCGGCAGCGCGTTGGCCGATCTCCGGGTTACCGCCGGAGCCAAGGCCTTTGGTCAACTTCTCACCGATGCGTACGCGCTGGGGCGCGCTGGAAAGCATCAATGCCTGGGCATCCGTGTTGACGGCGATGAATTCGACGCCTTGGATGCCCTCCTCGATCATTCGGTTGACGGCATTCTGTCCACCGCCACCTACGCCGACCACCTTGATGCGGGCGTAGTTTTCAACGTATTGCGGCTGCATGTTCTTGCGGGTCATGTGCGGCTCCTTTTTGGTACTGAGGGGTGCGTCTAACGACGGTACGGATAACGTATATTTGAATGCAGTTGATAGCGTAAATTTATCCCGGCAGCAGATTGCGCAGCCAACGCGCCGCTTGCCGTGTCCAGATCAGGGCCGGTTTCGCCCGGTCTGGTCAGCGTCAAACCGAATGTGAACCGAGCGGGCATCCTCATGCAGACCCCAGACCATCAGACCGACGCTGGTGGCGTAGGCCGGCGATTCCAGACCACGGCTGAGACCGGTCACGGGAATCAATTCACTCGTCGGCCGTCCGATCCGGGCCGGCATGGCCATGGTGCTGCGCCCCAGATTCGACCAGCCCGGTCAATTGGCTCGATCCGCCGGTCAGAACAACCCCGGCGGGCAGGCGGTCCAGATAGTTGTTGTTCGTCAGCGTATCGCCGATGATCTCAAACATGTCCAGGCCCGCGCTTCCAGCACTTCGCTGATGAAACGGCGGCTGAAATTGCGCTCCGCCTTCTCGCCGAAGACCGATGCCCACACCTTTTCGTCTTCGGCCACCCGCTCCGGTATGACCTGGCCGTAGCGCAGTTTCAGCTCTTCGGCGGTATCGAACGGAGCATGCAGGCCGACCGCCAGATCGTGGGTGAAATGGTTGCCGCCCATATCGATGATCTCGGTAAAGGCCAGCCGCCCGTCGATGAAGACGGCGATATCGGTGGTGCCGCCGCCCATGTCCACAACCGCCACGCCCATGCGCCGCTCGTCCGGCTTCAGTACCGCCTCGTTGCTGGCCAATGGTTCGAGCACGAGTTCGTCGATATCAATGCCGTGGGTCACCACACATTGAACCAGATTGCCCACGGCCGTTGTGCTGCCGGTGATGATGTGGGCATCCACTTCCAGGCGCACGCCGGTCATGCCGACCGGGTTCTGCACATCGCCGTGCCCGTCCACCGTCCACGTGCGGGCGATGGTATGGATGACCTCCTGGTTTTTGGGCAGAGCGACCGCACGAGCGGCATCCAACGCCCGCTGCATGTCGGCGTTGGTCACGCCGACCGCCCGATCGATGGGGCTGATGCCGCGGCTGTTGAACGTCTGGATGTGGCTGCCTGCAATGCCCGACATAGGCGCTGAGCACCTCCCGGCCGGCCGCACGCTCGCAGCGCTCGACCGCCTCGCCGACCGCGGCAGTCACTTCCGGCACGTTGACGACCACGCCACGCCGGATGCCTTGGCTGGGCGCCTGTCCCTCGCCCAGAATATTGAGCGCAAGGTTGCCCAAGTCGGTCGTGGATGACCTCGGCGGTCAACACGCAGATTTTGGTGGTGCCAATGTCGATTGCAGAGATGACCTCTCGCACAAGAAACCTCGTGTCTAGATTCGTCAGTTACCGATGAATTGCGCCATGGTTGACAAGGGGTTGTTTCTCCTCGTCCAATATTTCTACCCGGTCAACGGATGATCGGATGATCCTTGTACCGAACATCCACAATCTGCCCTGTATATTCGCCTGAGTCCAACAGACGCCGACTGAGCGTCAAATTCTCCAGTTTGTGGCTCAGATCGAGCCCATCGCCCCAATAGACCCAGTAGTCTGTATCCGGCAGAGCGAAATTTAACCCGACGCCTTTGTTGTAGCGTACGCTGTCCAGCCCAGGCATCTCCGCCATCAGCGCCAATGCACTCTCCAACACGTCTGGATCGAGGGCAAGATGTTTGGCCTTGACCGAAACCGCAGCCTGCTGGATATCAACAATCGTCGGCAACATGCGGCCTTCCTCATCCAACAACTGCGCCTCAAGCGGACGATCGGTTGTCGTGCGAACTTCCAGCGCCGATCCGTCCGGCAGGACCCACAGGGGACCGTCGGCCGTCATCCAGACAGCGATGGGCTTCTGTTCAGCCACATCAATGGTCACCCGATTGGGCAGCGAGACATGGATATCGACATCGGCCACATACGGGTGCGCCGCAATCTGCTCGCTCACCTGATCCGGCAGTATCCAGAAGACGCTCATTCCTTCCAACTCGGTCGGCCGGATAGAGTTCCTCCGGCGTCAGATAGGAGAGGTTCTCGAAGTCAACTGTGTCTGCATAGACAAACCAGTGGGTGTCCATGTGTACCCAGAGAACGCCGGTCACAGCCAGAACCATCAACAGAACACTGACCAGTTTGCTCCCGTGCCGGCCGCTCCAGTTGAACCAGGAACGGCGAGGACGAGAAAAGTCGCGGCATCCGCAGCTTGACCAGTTCCGCCCTGGCCAATTGGGGCAAGTTCGACTGAAATGCGCGACGACGCTTCAGAGACTTTCGCTTGCGCGGGGCCTTTCTGTAGGGTTCTGCTTTGCGTTGCGCTGTGCGCCTGGTTGTCGTCTTGCTCGTCATAGACTCGATATCTGAACTAACTGCCGAATGATGTGCTGTTCTGTTGGCGATCCTGGTGCCGTTCCAACGCCAGACGCAGCAGCCGGTCGACAAGCTGCGGGTAGCTGATGCCGCTCGCCTCCCAGAGCTTGGGATACATGCTGATGCGGGTGAAGCCGGGCATGGTATTGATCTCGTTCAGATAGACTTCGCCGTTGGCGTCATCCAGCAGAAAATCGACCCGTGCCAGGCCCTCGCCGTCGACGGCCAGAAACGCCTGAATCGCCATCTCCTGAACGCTGGCCAATGTCTCCTCAGACAACGGGGCCGGTATTAGAAGCCGGCTGTTGTCATCCAAATATTTGGCCGCATAGTCGTAGAACTCGTTGGCGGGCACAATCTCGCCGGGCAGGCTGGCGATGGGATCTTCGTTTCCCAGCACGCTGACCTCGATCTCCCGGACATTGGGCACCGCCTCCTCGATCACGATCTTGCGGTCATATCGGCAGGCCAGGTCAATGGCTGCGGCCAACTCACGCTTCGTGGCGGCCTTGCTGATACCGACGCTGCTGCCCAGATTGGCCGGTTTGACGAAGACCGGATAGTCGAGCGCCGCTTCGACCGCGGCCAACACGACATCCGGATCGGCCTGCCAGTGACTGCGTTTCGCCACCGTGTACGGCGATTGCCGCAGGCCGATCTGCTCGAAGATCAACTTGGAGACAGCTTTATCCATGGCGACGGCGCTGGCCAGCACACCGCATCCGACATAGGGAAGATTCGCCATCTCCAGCAACCCCTGGATGGTGCCGTCTTCGCCGTAGGTGCCGTGCAGAACCGGGAAGATGACGTCGATGGCGGGCAACGGTTGGGCCTGATCGGCGTGGGGCAAAAGCGCCCAACTATCCTCATCGATGTCAACGTCGGCGCTGTCGGCTACTTCAACACCTTCAGACATCGTAACGGAATCGATATCGGTCGCCGAACCAGCCGCGGATGTCAGTTTGGCGTAGGGATCGCCATGGGTCAACCAGCGTCCCTCACCGCTGATCCCGATAGGAATCACATGGTGGCCGGCCCGCCTCAATGCTTCGATTACGTTTTGTGCGCTGTTGAGCGAGACTTCATGTTCGCCGCTGCGACCACCAAAGACAACGCCAACGCGTAAATGCCCGTTCAGGCTCATATTTCACTTTACGCTCTGTTTATTACATTCTCTATTACGAACATTGGTAACTATTTCGCCATACGCTGATAGACCGCGGATTAGGCGAATCAGGCAGATAGAACCGGATTGATTCGAATTTTATCCGCGGGAATCAGCCTCATCCGCCGAATCCGCGGTCCATTTACACCCCAGCCTGAATAGTTACCGACATTTTTCGATTCACCAATCGCCCGCCAACTGGATTTCCGGTTGCAGACGCACGCCAAATTTCGACTCAACCACAGCCTGCACATGTTCGATCAGCGCCATCACATCGGCTGCACTGGCCGCCCCCACGCCGCCGGGGTTGATGAAGAAGTTGGCATGAACTTGACTCACTTCGACCCCGCCAATCCGTTTGCCTTTCAGCCCTGCTGCTTCGATCAGCCGCCCGGCATGATCGTCCGGCGGATTCTTGAACGTGCTGCCCAGGCTTGGCTCAGCCGGCTGTGTGCGCCGTCGGTGAGTCAGATAGCCGTCGGCCCGCTGCTTGATCGCTTCCGCATCGCCGCTCGCCAGCCGAAAGATGGCTGCCAGTACGACAGGAAACTGTCCCGCCTGCAACGGCCTGCGCCGCTTGAGCACGCTGTCCCGGTAGGCGTAGCCCAGTTCGCTGGCCGTCCGCTCAACAATCTGACCGTCCGTTTCCAGAATCCGGGCGGCAATCAAATTGTCGCGGATCTCGCCGCCATGGGCGCCGGCATTGCCGACCACCGCCCCGCCGATGGTGCCCGGCACGCTGACCGCCCACTCCAATCCGCCCAGCGCGGCACGGACACAATAGCGGGCGACCCCGGCCATGGCGGCGCCGCTCTCTGCGTAGACGCCTTGCTCGTGGTCCAGTCCGGACAGCGGTTTACCCGTCGGCAAATCGACCAATCGGACCGTGCGGCAACGATTGTGGATGACCAGGCCCCGCATTCCGGCATCACTGATCAGAATGTTGCTGCCGCCGCCAAGGACGAAATAGTCCACATGGCTGGCCTGCGCCCATCGCACCAGATCTATCAGTTGTTGAAGGTTCGTGACATCTGCGTAAACCTCTGCCTGGCCGCCGATCTTCATGGTCGTCATCGGCGCCAGCGAGACACCCCGGCGAACCTCGACGCCCAGGGATGCAAGCGCCGCCAAGTCGACTTCGGAAATGGCTGTCATCGCTGTTAGCTGTCGCTCAATCGATTGAGCAACATCTCGCCGATCTTGTATCCGTCGCCGGCGCCCAATGTGATCACCAGATCGCCGTCCGACACATGCTCATAAAGGTAATCGCTCACCGTCTCCAGATCCGGACAGATGACAGATCGACCGGTGTTCGCTGGCGGCAACTAGCTCCTCAGCGCTGACACTGCCGTCGTCGATCTCGCGTGCTGCGTAGATGTCGGTCACGATCACCTGATCGGCGTCGTGAAAGGCGTCGCCCATTCGATAGAGCATACGCTGTGTGCGGCTGAACGTGTGGGGCTGGAAGACAGCCCAAATGCGCACATCCGGATAACAACTGCGGGCGGCGGCCAGCGTCGCCTCGACTTCGGTCGGATGGTGGGCGTAGTCATCGACAACGGTCACGCCTTTGGCCTCACCCTTGTATTCAAAACGGCGTGCCGTGCCCTGGAAGGTCGCCAGGCTGTCTCGAGCCTCGTCCATCGACACATTGCACCAGCCGGCCACCAGCAGCGCGGCCATGGCATTCTGAACATTGTGCAGACCAGGCGCCTGCAACTCGAGCCGCCCCAGCGGCGCATTCCACCAGATCAGGCTGGCCGAAACGCCGTTGCCGTTGAGCGCCTCCACCGATGTGGCCCGCAGATCAGCGCCTTTTTCGACGCCATACGTGATCCACTTGGCTCCGCGGGTGGCCTGGTAGGCTCGCACCTGCTCGGCGCCGGGGTTGTCGGCACAGGAGACGACCATCCCCTCGCGGTCAACCGCGTCGACGAATTGCATAAATGCCCGTCGGAAGCTGCCCGGCGTCGGGTAGCAATCGGGATGATCCCACTCCACATTCGTGATCACCGCGACCTTGGGCTTCAGCCCCAAAAACATGTGGTCATATTCGTCGGCTTCAATGACGAAGTAGGGTGACGTGCCAGCGGCGGCGTTGCCATATCCGGGCAGATGGGCGCCGATGATATAGCCGGCATCGACGCCGGCATCGCGCAGGATCTTGACGATCATCGAGGTCGTCGTGCTCTTGCCGTGGGTGCCGGCCACGGCCAACAGCTCTCGCTGGGCCAGCAATGCAGGCAAGAATTCGCTGCGCTTGACCACAGGCAGCCCCATCGCTTCGGCTGCCTGTCGCTCCGGGTTGCCGCTGTCGATGGCGCTGCTGATCAGCACCACATCGGGTCCAACCACATCGGGTCCAGCGGCGCCGTCAGCAGCCGGCGAAGCGGTCAGATTGGCTGCAATCTGCTCAAAAAAGAGCGTCGCTCCCAACGCAGCAAGGCGGTCGGTATTGGCGCTGGTCTGCCGATCGCTGCCGCTGACGGTGAGGCCCATCTGCAAGAGCACCGTGGCAATGGCGCTGAGTCCGGCGCCGCCAATGCCGATCAGGTGGACATGCAGCGCCGGATCGCCTGACGCGAGCCGTGTTTGCCAGCTTCGACCTGAGTCTGTTCCCCGTTCCTTCACCTCGGACATCGGCTACCCACGCACTTTCAGTATGATCATGATGGCCAGCGGAATCGCCCAAAAGATCGCGCTGGGAAAGAGGACCGGCGGCCACATCATCGGCTGGCCAGTGGCAATGAATTCCCGGACACAGGCCGTTGAGGCGGTCAAGTCATTGGCGAGCAGTGCCGCCTGCTGACATTCCGGCACCCGCGGTACGAACCAGTCGAAAACAAGACGGATCGGATAGTTGAAAATCGCCTGGAAAAACCAGAGCGTGCCGGCAACCAGATAGCCGTTGACCGATGCCACTGCCAGCGTGATGAAAAAGCCGCCTGGCGCCGGGGCAGGCTTGCCTTCAAAATCAAGCGTACGTCCCGCATAGCTGGCAAAAACAATGGCCACAAAGATGATCGAGAGTGCGGCGCTCAAAAAGATGTCTACATTCTCATCCGACAGGACAGCGCCGGAGATTGTGATCATCTGATCCCAGGCGATTTCATAGAGTGCGGCGAAAATCAGGACCGCACCGATAAAGACCAACGTGTTGCCTAGCTCTTTTTTGTAGCCTCGTGCCAAGCCAATCAGCACAACAATGCCGGCTATCGATAGGTAAAACCCCTCAACAGGACCCATGCTCAATCATCTCGTCCATTTGTGACACGCTGTGTGTAAGGAAAGGCGCTCCACGAAATCGTTTGGCCTCAAATTCCTACCCCTTGCGAAGCGTGCTTGCCGCCCCCACGACCAAAATGATCAGGAACAGCAGAAGGAGGTAGGGCTGTAACGAACCCACACTTGCCCAAAGCCCACTGATCACGCCGCTGATCGATGTCCATGCAGCGCGAATCAGATCCATCAAGGAATCAAGAATGATCGGCTCGCCGAGATCGACAGCGCTTGGATTGATCAGTGCAAAGAGCCTGGGCAACACGACCGACGCGTATACAAAGCCGTTGGCGATGCCGATCAAAACAGCCCATCCATTTGATGGACTACTTTTAACATAGACCGTGCCAATTACATAGGCGAAGATCACCACAGAGACCCAAAACAGAAACAGATAGCCCGGCGCATTGCAGGTCGTCACCGTGTCGCTGCATGTCGTAATCAACGGAGTCGTCGATGCCGTTGATGTCGTCGATGCCGTGTCCGTGCCGCCGGAATCGCTCAATCCGCCTGAGAGAATCATATTGAACAGTTGCCAGCCCAGATTGGCGATCTTGACCAGCGTATCACCCTGCAAGCGCACGATGATCAACGTGACCACCGAGGTGATCAGTACGATCAACTCCCGGTTCATCCCACGGCGCCACCCGATCCAGCCAAAGACGAACATGTAGAGCAGGAAGGCAATGGCAACCTGCAGTTGATCAACCATGATGGTGTCCGTTCATGTCACGCGATGTCGTTTCGTATTGGCGTTCATTTTTTTAGCGCCGCCAGCGCCCTTGCGATCTGAAGAGCGGCATCCGGTTTGGCCAGTGCGGCGGCGTTCTCCTCCATTTGCTTTCGCCTGGCATCATCTGCCAACAAGGCCAGCAGTTCAGGGGCCAGTTGCGACGGCAGATCCGCATCTTCAATGACGATGGCGGCCCCGTGGCCGGCCAGCAGATCGGCGTTGGCCTGCTGGTTCACGCCCGCAAAGGGCAACGGCACAAGAATCGACGGCAGATGGGCCACCGGGAATTCGCCCAGACTGCTGGCCCCTGCTCGGGCCACGGTGATGTCAGCGGCAGCCAGGGCCAACGGCATGGTCTCGTGCAAATAGGCCACCGGGTGATAGCGATCCACATACTCAGTTAGCGGATGTGATTCGGCATACGCTTCGTAGAGCGGCCAATCGCGTGTGCCGACTACATGCACAATATGGGCGTGGGGCAGAAGCGCCGGCAGTGCATCCCAGACGGACTGATTGATCGTCCGGGAACCCTGGCTGCCGCCCCAAACCAACACCAGTTTCAGTTCATTTTCAGCATCAATCTGCTCATCAGCCGGCTGGCTGCTCCGACTGCCCAGCGATTGACCCAACGCTTCGGACAGTCGCCGGCGGCTGCCCTGTCGATCGCTTGCGGCGTCGACCAGTTCCTGCCGCACCGGGTACCCCGTCACGACTGCCTTGCCTTCGGGCGCTTCGCCGCCGAAGAAGGGCGCCACCTCCGGAAAGCTGACCGCCACCCGGTCGGCCAGCCGGCTCAGCGAACGAATGCTGGCCCCCGGCGACATATCGGGCAGATAGATCATCACCGGCACACGGCGCATTCGACAGGCAACGGCCATCGGTGCGCAGACGTATCCGCCGGTCACCAGACAGACATCCGGGCCAAAGGCCGCCAGCACAGCCAGGCTTTCCTGCACGCCCTTTGCCATCTTGCCGACATTGGAGAGCGCCTTCAGCGGGTTGATGCCACGAATCTGGCCGGTGTTGATGCCCCGATAGGCGATTCCCGCCCGTTCTACCAGCGCCTGCTCCATGCCGCCGACGCTGCCTACCCAAAGCACTTCGGCGATTTCGCCGTCAGCGGGCTGTGATCCGTCGTGTACCGGTCCGCTGCTTGCGGGTTGCTGTTCGTCGCTTTGCACCGGCAGCGGGTTTGCGCCGCGAGCTTGGCTTGGCGGAAGCTGACTTGCCGCCTGACTTGCTACGGCTCGATTGAGTTGTTCCGCGACGGCCAGAGCGGGATAGACGTGCCCCCCCGTCCCGCCACCCGAAATTAAAACGCGCATAGGCCATATTTCCTGAGCCCCCGCCCGTGGCGGCGACCTGGCTGCTATATCGACTGATGCTGAGCAAGATACCGACCGCACCCAAGAGCGTGACCAATGAACTGCCGCCATAGCTGATGAAGGGCAATGTGACGCCGGTGGCCGGTGCCACAGCCACGACCACCGCGGCGTTGAGCAGCGCCTGCAAGACGACTATCGAAGTGATGCCCGTAGCCAACAACGTGCCAAAACTGTCCGGCGACAACAGCGCGATGCGCAGGCCGCGGTAGGCAAAGAGTCGCAAAGAGCAGGATGACAAACAAGGCGCCCAGAAGACCGAGTTCCTCACCGATAATTGCGAAGATATTGTCGCTCCAACTGACCGGCAGATAGCCCGGCAATTTGGCCACGCTGTTGCCGATCCCTACGCCGACCGGGCCGCCGTTGATCATTGCCTGAACGCTCTGGACAGCCTGCCATTCGGCGCTCTCCAACGGATTCTGGAGTCCATCCCAATATCTGGCTACACGTCCCCCGGCGTAGTCGCTGTAGTTGATCACCAGGGCGAACGTGACCGCGATGCCGATGCCGATGACCAGTAGCTGCCGCATCTTGGCGCCGGCGATGAAGAACATGAGCGACGCTGTGGTCACGATCAGGATCGCCGTACTGATGTCGGGCTGGGTCACAATCAAGACGGTGACAATGCCCATCAGCACGCTGAAGGGAACAAGTCCGACGCGCACATTCTGAATCAGTGAGCCCTTGCTGGCCAACCAGGCGCTGACATAGATGATGATCACGATCTTGGCCGGTTCGCTGGGCTGCACACTACCGCCCAGCAGCGTACGTACAGCGCCGTAGGTCTCCGTACCGAAGGGAATCACCGCCAACAACATCAACAGCGCCAGCCCCATCAGCGGAATGCTGAATCGCTCCAGGAGAGTATAGTTGACATTCGCTGCAATGATCAAAGCCGCCAACCCCAGTCCGGTCCACATTATCTGGCGAGCAATGAAATAGAACGGACTGCCGAAGCCCACAAGCGCACGTGCGTAGCTAGCGCTGAAGACCATGATCAGCCCCACCGTCAGCAGCGCCATCACCACAGCCAGCAGCCCCCAATCGTATCCGCCACGCGCCTTCAGATTGGCCGGCGCCGCTTGGCCGGCTTTGATGTTTGTGTATTTGTCGATTTTGACGGCGCTGTTTTCGCAACCATGGTCCTCACCAACTGCCTCCCGGCAGAATCGACGCTTGCGGTCGGCTTCCACTGTGTCGGGCATCAGGCGAACGGCCATGTACAGTACCGCTGCCTACGGATCTCGACGGAACGCCATTGGTTCGGCGACGTACGAGCTGTCGAAAGTGCTCTCCACGCTCTTCGAAATCTCGATAGGCATCGTAGCTGGTCCCGCCGGGGGAGAGCAATACGATGCTGTTGGGCTGGGCCACGCGTGCCGCCAGATCCACGGCCTCGTCCAGGCGCTGAACCAGGGCGCAACTCGGCGCTTTGCGGTTGGTGCCGGCGGCACGCTCCTGGACCGTATTGACGATCATGGCGCCGGCATCGCCAAATCCGACCAACATGCTGACACGATCGATGACTTCATCGGCAAAAGTCGTCCAGGGCAGGTTCTTGTCCTTGCCGCCGGCAAGCAGGATGAGCGTCGACAGCTCGGGATCAAAGCTGCGCAGACCGGCCACCGCGCGCTCGGGCGAGGTGGCGATGCTGTCGTTGACCCAGGTGACGCCATTGGCAACGCTGACGATTTCAAGTCGGTGCGAGACGCCGGCAAAGCTGGTCGCTACGCTGCGCATGCCTTCCAACGAAGCGCCGGCCTGCCGGGCAATCGCCATGGCAGCCAGCAGATTGCTCACATTGTGTACCCCGCGAAGCTTGACATCGCCCCTGGAACAGACCGGATCGCCTCGGCTCACCAGCATGTCGTCTTGGCACCAGGCGCCGCCGGGTTGCGGATTGAAGCACGAAAACGGCAATCAGCGTCGCGTGACGCGCCGCCAGCATATCGCGCCCTTGGGCCAACAGTTCGGTCAACCCCCACTGCGCCGGCAATCCCTGTTCGCCGGAATGCGCTTGACCGGCCGGCGGAGCATTGCGATCTCCGATCAGTTCGGCTGTCACTGCATCGTCTGCGCTGAGCACGACGGCTGCCCCGGACGGCAGGCTGGAGAGAAGGTTGAGCTTGGCCCCGGCGTAGGCGACCATGGTCTCATGGCGATCGAGATGGTTCGGCGTGATGTTCAAGATTGCGACAATGTCGGGCCCGACGCCGTCCAGCGGGCCATAGGCAATGGCCGGATCAAACAATTCCAGTTGGAAGCTGCTCATCTCCAACACAATCGGCTCCCCGGCGCCGATCGTGCGCAACCGATCGATCAGTGGGATGCCGATGTTGCCGCCCACATGCACACGCAGCCCGGCGGCGGCCAGCATCTCGCCCACCAGGGTTGTCGTCGTCGTCTTGCCGCTGCTCCCCGTCACCGCAATGAGAGGGCCCAGCCCATGCCGGCGACAGATCTGCATGGTCAACAGGCTGTCGTTGCTGAGCCGGATGCCCTTGGCAATGGCGGACTGCACGATATCCAATTGCGGCGGAACACCGCCGCTGAGGCAGAGCAGATCGCAGCCGTCCAACAAGGATTCAGGGATGCCCGCCCAGCACGAGTTCGACCGGCAGATCCTTGAGCATATCGATCTCGGGCTGCAAGCGATCGGCCGCGGCCGCGTCACTGATCACGACCGTGGCGCCGTTGCGCACGAAGTAACGCGCCAGAGCCAGCCCTTGGCGGGCCAGCCCCAAAATGACGATTCTTTTACCTTCGAAGTCAAACCAGTTCACCAGGTTACTCCTCGGCAAGTACGGTTTCAGTCCAACGCCCGCTTCAATGCAGTGAAGCGATCACATGCGCCGGCAGATATTCACCTACTCGTCGACAATCCCACGATATCCGAATAACCGGCTTATAACAATGCCAATGCCACACCCAACATGCCGCTCAATACGCTGATCAACCAGAAGCGCTCCTTCACCTGCATCTCACTCCAGCCCATCAGTTCGAAGTGGTGATGAAGCGGCGTCATACGAAAGACTCGCCGGCCTTCGCCGTACATGCGCCGGGTCAACTTAAAATAGCTCACCTGAATCATGACGCTCAACGTTTCGGCAACAAAGACGAAACCCACAATCGGCAAGAGCAGCCACTGTCCGGTCATGATGGCGACCAGGCCCAGCGTCGCGCCCAGCGCCAGGCTGCCGGTATCGCCCATGAATAGCTGAGCGGGGTGGGCGTTGTACCAGAGAAACGCCAGCAGCGCACCCACCAATGTGTAACAAAATGCCGCCAGGTAGATCTGATTCTGGAGGAAGGCAATCAATCCATAGCAGGCAAAGGCGATGCTGCTGACGCTGCCGGCCAAGCTGTCCACACCATCCGTCAGGTTGATCGCATTGCTCATACCCACCAGAATGAAGATCGTGACCGGAATGATCAGCGGTCCGATGCGGTAAAAATCAGCCACACCCGGCACACCGACATAATCCCAGTTCGGCGGCCCGTAGTAGAGCACAACCCCGATCAGCGTCGCGAAAATGATCTGAAAGCTGCTCTTCATGCGAGGACTCATGCCCTCGCCTTGGCCACGAATCCCCTTGATCCCCTGCCAATCATCGATGGCCCCGAGCAGAGCGTACGAAGCCAGACAGAAGAAAAGAATCAACGTACTCTGGCCAATTGCGTTCAGCCCCCAGAGGTCCGCCACGTTCAACACGCCGGTGATGAGCAAACCGGAACCACAATCAGCACGCCGCCCATGGTCGGCGTTCCCGTCTTCACCTGATGTCGGTCCGGCTGATCGATGCGGATCTGTTTGCCGATTCCGAATCGCTTCAACAGGGCGATCAGCGGCTTGCCCCAGATGACGGCGATAAAAAAACTGACCGTGCCCAGCGTGAGCGCATATGGCATGAAACGGGTGTCCTCACCTCAGTGACGCACGCGATAACTGCGTACGGAATGATGCTCTAATGACGATGCGTTGACGGAGGTTCGTTGGTGTCATCGACCGTGATTGCGGCCACGATCCGCTCCATCCCGATGGCCCGGCTGCCCTTGACCAGAACCATGTCATCCTGCCGAAGCTGCTCGTTGAGCAGGTTGATCGCATCATCGGCGTTGGACATCACTTTCAATTTATCTTGACTGAGGCCGATCAGCCTCGCCTCGTCGGCAATACCGCGCCCCAGTTCGCCGACCGTCACCAGCAGATCGACGACGCCGGCGGCACGACGGCCGACCATCTTGTGGCCATCGTCGGTCATATCGCCCAGTTCCAGCATATCGCCCAGAACTGCGACACGTCGTCCGCCGGACTCAGGCGTCAGATCGGCCAACAGATTGAGCGCGGCTATCGTGCTCGTCGGACTGGCATTGTACGTGTCATCGATGATGGTGCAATCGTTGATACCGGGAATCACGACCAGACGCAGTTGACCGGGCAAATTTTGCAGACCGGCGACAATCTCGTCCCAACTCAGCCCTTGGACCAGGCCGACGGCGGCCGCGCGCAGCGCCGTGTGTACACTGTGTCGCCCCAGCAGCGGAACCCGCACATGCAGCGAGTCAACCGATGCCCCAGCCTCTGGCCGATAGTGAAACCGGAAGTGAATGCCGTCCATGCCGGCGCTTTCAATCTGATCGGCCCACAGATCGGCCTCAGGCGTCAGACCGTAGCGAAAGACCTTGGCCGCCGTCCACTCCGACATCTCACGCACCAGATCATCGTCCCAGTTGAGGATGGCTGTGCCGCCGGCATCGGCGTCGGGCAGGGCCTTGACCAGTTCGGCCTTGGCCTGCTGAATGCGCTCAATCGTGCCAAGACGGCTCATGTGCACAGGGGCGATGTTGGTTACAACCCCGATCTGCGGCCGTGCCAACGTGCAGATCTGCGCGATCTCGCCCAGATAAGTCATGCCCATCTCCAACACCGCGCACTCGTGTTCAACGCCCAATCCCAGCAGAGAAAGGGGCAGTCCCTGATCGCTGTTGAGATTGCCTGGAGAGTGATAGGTGTCAAAGCGACGGCGCAAAACCGCGGCCACAACCTCCTTGGTGGTTGTTTTTCCCACGCTGCCCGTAATGCCAATCACCCGCAGATCCGGGCGGCAACGATGGATTCGCTGAAAGCCGCCGATCCGCTGCAGGCCAACGACCGCATCGTCGACAATGTAGACCAGCGGCTTGCCTCGGCCCGCGCTGGCGGGAATGATTGGCTGATGCGCCCATCGCCCGGCCCGACAGTCGATGATGGCGCCGCCGTGGGCCTTGGCGATCTCCCGTCCCCGCTCCTCGCAGATAATCGCCGCTGCGCCGGCTGTCAGCACGCTTTCGAGATAGTTGTGCCCGTCCGTATTCTCGCCGACCAGGGCGACGAAGAGATCGCCTGGGCCGACATCTCGGCTGTCCAGCACGGCTCGCTGAATCGGCCAGGGAGTCAATGCCAGAGGCGGCAACTCACCGGTGAGCGCCTGCCAGATCGTATGCTGGGTGATCTTGGTCGACACGACTGCGCCCATGCTCACTCCGTCTCAGGTGCAATGCTTGCCAGACGAACACCGTCCGGCGGCACGTTCATCTGCTTGAGCAGCCGTTCGGCAGTCTGGGCGAAGGCCGGCGCAGCGGTGTAGGAAGCCCACGGGCTGATGTCCGGATCCGGCCGGTCCAGCTTGATCAACATGACAAACTGCGGATCGTCAGCCGGAGCAAACCCGACAAAACTGACAATGGTCTCATCCTCAGTGTAGCCGTCCAGCGTAGGAATCTGCGCTGTGCCGGTCTTGCCGGCGATGCGATAGCCTTCGACACGGGCGGCCGGGGCGCCGGTCTCCACGACATTGACCATCATTTCAGTCAGGTCGTGGGCGGCCGCCTCTGAGATGACCCGGTGTTTCATCGTCGGTTCGGTGTAGAGCAACTTGTCGTCCTGGATTCGGGCCTGCACGATGTAGGGGCGCATCAGTTTGCCGCCATTGGCAATCGAAGCGGCAGCGCTGACCATCTGCAAGGGCGTCACGGCCAAGCCCTGGCCGAAGCTATTGGCCCCGAGATCCGACAGGCTCCAGTCGAGGGTGTTGGGCCACTTGACCGCGCCGGAGACCTCGCCCGACAGATCGACCTCGGTCGGACTCCCGAAACCGAAGCGCTGAATGTACCGATAGAAGGTCTCTTCGCCCAACTCGGCGGCGATCTGTACGGTCACCACGTTGAGCGAGCGGGCCAGCGCCTCGGATACGGTCACCCGGCCGACAGCCGTACGATTGCTGTTCAAAAAGAGCCGTTGCCCCAGAGAGATCGAGCCGGTATCGGTGAAGATCGTTGACGGCTCGATCAGGCCCGCATCGAGGGCTGCGCCCATGGTGATGATCTTGAAGATGGATCCCGGCTCGTACTGCGCGCTTACCGACGCATTGGCGAAATTGAGCGGGTCTTCCTCGGCATAGTTGTTCGGATCGAAATCCGGTGCGTTGGCCATGGCCAGAATCGCACCGGTCTCCGGCTCCATGACGATGATGCTTCCGCTCTGGGCCCTGTATTTCTCGATGGCCTTGGCTAACTCATCCTCGATGATCCACTGCAATGTGCGGTCGATGGTGAGGACGATATCATTGCCGGCCACCGACGGCAGAAATCTTGTTGTGTCCGGCGGCAGAGTCGATAGTTCCTGAAACGATCGTCCCGGCAATTCTGCGCCGTCTCGCCAGAGAAAGCTGTTGTAGTAGCCTTCCGTGCCGTAGTACCCCTTGCGCTTGGCCTCGTCCAGGTTGTCGATGCCGACCATGCCGACGATATGGCAGGCCAATTCGCCTTGGGGATAGTACCGGCTCGGCACATAGTGGACGTGAATGCTGTGGATCGGATCCAGGACGCCCTCATCTTCGAGCTGCTGCTGCAGCGCTTCGATACGTTGTCCGACCGCCAGATCCAGTTCCTTGGCCAGCAAAGCGTACTCGCCATCGGCGGCAGCGGCCAGATCGGCCTGAACTTTCGTCGGATCGAGACCGGCAAGGGCCGCCAACTGTTGGGCGGCAGCCCTACGTCCTTCTGCGTCCAATTGGGAGGGCGTCGCCGAGATATCGACAAAGAACCGATCGATGGCCAACAACTCGCCATCGCGGTCAACAATCGTACCGCGTGGCACATAGACATCGGGCAGATAGTCCAACCAGACGCTCTTGTCACTGCCCCACAATTGATATGTCGCCAAGCGTGACATGACCAGCAAAGCCAAGACCGTGAAAACGACGGCAATAAGCACAAAACGCCAAGACTCAATTTCCAGAGTCTTGGCTTGGTTCTGTTCCGGCTGCACTTCAGGCGGCGCCTCGGGCGGAAGTTCGTTCGGCTCAGTCGTCATTGAAGATATGTGGTATCCAGATCCTTATAAGATGGTTGGATTAAAACAGCGCTGATCTCAAACCTAGAACAAAAAGATGCGTGATGTGTACTATGCGAACGACAATGACCGATAATGTGAATGAATGCAGACTACACACCACGCTGAAGTGTTTACGGCAATTGGCTACGCAGACTGCCAAGACTTTCCTCGGCCTGGCTCCGCAGTCCTCCAATGGACTGGCGCAGGCTTCCGCGAACGCCGGCAAACCACTGCACGGCTACATCTGGAGCCTCCGGCGATATGGCAACAGCCTGAGGCAATTCGGCAAAAAACGGCTGCGGCCCTGCATCCGGCAACGCATCAAGTGCGACAGTCCGCTCCACATAGGTCGGTTCCTCGACGGCAACGAAACCGGCGGCTCGTGCGCGACCGGCAACGCTATCCAATTGACTGACCATTGCCGCCTGCCAGCCGAGTTCGGCATTCCGCTGTTCGACGCTGTCCAATTGGGCCTGCATCTCGGCGATTCTCAGCTCAGTCGCCAAAATCTGCGCTGAAAGCAAGACCTGCAGAAACGTAGCAACGGCGACCATCGACAGAACCAGAATAAAGAGCGCAAACCCCCTGGCTGTGGACGGCAATACAGTCGTCCGGCCGGCGGCATCAAGCCAGCCTCTGGTAGTCGGCGCATGCCAGGATTCGACCACGTCAGCGGCCGTTGAGATCGAAGAGTTGTTGAATGATGACGCTGAAACAGATGCAGCAGAGCTTCGCTGAGACATGCCGGCACTAGCCCTCTCTTTGGTCAGATACCTTCTCTGGTCAGATACGTTCGGCGATGCGCAACTTGGCCGAACGGCTTCTCGGGTTTTGTGAAATTTCTTCCGGTGTTGCAATCACGGGCTTGCGGGTAATCGTTCGCACGGTCGGCTTACGCTCATGACCGCCGTACGGATGCATGGGATCGCGTACAAAATCGCTGGCCTCGCCCTGCATCCACTGCTTGACTATCCTGTCTTCCAGGCTATGAAAACTGATGACGGCCATCCGTCCGCCGGGCCGCAAGAGATCGAGACAGCGGGGCAGGACCTCTTCGAGTTGCGCCAATTCTGCATTGACCGCGATACGCAAGGCCTGAAATGTGCGGGTCGCCGGATGGATCCGGCTTCCTCGACGTCCGCCCATGGCCCGCTCGACAACCCCTGCCAGATGTTCCGTCGTCTCAATCGGCCGATTCCCCACAATCGCATTGGCGATCCGGCGACTGCGACGCTCCTCGCCGTAGCGATAGATGATGTCGGCCAGATCTCGCTTCCGGCCAGCCATTCACGATGTCAGCGGCGCTCTCGCCCTGCGTCGGGTCGAAGCGCATGTCCAGCGGCCCGGAATGCATCAACGAAAAGCCCCGCTCAGAGGTCTCAAGCTGAAAGCTGCTGACCCCCAGATCGAGCAAGATGGCATCCACCTGTTCAAAGCGGTTGGCGGCAGCGACCTCGGCCACATCCCGGAAGAACGCTTGGACCATCGTCAAGCGGCCGCTTGCCACAGCCCATGCCAGCCGCACACCCACCCGCCGGATCGCCGCCGGATCGGCATCCAACCCAAGCAAACGTCCATCCGGAGCCGACGCAGCCAGCAGACGCTCCGTGTGCCCGCCGCCGCCAAGCGTGCAGTCGATCATCACGGCGCCCGGTCGAATCTGCAGCCCGGCAATCACTTCTTCGATCAACACAGGCACATGGCCGGCACGGTCCGGATCCTGAGGAACTTCCTGCGCTGTCACCGAGTGTCGCCACCCTCTCTGTCTTTCTACGAAGATGGCCCGGCGCACTCCGGCAGCGGGCCGCCAATGATTGGTTACTATGGCAGCCAACTCGCCAGAGTCTATGCGGCAGCACCCACGTCATTATGCGCTAGATGCCCGATGCGCCAGACGCCCGATGCGTTAGATACCCAGCGCACTGAACAACTCATCATTCAGTTCGCCGCTCTCCAACTGCTGCATCACCTGCTCGTTCCACTGTTGCGGATCCCACAGTTCGATGTAGTTATCCATGCCGATCACCAACATCTCATCGTCCACATGGGCATAGGATCGCAGGCGGGGGCTCACCAAGATTCTCCCCTGCTTGTCCGGCCGAAGATCCTCCGCTGCGCTGAACAGAATCCTGCGCAACTGAGCCGACTGCCGATTGGCCAAGGGCAGCGCCTTCATCACGCTCGGAAAGGGCCACCCACTCCGGCATCGGCATCAACAGGAGACATTGATCGAGCGGATTACGAGTCACCACCAGCCCATCGGCCAACTGATCCCGGAACTTGGCCGGAATCGTCAGACGCCCTTTGCTATCCAGGGAATGGGTGAACTCGCCCAGAAACATCGCCTACACCTGTTTCGGTCAACTACATGGATGAAAAACATGAACTTCGGTTGGCTGGGGGGTGAGGATGATACCAATTATCCCAAATTAGAACATTTGTTCTCTGGCAACCCACCTCGCCGATCAAATTGCCCTAATTATAGGCAGATCGCCCCACTTCGCGCCACAATTTCCCACATTATAGTTGATCGATTCGTGTTTGTCCAGCCCCAATCTTCTGTCATGTTGGGATATTTTGGGAAAATCAAGGCGTCAAGCTTACGGAACTTTACATATTCATACGGTATAATGCTGGAAATCGGCGCCGAGATAGAATCGAAGAATTCGGTTCCTAGCAGGATGCGGGAAAATTGCACTGTTTCATGCGAGATTGCAGTGCAATTTCAGGTCGGCGTCCATGTCAGCGAAAATTTCTTCATCATATTCTCATCTTCGGATATTGACACGAGAGAAAAGACCTGATAGAATTGCAGGTTGCGTGTCCACTTATTTGAGTTGGCACGCCATTGAACAGATTGAAGATGATAAAATGAGGGAATTGGTGTTCGTTGATGTGAATTGCACGGATTAATTCAGTGCCACTTAGCGACAAGCCGATTCCTTTCTTATTGGGACGAAACATACGGTTACTCAATAACATATCTAATTGTCATTGCTCAATCGAAGGACACCGAAAGTAGATGGACAACCATCGGCGAGGCAGCCGGAATTGGCCTATCTGCCTAGGTGTCTTATTGCCGTTTTACGGTAGGTTGCGACTTTACATACAGGTCCAAGGAGTAAACATTACATGAGTCTTTCCTTGAACGGCGCCAACTCCACCAGCGAGAGCGTTCGCCCCACGCGAAAGTCCTACGCTCGCACCCCTACTGTCCTCGAGCTTCCACGGCTCACTGAGGTACAGTTGCGCAGCTTCGAATGGTTCAAGACCGATGGCCTTAGCGAACTGTTCAGCGAAATTTCGCCAATTGTTAGCTTCAACAAAAATCTGGAGTTGCATCTGGGCGACTTCTACTTTGGCGAACCGAAGTATCCGGTCGATGAATGTCGCGAACGTGACATTACCTATTCGGCTCCGCTTTGGGTGCAGGTGAAGTTGATCAATAAGGACACGGGTGAGATCAGCGAGCAAGAAGTCTTTATGGGCGACTTTCCGCTGATGACTGACTCGGCTACCTTTATTATTAATGGTAGCGAACGCGTTGTGGTCAGCCAGCTCATCCGCTCCCCCGGCGTCTATTTTACGGTGGAAGAAGATCGAAGCACGGGGCGTGAGCTTGCCGGCGCCAAACTGATTCCCAGCCGCGGCGCCTGGCTGGAGTTTGAAACCAGCAAGCGCGATATCATCAGCGTGAAGGTCGACCGAAAGCGCAAGCTGCCGGTCTCCATCCTGCTGCGTGCAGTCGGCTTTGGCACGGATGACGAAATCCGCGACCTGTTCGCCGACATCGACACGGATCTCGACCATCCGTTCATTGAGTCGACCCTGGAGCGCGACCCGACAGCAAACCCGACCGACGACAGCGCAAAGGGTGTAGACGACGCCTTGCTTGAGTTCTACAAACGTCTGCGACCGGGCGATCCGCCCACGCTGGACAATGCCAAGAGCTTCGTCCAGAACCTCTTCTTCACCCCGCGCCGCTACGACTTGGGCCGTGTGGGACGCTACAAATTGAATCGACGGCTTTCCCTGGATACGCCGTTGGCCACACGCGTCCTCAACAACGAAGATCTGGTCGCAGTCATTCGACGCATCATCGACATCAACATCGGTCCCGCACGACCGGACGACATCGACCACCTGGGCAACCGGCGCATCAAGACGGTCGGCGAACTGATTCAGAATCAGATCCGCATCGGCCTGTTGCGCATGGAACGCGTCGTGCGCGAACGCATGTCGATTCGCGACCCTGAGCAGGTCACGCCGCTGAGCCTGATCAACATCCGACCGGTGGTGGCGGCAACCCGCGAGTTCTTCGGCGGCAGCCAGCTTAGCCAGTTCATGGATCAGACCAATCCGCTGGCCGAGTTGACCCACAAACGTCGCCTGAGCGCCCTGGGGCCCGGCGGCCTGCGCCGTGAACGAGCCGGCTTTGATGTGCGTGACGTTCACTTCAGCCACTACGGTCGTATCTGCCCGATTGAGACGCCTGAAGGGCCCAACATCGGTCTGATCGGCTCCATGGCCAGCTTCGGACGTGTCAACGATTTCGGCTTTATCGAGACGCCCTATCGCAAGGTTTACATCGCCGTCGAACCGACGGTCGATGAGCTACTGGGTCGTGAGTTGCGCCAGACGATCACCGACCCGAAAAGTGAAGAGGTGATCGCCGAATCGGGCACGGTTGCTGACATGGCGCTGGCGGAAAAGATTGCCGCTCTGTACGCAGACAGCGACGGCGAACGCGCTGATCCGGGTAAAACCCTTCGCCAGCCGAGAGGTAGTCTACCTGACCGCCGATGAAGATGAGGACTCGGCCATTGCCCAGGCATCGTCCGAGCTGAACGCCGTTGGCGAGTTTCAGAACCCGCGTCCCTCGGCCCGCCGTGCAGAGTCATTCCTCTTTGCCCAGCCGGAACAGCTCAAGTTCATGGATGTGTCGCCCAAGCAGATCGTGGGCGTATCGGCCGCGTTGATTCCGTTCCTGGAACATGATGACGCCAACCGTGCGCTGATGGGATCCAACATGCAACGCCAGGCAGTGCCGTTGGTCAAGCCGGAATCTCCGGTGGTCGGCACGGGCATGGAGTGGCAGGCGGCCATCGATTCAGGCCAGGTTGTGACGGCCAATAACGCCGGCGAAGTGGTCAGCGTGACCGGCGCCGAAATCATTGTTCAGGAAGAGGATGGTTTCCGTCGATCCTATCACCTGCGCAAATACAATCGAAGCAATCAGAGCACCTGCATTGACCAACGGCCGATCGTCTTCAAGGGCGATCGCGTCGCAGTCGGCACGGTTCTGGCCGATAGCTCCAGCACCCAAGGCGGTGAACTGGCGCTCGGTCAAAATGTGGTGGTCGCCTACATGAGTTGGGAAGGCGGCAACTATGAGGATGCCATTCTGGTCAGCGAACGGCTGATTCAGGATGACAAATATACCTCCATTCATGTGGAAAAACATGAAGTTGATGCACGCGAGACCAAGTTGGGTCCGGAAGAGATTACCCGTGACATTCCCAACGTCGGCGAAGACGCGCTGAAGGATCTGGATGAAGAAGGCATCATCCGCATCGGCGCTGAAGTGACGCCCGGCGACATTCTGGTCGGCAAGATCACGCCCAAGGGCGAGACCGAACTGACGCCCGAAGAGAAACTCCTGCGCGCGATCTTCGGCGAGAAGGCGCGTGAGGTGAAGGACTCATCCCTGCGTCTGCCCCACGGCGAACGCGGCAAGGTAGTGGATGTCAAGGTCTTTGACCGCGATGAACACCGAGACATGTCGGCCGGCGTCGAGAAGATCGTGCGCGTGGGCGTGGCCCAACGCCGTCGCCTGACTGAAGGCGACAAGATGGCCGGTCGCCACGGCAACAAGGGCGTGATTTCCAAGGTGGTGCCGGTCGAGGATATGCCCTTCCTCTCCGACGGCACACCGGTCGATATCATTCTGAACCCGTTGGGCGTTCCTGGCCGCATGAACATCGGCCAGATTCTGGAAGCTCACCTTGGGTGGGCGGCCGGGCGCCTTGGGTTCAAGGCGGAGACGCCGGTCTTTGACGGCGCCAAAGAGGAAGAGATCGAGGCCGAACTCTCCCGAGCGTGGCTGGTTGATCGGGCCTGGAATGACGTTGCACTACGAGCCTGGAAGCTTGTACATGAGGCTGAGATTCCCGAAGAGGAGATCATCGACGACAACGACGCCCGCAACATCTATCTGCTTGAATGGCTTGAGCCGTTGGGCTACGATGCGGAGCGAATTTTCAGCGATGAGACCTATGCCCGCCACGCCTGCCTGAACGAGTGGTTGAAAGAACGCGGCTACACGCCGGAAGCCATGTGGCCATCGGCGTATATGTCCCAACGCACGACTGCCGAAGCCAATGAGCTTGCACGCGATGTCGCAGTTCGCGAGTGGATGATCTTCCACGAAGCAGACACTCAGGGCCTATCCGGGGGCGAGTTGGAAGAGCTGGCAGAGCAGGTGAGCCGCAAGATCGGCTGGCCGCTGCCCACAACCGGCAAGCAGCGCCTCTTTGACGGCAAGACGGGTGACGCCTATGCAATGCCGGTCACCATCGGCATTGTGCAGATGCTCAAACTCCATCATCTGGTCGAGGACAAGGTCCATGCTCGCAGCACCGGCCCATACAGCCTGGTCACACAGCAACCGCTGGGCGGCAAGGCTCAGTTCGGCGGTCAGCGTTTCGGCGAGATGGAGGTCTGGGCGCTGGAGGCATACGGCGCCGCAAACATCCTGCAGGAGATGTTGACGGTCAAGTCGGACGATGTCAGTGGCCGTGTCAAGACCTACGAAGCCATTGTCAAGGGCGAGAAGATCCAGAGCCCTGGCGTGCCGGAGAGCTTCCGTGTACTCGTGAAAGAGTTGCAGAGCCTGGCACTGGCGGTCGAGGTTATCGACGAGAAGAACGAGGTGATTCAGTTCGGCAAGGAAGACACCGAGGATCGATTGCCGAAGCTGGGTTTCAGCCTGAACATTCCTGGGCCGATGAGCCGAAGCAGCGAGTAGACAAAAGATCTAGGAGCAAAGATCGAAGAACAGAGACTCGGCCACACGGCGATACTTTTGTTCTTTGATCTTCGATCTGGGTTTCTATTCTTACGGTTGACGAGGAGATCAAGCAACCATTATGGAAGTCAAAAATTTCGATGCCATCCGCATCGCGCTAGCGTCGCCCGAACAGATCCGGGAATGGAGCTATGGCGAGGTCACCAAGCCGGAAACGATCAACTACCGCACGCTGCGCCCCGAACGGGACGGTCTTTTCTGCGAACGCATCTTTGGCCCGACCAAGGACTGGGAATGCGCCTGCGGCAAATACAAGCGCGTCCGCTATAAAGGCATTGTCTGCGACAAGTGCGGCGTTGAAGTGGCGCCGAGCCGTGTTCGCCGCGAGCGAATGGGCCACATTGAGCTTGCTTCGCCCGTCAGCCACATCTGGTATGTGAAGGGCGTGCCCAGCCGGCTGGGTCTGTTGCTGAACATCAGTCCGCGCCACTTGGAGCGGGTGCTCTACTTCGCTCAGTACATTGTCACCAATGTCAACGAAGATGCTCGCAGCCGAGCGATCCAGCGCCATGAGCGCGAGTTGACCCTGCGGGCCAACCGATTGGAAGGCGACTCTCAGGAAAAGGTCGACGAACTGGAGACGCAGCTCGAATCGTCGCTCACGGAACTGGATGCGGAGGAAGAGCGCGAGATCAGCGGGCTGGACGAGCGCATCAATTCGGATTCGTCCAAGGTCATTGCCCAGGCGCAGAACATGCAGACCTGGATCCAGAACCGCATCGGCAAGGCAGCCGATGAAGATAAGCGCCTTGAATGGAATGACCAGGCTGTCATTCAAGCGTCTGAGACCATCTCGGCCGATCATGAGGTTCTGATCAACGACCTGGTACAGGACAAGCTGAACAGCCTACAGACCGAATCGGACGAAGAAAAAGCCGATATCCGCCTGCTGATCAGCGCCAAGCGCGATCATATTCGTGGAGAACTGGGCGCCCAGATCGAGGAACTGCGCGAGGGCATTGAGGAGCGCAAGGAACGCCTGCGGGTGCAGATGGAGTCGGATCTGGAAGACCTGCAATCCCTGGAAGAGAAGCAGTTGTTGAGCGAAACTCGCTATCGCGAACTGGCCGACCGCTGGGGCAACGTCTTCACTGCAAGCATGGGCGCCGAAGCGATTCGCGATATCGTCGCCAAGCAGGATCTCGACAAGCTGGCCAAGGAATTGCGCCACGAGATCCGCACGACACGTAGCAAGCAGCGCCGCAAGAAGGCCGCCAAGCGCCTGCGCGTGGTCGAAAATTTCCGCAAGAGCGGCAATCGTCCCGAGTGGATGGTCCTGACCGCCCTGCCGGTCATCCCGCCGGATCTGCGCCCCATGGTGCAGTTGGACGGCGGTCGCTTCGCAACCAGCGACTTGAACGATCTCTACCGTCGTGTCATCAACCGCAACAACCGCCTGCACCGGCTCATGGAGCTGGGTGCGCCGGATGTCATCGTGCGCAACGAAAAGCGCATGTTGCAGGAAGCGGTCGACAGCCTGATCGACAACGGACGTCGGGGGCGTGCAGTCAGCCGCAGCGGCAAGCGCAAGCTCAAGAGCCTGAGCGACATGCTCAAGGGCAAGCAGGGTCGGTTCCGCCGCAACCTGCTGGGCAAGCGCGTCGACTACTCCGGCCGTTCCGTCATCGTGATTGGCCCGACGCTGAAGCTGCACCAGTGTGGTCTGCCCAAGAAGATGGCGCTGGAGCTGTTCAAGCCCTTTGCCATGCGCAGCCTGGTGGAATTCAACTACGCGCACAACATCAAGAGCGCCAAGCGCATGGTCGACCGGGCAGCTCCCGAAGTCTGGGATGTGCTCGAAGAGATCTGCAAGGAACGCCCGGTGTTGTTGAACCGTGCGCCGACCTTGCATCGTCTCGGTATCCAGGCGTTTGAGGTGACCTTGGTCGAGGGCAGCGCCATCCAGTTGCACCCGTTGACCTGTGCCGCGTTCAACGCTGACTTTGACGGCGACCAGATGGCGGTCCATGTGCCGCTGAGCGAAGCTGCCGTCAAAGAAGCGCGAGAACTGATGCTCTCCAGCCGCAACCTGCTCAAGCCGAGCAGCGGCGAGCCGATCGTCGGTCCCTCCAAGGACATGGTTATGGGTGTCTACTACCTGACCGTGATGGAAGAGGCCGAAAACGAAGAGCGAATTCCCGCCTTCAGCGACATGGACGATGCGCAATATGCCTTTGATATGGGCGCGATCTCGCTGCGCCAGCCGATCAAGATCCGCTTCACTTCGATCTACGATGAGATGTCGATTGAAGAATTGACGGAGATCGAAGGCAACAACGGTGTGGAACCGCGCATCGGCGTCAGCGAACGTGTCTACGAGACCCTGACGGATCATGGCGTCGAGACCATCGGCCAGTTGATGGACCTCTATGCCCAGAGCGAACGCAAGATGATCCAGGATATCGCCGGCTTCGGCGCCGCCGCCATGACCGAAACTCGTGAAGCGTTGCGCCGTCTGGGAATGCTGGGCGCAGCCTGGCCGGAAGAACGATTTTTCATAACGACTGTCGGTCGCATCATCTTCAATCGGGCGCTGCCCACGGAACTCTGGTTCGTCAACGATCTGCTGGATAAGAAGGGCGTCAACGACATCGTTGAACTTTGCTACAAACACCTTGGCCGTGAAGTGACAGCCGAGGTCGTCGACAGCATCAAGGATCTCGGCTTCCTGTACGCCACCAAGTCCGGCATCACCATCGCCGTCTCTGACATTCGCGTGCCGGAGCAGAAGCAGGCGATCATCGACGCGACGACAGACGAAGTCGAACGGACCGATCAGCAATATCGCCGTGGTCTGATCACGGCTGAAGAGCAATACAACAAGGTTGTCGAACTTTGGACACGCGCCACCGATGAAGTGACGACGGCGGTCAAGGAACTGCTGAACCCAATCGATGGGTTGGGCGCCATGGCCCAGTCCGGGGCAACCAAGGGCGGCATCAATCCGATTCGCCAGTTGGCCGGCATGCGTGGCCTGATGGCCGATCCCAATGGTCGCATCATCCCGCTACCGATTCGCTCCAACTTCCGTGAAGGTCTGACGGCGTTGGAATACTTCCTGAGCACCCACGGCGCACGCAAGGGTCTTGCCGACACCGCGTTGCGCACGGCAGATGCAGGGTATCTGACCCGCCGTCTGGTCGATGTGGCGCAGGATGTCATCATCACCAGCGACGACTGCGAAACCCGCTCCGGCATCTGGATCACTGAGGCCGAGTCGATCGAGATGGGCGAGCCGATGCTGGAACGTACAGCCGGGCGCTTCCTCTCCGGTCCTATCTCCGACCCGGAGACCGGCGAAGTGCTGTTGCCTCGGGACACCTTCATGGACGAGGCAGCCCAGGCAACGCTGAAGCGCAGTGGCGTGACAGAAGTGTTTGTGCGCAATCCGCTGACCTGCGAATCTCGCTTCGGCATCTGCAAGAAGTGCTACGGACAGGATCTGGCACGCGGCGGACTGATCGGAATGGGCGAAGCAGTGGGTATCATTGCCGCTCAGTCCATCGGCGAACCCGGCACCCAATTGACGCTGCGAACATTCCACACCGGTGGTGTGGCCGGCGGTGATGACATCACCCAGGGCCTGCCCCGTATCGAGGAGCTGTTCGAAGCCCGCAACCCCAAAGGTGAAGCCGTCATCAGCGAGATCGATGGCGTGATCGACATCTACTGGGAGGGTGAAGTTCGCATGTTGAAGGTCAGCCGCACCGACCTGAAGCGACGCGAAGTCGAAATCCCGGCCGGGCACGAACTTCTGATTGCCGACGAGGACCGTGTGCAGGAAGACACAGTCATTGCCCATCTGATCGTTGAAGAGGGCGAGGAGGTCGACGAGGATGGGGCCATCGTGGCCGGCATGGTCGGCGAGGTCTTCGTCGAATCGACCGGCAGCGGCTTCAAGGTCTCCATTCGTCGCGAAGATACGGAGGTCTGGGAAGTTGACATTCCGGCCAATGCCCGCCTGCGTGTTGACAAGGGCGAAGAGGTCCATGCCGGACAGCAGTTGACCGAAGGCGCCAAGAACCCCAAAGAGATTCTGCGCATTCAGGGTCGCGAAGCCTGTCAGCTCTACTTGCTGGGCGAAGTGCAGAAGGTCTATCGCAGTCAGGGTGTCGGTATCCACGACAAACACATCGAGGTTGTGTTGCGACAGTTGCTGCGCCGGATCATGGTGCGTGCGACCGGCGACACGGAACTGCTGCCCGGTGAACTGGTCGATCGGTTCCGATTCGAAGACATCAACGATGCGGCTGCAGAAAAGGGCGGGAAACCGGCCCGAGGCGAGCCGATCGTGTTGGGCCTGACCAAGGCGGCCCTGAACACCGAAAGCTTCCTGGCAGCCGCCAGCTTCCAGGAGACGACACGTGTGTTGACGGAGGCCGCTATCCGTGGACAGTCGGACGATCTGCGGGGCCTGAAGGAAAATGTGATCATCGGCAAGCTGATCCCGGTCGGCACCGGTTTCCACACTCGAGTCGACCTGCCGAAACCGGAGCTGGAGATCGAAGAGATCGACCTCGATCTGGACGAAGAATTCGAAGAGATCGACGAAGAGCTGGAGATGGACGATCTGGATCTGACCGATATCGACATGGGTGAGCTATCCGGTGTACCCGAACTGGGTATGGAGCCGCTCGGAACGGTCAGCA
This sequence comes from uncultured Chloroflexia bacterium, assembly GCA_963698255.1. Taxonomy (GTDB): domain Bacteria; phylum Chloroflexota; class Anaerolineae; order Caldilineales; family Caldilineaceae; genus JAWKOK01. The sequence goes on along the minus strand of CAVOQD010000004.1, from coordinate 31,833 downwards.
TGGTGGATGACGATGAGGACGACGATCAGAGCATCGACATCAATACATACAATTCGGACGACAGCGACGACCTTGACAACAATATGGATTAGGGGCCGGTTTTGCCTGTAGTTCAGTAATCAAAAGAGAGCACCCTGCATCGGGTGCTCTCTTTTGATTACGTATTCATTTTCCTACGATTCACCTCAGAGAGGAAAGCGCTATGCATCCGCTTGTCGCACAGCTTCATTTTGCACGCAGTGAGTTCGTTCGCAGCCTGGCGGGCATCACCGATGAAGACGCACGGACACGTATCGAGCCGATGAACTGCATCACATGGAACATCGGACATCTGGCCAACCACGAGCAATCCTTGTGGGTCTATGTGGCTCAAGGCAAGGCGCTCTATCCGGATCTGCACAAACTCGTGGGCAACGGCAGCCCGGCCAGCACGCCGCCGTTGAATGAGATGTGGGCGATCTGGGGCGATGTCACCAAGGCGGCTGACGATTACCTCAACACGGTGACGACGGAAACGCTTCAGACTCACTTCATTAGGCGAGGCGAGCCAATGAAAGAGAGCATCGGCACCTGCCTGCTGCGCAACATCTACCACTATTGGTTTCATTGCGGCGAGTCTGCCGGCATTCGCCAGGCATTGGGACACAGCGATCTGCCGCAGTTTGTCGGCGACATGTTGACAGCGATCTATCGACCGGAGTAGCGATTCGGCCGCGGGTTACCATCAGCAGGCTCGTCAACGCCGCCAGGCAGTGGCGATATCCTTGCGATATTGGGCGTTGTTGAAGTGGATCAGACGCACGCCCCTGTAGGCGGCGTCTGCTGCCTGTTTGAGGTCCGGGCCGAGTCCGGTTACGGCCAACACGCGGCCGCCGTCAGTGAGCAGCCGGTCTTCTTTCACTTTTGTGCCCGCATGGAAGACGAGCGCGCCACTGTCAACGGCGGCATCGATTCTCGTGATCTCGACGCCGGTTGTATATTCGCCGGGATAGCCGTCAGAAGCCATCACGACTGTGACTGCGGCTTCGTCACGCCAGCTTATGTCAACTTCGCCCAGTGTTCCAGCGATGGAGGCGAGAAAGATTTCCGCCAGATCGCTCTCTAGCAGCGGCAATATGACCTGGGTTTCGGGATCGCCGAAGCGGCAGTTGAACTCCAGCACCTTGATGCCGCTCTCGGTCAACATGACACCGGCATAGAGCACGCCCACGTAGGGCATCCCCTCCGCGGCCATGCCGGCCAGTGCGGGTTCCAGCACTTCACTGCGTATTTGGGCCAGAAGATCCGCTGTGGCCAGAGGCGACGGCGCAAACGCGCCCATGCCGCCGGTATTTGGGCCGTAGTCTTTGTCGAGTAGACGTTTGTGGTCTTGCGCAGCGGGCATTACGGTCAAGTTGGCGCCGTCGCAGAATGCAAGCACCGAGACCTCGGGGCCTTCCATCCGGTCTTCCACGAGTACAGTCGTCCCGGCATCCCCAAAGCTCCCCTCTTCCAGCATTTCGCGGATCACCATAGCCGCCTCGGCCATGGTCACCGGCAGAATGACGCCTTTGCCCGCGGCCAGCCCGCTGGCCTTGATGACCGGCACGGTATCCAATTGGCGCAGATAACGTGCCGCCTCATCAAAATCGGTGAAGGTGACGGCACTGCCCGTGGGGATGCCGTATTTCTGCATAAACTCTTTGGAAAACGCCTTGGAACCTTCCAACTGTGCGGCGAGTTGAGTCGGACCGAAAATAGGCAATCCTGCGGCCTGAAACAGATCGACCACACCCAGTACCAAGGGCGATTCCGGTCCCACCACGGTCAGATCGATCTTGTTTTCCAATGCGAAGTCACGGAGGGCGATCACATCGCTGTCAGCCAATTCGATGTTCTCTGTTTTGGGCAGATCGGCCGTTCCGCCGTTGCCCGGCGCCACATAGAGTTGGTCGACCTTGTCGGATTGGACCAGTTTCCAGGCAATGGCATGTTCACGTCCGCCGCCGCCGATCAGTAGGACTCGCATGGCTGCACCTCACTCCATGGGTTGTGATCGTACTCATGATTGTAGCGCCGCTTGATGAGCGCGCGCAGGTCAACGATGGGAGCATAGTAGGTCACGCCTGTTTCGTCAAACCGGACGCCATCCGGCAGGCCGTCCGTTTATGGCGGGGTTGACCGCCACGGAAAACCCGCTGAATCGGGTTCGCTAGTCTATCCTTGCTCACTCCGACAAATCGTCAGGTTTTCCCACGCTGACAGTGGGCATTTCGGCGGCATATTGATGGGTGTAGGGCGAGCCCATAAAGGCCAGACTGCGCCGTTCCATATCGACCTCAACGATGGCCTTGGCAATGCGTTTGGCGAAGTAGTAGATGCGCCGGTAATTCTCGATGATGTCGGACTCAATCCGGTAGGCATTGAGACGATTCGGCTCATCGGCGACCAGCCGGATCGCCAAATGGCTGTCGATGGCGTCCGAAAGTCGATTGACCTCACCTTTGGCATCGATCACAGTTTTGGCCGCATCCTTGTCATCATTTTCCACAGAGAAGAGCGCCTGTTCGACGGTCCAGCAGACCTTCTTGTGCAATTCGCTGATGGCCTGCTGGGTGGCCGCACTGACGGAGACATCGCGCCGCAAACGCTCCTGGCCTGCTTCGACCAGGTTGGTCTCGACCATGTCGCCGATGTTTTCGATATAGGTGGCGACGGCCATGTAGTCATAGAGTTCTTCTGTCTGATCGTGCAGCAGGTTTTCCTGGGACATGCGCCCCAGGTAGGCGATGATCGCACCTTGCAGCGAGTCCACGTCGCTATCCATGTCAGCAAGATCGTCCAGATCCTCCTCGCTGCCGGCCATAATTATTGGGAGCGATTGCCAGAGCATCTGCAATGCACAGTTTCCCAGGCGCCCCAGTTCCAATCGAACACGATCCAGCGCCAGTTCCGGCGTCGAAAGCAGGTTGTCGTCCAGATATTTGGGCTGGATAACCTCTTGCCCTTTGACAGGTCGCTCCGGCACAAGGAATTGCGCGAGTCGAGCGAACTGTGTTGTAAACGGCAGAAAGGCGACCGTGTTGGCCACATTAAAAATCGTATGCGCATTGGCAATCTGGCGCGGCACCTCAATCGCTTTGCCAACCATGATGTCCGGGGAAAGCATCTGGACAAAGTCCGCCAAGCCGCCGATAAAGGGGAACCAGAGAATCACGCCGATGACGTTGAACAACACATGGACCATGGCCGCCTGAACGGCCTCGGTCGGCTTGCCGATCGCGGCCAACAATGCGGTGATGCAGGTGCCGACGTTGGCGCCGAAGATGATCGCAATACTGGTATCAAGGTTGACCAACCCTTGCGACGCCAACACGATAACAAGGCCGGTGGTGGCGGCAGAACTCTGGATCAGCGCAGTGAAGCCCGCTCCGATCAATACGGCGAGCACGAGGTTGTCCAAGTTGCCCATGGCGTCCACAAATGCCGGGTAACCGCGCAGGGGTTCAGTTGCCTCGCTCATCAACTGCATCCCGAAAAAGATCAAGCCGACCCCCATGATTGCCGTACCGATCTGCTTGGTCCGCTGCCGCTTGGCGATGAATAGGATCGCAAAGCCAACGGTCACCAGCACCAACGCCAGCCGAGTCACTTTGAACGCGATCAACTGTGCCGTGATCGTCGTGCCGATGTTCGCACCCATGATGACGCCCACCGACTGGGTCAGCGTCATCAGGCCGGCGGTGATGAAGCCGACGACAAGAACGGTGGTCACCGAGGACGACTGGATGACCGCGGTGATGAACGCGCCCGCAGATGCGGCCTTGACGCGGTTGGTGGTCAATTGGCCAAGCACGTCCTTCATGCGTTGACCGGCAATGATCTTTAGCGCGTCGGACATCTGCTCCATACCGAACAGGAACAGCGCCAAGCCGCCCATCAAACCCACAATGATCGAGCCGATCTCCATGACACTGCCGGTTGTTGGGTTCATGAAACACCTCTCCTCGCTTTCGCCATGCCCCGGCGCTATCGATTCTCATCTGTTGAGGGAAACAGACAGATAAGAAGCCAATCAAAAATTCACAGACTGCCGGCAACGATTGGCTGCAGCGCTGTGTGATTGGCGTAGGCAGGGAGCTTATCTATTAACAAACATTTAACAATTGATTAACAGATGATACTGCATGGCATGGATTCCGTCTAGTCTCAGAATAATCCCCGAACAGAAGCGACCCTTGCATCAACAAACGGATTGTGCGTACAGACTTTTCGATCGCAGTGGGGTACTCTTCAGTTTCAGGATTGGGTCCGAGCCGGTCGATTCACGAGGAGCAAATACAGTATGGCCCGCACAAGAACGAAGATAGTACATCACGGTTCAGGTCGATGGACACTGAGCTTGCTCCTATTATTCCTCCTCCCACTGCTGACCAGTTGCACTTCGTCTTCGTCTGCGCAGATCGCGGGCGCCAACGTCGTCGAGGCGCTGAGCGGCACAAACACCGAGGGATTTGATCGGGCCTACGAACCCATTGACTTTACCTTTCCCGAGGATCATGGCGCCCATCCATCCTTCCAGACCGAGTGGTGGTACTTCACCGGCAACCTGGCCGATGAGGACGGTGAACGCTACGGGTATCAGCTCACTTTCTTCCGCAGCGCAGCCGGCGCCGACAGTCCGGATCGGCAGTCCAACCTGGCCGCCAACCAGATCTACATGGGTCACTTTGCCGTCACCGACCAGCCCGCCAACCGGCACCACAGCTTTGAGCGCTATAGCCGCGGCGCAGGCGGTCTGGCAGGCGCTACCGGTGACCCGGCGTTTGAGGTCTGGCTGGAGGACTGGAGTGTGCGAGAGGTGGAACCTGGGCGCTTTGAGATGAAGGCGGCAGCGACCGGCGATGACGGCCCTGTGGCCATCGACTTTGTCCTGACGGAAACACAAGCGGCCATCTTGCACGGCGATGCCGGACTCAGCCAGAAGAGCGCCGAAGCGGGCAACGCCAGCTACTACTACAGCTTGGTCGGCCTGGAGACCGGCGGGACCATCACGACGCCCACGGGCAGTGTGGACGTATCGGGACTCAGTTGGATGGATCACGAATTTGGGACAAGTTCACTCAGCGAAGATGCGGTGGGCTGGGACTGGTTCAGCGTTCAGTTGGACAATGGCGCCAAGCTCATGTTTGCCCAGATTCGCACAGTCGACGGCGACACCATCGGCGAGTTTGAAGGTACACTGGTCAAGCCTGACGGCAGTGTGGAAACGCTCTCGTCAAACGACTTCGATCTGACGATTCTCGACGAATGGACCAGTTCCTACAGCGGTGCGACCTATCCGTCGGGCTGGCAGGTAACGTTTCCCAAGCAAAACATCGATCTGACGGTTGAGCCGCTTGTCCGCGATCAGGAGATGAAAGTCAGCTTTGTCTACTGGGAGGGGGCTGTTGATGTCAGCGGCACGATGATGGGCGAGGATGTCAACGGCAGCGGCTATGTGGAATTGACCGGATATGGCCGAGAAGAAGCGGCCGACTACCAGCGTTGATCAAGCGTCGCCGGCTTGCTGCTGGCCGTCGAGCAGTTCACGCCGTGCCTGTTCGGTGACGCGCCGCTCGCCCGAGAAGGTAAGCACGTCCAGCGCCTCCTCAATCGGATACCATGCCGCATCATCCACTTCATGGCTGGCATCGGTGATGACGCCGTCCACAACCTCCAGTAGCCAGAAATCGACCTGCTTGTGTACCAGTTCGGGTACATCCTTGCGATAGGTATCCCAATACCAGAAATCGATCTTCTGCAAAAAATTGACCGGCTTGGTTTTCAGTCCCACCTCTTCCGCGACCTCGCGCAGGGCTGTCTGAATCGAAGATTCGCCTGTTTCGCACGAACCCTTGGGCAGTTGCCAACGCGCGCCGCCGCGAGTGGCGATGAGGGCGATCTCGACGGCGCCGGACGACTTCCGTCGATAGGCGACTCCGCCGGCGGATGTGTCGAGCCGTGATCGACGCCAGGTACGTTTGATCTCGTCCGTTATGGGCGGGAGCGATTCCCGGTCGTTGGTCACAACGTTGGTATCCTTTCCAGTTGGTAAAACTGCACAGCTTCTTCGATCGATTCATTGTGGCCTCAGATCCAGCGCCGACGTCGAAAATACCATAACATCCCGACAACGATACTGATAAAGACAACCCAGATCATCGGATAGGCCCAATGGCTGTTCAACTCCGGCATATACTCAAAATTCATGCCGTAAACACCGGCGAGGAAGGTCAACGGAATGAAGATGGCCGCAAAGACCGTCAACACCTTCATGACCTCGTTCATGCGATTGTTGACCAGCGCCAGATGGGTCTCGATGGTGCTGGTCGCCAGATCGCGCATGCTGTCCGCCAGATCTGCAAGCCGAGCCAAGTGATCGTAGATGTCTCGATAGTAGATGCGCTGGTCGGCCGATATCACCGCGTAGTCCTGGCGCATGAGGCGTCCCAAAACCTCACGCTGGGGCACCAACACGCGCCGCAGTCGCAAGGCGCTGCTCTTGGCCGTCAACAGATCGTTGAGAATGCGGCTGGAGTCGGCGCCGGCATTCTCAAAAATTTGGTCACCCAACAGATCAAGATGCTCCTCAAACCGAGTGAGTAGATCGACAGTCGCATCGAGCTGGAAGTCGATCAGTTCGTAGAGCAGATACGACGGTCCGCGGGCCAGCCCATTGCGTTCATGGTTCCGGGTCTCCTGCATACGGTCGAAGACATCGTACTGACTGTCGTGGACCGTGACAAGATAGTTTCGTCCCAGGAACGCGTCGACCTCGTCGGTATGGATATCCATGCGCTCGTCGCCCAGGCTGATGACATGGAACACAATATACATGGAATCCCCATAGTCGTCTACCTTGGGACCATGCACATCCGATATCGTATCCTCGATGGCCAGTTCATGGAAGTGAAACAGATTGCGCAGGACATACTCGTACTCTTCCGGGGTCGGATTCTGCATATCGACCCAGAGCGTCCCGCGGCTATCCCCGATGGCATCCACAATCTGCTCATTGGTCAGATCGGACAGAATGGTTCCTGATCGATGCCGGTATGTGGTTCGGATCATGTTGTGCGCGTCCAATTCAGTGGTGTATTCATGGAAAATCGAAAGAATTAGCCACAGATGCACACAGATGGACAACAGATGAGTCCACTGCAAGAACAGATTTTAACCACGGATTTCACCGATTACACGGATTTTTCCAGTGTGAAATCCGTATAATTCGTGGTTTTTGCAGCAGACTCTCGGATATTCACAGATATCCTCCGGCAGAGTCTAGGACGCCGGTGTAACGGCAAAATTATCTGTGCCCCATCCGTACAGAATCTGTGTGCATCTGTGGCAGAAGTCATTGGCGGCAATCGCCTCAGTTCTTCATCACAAGCGGCAGAGACAATTGCGTCGGACGAGCCTGCAGCGATGCCAGGTCGACGATCCTGTAGATGGATCCGGCCAGATCGATCAAGTAAAGTTCGCCGTCTGGACCTTCCGCAAAGCTCACAATCGCATACGCCCTGCCGGTGTCCAACCACAGACTACTGACCCAATTGTTCCCGTCCCGCTGCGCGCCCCAGATCTTGCCTACGCCAAAATCGGCGTAAAGATAGGATCCTTGGAGCAGCGGATAGGCAGCGCCGCGATAGACATAGCCGCCGGTGATGGAATTGCCCAATGAGTGGCCGTATTCAATGATGGGCAACACATAGCCGTCAGTTGAGCATGGATCCACGTAGCAGTGATTCCCCTCCAGGATCTTCCAGCCGTAGTTTTCACCGCCGGGACTGGAAGCCGGCTGGAAGTTGACCTCTTCGTAGCTGTTCTGCCCGACATCGGCGATGAACAGATCTGCAGTCTGCCGGTCGAACGAATAGCGCCACGGATTGCGCAGCCCCATGGCCCAGATTTCCGCACGCGGCATCCCTTCAACGCTCGGCAGCCGTTGCATATGGGCGTCCGGCGCAAGGGCGTAGGGATTGGTTTCGGGAACGGTGTAGGGGCCGTCGCTTCCGACTTCGATTCGCAACATCTTGCCCAGCAACGAATCGCCGTTCTGCGCCAGATCGTGGGGATCGCCGCCGCTGCCGCCATCGCCCAAGCCCACATAGAGATAGCCGTCCGGCCCAAAGGTGATCTGGCCGCCGTTGTGATTGGCATAGGGTTGATTGACGAGCAGCAACTGCTCTTCTGAATCGGGGTCCGCCCTGTTGGGGTCGTCGCTCAATCTGAAGCGCGCCACCACGCTGTCGCAGCCGCTGTTGGAATCGCAGAGGCCATTGGGCTCGCCCTCGACAGCAGGGGGCGCCAGATCAACCCGCGCATTGTAGTAGACATAGAAGACGCCGCTGGTTGCGAAGTCGGCCGGAACCGCCATGCTCAACAGCCCGCTCTCACCGGGCGTGGCGACCCGATCGCGGATATCCAAGAACGGCTCGTCCAGAAGCCGCCCATCCTGGACAACCCGGATGCGGCCCGCCCGCTCTACAACGAAGAGTCGATTGTCGCCCCCGTCGTCGCCTGCATAGGTCATGAAGACGGGGCTCTCCAGTCCGTCGAGAAAGGGCGAGAGGAGCAGCCGAGGAGCCTCTTGGGCCTCATCGGCAGAGTCGGCGGCAGCGATTGCCTGGCCGGACGACAAGAGCAAGAGCAACATCCAGACCAGGACAAGGCCGGCCATGCTTCTACCGGGTCGCCATGAGGGCGACGCTTGTCGGTTCCCATATTTACCCAACATAGTTCATCCTTTATTGGTCATTGGTACAAAATGGATCGCTACCGCGTATCATACCACAGCGCCAAACGAGTGGACCATGTACCGAAAGTGGGAGGCATGACGGCGCGTCTATCGCCAATTGTATCCATGCATATGCCCACCGGTTTGACACGCTATAGCGGCTGCGGTACAGTTTGAAGGGGGTTTCAGACAGACGCTACTCAAGTTCAAGAATGGGTTCAAGGATTCCATGTCAGGCCAGAACAACCAACCGCTCAACCCAACGCTCATCTACACCTACGCGGGATTGATGGGTCTGATCGAGGAACTCAGCCGTCATTCCCTGATTGCGCTGGACACGGAAAGCGACAGCCTCTACAGCTACTACCCCAAAGTCTGTTTGATTCAACTCACGGTCTTTGCCGATCCGCAGAATCCGCACCCCGGACGCGTTGTCGACTACCTGGTCGATCCGCTTCGCCTTGACTCGATCAGCGAAATGGGCACGCTCTTCTCCTCGCCGGCGATCCAGGTGGTGTTGCACGCAGCCGAAAACGACATCCTCACCTTGCAGCGCGATTTCCAGTTCCAGTTCACCAATCTGTTTGACACGCAGTTGGCGGCCCGCATTTTGGGCTGGAAGGGCATTGGACTGGCGGCCATATTGGAGCGCGAGTTTGGCGTACACAGCAATAAACGCATGCAGCGCACCAACTGGGGCACGCGCCCGCTGACACCGCAGCAGATCGCCTACGCGCAGATGGACACCCACTATCTGCCCAAGTTGCGTGCCGTGCAGATGCGAGAGCTTGCGGAAAAGGGCCGAATCGAGGAAGCCGCGGACGCCTTCCGACTGTTGACCGAACTGGACTACGCCGACCGACCGGTCAACGAACGCACGGTCTGGCAGATGAAAAATATCCGCAAGGTCCCGCGTGAGGATCGCGGGGTACTGGAAGCGGTTTGGCAGTGGCGCGAGAACGAGGCGCAGCGTCGCAACTGCCCGCCCTTCCGGGTCGCCAACGACCAGGTGCTCTGCAGGCTGGCCTCAGAACGCCCGTCAGACAAAGAGTCGCTGCGCAAGATTGAAGGACTCAGTTCGAACCAGGTCCAGCGCTATGGCGACCAATTGCTTGCCGCCACGCAGGACGGCTGCTCAAGACCGGTGCCGAGGATGCCCGAATCCAGCCACCGCCGGCCACCCCAATTGCAGGGCATCGCCCAGGTTCGTTATGAAGCCTTGCGCCGTTGGCGCTCCAGTATTGCCAAACAGCGTGGTGTCGATGACGATATCGTCTTCAGCAACAGCGTTCTCATGACCATCGCCCAAGACACGCCCCAGTCGGTCAAAGAATTGGAAAGCCTCCCCGGCGTCGGCGCGTGGAAGGCCAAGACCTACGCGCCTGGCATCCTGCCGCTGATGAACGGTCGCATCGATCCGGATCGTAGCTAGAGTAAGGATAGGACGCGGGATATCCGCGGATAAGGGCTAGAAAAATCCGGTTCTATCCGTCGAATCCGTGTCATCCGCGTTCTATCTTTTGCCACTCAGACTGACCACTTGCTCCCATCATCAATCAAGGAAACCAAACGCCATGCACGCGCTCCCGTTCGACAAGCCCGGCCGCTTTTGGAAAGGCAACCTTCACACCCACTCGACCCTATCCGACGGCGCGCTGACGCCGGAGAAAGTCTGCCAGCGCTATCGAGAGGCCGGATACGACTTTATCGCGCTGACCGACCACTTTTTGCCCAACTATGGCTTTCCGGTGGCCGACACCCGCCCGCTCCGAACCGACAACTTCACGACGATCCTGGGCGCGGAACTCCACGCAGGGGCGTTGGAAAACGGCGAGCGATGGCATATCCTGGCCGCCGGGCTGCCCCTCGATTTCACCCCGCCGACCGATGACGAAACGGGACCGCAACTTGCACAGAGAGCCGTGGATGTCGGCGCCTTTGTGGCCATCGCCCATCCCAACTGGTACACGCTGAGCGAAGCCGACGCCCGTTCGTTGGGCGAGGTGCATGCCGTCGAGATCCTCAACGGCATCGCCGTGGACGCCAACGACAAACAGGATAGCTGGCATCTGATGGACATCCTGTCCGACCGCGGCCTGCGCTATTTTGCCTACGCGGCCGACGACGCCCATTTTATGGACCAATACGATGATTTTCAGCGGGGATGGGTGCATGTGAAGAGCGAGACGCTGGAGCCTGATGCGCTGATTGCTGCCTTGAAGGCCGGCCACTTCTACTCAAGCACCGGGCCGCAAATCGACAATGTCCGTTTCGGCTCGGACGGTCGCTTGACCGTCCGCTGCTCACCGGCAGACCGGATCTTCCTGGTCGGCAAGGGCAGCAAGGCCCAGCGTGTTTGGGGCGACGGCATCACCGAGGCCGAATTCGACCTCTCCTCTTTTGAAAGCCCCTGGTGCCGGGTCATCGTCCGCGATGAAGACAGCGGCAAGGCGTGGACGAGCCCGATCTGGCTGGATTGAGGCGGCGATGCATTCAGTATAGGCTCTTGCTTTCATACATTCGGCAGTCGTTGCCTTTCTCGACTATGACCGAGATGTGGGCCTGCAACAAATGGATTGCATTTGACTTCCCTGCTGTCGCCCTCAACCTTCGCTACAATGAACGCAACGCTGTGGCCATTATGGGCAGTGGAAATGGATCAAAGACGAGCAATACAGGCTCGGCTTTTCTGCCATAATGATAGCCGTAGTTGTTTCCATTGATGGCGGACGCAAGGGCAGAGGTGCAAGATGAACCAACGACTCCCAATTACGACCAGTACGCTAGCTGAATTCTGTCACCGTCATCATATTGCGCGACTGTCCTTATTTGGATCGATGCAGACAGAATCACACCGGCCGGACAGCGACATCGATCTGCTGGTAGAATTCGAGTCAGGCCATGAGCCTGGATTGATTGCACTTGCCGGTATGGAACTCGAGTTATCTGAACTGCTGGCCGGAAGGCAGGTCGATTTGCGTACGCCACTGGATCTGAGCCGCTACTTCCGTGACGAAGTGCAGACCGCTGCCGAGGTCCAGTATGCAGCGTGAAGACCGCGTGCGCTTGCAGCATATGCTTGATGCCGGCCAAGAGGCACTTGCATTTGCCGAAAATCATGAGCGCAACGATTTGTACCGAGATCGAATGTTGCTCCTGGCATTGGTGAAGTGCATCGAAATCATCGGTGAAGCTGCCGGCAAGGTATCAGACGACGTACGTGCAGATGCACCGGACATTCCATGGCCCAACATCGTGGCCATGCGCAACCGACTGATCCACGGCTACTTCGACATCAACCCTGATATCGTATGGAGGACAGTCGACGAAGAGATTCCACGGTTGATTGTCCCACTCAAATGAGTGCTCGAAAGCTGATTCCGGTCACCACTGCCCAACAACGCGTCCAGCCGATCTAGGATAGCTCCTTTCACGTATGTTACGTGACACTCTTTGGCGGCTGACGCCCTCGTTGGCGGGCTGTCAGGCATAAAAGATGCGATTGACAATCGTCACGTGACAGAATACAATCCGTGTAATGATCAAGTCATTTGCCGATAGACGAACGCAAGATCTCTATATCAACGGCAAGGCGAGGCGCTTCCCACCAGACGTTGCGAAACGCGCCGCACGCAAACTTGAATACATCAATCTCGCAACGAGGCTGGAAGATTTGCGAGTGCCTCCAGGAAATCGATTGCATGCTCTTGAAGGAGACCGCAAAGGACAATATTCCATCTCGATCAACGATCAATGGCGTATCTGCTTCCGATTTGTCGACGGCGATGCCTACGATGTCGAAGTTTGTGACTATCACTGAGGTTGTGAAACAGCTATGAGCATTCCAAATACAATTCGCATAAATCGTCGGCCAACCCACCCAGGGGAGATGCTGCGCGAAGATTTTCTGCCCGACTTTGGCCTCACAGCAACAAGTCTTGCCGAAGCGATCGGCGTTTCCCGCCAGTCAATCAATGAGCTACTGCGCGAACGACGCAGCGTTAGCCCTTCAATGGCATTGCGGTTGGCGAAGCTGTTCGGCAATTCACCGGAATTTTGGCTAAACGCACAGAGGGCAGTTGATCTGTGGGATACAGCACAGCTTATCGAAGATGACGTTACACGTATCCAAACACTTCAGCCGGCATAGAACTGCAAGCGGTTTCAGTTAGCCATTTTGCAGCATGTAGCAGTCAAGGTATTTCCAATTCAGACCAATCAACGCTGCCCTCCAGCCGTGCGTCGCCGTGACCAATGGAGGATCGCGATCTCCTCATCGTCGCGTTTCAAGAATTCAGGATGATCACCTTGTCTGCTCGCTAGCCCACAGACACATTCTCGTGGGCGGGCTATTGACGAAAATGTCATGAGTTCTGCCAGGGTCGATGAATATATCTCAGCGCAGCCGGAGGAGGTCCAGCCGATCCTCCAAGAGATACGCTCTGTCATCCATGGTTTGGCTTCTGAAGCGGAAGAGACCATCAACTACAACATACCCGCAATCAGCTTGGTCAAGGATGGGAAAAGAGACAGCCAGATCATGTTTGCTGCGTTCAAGAAACACATAGGTTTCTACCCGTATCCAACCGCAATTGAACAATTTCAGGATGAGTTGGAAGGATTCAAGTCTGCACAAGGTTCGGTTCAATTCCCGCTCAATCAGCCAATCCCATGCGATTTGATCCGCAGAATGGTGCAGTACCGTCTAAACGAAATCGTGTCAGCTCAATGATGATGCAGTTGTCCAAGATCACCACATCATGTGATGACGTATCACCACGTTGGCCGCTATCCTCTTGCCATGGCAGAGCATACTTGCAGGGCTGACTTTCGTCCTGAGTCCGACTGCTGTAGGCGCGGCATCTTTATTCACAAAAAGGGAGAGCAATTTATGGAAGTCTGGTATGGCGTCTTATCCTGGGGTTCGCCTCTAGGTCTTGCGCTATTTTTCTTCTTTTCGGCGAGTGGCGCCGGCATTTTCTTTTGGGGACTTTCCCATTTGTCCAAAGCAACGAGGGATGAAAAAGAGGGGGCCACATTCCGTGTTCAAGAGTAACATTCACCCAGAAAGCATGAATTGATGTCCAAATCACCCGAGAAGAAGGACGAAGCCTCCCGGCAGACGTCCTACCTGGGCGCAGGCATTGCAATCGGTGTCGGCGTCGGTTTGGCAGTTGGCGCTGTCATGGACAACGTGTCCGTCGGACTGGCGATAGGCATCGCTTTGGGAATTGTCTTCGGTCTTGCAATGACCGGGAGATCGCCGGGATAGGGCCAAGAGTGTTGTCGTGTTGGTCTACTTGATTCTGTCTGAATCCCGGAAATTAGAGTAGACCCGTTTCAAGTGGGCCAGTCCGGTCAAGCCAGTGTGGCACAGAGGGCGCCGCCGGCTTGTTGGCCGGCCTGACCGGCGGGGGATCAAGGACAAACTGCGTTGTCTACACGCCCAGCCGGTTTGGTTGGCCACCTAGGCCGTTCGCACACCCGTCGGCCGATCGCCATCTTGTTGGCGGCCCAGCGTATCGAGTGGATTCGCTGTGACTGAGAAGGGCCATGAAGAAAACGGATGATTCTGTACATTACTGGATCATCGGGTGCAGAAAAGTCAACTCTGGCCAGAGCATGGGTTGAGTCGCAGAGCCGGGAAATCGCCCTGATTGACGCTGACCAAATCACTTCGTGGATGCGCAATGGAGAGAGGAGCGCAGTTGAGGTAGCATTTGAAGAGGGTCCGGTTGAACGGATTGCGGCGCAATACCGAATCACGGGAAAGGTGTATGCAGCGGCAATTGAAACATACGCCGCAAATGGCGTGGACGTCGTAATGGAAAGCGCATCCAAGAGCGCTGTTCCTCGACAACTCTGATCTTTCGGTTGTTGAGACGGTGGCGGCTCTGAACAGGTTATTGGCCCGAAATGTCGTTGCCGAAAGTGAGTGACAGCAGAATGGCGCCGACCTTCAAGCGTGCTGACCCGGCGGGGCGTGCGTTCCGGCGGCCGCCATATCCAACCGAATCCGGTTCACCGCTTTGTCCACCTTCCTGGAAGCTGATTGTGAGACAACCAGTCTGGTAGGCGACTTCCAGGAAGGTGGAATCGCTACGTCGTCTGCGGACGTGAATGAAGTCTACGGAACCATAGGATCCGGTATCCGATAGATCACGTTGGCGCCATCATCCGAAACGTAGATAGCGCCGGATGGCGCGACGGCCACGTCACTGAATACGTAGTGCGGCGGCGGGCCGGAAGGGCCGATGCTGGTCGGATTTTCCGTCTGAAATTCGAACCCCTCAGCAATCGTTTCCACATCCTGAGTGGATGGATCGACGCTCAGCAACCGCCCTGTGCCCGTCTCGATCACAAGCAACCGTCCATCCGGCCCTATCGCCAAACCCTCAGGACGATCAAGGCCGCTTACCACGTTGAGCGGTTCTTCCAGATAAGCGCCATCTGTTGCCAACTGGGCCAGCGTGCCGCCGGCATAGTCTGTTGCCCAGAGGTTGGCTTCATCTGCCGCAAGGCCGACCGGCTGTTTCAGGGTATCGCCGCCGATGGGCTCACAGGCCGTCAGGTCGGCAGCAGCACAGCGCAACACACGCCAGACGCCATCAAACAGATCCACGACGATGATCTCATCCTGGAAAGGAATGGCGTTGGCTGCCCAGGCAAACCCGCCTTCCTGTGCCAGCGGCTCCCCATTTTCAGGATCCCAGACCTGCACGCTGCTGCCGCCCCACTGATCGGCCCACTTGGCAATGAGCAGATCGTCGCCATGGCTGGCCACGGTGCGAGGCGGCGCCACTGCACCGGGGAACCAGGTCGTCCGCCAATGGTTTCGCGTCTCGCCGGTGGCCGCGTCCAACTCGTGCAGCGTGTTCCAGCCGCCGACGAAGAGCGACTCGCCGCCGTCGGGCCGAACCAACACTGCCAGCCCGCCGGGTCCGGTGATACCCGGCTCGGTGATGGCCTTGAGTTCACCATCCGGCAGCAACTCGTAGAGCGCGCCTTCATCGAAGTGCGAGGCAAAGAGGCGATCATCGGCGCCAAAGATGATGCTATGGTATCCGGCCGGCAGACGGCCCACGACTTCTCGCTCGCCGGTGGCCGGGTCCAGGCGCAGAATCTCGTTGTGATCGTTGTCGGCGCTCGCCGCCACATACATCTGCCCGGACGAATCAAAGGCAACCGCCCATGGCAGGGTCAAGCCTTCGGCTACGGTCTCAATGCTCACGGGGTCTGCGTCCACGTCCACACGCAGGATGGTCCCTTCAAGCAACAACGGCGCGTAGACCTTGCCGTCAGGCCCGAAGGCAAAATGGGCGATCAGCGATCCCAGATGGGCCACATGTTGCGGCGGCGCGTCCAACTGCGGGTCTACCTCATAGAGGCTTTCCACATGTGCGTCGGCCGTGGCGAAAAGGCGACCGTCGGGCGCGAAATCCAGGCCCCAGGTGTCAACCGGCATAGCCTGGCAGGTCTTCTCGCCGGCGTCATCGAAACGACAGACGTTGAGCGAGAAAAAGGACGACCAGTAGAGTGACCCATCCGGCCCCATGGTCATGGCGTGCGGCGTATCGTTGACGGTGTCGTGCCGGGCAACCACCGCACCGCTCTGCGGATCGACGCCAATTAAGGCGCGTTCCAACTCAGAGGCGACATAGACCGTGCCGTCCGGCCCCACGTCCACGTCGAAGACGCCGGGCAGCATGGCGCCCGTGGCGAACTCCTCCATGGTGGATCCGCTTGAGGCGTCCATCTCTGTCGGTGTCGCCAATGGCGCACATCCAACCACCAACAGAGCAACCGTCAGCCAGATCGGCAGTAATCGCCAATGTACGCAGATCATGATTGTCTCCTTTCATTGATCAAACACGTCCGGATCATCCCAACTCGAAAACGGCATCTGTTCGTCGACCAGGGGAAGTCGACGAACAACGCCATGCAGAAACTCGATCGCCCTGGCCGGCTCAGCAAATGCTTCCTGCTCGCCGCTATGGACATCCAGGATCGATGCACGCCAGGCGAGAGAACCATCGCGTCCCACCGGCCAAAGCCGAATCAAATATGTCCTGTGTTGACGTGAACGATTCATCGCGCCTCCTCACATTCGCAGTGTAGCAAGGGAGCGTGTGCAGAACGCGTGAAAAACGCGTGAAGTTGGCGTAGCCGCCATCTTACAACTTGGAAATTTGATACTGGTATAGGAAGTATGTGTTGACGGCGGTTCGCCTCACGCTGACCTTGCGCCCGAAAGCGCAAGGTCAGTCCCTCTCCACAGGGTCTTATCTTTAGGGTGTATTCAAATTGAGTTGAGAGCCACAAACCAGGTTTCTTGGAGAAACCTGGTTTGTGGCTCTCCGGTCTTCAACCGATTTTGAACACACCCTTATCTTTACCCACATCTTTTTGATGGGGACGAAACCGGCTATCCGGAAGCATTGAGAGCGGCGGCCGCCGGGGCATCAATGCCCCGGCTAGCGAGTTGCGCCCCATTCATGGGGCGTCTTTGTGATCAGCCGGGGCTTGTTCGCAAAACGGGTGCACAGCGCCATGCCCTGGCGGCGGCCATCTCGAGCGTTCGTCGACACCCTTTACAACGCAACTTTGACTTGTGGGCAAAGGCAAAACCGGGTGGAGCCGCCCCCGCAGGCGGCGGAGCAGGGTGAGGCAAGCTCGCCCACACGTTGAATTACACCCAACTGGACGCGATGATTGACAGGAGTTGGTATAATGAAAGGCAACAAACAGTGCGGTGATCTGCGTTGAACCCACCATACACACCCAGGCCGACGAAACGTACCATGGCTCAACTCTCGATCTCCCTCTTGGGTCCCTTCCAGGTGACGCTGGACGGCAAACCGCTCAACGGATTTGAAACCGGCAAATCCCGCGCGCTCCTGGCCTACCTTGCGGTCGAGGCCGATCGCGCACATTCCCGAGCGTTCCTGGCCGAGTTGCTCTGGCCCGACCGTCCACGTGGCAAGGCGTTGGCCAACCTGCGCCACACGCTGGCCAGCCTGCGCAAGACCATCGGCGATGCCGCGGCGGCCCCGCCTTTTCTCCGCGTGACCCGCCGGTCAATCGGTCTCAATCGCGCAGCCGCTATCACAGTCGACGTGGCGACCTTGGTCGAGATCGACGGCGGGAGTGAAGTCGATCCGGCCGCCAGGCAGCGAGGTGGCGCTGCAATACCGGGGGCCATTTCTTGAAGGGTTTTCACTCGACGATTGTCCAGACTACGAGGCCTGGCTGGTGGTCGTTCGTGAACGGCTCACCAGGGCGATGATGCGAGCACTGGATGCCCTGGTTGCGCAGTGCATCCGACACGACGACTGTGACAGTGCGCTGACGTGGACCGAACGTCAATTGCGCATAGAACCGTGGAACGAAGAGGTTCACCAACAACAGATATGGCTGCTGGCGCGCGCTGGCCGGCGATCAGAAGCGCTGCGCCAGGTCGATCGATGCACAGCCATGTTGGCCGACGAATTCGGCGTAACGCCGCAGCCCGCGACGACGGCGCTGGCTGCGAGCATCCGCGACGAGAAGCCCCTGCCGCGCTTGAAGCCCGATGACGATAGGTGGCCGCCTGGTACAGCATCCAATGCCGGGCTGCAAGGCGACGATGAACGGTTGCCGGGCGCGTTTGGCCAGTTTCTGGGCCGTCAACAGGAACTTGGCCGGATCGAGGCGCACCTGCGTGACCCGGCCTGTCGGCTGGTCACCATCGTCGGTGTTGGCGGTGTCGGCAAGACGCGCCTGGCCGTCGAAGCAATGGGCCGGAACGCGGATCGATATCGGGACGGCGTCCGCTTTGTGCCGCTGGTTGCCGTCGAGCGGATCGAACTGCTGGCCAACGCGATCCTGCAAACGCTGACGGCAGAGGCTTTCGGGGCCGAGGATCCGTCACAACAGTTGTTGCACTACTTGCGAGATAAAGACCTGTTGTTGGTGCTGGACAGCATGGAACAGTTGACGGCCTGCGGACCCTATCTAGGTCTTTTGGTCGAAAGCGCACCCGGCATCGATCTCCTCGTCACCTCGCGCCGGCGTCTCAATCTCTCCATCGAGTGGTTGCTGCCGCTGGCAGGGTTAGAGGCGCCGGAGTCGGCCGGCGTTTTGCACGCGCCCCCACTGCTTCAGGAAATCTCAGCGGTTCCTGCTGATGGGCCAAGAACGGCTGATGATTATGCGGCCGTTCAGCTCTTTGTCGAGCGCATGAAGCATCTCCAACCCGATCTCGCACTCGACGCGACAGAGACAGCGACGATCGGGCACATCTGCCGGCTGCTTGACGGTCTGCCCCTCGCCATTGAATTGGCGGCAACGTGGACGCGTCTGCTTTCGCTACAGGAGATAGCTGAACAGCTTTCGCACGGCATCGACCTACTGTCCACCACGGAGCAGGACATTCCCCTGCGCCACCGCAACATGAGCGCTGTCTTTGAGCACTCTTGGACGCTGTTGCCGCGCCCTTTGCGAGTGAAGCTTGCCCAACTTGCCGTCTTCCGCGGGGGCATGACACTGGCCGGCGCGCAGATGGTGGCGGGCGTTTCGATCCAGGAACTCGCGGCGTTGTTGGATAGCTCTTGGGTGCGCCGGCGCGCCGACGGGCGCTACGAAATGCATGAACTTGTGCGGCAATACTGCGAACGAAGACTTCTTGACGGCATCGATGACGGAGGCAGGCTGAATGCAGCGGCGGTCTATCAACGGCACTGTGAATTTTACGGCAGCTTCATGGAACGCATGGCGCAAAGCATCAACTTTGATGAAGCGCCGATGACAGAGATCGACGCTGAGTTCGGCAATCTTCAGGCCTCGTGGCGCTGGGCGATCACGCACGATCGTTTGGACATTGCCCTCAACGTGGCCATTTTCTTCTTTTTCTACGTACACATGGCCGGTCGCTACCGGTTTGGCATCCAGCTCATGCAGAGCTACGCCGTGCAACTGCGCGCCGTGCCGGCAGAAACCGAGCCGGATAGCCCGCAACAGCAATCGGTCGGCATCGTTCTGGCCTGGCTGGCGTTCATCGAATGCAGTCTATTGATCGATCTGGGCTTACTCGAGCGCGCCAGTGCGAGTATCAGCACCGTGCGCGCAACTGTGAACGATCTGGCGCCGGATGAACGTGTCGATGAGTTGTTGCTGATCGCTGACTTGCGCCAGGCAACGGTCGACTTTCATCAGGGCAAGCTGCGAAGATCGATTCCCCAATATCATAGGGTCATTGCACGGTTTGATGCCGCGGATTGGCGCACGTTCACGTTGTTGGGCAGAAGGCTTGGCGCAGGCTTTTGGATCGCAGGCATCTATGGTCACCTATCCGACGTTGCCTGGTGTCTCGGTGACTACGAATCCGCAATCCAGCACGACATCCAAAACGTTGAGATTCGCCGCTCGCTGGGTGAACTGCGCGTCCGCGCAAAAACCGAGACCTACGTCGCTCGCCTGGCGTGGACCTTGGGCGAGTATAAAATTGCAGAAGAACTGGCACAGGATGCGTTGGACGTGAGCCAACGACTCGGGGATCGAATTGGTGTCGGGCTGGCGTATCTCTCACTGGGTCGCGCAGCAACGGCGATGGGCAAGTCCGCAATTGCCCACCGAAATCTCGTAGCCAGTCTGGACATCGGCAGACGGTCGGGCCATCATTTCCTGACCATGCAATCTCTGTTCTGTTCGGGCACGCTTGCATTGGCAGAGGGCGATCCGGCAGAGGCGACGACCTGCGCGGAGGAAGCGCTTGCTGCCTTCGCCGATCTGGGGACAGATCACTTCAATTATGTGGCCGGCGCCTGGCTATTGCTGGGCCGGGCAGCCCTGGCCCAGCACGAAGAGGAAGCCGCGGAACGATATTTCCGCAAGACCATGTGCGCCAGAGGCCGTGCTGCCTGGGAAGCCATGGATGCGCTGGCCGGGCTGGCCGAGATTCAGATGCACCGCGGTCAAACAGCGAGAACAGCCAGGATGCTGACGACGGTGATGAACTCGACGGCCACCGCGGCAACCACGCGCTGTTACGTGGACCGGCTTGTTGAAGAGCAACGCCTGTCGGTCAAGGTCTCGCCCCGAGCCGCAAAGACGCGGGCCGAGACGCTCCATGCGTTGTTGCAGTTGGCAAATCAGCTCTTAGAATGTCGTTGCCGCAAGGGAGTGAATGCAGAATGACGCCGACCTTCAAGCGTGCTGACCCGGCGGGTCGTGCGTTCCGGCGGCCGCCATATCCAACCGAATCCGGTTCACCGCTTTGTCCACTCGCTAGCCGCCGGGCGCCACATCGTGCCATTGTCCGCATCTACCTCGACGGGAATGAAACGCCCGTTGTTGCAGGTCTGTTTCAGGATATCTTCAACGGCACGGGGCTGTTTCCGCCGCCCTTCGCCCACAAGTCGCTCTCTTCGGCCGTAAGTTATTTCCCCCTACCCTTTGCCGAAGGCCTCAAAATCTCGCTAGATGAAGAGCCGTTCTTCTACAATATCTCAGCCCGCCTGTATGAGCCTGGAACGAAGGTAGTCTCTTTTTCGCCGGAACTCATGGCTTCTTTGTCTCGTGAGATAACAGAAGCCGGCGACCGCTTGACCGGTACGGTCCCGAACATGAGTGACACCATCGGAGGTGACCTTCAGCTCAGCCCCGGCTGCCAGGAGACCATTCCTTTGCCCGATGGACCTCAGGCCATTACCAGTCTGCGCGTGACGATGGATTCAATGGAGCCGGCCACGTTGCGCGGATCAGTCCTGCGGATCATCTTCGACGACGAAGAGACCGTCTTCTGCCCTTTAGGCGAGTTTTTCGGTTCGGGACCGGGCCTACATCCTTTCGAAACCCTGACGCGCAGTATGGACCCGGACGGAAGCATGCACTGTTCATGGGTCATGCCGTATCAAAAGCACGCAACCGTCGCAATCTTGAATCTTGATTCGACGGCCCGCCTATACAAGCTCCGGATCGGCACGATGCCCTACACCTGGGACGAGCGTTCTCGTTACCTCCACGCCACCTGGCGCTACACCGCTCCACTTCCTACTCGACCCATGTCAGACTGGAACTACCTGACCGTGCAGGGAAAGGGGCACTACGTCGGCGACACCTTGACGTTACACAATCCGGTAGAAGTATGGTGGGGCGAAGGAGACGAAAAGATCTGGGTCGACGATGACCGGTTCCCGTCCATATTCGGTACGGGCACGGAGGACTATTACGGCTACTCATGGGGCGGGCAGAACCGCGCTTTCTACGAGCATCCCATGCATGCACAGGTACGCGTGGACAAGTATGACAGGCATTGGCACGGCCCCATCCCCGAAGCCCGCGACACCCAGGGGATCAGCACCGAGCTTCGCAACCTCGTCCTGGATTCAGTAACGTTCGAGAAGATGCTCAAGTATGATATGGAAGTGTGGCATTGGGAGGAATGTGAAATGGCCTACGCTGCAGCCTGTTTCTGGTACGGGGCCGTGGGAGCCACGAGCAACATCGATCGTATCCGCATCGGCGGCACGCACGGCAGGCATCAGCCGCTCCTCGGCGATGGCGCGGCTGACCTCGTAGTGATCGGTCTCGTAGCCGAAGTCGCCGGCCATGCCGCAGCAGCCGCTGGGGATGACCTCGACGTCATAGCCCGCAGCCTTCAAAACGGTCACGGTCATCTCATTGCCGACCAACGCTTAGTGGTGCCATTGGCCGTGGAGCAAAGCCTTGCAAGCATCCGCCCGCCACGGCGCTTCGAAGCGACCGGCCTCGTGGGCCTGGGCCACAAACTCCTCAAACGTGAAGGCATTAGCGAGGCGAAGTCCGGCTTTTCCGTCTTCGACAACTCGTGGCGCCGGGTCATCGTGCGCGGTGAAGACGGCGGGCGGGCGTGGACGAGTCCGATCTGGTTGGACTAGAACTACTCTCGCTGTACCCCTTTCACTGTATTCTCAATAGCCATAGTCGGATCCACGACCAACAGACAATAGACATTCCCTGCACCATCACCGGCGACGATGGTGAACTCGCTGGCATTCATGCTGCGCTGTGGAACCACGGATACGCACGACATCGCTCCTTCTAAATATATGGAAGCCAGCAACGCCCCCGTCTCCATGTTCCACAGCTTGAGCGTACGGTCCGATGAGGCCGACAACGCCCGCTCTCCATCTGGCGTGATCGCCACTGCATTCACCCCGGACTCATGGGCGGTCAGCGTCCGCTCCGCTTCACCCGTCTCCAGGTTCCAGAGCTTGAGCGTGTGATCAGCCGAGGTCGAGAGAGCCCGTCGTCCATCTGGTGTAATAGCAACCGAATTCACACTTCCTTCATGGCCTATTAGCATGAGATCCGGGCTTCTTGTTCCTAGATTCCAGAGTTTGAGCGTGTGATCATATGAAGCAGAGAGCGCTCTCCGTCCGTCCGGCGTGATCGCAACAGAATTCACCGAGAGTGCATGCCCCGCGATCTTGCCCTCTAATTCGCCGGTCCGCAGGTTCCAAAAATACAGTGCCCCATCATATGTAGCCGATAGAGCTCGTTGTCCATCCGGCATGATAGCGATCGCCTTTGCCCGAAACTCATGGCCGGCAAATGTCCGCTCTGCTTCTTGCGTCGCCACATTCCAGAGTATAAGTCTGCGGTCAAATGAGGCAGATAGTACTCGTCGTCCATCCGGCGTAACCGCGACTGCGCTCACACTGCCCTCGTGATGGGTCAGCGTACGCTCCACTTCTCCGGTTTCCAACTTCCAGAATTTAATCGTGTGGTCATCTGATCCCGAAATCACTCGATGCCTGCCCAACGCAACCGCAATCGAATTAACGCTAGACGCATGACCAGCAAGTTCCCCCTCTGGATCCCTTGTTTCCAAATTCCAGAGTTTGAGTGTGCGGTCAGATGATGCCGAAATGGCTCGCTGGCCATCCGGGGTGATCGCTACTGCATTTACCTTGAGTTCATGCCCTGTTAAGGTTCGCTCTTCTGCCCCGCTCCTAAGATCCCAGAGCTTGAGCGTTCGGTCAGATGATGCGGAAATGGCTCGCCATCCATCTGCAGTGATCGCTACCGCATTCACTTTAAGAATATGGCCGGTCAGTGCTCGCCGCCCATCAGGGGTCGTTTCAATCGCACTTGTTTTGAAGACATGGCCTGTCAGGATGCGTTCCTCTCTTTCGGTCTCCATGTTCCAGAGCCTAACCGTGCGGTCGTCTGAGCCCGAAAGAAACCGCCATCCGTTTAATGCAATGGCCACCGCATTCACACTGCCTTCATGGCCGCTCAGTGTCCGCTCGATTTTTCCCGTTCCCAAATTCCAGAGTTTGAGCGTCCGATCATCTGATCCCGAGAGTGCTCGCCGTCCATCCGGTGTGATAGCCACTGCCCATACACTATCTTGGTGGTCCTCCAGGGCTTGCTCCACTTCTCCTGTTTGCAGATTCCAGAGCTTGAGCGTACAGTCATCTGAACCCGAGAGTGCCCACCGTCCGTCCGGTGTGAGCGCCACTACGTTCACACCACCCTCATGTCCGGTTAGGGTTCGCTCTTCTGCCCCCGTCTCCAAATTCCAAAGTTTGAGCGTAGAATCGTCTGAGCCTGACAGCGCCCGCTGGCCGTCCGACGTAATTGCCACCGAAGTCACAGTACCAATATGGCCGATCAGTGTCCTTTCTGCATACCCCGTTTCCAAATCCCAAAGTTTGAGCGAGCTGTCATCTGAGGCCGAGAGCGCCCGCCTTCCATCCGGTGTGATGGCCACGGCATTCACGCTACCCTCATGGCCAGTCAGCGTTCGCTCAAGTGCTAGAGAGTCTCGACGGCTACGCCATATTGTAGTTATATTCGGCAGACGCAAATTGTTCAACCTCCGCTTCAGATCATCAACCATAGAATCTAGCAATGGCGTACCAAGATCGAAGGCGCACTTGTATAACTGTTGTGTCACGTAGACCGTGTTGCCTGATATGCCAGATGCCAGGCCATGACCACGCAGGGCATGAGCCTCACGCTGGATCAACTGCAGCAGCGCAGTGAGGGTTACACGGTCATCAGATACTGGCTGCCTGTTTGAAGTCCGATTTCTAGGCGAGGTCAGTGCCAATGCAGCGACCAAGTCCATCTGTACAGCGTCGACGCCTCGCTGTTCTAGATTGCCCACCAATGTATCCGCGTCCAAATAGGCGTAAGCTATATTGCCGACAAGCCGGTCGAGGAATTCTTCCATGTCGGTGGCCAATGTACAACTTTCGGCAAATTCACGCACCAATGGATGCAGTCGCAACTCGTCGCCCTTCAGATCTTCGATCAGCGAAAGTGTCTCTAGCCGGCGGACGGCACGCTTCATCTGCGAGGGGCGGCCAAGGCTAGCTTCGCCGTCGAAACCAGCCAGAAGGCACAACCGCGCCAGCGGAATCTGGGCTGCTTCAGGCAGTTGGCCGGCTATGCGCAACAACATGCGCGCGTCTTCATCGACGCGGCGACCGGTCTCCAGAGCTTCCCACTGTTGGCGCAGCGTCGCCTCGACCGCGGCGTCGTGGATCTGTCGCAGGTCGGCATCGGCCAGGTCTGCGCCCTCCTCGTCCAGCGTGGCCAGTCGGCCCTCGGCGCGCAGGCGGATGCGAAAATCGGCCAATGTCGACCTCGGGCCACTCGCCCAGGAAGGCGCCGGCAATCTCCAGCGCCAAGGGCAGGTAGCCCAACATGCGGCAGATGGCCACGGCGTCGGCGTGCTCGGGATGCTCCGGCTCGTGGATGGCCTGGCGCTCCGGTCGGCGCAGCAGCAGGCGCAAGGCCGGCTCAGGCGGCAACACCGTCACCTCGACCGGCGTGAAGTCGCCCAGGTCACGGCGGCGCGTGGTAAAGAGGATGGGGCAGGGCAGGCCCGCGGGCGCGCAGTCGGGCGCAAGCGGCCGTTTCAGTTGGACCGGGTCGGCCACGTTGTCGAGAACCAACAGGCTGTCCGGTCGTTCACGCAGGTGGCGAACCAAGGCCGCCATCTGTGCGTCGGGCGGCGAGTCGGCCGTGGTTGAGTCCAGCCGCCGGCCCAGCGCGGCGAAGCCTTGCGAGCCGCGCACCCAGTCCTCGGCTGCGTTGATCCAGAAGACGCCGCCGGGGTAGGCGTCGGCATAGCGGAAGCAGTACTCGACGGCCAACTCGGTCTTGCCGATGCCGCCCATGCCGGTCAGGCCGGCGGGACGGATGCCGACCGGGTTGTCGCCAGCGAGCGTTTTGTGGAGATTGGATAGGTCCTGCTCGCGGCCTTGAAAGTCTTGGTTGCGCAGGAAGGGGACGTAGAAGGGCGTACCGTCGCCCGGCACAAGCCGGCCAAGCAACGGTCCCAACTCGGCCAAGCGCAGTTCGCCACGCAGCGCAGCCAACAGGCGAGACCACTGTGTCCCAAGGTCGTCCTGCGTGTCGCTCTCCATCCTGATCGCTCCGGTGAAGTCGGCATAGGTGAGCATGGCGATACGTGGCGAAGGGCGGCAGGACTCAAGGAGCAGGGGCAACAGCCGGCGTCTTCGGCCCGCCGGGTCGGTCGTCTGAGTCAGAAGTGCTTCGAACTCAGCCCACTCGCTCTCGACCCAACTGGGCGTCAGGACCAGCAGCGTGTGGCGGCTCTGCTCGACGGCCCGTTCCATATTGACCAGGCTCGGCGTGCCTACATTGAAGTCTCGGTAGTCGATGCAGACGGTCAGGCCCGCTTGCTCTATCCGCGGCAGCAACGTGTCTCGAACCCAGGCGCTGTCGGCGTGGCTGTAGGAGATGAAGACGTCGTAGGTGAGATCAGAACGTGGTATAGCCATTTATCCACCGCTTCGATGGTAGATAATCGGTTCAAACCGCTCATATTGCGCAGTATTGTACTGTCGAATCAGTTCCAACAAGATGCCGAATTGTCTCGTTCTGTCGCAGTGCTCGATTAGTCGATGAACCTTGGCCGTCTTGCTCATGCCCATGCCATACTGATGGTATACATCCATGAAGTGATCATAGCAGAAATACATCAGTAGTTCATCGGTGAAGGCTTCCACAAGAAGCTGCCGCAATACCGCTGTATCGACATCTCCAGATCTGGCGGCTACATCCCTATGGCTGCCCAGACGTTCGATGAATCGTTCACCGTGTTCGCTGCGCAACCTCATCTCAGCAAGAAATTGCGAAGGTACTCGCCGATATTCACCGCCCCCGCTGCCCAAGTGGCTCTGATAGCCCGTGCGATTACGCGCGTGCGTCAACACGAGCTCTCGCCTCGAACGCGTTACAGCGACGTACATCAGCCTACGCCCCAGCGCTTCGTCATTCTGTCCTGGCATCAGATCTTGTTCCAATGCAGGGATGATGACCAACTCTGCCGACAGTCCTTTCGCTTTGTGAATCGTCATGACTCGAATAGCGCTTGCCTGCAACTGCGTTTCTGCCCTGATGTCGAAGGTCTGAAGCGCAAGGATCAATTCATTCAGTTCAGTGATATTCGCGTTTGCAAGCACTAATTTTAGGAAGTCGTGAGCTTCAGTCAAGTTCTTGTTGTCCAGACTGCGAACATACTCAACAACGTGGTCAATTGCCTCAAGAAGGTTTACGGACTGGTCGATGGAATCCACAACCAAAGTCATAGCGTCGAAACGCTCTGCAACATCCTTTCCACGCTTGACTTGCTCAGGATTCACACTGATGGCATTTAATCCATCCCATAAAGTGAAATCGTGCTCAATACAGAGGTTCTTCACAGCTTCAATCGTCGCGGGGCCAATGCCCGACTGCATACCTAGCCACGTACGCAAGGCCATGGCATCCTGCCGGTCGTTCAATATTCGCAATACGCAATAGACGAGACGCCCGGCCTTGAAATCACCGTTCTTGTTGCCAAGTGGCCAGGAGGGTGTGAGAACAGTGACCGGTAGATCAAGCCTTTCGAGCGCCTCAACTATGCGGTCGGCAAGCCTATTTCTGGACAACAATATGACAATATCTTCTGGCTGCAATTGTCCAGAATTAACCCGTTCCTGGCACAGCTTGGCTATGCCGTCAGCCTCGGCCACCTGACTCTTGAATTGGAGCGCGGAAATTCTACCTGGTTGTGCGGATGATTCCGGCTTCAGGTCTCGATGAATTCGATTTCGATCCCTTCGAATCAGAGCCGACGCCCGACTAACGATGTTTTGAGGGCAACGATGGCAGATGGTCAAAGTGTAGTCGCCGGCGTCGGGGCGTTCCAAGGTGAATTTTCGAATACCGTCCGGTGACGCATACCTGAAGTCGTAGATGCTCTGATCATCATCGCCGACAATATACAGTTCCGCCCCGAAATCCTCAAGTAGCTCAATTGTCTGTTGGTCACATTCATTGAGATCCTGGTATTCATCCATCAGCAAATGTCGAAGCTTCAATTCTTCGCCGATATGTGGATTCCCCTCAAGAAACAGCAATAGGCGATGTATTAGTTCACCTCGCAAGGTGACACCGTAAAACCGCGTAAATCGCAGGAGGGCTTGTTCGAGTTCAATTCGAAAATCCAGGTCCTGCCATTCTGGATGTTGCACGTCACGCGTGTCAAGGGTTGCTACATACTTTTGGATTCCGGAGCCAGCGGCGCTAGGCGTTTGCCCAATCATGTTGCCGATTTCGGGCCACAATACTTGCTTTTCCTCGAAGTCGTCTGCGACACGAAGAGGAAGAGTAACACCCGAGTGTGCCCGATACCGCAGCAATATTCTCAACGCAAAAGCGTGCAAAGTCAACACTTGAGGCAAGTCAGCTTCCGCAACATTCAGATGTAAAACGAGTCGATCTTGGAGTTCTTTTGCGGCCGCCCGTGTGAAAGTCAGTGCCAGGATTTCTTTCGGAGGCACATCTTGCTCTTGAATCAGATACGCGATGTGATGGATAAGAGACCGGGTCTTGCCAGTACCTGGTCCAGCAAGAACGCGGGCCGAGCTGCCGAAATGGCCTGCGGCTTGCGCTTGTTCTGTGGTGAGTCCATCGCGCCAGTCATTCTTCGTCCGGGCAACATCGGGTATAGACGAATCTCTAGAGCCAGACCCATCAGACGGATGATCATAGCTGAAATCCACAGGTTTCTGTACTTTCGATTCCTGTCTAATCCGAGTCCGTGACTCTAGATTTGAGGTGCTGGGACGTAGGCTATCCACCAGCCGCGCCCACGGCAGCGCGTCGTCGTTGGTTGGCGTGAAGTCGACGTAGGTAAGCATAGCGATGCGGGCCGGCGGTTTGCACTGCTCGCGCATGAGCGGGATCATGCTACGACGCAGCCCGATGGGATCGGCAGTCTGAGTCATGATCGCCTCGAAGGCGGTCCATTCGCTGTTGACCCAATGGGGCGTCAACACCAGCAGCGTGCGTCGGCTTTGCTCCACAGCGAGTTCCATATTGACGATGCTGGCAGCGCCGATCTCGAAGTCTCTGTAATCGATACAGACACGTAGGCCGCTCGCTTCCAGCCGTGGCAACAAACTATTACGTACCCAATCGGCATCCTTGTGGCTGTTGTCAATAACCGGGTCTAAATGCACCACGCGTTTTCGGCCAAAGTGCAACACCGGTAGTCGAATCTGTAAAGCGGTCGAGACAATCAGAACTCGGGCGGTCTGAATCGAGCGGTGGATAGATGAGCCCCTTGACAATCTAGGCGATAATCACCTCCTCTTCGAGTTTTTTGCGTCCCTGAGCGCGGAAGCTGGCGCCGGTGATGACGACAACGGTGGCGCGATGGGCCAGGCGGTCGAGACCGGCCGAGGCGAGCAAAGGATCGCCAAAGAGTGTGGGCCACTCGGAAGGCGCCCGGTTGCTGGTCAGCATGATGCTGCCCTTCTCATAGCGTTCGTTGATGACGTCATAGAGATCTTCGGGTCCAGGCGGGGCCAACGGTTTGAGTCCGAAGTCGTCCAGGATGAGCAGGTCTGGACGCAGAACGCTCTGCAAACGTCGTTCCAAGGTGTCATCGGCGCGACCGCCGTTGATTTGCTGCAGCATCTTGTGGGTGTTGACGAAGAGCACATCAAAGCCCTGACGACAAGCTTCGTGGGCCAGGGCCTGGGCCAGATGAGACTTGCCCACACCGGTCGGGCCGCAGATGAGAACGTTCTCCTTGCGGCGGATGTAGTCGCAACTGGCCACCTGCATGACCTGCTGGCGGTTGATGGTCGGGTTGAAGTCGAAGTCGAAGCTCTCCATGCTCTTGGTCGTGTTGACTGTGGCGCGTCGCAGGCGCAGCGCCAACTGCTTCTGGGCGCGGCGTTCGACCTCATCCTCGACCAGGCGGGTCAGGAACTCGACGTAGGTCCACTTGTTGTCCACGGCCTGTTGGTTACGTGCCTCCAGCGTTTCCAGAATGCCGGAAAGTCGCAGCTGTTTGAGGTGTGGCGTCAACTGGTGCATCAGTTCCATGTGACACCGCCAAAGAGATGACCGACCAGTTCGCCGGCCGTGCGCACGAAGGTGCTCGCCGGTGCAGGTGTGGAAGGTGCTGGTGCGGGCTGTTCATCGTGCCCCTTGGTGAGAATGCGCTTGACCGTCATGTAGCTTGGGTCGTCAAACTGTAGGGCACGAGCACAGGCTGCCTCCAACCGCCGGTCGCCGAAGCGGTCCCGCAGTTTGAGCAGACGCTGAACTGTGGGCAAGCGCTCAACGACTTTGTCGTCCAGCAATGTCTTGACAACCTCGGTTGTGGCAGCGCCGATGTCCTCGGCGACGGTGATGCACATGGTGCGGTTGAGAAAGAGACCTGGCAGCTTCTCCGGCGGCAGATGGGCTGGATGGGTCTGGCGTTCTCCAGGCTGTTGTGCCCGGTCATGGGTGGCAACCAACTGGTGGTCTGCGGTGTAGATCTGCACATGCCGGCAGCCGCCTCGAATGTGTAGCTTCTGGTCGACCAGGCGGAAGGGAGCCGAGTAGTAGGCGTTGTCGAAGACCACATGGCAGTCCCGATGAAGCTTGGCCACCTTCCAGATGGCCAGGTCGTAGGGTGTCTTGGGCAGTGGCTGCAACCGTTCCTGCTCGACTTGTTGGAAACGGCGCAGTGGTTGCTCCTTGGTCGTGCCGTGAATCCGCTGTCCGGCGGTTGTTTCGCACCAGACCAGCACATCCTGGTTGGCCTGGAGGATGGATGTGGTTGTGCGGCCACCCAGGAAGTTGCGCTTCACGTAGTGGACGCCGCCTTGTTCGACCTTGCCTTTGTGTTCCGGCGTGTAGGGCCGACAAGGCGCAATGAGAAAGCCATAGTGTTCGGCGCATTCCCGGTACGCCTGCTGGACCTGTGGGTCATCCCAGCAGGCTCGGATGATGGCCGCTTTCAGATTGTCGATGACGACCCGCTCCGGAACACCGCCAAAGTAGGAGAAGGCATTGCGATGACAGCGCAGCCAGGTCTCCACCTTCTGGTCGAAGACAAACTCGACGTATTGGTGGCGGCTCCAAGAAAGGGTCATGACGAAGGCCCAGGCTCTGCGTTCTTGGCCTGTTTCCGGGTCAAGCATGCGGCCGGCATAGCCAAAATCGACTTGGGCTTCTTCGCCTGGTTTGCGCTCCACCCGCACGGTCACATCCGGTGTGAGCGGTTCCAGCTTGCGCACGAAGCGGTGCAGGGATGAGTAGCTGCCTTGGTACCCTCGTTCTTGCAGCCGTTGCAAAATGGCCGCGATCTCAACGCCTTCTTTGCGCAGTTGGACAACGGACTCTCGGTAGGCGGCGACCGATGACTGGTTCTGGGGCGGCGGTGTCGGTGGAAAGGCATGCAACAAAGCGTTTCTGCAGCTCTTCCAGCGGCGGCAATTCGCCTGTCAGCAGATTCTCTGCTTCGGCCCATGACGCATACTTCTTGACCGTGCGCCAGTTCACTTGCAGGTCACGCGCGATCTGCCGTTTGCTGTTCCCGGCTCGTAGCCGGTGGATGATCTCTCGTACATCCATGAGTTTGGTTCTCCTGTTGGCCATGGCTCCTCCCAGCTCTTTTCTCTGTTTGCTGGAAGGATACGACTTTTTCAGGAGTTCTGCCATCTCTACTGCTGCACTTTGGGTGAGAACCAGTGTTGCACTTTGGCCGAAAACCGGTGCTGCACTTTGGGTGAAACTTCATGCTGCAT
>CAVOQD010000003.1:0-198163 GCA_963698255.1 uncultured Chloroflexia bacterium | reverse complement strand
CGCTTCGCTCACTACACACGGGACGCGTGCCTTCCATTCGTGCGGGGACAGGCCCCGCCCCTACGATTGACGATTCACTATTCACTAAAACGAATGCCACTCCGTCGGCTCGCTCGCCCTCGAGAGCGTGATCTTCGTTTCCGAGCGGAACAGGGGTTCGCGCGCTTCGAGCGCGTATTCCGCGGTGAGCCGCGCCAGGTTCGGCTCGTTCGCTTTCTGCGACAGATGCGCCAGCACGATGTCCCTCGCCGAACCGTCGTAATCGTTCGCGAGCCAGTTCGCAAGGTCCTCGTTCGAAAGATGACCAGTTGCTGATGAAATACCGCTGTTTTCAGGTCCCAGCTGTAAACCGAACACGCCCACAGCATATCGATAGAATCATCCAACTCCACCACGATCGCCGTCGCAGCCCTTCAATTTGTGACTTTTAATCAACAGCGTAAAATGCCCGAAGTCGCATCAGGACTAAACCCCAGCCCAGAGTTCTTCGCCACAAAGCCGAAATTATCGGCCGCGTCGTGCGGGACGCTCGAAAGGCTCGAAGTCTATGTCGCCGATCCGGAATTCCTCGTGCCGACTCAATGCCGACCGAATTGCTCCTTCAGGGCCTTCGCGCGAAGCCGGTATCTCCTTTTCTCCGTTAGCTCCGTTCTTGGGCCTCGGGTCGCGTATTCAGTCTTCTCGGACACGAAAACGGGACAGCGGACCGTGTTCATCAGTACGCGAAGTCCGCCGGCGTGGTCTGTGTGTTCGTGAGTGATGAGGATGCCGTCCAGTTTTTCGAAATCTTCGCCGACTTCTGCCAGTCGCAGGAGGATCTGCTTCGCACTGAGTCCAGCATCCCACCAAAACCCTTGTGGTTTCAGTAGTTATGAGAACCGAGTTGCCTGTTGAGCCGCTTCCGAGGACTGTGAAACGCATAACGGTAAAAGTGGTCCTCAGAGTAACACAGTTTGCCCCGGACCCTTAAACTCGGCCGATTCGTGGAAATACAGGAAAATACAGGCGAAAAGGGCACCGGGATGACCCCGCGGCGACTGTCTTAAAGCGTTAAAATAGTGTAAAATACTCCTTTATTCAGCCCTTCGAGAAAATCCACTCTTAAACCTTATATCCAGGGGAAAAAAATTGTCAGAAGCTACAAGTTCAAACATCAAGCCCAAAAGGGAAACTTACAAGTACGGCGCAGACTCGATAACCGTGCTAGAAGGCCGCGACGCGGTCCGCAAACGTCCGGCGATGTATATTGGTTCGACGGGGGAGATCGGCCTTCATCACCTGGTCTATGAGGTGGTCGACAATTCCGTCGACGAGGCTCTCGCGGGCTACTGCGACACCATCGAGGTCACGATCCACCTCGATAACTCGATAACGGTGATCGACAACGGACGCGGCATTCCCGTCGACATTCACAAAAAGGAGGGCCGTTCGGCGGCCGAGGTCGTAATGACCGTCCTTCACGCCGGCGGCAAGTTCGACACCAACTCCTACAAGGTCGTCCGGCGGCCTGCACGGCGTCGGCGTATCCTGCGTGAACTTCCTCAGCGAGTGGCTGCGGCTTGAGATCTGGCGAGACGGCAAAACATACGAACAGAACTACAAGCTGGGAATTCCCGAAGAGCCACTGAAAGAGATCGGAAAGACCAAGAGACGCGGAACGAAAATAACCTTCAGGCCTGACGGAACTATCTTCGACACGGAGGTCTACAGCTTTGAGAAGCTGTCCGAGCGCCTGCGCGAGAAGGCATTCCTGAACAAAGGGATCAGGATCTCGATCACCGACGAGCGAGCCGAAGAAGAGCGCCGGCACGAGTTCTATTACAAAGGCGGTATCGCCGAATTCGTCAAGCATCTCAGCAAGAACAAAAGCCCTCTCCACGACAAGCCGATCTATTTTGAGCAGATCGACGACGATATCTCGATCGAGATAGCGATGCAGTACAACGACGCGTACGACGAAAAGGTCTACACGTTCGCCAACAACATCAACACGGTCGACGGCGGCTCGCACCTTTCCGGATTTCGGAGCGCGCTGACCCGCGTTGTCAACAACTACGCGAAGGAATCCGGCCTGCTCAAGAACTTCAAGGGCTCGCTGACCGGCGAGGACATACGCGAAGGCATTATATCCATCGTTTCTGTCAAGATCCCTCAGCCCCAGTTTGAAGGGCAGACAAAGGGCAAGCTGAATTCGCCGATCGACGGCGAGGTGAGCTCGTTCCTGTATGAGAAGCTGAGCGATTATTTTGAACGCAATCCCGCCATCGCCAAGAAGATCGTAGGAAAGGCTGTCGACGCCGCCAGGGCACGCGAGGCCGCGAGAAAGGCGCGGGAAATAGTCCGAAAAAGCGCTCTCGGTTCGTCGACCCTTCCCGGAAAGCTGGCCGACTGCCAGGAAAAAGATCCGGCGCTTTCGGAGATCTACCTGGTCGAGGGCGATTCCGCGGGCGGCTCCGCCAAACAGGGCCGCGACAGGCGCAATCAGGCGGTTCTGCCGCTTAAGGGAAAGATCCTCAACGTTGAGAAGGCGCGGTTTGACAAGATGCTCGGCCACGGAGAAATAAAGGCCCTGATAACCGCCCTCGGGACCGGGATCGGCAAGGACGATTTTGATATCGAGAAGCTGCGATATCACAAGGTCATCCTGATGACCGACGCCGACGTCGACGGAAGCCACATCCGGACGCTGCTTCTGACCTTCTTTTACCGGCAGATGCCGGAGTTGGTCGAGCAGGGACACATTTACATAGCCCAGCCTCCTCTTTACAAGGTCAAACGCGGACGGGCGGAGAAATACATAAAGGACGAGGCGGAGTTCTTCCAGTACCTGATGAGCCAGGCGGCGGACAACATCGAAGTGACCGCAGGCGGAAATGCCGTCGGAGGAAAGGCCCTCGAAAAAGCACTTCAGCAGGACTGTCGATTACCGCCGTTTTTCGGGCAGGCTCGCGAGAAGGTTCGGCAGCGACGAGAAATTGCGCAACGCGATCCTCGAAGCGTTCATCGGCGAGGACGGGATCCTGCACAGGAAGTTCGTCGGTATCCGCAAGGTGTTCGAACAAAAAGACCTGCTTGCCGAGATCGAGGCGAAGATAAACGAGGCCGGCTATAACACGGAGCTGACGACCGACGAGGAACACGGACTTGGGGCGATCGAACTTACGCTGAATTCAGGCAGCACGATGATACTGGACTCGAATCTGGCGAGCTATGTCGAATTCCAGCGTTCGGTTGAGCTTAAGGGCGCACTCGACGAGAAATTCCCCGCCCCGTACACATTTACGAGGAAAGGCGAGACGAAGGAGATCGAGGACCGTATAGAGCTGCTCGACGAGGTGATCGGCGGAGCGAAGAAGGACCTTTCGATCCAGCGCTACAAGGGTCTCGGCGAGATGAATCCGGAACAGCTGTGGCAGACGACGATGAATCCCGAAACGCGTGTCCTGTTGCAGGTCAGGATCGAGGACGCGATCGAAACCGACGAGATCTTCACGATCCTGATGGGCGACCAGGTCGAGCCCAGGCGACAGTTTATCGAGGACAACGCGCTGGATGTGAAGAATCTGGACGTTTAGAAAAAGTAGTGAGGACTGAGGGAATGCACCCGTCCCTGGTGCAGCGCTTCGACAGGAGCGAAGAGGCGGTCGTGACGCCGATGAAGCGGCTGGAACTTAATGAGATTTGCCAAGCCGTGGCCTGAAGGCAACGGCTAAGTTAATGCTGTCGCTGACGCAGAACCCACTTCTCAGTCCTGTAGAATGAAGTGCAATGAGTGAAGTATTGACAGCCGCCCGTCCGCTCGAAACATACCTCGCAATGTCCGATGAGGAGATCGCGGAGCGCATAGAGGCAGCCCGGGAAGAGCTCGGCCGCGACGTCGTCATTCTCGGCCACCACTATCAGCGCGACGATGTGATCCGCCATGCCGATCTCAACGGCGATTCCTACCAGCTGTCGGTCCTCGCTTCCAAAACCGACGCGCGGCAAATAATTTTCTGCGGCGTGCATTTCATGGCGGAGTCCGCCGATATACTGGGCCGCGAAGATCAGATCGTGATCCTGCCGGACATGGGCGCCGGCTGTTCGATGGCCGATATGGCGAACATCGATCAGGTCGAGGAAGCGTGGGAGCAACTGACGGAGATCGGCGTTGTCGGAGGCGGGTCTTCTGTCGCGCCGATCACCTATATGAACTCCACCGCGGCGATCAAGGCGTTCTGCCGGCCGGAACGAAGGCGTCGTATGCACATCGTCGAACGCGACCAAGCTGTTCGAGATCTACCTGGAAAAATACGACAAGATGTTCTTCTTCCCGGACCAGCATCTCGGACGAAACACGGGTGCGAAATTCGGGATCCCACTGGACAGGATGGTCGTCTGGGACCCGCATCAGGACCTTGGAGGGAATACCGAAGAGGCGCTCCGCGACGCGAAACTGATACTTTGGCGGGGTCATTGTTTCCGTTCACGGCCGGTTTCAAGGACTGGCACGTCGACAAGATCCGCGAAGACGTGCCCGGCGTCAAAGTGCTTGTTCATCCGGAATGCACTTATGAGGTGGTGTCAGAAAAGCGATCTGAACGGTTCCACGTCATACATCATCAAGACCGTGGAAGAGGCGCCCTCGGGCTCAAAATGGGCGATCGGAACCGAGGTAAACCTTGTGAGCCGCCTCGCCAAACGTTTCCCCGACAAGGAGATACACCTCTTGGCTCCCGATCTGTGCATGTGCGCGACTATGTACCGCATCTCACCCCAGAGTCTCGCCTGGTCGATAGAGAATCTTGCGGCCGGGAAGGTGGTTAACGAGATATCGGTCGATCCCGGGACAAGAGAGCTGGCAAATGTCGCGCTTGGAAGGATGATATCGATGACCGAGCAGTGAGGAATTCAAGAAACCGTTTGCCGTATTCCCGGGAACCGTAGTAGTATTGTTAAAGGCTGTTAAACAGCCTGTCTTTGTGAGTCCTTCCAAAATATCCCCGATTTCCCGTATCTTCTAGTTAAATGGCCGATATCGCAGACAAGGTTCCGGAAAATGCCCCCGGCAGATATTACGTCGACGACCAGTGTATAGACTGCGACGTCTGCAGGGACACATCGCCGTCCAATTTCACGCGTGAGGACGATAACGGCTATTCGTACGTTTACAAACAGCCCGAAACTCCCGAAGAGGCCGAGCTGTGCGAAGAAGCCCTTATGGC
Organism: uncultured Chloroflexia bacterium; assembly: GCA_963698255.1. Lineage (GTDB taxonomy): Bacteria > Chloroflexota > Anaerolineae > Caldilineales > Caldilineaceae > JAWKOK01. Next base: position 192,959 of record CAVOQD010000003.1, on the reverse strand, counting down.
GTGCCCGGTCGAGGCTATAGGTGATGACGGCGCGAAAGCGGAAGCGGAAGTCGAAGAGATGGAATTGGTCAGTCTCTAATTGAGAGTTGAGAATTGACGGTTGAAGGGTGGCATTTGCCGCCCTTTTCACGTTTCAGGGATCAGGGATCAGGGACCGGGATGGCAGGACCAGGCGCCATCGGTGCCCAATGTTAATAGTTTCGAGGTCGAAGAATCGGCTCCGCTCCGAAGGAGCGACATGTCTGAAGTAGCTTAGCCGGGGCCTTCAGGCCACGGTACGTGCGCCCCGAAAACCCGATCAAGCCGCATAGCGGCTTCGCGATCCGACATCGCTACGCGACTACAAGAATTTCTCAACGACTCCCGCGGGCTTCAGCCCGCGGGAAAAAATCGGCATCGCTGCGCGATGAAACGTAGGATGGTTCGAACAGCGCTTCTCAGTCCTCAGTCCTTTCCTCTCAATCCTGAGATGCACGCCAGACGGTTGCACTCCGGGTCCGATTCGTGCCGCCGCTAAAGCGGCCGGGAATATGTAGGATCGCTTTTTCCCCCGGGCTGTGCCTTCGGCTTGCCCGGGGCTAACATATACCCGTCCCTCCGGGACTTGTTCTAACCAGATACGGGGCCGAATATTCTGCTTGGACATTATCGAGAACTGATTTGATCTTATCGCCCATCACCCACCACTCACAACTCATCACCCTTTACTCAAACCTCAATATAGATCCAGCCGTCCTCAACAGACACCTTGTAGGTCTCGATCGGGCAGCCCTTCTTCGTAAAACACTCGCCGCTTTTCACATCGAACCGCCAGCCGTGAAGGTCGCATTCCACGACGTTCCCGTAGAGCCGGGAATCTGCCAGCGGAAAACCCTTGTGCGGGCAGAAATTCTCCCCACAGCGGACAAGGGCGGTTGGTTTCGTGTCTCCGAACCCGTGTCGACGGTCCTGGAAATGACGGAGATTCAAACTCGATTGCTGGCGGAGGGTGGACCGGCGGTTCTTTTCGAGCATGCGGTCGCACATGATGGAAGGCGGCACGAAATGCCGGTTCTGGTCAATCTGTTTGGAACCGTCGGCGAGAGTCGCGTGGGGAATGAACCGCGAGCCGGAGCAGTTGCGCGAGGTCGGCGAATTGCTGGCGTTTCTCCGGCAGCCCGAACCGCCCCCGAAAGTTGTGATCGGGGCGTTGCAGGTAGTCGCCAAAGTCCATGCGCCGCGGGTCGAAGTCCAGGTGCTCGGGCCGGGAATCGGCCGGTTCCTGATAGTAGATGGGGTTGTTGACCGAGAAATGGCAGTCGGAACACTGGACGTTGCGCTCGGCGTGGACATCCCACGGGCGGGTCAATTCGTCCTTGCCGGCCAGGTTGAGGCCGGAATCCTTGAGCCGTTGACCGGAGAAGATCTGGCCGGTGCGCTGGGTGTGCTGATCGCCTGCGCTGATGTCGGCGGGCGTCAGCGGGTCGGGCGACTGGTGCACTGTGCCGTGGCAGGCGCCGCAGTTCTCCGGCGTCGGGCTCTGGATCGTGACATGTTCGGCGGCCAGTTCGCCGTCTGCCTGGAAAGCGTCCTCGTTCCACGTCCAGCCGTCGCCGGTCTGCTCGACAATGCCAGTGCCCAGCAATGTCGCCGTATTGGCCCAGCCGAACTCGCCGGCTTGCAGCGACTCGACGCGTGCCTCGTTGTTGGGATCGGGCATGTGGCAGAGGAAGCAGTTCATCTCGACGCCGCCGGATGCTGTCCAGTCCCACGGGGTCAATTCGCCGGTCTCAGGATCGACGCTGTGGGTCTCGGGGTCGCCATCTTCCACCGGCAGATCGGCCAGCGCTTCGCCGGACCGACTGACCATCGCCGGGCCGCCGCCCACATGGCGCTCGCCGAAGACCTTGATCCAGTCGGGCGTGCCCAGGTCGATGATCTCGTCGCCGGCCGGTGAGAGTGTGCGGTAGGTCAACGGATCCCAGCCGCCGAAGAGGCCGGGGCTCATCTCCCAGGGGCGGCTGCCTTCCAGCGCACCCGGCGCGCCGAAGTTGTCCAGCCCGACCGATGTGTGGAAGCTGTGGCCGGCGATGAAGTCGGTGTCGTGGCAGGTTCCGCAGGTCTCCATGGTGGAGACGGGTTGGCCTGAGTCGAGCACGTTTTCGCCGTACTCGTCGAGCAGCGGAAAGGTCGGGTGCAGCGGCGATGTCTGCGCATTGGCGACGCCGGTCGTCAGGATGACGGTTAGGATGGCGATCAGCAGCGCGAGTAGGACGGCTTCGGCCCCCCGGCCCCCAATCCTGGGGGAGGCTGGGTCGAGCGTTGCATGGCACTGCAGGGCGTTCCCCCCGTGATCTGGGGGCGCTAGGAGGGCTGCGTTTCGAGTTAGGTCGTATCTGTTTCATGGCTACCGGCCCTCCTCTGTGTTGTTCACACCAGCGCTGTTCATGCTGGTCTGCTGGAAGTCCGGGTCTTGCTCGCGGCCGCCGTAGTACATGGGGTCGCCGTCATAGCCCAACTGTTCCCAGTCCAGACGTCCGGGCGAGCCGTCCTTGGTGTGGCAGGCGTCGCACTGCGAGCGCATCCTTGGACGGGGCCACCATGTGGGTCGTGGGCCAGTACATCTCGGTCGGCGCAAAACCGTACTCGCCGGAATACTCCATGTCCACGATTCCGAGCCGAGCCGCGCAGCCTGATCCCAGTCGAACTCGGTCCAGTAGCCGCCTTCGCCCACGGTCTTGGGCTGGAGCAGGTAGTTATATTCAGCATCGTAGATCTGGTCGGCCTCGTGGACCTTGAAGGGGAAGATCTGGGCATCGCCCTCCTCGTAGCTGCCGTGGGGCATGTTCATGATCGTCGGCTCGGATCGGATCGATCTCGTCGCCCAGGATGTAGCGGTCGGCCGTGCCCGTGTACCAGGTGTAGGTCGGGACCACGTCCTTTTCGTAGACGAATTCGCCCTTGATCTTCAGATATTCGTGGGGATCTTCCGGGCGATCCTGGCCGGCCTGGGACCAGTACCACTCGGTCTTGGTCGCCTCTTTGCGCGCGAACTCGGGAATGTGGCAGGTCTGGCAGGCCACGGCCGCGGTGTGGTCGTTGAGCCGCTCGTCGGTGTGCGGCTCGTCGGCGTGGCAGTCGGTGCAGTGGACCTGGTTCTCGTCGTCCATGCTCACCGTGATCGACTTGCCGGCGATGTCGTGGTGCTCGGTGCGGTGGCAGTCGGTGCAGGTGAAGTCATACTTGCCCATGTGCACGTCCAACTCGTCGCTGGGGTGCAGGAGCGAGTTGTCGAGATCGCCGTGCTTGACCGCGTCGCCGCCGCCGCCCTTGAAGTGGCAACTGCCGCAGTTGTCGCGCGTCGGGTTGCCCACGCTTTCGGCCGCGGCCAGCAGATCGACGCTCTCTGCCGGATAGCCGGCGTTGGCCTTGATGTAGGTCCCCGAGTTGTCGTGGCAGGCCAGGCAGTCGACGTTGGTCTCCTCGGTGAAGTCAAAGGAGCTGTCCTCCCAGCCGTAGCCGATGTGGCAGGCGGTGCAGGGCGGCTCGTTGCCGTTGATGCCGATGCAGAAGTTGTTGATCAGGTTGGCCTTGCCGCCGTAGACCGGTTCGTCGTGGCCTTCCATCTCGTAGGGACCGCTCTCCCAGGTCCAGTGCGATGTCGCCATCACCTCCTGGGCGGCGTCGGGATGGCAGTCCAGGCAGGCCTGGGTGACATCGTGGCCGGTCTCAAGGACATCGCGATAGAGACCGGTGTGATCGGTGTGTTCCGGGTGTTGGGGCATGTTGACCCAGGGGTCGTCCACGGATGCCGCCGGTTTGGGGATGAAAGATGAAGACAGGAATCGCAATCACCAGCAGGGTGACGATTGCGCCGAGCACCCAGGAAATCCGGGAATTACGCATGGTGCACTCTTTCAGAACCTTCCTACGCTTGGGCTGGATTTTCGTTTGTTACAAAAAACACAATCAAATGTCAAAAAAAGGCGAGACTCTCTGTCTGAGCCCACCGAAATCGTCATTCAGTTTGTCAGTTCGTTGAGCAGATCGGCCTCTTTGTTGACCCGGTCCTGCAGAATACTGCGCAGAATGTCCAGGGCCTCGATGACGCGGTCGTCGGTCAGCGTGTAGTCGACCTGGCGTCCATCGCGTTCGGTAACCACCAGCCCGGTCTGGCGCAGGACGGCCAGATGGCGGGAGACGGTCGACTGGGGCAAACCGAGCGTCTCGGTCAACTGGGTGACGTTGTGCTGCCCCTCGGCCAGCGCATAGAGAATCGTGATGCGGATCGGGTCGGAAATGCCGGAGCAGAGCCGGGCGTGCAGTCGGTTGATCTCGCTGATTGAAGGAATCATGGTCGGTCAATCTTTTCGAATCATTATATCCGGTTATCCGAATATGATGCATTGTAGCGCCGGATACATTGATGCGTCAAATCGGGCCACGCGGTGATCTGGGATGACGCAGGACATCCAGACCTGTCACGGAGAACAGGATCAGTGAGGCGACTGTTTCGTGGCACTCACAAGGCGACCGTAAACGCATGTTGCCCATGAAAGGCAAGGTGCAGTATGCTTGTGAGAGTGCACAATCCAACAGCCATTTCCACACAGGAAGAGAGACCATGAACGTTCTGATCGGTGCAACACCCATGGGGCTGGAAACCGCCATCCCCGACCTGCAAGCGCGCTATCCCGACCTGACCTTCACCCACTGTCCGACCCGCGAAGAGACCGCCGCCATGATCGGCGAGGCCGACGTCTACATGGGCTGGATCAGCCAGGAAGCCTTCCTGGCCGCCGAGAAGCTCAAGTGGATCCAGTCGCCCAGTTCCGGCATCAACTACTATCTGAATATCCCCGAATTGGTGGCCAGCGATGTCATTCTGACCAGCGCACGCGGCACCCATGGGGCCTGTCTGGCCGAGAGCACCATGGCCATGATCCTGGCCTTCACACGCGGCATCCGCCACAGCATCTTCGAGCAGCAAGCCCGTCGCTATTCCATGTGGGAAGTGCGCGCCCCGCTGGTCGAGCTGACCGGCAGCACCATGGGCATCATCGGCTACGGCGCCTTTGGCCGTGCCCTGGCCAAGCGGGCCTCGGCCTTCGACATGCGCGTCGTGGCCGTCGATCTCTTCCCCAACGATCCGGGCGAGTTCGCCGACGAACTCTGGGGGCTGGACAAACTGGACCAACTGCTGGCCGAGTCTGACTACGTTGTCGTCACCGTGCCCCACACGCCGGAGACCGACGGCATGATCGGGGCCGAACAGATGGCGCTCATGAAGCCGACGGCCATGCTGGTCGGCATGTCGCGCGGCGGCATCATCGATCAGGTCGCGCTGGCCGATGCGCTGCGCAGCAAGCGCATCGCCGCGGCCGCGCTGGATGTCTTCACGCCCGAGCCGCTGCCCGCAGACAGCGAACTCTGGGATCTGGAGAACCTGCTGATCACGCCCCACGTGGCCGGCGGCACCCAGTTCGAGCGCCAGCACATTCTCGACATCTTCGTCGAAAACCTGGACCGTTTCCTGGCCGGCGAGCGACCGCTGCGCAATGAGATCGACATGAAGCAGGGGTTTTAGGCCAGGCTGTCGTATCGCCCGAACATAGAAGATTTGCCACAGATGTACACAGATGAAAAACTGATATTCACGGATAAGTCCTGTTCTGCATCGCAGTCATCCGTAAAAATCAAATCCCAGCTGTGCCCATCTGTGACTCTACTGCAAAATCAAAAGATTCGTCACAGATGGCCACAGATAAACACCTGATAATCACAGATATCTTCCGGCAGAGTGTAGAAGGCCAGTGTGGCGGCAAAATTATCTGTGTCCTATCCGTACAAAATCTGTGTGAATCTGTGGCAGAAATCAATTCTTGCATCTGAGTCATCTGTGGCAAAAAAAAACGAACAACAATCTACCACGATCGAGAGGAATCCAATATGAACGGCCGAGAAATGCGCGAGAAATTGCACAATGGTGAACATGTCTACGGCACGATGATCGTCTCTGAATCGCCCAAGTGGCCGGCCGCGGCCGCGTCCATCGGGCTGGACTTCGCCTTCATCGACACCGAACACATCGCCCAGGATCGCAACAAGCTCTCGTGGATGTGCCAGCTCTACGCGGCCAACGGCATGGCCCCCATCGTGCGCATCCCCAGCCCCGATCCCTACGCGGCGGCCATGGTGCTGGACGGCGGCGCACAGGGCGTCATCGCCCCCTACGTCGAGACTGTCGACCAGGTGCGTGCGCTGGTGGGCGCGGTCAAGTATCGCCCGCTCAAGGGCAAGAAACTCTACGATGCACTCAACGGCGTCGCGCCGCTGGAGCCGGAAGTGGAGGAGTTTCTGACCGCGCGCAATGCCAACAGCGTGGCCATCGTCAACATCGAAAGCCGGGCGGCCATGGACAACCTGGACGAGATTCTGGCCGTCCCCGGCTTGGACGCCGTGCTCATCGGCCCCAACGATCTCACCTGCAACCTGGGCGTGCCCGACCAATACTTCCATCCCATCTTCGTCGAGGCTGTGGACGAGATCATCACCAAAGCCCACGCCGCCGGACTGGGCGCGGGCATCCACATCGTCTACGGCGGCGACTCGATGACTCAGGAGATCCGCTGGGCCAAGATGGGGGCCAACCTGGTCGTCCACTCCATCGACATCAGCGCCTTCCGCAACACCCTGCGCACCGAGTTCGATTTCATCAAGGGCGCGGTCGAGGGTGCGGCAGAGGGCGAAGAGATGGAAGAGATCGCCATTTAGAGTGTGAGGGAATCGTTTTTTTGTCACAGATGAACGCGGATTTGTACGGATGGGGCACGGATAAAATTGTGGTTGCTCGAACTATCTCATCGCAACCGTTATTCATCTGTGCACATCATTTTTTCATCCGCGTTCATCTGTGACCAAAACAAACCCCGCGCTCCTCTAGTGTCCGCCCAAGAAAGGAACCACCCCATGGAAACACGACGATTTGGCGACAGCGATTTGACCTGTTCAGCGCTCGGTTTCGGTACCTGGGCCATGGGTACGACCCAGTATGGCCCCATCGATGTAGCGGAAGTGACACGGGCCGTGCAATCGGCCATCGACCACGGCATCACGTTGATCGACACGGCCGAGGCCTACGGACCCTTCATCGCCGAGGAGATACTGGGCACCGCGCTCGGCCGGCGACGCAAGGACGTGGTACTGGTCACCAAGGTCGGCTTTCTCTACAGCGACGAGGGGCAGATTGTCGGGCGCGATTCGCAGCCGGCTTCGGTCATCAGCCACACCGATGACTGCCTGCGCCGCCTCAACACCGACTATGTCGACCTCATGCTCATCCACTGGCCCGATGCCGGCACGCCCATCGCCGAGACCATGGGCGCGCTGGAGCAACTCAAGCGGGACGGCAAGATCCGCCACTACGGTGTCTCCAACTACACCGTTGCCATGATGGAAGAATGTGAGGCGGTCGGCCATCTGACCGCCAACCAGGTCGGGTACAACCTGTTCGACCGGCGCATGGAGCACGCTGTCCTGCCCTACTGCCTGGAACAGGGCATCGGCTTCATGGCCTACGGATCGCTGGGCTTCGGCCTGCTGAGCGGCGCCTTCACACCGCAGACGACCTTCGTGGAGTGGGACTGGCGATCCAAGGGCAACGCCTTCGGGCTGCCGCTCTTCGAGCGCGAGAACTTCCTGGCCGAACTGCGCGTGGTCGAACAACTCAAGGCCCTGGCGGGCGATGCCGGCAAGAGCGTGGCCCAGTTGGCCATCGCCTGGGTGCTGGGCAACCCGGCCGTGACCACAGCGCTGGTCGGCGTGCGCAACGACCGCGAGCTGGCCGAGAACATCGCCGCCGCCGACTGGCGGCTGGACGAGACCACACGCGCCGAGATCGACCGCATCTTCGAGGAAGAGGGCGTACCGACGTATGTGGATGCCGAGCAGGCGGTGTAGAGTGATTTGACAAGGTGGCAGGGTGGCAGGGTGGCAGGGTGATCCAGCGGGTCTGCCGCCGCAAGTCCCCGGCACTGTCCAGTAGAATTCTGATAAAACAATCCGTTTGTGGCCAGTGCCGGGAATTTTGACATAAGGTTAGCAAGGCTTCGCTGTGCGGCTAAACCGCCCACGCAGCAATTCTGGGTAGTTCCACCGGCGGACCAACCAGTAGATCCCCGCACAGCCAACGGCAACACCGACCAACGGCGCAAGATGGGCGCCCACGACTTCAGCGAAAATCGCCGACGAAGCGCTGAAGGCATAGCCCAGCCCGCCCAGCAGCAGCAACCAGGTCAGTTCGCCGGCAATATCGAAGGCCAGAAACTTGCGCAGCGGATAGCCGCCGGCCCCGGCCAGCAGATTGGTGGGAATGGCCAACGGCGTCAGCAACCAGCGGGTCAGATAGATCGAGATCCCGCCGGATCGGTCCAACTTCCCCTGCACCTGCATCCACCTCTCCGACGTGCTGTAGCGGCCCAGCAGACGCTCGCGGCCAACACGACCGATGGCATAGCTGAACAGATCGCCGGCCAGGACGCCGGCCAGCGCATAGACGAGGGCCGGGTAGGGGTCGATCAGCCCCTGGCGCACGAAGGCCCCGACTGCAATGACCAACAACGTGCTCGGCACAGGCAGGCCCACGGCCGCCGCCATCAGGACCAGCGCAATGACAGGCGACCCGTAGGTCAGAAACAGAGCGAGCAACTGGCCGGTCAAGTCAACGCCGGTCAGATCGATGGTTATCATGCAGCGGTCCCGATGGCTGGCGGCACGGTGGATTCGACAAGCGAGGCAGCCGCTCCCATCCATGCCCGACTCTGGACTGCCCACGTCGATTATAGCGGCAAAGTGTGGGGAAGTTGTGAAGACGATGTTGGGGAAATCTCTGGGGTGTGTCAGCCGGTTGCGGAGTGGTGCATTGGCATACCGAACGCCGGTTTCATTAGCTGCAACCCATTTTGCGTGGAGGTGCCTCTGGAAGCCGTTGCCCCCCTGATGTCGATCACTGTTCCAGGCTGTTCGCCTCCTTTTTCGGCGGGGCGGTGGTCGCAAACGCGTGGAGACGACCGCCCCGGCCTGAGGGCACGGTGCTACACAGCAATGCCCCGTTCATGGGATGCCCCATGTAGGGTGAGGCAAGAACGGCGGCCATATGCGCCCTTTCCCCATGCCGGTGCTAAGCCGACGGGCGCACAATCCCATCCGGGGCCATCGGCATCGCCCGCAGCCGCACGCCCGTGGCATCGAAGATCGCATTGCCCACCGCGGGCGCAATGGCGATGATCGGCGTCTCGCCGGCGCCGGCCGGCTCGTGATCCTTGCGGTCGATCAGGACGGTCTCGATCTCGGGCAGGTCGGCGAAGCGGGGTACGCGGTAGCCGGAGAAGTCGGGGTTGAGGATGCGCCCATTGGCAAACTGGATCGACTCGGTCAGCGCGCCGCCCAGCCCCTGCACAATCGCCCCCTCGATCTGGTTGCGCAGATTGTCCGGGTCGATGACCGGCCCGCAGTCAAAGGCTTCGACTACGCGCAGGACCTTCAATTCATCGGTGCTTGGGTTGACATAGATTTCTGCGCAGGCGGCAACGTAGGATCCTTTGTCGTAGCCGCAGGCCAGGCCGACCCCATGGCCGGTCGCCGGCTTGGCCTGGCCCCAGCCGAAGGCTTCGCAGGCGGCTTGCAGCACGTCGCGCAGCCGTGGGTCGTCGATCTGTCGCAGGCGGAAGGCCAGCGGGTCCTGGCCGACCAGCCGGGCCAGCTCGTCGATGTGGGTCTCGCGGGCAAAGGCGTTGGCCGTCGACGAGAGGGCGCGATAGGCGCCTTCGCGCAGGGGCGAGTCGGCCGGGTGGAACTCGATGTGCTGGTTGGGGATGGCGTAGAGCGGCGCGATGCCGGACGATCCCGAGTTGTAGTTGTGGAACTCGATGGCGCTGATGCGTCCATCGGCGTCCAGTCCGCTCTCGATCTCGATCAGGCCGGCGGGACGGAAGTAGGCCCACGTGAACTCCTCCTCCCGCGTCCAGACCAGCTTGACCGGCTTGCCCACGGCCTGTGCCAGGCGAGCGGCCTCGATGGCGGCATCGCCGGCATGTTTGCCGCCGAAGCCCGAGCCGGTGGCGGGCACGACGACGCGCACATGGCGTTGCGGCAGTTCAAAGACCTCGGCCAGTTGGGCGCGGACGCCGAACGGACGCTGGCTGCCGGTCCAGACCGTGAGCTTGCCGTCGGTCCAGTTGGCCAGCGCGGCGCGGGTCTCCAGCGGCGTGTGCGCGATGAAGTCGACGGTGTAGCGACCGCTCAGCCGTTGCGTAGCGGCGGCCAGAGCCGAATCGACGTCGCCGACGGTCTCCAGCATGGCGGCCTTGCGGTCCAACGCCTCGACCGGATTGGCCTTGAAATAGTCGAAAACCTCCGGCTGCGAAATCTGCAGCGTCGTCTTCCAGCGTGGACGCAGCGCATCGAGCGCCCGTTCGGCCGTGAGGATGTCGGGCGCGGTGACGCCCACGAAGTCGCCGTCGCGTATCACGCAAACGCCGGGCATGGCCTCTGCCGCAGTGGCGTCCAGGTCGATCAATGTGGCGTGGAAGGCGGGCGGACGCAGCATCTTGGCGTGGAGCATGCCGGGCAATGCCATGTCCGAGGCGTACTTGTGACGCCCGGTGACGAACGCCTGCGCGTTCTCGCGCATCGCAGATTGTCCGGCCACGGTCCATTGGGTGGCCGGGGTCATGGGCTGATCTTCGTCGACGATCAGCAGGCGTTGTTCGCCCTGCGCCAGTTGGGCGAAGGTCAGCGATCTGCCGGAATCGGACTGGCGCACGCGGCCGTCCTCGATGACCAGCGACGACTCTTCCACGCCCCAGACTTCCGCGGCCAGGTCAAGCAACAGGCCGCGGGCGGCGGCTCCGGCCTTGCGCACCTGCGGGCCGGTGACGGGCGTTGTGCGGCTGCCGAAGGTGCCGCGATCGTAGGGCGTGCGCGCCGTGTCGCCCATGGTGACCTGCACCTGCGCGGCCGGCACGCGCAGTTCCTCGGCCACGATCTGGGCCAGCGAGGTGGCGATGTTCTGGCCGACCTCGGCCTTGCCCACATAGACGTGGATGCCGCCGTCCGGGCCAATGTGCAGCCACGGCCCGATCTCCGAGGGCACGCGCTGATCCGGTGGCAGAGGCCGGCCGTCCATCTCGGCCACGACTTCTGCCACGTCCTCGCAGGGAAAGGCGACGATCAGCCCGTCGCCGATCTCGGCCAGGGTGGCGATGGGCAGAAAGTTCTCCTCCGGAGGCGTCGTTGTGGGCAAGGCTGCCGCCTCAAGCTGTCGTTGTCTCAGGCCAGCCCGGTCGGTCGGGGCCAGTTGAATGGCCTGGACAATCCGGGCATAGGCGCCGCATCGGCAGATGTTGTCCTGCATGCCGGCGATGATCGCTTCCCGCGTCGGCGTCGGATTGGCCGCCAGCAGGGCCGCCGCCGACAGGATCATGCCCGACGTGCAGTAGCCGCATTGGAAAGCGCCGGTTTCGATGAAGGCGCGCTGGAGCGTTGGCAGCCATCATCGCCGGCTCCCTCGATGGTCGTGATGCGGCGGTCGCCGATCTCGCCGACCGTGATGCTGCACGATTGTTGCGGCTTGGCCGTCGAGCAGCACGGTGCATGCGCCGCACTTGCCGTCGCCGCAGCCGTATTTGCTGCCGGTCAGGTCGAGGTCGTCGCGCAGGACGCTGAGGAGGGTGCGTTGCGGATCGATGTCGAGTTGAATTGGACTGCTGTTGATGGTCAGTTGGATATCCATGTTTGGTTTCCCTTCCTCGTACCCGTACTCGTACTCGTATCGTCGTACTCGACTCGTTCTCGAAGCCTGCCAAGCCTTGCTTTCGAGAACGAGTACGAGTACGGGGTTGTCCTAAAATTGGTGGTGATGTTGATTGCGACCATCATGCCAGAAAATGGAGAAGTTGACCACCATGGATCAACCATTTATTATCCGCTGGCCAGTGCGGCGAGCATCGACGATGTCCGCCGAGAGGTGAGCGATCGCAAACGCGTGCGGGGCAAAGACGGCGGTACATCCTGGGTCCGTCCCACTGGATTCGAGCCGGAACACCGCCGGAGAATGTCGTGGCGATGTTGGTTGAGGCGGTGGGGGGAGGGGGTGACGGGACGGGCAATGACAGGGGGACATGTTATGCTGATCTGGTTTCCTCACCCTGTCCCCCTGTCACCCTGTCCCCCTTCAGTCCTTGCCGTGATACTTGAACGAGATCTTCACCTTGGCGCGGTAGGCTGTCACCTTGCCGTCCTCAATCACCATGTCCTGTTCGACGACCTCGGCAACGCGCAGGTCGCGCAGACTCTCTCCGGCGAGGGCAACGGCTGCGGCCGCGGCCTTCTCCCAGGACTCTTCACTCGTGCCGATCAACTCGATGACCTTGTACACTTTTTCAGCCACGGGATTCTCCTTTCGTTGAATCAAACACCGGAATCAATGGGGAAGCTTCCCTCAAAGTATACCAGGAAAATGGGGTCTGTGGGGAGCGAAATATTGGATCCGGGGTATCCATTCAGCCTGGAAAAGAATGGGGGGTGTTGGCGCTGTTCGCCAACACCCCCAAAAGCAATTCACCGCGGATGCTACGCGGATATCGCGGATTGGCACGGATTCTTTTCAAGAAAATCCGCTGCAATCCGGTCAATCCGGCAAATCCGCGGTGAATTCCTGGTTACGCCGGTCTATTGGCAGCCAAAAACGCCTCGTACTCGGCCCGGTACGCCGCCTCTTCCTGGTAGTCCGGCTTGTCGAAGAGGGCTGCCACGGCCTCGTGGCTGCGGCGTGAGACCGGCCATGTCGGCGCATTGGCCATTCGCAGCGCCAGCCGCGCGGCCAGCGCAGATGCCTCGCGCAGGCCCAGCAGTTCGACCTTGTCGAGGGTGTCATACTTGGTGTGGCCGTAGCCTCGACCGGTGTTCTCGCGCACGGCCGCGCCCATCTCCGCCGTCGGCACGCCCTGCATGAGGAAGGGGAAATGGTCCGAGTGGGCGCTGATGGACTTGCCCACAAGGCAGTCGAGGGCCATCTCTGCGGACCAGCCTTCGAAGACCGGCTCCAGATCGGGCCACTCGTTGAGCACGACATCCTTGCGCCCCTTGCCGCCGGCCCCGTCCATGTTGAAGTAGAAGCGAATGTTGTCCAGCTCGTCGGCGTGCTTTTCGACGTACTGCGTTGAGCCGATCAGGCCGATCTCCTCGACGCCCCAGATCGCGAAACGAACCGTGTTCGTCAACGGCCCGCCGTACTTCTTGAGCACGCGTGCCGCTTCCATCACCGCCACCGCGCCCGAGGCCGGATCGTGCGCGCCCTGGGAAATGTCGTGGCCGTCGATGTGGCAGCCGAGCATGACCAGTTCCGGATTGTCAGCCGTGCCCGGCAGTTCGCCCACGATGTTCCAGGAGATCAGTTCCTCGAAGCTGTCGGTGCTTTTCAGCCGCAGCACGACATCGCCCTTGCGCTTCATCATACGTTGCAAGAATGCCCCATCCTCGTACGAGAGTGAGATGGCCGGAATCGGACCCTCGTCGTTGTGCCCGACGCCGCCGGTGGCCGGACCATAGGCCGGATAGTGGTTGACGAAGATGAAGCCGACCGCGCCGGCCATGATGGCGCGCCCATACTTCTCGTTGCGATGCACCCAGCGGCTCATGCCGCGCGGCGCCGTCTTGGAGTTGACCATGACGATCTTGCCGGGATCTCATCGGCGTGCTTCTCGAAGTCGGACGGCGCACCGTCGCCCAGGTCGATGATCGTGGCCTCCAGGTCGGCCGGCGGTGAATGGGGCAGGGTGATGCAGTCCATCGCCATCTCGACCGGGCTGACGACGGTCAGCTCGACCTCGCCACGGTGCCAGCCGAGATACTCGACCGGTTCCAGCCTGACGTTTTCGACGCCATATTCGGTCAGCTTGGCGGCGATGAAGTCGGCGGCCAGCCGTTCGCCCGGCGTGCCGCCGAAGCGGGAGCCGAAGTCGTCGCAGAGGATGGTCAGATTGTCCATGGATTCCGACGACGTGTAGATATCGCCGACCATCTGTCTGATCGATCGACAGATACGGATTGCTTGTCATGTGTGCTGATCCCAACTTTCTGTGATATCGATGTTCAGAATAAGATTCGCTCTCGTTCTCGTTCCCGTTCTCGTTCGGTCGTTCGTACAACCGCTTCAGTCACCAGCCACGTTTTCCTCGTCTGTGCCGCTTCTGTGTGATCTGCTGCATCATCCACGGCGTCCGGCAACGCTGCAGTACGCATTGACCCCGGCCTGGATAGTCGGGTAGAAATGGTCGGTTCCGATCTTCGCTTCCAGTCCTGCCCGCTCCACTACCTGGCGCACGGTCTCTTTCACGCGTGCGAAGCGCATGTCGATATTGGCCTCAGCCAACTCGTCGTACAATTCTTCCAGCATGTCGGCGCCGGTCACATCGAGTCTGTTGATGGACTCGGCGTCGATCAGTACCCAGCGCGTGTCCGGCGCGGCGGCCACGACGCCACGCACGGCATCGCGGAAATTGGGCGCATTGGCAAAGAAGATGTCGTCATCAAAGCGGAAGATTTGCAGGCCGGGCACTGTCACGGCATCGGGGAAGTTGGCGACGCTGCGGTAGATATCGCCATTGGATCCGTCTGCGATCCGGCCCAGGACGGCCGTATTGGGGGTCTTGGCCGCCGCCAACAAGCCCAGCAAGGAGACGATGACGGCCATCAGCAGACCGGCCAGGATGCCGAAGAAGACCACGCCCAACAGCGCGACCAGGCCGCGTAGAAGTCGATCCGCCGGATCGAATAGTAGCGCCTGGATCTTGTGGAAGTTGATCAGATGCCAGACCGCATGGATGACGATGGCGCCCAACGTCGCCTCGGGCAGATTGTGGAAGAGCGGCGTCAGGGCGACGATGGTGACCAGCACGGCCGCCGCGGTGACAAGCGAGACCATCTGCGATCTGCCGCCCGCGTCAACCGAGGCTGCGGTCTTGGATAGGCTGCCGTCGACGACAAAGCCTTGGCTCAGGCCGGCGCCGATGTTGGCCATGCCCAGTGCGATCATCTCCTGGTTGGCGTCCACTTCATAGCGGAACTGGGTGGCATAGGTCCGGGCCGCGGCCACCGACTCGGCGAAACCGACCAATGCAATGGCGATGGCGCCGGGCAGCAGCGAAATGATCAGCGGGAAGGAAACCCCCGTCGGCAGTCCGAAGGGCGGCAGTCCGGCCGGGATGGCGCCGACGATGTGAACGCCCATTGCTTCAAAATTGAAGAGGGTGGAGGCCAGAATCGACAGCGCAAGCACCGTAATGGCCCCAGGAACCTTCGGCGTGTACACCGGTATCAGGAAGAGCAGCGCCAAACTGACGAGACCGATGATCAGGGTCGGCCAGTTCAGTTGGTTGACATTGCCCACCATGGCCGCAATCTCGACGATGACGCCGTCGGCTTCAACGTTGTAGCCCAACAACTTATCGATCTGGCCAAAGGCGATGGTGATGGCCAGCCCGATGATGAAACCGCTGAGCACCGGCTTGGAGAGGAAATCGGCAAAGATGCCCAGTTTGAGCAGCCCGGACACGATCAACACGACGCCGGTCAGGATGGCCAAAGTCACGGTGGCGGTGATGTAGTCTTGCCCGGATGCGACCACGACCCCCACAACCGACGCTGAGAGGATGGCGACTGTTGAGCTGGGGCCGGTATTGAGGTGGCGGGACGTGCTGAAGATGGCGTAGGCAATCAGGGCCAGCGGCGCGGCATAGAGGCCCGCTTCGGGCGGCATGCCGGCAATGCCGGCATAGGCCATGCCTTCGGGCACCAGCAGCGCCCAGACGGTGAGCGCGGCGATCAGATCGCCGCGGAACCAGGCCTTTTTGTAGGCCGGCAGCCAGGTGAGGATCGGGACGAACGACTTGAACGAACGCTTGGTTTCATGCGCTAGAGTTGAATGGCTCACGATGATATGCTATCTCCAACGTGCTCTTTGGAATATCCATTGTCGCGAACCCGCCACAGGTTTCAGTGGCTGAGCGCTGCCTTGATCAGCACAACGACGATACCGATCGTGCCGGCCATCAAGGCGAACATGATGGCCCAGAGTCTGCCCGTGCCGCTGAGTACGGCAGCGCCGTAGCCGAAGAAGACCAGCAGGCCAATCAGCAGCCATTGGTCTATTTCCAACGCTAGCTCGATACTGATAGCGCCTGACAACGCAAGCAACAAGATCGGCAGCGGCAGCAACGCGCCGATCAACACCGCGCTGACCGACGTGGTGATCTCATGGACATCGGTCTGCGTCAGCTTTCGCTTCTCGTGGATGCGTTTGCCGATCAACTCCGAGTAGAACTCGGCCAGCGCAACGGCCAGACTGGCCCCCAGCACAGAGCCAATGGCAACCTCTGCCGTAGGCGGGTGCTCCTCCAAAGTTACGATAACCACCAACACGATGATGGTACCGTAGATGATCTTGGCCGCCCGGTGGCCGTCAAGTCGTGCGAAAAAACCTTCATTCATGAAACATCGCCTCGCCAGTTTGATGAGTTTGATGATGGTGTAACGCTACTGCAACAGGTTCTCTTTCACCGTGTATAATGCACTGAACGTCTGCGTCTATCTGCGGCTAGAATCTTTTTTCAGCAACGTTATCAGATCTCGACAGATCAGATGCCTGTTCCATCTCTTTCGGTGGCCAGAAAAGCCTGAGCTTCGGTGATGGCCCGGTTCAAGGCGGCGCCGAGCTGCTCTTCCTCCGCGAAGATATTCTCTTTCCCCAGCCGGGTGACCATGCCTGTACGCACGAGTTGCAGCATCACATGGGGTCCGACGCCGACCAGCATGAGCCTTCCGCCCCGGTCGCGGAGAGATTTGGCGTATCGATCGACCACATTGAGGAAGGTGGAACCGACCTCGTCGCGCCCGCGCATGCCGAAGATCACCACCGGGCGGACGGCATCGCCGACCGCCGGCAATCTTGCTTCCGCTGTGCTGGCCGCGGCAAAAAGAGACTGCCGTAGGAATTGAGGATCGTGATCTCGTTGGATGCCAATGTCTTCGGAGCCGGCTCTTCCAGCGGGAAGCCGCCGGGTACCGGCTTCCACTGGACCAGGCGGATCTGGTTGGACGAACGGAAGACGTGCAGCAACACGGAGACCGCGACGCCGACAAAGACGGCGAATTGCAGGGGCAGAAATAGGGTCGAAGCAAAGGTCAAGGCCATGGCCGTTGCCGGGATCTTGCCCGTGTTCCAGACTGCACGGACATCATGGGGTTTGAAGCTCTGGTAACCGACCACAATGAGCAGCGCAGCCAGCGCCGGCATGGGGATCTGCTTGCACAAAGCCGCTGAACAGGAAGACGATCGGTATGACGAACAGTCCTGCAAAGACATTGGCCAGTCGCGTCCGTGCGCCCGCAGAGACCGTCAGCGCCGTGCCGGACATGGACCCGCCGGCGGGAATGCCTTGGAAAAAACTGGCGCCGATATTGGCCACGCCTTGGCCGATGAAGTCACGCGATGTGTTGGGGTAGGTTCCGTCCGGGTTTGGGTAGCTCTGGCTGACGCCCGCGCCCTGCACCAAGCCGATAATGGCGATCGCGATGGCCGATGTCATCAGGTTTGGAATGTGGACCAGCCTCGGCAGCTCAAAATCAAGCAATTGATCCGGAAACTGGGCGATGTCGCCGACCAGCGGCACCCCTGCCGGTTGGACAATGGTCGAAACGATGGTCGCCACGATGAGTCCAATCAGCATGGAAAGTTTGGCGAAACGGGTCCGATTGACGGCCAGAATGACCAGCAATGTCGTCGTACTCAGAAGCAGCGTAGGCCAGTCGACCGCCCTGAAATTCAGAACTAGATCAGCGACCTGCAGGATTCTGCTCGAAAATTGGCTGTGGTAGCCTGTGAAGTCGCCCAGTTGGCCCAGCACGATCAGCGCTGCGACGCCGCTGATGAAGCCGACCATGACCGCGTTGGAGACAAAGCGCAGCAGCGAGCCGAGGCGGAAGATCCCCGCCAGTAGCTGAACGATGCCGACCAGCAGCACCAGGGTCAGCATGTGGGCCGCCTTGGACGCGGTGGGGATGCTCTGCAGTGCATCGCCGGCCGCAACCGAGAGCGCGCTGGTCGTCGACACATTCATGTAGACCGAACTGGTGAACAGCGCCCCGATCGGCGTGGCCACCATCAATGTGTAGAGGCCCATGACCGGGTTGACGCCCGCCAGCAGGGCGTTGGCCATGCCCTGGGGAATGTTGACGAACGCAAAGGTCACGCCGGCCATGGCGTCCGACGCGATGGTTCCGCGGTGGTTCTTGGCGCTATTTATCGATTTGGTCTGGAATTCCTGAAATTTCCCCATGCGGGCCATTATAACGCGATCTATCGCCAGATGCATCTTGACGTTGTGGCAAACCACGCAGGAGGGATTCCTGCGGGCGCTCAGCGGCCCATGGGGCGTCAATATCGGCCAAAACCGACAACTATGCGATACTTGGGTTTGGCGTGGAAAAACCGACTGTCTATGCGTGAGACAGTCATTTCCGCGGGGAAACTGGTTCTGGATACCGAACATGGAGCGATCGTGATATGACCACGCGCAAAACATGCGAACATCGGGTTGCGCACTGTCTGGTGCGCTGGATTGTGATAGCGTCGGCGGCTCTGGCACTGAACCTTATGTTGCCGAACCTTCTGTCAGCAGCACCGCCGACCCAGGAAGATGAAGTCTCCGCACCGATCAAGGTTGCGACCAAGCCAATCGAACCGTTTGTCAACGTTGAGGGGGAAAAACCGACCGGCTTCAGCATCGATGTATGGGAAACCGTGGCCCTCGAACTGGGACTCGACTATGAATATGTACTGGTCGATTCGGTCGATGCGCTCCTAGAGTCCGTCATCAACGGCGACGCTGACGTGGCTGTCGCGGCCATCAGCATCACCAAAGAGCGCGAAGAGGCGATCGATTTCTCGTTCCCCTACTTTGAGTCCGGCCTCGGCATCATGACCCGGGCCAAGCCGACCACACCGCTGCGCGATCTGGCGGCCGTTGCCATCACGCCGGCTATCTGGCGGCTCTTCATCGCGCTCTTCTTGGTGATCCTTGTGGCCGGCCATGTGATCTGGCTGTTGGAGCGCCATCGAGACGATGACTTCTCGCATGGATATATCCGTGGCGTTTGGGACGGCATCTGGTGGGCCACCGTGACCGTGACGACCGTGGGCTACGGTGACCGTGTGCCGCGCTACTGGCTCGGGCGAGTGTTCGCCCTGGTCTGGATGGTGATGGGGTTGTTTATCGTGGCAAATTTCACGGCCAATGTGACCGCGGAACTGACGGTCTCAAAATTGAATTCCGCCATCCACGGTCCCCAGGATCTGCCAGGGAAGCGGATTGCTGCGGTGGAAGGGAGCACCGGCTCGGAATGGTTGTCCATGCGCGGCATTGCCCATGCTACTGTTGCGACGGTGGACGACGCCTATGCCATGCTTGAAGACGCCGACGTCGAGGCCATTGTCTACGACTACCCGATCCTGCTCTACCACGTTTATCGCAATGGCAAGGGCGATCTGGCCATGGCGGGCAAACCGTTCAGCAGCGAGGACTATGGCATCGCGTACCCTGAGGGAAGTCCATTGCGCGAAGAGGTCAACCGTTCTCTGCTCAATCTGATCGAGCAGGGAAGCTACGATCGTATCTCCAACCTTTGGTTCGGGGAGGAGGACGTAAATTGACCGCGACCGCTTGTCCAAAGATGGGCCCTAAGCGGTAAAATGGAACTGAAAAACACGACCGAAAAATAGACTTAATTATTGCTGCGGGTCGGTTTGAATGCCAATGTCCGCTTCTGTGGGCATACCGTCACGACTGAGCCGCGGCCAGACACATAACGAAAGGCAAATCTGCATGGACATCAACAGTCGACCATTCGGCGTTCTTCCTGATGGAAGCGCTGTCCGACTTTTCACGCTGACCAATGACAACGGAATCGAGGTCGGTATTCTTGACTACGGCGGCACGATCGTCTCGTGTGCGCACACCGGACCGAGATGGAAACTTCGACGATATTGTCCTCGGCTTCGACAATCTTGAACAGTATCTGACCGACAGTCCCTTCTTCGGCTGCCTGGTCGGCCGGTTCGCCAATCGAATTGCCGAAGGCAAGTTCAGTCTTGGCGGCGCAGGACTACGCGCTGGCTCAGAATGACGGCAACAACCATCTCCACGGCGGCGCTGTCGGCTTCGACAAGGTCGTCTGGGAAGCGAAACCGGCAATCGACGAAAGTGGCGTCAGCCTCCAACTCGGCTACGTCAGCGTCGACGGCGAGGAAGGCTACCCCGGCACATTGTCAGTCGTGGTCACCTACAGCCTCGACAACGAGAACAAGCTGGGGATCAACTACAAGGCGACCACCGATGCCCCGACCATTCTGAACCTGACCAACCACTCCTACTTCAACCTTTCGTGCGAGGGAGACATCCTCGACCACGTGCTGACGCTCTATGTCGACGGTTTCACGCCGGTCGACGAGACGCTGATTCCCATCGGCGAAGTTCGCAGCCTGGACGGCTCGCCCCTCGACTTCCGCACGCCCACCGTCATCGGCGAGCGCATCAACGGCGACGACGAGCAGTTGGTCCTCGGCGGCGGCTACGACCACAACTTCGTGCTGCACACCGACGGCTGGGGCGAACTGCGCATGGCCGCCACGGTCACCGAGCCGACCAGCGGGCGCAGCATGAACGTCTACACCACCCAGCCCGGCATCCAGTTCTACGCCGGCAACATGATGCCCGAGACGATCACGGGCAAGGGCGGCAAGGTCTATCCACGGCGCGGCGGTCTCTGCCTGGAGACCCAGCACTTCCCGGATTCACCCAACCAGCCCAACTTCCCCACAGCCGTGCTCGAAGCCGGGCCAAGAATACGACCAGACAACGGTCTTCGAGTTTGGTGTGGCGTAGAGTCTGATGAGAGTGGATTGATAGGACGCGGATGGCGCTGATTGGGCTGATCTGAGCGGACCAATGGATGGTAGTGAAAAAATTAGGAGCCGGGTCGTTGACCCGGCTCCTAATTTTTTCACTTATCCATCACTGCCTCGGCCATGGCGCGTACGTTTTCGGGCGACACGTTGGGCAGCAGCGCCTCGTGGCTGGGGCTGACGACCAGACATGGACCGAGCAATTCCTTGATGCGATGCACATCGGCGCGCACCTCGTCCGGCGTGCCGTTGACCAGCAGATCCTGGGTGTCGACGCCGCCGATGAAGGCCAGCTTGCCCTTGAAGTCGCGGGCCAGCGTCTCGGCGTCCATGTTGACGGCCAGCGCCTGCAACGGATGCAGCGCCTCCACGCCCATCTCGATCAGTTTGGGAATGACGCGGTGGATCGAGCCGCACGAGTGGAGGATGACCTGGTAGTCATAGGCGTGGGCCAGGTCGGTGAGTTGCTGGAAGTAGGGGCGCACAAACTCGTCGAAGAGCTTGGGGCTGATCAGCGTGTCGAGCTGGGTGCCGAAATCGTTGCCGAAGAAGTAGCCGTCCATCTCGCGCCCGGCCTGCTCGAAGTAGCGCACATTGGCCTCCAGGTAGAAGTCGACCATGTGCTTGGTGACGGCGTGGACCACCTCGGGATGGGTGTACATCTTGACGAAATAGTTTTCCATGCCGAAGAAGTCGGCGGCCTGGTGGAAGAAGGGCGCCCAGAAGCCGCTGGCCCGGTAATGGTCCCCCGAGTTGCGCAATTGATCGAGCACGTCGGTGAAATCGAGGTCGTCGGGATTGGGCCAGTTGTGATCCTCGACCTCCTGCACATCCTCGCAGTCGGCAAAGGCGCCGGCTGCGCTCAGCTCTTGGCCGCGTCGTCGGAAATCGAACAGTCTGTTGCGATCCGACCCACTGTAGACGTTGTCGGCCAGGTAGGTCCAGCGGAAGTCGTCGTTGCAGCAGACGCCGCAGACCCTCCTGGTCTGAGACGCCGAAAGCGTCGAGATAGATGGGCCAGGTATCGGCATGCGGGTTGCCCAGCCAGAGGCCGCAACGGTCGGCCGGCTCGCCGGAGATGATGGTGCGAATGCGTTCACGACTGTTCATGGGTTTTGGCTTCCTGATTGTTGGCGACTTGGGGTAGACGTATGTTATCTTCGCATCGATGTGGCGGCACTGTCAACCGTGGAACCGGAACGGGTTTATCGGCGCAAAGTGTCTGCTACGCAACCAGGCGGATTGGCAACGCATATGTAGGGACATGGCATTCCCCGCAGACCTGTTGTTGACGGAGAGCGGTTCGCTCTTTGAGACCTCTATCTCCAACCACGACGATTCTAGGAGTGCCATGTCCTCCTGCGCCGGGCATCATGGAATGTTAAGCACGGACAAGGCATTCCTAGAATCCTGTGAGCAATGCCAACGGTGAATGGCGATTTGAAGTTGACTCGTCAAAGGTCCTCTCGACGGAGAATGCCATGTCCCTACACGTCCCAGCTCGTTCTGGACCCACTCAATCAATTTGCCCATGTTTCCCCCCGCTTCGTTTTGTGGTAGATTCAATTCGAAACGAACCAACTTCTCGCCGTCTTATCAAAAAGGAAAAATCATGTCAATCCGCTGGGGAATTATCGGCTGCGGCAACGTCACCGAGGTCAAGAGCGGTCCCGGTTTTCAGAAGGCCCAAGGCTCCGAATTGGTGGCCGTCATGCGGCGAGACGGCGCACTGGCCCAGGACTACGCCCAACGTCATGGCGTGCCCAGGTGGTATGACGACGCCGCGGCTCTCATCGCCGATCCGGACGTCGACGCCGTCTACATCGCCACGCCGCCCAATGTCACATCAGTCCTACACGGAGATGGTTGCTGCCGCGGGCAAGCCGGTCTATGTCGAGAAGCCCATGGCGCGCAACTATGACGAGTGTCACGGCCATGGTTCAGGTCTGCCGGGAAGCGGGCGTGCCGCTCTGGGTGGCCTACTATCGGCGCATGCTGCCGCGTTTTCGCAAGATCAAGGAACTGATCGACACAGGCGCCATCGGCGACGTGCGTTTTGTGACCGTCTGCCTCTACCAGCGGGCGCGTCCCAATCACTTGACCCCGGCGGCTCTGCCCTGGCGCGTCCTGCCCGAGATCGCAGGCGCCGGCATCTTCTTCGATCTGGCGTCCCACACCCTCGACTATCTCGACCATTTCCTGGGACCCGATCAGCGAGGTTGCGGGCTTTGCCGGCAGCCAGGCCGACCGCTATCCGGCCGAGGACACGGTGGCCGGCAGCTTTGTCTTCGAGTCGGGCGTCGAGGGCACGGGCATGTGGTGTTTCGACGCCTACACCGACGACGACGTGACCGAAATCGTCGGCACCAAGGGCAAGCTCAGGTTCTCTTCCTTCGGCGAGGAACCGGTGCTGCTCTCCACCGCGGACGGCGACACCGAATTTGCCATCGCACATCCGCCCCACGTGCAGCAACCGCTGATTCAGAGCATCGTCGATGAGCTGAACGGCGTCGGCCAATGCCCCAGCACCGGCGAAAGCGCCGCCCGCACCAGTTGGGTGATGGATCAGATGATCGCCGAATTACTACGGATAGAGGATCAGAAGGATAGACTGCGGATGCGGCGGATTAGGCGGATCGCCGCGGATAAAATCCGAACAGATCCGGTTTTGTCCGCCTAATCCGCCTAATCCGCGGTCTATCGAAAGGAGGCAACCATGCAACCTGAAACCGCTTTTACCATGGCAGCATCCAACATCAAGTACGGCCCCGGCGTGACCCGCGAGGTGGGCTGGGATATGCAACAGTTGGGGGCCAAGCGTGTGATGGTCGTCACCGATCGCGCGGGTGGCGCTGCTTGAGCCGGTGGCCGTGACCATGGCCGCGCTGGCAGAGGCCGGCATCGACGCCGTGCTCTACGACCGGGTGCGCGTCGAGCCGACCGATGGCTCGTTTGCCGACGCCATCGCCTTCGCGATCGACGGTAAGTTTGACGGCTACGTGGCCGTGGGCGGCGGATCGAGCATCGACACGGCCAAGGTCGCCAATCTCTTCGCCACCTATCCGGCCGACCTGCTGACCTACGTCAACCCGCCCATCGGCCTGGGCAAGCCCGTGCCCGGCCCGGTCAAGCCGCTGATCGCCATCCCCACCACCGCGGGCACCGGCAGCGAGACCACCGGCGTGGCCATCTTCGACTACACGGCCATGCACGCCAAGACCGGCATTGCCCATCGTGCGCTCAAGCCGGATCTGGGCATCCTCGATCCGGACAACACGCGCATCCATGCCGCCCATGGTCGCGGCCAGCTCCGGTCTCGACGTGCTCAGCCACGCGCTGGAATCGCTGACCGCCATTCCGTTCGACCGACGTCCTGCCGCCGACAGCCCGGCCATGCGACCGGCCTACCAGGGGGCCAACCCCATCAGCGACATCTGGTCGGCCCAGGCCATCCGCATGGTGGCCGCCAACATCGTGCGCCGCCTCGACCGACCCGGACGACGACGAGGCCCGCGGCCAGATGTTGCTGGCCTCGGCCTACGCCGGCATCGGCTTCGGCAACGCCGGCGTGCATCTGCCCCACGGCATGTCCTATCCCGTCTCCGGCATGGTGCGCGACTTCGTGCCCGACGGCTATCCCGGATGACCATCCCATCATTCCCCACGGCATGTCGGTGATCCTCAATGCGCCGGCCGTCTTCCGCTTCACCGCCGCGGTCAACCCGGAGCGACATCTCTACGGCGCAGAGCTGATGGGCGTTGACATAAGTGATGTGGCCGATGGATGATGCCGGCGAGGTGTTGGCCGCCGCGCTCATCGATGTGATGAAGCAGATGGGCGTGCCCAACGGGTTGGCGGCCATCGGCTTTGGGCCGGACGACGTGGATCAACTGGTCGAGGGCACGCTGCCGCAGCATCGCGTCACCAAGCTGTCGCCGCGGCCCGCCGATGCCGACGATCTGCGGGCGATGTTTATGGATGCGATGGCCTATTGGTAAGGGTAGCTGGGATTCTCAACAATCAACCAAGGCTATGCCCGGATTCTCGAACAGACCAACCGGCGCCGTCTGCGGCACAAGAATACGCAGCGCCCCCGGCTGGATCGTACACGCCAGCGGTGTCGAACCGGCCGGCTCTGCATCCACGTGAAACGGGGCCGGCGTTTCGGTCTCAATGGTGACCCTGCTCGCCCGGATGCGTTCAATGTTGGGATCGAAGGACTGGCCGTCGAGTCCGACCACAATGGAATAGCGAACCAGCATTGGCCAGCTCCGCCCACGGAAGATCCAGACCTCGAACAGTCCGTCGTCAAGCACGCCCGCTCGATTGAGGTTAAACTCTCCAGTCGCATAGCGACGGCAGTTGCTGATGTTCACCATCAGGAAGTCGCCGCTCACCACCTGGTCGTCAACGGTCACTTGCCCCGAAATGCCCTTAAATGTGGGCAGTAACCAGGCCACTTTGGCCGCGTAGCCCAGCATCCCTAAGCGCTTGACCTTTGGTGTGCGTGGCTCGATCTGATCGATGACAAAACCATCGGCGCCGGCGCTGGCCCAGAGCATCCAATAGCGTCCGCTGTCGTTCAGCCCCAGATCCATCTGCTGAACGCACCCATCGGCCAACTTGTTGAGCATGCCGGTCCACCAGGCTGGTCTGAGCAGGCTGGGCGTCGGAATCCCCAATTCCTTGGCCAGGATGTTGGCGGTACCAACAGGCAATGGAGCCATGATCGTCTGCGAGTGGGCCAGCCCATTGGCGACCTCGTGCATGGTGCCGTCGCCGCCGGCGGCAAAGACGAGGTCGATGCCCAAATCGGCTGCCTCTCTGGCCAGTTCGACTGCGTGGCCGGCCCGCTCAGTCGGCGTCAACGAAACATCCCAGCCACGGGCGCGCCAGAAGGTCGAAAACGTATCGACAATGCCGCCCCAAGCCAACGAGCCAGCATTGGGATTGAAGATGAGGCGTGCACGCTGCACGGTCATGGAAAGGGGTCCGGTCGGATTACGACTACACGATGATGCGCCCGCCGTCGACGGGGATCACGGCGCCGGTCGTATGGGTCAGCAGGGTCGCCACCGCTATCACGGCCTTGGCCACATCGTCGGGCTGGGTCAGGCGTAACAATGGCGTCATGTCGATCTGTGCTTGCCGCCAGGCAGGATCGAAGCTGCGGGCATAGTCGCCGTCGACCAACCCCGGCGCAATGGCCACCACGCGGATCTGCGGAGCCAGCGCACGGGCCAGCGAGACAGTCATGTTGTCAAGCGCAGCCTTGGACGCGCAGTAGGCGATGTTGCTGCCGTAGGCAATCAGGCCGGCAATCGATGACATGTTGATGACCAGCCCATCACCGTCGGCCATCAGGAGCGGCTTGAAGGCACGCGTGCAGGCGAATGCCCCGCGCAGGTTGACGCGCAGGATGCGGTCGATGGTCTCGTCGTCCAGATCATCCAGATCGTCGTGGGGGACGAAGCGAGTCGTGCCGGCGTTGTTGATCAGGATATCCAGCCGGCCATAGCGCTACGGTCACCTGCTCGACCGCCGCAGCGATGTCGCCGCTCTCGTCGACGCGCATCTGAAGGGCAAGGTGGCCGCCGCCGGGCAGATCGCGGGCCAATGCCTCGGCTCGCGCGCCGTTGCTGTTGTAGGTCAGCACGACACTGGCGCCGGCATCGGCCAGGTGACGGCTGATCGCCGTTCCGATCCCGCCGGCGCCGCCGGTCACCAATGCAACCTTGCCGGTCAGCGGTTTGCTATTGTCCATACGAATGAGATCTCCTGATTGATTGATATCACGCCCATAAGTTTACCAGCACACGTCCCCGCTGTCCGCCTTCCAGGATACGCGTGATCTCCGGCGATAGCTGATCCAGCGAGACTTCGCGTGCCAGCGAATCCAGCCCATCGATGCGCCACTCGGTAGCGAGCTTGCCCCACAGTTCACTGCGCAGATCGTGATCGCACTGAACCGAATCGATTCCCACAAGGGTCACGCCGCGCAGGATGAACGGAAAAACGGTCGTCGACAACTGGGGCGATGCCACCAGTCCGCAACAGGTGACGCAGCCGCTATGTTGCGGTGGCGGCGATGGCCGTGGCCAACATGTCGCCGCCGACCGTGTCGACCACGCCGGCCCATCGTTCGCGCAGCAGGGGCCGCGAAATATCCGTCACTTCCTGGCGTGAGACGACCTCGGCAGCGCCCAGATCCTTGAGGAAACCCGCGGCCTCCGCCTTGCCGGTCGCCGCGACGACCTCAAAGCCTTGCCCCGCCAGCAGCGCCACGGCCACGCTGCCCACGCCCCCGGTCGCATCCAGTGACGAGGACCGGACCCTCATCAGGCTTGACGCCATGGACCGCCAATTGCTGAAGACACATGGCGGCGGTGAAGCCGGCCGTTCCGTAGATCATGCTCTCGCGCAACGTCAAGCTCTTCGGACAGGCGACGGCCCAGCTCGCAGGCACGCGCACATATTGGCCGAAGCCGCCGGCCGTGTTCATGCCCAGATCGTGGCCCACAACGATGACCTCGTCGCCGGCGGAGAACTGTTCGACACGGCTGGCAACGACCACGCCCGCAACATCGATGCCCGGCGTATGCGGATAGCGACGGGTCACGCCGCGGTTGCCGGTGGCCGACAGCGCATCCTTGTAGTTCAACGATGAGTAGAGCACTTTGACCAGCAGATCGCCGTCGGGCAGATCGGCACACAGTTCGCTGCTGGATGGAACGCATATATCCGCCCTCGCTGTCTTCCTCGACAACCATGGCTCGAAAGCGCAGATCGTCTGTCAGCAGATCGAAATCGGTATCCATGTCAATTCTCCAAGTGATGGTCCACGAAGGGAGACGAATTTTCGCGATGGACACCAACCTTCGTGGATATTTGTGTCCCTTCGTGGATAGTTCTTACCCTCAATGCCCCTCTAACTGAGCGACTTTATCCAGCCTGTGTTCGGCATATTGAAGCCCCCAGTTTAGCACGGCGGCCAGCAGCGCCACCATGATGGAGCCGGCGACGATCTTGTCGTATCGACCCTGCGATATGCCGTTGAAGAGCAGTGTGCCCAAGCCGCCTGCGCCGAAGAGTGCGCCCACAGTGGCGATGGACGTGGCAACGATGGCCGCCAAGCGCATGCCGGCCACGATCACCGGCAGGGCAAGGGGCAACTGCACGCGGACAAAGCGTTGCCACGAGTTCATCCCCAGTCCGGTCGCCGCCTCGATGACGCTCGGATCGATGGCAGACAGCCCGGCGACGACATTGCGAACCAGGATAATCTGGCAGTAGATGATCAGCGCGACCATGACCGTACGCGGATTGAGTCCCAAGATGGGCAGCAGCAGAATCATCAGGACCAAACTGGGGATGACATAGAGCGTGCCCAACACGCCCAGCGTGGTCGTGGTCAGTCGCTCTCGGCCATGGATCAGGTAGCCCAGGGGCAAAGCAATAACGATGGCGATGGCCAACGAGCCGACCGTGAGATAGACATGTTCCCACAACAGGTTAAGGATCACGTCAGGATTGTCGATGATGTAAGTCATGTCTGCACGCTACTCGATGGCCCCGCGAATGTCGTCCAAACTGAGGATGCCCACAGGCTGATCGGCATCATCGACCACGGCCAGGTTCTCTTGGCGGGATGTGAGGAAGACGGATAGCGCCTCGCGCAGACTGTGGTCCAGATTGATCGAAAGCATACCGGGATCTACGCCGTTTAGGGGCCGCATGACCTGCTCTGCGCGCAGCAGACCGAGCTGACGCACGATGTCATCCGCGCCGACCAGTTGACGCACAAAGTCATCGACCGATTGGGTCAGCACCTTGAGGGGCGTATCGTACTGAACGACCTGCCCCTCGCGGAGGATCACAATCTTGTCGGCCAGCCGCAGCGCCTCATCGACATCATGGGTGACAAAAAGAATGGTCTTGCGCAGACGGCGCTGCAACTCCAGCAGCGAATCCTGCAGTTCGGTGCGGGTGATGGCATCGATGGCGCCAAACGGCTCATCCATGAGGATCACGCCGGGGTCGCCGGCCAGGGCGCGGGCCACGCCGACACGCTGGCGCTGGCCGCCCGACATCTGGGCCGGATAGCGGTCCCGGTATTCGTCAGGCGGGAAGGCGACCAAGTCGAGCAGTTCGTCCACCCGCTCGGCAATGCGCGTCATCCTGCCAGCCCAGCAGACGTGGCACGACCGCCACGTTCTGGCTGACAGTCATGTGGGGGAAGAGGCCGATCTGCTGGATCACGTAGCCAATCTGTCGCCGCAACGTCGTCACGTCGATCTGATGGATCGGCTGCTCGTCAATGTAGATTTCGCCGGAGGTCGGCTCATAGAGCCGGTTGACCATCTTCATCAGCGTGGTCTTGCCACAGCCGGATGGTCCCAGGAAATACAACAAACTGTCCCGACTCCACTGGTAAACGAAACATCGTCTACCGCGGACGAGACATGTCGAGAAAAGTCCTTGACTACGTTCTCAAACCGAATCGTCGTCATGGCATGATTCGCCAAATCAGTCGAATCCGCGGTCTATCATCGAGAATTGGCACGATAGGAGATCCGCACATGGCGGATCTATTCGCTCAGTAGTCCGTTTTCGACCAGAAATTCCCTGGCCACATCCTCCGGTTCTTCGCCGTCGCCGGTCACCCGATTGTTCAATTCCTGCATGGTGGCATCATCCAGCAGAGGCGCCACCGCGTTCAAGCACATCCGCGATGATCCGGATTGGCGTCGAGCACAGCCTGGCGCACGACCGGGGCCACCTGATAGGGCGGATAGAGGCCCATGATCGTCTTCAAGCACACGGAGACCATTGGCGAAGATCTCGCCATCGGTGCCAAAGGCGACAACGACGTCGGCATCCCCGCTCAAGAGCGTGGGGTAGCGCAGGCCATAGTCGACGGCCAGATAGTCGCCGAACTCGAAGCCGCCATAGTGTGCCTGCAACCCCGGCAGTCCATCCTCGCGTTCAGCAAACTCAGGCGGGCCGGCCAGGGTCAGGTCGCCAGCTGCTGCAGACAGATCGGAGAAGCTGACAATGCCCAATTCTGCGGCACGCTCCTCGGTCATGGCCAGGGCCTGGGTGTTGTTCATGGGCGCCGGATCGAGCCAGGCGACGTTGAACTGCTCGGCATAGGCTGCCGAAACTGTGTCGTAGACCTCGGCCGGATCGCTCATCACATCCATCTGCAGGACAGTCAGCAGACCGGTGCCTGTGTATTCAGGATAGATGTCCAGTTCGTCATTGATCAGCGACTCGTGGAGGACGGGCGTACCGCCCAGCGCGCCCTTGCGATCGACCTGGTAGCCCGCATCTTCAAGCAGCAAAGCATACATCTCGCCAAGGACAAATTGCTCGGCGAAGCCCTTGGAAGCTACGGAAACAGTGGCGGCAGGACTGTTCGTCGGCTGGCTGATGCAGCCGGCGAAGAGTGCCGACAATCAGCAATAGGCTAATCAGGAACCAGATCGGTCTGGTTCGAAATAGCGTTACGCATTTTTTCCTCCTGTAAACAGCTTGGGTTATGGAAAGTGGAGATTAGGTGAAAGATGATGGACGAATCAATAACTCGGGATGATGACGCCAGGAAGAATCGAGTCAAGCGTCGAAAACCGGTTGTGTCAAGAAGGCGTGGGCGGACGCAGATATTTCTGTAGCCGACTCAGCAATAGCTCAGCAGCCATGGCCAACAGAGCGACCGGTATGGCCCCGACCAACAGGATCGATGGACGATACATAGCGTAGCCCCGCTGGATAAAGATGCCGAATCCACCACTGCCGATGAAGGCGGCCAGCGTTGCACTGGCAATCACCTCTGTGGTGGCCGTGCGAATTCCGGTGAGGATGATGGGCAACGCCAATGGAAACTCGACTTTGAAGAGCGACTGATTGGGTGTCATGCCCATGCCGGAGGCCGCCTCGCGGATGGCCGGATCAATTGTGCGAAAGGCGGCATCTGTGTTGACCAAGATCGGCGGCATGGCCAGGACTCGTCAGCGCGACAATTGCCGTATCCAGTCCTACGCCCATGTAGGGAACGGCCAGGAAAAGGATTGCCAAGCTTGGAATCACACGAATGCCGTTGATGCCATTGACGGCCACGATGGCGGCGCTGCGAGACCGTGAACTCCAGATGCCCAACGGGACACAGATAATAATGCCGACAAACAGCGCTGCCGCCACCAATATCAAGTGGTCGACGGTTGCCTGAAACAGTTCATCCAGATGGGTGGATGCATATTCGATTGTTTCCTCGGCAACGCCCATGCTTTGTTCGTAAAATCCTACTGGATAAAGGCCGCGCACTGGTCAAAAATCGACCTTTATTACTATACATCGGACGCACGATCCAAGATGTAGGGCCTGTTCCAGCAATTCCAAATACAGGAATCAGCAGTTCTCGATTCGTCATTCTGAGCCGGTCGATCTGGAGTAGCAGGTCCCGTCATAGACGGTGTAAGCTATGGGTGGATCGGAATGGTTCAATACAGAGTCCACGCTCGCGGCAAACCAATGTTATACTAGACCGAGTCGCACTAGACCAAGTCGCAAAGGAGATGCCGCATCCCTGGGTTCAGCATGGCTCTCCATTATTGACGCCGAAACAACAGCCGGCACCACCACATAAGAGGAAGCTCATGTCCGTGATGATGAAAGAAGGGAAACGCTACCCCGGCAGTGAGTGGCTCAAAGATCGCGTGCGTTTCCTGGAGCGATTCTATGATTTTTCCAAGGTCGTGATGATGGCCGCTGTACCCGATCATGAATCGGGTCGCGCCGCGCACGTCGGAACGGCTGCTGATCGATGTCGAAGAAGGTCGCCAAGGGCTACATGTTCAACTGCCAGATGTGCGGCCAGTGCATCCTGCACAGCACCGGCATGACCTGTCCGATGAACTGTCCCAAAAATCTGCGCAACGGTCCCTGCGGCGGCGTCCGCGAGGACGGCCACTGTGAGGTCATCCCCGAGCGTCCCTGCATCTGGGTTCAGGCGTGGGAGCGCAGCCAAAAGGGCATCTACGCCCACGAAATAAGCGATATTCAACCGCCGGTCAACCGCGCGCTACAAGGATTCATCTGCCTGGATCAACATGGCCGACGGCACCGATATGAAGCTGCCTGCCGGATGGGTGTCGGTATCGGAACTGTGAAGCGAGTCAACGATAGAACGCGGATCGCGCCGAGATTAGGCGGATCTCCGCGGATCTCATTCATCCAGCTATGCTGACAAGTACGACGAATTGGAGAAACCAAATGCAGACCATCGTCAAATCAGCCACACAGACCGTCATCATCGGCCCTGATCAGCCCTTCGTCCTCATCGGCGAGCGCATCAACCCCACCGGCCGCAAGAAGCTGGCCGCCGAGATGGAAGCGGGCGACTTCAGCCGCGTCGAGCGCGACGCCCTGGCCCAGGTTCAGGCCGGCGCCCACATTCTCGACATCAATGTCGGCGTCACCAGCGTCGAGCCGGAGAAGACCGAACCGGAACTGATGATCAGGGCCATCGAACTGGTGCAGTCCATCTCCGACGTGCCGCTCTGTATCGACAGCAGCGTGGCGCCGGCGCTGATTGCGGGCATCAAGGCCAGCAAGGGGCGTCCCATTGTCAACAGCGTGACCGGCGAAGAGGAACGGCTGGAAGCGATTCTGCCCGGTTGTCGCCGAATACAACGTCTCGGTCATCGCCATCTGCAACGACGAATCGGGCATCAGCTACGACGCCGATGTGCGCTTCGCGGTCGCCAAGAAGATCGTGGAGCGTGCCGAAAGCTACGGCATCGCCCGCGAAGACGTGATCATCGACCCGCTGGCCATGCCGATCGGCGCCGTGGGCACCGCCGGTTCGGATCTCTTCCGACTGGTGCGCATGGTGCGCGAGGAACTCGGCTGCAACACGGTCTGCGGAGCCAGCAACATCAGCTTCGGCATGCCCAACCGGCAGACCATCAACGCAGCCTTCGTGCCCATGGCCATTGCCGCCGGCATGACCAGCGCCATCACCAACCCGCTGGAGAGCGAGATTCGCAACGCCATCTACGCGGCCGATCTGCTCATGGGCCACGACGAAATGGCCATGAACTACATCATGGCCATGCGCGCCCAGCAGACCGAAACGCCGCAGAGCAAGGCCAGCAGCGCTCGCCGGGCTGAGCGAGCCGCACGTCGTGACGCAGGCGCCGCCGGCTAGACTGAGATAGGAGCGACCCAATCGATCTGATACCAAGCGACTGGGCGTCACATTTGTCCATGGACAAATTCGAACGCTCCATCAAGCATTCTGATGGAGGAGTTTCATGCAACAGGGTCAATCTGATCAGACCTGATGATCAGCGCCCACGCTCCAAGAATCAACGTCCTCTGCGGTCGGGCAGCCGCCTGGAACGCGTACTTCGCTCCGGCCTCTTTGCGGTCACCGCGGAACTGAACGCGCCCGACAGCGCCGACCCCGAAGATGTCTACAGAAATGCGCTGGTCCTGTCCGAAGTCTGCGACGGCATCAACGCCACCGACGGCTCGGGCGCCAACTGCCACATGAGCAGCCTGGGCTGTAGCGCCGTGCTGATCCGAGCCGGCTACGATCCGGTATTGCAGATCGCCTGCCGTGATCGCAACCGCATCGGCATCCAGGGAGACATTCTCGGCGCGGCCGCGCTGGGCATCAAGAACATCCTCTGCCTGACCGGCGACGATGTCTCCAACGGCGACCAGCCCGAGGCCAAGCGCGTCTTCGATTTCGACAGCATCCAGTTGCTGCAAACGGCGCGCATCATGCGCGACAAGGGCGTCTTTCTCAGCGGTCGTGAACTGACCACGCGACCGCAGATCTTTTTGGGCGCAGCCGCCAATCCCTTTGCCCCGCCCTTCGATTGGCGACCGGGACGCCTGGCCAAGAAGATCGCGGCCGGCGCTGATTTCATCCAGACCCAGTACTGCTTTGACATCCCACGCCTGACCGAATACATGAAGCAAGTGCGCGACCTGGGGCTGCACGAGCAGGTGTACATCCTGGTCGGCGTGGGTCCGTTGCGCTCCGAGGGAGCGGCCGAGTTCATGCGCAAGAACGTGCCTGGCGTGCGCATTCCCGATGAGGTCGTCGACCGCCTGGCCAAGACGCCCAAGAAACAGAAGCGGGAAGAGGGCAAGAAGATCTGCATCGAACTGATCCAACAGGTCCGCGAGATCGAAGGCGTGCATGGCGTGCATCTGATGGCCTACCGCCAGGAAGAGACGGTCCGGGAGATCATCGACCGATCGGGCATCTTCCCACGCAGAGAACCGCATTCGCCCATCGCGCACGACGGCATAGTCATAGGGTAGATCATTTGTCTTCCGTAGTTCACGATTTGGTGAAAAGCGAGATTCTTCGCTGGCCTTTTGCCAGAGTGACGTACTTAAAAATACCCGCTCAGAATGACAAATCGTGAGCTGCTGGTCTTGGGTCTATTCAGAAGAGGTTTAGCCGGCATTCCGGGATTAGGCCAGAGTCTTTTTCGGTTCGTCCAAGTTCTGCCGGCCTAATCCCGGAATGCTTCAACTGACTTTGAACTACCTGCGTTTATCAGCGTCCATCTGCGGTTAGTATTCCTGTGGCGGGTCTTCGGAGGGACTGTTCTTGAATCAAGTCGTGAACGACCAGCGGATCATCTCTGTCGAATGGGCGACGATGGAAGGCTGTCGCCCACGGTCGGCCGGCAGCAACGCACGTCTCGGCGAACATGGCAGCATCGTGCGTCCGGCATTCGCCCGCCTCACAACCGAGAGCGGCGTGAGCGGGTTCGGCTTCTGCCGGGCAACGCAGCAGCAGGCTCAACGCCTGATCGGTCGTCCGCTCCACGATCTGTTTTCTCCCGACACCGGCGCGACTGACAGAGGGGCTTCCCTTCGACCTCGCCCTGTGGGATCTGGCCGGCCAATTGGCCAGTCAGCCGGTCTATCGCCTGGTTGCCGCCACCCGAGGGTTGACAGTTGACGAACCGTTGCTGGCGCCCTGCTACGACACGTCCCTCTACATCGACGATCTCCATCTGCCGACCGAGGCTGAAGCCGCGGAACTGATTGCCGCCGAAGCCAAAGACGGCTATGCGCGCGGCCATCGAGGCTTCAAGATCAAGGTGGGCCGCGGCGCCCGCCACATGCCGACGGAAGAAGGCGCCCTGCGGGATATCGCCGTCATCCGCGCCGTGCGCGATGTCGTCGGCGATGAAGCGACGATCATGCTGGACGCCAACAACGGCTACACCCTCAACCTGACCAAACGGGTCCTGGGCGAAACCGCAGGCTGTCGCATTCATTGGATGGAGGAACCCTTTCACGAAGATCGGGTGCTCTACCAGGATCTCAGACAGTGGCTGCGTAGCGAGGGATTGGCAACGCTGATCGCCGACGGCGAGGGAGAAGCATCGCCGTCGTTGCCGGCGTGGGCGGAGGACGGCCTCATCGATGTGGTCCAGTACGACATCTTCGGCTACGGCTTCAGCCGTTGGCTGGCGCTTGGCCGGCAACTGGATGGATGGGGCGTCCAGAGTGCGCCGCACCACTACGGCGGCTTCTACGGAAACTTCGTCGTGCCCCATCTGGCTGCCGCGATCGACGGCTTCGCCTACGCCGAGTGGGATGAGGCGGAAGTCCCCGGCATCGATACGTCGGGCTATGCGATCCACGACGGGCTTGTGCATGTGCCGGATGCGCCCGGTTTCGGTCTGCTGCTCGACCATGATCGATTCACAGCGGCGGTCGCTGCCAACGGGTATCATGTGGACTAGCAGCTTGTCGGAGTGACCAAGAAATAGACCGCGGATGCAGCGGATTAGGCGGAAACAGCCTGATTTTTTTCGATACTATCGGCCTTTATCAGCCAAATTCGCCTAATCTGCGGTCTATCGTCGTCCTCTCCGACAGACTGCTAGGGAACCATCGCGAAGGGGCAGGTCTGTGGGGACAGGTCTGAGACCTGTCCCCACGCGAACAACCATCCAGAATTAGGAGATCGTCCGTGAAGGTCATCGAATACCAGCCCGACCATCTCATTGCGCTGACACGCATTTACAACGATCTCACTCGCTCTGTGCCGCATTGCTACCCGATTGAGCCGTCGGAAATGGTGGAGGCCATCGCCGGCCAGTGCGGTATCGAAAACAACGGGGAACGACTGGCCGCAGAGGTATTGTTCGTGGCCCAGGAAGAGACGCCGGATGAGGCCCGGAATGGCAGCCATTTGCTTGGTTTTGTCCACGTCGGAGAAGGTCCATCCAAAGTTGGCGAGGAGTCCGTCGGCGTCATCCGCTTTCTGGCCTATCCTCGCGGCCGGCGTGACGTGGGACAGGCGCTGCTGACACAGGCCGAGGCTTGGCTGCACAAACGAGGGCGGAAGGCGGTCATCGCTTTCCCACAGGCCTACCGCTACCCCTTCTACGCCTTCCCCCATGCATTCATCTCGAACAGCCTTGAACACGTGCAGGCCCTGCTGCTCTTCAATGGGTATCAGGCATCCAACGGCGAAGTCTTCCTCGACTGGCCGGACTTTGAGCCGACGCAGCCAGCGGAAGATCTTGACGATCGACTGCGAGATTGCGGTTGAGCACGGATCGAGCGCAGGACGTTTGCCCAATATTACCGTCAGGGCGTTTCAGGAGGACGAGCAGATTGGCATCTGTAAGATGCTCTGCGCGAGCGAGTTCTCGCAAGATACCGGCTATGGACGGAATGGACCTTCTGCATGTGGCTCTGGGTGGACGGATCCGCACCAGGGAAAGCGGCTGGGGCGTGCACTGCTGGCGCGCGGGCTGGTCGAGGCCAAGCAGGCCGGCTATCGCCATGCGGCGATCTCAACAGCGTGGGACAACCACCGTGCGCTGCTCTTCTACTCGAACCACGGCTTCCGTGCGGTCGATTGGACGTGCCAATTTCACCGTGATCTGACAGACCAAGCGATTGCGTACTCGCCATAATAATCCCAGTACCCGAATCAGTGTTTTCACCATCGAACCATCCATAGACTATCCATCTGCGAACAACAGGAGCAAAGACGCTATGTCTTCAAAATCAACAGTCCCAAGCGACATCGAGATCGCCCAGGCCGCCACGCTGGAACCCATTGAGGCCATCGCCGAAAAGATGGGCCTGGAGCGCAGCGACATCGAGATCTACGGCGACAAGATCGCCAAGGTCAAGCTCGAAACCATCGACAAACTCAAGGATCGCCCCAACGCCAAGTACATTCTGGTCACGGCCATCACGCCGACGCCGTTGGGCGAAGGCAAATCGACCACCACGGTCGGCCTGGGTCAGGCCATGAAGCACATCGGCAAGACGGCAACCATCGCCATCCGTCAGCCCTCTCAGGGGCCGACCTTTGGCATCAAGGGCGGCGCGGCCGGCGGCGGCTACTCCCAGGTCGTGCCCATGGAGCAGTTCAACCTGCACATGACCGGCGACATCCACGCCATCACCGCGGCCAACAATCTGCTGGCCGCCATGATCGACAACCACATCTTCCAGGGCAACGAGCTGGGCATCGATCCCTACAGCATCACCTGGCGCCGCGTCATGGATGTCAACGACCGTGAATTGCGCAGCATTGTCAGCGGGCTGGGGGCCAAGCCGGACGGCCGGCCGCGCCAGACCGGCTTCGACATCACCGTGGCCAGCGAAGTGATGGCGATCCTGGCGCTGACCACCAGTCTTGGAAGATATGCGCGAACGCTTCAGCCGCATCGTCATCGGCCAGAACTTCGACAGAAAACCGGTGACCGCCGAGGATCTGCGGGCAGCCGGCGCCATGACGGTGCTCATGAAAGAGGCCATCAAGCCCAATATCTTCCAGACGTTGGAGAACACGCCGGCGCTGGTCCACGCCGGCCCCTTCGCCAACATCGCCCACGGCAACAGCTCGGTCCTGGCCGACCAGATCGGCATCAAGACGGCCGACTATCTGTTCACGGAAGCCGGCTTCGGCGCGGACATCGGCGCAGAGAAGTTCTTCAACATCAAGTGTCGATACAGCGGTCTGACGCCCGATGCGACTGTGGTTGTCGCCACCATCCGTGCGCTCAAGTCGCACACGGGCAAGTACCGGGTCATCCCCGGCCGCCCGCTGCCGGAAGAGATGGTGCAGGAAAATCCGGACGATGTCTACGAGGGCGCGTCCAACCTGCGCAAGCAGATCGAGAACATGCAGAAGCAGGGCGTCAGCCCGGTTGTCTGCGTCAACCACTTCACCACCGACTACGACAGCGAAGTCGAAGCCGTCTTCGAGGTCGCCAAGGAGATGGGCGTGCGCTGCGCCACCTCGCGCCACTGGGCCGAAGGCGGCGCCGGGGCCGTCGACCTGGCCCAGGCCGTCGTTGAAGCGGCCGAAGAGCCGAGCGAGTTCAAGTTCCTCTACGACGTGGATCTGCCCATCAAGGAGAAGATTGAGACCATCGCCCGCGAGATCTACGGCGCCGATGGCGTGTCGTATGAAGGCAAGGCCAATACCCAGATTCGCAGCTACGAACGCAACGGGTTCGGCAATCTGCCCATCTGCATGGCCAAGACCCATCTCAGCCTCTCCCACGATCCCAAGCTCAAGGGCGCGCCCAGCGGCTTCACCCTGCCGATCAGGGAAGTGCGCGCCAGTGTCGGAGCAGGCTTCATCTATCCGCTGGTCGGCGACATGCGCACCATGCCCGGCCTGCCCAGCCATCCGGCGGCCGAAAACGTTGACATCGACTTTGAGACCGGCCAGGTCGTGGGGCTGTTCTAGCAGCCTGTCGGAGCAGAACGCCGATAGACCGCGGATTAGGCGGATTTGGCTGATAAATGCCGATAAAATCAGAAAAATCCGGCTGTTTCCGCCTAATTCGCCGCATCCGCGGTCTATTTCTTGGTCACTCCGACAGCCTGCTAGACCAAAGACACACCGGGATCATCTTTTCTGAGATGACGTTTTGCAGAAGGATAGCACCCGAATTTGAGATAAAGTAGGTACCAGTAGTATAAAGGGACCGCAAAGAGGCTTCCATGTGGGGCCTCTTTGCTCGAATTCGGGCAACGCATGCTCGTCTTGTTGCTCTTCTGCATGGGACGGCAATAGAAGGAGATGGTGACCGTGAGCTACACAGAACTGAGCCTGGAAGATCTCTTCCTGCAGATGCAGGACGATCTATATGATGGCCTGCAGGCGAAGAGATCCCGCTTCAGGTACGGGAAGCGCTGGAGCGGGGCCAGACGCCTCAGGAGATCCTGGACGGCGGCCTGGTCGCCGGCATGGACATCGTCGGTGTTGACTTCCGCGACGGCATCTCGTTCGTGCCGGAAGTGCTGATGGCGGCCAACGCCATGAAGGCGGGCATGGCCATACTGCGTCCCTTGCTGACCGAAACCGGCGCGCAGCGCATCGGCACGGTCGTCATCGGCACGGTCAAGGGCGACATCCACGACATCGGCAAGAATCTCGTCGCCATGATGTTCGAAGGCGCCGGCTTTGAGGTCGTCAACCTGGGCATCAACGTGGATGCAGATACGTTCCTGGCCGCCATCGCCGAACACAAACCCGACATCATCGGCATGAGCGCCCTGCTGACCACCACCATGCCCTACATGAAGGTCGTGGTCGATACGCTGGGCGAAGAGGGGATCCGCGACGACATCTACGTGATGGTCGGCGGCGCGCCGGTGACGGAAAGCTTCGCCCGCGATGTCGGCGCGGACGCCTACGGCAGCGACGCGGCGGTCAGCGTTGAAATTGCCAAGGCATATATGATGCGCAAGCGAGAGGCCCAAACGGCGTAGCGTAGGCGAATCATCTGTCAGAATCGAGGAGGGGTGAGGGCTGAATAAGCCCTCACCCCTCCTCGATTTTATGTTCGTCAAAGTGCAATCCGTTTTGCCAATGTTGCCAAGCGATGTAGACTGAAACAAACCAAATTGTTTCGCCATCCCCTTCACCAGATCCCAAAGGACAGAAAATGCACATTGACGCTACCTTCCGATCCCGACGAAGCAACGTGTTGGCCACCCGCGGCATGGTCGCTACCAGCCAGCCGCTGGCGGCCCAGGCCGGCCTCGACATGCTCAAAGCCGGCGGCAACGCAGCCGATGCGGCCATCGCCACCGCCGCCATGCTCAACGTCGTCGAACCGCTCTCGACCGGCATCGGCGGCGATTGTTTTGCGCTCTACTATGATGCCGAAACCCGGCAGGTCACGGCGCTCAACGGCTCGGGACGTGCCCCGGCCGCCGCATCGATCGAGGCGATCACTTCGCTTGGCTACACGAAGATGCCGGCATATACCGGCCATTCGGTCAGCGTGCCGGGCACCGTCGCCGGCTGGAGCGATCTGCTGGAACGGCACGGGCGCATGGACGCTGGCCGACGTGCTGCAGCCGGCCATCTGGACCGCGGAAAACGGCTATCCGGTCAGCGAGTTGATCGCCACCGGCTGGCTGCTCGCAGGAGAAGAAACTGCGCCGAGACCCGGACTGGGAGAGCGGCGACCTGGACAACGGCCCGGTTCAGCCCAGCGGCCACGAACTGCTCATCGACGGCCGAGCGCCGCGCCCGGCCGAACTCATGCGCATGCCCAACCTGGCACAAACGCTGCGCGGCATTGCCGCCGAAGGCAAGGATTACATCTATCGCGGTGACTTTGCCCGCAAGCTGAGCGAACATGTGCAACGCTACGGCGGCTGGATCACGCCGGACGACATGGCCGCCCACGTCTCCACCTGGGACGAGCCGATCACGGCCGACTATCGCGGCGTCACGCTCTACGAGTGCCCGCCCAACGGCCAGGGCCTGGCCGCCATCATCGCCGTCAACCTGGCGGCCGGCTTTGACCTGGCCCACATGAGCGAGGCCGACCGCCTGCACGTCATGATCGAGTGCATGCGTATCGGCTTTGCCGACGCCCAGCAGTGGGTCTGCGATCCCCGTGTCTTCGACATTCCCCTGGACGCACTGACCAGCGTCGAATACGCCGATCAGCGCCGCCGGGACATCGACATGGCCGCAGCCGCGCAGGATGTGCCCTACGGCGATCCCATGGCCGGATCGGACACGGTCTACCTGAGCGTCGTCGACGGCGACGGCAACGCCTGCAGCTTCATCAACAGCCTCTTCATGGGCACAGGCAGCGGATCTGGTCGTGCCCGGCACCGGCGTCAGCCTGCAGAACCGGGCGTCGCTCTTCGAACTCGATCCCGAACACCCCAACGCGTTGGCCCCGGACAAACGCCCCTACCAGACCATCATCCCGGCCATGACCGTCTACAACCAGGGCGAGCATGCCGGCGAACTGCACGCCTGCTTCGGCGTCATGGGCGGCTACATGCAGCCCCAGGGTCACTTCCAGATGCTGGTCAACATGATCGACCTGGGCATGAACCCGCAGCAGGCGCTGGACGTGCCGCGCTGGCAGTTGGCCTCGCCGGAAGGCGGAACAGGGGCCGGACAGGTCGGCGGCGCCATCAGCATGGAAGAGGGATGGAGCTTTGCCACGCTGGCGGAACTGGCGCGGCGCGGGCACCGTCTGATCCCGGTGGACGGCTTTGCACGCGGCATGTTCGGCGGCGGCCAGATCATCCTGCGCGATCCGGCGACAGGCGTCCTCATTGCCGGCAGCGAGCCGCGCAAGGACGGATGCGCCGTCGGCTGGTAGGGGCAACTTCACACACAGAAATCCTGCCAAGACTGTCGGATCAATGGAGAATCCGAAGGAATGCGGTCCGAACCCCGATGAAGCATCCGCACTCCCCGGAGACGTTCTCCAGGGGATAAAAGGCGATCTACCCGAACAACCATCGCCTGCATTCATAGATCAATCCCGACAGGAATCACGATGGGAAGCCGTAATTGGCCGCGTCCGATCGGCGCCACAATGATGGTTGGCGTTCCAGTGATACGAGTCGTGGATTGAATATCTGATCAGTAAACTGAAGTTGCAATACGGCCATATTTTTGTAGGTCTGACTTGTAGTCTGACAAGTTGCATCAGCCGAGATTTCACCCTTCAAGGCGGACAGGTTTCTTTGGCAGCGCCGTCACACTGCAAGTGTGATTTACAATAATCTGTTGCTCCATGCCTTCAGTTTCGAGTCGCCGACCGGCGGGCAATGATGTCTGCCGAAGCGGAAGCAAGGGGGACCGTATCAATGTCAATCATGAGCTATCAGGAGCTGTTGAGAGAAGACACGACCAACGCTGTGAAGTTCGCGCCGTTTGCTGCCAAAATGGAAGCGGCGGATCTGTCCGACATGATGATCCATGTCTTTCACTATTACTACAATCAGCTCGTGGCCGGAGCGACCGGCTACATCTCCAGCCACGAGGCAGGTCCGGTCGGCGCGATTCCCGACTATGAGGCGCTGGACGACCGCTACGCCATCGCAGGAGAAGCTGTCCTCGACAAGGTGGTGATGATCAAGCTCAACGGCGGACTGGGCACCAGCATGGGCATGGACGGTCCCAAGTCCCTGCTGCCGGTCAAGGAAGGGCTGAGCTTCCTGGACATCACGGTCCAGCAGATTCAGCACATGCGTGAGAAGTGGAATGTCGGTCTGCCGCTGGTGCTGATGAACAGTTTTGCCACCCACGAAAAGACGTCTGCAGGC
Source organism: uncultured Chloroflexia bacterium (assembly GCA_963698255.1). Taxonomy (GTDB): domain Bacteria; phylum Chloroflexota; class Anaerolineae; order Caldilineales; family Caldilineaceae; genus JAWKOK01. The sequence goes on along the minus strand of CAVOQD010000003.1, from coordinate 150,348 downwards.
TCTGGCCGAATACGATGACTTCGAGCAGGCTATCCCCTTCGGGTTTGTGCAGCACAAGGTGCCGAAGATCTGCAAAGAGTCAATGGCTCCCGCGTATTGGCCCGAATCTCCGGCCAAAGAATGGAATCCGCCCGGCCACGGCGATCTCTACGCCGCCATTTCGACCAGCGGCACGCTGGATCAATTGTTGGAGGGCGGATACGAGTATGCTTTTGTCAGCAATTCGGACAATCTGGGCGCGGTACTTGATACGGAGATTCTCGGCTACTTCGCCGAAGAGCGCCTGCCCTTCTTGATGGAGGTTGCGCATCGCACACGCGCGGACCGCAAAGGCGGCCATCTGGCTCAACTGGAAAACGGCCAGTTGATTCTGCGCGAGCTTGCCCAGTGTCCGCCGGACGAAACCCAGACTCTTCCAGGATATTGATCGCTACCGATTTTTCAACACCAACAACCTCTGGATCCATCTGCCGACGCTACGCAAGGTGCTGGACGAACGCGAACGGCGTTCTGGGCCTGCCGCTGATTCGCAACGAAAAGCCCATCGACCCGACTCAGCCCGGCACGCCGCCCGTCTACCAACTGGAGACGGCCATGGGATCGGCCATTCACGTCTTTGAAGGGGCGCAGGCGATTCGCGTGCCGCGCAGTCGCTTCGTGCCGGTGAAGAAGAACAACGACCTGCTGGTCCTCATGTCCGACGCCTACGTGCTCAACGATGACTTCACCATCCAGCTCAACCCGGACCGCCATGCAGGTCCGCCGCGACGTCCGCCACTGGTGGATCTCGATAGCGACCACTACCAGGTGATCGACGACATGCAGTTGCGTTTCCCCCATGGCGCGCCGTCGTTGCTCAACTGCACGCGCTTGACCATCAACGGTGACGTCTATTTCGGCAGGGATATCGTGCTGGAAGGAACCGTACTGCTCTCCAGCAACGGCTCCGGCCCGGTCCACATCGCCGACGGCACGCTGATCGTCGGTGACTGAGTCTACAAATTGAAAAGGCGCCGGGGCAGTTGCACTGCCCCGGCGCCTTTTTTTCCTCATTCACCCAACCGCCCAATCGACCTCGGCCGGTTCGCCTGGCCAGCCCAGGCCGATTCGCCCACGCTCCTTCTCCACCTTGAGAATCTCGACATCGATCACATCGCCGACCGACGGCGTGACATTGCGCGGGATCTGGCTGCGATGCAGCAGGCCGTCCTGCTTGACGCCCAGATCGACAAATGCGCCGAAGTCGACCACGTTGCGGACCGTTCCCTGGAGCACAAGACCGGGATAGAGATCGTCCATCGAAAGCACATCGCTGCGCAGGATCGGGGCCGGCAGATCCTCACGCGGATCGCGGCCCGGACGCACCAGTTGCTCCAGAATATCGACCAGGGTCGGCTCGCCCACGCCAAGTTCCAGGGCCAGCGCCGAGACCGGCTGCTCCGCAACCAGTTTGTCCAGGGCAAGCGCACGCTCCTCCGGCGTTGAATCCATGGTCAGCTTGGCACGGTCCAGCACCTTCTTGGCCGCCCGATAGCTCTCGGGGTGGATGGCGCTGGCATCCAGCGGATTGTCGCCGTCGCGAATGCGCAGGAAGCCGGCAGACTGCTCGAACGCCTTGGGGCCAAGACCGGCCACATCCTTCAGGCCCCGCCGATTGACAAAGGGGCCGTTCTCATCGCGATGGGCGACAACCCGTTCGGCCAGCTTGGCCCCGATCCCCGCCACATAGGTGAGCAACGCCGGCGACGCCGTGTTGACATCCACGCCGACCTGGTTGACCACGCTCTCCACCACGCCATCGAGCGAGGCCGCCAGCATCTTCTGGTTGACGTCGTGCTGGTACATACCGACGCCGATGGACTTGGGGTCGATCTTGACCAGTTCGGCCAGCGGATCCTGCACACGCCGGGCGATGGAGACGCCGCTGCGCAGGCTCACATCCAGGCCCGGCAGCTCGGCCCGGGCCAACGGGCTGGCGCTGTAGACGCTGGCGCCTGCCTCATTGACCATGAGATAGTGCAGGCGCTCCGACTGGTCATCTCCGGCTCGGCTCCGACCGCGCCAGCGATTGAATCAGATCGGCGACCAATTCTTCGCTCTCACGCGAGGCCGTTCCGTTGCCGATGGCGATCAAGGTGACGCCGTATCGATCCACCAATTTGGCCAGCGTCTCCAGCGACTCTCGACGCTGGCGCTGGGGCGGATGGGGGTAGATTGTGCCGGTGTCGAGCACCTTGCCGGTCGGGTCGACCACGGCGATCTTGCAGCCGGTGCGGTAGCCCGGATCGAGGGCCAGCACCGTGTGGCCGGACAGCGGCGGTTGGCTGAGCAGACCGCGCAGATTGGCGGCAAAGACGCGTATGGCCTGATCCTCGGCCTTCTCGGTCAACGTGCGGCGCACATCGCGCTCAATCGCCGGCAGCAGCAGGCGAGCTGCGGCATCATCGATGGCGGCATTCAATTCATCGGCCAGCGGCGAGAGCAGATCGACGCGGAAGACGGATTCGACCGCCTGCCGCCAGTCTCGTTCGGCCACATCGAAGCCGACACGCAAGATCTTCTGGGCTTCGCCGCGGTTGACGGCCAGGATCTGGTGGGGGCGGAGACGGTCGACGCGCAGTTCGAAGTCGTAGTAGAGATTGTAGACGCCGCGTGAGTCGTCTGCGCCGTCGATCAGGTGGGTCTTCTCCACGCCAAAGCGCATGGCCTTCTCACGCGTGCGCCGTCTGACCTCGGGGTGATCACTGATGGTCTCGGCGACAATATCGCGAGCGCCGGCCAATGCTTCGTCGGCTGACGGAACTTGCTCGTTGACGAATGAGGCTGCAATCTGAGTCGCCGACGTGTTGGCGCGAGATCGGGCCAGGATCTGGTCCGCCAATGGCTGAAGCCCTTTTTCCCGTGCCATACTTGCTCGTGTGCGTCGCTTTGGCTTGTAGGGCTGATAGAGATCTTCCAGCGCGGTCTTGGTGTCGGCGGCGGCAATCTCCGCACGCAATTCAGGTGTCAGTTTCCCCTGCTCTTCGATGGAAGCCAGCACGGTTTTGCGTCGCTCATCTAGGGCACGCAGCGACTCCATCAGTCCCTCAATGGCCCGGATCTCCTCCTCGTCAAGTCCCGCCTGTCGCTTCCTTGCGATAACGGGCAATGAAGGGTAAAGTATTACCAGCATTCAGCAATTCAATCGTTGCGGAAACCTTGCCTAGCGGCAGGGCGAGTGCGGCGGATATCTTGTCTGCATATTGCTCTGTCATGGTCACCAACCGGATTTAGATGAAGTTCGCAGGCGGCGCTTTCCAGCTCAGCGCACGAAAATCACGCAGTCGCCTCTCGAACCCTGGATTTTGATGTTCAGATGATACCATGGACCCTGGGCTATTTGGGAACTGTGGGACATTTGTACTTCCAAAGTGGGGACAAATATCACTACCCATTTTTGGCATTGATCGGTATACTCATTCAAGATGCGTTTTAATCGCGCATCACAGGTTGCTCAACACACCCACAAGAGAAGGAGTTCCAAATGCAAGAGAATCTGCAGGCCATCTACGACGGTGTCATCGACGGTGACGCGGGCTTGGTTGAGGCGGAAGTGCAGGCGGCGTTGGACGCCGGCGTTTCGGCCCGTTCCGTGCTGGACGACGGCTTGGTCAAAGCCATGAGCCAGGTCGGCGCCTATTTTGAAGAAGGCACCTTCTTCGTCCCCGAGATGCTGGTGGCGGCTCGTGCCATGAAGTCCGGGCTAGGCATACTGCGACCCTACCTCGTCGAAGAGGATGTCGAACCGGTCGGCACCGTCGTCATCGGCACCGTCCAGGGCGATCTGCACGACATCGGCAAGAACCTCGTCGGCATGATGCTCGAAGGCGCCGGTTTTGAAATTGTTGATCTTGGTGTCAACGTCGCCCCGGCCAAGTTTGTTGAAGCCGTGAACGACGGAGCGGGCATGATCGCCGTTTCAGCGCTCCTGACCACCACCATGCCCAACATGAAGGCCGTGATCAGCAGCCTGCAAGATGCCGGCGTGCGCGACCAGGTGAAGGTGTTGGTCGGCGGCGCACCGGTGACCCAGGCATTTGCCGATCAGATCGGCGCCGATGGGTATGCCAAGGACGCCAGCCAAGCAGCCACATTGGCCACCCAGTTGGTTGGCTAGTTTCCGAAATTTTCATCCCCGGAGCGGCTTCAACAGTCGTTCCGGGGTCCCCTCCTCCCATCCAACGATCGGAGACCGCAATCTGCCATGGCATGGCTGCGCACGACTGTTGGTTGGTGGTTCTGTCCGGGGCAAAACCGGATCGCACACCAATGGATTTCAGCGGATTCCTGCACATGTCGAAGGCAAAGAGCGATACCCGGTTTGGACCGGCGGCTCTGAGCCTTTTTTGATCTACGCAGATCTGGCGGCCTGAGAGAGACACGAAAATGAAGATATCAAACATTAATTGACAGTTGTCAACGTTCAATTCTCAATGCGAAGTTGCTCGTGAATCAGATCATTGACGATTGGCAATTGACAGTTGAGCGTTGACAATTGTCCTTCCTTTTTCATGTTGGGAGCATTGCAGATGAATGACCGTCAACGATTCACGGCAACAATGCACTATCAATCGCGTGATCGCTCACCGATCATGGATTTCAATTTCTGGGACGAAACGCTGCCGATCTGGCATGAGCAAGGGCTGCCGAAGTGGGTCAACCGGCGCAACAGCGACGCCTTTTTCGGCATGGACTCGGGTATCGAAGCCGGCGGGCGTGTCGTCGGCGTCGGCTCCGATCTGGCGCCGGCCTTTGAACAGAAGGTCTTGGAGGATATGGGCGATCATGTGATCGAACAGCAGGCCGACGGCGTACGCGTCCTGCGCAAGAAGTTTATGGGTTCGATCCCGCAACCTCAGCACCATCTCCTGTCAGACCGCGACAGTTGGGAGACCCACTTCAAGCCGCGACTCGATCCGGACAATCCGGCCCGCTACCCGGCGGACTGGGATGAACGAGTCAAGGTCTGGACCGACCCGGATCGTGAGGTGCTGGCCGTGCTGCCCGGCGGCAGCGTCTTTGGAAAACTGCGCAACTGGATGGGGCTGGAGAACATCTCCTACATCGTCTACGATGATCCCAAGCTCTTCGAGGAGATGGTCATCACGGTCACCGACTGCGTGCTCGGCACGTTGACACGCATTCTGAACACGGGCGGCCAGTTCGACGCCTGTGGCATGTGGGAGGACATGGCCTACAATTCGGGTCCGCTGATCAGCCCCCGCCACTTTGACCGTTACCTGATGCCTCAGTATCGCCGCATCACCGATCTGCTGCACAGCTACGGCGTCGACGTCATCTGGCTGGACTGCGACGGCAAGATCGATCTGCTGCTGCCGCGCTGGCTGGACGCAGGCGTCAACTGCATGTTCCCGCTGGAGGTCGGCACATGGGGCACGGATCCGGTCGCCCTGCGCAAGCAATATGGCCCTGACCTGCTGATGATGGGCGGTTTCGACAAGCATATTCTTCAGGGCAGCAAGGAGGACATCGTGCGCGAGGTTGAACGTCTGACGCCGCTGGTCGAAGAAGGCGGCTACATCGGTTTTGCCGACCATCGCGTGCCGCCGGACGTAACGCTTGAGAACTACTGGTTCTACCTGGAGACTGTACGCGAGATGTGGGGCTACGGCATCAACCTGAAGCCCATGGGCGAATTGGAATAGGAAAAGTTCAAAGGAGAGAACGATCATGGCATTTACACTGGAAATTGGCGCAGTTGCACCTGACTTTTCGCTGCCTGCGACCGACGGCAAGACCTACAGTCTGGCGGACTTTGCCGATGCAGACGCGCTCGTCGTCTTCTTCACCTGCAACCACTGTCCGTATGTGGTCGGCTCTGACGAAGTGACCCGAGCGACCGCGGAAAAGTTCGCGGACAAGGGTGTCGCCTTCATCGGCATCAACTCAAACAGCGAGATCACCCACCCGACCGATGACTTCGACAACATGGTGCTGCGCATGGAGGAGCAAGACTTCCCCTGGGTCTACGCGCGTGACAAGTCTCAGGAAGTGGCGCTGGCCTACGGTGCGCTGCGCACGCCTCACTTCTACGTCTTCGATGCAGATCGCAAGCTGGTCTACACCGGCCGCGGCATCGACAACCCGCGCGAGGCCGACAAGGCCACGGTCAACGATCTGGACAATGCCCTGACCGAGTTGCTTGCCGGCCAAGCGATCAGCACGCCATTGACCAATCCGCTGGGCTGCAATGTCAAGTGGGAAGGCGAGGATGCCCACTGGATGCCGGCCGAGGCCTGTGATCTGGTGCTGACATAAAAAGAAAAAAGGATCCACGAAGGGCACAAAGAGCACGAAGGCAGGCATGGTCAGCTTCGTGCTCTTTGTGCCCGTCGTGGAGAGTATTTCAAGGAAGGCGACCATGAGCTTCAAAGACGTAAGCATCTCCCAATACCAGGCCGCGCTCGGCATGCTGAAGCTGGCGATTGTCCAGTGCCCTGAAGAAATGTGGGACGCCGCAGACCCGCCCAATCGTTTCTGGCAACTCGCCTACCACACGCTCTTCTATGTCCACCTCTACCTGCAACCGTCGCTGGATGAGATCACGCCTTGGCCGGGACGGCGTGAAGGCTATGAACAGCTTGGACACGCCTCCTCGCCCGAGATTCCGAACATCGAACCCTACAGCAAACAAGACCTGCTGCGCTACCTCGATTTCTGCCTGGAGCAGGTCGAGATCCAAGTCTCGGCACTGGACTGCAACGCCGCTTCCGGTTTTCACTGGCTGCCGTTCAACAAGCAAGAACTCCAGTTCTACAACATCCGCCATCTGCAACAGCATACCGGCGAACTGTGCGAACGGTTGGGAACGCGGGCCGGCATTGAGGTTAAATGGATCGGCAGAGGCGAACAGGTCAAATGAGCCAAACCGGTTCAGGTCAGTCGCGATTCGAGGCGCTCGAAGGCAAGACCTGTCTCGTCACCGGCGGATCACGCACACTGGGCGCCGAGATCGTACGCCAAATGGCCCGTTACGGCGCTCAGGTGGCGATCAACTATTTTCGTTCCGCCGAAGCGGCCCAATCGCTCCTCGACGAGGTGGCGTCCTACGGCGCCAGCGCAGAAATCTTTCAGGCCGATGTGGCCGACGAAACCGCGGTCGCCCGGCTAGTCGAAGAGGTGAACCATCGCTTTGGCCCCATCGACATCCTCGTCAACAACGTCGGACCCTATGTCGACAACCCCTTTCTCGAACTGTCCGTGGCCGACTTCGACCGTATTCTAGCGGGCAACGTGCGCGCCACATTCCTGCTGTCGCAGACAGTCGGCCGACAGATGAAGGCACGCGGCAGCGGTCAAATCGTCAACATCGCAGCCACCGATGTCTTCCACCGCAGCCACTCGATCTACGGGCTGGCCAAGAGCGGCGTGATCCACTTGACCGAGGCCATGGCCCTCGAACTGGCCCCGGACGTGCGCGTCAACGCCGTCGCCCCCGACCTGATCGCGGACAACGAGGACATGACGCCCGAGTTCACTGCCCAGGCCGTCGGCGGCACGCCCATGGCACGGCTGGTCACGCGCAGCGAAGTCGCAGAGATGGTCTGCCTGCTCTGCACGCCCGCCTTCGCCATGGTCACCGGCCAGACCCTCGTGATGGATGGCGGACGGTCGATTCCGCGCATTGCGAATGGATGACGATAGATCGCGGATTTGGCGGATGGGGCGGATCAATACGGATTCAGATCGGCCATGCTCCGCGGGCATCCGCCCGTTCACGGCGTGGGCACAAGGAGCCATCCTTTTGATCCGCGTCCCATCCCTGTGATTTTCGTGCACATCCGACTGGGACCTTTTTCATCTCCTGTGCTATACTCGTGCAGTTGACCTGCGTTCAAGTAGGTCGGCAAACGACTATCTATCAGTTTTGACGTTCAAAATGGTTGCCCGAATGGTACGCTCGTTCGGGCCTTGATGTTGCAACAGACGTGCTCATGCTTCTGGTCCGAGACGGCTGTTGAACGCAACAGAGGCAGAACCCGCAAGGGGACTGCACCGGCACGGACTATCAGAACGGGGCACACGCTCCTTCCAACCACGCGACAGTGGGCTGATTCGCGGCGATTTCGCCTGGCGAACTGAGCTGCCACGGTCTCGCGGCTGGAAGACGTGTGCTTTCTTCAGCAGCAGTAGGAGCATGTACTATGAGTGAGCAGTTTTCTGAACTTGGTCTTCGCGCAGATATCGTGGAGACCGTCACCAACCTCGGCTACACCGAACCCACACCCATTCAATCCGCCATTATCCCGGCGCTGTTAGCCGGCCAGGATGTCATCGGCCAGGCGCAGACGGGCACCGGCAAGACCGCGGCCTTTGCGCTGCCGATCATCCAGGCGCTTGAGCCGCGCCAGGGCCATGTCCAGTGCCTCGTGCTGGCGCCGACGCGCGAACTGGCGATGCAGGTTGCCGACGCCATGTATAAGTACGGAGCGGGACAAAAGACGCGCGTGCTGGCCGTCTACGGCGGCGCGCCCTATGACCGGCAGATTCGCAGCCTGAAGCGAGGCGTTGAGGTGGTTGTCGGCACGCCGGGACGTCTGATGGATCTGATGCGCCGCAAGGTGCTCGATCTCAGCCAGGTCTCGACCGTCGTGCTGGACGAAGCCGACGAAATGCTGAGCATGGGCTTCGTCGAGGACATCGAGACGATTCTCGACGCCACGCCGGATGGGCGTCAGACCGCACTCTTCTCGGCCACCATGCCCAACGAGATTCGCCGTCTGGCCAAGAAATACATGCACGATCCCCAGTCGCATCACCATGGCGCACAAGAACCTGACCGTCAAGGCCGTTGAACAGCGCTACTACCTGGTCAATGACCGCGATCGACTGGCGGCCCTCACCCGCCTGTTCGAGGTCGAAGATATCTCGCGGGCCATCATCTTTGCCCGCACGCGTCTGGGACCGGCGAGTTGGCCAACGCCTTGGTCGCCCGTGGCTTCCCGGCCGAGGTGCTCAACGGCGACCTCAGTCAGGACGCACGTGAGCGGGTGATGAGCCGCTTCCGCAACGATCAGATCACCGTGCTTGTCGCCACCGATGTAGCCGCTCGCGGTCTCGACGTCGACGATATCTCCCATGTCTTCAACTATGATTTGCCCCAGGACCCGGAGATCTATGTCCATCGCATTGGCCGCACGGGGCGTGCCGGCAAATCCGGCATTGCCATTTCGCTGGTCTCTCCGCGAGAGCAGTGGCTGCTGGGCAAGATCGAGTCCTATGCCAAGCAGTCGATCACCAAGTGCACCCTGCCCACGGTCGCCGAGATCGAGCAGCAGCGCGAGGATGAACTGCTGGCGCAGTTCGGCGTCTGGATGCGACGCAACCGCTGCAACCGCGAGCGTGAGATGGTCGCTCGCCTGGTGGAGGAGGGCTACGATCTGGAGTCGATCGCTGCGGTCTCCTTGAAACTGGCACGCGCCGAGGAGAAACAGCGCCCCATCGCTGAGATCAGCGAAGTCCAAGCGCACAAGCCCCAGGGCAATCGGCAGAACGGCAGTCGAAACAACCGGGCTCAGGGCCGTGGCCGCCCCAACGAGGCGCTGGAAAAAGGCATGGTGCGTCTGAGCCTCAGCCGCGGCCGTGCCCATGGCATCAAGGTCAACGAAGTGGTCGGCACGCTGGCCAACTATGCGGACATTCCCGGCAAATCGATCGGACGGATCAACATCCAGGATCAGCATACGTTTGTTGACGTCCATGAGCAGTTCGCCGGCAAGGTGCTCGCCAAGACCGGCACCTTCCGCATCCGCAAGCAGGCCATCGACGTGATGCCTGCGTAGGCGATTGCCGGACACACCCAACAGAATCGTGAAACTTGCCGGGCTTTCGACAAAGCCCGGCTTTTCATTTACCATGAGATTGAGAAATCATTCGAGCCAATGTAAGTGCGGTTTGCAACCTCACAATTCCCGAACAGTCCAGAGATTCCGCAGTTTGTGCGGTTGCAAACCGCACCTACAGTAGGGTGGAACCTATCCGATGACAACCTCAATGACGCCTCGCCAGCGCATTCTTGCCGCGCTAAATCACAAACAGCCGGATCGTGTGCCCCGCTTCGAGATCTGGATCGACGCACTGATAGACGAGCTGGGTGGAGGCGATCCGATCAAAGCTTATGTCAACACGGGGCAGGATTGCATCATGATGCCCACGGTTGCACAGCCGGATAGCAACGCCTGGCGGAGCGGCGTGGATGAATGGGGACGCGTTTGGCACGAGGGCACCTACGTCAACGGCGTCGTCAAGGATGATGCCGATCTCGTTCGATACACACCGCCGGCGGAGCAGGCGACACGTTTCTTCAATCGAGACAAGATCGAGTCGATCAAGCAAGATTACCCCGATCATTGCCTGATCTTCGGCACACACATCGGACCGTTCATGGCCGGCTACATGGCCATGGGCATCGACCGCTTCTTCTACTGCCTGATCGACAACCCGCCATTCATTCATCGTCTGCTTGCGCAGCGCACCGAGTGGTGCATTGCCCTATATCAACGGGCCCTCGATCTTGGTGCGGAGGTGCTGGTGTTGGGCGACGACGCCGCCTACGCTAGCGGGCCGATGATCGCACCGACCATGTGGCGCGAGTTCGTGCTGCCCTATCACCGGCGCGTGGTTGAGGCGCTGGACGCGCCGATCGTCTGGCACAGCGACGGCAACACCCAGGCGCTGTTGTCCATGGCGATTGAGGCCGGATTTGTCGGTTTTCACGGCTTGGAGCCGGCGGCGGGCATGGATCTGGCCGAGATCCGGCGAGCATTTGGACGCGATCTTGCGCTGATCGGAAATCTGGATGTGCAGGTGCTGTTTGACGACGATTTGGCGCGCGTCCGTGCCGAGGTGGATCGCTGCATGACACAGGAGTGCAAACAAGGCGGCTACATGTTCGCATCCTGCAACAGCATCTTCGCAGGGATGAACGGCTCCGCCGTTGCCGAGATGTATAGATATCAGGCCGCGAAATTCTGACAAGACGGCAAGGTCGCAAGGTGATGAACGTTTTTTTTCACCCGGTCACCTTGTCACCGTTACGGCACGACCAGCACCGGGCAATTGGCATGGCGCAGCACGGCCGCGCTCACGCTGCCCAGCAACGCTTCTGCCACGTTCTCCCGTTTCTGCGCACGCCCGCCCATGACGATCAGATCGGCCTGATGAAAGCCGACCGCCTCCAGGATGGCGCGCACCGGCGGTCCCTGACGCACATCAGCCATGGCGTTGATGCCGTTGCGGCAGAGCGCCTGCACGGCATCATCTGTCACCTCATTGGCGATGCTCTCAAACTTCTCAGCCAGCGCATCGTACCCTTCTGTCCAGTCATAGACCGTCGGCGTCTCGTAGGCATGCACAACGATGATGTCTGCGTCCTCTCGCCGCGCCATGTGCTCGGCATAGAGCAACACCCGCTCCGACGCTGCTGACCCGTCGTAGGCCATGATGATGGTTTTGAACATGAGAAAGATCCTTTCCTGCTGCGTGATGCGTGCTACGTGGGTATCCTGCTGCTTGCTGCTTGCTGCTTGCTGCTTGCTGCTTGAAAGGCTACTGCGTACTCCGGCCTCATAGAGAATCCGAGCGCGCCACACAATCATTCACAATTCAGCGTTATCAATTCACCATTAACCGTTCATTCGCCTTGCCGGTCATTGACAATTCACCCGATCAATCTCTTTTCAACCACTTCCGGACCCCCAACAACACCACCCCAATCGCCCCTATTCCAACCGCCATCGCCATCCACTTTCCGCCATCGTCGCCTGAGGATGCTTTCACCCCTTTGGCCATGACGGGGATCTCCTTGAGCTTTTCCGCGGCATCGGCCTGGGCGCGGGCGAGCCGAGCCGGATCATTGCGCAGAAGTTCAGCCAGGGCTCGACGCTGGGCCACGTCTTCCTCAGTGATGTACGAGCCGAACGAGCGAAGCCCCGCGATCTGGAAGTCATGTTTCTTGAAGAGTCGCCAGATCTCCTTGACCTTCTCCATGTCGATATTGCGGCCCAGCGTGAAGTCCTCGAAGCGCCCATCCATGGCCAGCAGCGCAGTCTCGCCCAGGCAGGCGTAGGCGGTCTTGGGCGGCAGGCCAATGTTGTAGCCAAAGTCGATGTCACCGGGAATCAACACCTCGCCGCTCTCGATGACCAGCAGATCGGGGCGCAGTGCAGCCTCGGCCGGATTGATGTCCATGGGCCGCGCCACATCGCAGATGACCGCGCCCGGCTTGCACTTGGTCAGATCGATGACCCGCTGACCAAAGGCCGACGTCGCCGTGACGATCAGATCACAGTCGGCCACCAGATCGCCGGTCCTGGTGGCGATGGTCACCCGGGCGCCCGGCGTCTCACGTTGAATGGTGCGTTTCAGCTCGATGAGCTTTTCCGGCTCAATCGAGACCAGGACCACGTCATGGATGGCCTGGGCCAGCAACCGCGAGCAGACCGAGGCGATAGAGCCGGTCGCGCCGACGATCATGACTTTGCCCTGGGTCAGATCGGTGGCGCCCATCATCTTGACGGCCATCTTGGCCGCCTCCAGCGTAGCCGCCACGGTCAGGCTGTTGCCGCTGGTGATGGCGATGTCGGCCTCGTGAGCGACCGTGATGCCGGCATCGCCGACCACGCTGGTGAAGGCGCCCAGCCCCATGAGACGAGCGCCCTTGCGCTCCGCCATGCGGGCCGCTCGGTTGAGGCGTTTGTAGGTGAAGTGTTCATCATGTTTCAACATCATTCGCGGCGTCGCGCCCAACGTGATCAAGTGGCCCTCGATCCGCTGCCCCGTGGTGGGCGATTGCCCGCCCGTGATCCGAGAAACATAGAGCGGCGGGAAATAGGCGGCTATCTCTTCAAGAAGCCTGTCCGGCAGATAGCGAGTGAACCCCAAGAGCGGATGGTTGTGTACAAAGGAGATATTCAGCGGATGGATGACAAATGCGAAGCGATTGATAGTCGATTCATCCGGCTGTAGGTATCGAACTCCCGGTGTCCACTGGATGTCCGCCAGCAGATCCAGATACGTATCCTCGGTCAGCGGTGCATCCGGATCGGTGCGTAGGGCGACCAGCGCAGCCTCGATGGCCGAAGAGGGCCAGCGTCCCAGATCGTCTCCATCCAGCGACGGCATCATGGTGACGAGGATATTGACGCCCCGATCGCGCAGATCGGCCATATCCTGCTCGTCAGCATGGTTGACGACGACGGTCTTGCGCTTGAGATTTTCGGGTGCGTAGCGGCGAATGGCCCCGATGTCACCCGCAATGACATCAGCCCACATGAAGGGCATGGAAGTGCGTTGCCGTTTGGCCGAGCCGGCCTGCGGATAGATGCGGCGAAACGGGGCATCGCTAAGACGATCGACCTGGGCACGTGCTGCCCGGTTGAGGGTCGCGCCGCTGCCGACGCCGGGCATGCGTGGCCAGCCGAAGTAGATGAAGGGATCGGCATAGCGAACATCAGCAGCACGCCGCTCCAACGCCTGAATCAGGCCGTTGTGATTGAGGCCGGGCACCATCAGCACCCGCTTGCCCGAGAAGATGCCGGGCTGTGCGCGATCGGCCAGGATGACGCCCCAGCGTTCCAGGCCGGCGCGGATGCCGCTGCCGTCGACGACCGGCGTCTGGGTGGCCAGTTCATGCAACTGTGAGCCTTCCACGTGCTGCGCATGGGCCGGTCCCAGTTGCAATGAAGCGGGCAATCCCTGCAAGCCGATGGCATCCACCTTGCCGTCGTATTCGGCGATCAATGCGCGGGCCCGTTCGAAGCTGCCGCCGCAACCGCGTCGAAGCACATGGAGATCCTGCCCAAGAAAGTGGATCGTACAGTCTTCGTCATGCCTGTCCAGGTGGATCACAAGAATCTGCTTCATCGAACAAAGCCCTCGTTTCTCTATAGCCAATGAACATGCCCAGCAGATCCCAATGGTGCCTTAGTCTACCTGTAGAGAGTCCGCAGATATAGGTGCAAGTGTCATGTATCTGGCGGGACGTTTGTCAGGAAATCTTGGGCACACGGACAGGATGGTGAATGGCACCCTAATCTACCTCATGCTCCAGTCGCTCGGCCAGCCAATCGTCAAGCGTAGCCACCCGTTGCGGGTGCTGACGACTGCGACAGAGGAAACCGGCTCCCCGCTGCGGCATCGGATCTTGATCGGTGGGCTGATATCGCAGGTCGACGCTCCAGCGCACATGATCCGAATTGTTGGGCGTGGAAGAATGGACCAGCCGATCGTTGAAGAGGATGGCGCCGCCGGCCTCCAGGGGAAGGGAGATGACGTCTCGCTGCCTGCGCTGTACGTAGTCAAGCGCGACCTCGGTGTAGCCGGTGCCGGAGTAGGTCTCGGCATGGTGCTCGATGACGCGCTTACTGTGCGTTCGCGGGATGATATGCAGACAACCGTTGACCTCGGTTGCGTCGACCAGGGGAATCCAGACCGTGATCACCGGATTGGCGTTGGCCTCGGGCCAGTAGCTTTTGTCCTGGTGCCAAGGCACGGCGCCCGCCGCCACCTTGGGCACTTTGGGCCGCACGTTGTAGACCGGATTGGCGAAGATCTCCGGGCCGATCAGCCCCTCGACCGCGTCGACGATCTTGGGGTTGTTCATCAGGTCATAGTAGCCCGGCAGTCGATCCCGCCACGATCGCCCGTACTTCAGGAACTCCTCATCGCTGAGATCGGCGAACAGGAGCGCCAGTCGAGATTCAAAGGGCGCGTCCTCATATTTGTCGGTGATCAGGCCATCTGCAAAGAGCGCATCGGCAATCATATCGACCTTCTGCTGCATGGCTTGGCGCACGCCTGCGGTGTCCTGCTCATCAACAAGGCGGGGCAGCACGAGATAACCTTCCAGATCGTAAAATTCGATCTGCTCGGCGGTCAAACTGCCGCGGGTTGTGGCGTTGATCCGGTTCATTTCATCTCCTATATTTTCACAGACAACATGTCAACTTCATCATCCAGGGCTGATCACGAATTATCGACGTGATGAAACCATTCTGAAACCTTCTGCGAGTTGTATTCCGGGCAATCGCTCTGCCGAAGGAAGAATGAATCACAGGCATCCAATAAACAGATGATAGAATAACGGCAACGCTCGTCTGATGCAACACCGAGTTCATGGCTGCGGCATCGGCAGCCCCCTAGCTCCAACCTTGGGCGAACGCTCAGCTCCAGCAAGGGCTTTGCCTTGCACTGCCTCCCCCAGGATTGGGGGCTGGGGGGCGAAAGCAGGCGCCGCAATCTGTGTCATAATTGGCGCTGTCCTGTACACCGTGAACTACTGGAGCAAGTAAAATCAACCGTTACCCAGCGAGGACAAGTGAATGAGAAGACAGACCTTCCCCCTATTGACTGATTGTGTTGCTCGCCCACTTTCATCTCGGTTTCGGGCACTCTTGCTGGCGATGCTGATTGCCAATATGTTCAGTTTTGGCGTTTTGTCAGTTCATGCGGCCCCGTCAGCGCCACCGATTGCCGTCGCCGACGATCGTCTCGATCAACCCATCGGCACGCCCGTGCTGGTCGCTGTCCTGGCCAATGACATTGATGCCGACAATGATCTTGATCCCGGCACTGTCCGCATCGTTGATCCGACAGACTTGAGCCGATTGCAGACGCGGGTCGTGGTTAACGACGAAGGGATCTGGCAGGTCAACACGGCCAGCGGCGACATTACATTTTCGCCCTGCACACAGTCGGACCAACCGGACAGTTCGTGTACCGGCATTTTGACCGACGATCCGTTCCCCATTGAGTATTCTGTGGCCGATAAGGCCGGACTACGCTCGAACCCAGCGATTGTGACCATCACCTTTAGCGCCGACGCCTCGCTGCCGCCAACCATCGAGGACGATCAGGCAAACACGCCCAGCGGTCAGCCGGTCACGATTGACGTGCTCGCCAATGACCGCGATCCCGACGGCACACTGAATCCGAGTTCCGTCACCATTGCTGCGCCCTCTGCACACGGCAGCGCCAGCCCGAACCCAGACGGGTCAATTACCTACACGCCAACCGGCTCCTACGTCGGACCGGATCAGTTCACCTATCGAGTCTGCAATACGGATCCGACGCCCGAATGCGCCACGGCCAACGTAAGCGTGACCGTGACGCCGCCCGCAGAGAACCGACCGCCCATCGTCGTCAACGATACGCCGCCGCCCATCGCCCATGATCAGACTGTCACCATCGACGTGTTGGCCAATGACAGCGATCCTGACGGCCAATTGGATAAGAACGCCGTTACCGTGACCAGCCAAGCCCAGTATGGAGCCGCTGTCCCAGCCGCAGACGGCAGCGGCGCCATCCGCTACACGCCAATCAGCGGCTACAGCGGCAGCGACCAATTCAGCTACCAGGTCTGCGACAACGGCTCCCCGACAGAATGCGGCAGCGCCACCGTCTTTTTGACGATTCTGCCCTCTGCTAACGAGGCGCCGACTGCGGTCGACGATCAGGCATCGACCAAGCAAGATCGAGCGGTCACCATTCCCGTGCTCAGCAACGACCGCGATCCCGAGGGAGCGCTGGACCCGGCCTCGGTTCAGGTCACGGAGAATCCGGTCAACGGGCAGATCGCCGTCGACACGGCCAATGGCAGCATCACCTACACGCCGGTCGTCAACTTCACCGGCGCCGACACGTTCAGTTACACGGTGTGCGATCAGGCCGCGCCTCCACTGTGCAGCAACGAAGCCACCGTGCGCGTCCTGGTTTCACCGCCGACCAATCAGCCGCCCGTCGCCCTAGATGACAATGCAGCCACCCAGGCAGGCCAGCCTGTCACGATCAGCGTACTCGCCAACGACAGCGATCCCGAGGGTGCGCTCGATCCGGGTTCGGTTGCGGTCAAGACAAACCCGGCCAACGGCCAGGTGATCAAGACGGCCAACAACACGCTTACCTACACCCCGTCTGCCGATTTCATCGGCAGCGACTCTTTCACCTACGAAGTCTGCGATGCCGCTACGCCGCCGCTCTGTGCCACGGGCGCTGTCACGGTCACAGTCTCCGCAATCCCCAACGAAGCGCCCGTGGCCGTCAACGACAGTATCGTCATGCGACGAGGTCAGTCTGTCACAATTGACGTGCTTGGCAATGACAACGATCCCGATGGTGCGCTCGATCCTGCCTCGGTCGCCGTGAAGAACAACCCGGCCAATGGGTCGGCCACAGCGAACAGCAACGGCTCAATCGACTACGCGCCCGTTGGTAACTTCACCGGTCGTGATTCCTTCACATACGAAGTCTGTGACTACGCAGCCACACCCTTGTGCGACACGGCAACAGTCACCGTCGTTGTGACGACAATCCCCAACCAAGCGCCTGTGGCCGTCAACGACAATGCAACGACCCGCCAAGGCCAGGTCGTCACGATCGTGGTCCTCAGCAACGACAGCGATCCGGATGGCGTGCTCAACCCACTGTCCGTCAGCGTACAGAGCGGCCCGGCCAATGGTCAGGCCAACCCGCAGACGAACGGCGCCATCATCTACACGCCCGACGTAGCGTTCACAGGCAACGACTCGTTCGTCTACGAGGTCTGTGACAACGCGGCCGCGCCGCTATGCGACACGGCAACGGTGACCGTCGCTGTCGAGGCGATCCCCAACGAAGCGCCTGTGGCCGTCAACGACAATGCCACGACCCGCCAGGACCAGGCCGTCCTCATCAAGGTTCTGCGCAACGACAGCGATCCGGACGGCACGCTCAACGCTCTGTCCGTCAAGGTGAAGGACGGCCCAGCCAATGGACAGGCCAGGAAGAGACAGACGGCTCGATCCGTTACACCCCATCGGCCGGTTTCGCCGGCAGCGACTCTTTCACCTACGAAGTCTGCGACAACGCAGTCGCGCCCTTGTGCGACAGCGCAACGGTTGCCGTCACCGTGGAGGCAATCCCCAACCGAGAGCCGCTGGTCGTCGATGACAACGCTGCAACGCTGCGAGACCGGGCCATCACGGTTGACGTGCTGGCCAATGACGTCGATCCCGAAGGTTCACTCGATCCCTCATCGCTCAGCGTCGACACCGGTCCGGGCAACGGGCAGACCAGCGTCGACCTCGCCCACACCATCACCTACACGCCGACGTTAAATTTTGTCGGCGACGATTCTTTCTCCTATCGGGTGTGCGACTCGGCGAGCGCTTGCGGCATGGCAAGCGTCAACATCGTCGTCATCTCGCCCTCGATCAGCAACACCATCTATGTCGTCAACGATCTATTTGGCGGCCTTGCCAACCAGCCCATCAACGGCAATGTCCTCACCAACGACTCAGATCCTGAGGGGGACGCGCTGCTGGCCCCTGTGCTGGACGGTTTGCCGGAGAACGGGACGGTTGATCCATTCGACGCCGATGGCAGCTTCACGTACACGCCGAATCCGGGCTTCAGCGGCGGCGATAGTTTCACCTATCAACTGTGCGATTCCGGCGTTCCGCAGGCATGTGGCGACGCCACCGTCCCGTGACCATCACGGCGCCCGCCAATGTCCCGCCTGTCGCTGTCGATGATGCCGCCTATACGCGGCCCGGCCGCACGGTCGTAATCGACGTGCTTGCCAATGATGTCGATTACGATGGCGAGTTGGTGACCGCGACGCTGACCATCTCCGGTTCGGTGTCGCCCGGTTCGGCAACGGTTGTCGGCGAAATGATCGAATACGTGCCCGACGCAGACATTGTCGGAGACGCCCGCTTCCAGTATGAAATCTGCGACAACGGCAGTCCGGCGGCCTGCGACACGGCGACAGTTGTCGTAGCCGTCACTTCAGCCGGAAATGTGCCGCCCATCGCGGTCGACGATGCGGCCTACACCCGACCTGGACGCACCATCACCGTCGACGTGCTCTCCAACGATGTCGATCTCGACGGTGAACTGGTGACCTCGACGCTGGTGATCTCAGGCGTCGTTTCGCCCGGATCGGCAACCGTTGTCGGCGACGCCATTGAGTACGTACCCGATGCAGAAAATGCCGGCCAAGCGCGCTTTCGCTATGAGATCTGCGACGACGGCGAGCCTGTGGCATGTGATGTCGCCAACGTCGTCATCGACATCGTCAAGGCCGACAATGTGCCGCCCATCGCCGTCGATGATGCAGCCTACACCCGGCCCGGAAAGACCGTCACCATCGACGTACTGGCCAACGATATCGATCTCGACGGCGATCTTGTGGCGTCAACGCTGGTGATCTCAGGCGTTGTCTCGCCTGGCGAGGCGACGGTTCTCGGCGATGCCATCCAATACGTGCCTGATGCGACCAGTCTCGGTGACGTGCGTTTCGCCTACACGATCTGCGACGACGGTGAGCCTGTTGCATGCGACTCGGCCACGGTCATCGTCACCGTTGCGACAGCCGACAATTTGCCGCCCACAGCCGTCCCGGACAATGTTGCCACCTTGCCCAACCAGCCGATCGAGATCGACGTGCTGGCCAACGATGTCGATGTGGACGGCAGCCTCGATCCGGCCAGTCTGGTCATTTTTACCGAACCATCCAATGGCCAGGCGGTGGTTTCCACAGGCAAGATCGTCTATACACCGAGCTTCGATTTTTCAGGGCTGGATGCATTCACCTATCAGATCTGCGATGATGCCGAACCGCCGGCCTGCAACAGTGCGACAGTCAGCGTCACAGTGATCGCACCATCGGAAGAGAACGAGGCCTACGCCTTCAACGATGGCGCCTATGTGCGCGCCGGCGAGTCTGTCACCGGCAACGTATTGAGCAACGACTTGGATCCTGAAAATGACGGCTGGCAGACGCCGGAAGTGGAAACGCCACCGTCCCAGGGCACTGTTGAACTGGCGGCCGGCGGCGCGTTCACCTACACCGCAAACCTGACCTTCGTCGGCAGCGAACGTTGGACCTATCAGGTCTGCGATCTGGGCGAACCCGAAGCATGCGCCCGTGCCGATGTTCAAATTACCGTTGCGCCCGCCAACAACCCGCCGAACGCGGTATGACGACTGGAGCACGACGCGCATCAACACATCGGTCAGCGGGAATCTATTGACAAACGATTCCGACCCCGATGGAGACGCCCTTGTCATGGAGACCACACCGGCAGGCGGGCCAACGGCGGGCGAGGTGACGCTGGAGACCGACGGCCAATTCACGTATATGCCGGATTCCGACTTCACAGGCGCAGACACCTTTTCGTATCGAGTCTGCGATCCCGACCAACTGTGTGACACGGCAACGGTCACGATCGACGTGCGGGCGCTGACCATGGCCAATGCCGCGCCCTATGCTGCCGACGATCAGGCAGTGACCCGCCCCAACGATTCCGTCAAAGTTGTCGTGCTCGCCAATGATGGCGACCTGGACGGCGCCGTCAATCCGGCCACAGTCTCGATTGTGACGGAACCAGGCCATGGCCTGGCCATGGTCGGTTCGGACGGCACGATTGTCTTTACGCCTGCAACCGGAAGAACTGACGAGATCCGTTTCAGCTACCGAGTCTGCGACAACGGTGCGCCGGTGCTCTGCACCACGGCCAATGTTGCCGTTGAAGTTGCCGCTGCCGGGAGCAACACAACCTACGCCTTCGAAGATGCGGCATGGGGACGAACCGGCGCCTCACTCCAGACGAATCTGCTCATCAACGATTTTGATCTGGAAGGCGACACGCAGCTTCTTCAGACCACGCCAATTTCGGCGCCAAGCCACGGTCGATTGATCTTGGCCACGGATGGGGCCATTGTCTACACACCGGATGCCGGCTATGTGGGCAGCGACCGCTTTGTCTACCAGGTTTGCGACGACGGCGAGCCGCAAGCCTGCACCCAGGCGGGGGCGATCATGCACGTCTTCCCGCCCGATCTCGGCTGGGATTTCGGCGACGCATCCGGCTTCTCCACATCGCTGGCCACTGACGGCCCACGCCATGCCATTGTCGACGGTCTCAGGCTGGGCGACATGATCGACGCCGAGGCCGATGGCGTGTCGCACAGCGAAGCAACAACCGACGACGAGACTGACCTCAACGATGAGTCAATCATTGCAGTCTATCCCGACTATGCAGGCGGCGGCCGCTATAGCCTAGATGTGCCCGTCACCAATCTCACGAACAATGCGGCCCAATTGGTCGGATGGATCGACTGGAATGCAAATTTCAGTTTCGAGGATCGAGGAGAGCGGTCGAAGCCGGCCCTGGCCGGCGACGGCCTGGGCGCCGCCGGCTCCACCGACGACACCTTTGTCACGGCCAATGTGCCGGCAGGCTTTGACGGCGTGGCAACACTGACGTGGACCGGGTTTAGCATCCCGTCAGGACAGAGCCGGACGAAGATCGTGCGCCTGCGCTTGGCCGGCGACCTTCCGGGATCGACCGGCTTTTTCTCCGATGCCGGATCTTCCACGGTCGGACCGACGACGACAGGGCCGGCCACCGGCGGGGCGGTGATCGATACGCTGGCGCCGATCTCGACCCAGCCAGTGGTCGTGAGTTCGTTTACGGCTTCGCCGGGCGCGGACTACGATGAGGACAGTATCGTGGACTTCGCCTGGATTACGCTGCGAGAAGAAAACGTGGACGGCTTCAACCTGCTGCACGACAGCGGCAGCGAGCTGGAGCCAATCAACGATACGTTGATACCGTCCCTGGTAACAAGCTCGACCGAGACAACCCAGTATTCGCATTCAACACCGACGGAGGGCGACACCTTCTACCTGCAGATCGTCATGCTCTCGGGCGAAGTCTTCCTCCAGGGGCCGGTTCGCTTGGGAAGCGGTCCGCCGGAGCGTGATGTACGGTTGTTCTACTATCCAGTGATTTTGTCGGGTCCGGCGTCGCAGCAGTAGTGTCGGCACACGTGAGGTATGTTCGAACCAAGTTGAGGCCAATGCAGAAAAATAGCTGTCCACGGAGGGACACGAATCTTCACGAAGGTCAACCCTTTCTTCGTGTTTATTGGTGCTCTTCGTGGATCATTGTTTCTTTGGAATGGCCTTAGTGAGTGTCCAGATATTATGTGCCGACCTTCCTGGAAGCTGAATGCAAGACGTCCTCTCCGACAGGGAGCTTCCAGGAAGATGCAAACCGGGAACTTGTTTCTGGACGCTCACTTAGACGGATCTTTGATGGCGCAAACAAGGTCGATCATACCAGATCTACACCGAGCACGTCCGCAAAAAGCTGACGATAGCGGTCGGCGTCGACGCCGGCGACCACATTGATTTCTGCAGGGGATGTCTGCCACCAATGGCTGTGGGTTGTGCGCGCCTTCTTGGAGCGTAGATCAAAGACCGTGCGGCCCCGATTGGCCTCCCCGGCCAGATCGACCGTGACGGGCAGGCGTTCAACCGTCGCACCACCCGGGTCGATGACCATGGCCACGGTGCCGGCGTCACCGATCAGCGAAGTGTCAGCCGGGAAATAGTCGCACATGTGCAACATGATGCGTCCGGCGGTCTGGGCGGCGATATCGTCGGCGGCAATGAAATGTGCGATCTCATCGCGATGGAAGCGCACTTGGCGGAACGGGTCGAGCGGGTAGAGCGTGACGGGCAGGCCGCTTTCCAGCACGATGGCTGCTGCCTCCGGGTCCTGGCGCACGTTGAACTCGGCAGTCGGCGAGGTGTTGCCCGGCACGCGGAATGCCCCGCCCATGCTCACGATGCGAGCGATCTTCGGATGCAGTCCCGGATACATGCGCAGAAAGACGGCGATATTGGTCAGCGGCGCCAGCGCGACGATAGTCAGCGGCTCGGCAGCGTCGCTGCAACGTCCGGCGCAGCAGCTCGACGGCGTGAACGTCGACCAGCGAACGTCGCGGCGCAGGCAAGCCGAGATCGGCCATGCCGTCGCTGCCGTGCATGGGAAAGGGCGGGCGCATGGTCTCGATCAGCGGCTGTGTCATTCCCGCGGCCACCGGCACGTCGGGCGCGTCGATCAGGTCGAGAAGCTTGAGCGTGTTGTCGACCACGTTGCTCAACGCATGGTTGCCGGCCACGCAGGTGATGGCGCGTACGTCCAGTGCCGGCGAGCGCAAGGCCAGCAGCAGCGCCAGCGCATCGTCGGCCCCGGTGTCTACGTCGAGAAGGATGGGGAGTGGTGTAGGCATGGCAGCTCCGGCAGACAACTCAATCCTGTGAGACATACAATTCCCAAATCTCCGGATAAAGCTCTTGAAAGGTCAACCAGGTATCTCGCTCGATGTCGGGATCGTTTGAACGCACGATATTCAGTGAGATCTGCAGATTCTTTAGCGCAGTGTCGAACTGGCTTTTGGAACAGCCATATTCCTCAATCATCTCGTTTCGAAGACTTGCGGTTTCCCAAGGTTCAGCCTGAATCATCTCGTAAATATGGAGTGACAACGGAGGCAAATCGTCGACAGATCTGTAGGCTGATCCAAAATGAACATCTCGCAGATAGTCCATCGTCATCAAGACCGCAAACCCGCCCTTGATCTTGCCGTAGAAAATCTCGTCAGGATACTCCGCCGGCAGCCGATTTTTCCAATCCCACACGGCTGAAACCTTCTGGCCCCACCCTTTCTCACCTTCCTGCTTTTCCGGCAGATCGACGTATTCCCAGAGCGAGGGTAGATCAGTCTTCGAGCTTTCGAATATCGTGCAGATATTCAGTTCCCGAATCAACAGACGCGCTTCTTCAAATGTTTTGATCATAAATTCCCACCAACGCCCGTTCTAAAGATGATATTGCCAGCAAGCTTGCTTGATTATAGCAGAAAATCTTATCACCACACAGAAATTATGTTCTAAGCCACGGTCTATCTAAACGTCAACGGCAAGAAGAGTCGAAACGTCGGCATTTCGCCTGCGACTTGGCCGGAATCTGCGTCGACCATAAGCGAGGACACATCGACGGCCTCAAAGGCCGAACCCTCGATCTGGTGCAGTTCGCGCAGCCGGTCATTGTCCCAGCGTTCGTCAGGCACGCCGGAGATGAACCAGGGCGCGCCGTTGTCAGCCAGGATCATGCCATAGGTCTTGAGGCCGCGCAGAATCACCTGCACCTCGGGCGAGAAGCCGCTGATGTCGTAGTCTGCGCGCAGGCGAAAGCGCTGGCCCATTGGCGGATAGTCATCGCCGGTGAGGGTGGAGGCGAAGTGCCGCGCCGGCCAAACGTATTCTCGTTTTGTTTCGGGTGCGGTGAAGCGTAGGGCATGTGTGATTTCACCTGCCGCCACCTCCTCGTAGCGTACGAGGCCGGGCAGGATCGGCAGGCCCGCCGCGTCGGCTGATGTCCAGCCGGCGGGTCGCAACCCATGTTGGCCCAGGTTGAAGATGGCCCCCGAACCGGCGGTCCAGCTTCCGTCCGTCTGCGGAACCGCGTCGTACAGCTCGTACAGCATGCAGCCATCCCGGTCGAGCACTAGGACATGGCGGTCCCCATCACTAGCAGGACCGCCCTCGATTGGCGCGTCGGTTGGGATGGGATAGGGGCCGGGATCGCTTTCGTCGGCGTATTCGAAGGCCACGTCCACACCCGGTTGGCTCTCATCGACTGCAACATAGGGGATGCCGATGGGACCGCCGTTCCAGATCCCTGATCCAAAGTCAGCATGGGAATGAGTGTCCAGGCCAATGGTGCGCACGTAGGCATCTGAGTGGAGGTCGCGGGGAAGCTGATCGACGCGCACATTCCAGATGTTGTCATCCGGGAAGACGGTGCAACCGTCGATGACCGGCGCCCCGATAGTTGGCAACCTCGTAGTTGCTTGCGTGGTCTGATGCGGTGCTATTGCGACGATCAAAATCGTCAACAGCCCGCCGAAAATATGAAGTTTCCCCATTCCCACCCTCACCAGGTCAGGATCAGCGCGTCGGTAGTGCCGCATCAATCTCCGTCGAATAGCGGCACAAACGCACGCTCTTTTGCGTCCACCAGCCCCAGATCGGTGATGCGCAATCCCGAGCTGACCGGCAACGTGAAGGTCGAAATGCGCATAAGCCAGTGGGGATGCTGCAATCCGATGGCATCAAGCGCCCGACCCAGTTGGCGCAGATCGGACGCGGCGCCGGCCACCGACTTGGCGGATATGATGCCGGCCACCGGCAGCGGCGTGAAGGTCAACACATCCGGCCCAGCCACGACGGCGATGCCGCCGTCGTTCTCGATGACCGTGTTGGCGGCCAGCGTCATCTCCTCGGGGCTGCGTCCGATCACGGCCAGGTTGTGGGAATCATGGGCGTAGGTGGTGGCCAGTGCGCCATGGGTGATGCCCAGGCCGCGCACCAGACCAAACGTGCGTCCGCCGTGTTGGCCGTGGCGATCCACGACGCAGATGAAGCAGAGATCGTCATCCTCCGGGCAGTACGACGCGTCCGTCTTCGATCCTCACCGTCATCTGGTGCTTGGTCACCAACGTCTGGCCGAAAACACAGTCGATGACGTTGGCCAACAGTTCGCCCTGGTCGATCGGCGCATGCAGCGTGAAGTCGTCCACCGTCTGAGCCGGCAGCTTCACGGTGTTGACCATGCTGAACATGGGATCGTCGTCTGAGGCCTGCCACAGACAGTGGCCCTCCTCGGCCACCACTTGGCCATCGACGATCACCACCTGCGCCTGAAAGTGTTCGATGTTGTCGACCAGCACGATGTCGGCCGACCGGCCCGGCGTGATGGCCCCACGGTCCCACAGGCGCATGCGTCGCGCCGGGTTCCAGGTGGCGGCGCGCAATGCGCGCATGGGATCCATGCCCAGTTCGATGGCATGGCGCAACACTTTGTCCAGATGCCCCTCGTCGAGCAGATAATCGGGCGCAACGTCGTCTGTGATCAGGCAGATGCCGGCGTCGAGCGGCAGATCTTCCAGGGCGGCGACGACGCCGTGGGAGAGGTAGCGTTCCTGCAACATCAGCGTCACGCCCTGGCGTGCCTTCTCGACCAGATCGGCGGGCGTGGCCAGCGTATGGTCGGAGTCGACGCCGGCGGCGATGAAGGCCGAGAGTTCGCGGCCGCGCAGCATGGGGTTGTGGCCTTCGAT
This sequence comes from uncultured Chloroflexia bacterium, assembly GCA_963698255.1. Classification (GTDB taxonomy): domain Bacteria; phylum Chloroflexota; class Anaerolineae; order Caldilineales; family Caldilineaceae; genus JAWKOK01. The sequence goes on along the minus strand of CAVOQD010000003.1, from coordinate 124,332 downwards.
GACGCCGGGGCTGTCAACCCGTTGGCCATCGACTCCGCCGCAGGCGGCCAGGATGCTCAAGCTCCTCGGATCCTCGGCCACGACCGATGCGCCGTCCATGACCTCGGCCAGGCCCAGCACGTTGGGCAGCGGCAGCAGCGCCTCGACCTCGGCCGGGCCGATCTCGCCGCCGGCGGTCTCCAAGCCGGGCGCAGAGGGCACGCTGGAGCTGATCAGGTATTCGACCTTGAGCGGGATCTGCGACGATGCTTCGATCATGGTGCGGATGCCGTCGATGCCCAGCACATTGGCCACCTCGTGGGGATCCTCGACCACGGTGGTCACGCCCAGGGGCAGCACGGCTTCGGCGAAGTGGGCCGGCGTCACCAGCGTGCTCTCGATGTGCAGATGGGCGTCGATGAGGCCGGGCACGGCCAGCATGCCCTTGCCGTCGATGACCTGTTTGGCTTCACGCTGCCGGCGGCTGTTCCGGCGATCTTCCACGGCCGCGATCTTGTCTCCGTAGACGGCGATGTCGGCCGGATAGATCTCGCCGGTGATCACGTTGGCGAGTTGCACATTGGTGATGAGCAGGTCGACCGGGATGCGACCCATGGCCGCGCTGATGAGTGTCATTGAGATTGATCCTTTTTACCGAAAAATCCAGTCGTTTGAAGCATTGCGGGGTTAGGCCATATGGGACGACGCCCATCGGAAATTTCATGGCCTAAGGCCGCAATCATCGATTCAATCACACGGTCTTATTGATCCGCCAGCGGCAACGAGTCAAACTCGACCATCGGAACCGAGTAGACGTTGCCGTAACCGGATCGATCCGACGTGAAGACGACGTACGTGCCGTCGGGCGAGATCACCGGGTGGGGATGGGTCTGCTGGATGCGCATGGCCGAGTCGTGCCGGCAGAGCACGCGCGGCGCGGCATAGCCGTCCTCCTCCAGCTTCCAGATCCGGATCACGTCTCCGCCGTCGCCGACGATGGTATCGGTGTCGTAGGAGAAGATGTGGCCGGTCTGGCCGGGGAAATCGTATTCGTGTCCGTCGCTGTTGTCGTAGCGAATGTTGCCGAGCAAGGATCGCCCGTCCGGCGTTCGCCCATGATAGCCGATGCGCAGCCCGTCCCGATACCAATACTCATGGCCGACGACCTCGCCTTCGGCCGGCGGTCGGATTTTCCAGACCTTGCCCGTATCGGCGTCCAGTCCCCAGATTCGAGCGTCAACCTTGTGCCACGGCCCCTCGTGGCAGAACGTCAGCAGGTTGGCCTGGGTCGGCGAGGTATTGACGTGGCCGATCCAGTAGCGTTCCTCGAAGACGACATCGGATTGGCTGCCGTCGGTCGCCACGCGTACGATGCGGCTGAGCGGTTTGGCGGCCCACGTCTCTGCGAAGCCCACATAGCCGCGCAGCAGATCGGTGGGAATGGTGTCGGACAGATCTTCCCAGATGCCGAAATAGACATAGCGACCATCGGCGGAGCAGTTGGTCATGGAGACCAACCAACCCGGCTCCATCTCAAAGATGACCCTGATTTCATGAGTGGTCAGGTCGATGGCCATCAGGTTCAGATCATGCCAGAAGTAGGCCTCATCGCGGGCCGGGCTCTTGCTGGCACGCAGAAATTCCAGTTCGCGCGGCAGCGGCACCGGCGCCAGATCGGTCAGTTGTTCGATCTCGCCGCTGGCGATGTCGATGCCAAAGAGATTGGTGCGGTTGTTGCGATCTGAGCTGAAGAGCAGCTTTTTCCCGTCGTCGTACCAGCCCGGATTGGTGAAGTAGAAGTGATGGCTGTGTCCCTTGTAGTCGGTCAGTTGCGTGACCGGCACACCGGTAAATGGATCCTCGTACGTCTTTCGCTCAGCGTGCATGGAAGATCTCCTGGTTCGAAGAATGGCTAAATCAATAGGGTGTGTTGGCGCAAGCGCCAACACACCCAAATCAACAACTCAACTTCAGCCGCAACACCGTGTCTACCGCACCGACCGGCTCTTCCGGCAGACTCACACGAAGGATACCGCCATCCTGGTCAAACGGCAACGTGGGTTGTGGATCGGCCAACATGCGGATTTCATCAATAGCCGGGACGTCAGACAGCTCAAAGCGGTCGCTGGGCCAATTGAAGCTGGGCCAATCGAAGAGATGAATGTAGAGATAGCCCGGCTTTGTGGTGCAGCGCCACGCATGGGTCGAGCCAAGCTCAGATCCGAAGGGCGTCGGCCCGGCGCCGTAGATCGACTCGCCGTTGACGGCGAGCCACTTGCCGACCTCACGCAGCATCTCCTGGCTTGGCTGGGGAATCACCCCCAGTGCGTCCGGCCCGACGTTGAGCAGATAGTTTCCGCCCTTGCTCACAATGTCGACGAGCTTGAAGATCAGATCCTCGGGCTTCTTCCAGTTGTTGTCGTTCTTTTTGAAGCCCCAGGTATCGTTGAGCGTCGCCGGCGTCTCCCAGTCTCCAGGCCGCACAGCGTCGGGAACGCGGTTGTCGCCTTCGGAGTCGTAATCGCTCGAACTTTGGCCGCCAATGCGCCCGCTGACCAGCGCGTCGGGCTGGAGCGTATGCACGATCTCTTTCAACTTGTCTGCACGCTCGGCGGTCATCTGCGCGGACGGCGTATCGAACCAGACGATGGCGATGGGGCCGTAGTGGGTCAACAGCTCCCTGACCTGGGGAAAAGACTTGCGCTCCAAGTATTCGCCAAAATCACCCTTCTGCTTGGGATCCCACTCATTCTCGGCGTAGGCCGGGCCATCCTCGTGCGCGCCTTCCCAGACACAGCCGCCCGGCTCGTGCCAGTCCTGCGCCTGCGAGTAGTAGACGCCAAACTTGATGCCGCGCTTGGCGCAGGCTTGCGCCAGTTCGAGGACAGGGTCGCGGTCAAAGGGCGTCGCATCCACGATGTTGAAATCGCTGACCTTAGAGTGAAACATGGCGAAGCCGTCGTGGTGCTTGGCGGTGATGACCAGATACCTCATGCCGGCATCCAGCGCAAGCTGAGCCCAGGCATCGGCATCAAATTCGACGGGATTGAACTTCTCGGCAAGCTGCGCGTACTCGTCGACCGGGATTCTGGCCTTGAACTGGATCCACTCGGCGATGCCCCAGTACTCCTCTCCCTTCCACTCGCCGGCCGGCACAGCATACAGTCCCCAGTGGATAAACATGCCGAACTTGGCCTCACGCCACCAGGCCATGCGTTCGTCGTGCGTCGCGGTATCTGTGCCGTTCGGCAGACTTGCTTCGCCTTCTGCTCTCATGGTTCGATCTCCGTCGTCAATATTTTTCAGAACGTTCTAATACGTTGGTTCGGCATTTTCACGGATTGTCGAGTGAACACGGCATCGATTTGAATCTGGTGTGTTGGCGCTAAGCGCCTGCTTCGCAAACAAAACGAGTTGGACGACAATCCGTAGGGGCATGAGTGCGGGCGGAAATGGCGTCCCAATTCTTCCGAGTCGTCAATCCGCCCGTTCTCGTGCCCGTTGCGCCAAATGGTAATTCACTCTTGTACGTGATCCAGGGCGGTTCGATGTCGTAGCCGAGTTTTCGATTGACCCGTTGCATGGCCTGATTTTCACCGGATCCCGCTGCGTTGATGTCGGTGTGCCCATGCTCCTTAGCAAAGTTGGCGACGAGCGCCTTCAGCGCCGTGGCAATGCCCCGGTTGCGATAGGCTCGATGCACGCCGGTCAAGCCATTTTGCAGATGGTCTGGATATTCCGTGTTTAGACAGGCCATGCCGACAATCTTGTCGCCATCAAGCGCCACAAAGCAGCTTTCGTCCGGAATGACGGCTTGGCGAATATCCTCAAAGCCCTTGGGGATGATGGGTTCGTAGTGGGGGGCATCCTCTTCAAGCTGTCTGTGGAGAGTCAAGAGTTTCGACTCGCGCCCCGCATCATCCAGGGCGGCATAGGTCGAAAAGCGAATTCCGGTGGATTCGAGTTTTTCGACCAGCGGACGAAAGCGCCCAAAGTCGAACGCTTGCACATCAAAATGTGATCCCCAACTGCGGAACGCTTCGGCAAACCCGAACGGCTTCAGAAACTCGACTGCCGGCACAAAGTCCTCACGGATACAGGTCCAAAGCTGATGAGGCTCACCTTGTTTGACGGTCTCAAGCAGGCCATAAATCATGGCGGCGTCAACGCCCTGGTGTCGAAAGTCCTCGTGTGTGGTCACGAGCACCCAGTAGCGGTGGGGTTCGACCAGACCGCCCCAGCGTGACGTGATCGTCGCTGTGCCGACAACGCTGCCGTTCGACTCAGCAACAAGGCGAGCGTACTCCGGAATCTCCTCATGCCCCGAGGTGTCCCGCTGTTGCATCTGCTCGGCGGTCATAAACATATCGGGTTCGTTCTGGCGGTTGTGGATTTTGGCAGCGCTGGGGTAATCCAATTCTTCGATGGGACGCACAATCAATGGCATAGCTGTTCCTCCTCAAGGCAAGTCGCGCTTTTCAATAGGCGTGGCAATGGGTCTGCCAAAATCATAGACCGCCATGCGTTTCTAAAGCGTTCCGCCAAAAAGAAAACGAAAACCCCTGAATCGCTACCCGCCGGCCATCACAACCAGACGGCTTGGATCAAAGACGAGGTGAATGGGGCCGAGGTCATACTCCAATGCCTGCTCATCCAAATAGATGGTGAATTCCCCTGCAAGGGTACTGACGACGTACTCGACATTGCTGCCGTGGAACGTGCGGAAAGTGATCGCTCCGGGCAGGCTATTCTCTACGGCGTCGATATTCAATGAGGGACTACCGGGCCGGAAGTAGACAGCAACATCATCGCCGATGACAGGCACGATCCCTGCACGACGGGCATCGGCCACATCGTATGCTGACCGACCTGCAGTGCTGATCCGCGTCTCGTCCACGCCGTGACCTGGGCATCAAAGTGATTGTCGAAGCCCATGAAGTCGGCCACAAAGGGCGTCGCCGGCTGGTGGTAGATCTCCTCCGGCGGGCCGATCTGCTCGATGACGCCCTGGTTCATGACGACGATGCGATCGGAGAGGGTGAGGGCCTCGACCTGATCGTGGGTGACGTAGAGCATGGTGGTGCCCAGTCGCTGCTGGAGCCGGCGCAACTCCGTGCGCATGCCCACGCGCAGCTTGGCGTCCAGGTTGCTCAACGGTTCATCCATGAGCAACAGCTTGGGTTCGATGACGATGGCCCGGGCGATGGCCACGCGCTGTCGCTGCCCGCCGGAAAGCTGTGCGGGACGCCGATCCTCCAACCCGGCAAGATCAACCAAAGCCAATGCGTCGGCGATACGCCGCTCCTGTTCGTCGCCGCGAACGCTTGCGCATGCGCAGACCGAAGCCCACGTTTTGCGCCACGGTCAGGTGCGGGAAGAGCGCGTAGCTCTGAAAGACCAGACCGATGTCACGCTTGTTGGGGGCCAATCGAGTGATGTCCTCACCGTCAACAGCGATGGCGCCGCCGCTCAACTCGATGAACCCGGCCACCGAGCGCAAGGTCGTGGTCTTGCCGCAACCGCTGGGTCCAAGCAGCGAGACCAACTCGCCCTCGTCAACCGAGAGGTGGAAATTGTTGAGGATCGGCCGGTCTTTTTCATATTCGACACGCAGGTCGGTCAGTTCGAGATAAGACATGGTTTGCCGTCGGTGATTGGTGATCTGGGATTAGGGATTCGGGATTGGGCTACACGAATCTTGACAGGCCAAGCAACCGCTCCGCTCCTTGCACTAACACAATAGAGAATATGATCAGCAGCGTCGAGAGTGCAGCGATGGTCGGGTCGTAGTAGTACTCCATGTAGACAAGCATGGAGATAGGCAATGTAGTCACGCCGGGACCCGGTCAGGAAGAGTGAGACCGGCACGTTGTTGAACGATGTGATGAAGGCCAGGATGAAGGCTGCGGCCACACCGGCGCGCACATTGGGCAACACCACCAGCAAAAAGCCGCGCAGACGGCTGGCCCCCAAACTGATGGCCGCCTCCTCAACACCGGGATCAAGGTTGCGCAGGCTGGCAGAGACAACGCGTACGCTGTAGGGAAAGAGGATGGCAATGTGGCCGATCAACAGGCCGAGCAGCACATCAAAATCGCCCAATAACACGAAAAACCGCAGCATGGCAAAGCCGATGACCAACCCCGGCACCAGGACCGGCGACGAGAAGATCAGTCTCCAGCAGCCCCTGTCCTGGGAAGCGAAAGTTCACCAGCGCATAGGCGACGGGAATGCCCAGAACCAGTGCGATACCGGTGGCCATCAGCGCAATGCCCAGGCTGATCCAGAAGCTGCTGACAAACTGGCTCGTATTGAAGACATTGTAAAACCAGTACAGCGTGAAACCGCCCCGCGGCGGAAAGGCCAAGGTGCTGTCTGCGCCAAAGGCGGCGATAAAGATGACAAGGAACGGTCCCAACAGGAAAATATAGAGCAGGACCAGTGCCACTGTCAGCCAGCGAGATTCACGCATGAAATGCTTCCGTGTAAGTAAGGAATTTGCCACAGATGAACCCAGATGAATACAGGATAGGACACAGATATCTGTGTGAAGCATCTGGCGATGAAGGCATCAATTGAGATCTATCCGTGTCCCATCTGAGCACAATCTGCGTTCATCTGTGGCAAATAACTGTTCAGACTGTCTTTGGACGAAAAGCGCGCAGCAGCAGATTGATGCCCAGCGCAGTCGCCAACATAATGCCGGCTACCACGGTCGCTCCCTGCCAGTCAATGGCCACCATCGCCTCCTGCCGGAGCAACGTCGCCATCAACAGAATGCGGCTACCACCCAGAATGGCCGGCGTGACGAAGGCGGTGATAGAGCCGGTGAAGACGAGCGTGGCGCCCAACACCAGGCCGTCGGCAGAGAGCGGCACGACCACGCGAAAGAAGGTTGTAACGCCGCCGGCGCCGAGGCTACGTGCCGCCTCAATGACATCATCAGGGATGTTCTCCAGCGAACCCACCAATGAGAGCACCATCAGCGGCAAGAAGAGCTGCAACAGACCGATGATAATCGCGCCCTCCGTGAAGAGCAGACGAATGGGTTCCTCAGTCAACCCCAGCCCCATCAACGTCTTGTTGACGATGCCGAATCGCCCCAAAATGATCAGCCAGGCATAGGTGCGCGCCACAGGGTTGGTCATCAACGGCAGGATCATCAACGAGATAAGCAACGAGCGCCTGCCGCCCGGCATCCGGGCCAGAAGATAGGAGCCTGGATAGGCAAAGAGCGTCGCCAAGACGGTAACAATGACGCCGATGCGCAGAGTGCGCCAATAGATGGTCAGAGAATTACTGTTGCTGAAGAATTCCACGTAGCCGGCCAATGTGAAACTGCCATCTTCGCCGAAAAAACTCATGCCCAACAAAAAGACGATGGGCACGACAAAAAACATGACGAGAAAAAGCAACGCCGGCAGTACCAGAATGGTGATGATCCGAGATTGGCCGATTTGGCGCATGGGGACGGGTGTCCTGTGGTTGGGGGAGGAAAAGGATCGTACTGCGTAATTAAGTACTGCGTAAGGTTTCTCCAGAGGAATGCTTCACGATATTGGTATCGCTTTGGAATCTCAGACTGAAACCAATACCGTGAAACCAACCGTCTCGAAGACCTTACGCAGTACGTTTTACGCAGCACACCTACTGCAACATCACCTCATTCCACTTCTCCAACCACTCTTCCTGGTTGGCGTTGAGCTTGGCCTGGTCCAGGAAGATGAGGGAGTCGACCATGTCGCCGTAGGTCAGGAGGGCGCCGACTTCCTCGGGCACCTCGACCGTTGTGTTGGTCGGTGAGTCGACCAGATCCATGGCCATGGCGGTCTGGACCTCGTTGGAGATGAGGAAGTCGATGTACTTGTGGGCCAGGTCGGCCTTCTCCGAGCCGGCGACGATGCTCACCACGCTGGGCGCGGCCGGAATGCCTTCCTCCGGGAAGGCCTGGGCAATGGGCAGGCCGGTCTCAAGCAGATTGCCGATGGCAAAGCTGGAGAAGGGAGCCAGCCAAACCTCTTCCTGCTGAACAAGCTGTGTCAACTCGGAGCTACGCTGGTAGGTGGTCACAAGCTGGTCGGCAAGCTGGGGCAGCGCTTCCCAGGCCACATCGGTGTTGTCGATGTCGCCGCCCAGCGCCTCGGCCAGCATGACGATGGTCGCCGGGCCGTTGGTGGTGGCCAGTCCGGGCACGGTCACATAGCCCTTGAGATCCTCGTTGAGCAGATCGGCCCAGGAGGTCGGAGCGTCGCATCTTGTCGGTGCGGTAGGCGAGCAGATAGCCGCTGATGGCGTAGCCGATGCCCGAATCTTCACCGATGGGATCCTTGGCCCAGTCGTATAGCTCGTCGTAGTTGCTCAGCAAACTCGGATCGACGGCCTGGAGCACGCCCTCCTGCTGGGCACGCTCGGTGAAAGCGCCGGCGAAGTGCACGACGTCGACATTGGGGTTGTCCTTGCGGGCGATGAGCTTGGTCAGCCGCTCTGAGTTGTTGCCGGTCTCGTAGACAATCTTGACGTTGTTGGCTTCTTCGAAGGGTATGGTCAGGTTCTTGTCGATCAGATCCTGATTGAAGCCCCAGGTCGATACCACCAACTCGGTCGGCTCGCCGGAATCGGCTGCGGCCTCTTCTTCGGCTGCCGGTGTTGCTTCGCCGCCATCTGCCGGCGCCACAGGCGCCACACACGCGCCGAAAACGAGCATCGCCATCAGGCCAATGGCCAATAGGAAAGAACGGATGCGCATACTGCCTCCTTGTTGAGAAGAATTCTGTTTTCCGAAAATCAACTGCCCCAGGGGTTGAGGTTAACGCGGTTGCCGGTTCATTGTAGCGCAAAACTCGGTAATGCCAAGAACGTGAGGCGGGCCACGTATAGCGCCGTTCTGAAGGTCAACAAATGAGAAGTGCCGATAGACCGCGGATTAGGCAGATTTGGCTGATAAATACCGATGACTCTGCTGCAAGCGACCACGAATTTCACGAATTGCACCACTGAGGATATTCGTGCAATTTGTGAAATTCGTGGTTCTTGCAGTGGACTCATACTATCAGAAAAATCAGGCTGTTTCCGCGCTAATCCGCCGCATCCGCGGTCGATTTCTTGGTCATTCCAATAGCCTGCTAGTACACGCCGGCGTCAATATCGATACAGATCGTAGGTCACATCGTAGATTCTACTCCAGCAACGGATCGCCGAGCAGTTCAGCGATCTGCTTGGCATGGGCGAGCAAAGCCTCATCCTGGCCAAAACGGCCGACCAATTGCAGACCCAGCGGCAGACCCATCTCTGAGCGCCCCGACGGCAGCGTGATCGCCGGCATGCCGGCGTGGGTCCAGGGCAGGTTCATGTTGGGGTCGCCGGTGGCTTCGATGCCCTCTGGGCGCCGGGCCCGGGCGCGGGCGGACAGATCCAGAGATCGATGCCGGCATCAGCCATCTGGTTTTCCAGCCGGCGACGCAGGATCGCGCAGTTGGCCCGGGTTGTTTCCATCTCGGCCTCGCTAACGGTCTGGCCCAGTTCGATGATCTCCCGAGTTCGTGGCCGATAGAGATCGGCGTGCTTGGGATAGATCTCGGCGTGCTCCTGGGCGAACTCGGCAAAGGCCAGCCGCCGGTGCAGTTGATTGAGTTCGATGATATCGTCGAGCGTAGGCACCCGCCGGATCTCAACGCCCTGCGCTCTCAGCCCTTCGAGCTGATGTTCGAAGGCGCCCAACGCCTCCAGCTCAGTCTGCTCCATGTAGGGGCCGTCCGGCACGCCGAGCACAGGCAGGCGATCCGGCTGCTCGACGCCTTGCCAATCCGCACAGAGCACCGACGAGGCCAGGATCATGCCGTCGATGTCCTGGGTGAAGAGGCCGACGTGGTCGAACGTGTGCGAGAAGTAGACCAGACCGGCCGATGGGAATGCGGTCGTAGCTGGGCTTGAAGCCGATGATGCCGCAGAATGCCGCCGGACGGATCACGGAGCCGATGGTCTGGGTGCCCAGCGCCAACGGGCAAAGGCCGGCCGCAACCGCGGCGGCCGAGCCGCTGCTGGAGCCGCCGGGCGTGTGCAGCAGATCGTGGGGGTTGCGCGTCGGACCCGGCTCGAAGTAGGCGAACTCGGTGGTGACTGTCTTGCCCAGAATCAGCGCGCCGGCCTCGCGCAGCAACGCGACTGACGCGGCTTCGGGACCGGCGAACAACTCCGGCGGCACCGCGGTTCCGGCGCTGGTTGTGAAGCCGTCGACGTGGAAAATATCCTTGACGCCGACCAGGCAGCCGTAGAGCGGCGGACGATCTGCGGGCATCGGATAACGGTCGCGCAAGGCATGGCCCTCCTGGGTCAAGCGCTTCTTGCGGCCCGGCTCCGGCAGCAAAGCCTCAACATGCGGTTCGACGCGGTCGATGCGCAGACAGGTCTGCTCGATATAGAGCGACAGGCTATGCTGTCCCCGACGCAATGAATCGACAGTCTCAGCCAGTGGTGCAGGATTGGTGAACATGGTAGTTTTGGCCTTCCGTGATGGGAGAGATTGGAGATTGGGGAGACTGTAGCACGACATTTATGCCGTGATTTATGTCGTAATTTAGTACCTTATTTCGAGGCCGCGTGCGACGCACTGATCACATGCATTTGGGCTAACCAGCGTGTTTCTGGTCAGTGCGTCGCACGTTCCACGCTTTATTGAGGTGATACGCAATTTATGCCGTAGCACACCGCCTCATACCGTGGACGGCACTGCAACATCAGTAGTTCACGATTTGGAGAAAAACCGAGATTCTTCGCTAGTGCTGTGCCAGAGTGAAGGCTCCAGATCGACCCGCTCAGAATGACAAATCGCGAACTACTGAACATAAATAATGTCGCGCTACAAGCGAGATCACTCGCCGGCCAGTTCGCGTAACTGCTCCTCGCTCAAGATCGTGACGTCGAGTTCTTGCGCCTTGGTCAGCTTGCTGCCGGCCTTTTCGCCGGCGACCAGATAGTCAGTCTTGCCGCTGACGCTGCCCGTAACCTTGCCGCCAAAAGATTGGATGAATTGCTTGGCATCGTCCCGGCTCATGGTCGGCAACGTGCCGGTGACGACGAAGACTTTGCCTGCAAACGGCAGTTCTTCGGCCGGCGCTTCAGTGGCAATTCGTTGCTCGGCAACCCGAACGCCGGCCTCCGTAAACTCTTGCACCAGCGCCCGATTGGGTTCCAGCGAGAACCACTCGACCACGCTCTCGGCAATCTTGGGACCGATGCCGTCGATCTCGTTCAGATCCTCGACGGTGGCGGCCATCAACTCGTCCAGGCTGGCGAAGCGTTGCATGAGAATATCGGCCACGCCGCCGCCGACGAAACGAATGCCCAGACCGACCAGCAGCCGGGCAACCGGGCGGTCCTTGCTGGCCTCAACGCCGGCGCGCAGATTCTCCACACGTTTCTCGCCGTAGCCGTCCAAGGCAAGGATCTCGTCCCAGGGCAAATTGTAGACGTCGGCCAGATCCTTGATGTAGCCTTGTTCAACAAATAGCTCAGCCTGTTTGAAGCCGAAGCCCTCGATATCCATGGCCCCGCGCGAGACAAAATAGTCGACCGCACGCACCAGTTGAGCCGGACAAGCGTTGTTGATGCAGTAGGTGGCGACCTCGCCCGGCGGACGCACCAGCGGCTCGCCGCAGACGGGGCAGCGTTCGGGCATGGTCCAAGGCTGCTCGCTGCCGTCACGCAGTTCGGTCAACGGTCGGATCACCTTGGGGATCACCTCGCCGGCCCGCTTGACCACCACCTGATCGCCGATGCGAATGTCCAGATCAGCGATGTAGTCTTCGTTGTGCAGCGTCGCGCTGCTGACGATCACGCCGCCGATCTCGACCGGCTCCAACACGGCGTTGGGCGTGATCGCGCCGGTGCGCCCCACGTTGACGACGATGTCGGTCAGGCGGGTGATGGCCTCTTCGCCGGCGAACTTACGCGCAATGGCCCAGCGCGGATCCTTGCCGGTGAAGCCCAGCAGATCGTGTTGGGCCAGCGAGTCGACCTTGATGACCACGCCGTCGACTTCGTAGGGCAAGATCGTCACGCGTGTCGCCAAAGGACTGAACTCGCCCAACCAAGGCGTCGAACTCAGCGTCGCTGTAGCATTGCACATTGTCACAGACCGGTAGGCCGAGCGTCCTCAAGTATTCGAGACTGGCGAAATGGGTAGTCGGGGCATCTGCTATGCCTTCCAGAACTAGAATCTGGTAGACCCAGATCTTGATGGGGCGCTGGGCCGTCACGCCGCTGTCCAGTTGGCGCAGACTGCCGGCAGCGAAGTTGCGTGGGTTGGCGTAGGTCCGCTCGCCGGCCTCAGCTTGGCGCAGGTTGAACGTCTCGAAAGCGGCCTTGTCCACATAGGCTTCGCCGCGCACAACCAATCGAGATGGAGCCGAAAGACCGTCTCTGGGCGTCGCCGGGATCTGCAACGGCAACCGACGAACGGTACGCAGGTTGTTGGTGATCACTTCGCCAAACTCGCCGTCGCCACGCGTTGCGCCCAGCGTGAAGCGACCATCGACGTAGTGCAGAACCACAGTCAGTCCATCGAACTTCGGCTCAACGACGTAGGCCAAGCTGCGCCTCTTCGTCCTCGGGCAGCAGCCGTTTGAGCCGGTCGCGCCAGGCGTAGAGTGTTTCGTCATCGAACGCATTGGCCAGGCTGAGCATCGGCGCCGGATGGCGCGTCTTCTCGAACCGGTCGGCCACCACGCCGCCCACGCGCACGGTCGGGCTATCGTCGCTGCGCAGGTCGGGGTATGCCTCTTCCAATGACTGGAGTTCACCGAAGAGCGCATCAAATTCCTGATCGCTGATCTCCGGCGCATCATCGATGTAGTAGCGTTGCTGGTGATAGCGCACAACATCGCGGAGCTGCTGCACTCTGGCCAACGCAGTTTCGTCAGCCTGACTTTCGCTTGCTTGGGTCGATTCAGACTTCTCTTCAGCCATCATGCTCACCTACTCTATCGGAACCACTTGCTCGGCCACAACCCAACCAACCAGACCGTCCGACGTACGTACCCGATACCAATTGGCATCGCCGTTGACGACCGGATAGCCTGCGTAATCGTCGCTCGGTTCCAGGATGAAAAAGGCAGCGCCATCCTTGTACAAGTCCATGACCAATGCGCCGGGGTCGGCATCGCTGTAGAGGCGGGTTCCTCGTCCATTTGGGCTGATGCTGGTCACTTTGACGCCGACGGCCAAAGACTCGGAGGCGGACGCGGTGTCCGTTTCAGATCCTGTATCGTCCGAATCGGTGGAATCCGAAAGCGATGCCGGCGCCGCTACACCGCCGCTGATCGGCGTCAACGCAACTTTCATATCGTCGTCACCGGCGTCATTGGCAAAAATGAAGGCCAACAGCAGCAGCACAACGATCAACATGGCGACAACTGCCGCGCTCAGCCACAGCAGCCACGGGTTGGAAGATTCCTGGGATTCGGTCATGTTCTGTTTCGGTGCGCTCCGCTATTCGTAGATCTGCAGTGATCTGCAGTGGTTCAGCCGTTCTTGAGCATACTCAGCATCTCATCCACCGGCCGCGTGTTGATGACATCTTCAGCCGTGAGCCAGCCGCGACGGGCAGTGGCGATGCCGTACTCCATAATGTCCATGCCGTCGGTGCTGTGGGCATCGCTGTTGATGGCGATCTTGCAGCCAAGTTCAACGGCTCGTCGGGCATAGACATCTTTGAGATCGAGCCGGCTGGGATTGGCGTTGATCTCGACCACGGTGCCGGTGGCGACGCAGGCCAGCAAGACGCGTTCCACGTCCAGATCCGATGGCGGACGCCGCCCGATCAGCCGACCGGTCGGATGGCCCAAAATGTCGACATGGGGATTGTTGACGACCTTCAGACAACGCTCGGTGATGGTCTCCCGATCCTGCCGTTGGCCGCTGTGGATGCTGGCGACAACGACATCAAGCTGCGACAAAATTTCGTCCGGCAGGCCCAACGTGCCGTCGGCCAATACTTCGGCCTCGACGCTGCGCAACAGCCGAAAATCGACGCCTTGGCTCGGCGTAGCGGCGATTCAGCGCGTCGATCTCCTCGGCCTGCGCCGACAATTGCGGCCCATCCACACCCTGCACGATACCCAGACCAATCGAGTGATCGGCCACCGACCAATAACGATAGCCACGGGCACGCGCGGCCTCGGCCATCTCTTCGATGGAGGCGCTGCCGTCGCTCCACGTGCTGTGGCCATGCAGTTCGCCCTGAATATCGTCGATGGTGATCAGTTCCGGCAGATCGTGAATCTTGGCACGCTCGATCTCGCCCCGGTTTTCACGCAGTTCAGGCGGAACCCAGGCCAGGCCCAGAAACTCGTAGAGCGCTGCCTCCTCATCGAAGAAGCGCTGCTCGCCCTCCGGCGCTTCGCCTTTGCCGGTCGCCGTCAGTCCGTACTCGTTGAGGCTCCAGCCCTGACGCTGCGCCAACTCGCGCAACGGGACATTGTGTTCCTTGCTGCCGGTGAAATACTGGAGCGCCGCGCCCCAGTGTCGTGCCTCGACCACACGCAGATCGACCTGGAGGCCACTGTTGAGGACGACGCTGCTCTTGGTCTCGCCCTGCCCGGAGATATGGCTGACCTGGGGCAAGGCGACAAATGCGGCCATGACGGTCGCCGGCCGGCGGCTGACGGCGAGGATGTCCACATCGCCGATGGTCTCACGCCATCGACGCATGCTGCCGGCGATGGAAATTCGATCGATGGCGTCGGCCGGAACAGCCTCCAACAGTCCGTCAATCAAGGCAAGCGCCAGCGGTCGCGCCTCGCCGATTGGCGTGCGCTCATCGCCACGCTGGGCCAGCAGTTCGATGCCGCGCAGGATCTTCTCCTCGCTCTTGGCCCCGAAGCCCTTGAGCACGCGGATCTTGCCGGCCTCGGCCGCCTCGCGCAACTGGTCGACATCGGTGACGCCCAACTCCTGCCAGACGCGCACCGCCTTTTTCGGCCCCAGATCGGGCACGCCCAACATGGCCACAACGCCGTCGGGCACCTGCTCGGCCAGTTCATCGAACTCGGCGACCTCGCCGGTTTCCAGCAACTCGGCAATGGCGAGCGCAATGCCCTTGCCGACGCCGGGAATGCTCTGAAGCTCGCCCTCTTCCCAGATGCCTTTGATGTCCCGGCCCAGCTCTCGAATTGACTCGGCCGCATTCTGGAAGGCGATGATGCGAAAGCGATTGGCGTTGAGGATCTGAAGGCGGGCCGCCACGACATCCAGCAGTTCGGCCACGTCACGATTGGTGTACTGTTGGCTGCTCACAAAAATGTCCCCGTGAATTATGTCCCCGTGAATGTCGATAGATGGTTCAAGCATGTTGGCGGAAATGATACGTGGTTATTGTAAAAAAGGCGAACATTTGTGTCAATACTCTCATCCCATCAACGCATCTGTATCCAACCACAAGGTCACCGGGCCATCGTTGATCAACCGCACCTGCATTTCGGCTTGGAAAACGCCCTGTTCAACGGGGATGCCTTCGGCGGCCAACAGTTGGCAGAAGCGCCGATAGAGCGGCTCGGCTTGCTCCGGGCGTGCGGCGTCTGTGAAGCTGGGTCGTCGTCCCTTGCGGACATTGCCGTAGAGCGTGAACTGGCTGACCGCAAGCACGGCGCCGCCCACATCTGCCAGACCAAGGTTCATCTTGCCCTCGCTCATCCTCAAAGACGCGCAGACCGGCGATCTTGCGCGCCAGATAGGCAGCCTCCGGCTCGCCATCCTCGTGGGTCACGCCCACAAGCAGCAGGAACCCACGTCCGATCGCCCCGACAGTCTGGCCATCCACCGTCACGCTCGCTTCGCTCACCCGCTGCACCACAACACGCATATCATCTCCGAAATTCCGTTCTCGTCCTCGTTCTCGTCCTCGTCCTCGCTCAAGAATCACGGATTACTATCCGCCCCTTATTCCCCGTCGCACTCCAATTCTCAACCAATTGTACCATCGATTCATTGTGCCAGCCTGTCCAGACTTGAGCCTCCTCTCAACAGAAGCCATTCCTACGTAGGGTGCGCTTCTGCAAATCCGCCAATCTGAGTTGACAAAACGAACATTTGTTCTTATAATTCAGGTATGAACTTCAAACTCTCGCCTGAACCTGCACAGAAGCTGCAACTGCTCAGCGACGCCACCAGATTCGAACCGGCCGGCAGTGAGCCGCGCCAAGAGAGCCTGCCCAAGAATCGCGCGGGCAAGCCCAAGCCCCTGCCCTGCGTCTCCGAGGTGTCGACACCGTTTGGCAAGAAGCCGATCCTCAAGGCGATGATGACCACGGCCTGCGAGCGCAACTGCTTCTACTGCCCGTTTCGGGCCGGTCGCAGCAAGATGCAGCGTGTCACCTTCACGCCGGATGAGATGGCCAAGACCTACAACCTGATCCAGCGCGCCGGCCACGTCGACGGACTCTTTCTCTCGTCGGGCATCATCAAAGGCAGCGTCACCGCCCAGGACAAGCTCATCGACACGGTGGAGATTCTGCGCAGGCGTTATCGCTATCGCGGCTACATCCACCTCAAGATCATGCCGGGCGCGGAATACGATCAGATCCGGCGGGCCATGCAGTTGGCCAATCGGGTGTCGGTCAATTTGGAGGGGGCGACTGAGCAGCGGCTGGCGGCCCTTGCGCCCAAGAAGGACTACTGGCGAGAGTTGGTCCAGCGGCTCCAGTGGATCAGCGATCTGCGCGAGAATGAGGGGCTGCGAGCCAGCGTCGTCACTCAGTTTGTGGTCGGCGCTGTAGGCGACACCGATCTGGAACTGCTTCAGGTCAGCGACTCGCTCTATCGGCAGATGGGACTGAAGCGCACCTACTACATGGCCTTCAATCCGGTGAGTGACACGCCATTCGAGAACCTGGAGGCCACGTCTGATCTGCGCGAATTTCGGCTCTATCAGTCCAGTTTTCTGCTGAGGGATTACGGTTGGAACGTAGAGGATCTACCCTTCCAGCAGGACACCAACTTACGCCTGGACAAGGATCCGAAGTTGGTCTGGGCCGAGCAAAATCTGGGCGAACAGCCTGTCGAACTCAACGCGGCCAGTCGATTCGAGTTGCTCCGTGTGCCCGGCATCGGTCCCATTCTGGCCGATCGCATTGTCGGCGCCCGTCATCAAGGAAATTTGACCGATCTCTCCCATCTGCGCAAACTCGGCCTGCGCGAATCTGAAGAAGACGATCCCATTCATCCTGCTCAATGGTCAACAGCCGGCGCAGCAGATGTCGCTGTTTTGACGGGTTTGGGGAATGGGGATCAGGGAATGGGGATTGGGGAATGCGTCATTCCCAATCCCCATTCCCCTATCACTACCCAGCCAACGCAATCGCCAGCCGCGCCGGCAATGACGGCTCGACCCAGATGGCGCTGTCGATCTGGATGGCATCTGCGCCGGCCAACAGGGCTTGCCTGGCTTGTTCCAGCGTGTGGATGCCGCCACAGGCGATCAGCGCACAGGGCAGATCCAAGTTTCGCACCATCTCCAGCACGGCCAGCATGGAAGGAAATGTCAGTGGGCCGTAGATGCCGCCGCTGACTCTGGCTGGCTCAGTATCCAGCCCCGGCGGCATAGCCTGAGCCGATGGGCGGCTGGGCCACAACCAGCGCCGAAGCGCCGGCCTCAACTGCAACGGGGGCCAGCGTAGATGCGCCGGCCAGCGGCAGTTTGGCCAATACCGGCAGGTCGCTGTGGTAGAGCGCCTGGCGGATCAGTTCACCCACTACATCCGGCGTAGCATGCTGCGGCAACAGCAGTTCCAGACCGCTCAGTCCTTCGGCGCTGGTCAACTGCTCCGCCACCCGCCCGGCCATCCGCGGCATTGAATCAGCGATCTGAGCGATGACCGGGCAGCCCAGCTTGGGCCAAAGCCGTCCATACTTGCGACAGGCAGCTTTGACGCCCCGATTCTGCAAGCCCGTGTCGAGCACGAATCCGCCATTGGTTTCGGCCAGACGCGGCGGATCCAGGCCCGGCCGGCTGTTGCGCATGAACGGCCCGATCACGACGGCGCCCAATGAACTCAAGTGAGCGCCATTGGGAACCGCCTCGCCGTAGCCGACGGTGCCGCCGGCCAGCATGACTGGATTATCGATAACCAGGCCGAATTTGTGGCCGGATGCCAGATCAATCATTTGTCGATTCCGGTTCGTCTGTTCTGGCTGAAACTATGCAGGTCCTGGCCAGTCTATTCTGGGCGGAAGGTGCCGATGATCTGGTCGAATGTCGCTTCCTTCTTGGCCTGGTTTCCGGCCTCAGTGGCCAAGGTGAGCACATAGACCTTGTCATTGGCGATCAGGCCGACCACCTTGGCATAGAGTTCTTTGTCCATGCCGACGCTGCTCAGGTTTGCTACCGCATCCGCAGTCACGGCGGGCAAGTTGTTGACGGTCGTCGCCTCCAGCGCACCGATAGTGACATCGCCCAACATCGCGCCGTTTGCGTTGATTGCATCCTCCAGCGAGGCCATGACCGACTCCGAGGTTGCGCCAGGGGCATCGATGACGGAAACGTTGAGGATGGTCGGCAAACCGCCAAAGAGAACGCCGGCCAGGTCGGTGGCGGCGACGACGCCCACGGCGTCGCCTTCCGGGCTATCCAGGAAATCGTTCAGCGGGGCCAGTTGGGCATCCAGACCCAAAAGTGCCGGCCATTCGCTGGACGCTGTCTCCGCGCAGATCGACCACTGTCCAACCGGCGGGCATGGCCAGTGAGTAGCCGCGCTCTTCATCAGCCATGGCCTCAAAACCCTTGGGAATGGTGACCTGCGGGGTCGGCACGGCCGTGGCTTCCGCTGATGATGTATCTTCCTCAGGCTCGGGTGTCGCAGTTGGTTCCGGCGTGGCTGTCGCCGGCACAGGGGTAGCCGTCGGCGCGACCGTGGCCATGGGTTCAGGCGTTGAAGCTGATCTGCCGCAGCCGGCCAACAGCAACATGCCGATCAGCAGAGTTGTGAGCAGAAGTGTACGCGTGCTTCGAGCAATCGCTGGATTCATTTGGACATTCCTTTCGTAACGCATTGAAGATAGGTGTTTCTCTAGCGGTGAATTATTGCACTAGCGTTGGTTTTCAGCAATGGGGCTGAATTCAGACAACGTGAAGCACGATACCATCTTGTGCAGGATCGTGGCTAATTCGTGCTGCCGGTGCAGCCCCGTGTCCACGTGGTTCGACATGGCGACAGTGCTGGTGGGAGATCTGTCAAAGTGTTGGCGCTTTGGGTCTCATGTCACGAACGAAATAACAGGTAAGGCGAATCCAAAGAAACAATGATCCACCAAGAGCACAAAGAAACACGAAGAAAGCTGACTTTTATGTAAACTCTCGACCCTTCGTGGATGAATATTTCTCTGCATTGGCCTATGTGCCGGCCGAGGAGCTGCTACAATCTCAGCTTATCGCGCAGGAACAGGTAGATGAAGCCGTTGTTTTCGTCACCGATCAGCGCTCCGCCAGGGAATGTCTGCTCGATGGCAGAGAATGACGCGGGTTGGTCGGTTGTAGCATAACCCAGAGAGACCTGACGCTGCGGATCGGCCCAGAGCTGGCCGAATTCGTTCTCGGGCTGGTATAGGAACGGCGCCGGCGGCTCAAACTCGCCTGTCTTTGGCGGATCCCCCTCACGCCAACTGCTGACGGCCCGCTCCCACTCCCGATTGGACTCATAGTAAATGTAGATCTCAGATTTATTCGCCAACTGGATCATGAAGCCGTGTTCAAAGCGCAGCAGATTGCCGGAGGTGTGGTTGCCGCTGCCGTTGGGACAACGAAAATCTCGGCCATTGTCAGCCATACCGGCAACATATTGGAAAAATGCAGGATCGATGACATTCGGGCAGGTGAAGACCTGCTCATCGATCGGAATGGCGGTCGGGGTCACCAGCGGGGTCACGACCAAGGGAGGAAGCGGTGTCGATGTGGCCAGCGGAGGCAAGGGCGTCGGCGTCGGCTCCGGTGCGGTAGGTGTCGGAGGGGCTGTGGCGATCTGCGTGGCCTGCACTTCTTGCGAAGTGATGGGCGCAGTTGCAGTCTCAGTTGCGGTTGCAATTGCAGTTACAACCGCGATTACGGATGAAGTTGCTGGAGGATCGCTCGGTGTCAGCGAGGCAATGCCAGGCTCACTTGCCACGGGTGTCCCGATGGCGGGCAGGCCCGCCAGTTGCCCTGAAACCGTCGATGTCGGCGTTGGTGCAACGACGCCCAAGCCGGTTGAGCCAGGGGATGGCGGGCCGCTCTGAAGGCCGTCCAGCAATCTAGGCAGGTTGAGTGCGGCCAAGGTCCCACCGAATATTAGCGTCATGACAATCAACGCCGAGAGTCCATAGCCGATCCAATTGAACTGTTCCAGACGTTCTGCAAGGGACAGATCGCGTGCCGCCTCGGCAACCGCTGGGCGGTCCGTTTGGGGGGCGCCGCCGGCCGGCACGCTGGGCTGCGAGGCCCCAGCTGCCGGAACAAGGATGCTCTGCGCAGGCGAAGAAGACGCGACCACGCTGCCGCCTGGCTTGGACACGGTGGGTGACAATGTCAACGTGGCGGTTGCATTCGCCGCCGAACTGTCTTGGCCGGCAGCGCTTAATGGAGGAAGCACGCGTCGCCCGGCAGCGCGTGCCAGATCATCGGCCAGCGCATCCGCATCCGCATAGCGATCCTCAGGCGCCTTGGCAAGCCCTCTGCGCATGATATCGACGACATTGGGCGGTAGTTGGCGCAAGATCTCATTGTCGATGGTCAGCGGGGCGTAGACGTGCGCGTGCAGAATTTGCGTCGTCGTTCCTGAAAAGGGAAGCCGGCCGACGACCGAGCGGTAGAGCACAGTGCATAGCGAATAAATATCGG
Organism: uncultured Chloroflexia bacterium; assembly: GCA_963698255.1. GTDB lineage: Bacteria > Chloroflexota > Anaerolineae > Caldilineales > Caldilineaceae > JAWKOK01. The sequence continues at coordinate 103,493 of CAVOQD010000003.1, read as the reverse complement.
AGCGTCCATCGATGAGACGGTTGCCGGCGCATTGCTCCGGGGCCATGTAGGCCGGCGTTCCGACCGTGCGCCCCACACCGGTCAATTCGGGCGCATCCAGCGAGCGCGCCACGCCAAAGTCGGTCAGCAGCGGCACCACAGGAAAGTCCGCCGATTCCAGTTGGACGCTGCCGGCAGCACCGGGTGTTGAAGGGCGCAGCAGGATGTTGCTGGGCTTGATGTCGCGATGGACCACGCCTGCACGATGGGCAACGCCCATGGCACGCGCAATGGGCTCCAGCAGATTGCAGCTCTCCTCAGGGCGCAATCGTCCGAGGCGTCCAAGCCAATCGGCCAGGCTGTCGCCTTCGACCAACTCCATGGCAATATAGGCGACATCACCTTCCAGAGCGGTACCCACCTGGTAGATGCGCACGATGTGATCGTGCCTGAGCGCGCCGGCGGTCAGCGCCTCATGTCGAAAGCGGCTGATGGTGTTGGCGTCAGCCGTCGGCAGCAGAACCTTCAGAGCGACCGAGCGGCCGTCCACCTGATCGTAGGCCTGGTAGACGGTAGCGACACCGCCGCTGCCCAGCCGAGCCTCGACCAGATAGCGACCGATCTGGCGACCCTCCAGATCCCGGTTCGGTTGAAATGCACTGTCGACGCTGCCCATCAAATTACTGTCATCCCCGCCAGAGGCGATTGACGTCAACCAGGCCGTCATTCAACCCACTGAATCGCATGTCGGCGCCAATCGTCGATAGTTCCGTCAATCGGTGTCAACAGCACAGGATCGCCGCCATCGATCTCAATCACCCAAATGCCCCAGGCGCCGCCCCGATCGCTGTAGAAAGCCACGTAACCGCCGTCCGGGCTGACGGCAGGGGAGACATCTTGAGCAGGATCGGTCGTCAGTCGAGTCACGATCCCTTGGCTGATGTCGAGCCGATAGAGTTCCCGATTGCCGTCACGGCCGTCACTGGTGAAGACGATCTGTTGGCCGTCCGGGGTCCATGTCGGCCGCAGATCGGACGCGATCTTGGTCAACTGTTCCGACTCCGCTGCCGTCGCTGCGCCTCAGCCAGAGTCCCGGCTGATTGCCGGTTCGGTCCGTACCGTTGTGGACGATCCAATCTCGACCGGGCTGCCATGCAGGATCAACGCCGTAGGCAATGGTCCTATCTTCGCTTCCATCAGACCAACTGACATAAATGCGAGACTGGCGATCCCCCTCGCGTCTGCTGGAAAACGCCAGCCGTGTACTGTCCGAGCTCCAGGCAACCGGACTCTCTTCCCCATCCTCCGGATGTCTGGTCAATTGCCGGCCACGCTGGCCGGGAGCCGCCCCCGGTTCAACCGACCAGAGTCCCAAGCGGTCCGGCGCACTGCTGTAGTAGGTCAGATGCGCGCCATCCGGCGCTAATGCAGGCTGCGCAGCGTGCTCAATCAGCACTGATGAAGGGCTATCGGACTTCATCGACCTGGACAGGATCTGATGGCGTCCATCCACAGAGGCCGAATAGATGAGTCGCCCGTCCAGTTCAGACAGATACTCGCTGGTTTTTTCGGCCTGGATCAGCGAAGAGCAGACGGCTTCAAGCCGGATCAATTCAGCGCGCAGATCGGCGTCGGGCAACACACCGTCGGCGGCGGCAAGTTGAGCCGATGCATTGCAGAACCTTCCTTGCTCCTCCAGGTAGCCGGCATAGTTGACAAGGGCCTGTTGGAACTGACGACGGGCGTCCGGCAGGTTGATCGGAAATGCATCCGCCAGTGTGCGGGCTGTGTCAGCCAGAGCGGCTTCCTCCGGCGAGTCCGGTCGAATGGTGACCGCCGCCATGTATAGTTTGCGCGCATTTTCGATCTGATTGCGTGCCGCAGCCTGTGCGGCCAGGCCGGTGAAGCTGTCAAAGAGCATCTCCTCCACCTGTTGCGGATCGATAAGATCGCGGTACGGTTTCAGAAACTCGGGTTCGGCATCCGCCGCAAAAAGTTCGGTCATCAGATCGATCCGGGACTCATTGTCCACAACGAGACGTCGATTGAACTCGTCGTCATTGCGAAAGAGCAACGTCAGCGGATCCAGGGTGCCCGGCCAATCTCCGTCCCGATAGAACAGGAGTGCATTGCGCCAGGCCTCCTCGACGCCGACATCGGGATGGGGCACTGCCGTCGGCGTGGGTTCGACTACCTCTACGACATCGCCGTCGTCGCCGTTGGCCGCGCCATCGTCCGACGAATCTTGGCCGTTGGCCGTACTTTCATCAGGGCTGCCAAAATCCGGCAAAGTGCGGGATATCCTGTTCACGGTCGGCCGGTCGCTGAACGATGTCGCCAATTCCCGGTATCCCTACCCTGGTCACAGCCGCAATCAAGATCAGCAACAAGGTCGCCAGCGCCAGATCCGATCCCCATGGAAACCCGGTTCATCTCGCGCCGAGATTTATCTGCGATCGATCGGCTTCCTCGTCCAGGCGCGAGGTTTATTGCCGGCGCCTCCCGGTCGGCGTCCGACCAGAGGCGACATATTTGTCTGCCGGGAGGGGACCAGATACGGTCGATGAGGTAGACGTCGTTCGCTCGGTAGCCGGCAACGCCGTCATGGTGGCCGTCACTTCGCTCATATTGACGTCGTCGGCGCTCATCTGAAATTCGATGTTGCCGGTGATGCGCGCCATGTCGATGGCCATCGCCAGCGCAGTGGCGTATCGGCCGGCTGGATCCTTCATCAGCGAACGTCGCAGGATGTCAATTATCGGCATCGGCAGATTGACAAGCACTTCATCGGGAATCGTCAACGGGCTGTAGACGTGGGCGTAGAGCACCTGGGTGGTCGTTCCGACGTAGGGCGGCCGGCCCACCAGGCAACGATAGAAGACGGTGCCCAGGGCGTAGATATCGGCACGACCATCGATCTCATGGCTGCCGGAACACTGCTCGGGGGCCATATAGGAGGGAGTGCCGACCGTGCGGCCCATCGACGTTAGTTCGGGTGCGTCGAGCGCACGTGCGATGCCGAAATCGGACAAAATCGGCACAACCGGATATCCCAGAACCGACAACTGAACACTGCCGGGGACGCCGTCCTCGGCAGTACGCAACAGGATATTGCTGGGCTTGACATCGCGGTGCACAATGCCACGGCCGTGGGCATAGTCCAATGCCGCGTGCGATTCGCTCCAAGATCAGGCAGGTGTCGAAGATGCTGAGCTGCCGATGGCGTTCCAACAGATCGGCCAAGCTCTCGCCATCGACCAGTTCCATCGAAATATAGGTCAGACCCTCGGCATCAACCTGGCCGACCTCATAAGTGCGAATGATCTGAGGGTGATTTAATTGGAGTGCCGTCCGCGCTTCCTGACGAAACCGAGAACGGGCAACACCGTCCGCCCCCGGCAGCAAGACCTTCAACGCCACCGCATCACCGGTCCGTTGATCCTCGGCCCGATAGACAACCGACATAGCCCCGGAACCGATCCGTTCCTGGATGACAAAGTGACCGACGGTGCGTCCGACCAGATCGGCCAGAGGCACGGTCAACTCCAAGGAGGCCGTGACATCGTCGAGCGAACGATCAACATCGGCTTGCTCTTTGTTGCCGTCATCAAAGTTGCCGCCATCAGGGCGGCTGTCATCGGGGCTATCGGCACTGGCTTCCGACAATTCTATTGGTTCGGTCGATTCCGGATCGGCCGGGTTTTCCACTGGTGGTAATGGCATGAATCTATCAGTCAGGTGGCGAGTTTCCGTATATGCACTTTGCCGGAACCTGCACTTATTGGTATAGTTGCAGAGCAAATTATAGTGTAACCCAGTCCGATAAAAACTACGAAACCAAGGATTCTCACCAGTGACTCGTCATGCAAAGATCGTCTGCCTAAACGGCCCAAAGGCCGGGACCGAATATGTGCTCAACCGCGAGCTGATGACCATCGGGCGGTCTGTCGATGCAGATATCACCCTCGAAGATCAGTTCGCATCGCGCAAACACGCGGAGATCCGGCGCGTCGACAACGCATATCAGCTCCACGATCTGGGCAGCAAGAACGGCGTGAGCGTCAATGGACGCCGTCTGGCCGAAGGTGCGACGGCCTGGCTCGACGACGGCACCGAGATGCAATTGGCCTCCACCCATTTTCGATTCCAGGATCCGTCTGCGACGTTGACGGCGCCATCGATTGTGGCGGTCAAAGAGCCCGGTTTGCGGGTGGATCCGATCACGCGGCAAGTTTTTGCCAACGGCGAACTGGTCGACCCGCCGTTGAGCGTGAAACAGTTCGATCTGATCTGGTTTCTGTATCAAAATCGCGGCCGTGTCGTGAGCAAGGATGAGATCGCACAGGCCGTCTGGCCCGAGGCGCAGGGCGAAGTCTACGACGCCAACATCGATCGCATGATCAGCCGCGTCCGCAGCCGCATCGAGCCGGAAAACGAAGAGCAACTCTATATTTCGACCGTTCGCGGATATGGGTATCAGTTAAAAGTTTAGGCGACGAGATCAGAAAAAGTGATTGACCGCCGATTTCGACAGGTTCCGATCGTCCAAGATCACTTCAACGCTCAATTCGTACGCAACCCCTTCGGTCCCCTGACGTGAAATCGACGCTTTTTCCACTAAACTACTATAACTACGCGCAATCGAAGATTGTTCCCCTCCTGGCCTTGCGTGCGCAAGTCAAGCGCATTGCGTAGGAAAACGGTCCGGGTTGCGTCTCCATGCAATCATTTTCTTTTAAGCTTTCGGCATTACAATGGGCATCGTCAACCCGCACGATTGTGGATTGATGTGCGTCAGCCGACAGACAGTCAGCAAAGCTAGGGAGCGTTTGAACGTGATTCTCTCCCACACGATGTCAGTCGCTGGCCGCACTCAGCCCGCCCAGGTTGGGCGGACAAGATGAAAGGAAGCAGAGATGACTCAGCAAGTTGCGACGCAGGAGCAAACCTTGGTTTCAGACTTCAGCGCCGGCAGGCTAGGGACCACCATGGGGACGGGCACAGCGCTCGCGGCCTTCGATCTGCAGACAACAGTTCATGCTGCCCGACTCGGCGACGATACGGCCTTTGCCGCGCTGGTCAACCAATATCAGGCGACCGCTCAACGCGTCGCACAGCACATTCTACGCACCGAAGAGGCCGCGGCCGACGCCGTCCAGGATGCGTTGATCAAAGCGCATCGCGCCATGCCTCGCTTCCAGGATGGAAATTTCCGTTCGTGGTTGCTGCGAATCGTGACCAACACATGCTACGATCACCTGCGCCGCCAACGTCGACGTGCGGCGGTGAGCCTGGACGAACTGGTGGATGAAAACGGTCTGGAAATCCCCGGCGACGCCAAGGATGTGACGGAAGATCCGGCCAAACTGGCCATGCATCGCGAAAACATGGAAACGATCCTGGCGGCCATCGACTCACTTCCGCCGTGGCATCGAAATGTGGTGCTGCTGGTAGACGTCCATGGGTACGATTATTCAGAGGCGGCGGAGTTGCTCGATCTCCCGCTGGGCACCGTCAAGTCCCGCCTAAGTCGTGCGCGTTCAGCGCTGCGCGATTCGCTAACGAGCGCCGGGCTGGTTCCGCCCAATCGACTCGCCGCCTAGTTTATTGAACACAGCCACCCTCCAACAAACACTGCTGACTCTCTGACCACAACACAAACAATCGATAGAACGCACAGTTCCCGTGTGCCGCATCAGCGTCGATGCGACACACGGGAACTCTCCTTTTGGCAAAAAAATAGGTTCCGATGAAGAGAGGCAACATCGGAACCTATTCCGCCAACAAGGAGGTCTGTCGGCATTGAACAACAGCGCACCCGTAGTATGGGTCGCAAAGATGAAAAGGATATTAAATCTTTGTAAGAGTCGGGTAAGGGTATGCTCCCATCATGTCAGGCAAAGACAGCGACCGGTACCGGTCGCTGTTTGGCCAACAACTGCCGATGCTGCTTGATGCGTTCAAGCTCATGAAGCGTATCAGCCGTTAGGTAGCTTTCGCCACAATGAGAACAGCTAACCATAGGAACGTCTTCGATGACCAGAAGGGTGTTGCCGCGTCCATAGCTCCAGGAGACGCGGCGAATGACGGCTCCCGGCCTACCGCAAACACCACACACGCAGGTTAATTCAGATTGTTGCACCATTTCTATCCTTTGACGTTCAACAATTTCGCCGATCGAAATCGCTCGCTCGATGTCGAAGATGGTCAGTTGATCGTCGTTCATCTCATCTTCGGCATGAAGTGTCATCACATACTGTCGTAAGCGGATTCTAGCCCGCATCTGTCGGAGGATACGCTCGTACATTTTTAGTCGTCCCGCAGCCAGGTCAACCGATTCTGATCGCCATCGTAGCAGACAGCACCACAACCCATTTGTGCGCCAAGACACATCAAAATAGTAACCCGTCAAACTGCCGTTGTCAATCCAACTTTGGATCCACCAATCGCCGCATGGTATACTTGATCTGTTGATCCATCGACGCGGGCATGTCCCGCGTCTGCTCTTTGTAGTCAATCGGATCTTTGTAGCCAACCGGAAGGAGACCGTCCGTTGCTACGTCGTATGTTCGGCAAGGAAGAAGAAAAAACGCAGGACGAACTGAAGCTCGAAGAGAGTCTACAGAAGACTCGTTCGGGCATTTTCGGCCGCATCGGCGCCATCTTCCAAGAGAATGAGATCACAGAGGAACTCTGGGAAGAACTGGAAGAGACGCTGATCATGGGCGACCTGGGCATGGATGTCACCATGGACCTGGTCGAGGCGACTCGGGCAGCGTGTCGAGCGAGAGGACATCAAGTCGACCAAGGACGCCTACCTGATCCTGAAGCAGGAGATGGTCCGCCTGCTGGAATCGGATGAGCCGCTGCACATCGATGAGCCGCGCATATTGACTGTGGTCTTTTTGGTCGGCGTCAACGGCTCGGGCAAGACAACGACCATCGGCAAGATGGCCTACTGGTACCGTCAGCGCGGTCGCAAGGTCGTCATGGCCGCGGCAGACACCTTTCGGGCCGCGGCCATCGATCAGCTGAAGGTCTGGGGCGAACGCGCGGATGTGGACGTGATTGCCCAGGCGCCCAACTCGGACCCGGGCGCGGTGGTCTTTGATGCCATTCGCGCCAGCCAGGAGAGCCGCGCCGCCGATCTGCTGCTGGTTGACACGGCGGGCCGCTTGCAGACCAAGTACAACCTGATGCAGGAACTGGAGAAGATCCGGCGTGTCGCCGCCAAGCAGGTTCACCGGGCGCCCCATGAGGTGCTGCTGGTGCTGGACGCCTCGACCGGCCAGAACGCCATCTCCCAGGCCATGGCCTTCAAAGAGACGTCCGGCGTGACCGGCATCGTCCTGACCAAGCTGGACGGCACGAGCAAGGGCGGCGCCGTGCTCAGCATCAAGAAACAACTGGGCGTGCCCGTCCGCTTCGTCGGCACCGGCGAGAAGATCGACGATTTTGCGCTCTTTGACCCAGTGGCATTTGTTGAAGGGTTGTTGGGAGATTGAGTGAAGGTTGGGGCAGTAGGGATGTGGGGTTGTGGGGAATGCAGGCAACGTCGCCTGCATTCCCCACACCACCCTACTTCCCCACTGCCCGATATCGCCATTATCACACACGGAGATAACACCATGACCGAACTTGAATCGCGGCTCGCTCTGCTTGTTGAGCGGGTTGACGCGATCAGGGGGCGGCTTTGACGTCCCACAGAAGACCGAACGGATAGACGAGCTAGAAGCGGAGATCGGCGAAACCGGCTTCTGGGATGACCAGCAGCTTGCCCAGAAAAAGATGCAGGAGCTTGAGCGCGCTGCGCGAGATCGTCGAAGTGTGGGACGGACTGCATCGGCCGCGCCAATGATGCCGCTCGAACTGTGTGCGATGGTCGAAGACGATCCCGGACATGCTGGCCGAGTTGGAGCAAGAGGCCACTGCGCTGGAAGAGGAGTTCGAGCGGCGCGAGTTCGCCCTGGCGCTGAACGGCACCCACGACCGGGGTGCGGCCATCTTCAGCATCCACGCCGGCGCCGGCGGCACCGAAGCCCAGGATTGGGCGCAGATGTTGCTGCGCATGTACCTGCGCTGGGCCGAAAAACGCGGCTTCAAGACGATCATCACCGACATGACCGAGGGCGAAGAGGCCGGCATCAAGAGCGTGACGGTCGAAGTGGACGGTCCCTTTGCCTATGGCTATCTCAAGGCCGAGAAGGGCACCCATCGGCTGGTGCGCCTCAGCCCGTACGATTCCAACAGCCGCCGCCACACCAGTTTCGCCAAGGTGGAGATCGTGCCGGTGCTCGACGATGAAATTGAGATCGAGATCGACCCCAATGATATCGAGATCGAGGTCTTCCTGAGCGGCGGCGCCGGCGGCCAGAATGTCCAGAAGAACGCCACCGCCGTACGCATCCGCCACCTGCCCTCCGGCCTGGTCGTCACCTGCCAGAACGAACGCAGCCAGACCCAGAACAAGGCGCTGGCCATGCGTGTGCTGCGCGGCAGGCTCTACGACCTGGAGCAGGAGCGGCTGGCCGAGGAGAAAGCGCGGCTCAAAGGCGAAAACGTCCATGCCGATTTTGGCTCGCAGATCCGCAACTACGTGCTGCACCCGTATCAGATGGTCAAGGATCTGCGCACCGACGTCGAGACCGGCAACACCGCCGCCGTCCTGGATGGCGACATCGACATGTTCATCGAAGCCTGGCTCAAACAGCAGGTGGGCGAAGACGAATAGGACACGATTAGTACACGATGTCGTAAATACCACGGCGAAAATCAGCCGTTCCACCAGAGGTAAAAACTCCGGAAAGATATCCGCCGGGATTTACTTCGTGAAATACAGCCATGCCCTGCCGAAAATTGTCGAACACGGACGGCTGTGCTACTATCGAAGTACAGTGAAATACTGAAGCCCGAACAGCTTTTTGCATTCGGGATCTGGAGGGGTCGCATAGTCTGGCCGAGTGCGTGCGTCTCGAAAACGCATAGGGTTTACGCCCTCGAGGGTTCAAATCCCTCCCCCTCCGCCATACAGAACAAATCCCGGCACAGGGGTGCCGGGATTTTTCTTTTCGACAGAATTGACAAGGAACACATCTGCGGCCTACCATGGTTCCATTGTGACGATTCAATTGCGGTATTCGCCCATACGCCCCATCTTGACCGTCGCCCTGCTCACGCTGCTGGCGTGGGCGATGGCCGTGCTGCCTTTGCGGCAGATCGTGCCGGCGGCCGGAGCGGCAGCCGGAGCGTTGCTTCTGCTGCGCTGGCCCTGGCTGATCTGGCTTGGGTTGGCCGCTGTACTGCCGATGGCCGGCGCGATCAAAATCGGGCCATTCAGCGCCACTGACCTGCTGCTGGCGCTGGCGATGGCGCTCTGGTTCGCCGATGGCGTCCGGCGTAGGCAACTCTCCATCCGCTGGACCCTCGCCGCCTCCCTTGCCCTAGTCTACATCGGTGCACTTCTGCTCTCAACCCTGGGCGCGGCTGAGTTGGGCGAAGCCGTAAAGGAAGTGGTAAAATGGATTGAATTTGCCGCAGTCGTGGTGCTGATTCCGAGCATGGTATCGCGAGTGCGTCTGCCTTGGCTGGTGGCGGCGTTGCTGATCGGCGGCATGGGCCAGGCCGCGCTCGGCCTGTATCAGTTTGTCTTCCGCATCGGACCTGAGTGGTTTATCATCCTGGGCGGCTACATGCGGGCCAGCGGCAGCTTCTTGCAGCCCAATCCCTATGCCGGCTATCTTGGTCTTTGCCTGCCGGTGGCTGTGAGCCTGGCGATCTGGGGTTGGGGGAACGTTTTCGGCTTGAGTGGTCGTTTCCAAGTCGGCGCCGAGCGCAATGGAGAGACGCGCCGTGAGGCAGTGTTCCGACCGAATGGGGGAGATGTCGGCGGTCGATGGATCAGACTTGGCCTGGCCGTTTTCTACTCCAGCGCCGCCCTGCTGATCGGCGCCGGCCTGCTGGCGAGTTGGAGCCGCGGCGGTTGGATCGGAGCGGTGGCCGGCGTAGGCGTAGTGCTTGTCTTTCGCAGCAGACGCACCTTTGCCCTCGCAATTGCGCTGCTGGTGGTGCTGCTGTCGGCGTTTCTGCTGGGCAGCTTTTCAGCGGCCACACTGCCGGAGCCGATTGCAGCGCGTGTGCAGGAGATACCTGCCTACGTCGGCGTCGGCGATGTGCTGAACCAGCCGGTGACCGACGAGAATTTCTCGGTGGTCGAGCGTTTGGCCCACTGGGTGGCGGCGTTGCGCATGTGGGAACAGGCGCCCTTGGCTCGGCGTCGGTCCGGGCAACTACGAGGCTGTCTATCCGACGGTGCGGCTGGCCCAGTGGGAGGAAGCGCTTGGGCATGCACACAATATCTATCTGAATGTGCTGGGCGAGACAGGGATTGTCGGCTTTGCGGCCTATCTGTTGCTCTGGGGCGGGTTGACGATCTGGGTTGTGAGGGGCATCCGCCGTGCCCAACCCGGTTCGTGGACGGCGGCCCTGGCGCTGGGCGTTCTGGGTGTCATTGTACACATGAGCCTGCACAATTTTTTCGACAATCTTTTTGTACAGGGTATCTACATTCAACTGGCCCTTTGGATCGGATGCTTGGTTTCCATCGAGCAGGATGATCGACTGATGAATCCGGCTGATATCCACATGCAGTTGCGGCAAGAGGAAAAGTCGTCTGATGTCCGTCGCGGTATTCACGCCGAACTGACCTAGGAGTTGAGTTTTGAGCATCTCACAAGTGCGCAGCATGACCGATACCAACCAAAAAGAGATCAGGCGATTTTTCAAATTCGCCACGGTCGGGGCGGCGGGTTCGGTCACCGATTTTGCCGTGTTGAATATTCTGATCCAAGTATTCGGTTTCCCGTTGGCAGTTGCCAATCTGTTCAGCTTCACAGCCGCAGTCATCCAGAACTTCTTCCTGAACCGCCGATGGACCTTCCCCGAAAGCCGGGATCGAGCCGCCGGCAGTCAACTCGTCCAGTTCACCATCGTCAGCCTCATCGGCCTTGCCATCAACCAGGCCGTCTTCCTGGGCGTGAACCACCTGCTTCTGCCCCATTGGGACCGAATGGATTGCCAATCCTGAACTGGCCTACACGGTCAGCTACAACTTCGCCAAGCTGTTCGCCATCGGCGTTGTGCTCTTCTGGAACTTCTTTGTCAACCGCTTCTGGACCTATCGCGGGCTGTAGTTACCTCTTTCATGACGATCATCGCCATCGACTACACGCCGGCCATCCGACAGAGTGCAGGGATCGGACGCATCATCCGGGGCCAGGTCGCGGCGCTGGTCGAGGAGAATCCGGGATACGATCTGCGCCTCTTTGTGGTCGGCGCGGTCAGCCAGGCGGATCGAGACGCAGCGCCGCTGCCGCTCCACTCGACCCCTCTCGACGAACGCAACATGGTTCGACTCTGGCACCGGCTCAACGTGCCGGCGCCGCCGGTCGATTGGTTCACCGGCGGCCCGCTGGATCTCTTCCACGCCACCGATTTTGTCATGGCCCCCAATCGGGCGCGGCGCAAGGTGCTCACCGTCCACGATCTGGCCTTTCTCTTCTACCCGAATGCGGCCATGCCCAGCCTGCATCGTTACCTCAACGTGGTGGTGCCGCGCAGCGTGCAGCGCGCCGATCACATCCTGGCCGACAGTCGAAAACACGGCCATCGATCTGCAGGAACAGTGGCAGATTCCGGCGGCGCAGATCTCGGTTGTCCAGGGTGCCGTTGATCACAGCCATTTTTTGCCAATCGACGACCCGGCCCGAATCGCCGCCGTGCGCACACGTTACGGCATCGATGAACGCCCCTTCATTCTTGGCCTGAGCACCTTGGAGCCGCGCAAGAATTTCGAACGTCTGATCCAGGCATTCGGCCAGGCCCGCGACGATGCCCGGCTCGACCACCAATTGGTGATCGGCGGCAAGAAGGGCTGGCTCTACGACACCATCTTGAGGAGGTCAAACGGCTGGGCCTGGAAGCCCACGTGATCTTTCCCGGCTTCGTGGCCGATGAAGATCTGCCGGCGCTCTATTCGGCAGCGGATTTTTTCGCCTATCCATCCCTATACGAAGGGTTTGGGCTGCCGATCATTGAAGCGCTGGCCTGCGCAACGCCCGTGCTGACCGCCGACAACTCCTGCTTGCCCGAAGCCGGCGGCCCTGGCGCTATCTACGTCGATGCCGAAGATGTGGACAGCATTGCTGACGGCATCAGTCCGCCTGGCCACTGAGCGTCAACTGCGGCACCGGCTCAGCCGAGCCGGCATCAGCCATGCCGCCGGTTTCACCTGGCAACGCAGCGTCGGCCAGTTGCTGGAAGCCTATGCAGCGTGTCGACTGACTGGATCAGCCTGACATGGATTGCGAGCTACCGGCACATAACGTCAGATTGGAAAAAGTGATGACTGAAGCTGATCTCCCAGCCAAGAGCCCGAAGAGTCCGAGCTGACGCTCACCCAATACATGCAGCCCGAACACTCAAACAGCCTTGGCAATATCCATGGTGGCTGGCTGCTCAAGCTGTGTGACGAGTGCGGCGGCATCATTGCCAGCCGCCATGCGCGACGCCCGGCCGTGACGGTGACTGTCGACAGCGTCACCTTTCACAAGCCGGTGCTGGTCGGCCAGTTGGTGCTGGTTCACGGTCGCATCACCTGGGTGGGACGCACGAGCATCGAAGTCGAGCTGCGTGTCGAAGCCGAAAATCTGCTGACGGGCGAAGTCACCCACACCAATAGCGCCTACTTCGTCTACGTGGCGCTGGACGATGACCGCCGTCCCGACCGCCGTCCCGCCGCTCCGCCTGGAGGACGAGCAGGCACGCGAGCGGTTTGTTGCCGGGGAAAAGCGCCAGGCCGCACGGCTGGCACGGCGTGAAACGTATGCAGACATGAGGTGCGGTTTGCAACCGCATCAACTGGTCAGGGATCGTCGGTTGCAAACGCACCTACAATCACGATCTCAAAAAAGGGGGAGAACGCTGCGTGCGCTCACTGTTTGACCGGATAAACAGCCAGTTTCGTTGGCTGCTGCTTGCGGCGGGGCTGCTGACGCTCGTGGGCTACTTCGGCCCATGGATCGGCAACCCGGCGGCCGGGCTGGTTGTGATTGGCCTGGACATGGGCGAATATGTGAAGTTCCTGCCGTCGGTGCTCGACGGCAGCGTCACCCTTTGGCGCGAAGGCTTCTATCTGCCGTTGGTGACGGTCAGCCTGGCCATGAGCCTGTACGCCTTTCGGCCGGAACTGTGCTATGGCTGGCCCGCTCGTGCAATACTTGTTGCGCTGTCGATCATCACGGCGCTCAATCTGCTGCCCCCGGCGTGGACGCCCCAGCGACTGCTGACGCCTGAGTTTCGTCAGCAAACCATCGCCATCGGGCTGCTGCTGTCGGCGACAGCACTCAGCCCATTTCTGGCGCTGCTCCCTCGCAAAGTGCCCGGCACGGTGATCGCCCTGCTGGCGTTGGCGTCGGCATGGGTTCCCAGTCCAGGGCTTTCCTGCGTGTTCTGCCGGACATCAGCCTGATCTACAATCGACCGCAGGACGCGGGCTGGGGACTCTATGCGATGCTGGCCGGACTCATAGGGTTGGTCGTTCTCGGTATTACTCCGTGGTTGGCGACTGCGGGTTCAGCGAAGTCATCCGCTTTGCGGACGCTCACCTAGCGGCTGCATAGTCCAAACTTTCTCAGAAACCACAGCGCGACGAAAACGGCCACAAGGGGCATGCTCCTTGTGGCCGTTTTCGTCGCGCTGTGATCTTGCGCACACGCTATCCATGCGCGGACGCACTGCCGAACTGCCCGAAAGCAACTAGACTGGAGCGCGCGGATCGTATGGAAGTCAGGTGGAAAACATCCGAAAAACACCTTGCTGAATCGTCAGGCAAATGCTACAATCATAGTTCGCTTCCTGTACAATCCTTGTATCTGCCTTCCGTTTCGCTGCCATCGCGATCTGCCGTTGACCGTCTGTCGCGATTTTTCGTCTCACGCGAACCCAGAGCATGTTTGATCTCGCCACGCAGATTGTTCAGCAGGCAGCGCTCGCTGACAACCGGCGGTAATTCTGTGTGCTCCCCGCCATTGTTTGGGTGTTGGAAGTTTGTGACGTTGTGTGAAGGAGGTTCTCCCATGGCTGATACTCGCGTCTTCATGTTGGGCCGTTTCGATATCTGGTGCGACGAACAGCGCGTGACCCCCGCCGCCTCTCAAAAAGCATGCGAACTGGTCGCTTACCTGCTTATCTTTCGTAAGGTCCCCCATCATCGCGACCGGTTGGCTGCGTTGCTCTGGGCAGAGGCATCGCCCACCCAGGCGCGCACCTACTTGCGCAAGACCTTGTGGCAGATCCAATCGACCATGCCCGAAGAGAGCGCAGTTCTGTGCGTCGATCCGGAGTGGATTGACGCCACAGAAGCCCGCAACTACTGGTTGGATCTGGCTGAGTTTGAAGCAATCTACCGCGCGACCAAGGGCATTGCCGGCCACGAGTTGACCGAAGCGGCGCTTCCCGAACTTCAGAGAGCCGTTACGCTCTATCGCGGGGATCTGCTGGAGGGCTGGTACCAGGATTGGTGCGTGATTGAACGCGAGCGGTTGACGCGCATGAACATGATCATACTGGACAAATTGGTCGAACATGCGCTTCACCATGGCGATTTCGAAAACGGCATCGACTACGCCAATCAGTTGCTACGCTGGGATCGGGCGCGCGAGCGCACCCACTACGATCTCATGTGTCTCTACGCCATGGCCGGCGAACGGACGGCTGTCCTCAATCAGTATGATCTCTGCCGCGCCATCCTGTGGGAGGAATTGGGCGTCGAGCCGGCAGCGCAGACTGTTGCCCTCTACAACACGGTGCGCAATCAGCAGATTCCCCCCTCGGATGTCACGCACCAGGAACTTCACTATGCCCAACATCTGACGAATTTGCTGCGTACGCTCGATCAGGCCAACCAATCCATGGTCCAACTCCGGCACAATATCCGACAAGAGCTGAGTCGCCTGAGGCCGCATGAGCAACATTGACCCATACGCAGAACCTGTGAGCAATTGAACGCTCCGGGATACGGGCCAGGATACGCTTTGCCCCACGCCGCCCTGCTAGACTTAGAAACGGTTTCGGGTTGACGCCGCCGGTTGACCCTATTTAATCTTTGCGGATCAACATCAATGGCAAACTATCGAGCGATATTTGCAAGCTGTCTTGCAATCTGCAATCTGTTGCGACAATCGAGATCGGCCGACCTCTACGGCGCGGACATCGAGAACGTAGAGTGCAGTGTCTTCACCACCGCCGACTTTGCCGGCAACATCCCGGTCGACGGCGAGGTGGCGCTCTTCATGTACCGCGTCGATATCAACGGCGTGCAACGGACGCTGCCGCCGCGGCCACGCTACGACGGCGTTCAGGAACGTCGCCATTTGCCCGTCGACATCCGTTTTCTGCTGATCCCACGCGCCGGCAGCTCGCAACTCCAGCAGCTCATCCTGGGCTGGATGATGCGGGTGCTTGAGGACAACCCTTCGCTGCCCGCCAGCATCCTGAACAGCGGCCGCGAGGATACCTTCAGCGCCGACGAACAGTTGCACGTGATCCAGGAGGCGCTGACCACCGAGGAGATCCTGCGCATCTGGGACCAGGTGCCGTCCGACTTCAACATCTGCGTGCCCTACTGCGCCAAGGTCGTGCGCATCGAATCGCCCCAACTTGTCCAGAAAAACGGAGCGGTGCTGGTGCGCGATCTGGAATTTCAAGGATAGATGAGATGCTGACCGACTTGCAGCCGCTGGACGTGATCACCTACCGCGGCGCGCTGGCGTATCCACTTCACGGACAGCGTGACCGGCCAGACCATAGCCGACGGCCTGTCGAGTGCGGGCCTGGCGCCATGACGCGGCCAATCTTACGGCCCGTGCACCGCTTCATCGACGCGCAACGCTCGCAGCAGAGCGGCATCTACGGCTTTCGGACCCTGCCCGGCCTTGAAGGCTACCAGATCGGCGACACGGTGGCCCCCGGTAGCCTCGACTATATCGTGCAGATCGAGGACCGCAAAGGACGCTTTCTGCCGCAGACGCACCGGCTTTCCCTGCCGCTGGCAACACCGCAGGTGCAGGAGATCGCCCTTTTTTCGGCCCTGAACCGGCCCATTCCGACCGGCTACGCCGCCGTCTACGGCGAACTGCTGCGCACCACGGTTCCCGCAGGCGTGCCGCCGGAGGTCACCGTGACGGCGCCGGCCCTGTGGGCGAGGATCAACGTGTTGCGGCCAGCCGACATACTTGGCGATCCGGCCGTCGCCTTCCACGGCTACGCCGATGACCGCGGTCGCTTTGTGGTGGCGATGCCCTACCCGCTGATCGCAGACGATGTGTTGTTTAGCGAGGCGCTCTGGGACTTAACCATCGACGTCGCCCACGATCCGGCCGCCATCGCCGCCGACGGAGCGCAATTGGCGCAACAGTTGCCGAACGCAGATCCATCGACCATTGCCCCGTTGCAGACGACGATGGGCGCACAGCCCGCGGCCTTTCTCTTTGACACCGTGACCGTCGTCAACGCCGACGCCCAGACCTACGCCGTCGTTGGCGCGCTCAACGAGACCCAAACCACGCTTGTCCTGCGTTTTGGCCGTTCGCCCGTCCTGCGCACGGCCATCGATGCCAGTACCGATACTTTGTCCGCGCTGCTAATTCAAGCTGCATGATCCAAGCTGCATAGGTGAACTACAGATCGTTCCAAAGGGAGTGAAACCGCTATGCCTGAATATCTGTCACCCGGCGTCTATATTGAAGAGACCAGTTACCGTACAAAAACCATTGAAGGCGTCAGCACCAGCACTGCCGGTTTCGTCGGCCCTGCTCGCTTTGGACCGGTGAGCGGCCAACCTGAACTGGTCACCAGCCTGGCCGACTTCCAGCGTATCTACGGCGACCTGGAAGATCTGAACTTCACCGATCAAGCCAATCCCCAGGTCAACTACCTGGCCCATGGCGTGCGCGCTTTCTTCGAAGAGGGCGGGCGGCGGCTCTTTGTGCAGCGCGTCTTCAACGCGCCGCGGGCCAACGGCTTCGACATCCAGGACGGCGTGCCCAGCCATCACTACGCCCTGGGCAGCGCGGCGTCGGCCACCTTTGCCGGCGACATGCTGGCCGACGCGACCAATCAGTTGGCGGTCGCCAACCAGATCGCAGCAGCCGCAGCCACGGCAGTGGGCGCGGGCACGCTGGCCGCAGAAGCCCAGGCGGCCGCGGATGCCGCGGCCGCCGGCTGGCAGGCGGCTGTGGACGTCCTGACCGATCTGGAGGCGGGCACGGCCATAACCGCCGGCGATGTGACCACCGCAGCAACCAGCCTGGACACGGCACGCAACAACTTGGACACGACGCGCACCGCGCTGGACACTGCCCAAACCAACTTCGATGCCGATCCATCCGCAGCCAACACCACCTCCCTGACCGTGGCCGCCACTTCGCTCGACGTCGCCCACGACGCCGTACACAGTGCCGAAGGCGCCTGGATCGCGGCCACCACGGCCCAGCAGATCGAGGCGATCCAGCCCGGCGCGGCCGGCGAAGAACCGCTGCGGCTGATCGCCCGCTTCCCTGGTGCGGCCGGCAACATGCGCATCACCTTTACGCTGCGGGCCGGCAACAACGCCTACCAGCCGCGCGTCACGCTGCCCAACCCCGGCCTGAACCGCGTGCGCACCGGCGCGCTGGTCCACCTGCGCACGCGGCCCACGGCCGACGATCCGTGGGATCTGCCAGCCAACGCCGACCCCGACGGGCTGATGGTCGCCAACTACAACCGGGCCGCCGATCTGTGGACACTGAACGGCGTTGACGGGGCCGGCGCACCCACGGCCATCACACTGGACGGAGCCTTCCGCGCCGGCCTGGGCACGGACCAGTTCGAGGTGCGCCCGGTGAGCGTTATCGTCGCCGTCGAGCGCCCGTCCACGCAGGTCAACCAGCTTGAACGTGAGGAGACCCTGGGCGAGTACAGCTTCGAGCCGGAGAGCCGAACCAGTTTGCTCGACACCTTTACGGCCAACCCGGAGAACCGCTTCGACGCCTTGACCATCCCCTTTGCCATCGAGATGCCCACCGAGATCGCAACGCCGACCGCGTTGGACATCGTGCGCAACCTGATGGCGGCCGGCGGCCTCCTCCAGTTGCTCAGCCCACGGGCCGTTGTCGAGCAGCGCTACACCCTGGCCAACGGCGATGACGGCGCCCTACCCACCGGCCCAACGTACAGCGGCGATCCCGCTTTCGATGACCTGACCGGCGATCCACTGCAAATGCCGCTCAACGGCCTGCTGGCCTTCGAGACCGAGGACGAGATCTCCATCGTCGCCGCACCAGGCTACCCGGCCGACCGGGACACCGACGGCGCGCTGGGCGTCCAGAACGCGGTGGTCAACCATTGTGAGCGCATGCGCTATCGAGTCGCCGTGCTGGAAACGCCGGAGAACCAGACCGTCACCGAGGCGCTCGACTTCCGCAACCTGCGCTCCTCCGACTACGCAGCGCTCTACTATCCCTGGGTTGTCGTCATCGATCCGCGGCCCGACCAGGGTGGACGCCGGCTCAAGCTGCCGCCCAGCGGCTTCATGGCCGGCATCTATGCCCGCAACGACATCGAACATGCAGTCTTCAAAGCGCCCGCCAACGAAGTAGTGCGCCTGGCCATCGACTTCGAGGTACGGCTCAACCAGGCTCAGCAGGACGTACTCAACCCCAACGGCGTCAACTGTCTGCGCTTCTTCGAGGGCCGGGGCTTCCTGGTCTGGGGCGCACGCACCGTCAGCGACGATCCGGAGTGGAAGTACATCAGCGTACGTCGCTACTTCGCCTACATGGAGCGTTCCATCGACCGTGCCACCCAGTGGGCCGTTTTCGAGAACAACGGGCCGGAACTGTGGGGCAAGATCCGCCGAGCCGTCGAGGACTTCCTGTACAACGAATGGGTGGCCGGCGGGCTGCTGGGCGAAAAGCCGGCCAAGGCCTACTTCGTCCAGTGCGACCGCAGCACCATGACCCAGAACGATCTGGACAACGGGCGGCTGGTCTGCCTCATCGGCGTGGCTCCGGTGCGTCCGGCCGAGTTCGTCATCTTCCGCATCGGTCAGTGGACGGCCGACGCTGAAAATTAAATTGACCATTCTACGAGATCGGTATTTTCTGGCCATTGAAATTCGGGGATTCGGAGATTGAGGAGCAACCAACAATCTCCCAATCTTAGGCCGAAGGCCGAAATCTCTCAATCCTAAGAAGACGAGCGAGTCATGCCTTCAATTTGGCAGGCTGTAATTTGAGCACAAGAAAAGAGGAACCCAATGGCGATCCCACGTGACAATCCATACATCGCATTTAACTTTCTGGTCGACCTGGGCACGGGCGACACCGGCAGCATCCAGGCCGGCTTTCAAGAGGTAAGCGGCCTGAATATGGAGGTCAACATTGCCGACTATCGCAACGGCAATGAGGCGACCAACCACGTGCGCAAGGTGATCGGCATGCACTCCTTCGGCGACGTGACGCTCAAACGCGGGCTGATCGGCGCGCTGGATCTCTGGGAGTGGATCCGGGACGCGCGGGACGGCGACCAGGGGGCTGCGCGCAACATCACAGTACAGATGCTGGATGAAGGCCACAACGACACCGTCATGACCTGGCGGCTGCAAAACGTGCGCCCCATGCGCTACACCGCGCCGTCGCTCAACGCCCAGTCCGGCACCGAGGTGGCGGTCGAGGAACTCGTGCTCTCCGTCGAGGCCATGGACATCGAGTAGCGGAAATAGACCGCGGATTTGACGGATCAGGCGGATTTGCGCTGATTTTTCCTCAATTTTATCTGCGGTTATCAGCCTAATCCGCTTAATCCGCGGTCTATCAGATACAGTCAACATGAATCGTTGCCGATCAGGAGCACCATGCCTGAAACTTTGACCTTCAACGGACGCCTGCCCGGCGTGCTGTGCGAGACGACCGTACCGGCACAGCCCCAGAATCCGCTGCGACTCGACATCGCCGGTTTTGTCGGCTTTGCCCAACGCGGGCCGCTTGACATGCCGGTTCTGATCGAGGACCTCAGCCAATACCAACGCATTTTCGGCGGCGATCTGCCGCTGGCGCTGGACGAGGGCCGGCCGGTCTACGCGCACCTGCTCAGCGCGGTGGACGCTTTCTTCGAGAACGGCGGCCGGCGCTGCTACGTGGTACGCGTCGCCGGCAACAACCGCCGCGCCAACCGCTTCCAGATCCCCGGCCTGCTCTTCGCCGCCGGTGACAACACGGCCAACGACTGGCAGCCCGTGACCGCGCCGGCCGCTTGGCCCGGCCGCTGGTCCGATTTTGTGACCACCGGTGCGGCGTTGCGGACCCAACCACTGGCCATTCGCAACGACGATGCGGCAGGCGACGGACCGGTTGAACTTGCCGGCAGCACGCTCAACGACGGCACGTTCAGCCTGGCGCTGCGTGCGCCGGTGGCCGACGCCGTGCGCGCCGGCGATCTGCTGCGCCTCCACATCGGTCAGCCGGACGACGACGGTGAGATCGTCAAGAGCCACCTCGTCTACCTGAGTGTCGGCGAGGTTCTCGTCGAGTCAACGCTGGCGCTGGAACTCTTCGGCGTGCCCATCGAAGTCGTACCGCAAGCCGACTCGCTGACCATCTTCTCTGTGCGGCCGGATGCGTCCGTGCCCGACCGCATCGATCAGATGACGGCCGGCGGCTGGCAGTCGCTGCCCGCCGACGCCTCAACCGCTCAGTGGACCACGCCGGGAACACCCGACTCGTTCCAACGGTTGACCTTCGACGTGCCGGCGCTGGAGGCGCTGAACCTGCCCGTTGAGCCGGGGGATCTGCTGCGGCTTGCCGGCCCAGGGCCGACGGCGGCCACCTACCTGATCGCCGACCGCATCGAGCGCAACAGCGATCCGCTGGCGCCGGGCGTCGTGCAGTTGGCTATCGACAGCCGTGATCCGCTTCAGAGTCGAGCCGCGCTGGCCAATGAAGCGTTCCAACTCATGCAGGTAGATTTGCTGAGCTTTGACCTGCATGTGTGCGAGGGCGAGGAGACACAGGAGGTCTGGCGCAATCTACGCTTCAGCCAAGGCAGCGGCTACTGGCGCAACATGCTGATGCCGGAGATCGACCGGGCGGAGATCTATCCGCTGGCGTTCCAGATAGACGACTTCCTCGGCCGCTCGCTGCTGTTGGGCCAGTCCACCCTCGAACCTGGACGAGCGCTGCTGCCCATCGGTATGGGCGCGACGCCCCGCTACGTGACGCCGCTGCCCGACACCGGCACCACAGGCAAGGATGGGCTGGACGTCTTCGATCCCATCGACTTGTTCGCCGATGAGGCCTTTCTGAACACGGGCACACGCACGCTGATGCGCGAGGCCAATGAACTACTCTATCTGGGGCCGCAGACGCGCCGGCTGCGCGGGATCCACAGCCTGCTGCCGATGAACGATGTCGCCATCCTCGCCGTGCCCGATCTGGCGCACGCCGGGTGGGCGGCGTACGAGCAGCCGATCTTCACCGACCCGACCGAACCGGATCCGCCGCAAGAAGAACAATCCGGCTTCCATGACTGTCCCCCGCCGGCAACGGACGAGCCGGACGAAGGGGAGAACGAAGAGGTGAACGAGCACTGCCCGCCACCGATGCCGGTGATCACGCTTCCGCCCAACGGTGAAGGCGGCTTGCCCAGCATCCAGGCGCAGTTGGAAAAGCTGCCCGATCAGAACTCGCCGGCAGAACACGACGACGTCGCACTGATGGACATGCAGCGTTTGCTGATCCGGGCCTGCTCGGCACGCGCGGACATGGTGGCGCTCCTGAGTTTGCCGCAGCACTACAGCGGCCGTGTCATCGAGCAGTGGCACGAGGATCTCACCAACACGCCCGATTTCTACGACGGCCGGCCGCTCTCCTACGCCGCCGTCTACCACCCATGGACCGGCGTGCGCGAGACAACGACACCCAGCCTGGCGCCTTTGCGCTACGTCCCGCCTGACGGCACGGCAGCCGGCATGATCGCGGCCCGCGAGCGCCAACGCGGCGCCTGGATCGCGCCGGCCAACGTGGCCCTGCGCACAGTCGCCGATCTGGCGCCCGACTTCACCGACGTCGAATGGGCGCCGCTCTACAACCGCCAGATCAACGTGCTGCGCCGTCAGCCGGGGCGCTACGCCGCCATGAGCGCGCTGACGTTGGCCAGGGATCGCTCGCTGGTGCAGATCTCGGTACGTCGGCTGTTGATCTTCCTGCGCAAGTTGGCACTACGCGAGGGACAGCGCTACGTCTTCGAGACCAACAACGCCCGCTTTCGCACGCTGGTGCAGACCTACTTCGAGAACGTGCTGGCCCAACTACTGGACCGCGGCGGCATCAGCGCCTACCAGGTGATCACCAATGCGGAGATCAACACCCAACAGGACTACGACAGCGGTCGCTTTTTGATTGCGCTCAAGATCGCGCCGACACTGCCCATCGAGTTCATCACCATCATCATGCTGCGTTCGGGCGATGACGGCATCGATATTCTTGAGATCTAGCCTGAATTGTCGCTGTTCGGTCATCGACCCGATAGACCGCGGATTTGGCGGATGAGGCGGATTTATACGGATTTTACCCAAAAAAATATCCGGCTTGATTCGCCAAATCCGCCAAATCCGCGGTCTATCCAGAGCCGCCAATACAGCAACTCTGAATCGATAGCGAGGCACACATGCCCAACCCAGTTTTGGAATCCGTCACGCCGCCCTTTGTCAACTTCCGCTTCGAGGTGGTGTTGACGCCGAAAAAGCCGCTGAACGGCATCAGCAGTCCCATCTGCAACGCGGCCTTTGCCGAGTGCAATGGGCTGGACATGACCATGCAGCCCGAGTCGTTCAACGAAAACGGCGACAACCAGCGCCAGACCCACCTGAAGGGCAAGGTGACCTACGGCCAGTTGACGCTCAACCGCGGCATGACGCCCAACAACCATCTTTGGCGCTGGTTCGAGGCGGCGGGCACGCCCGGCATCAACGCCCGCGCCGACGGCACGATCACGGTCTTCCAGCCCGACGGCGAGACGGCCATGGTCTTCAAGCTCAGCGACTGCCTGCCGGTCAACCTACGCGGCCCATCCTTGAACGCCCGCAACGGCGAGATCGCCATCGAGGAGTTGCAACTGGTCTACGCCCGCCTGACGCTGGAAGGGGCAGAGGGCGCGGGCGGCGGCGGATCGCTCAACTTCTCGGCGGGATTCGGCGTCGGCGTCAATGCCAGCGCCAGCGCCTCGATTGGCGGCGGCCTTAGCGGCGGCCTCAGCGTCAGCGGCGGGCCTGGGCTGAGCGCCAGCGCCAGTGCGAGCGCCGGTTTCAGTTTTTAGCCTGAACGTCGCTACAAAAACGAAAGACTCGCCACAGATAGGCACAGATAAACAACCGATATTCACAGATGCTTTCTGACCGGATCTGCGCCGCAAGTTTAAAGACAAAACTATCTGTGTTCTATCTGTAAAAATCTCTGCACATCTGTGGCAAATTCACCTTGTTGCAACAGACTCACCTTTTTCTGGAGTGAACCGTGAAGATCGAAAAGGCAAGACTGTCCACAGACAACATCACCCTGGACGTGGACTTCAACCCGGATTCGTTGAGCATCAGCCACCAGACCTTCGGCGAGACGGCCACGCTGGCCCCGCCGGCGACGGCGGGTGCGGCTTCAAGCCCCAGCGCCAGGGACTGTTTGGCGGATAGGGCATCTAGCGTCACCAGCTTTTCCTCGAAGATCTCACAGTTGGAACTGCTCTTTGACTCCAGCGATGACGGTACGGATGTGCGCCAGAAGACGCTGAACATCCTGGAGATGATGAAGCCCATCGACACTGTGTCGCCGGTGGTCACCTTTCAGTGGGGTACGTTGCTCTTTCGCGGGCATATCACCGGATTTACCGAGGCGCTCTCCTACTTTTCCGAGCACGGCGTGCCGCTGCGCGCCAGGGTCAACATCGATCTGTCCCAGGCCTGCGAGGAGCGTAGCGCCAACCAGGTGTCCAGCGCCAACAGCGGCGTCGGATTGTCTGCATCGGCCTCGTTGGGCGCGTCGATTGGCGCATCGGCGGGCATTTCGACAGGCGCGTCGGCAGGAGCATCCTTTGGCGCATCCGCCGGTCTCTCAGCGGGCGCTTCGCTTGGCGCATCGGTGTCGGCCGGTCTCAATGCCGGCGCCTCCATCGGGGCCACGCCGTTGACATTTTCCCAAAGCGGCGAGTCGCTGCAATCGCTTTCGGCTCGCGCGGGGCTGGATTGGCGGGCCGTGGCCGCGGCCAACAACATCGACAACCCGCGCATGTTGCAGGCCGGCGCGCTTCTAAATCTCAATGTGAAGTGAGCCTGTAGCACGACATTTATGTCGTCCGCTGTGGGCTACGACATAAATGTTGTGCTACAGATCGCACATGCCGGACCGATAGGAGGACACCATGCCAGTCGTCATCAAAGATTTCCAAGTGCTCGGCTCTGACACAGATCAACCGGTGCAGAGAAGCGAATTGCCGAAGTCAGCATCGTCGTCCAAGGATCAGTCTTGGCCGCAACAGGAACGCGATCTGACCAAGTTGCTGCGCCACATCAAGGTGCGCCAGAGTCGCATTCACGCTGATTGATCTGCACTCATTCGAGCGAGACGAGAAAGCTACATTGTAGAAAGAAAGAAGATCATGCTGCCCGGCGCCTATGTCTTGACCAACAAACTGACCATCGACGGCGAAGAGAGCCCGGACGTGAGTCGCAATATCCAGGCGTCATTGGTTGAAGAGACCGTCGACGGCCTTGCCCGCTGTGAACTGACGTTGAGCAACCATGGCGAGTCGGGCTTTCTCTACTTCGACCGCAAGAAACTCGACTTCGGCTCGACGATCGAGCTTGGCATGGCCCTGGGGACATCGGAAACCGTGCTCTTCCAGGGCGTTATCACGGGGTTGGAGGCGACGTACATGGAGGGCGGCGGCGCCCGGCTCACGGTGCTCGCCGAAGACCGCTTGCAGCACTTGCGCTTGACGCGGCGCACGCGCACCTTCGAGGACGTGAGCGACGAGGATGTGATGCGCACCATCGCCCAGGAGCACAGCTTGCAGACTGCATTCGACGATCTGAGCGGCCCCACCTATCGGCTGTTGGCGCAGACCAATCTGAGCGACCTGGCCTTTGTGCGCCAGTGTGCTCGCCGGGTGAACGCCGAGATCTGGCTGGACGGCGAGACTTTGCACGCCGCCCCGCGCAGCGCTCGCGGCGGCGAGCCGGTCGCCCTGGCCTACGGCGGCAGTCTGCTCGATTTCCAGGTGCGTGCGGATCTGGCCCACCAGTGCACAGATCTGACGGTCAGCGGCTGGGATCCCCAGGCCAAGGAGGCCATCGAGGAGACGGTCGACGACGACGCGCTGGGCAGCGAACTGTCCGGCCTGAGCGGCGGCAGTTCGATCCTGGCTGATGCCTTTGGCGACCGCCGCGCATCGCTGGTACACACCGCGCCGCTCTCATCCGAGGAGGCGACTGCGGTGGCCGAAGCCCGCTACCTGGAGCGTGCGCGCCGCTTCGTCACCGGCACGGGCGTCGCCGATGGCGACCCGCGCATCCGTGTGGGCACGACGCTCTCGCTGTCCCGGCTCGGTCCCATGTTCGACGGCGACTACTACGTGGTGCGCACCTGCCACACTACCTCGCTGGAAAGCGGCTACCGTACCGAGTTCGAGGTCGAACGCGCCGGGATTGGGTAGCGGAAAGGAAACCGATAGACCGCGGACTAGACGGATTAGGCAAATTCTCGCGGATCTTATCCAAAAGATAATCCGGTTTGATCCGCCTTATCCGCCAAATCCGCGGTCTATCGAAATTTATCCTGAAAGACTTGGAGTATTTTCCCGATGATGTTGGAATCTGAAATGCTTGAACGGGCCGCCACCGGACCGGGCGGTCGATTTTACGGCGTGCATCCTGCGTTGGTCATCGACAACCAGGACCCGGACGGACAGGGGCGGGTGCGCATTCGTCTGCCCTGGTCGCCGGACGCGGACGGCGGAGCCTACGAGGCGTGGGCGCGACTGGCCACCATGATGGCGGGGGCGGACCGCGGCTCGTGGTTCATCCCCGACGTGGACGACGAGGTGCTGGTGGCGTTCGAGGGCGGCGATACGCGGCGTCCCTACGTCGTGGGCATGTTGTGGAACGGCCAGGACGCGCCGCCGGAACAGATGGACAACGACAACAACGTCAAGACCATTCTCTCTCGCGCCGGCATCCGCATCAGCATGGACGACAGCGAGGGCGCGGTCAAGCTGACGCTCTCGACGCCCGGCGGCCACTCGCTGGTCTTCGACGACGGCGACGGCTCAGTCAAGGCCGCCGATTCCAACGGAAACGTGATCAAGATGAACAGCAGCGGCATCAGCATTTCGGCCGCGGCCAAGGTCAAGATCGACGCCGCACTGATCGAGGCCAGCGCCGGCATGGTGACCGTTGACGCGGGCATGTCCAAGTTCAGCGGCGTGGTCCAGTGCGACACGCTGATCGCCAATTCGGTCGTCGGTGTGAGCTACACGCCGGGCGTGGGCAACCTCTGGTAGCAATTGAAGGAGTAGATGAAATGTCTGTCGTCGAATGGAAAGCGCCGGCCCTGCTTTGGAACGGCAATCTTGCCGACACCGGGCGGCCGCGTATCCTGGAGATCCGCAACGATGAGTTCATCCCCAGCTTCTTGCAGGCCATGCTGGGCGCGGATCCGACGCCCTATTTCCAGAAACATCAGATCGACGCCGACTTCGATCCCGCCAAGCCGCTGACGCTCTACCAACCGCTGCACGGCTGCTACTACCTGGTCACCGCGTCGCTGGTCTGTCGCCAGCTCGGGTTGCCCGACAAGGCCATCCAGCGCGCCGAGGAGGAGTCGGTCGCCTTTGTGATCCGCCGCCGCGTCAAGGGCGGCGAGGAGGCGTGGATCCCCGACGGTGAGGGCGGCTTCTGGCAGCCCTTGAAGAGCGACAGCGTGCTCACGTTGGCGCCGGGCGAAGAGCGTCTGCCCATGCACCCGGTCACCGTCTGCCCCAAACCGGAGACGCCGCGCTCGGTCTTCACTGACGCCGTTGAGCGCGACCTGCACTATGGCTACATCCCGGCAGGGAACCGCAAGAAGTACACCGAGACCCTGGCACGCACACGCACGGCGCCGCTCTCCACCCCTGAGGATGTGCAGCAGTTCTTTGCCGAGACGGAGGCGCAGATCAAGGACGACTTGAACATCACCTACAGCTTCCGGGTTAGCCTCTTCCAGCAGCGCGTGCAGCGCCCGTGGATCCGGCTCATCGCCGACGGCGTCTCCGTCGGCGCGCCGACCAGCGAGGCCGAGCAGTGGCTCTTTGCGCTGGTGGAGTTGGGCGATTTTCTCAAAAACACTTTGCCGACGCTGTGGGATGCAATCGAGGAAAACAGCAACGCGTCGCTGGCCGGCAGCCAGCCGATGATCGATCTCTATGATGCGCTGGAGGCGAGGATCGTGCGCCGCAACGGCGTTGACCGCAACGTGCGCCAGGCCGTGGCCGAATTGGAACCGTTCTTTGATCTGGTGCGCGGGCAGGGCAACGAGCCGACAGCGAGCTACAGCAACGGCGTCGGCGTCACACGCGTCACGACAGGCTACATCGACGACCTAGCGGACTTGGTCGAGGCCGTGGTGGGCGAAGAGGATCAGCCCATGGCGCTGCCCCGTGGCGAGGATTCGGAACTCGTGCGGCTGATCAACCACCAGGTGCAGCCGGAGCCGGTCGATGACAACGGGGAAGGCGTTGAGCCGCAGTACCATCTGCGCACGGTCTACGTCTACGATCCGGAATGTCCGCCCATTGTCAGTCAGATGCCGAGCCAGCCCTTCACCCTGGCCAAGCTGATGGACCCGGACGCGCCGGCCCGACTCGTGCGTCTGGAAGCGCCCAGCATCAAGCCCAAGGATCTGCGTAAGTACGCACGAGGTGTGGGCATCGCCATGTCGCCGGAGCTGCACAAGCTGGCAAGCTGCATGGACGGCGATTCCATGGATGCCGTCATCGGTAACATCGAAAGCTGCGACAGCAACAGCGGCCTCTCGATCCAGATGGTCTGCACGTTCTCGATCCAGATCATCTTTCTGGTGGCCTTCATCGTTATGTTCATCTTCCTGATCATCCTGAACTTCGTCTTCTGGTGGCTGGCCTACCTGCGCATCTGCCTGCCGATACCAAAACGAACGTGAGGCGAAGGATAGACCGCGGATTTGGCGGATGAGGCGAATTTACGCTGATTTTGTCACAATCCTGCCGGTTTGATTAGCCAAATCCGCGATCTGCGCAGCTGAATTTCTGTTTGGACATCTTGATGCAAACTACAACGGATTGAGAATGGATCGGATTGTTTTTCGGCAGAGCGACGGAGCAGGCCGGTGTATGGATGAGGCTAAATCCGTTCCCGTCTAAATCCGTTGTAGTGAATCTGCCGTATCCGCGGTCTATCATATCTTCGATAACGGAGAACATCCATGATCGACGAAGGTAAACTTCTCTACGGCAAGAGCCTGGGCTTTCCGCCGCGCATCGGCCCCAACGGCAAGCTGGTCTGGTCCAGCGGCGAGGAGAATGTGCGCGAGTCGATCTGCATCATCCTGCGCACGCGGCCGGGCGAGCGGCTGATGTTGCCCGATTTCGGCTGCGGGCTGGATCGCTATCTCTTCGAGCCCAACAGCGTACCCAATCTGCGGCTGATCCAGGAAGAGGTGAAGTTGTCCCTGGGCCGCTGGGAGCCGCGCATTCGTCTGGATGACGTGCGCGTGGCGCTCAATCCCCAAGACCAACGCGCCGTAGACATCACGGTGATGTACACGCTGGTGGCGACGCAGCAGCGCGAACAGGTCAGTCTATCGCTCAACACACAGACGTAGACGGAATAGAACGCGTATAACACGGATTGAGCGGACATCTGCGGATCAAAGCAAAACAGAAAAGGTCAGCGATAATCCGCCGAATCCGCGTTCCATCAAAGGACCCAAACATGCCTTTGCAAACACCCAATCTGGACGACCGCACCTTCAACGAACTCATGCGCGAGGCTGTTGTGCGCATCCCGGTACACACGCCGGAGTGGAACAACTTCAACGACAGCGATCCCGGCATGACCTTCGTGCAGTTGTTCGCGTTCATGACCGAGAACCTGCTCTACCGCAGCAACCGCATTCCTGAGGCCAACTACCTGAAGTTCATCACGCTCCTGGGCATCGGTCTCCAACCGGCCACGCCGGGCCGCGGGCTGGTCCATTTCCTCAACGAGCGCGGCCCCATTCAGCCCGTCGAGTTCAAGGCCGATAGCGAATTGCGCGCCGGCAATGTGCCTTTTCGCACCCGCAATACCGTCAACATCCTGCCGGTGACCGCCGGCGCCTACTACAAGGAGGCCCAGCCCGGGCTGGACGAGGATCTGCGCGACCAGTACGCGCAACTCTACGAATCCTTCCGCAATTCACCCGACGACGAACTGCTCTTCTACCAGACGCAACCGCTGGCAGAGCCTGCCATCGGCGCCGACCTCCCTGAACTGGATCTGGCCGACCCAACCCAGACCATTGATGAGTCTCTCTGGCTGGCGCTGCTGGGACCCAAGAACGTCGACCGCGACAGCGTGCGCGCGGCCATCGCCCGGCAGACGCTCTCCATCGGTATCTACCCTTCCATCTACGTCGAGGGCAAACGCGTTGAGCCGAGATCCGCCGAGCCGGAACCGGTCGACGATCCCGGCCTGGTCTTCGAGATTGCGGCGCCCGACCTCAAGTCGCCGGCGACGCCCAAGCCGGCCCGCTACAAACGCCTGCCCATCGAGTACGCCGAGAACGTGCTCGACCGGCCGGGCATCGTGCAGGTGACGCTGCCCTGCATCGACGACATCGCGCTGTGGGACTTCGACCCCACGGAGGAAGGCACCGGCGACTATCCGCCGCGCATCGAGGACCGGTCTGTGGCGGAGCGGGTGGTCACCTGGATCCGCGTGCGCCTTGCCAACCAGGAGTCCACCGACGCCTACCACCAGGCCAAGCTCTCGTGGGTCGGCGTCAATGTGGCCCAGGTCATCCAGGCCGTCACGGTCAAGAACGAATTGCTGGGCGTGGCCAATGGCGCGCCGGACCAGCGCTTCCGCGTGGCCAACACGCCGGTGATCGTGGAGCCGATCCTGTTGCCGGGCACGCCCGCCGAGGACGAGAACCTGATCGTCGAGGTCGAGGCCAACACGGAGAACGGCGCCACAGTGTGGCAACGCTGGACCCGCACCGACGATCTCTTCGCCGCCGAGCAGGACGAGACCGTCTTCGTCATCGACCCCGAATCAGGCGAGATCCGCTTCGGCGACGGGCTGCGCGGCATGCGCCCGCCCCAGGGACGGCGCGTGCGCATCTCCTACGCCTACGGCGGCGGGCCGGAGGGCAACCTGGCCATCGACCAACTCAACAAATCGCCCACGCTGCCCGGCGGCATCAAGGTGGAGAACCCGGTCCCCACTTGGGGTGCCAGCCCGGGCGAGACCATCGCCGCCGGCCGGCGCAACATCTCCAACTATGTACGCCATCAGGATCGACTGGTCACGCACGAAGATTTTGAGGACATTGCTCGGCGCACGCCCGGCATCGACATCGGACGCGTCGAGGTGCTCTCGCTCTTTCACCCGGACAAGTTCGATGCCACCAATCCCAGCAAACAGTTTCCCGGCGTTGTGACAGTGTTGGTCATTCCCCAGCAGGGCATTGAAGCGCCGGACCCGCCGGTCCCGGATCGGCTCTTTCTGGACGCGGTCTGTCGCTGGCTCGATCCGCGGCGGCTGATCACCACCGAACTGCACATTCGCGGCCCGCAGTACGTGCCGATCTGGGTCTCCATCTCGGTGACGACCATGCCGGGCGAGGTGCGCTCGCTGGTCCACAAACGCGTACGTGAGGCCATCCGAGCATACCTCTCGCCGCTCGTCGGCGGCGTGCCGGCGCTCAACGAGGACGGCGAGATGGCGGGCGGTGGCTGGCCGCTGGGCATGGAGATCCGTCGCCAGGACCTTGAAGCCGTCGCCGTTCGTGTCGACGGCGTCCGCTATGTCACCGGCATCAAACTCGGCATTCAGTCGCCCTCGGGCGCAATTGACGACGTGGCGGAGAAACAGATCGTCGGCCTGCAACTGCCCTGGCTCAGCGGGCTGGCCGTCGGCGACACGCTGGAATCCTTGGACATCTTCAGCGGCGTCGCCCAACCCGGTGACGATGAACGGGTGCCGGTCCCCGTCATTCCCAAGAAGTGTTAGGTTTTGATAGACCGCGGATTTGGCGAATTCGGCTGATTTCCACGGATTCTATCCGATTGATATCCGCTTTGATCCGCCGAATCCGCCAAATCCGCGGTCCATCAGATCGATCGCTAAAATCGGTACGAATTTTCGAGCAAAGGCAAGGTTATCTTGAACGTCAACGGGGCAAAATTCCACCTGACCCATACACTGGACGATTGGGCGCAGTGGCGCTCGGTCAAGCACGGCGTGACGCTGGGCGAGATCTTTGGCAAGGGCGACGATCCCCTTCGCAAAGATGAGGCATTCGTCGACGCGGAAGTGGAGTGGAATCGACAGGAGAAGAACCTGCGCCTGGCGCGCCAGGTCATCCAATTTCGCAGCGCCACCGAGCAGCCGCCGGCCGACCTGGACAGGCGGCGCGGCGCCGATCGCGATCGCTACCGCCACTGGTATTGGATCGATGAGGCCGGCACAGGCATTCGCTTCCTGGCCGACGGCGAACACGATTCAGCGCGCTTCTGGTCGTCGACGACCGTTGATGACTGCCCGCCGTTGTCGCCGGACAAACGCCGCTTTGGCCCGGTCGTCCCGCCCACGCCGGACATCCTGACGCTCAGCGGTCTAGCCGTGACCCGTGGCCACTACCTGGTCGTGGGCGTCGTCGGACAGGGGCTGCTGATCTTCGATCTTCATCGCGGCGGCCCGCCCATCCTGCTGCTGTGGACGCTGCCCGAAGGAGAGACCTTCACGCCCTGGGATCTGGCGGCCACGCCCGACGGCGGGCTGCTGGTGCTCGACCGTGCGCTGGCGCGCTACTGGCAGTTGAACCGTGATTTCCAACTGGTCACGACCCTGCCGGACGCAGGAGGTCCGCCGCCGCCGACCACGTTCCAGCCCAAGGAAGCGCCGGCCGATGCAGAACCGCGCCGGACACGACGTCTGCCGCCCCACGAGGGCTACCCGCTCAGCGGCGACGTCGACCACGATGCGCCCGCCGATCCCATCAGTATCGACAGCGGGCCGGACGGCACGGTGCTGATTCTGAACGCGCCGCCGGATGACGCGCCGTCGGCGGTCTACGAATATACCCACGCCGCGCTGCGCACGGTCTATGCCCTCGACTATTCGGTCTCCGACCCGGACAGCGGCTCTGAGGTGCGGCCCATGCACGCCCACGACTTCGCCTACATGGCGTGCGTGATCGGCGCAGATCCATGCCCGCCGCTGCAAGCGGTGCAAAGCGCGGACGAGGGCGAGACCGTGCACCTGCTCTTTGTGGCCAAGCGCGACGGTAATCAGGTCATCGTCTACCAACTGGATCCTGCGAAACCCGACATTGATGCCCAACCCGACTACCTGCCGCTGCGCCGCTGGCAGGAGAAGAGCCTTGTAGCCGCCGGCGGCCAGGTCTACTACGACTTTCCCAACAAAGATCTTGAGGGCCGCTGGATTCCGCTGGGCATCTTTCTGGACTGTGAGTACGCCACCGCCGGGGTCATACGTTCGCCCATCGATTTCGAACGCCGCTACCGGTCCGGCGACCCGCAGAACCGCTTTGCGCTGGAGAACGGCATGCCCGAACAGCCCTTTGACAGCAACATCATCGGCTGTGTCTGGCACCGGCTCTTTCTGGACGCCGAGATTCCGCCGGGCGCGCAGGTGTTGATCGACGCGCGAGCGGCCGATGACGCCGACACGCTCGCCGGCGCGGCCTGGATCGCCCAGCCCAAGCCCTACCAGCGATCTGACGGCGCGGAGCTGCCCTACTACGACCCGTACGCGGCACGCCGCAACGACGCCACCCTCGGCGACCGCGCCGGCACCTGGGAGATCCTGCTCCAGGACGTGGTCGGACGCTATGTCCAGGTGCAGTTAACGTTGCTGGGCACGGGCCGGGTGACGCCGGAGATCCAGGCGCTGCGTCTGTGGTATCCGCGCTTTTCCTACCGCGACCACTATCTGCCGGCCATCTACGGTGAGGACGCGGTCTCGGCCAGTCTGACCGAACGGCTTCTGGCCAACTTCGAGGGTTCCTACACCGAACTGGAGGACAAGATCGTCCAGATCTCCACGCTGCTCGACCCGCGCAGCACGCCGCCGGACGCGCTGGACTGGCTGGCCGGCTGGCTGGGCGTGGTCCTGCACCCGCTCTGGGATGAGGAGCGACGGCGCTTTTTCATCCGCTTCGCCCACCGGCTCTACCGCCAGCGCGGCACCTTGGCCGGCGTCATCGCCGCGCTGCGCATCTTCCTGGACGATGAGGTGATCGACGAAGCGATGGCCGACGAACTCTTCGACCCCCGCTGCGCGCAACACAGCCGCATCCGCATCGTGGAGCATTTCTTGACCCGCGATGTGGCCGGCACGGTCTTCGGCGACCCGACGGAGGGCACGGCCGACGGCGTCAGCGTGGCCGACGCCGCGCACCGCTTCACCGTGCTTGTGCCCTACCGCTTCGAGCGCACCGACATGCTGGGCGACGAGGTGCCGCCCAGCGAGGCCCGGCGCATGGTCGAGCGCATCGTCGAGATGGAGAAGCCGGCCCACACCTGGTTCGAAATTAAGGAGTATTGGAACATGTTCCGCGTCGGCGAAGCGCGGCTCGGGCTGGACACGCAGATCGGCTACTCGACCCACTTCGATCCGCTGGTGCTGGGCGAAGTCACGCTGCCCAACGCCCATCTCGGTTGTCCGTATCCCTACAACGTGCAGGACCGCTTCGTGATGGAACGCAACCGAGTTGTGGCGGGCGGCTAATCTCTACATCTGTGGCGAATTTCACGGCAGGAGAAGCAAACCATGAATGGCATCACACAACGCTGTATCCCTTTGGCGCAGGGTGCGAAGGACCCATTTCAACGGGTGAACTATGAGTTTGGACTGGTGCTGGGCGTCGATGAGTTTGTCGACGAGCAGTGCTATTTCCTGGAGAAAGAGTACCAGCACAACCGCTCGCTGCACGGCTACGGTACGGTGAGCGGGCTGCGCGTGACCGCGGCGGAAAACGGCAGTGATATCGAGGTGCAGGTCGCGCCCGGCATCGGCATCGACCAGTATGGCCGTGTTTTCGTGGTGCGCAACACCCAGTGCGCCAGCCTGCCCGCGTGGCTGGCCGATCAGGAGGTGGACGACGACGATAAGACCGTCTACGTCGTGGCGCGCTACGCCGAATGCGAGACCGAGCTAGTGCCCATCGCCGGCCAGCCGTGCAGCAGCAGCGACCAGCTCAGCGCGGCCTCGCGGCTGCGGGACATCTACGAGATCGACTTTGCACTGGCGCCGCCGCCTTTGCCCCGCCACGACGCCGCCGCCAATCTGGCCACATTCCTGAGCCTCTTCCGCGTCCAGGCCGGGGCCGACAGCCTGGCCGATCTGGGCGAGGCGGATCGGCTGTCCGCCATCATCGGCCCAGATTTCATCACCCAATCGGCGACCGACTTCGGCGCCCATCTGACCAGCGAACTGGGCGGCATCATCGATCCCGCGACACGCGTGATCCCGGTGCAGCCGGGCGAGGCCGAGGCCCTGCTGGACGACATCTTCACCTACTGGATCACCGTCGTGCGCCCCGAACTGGTGCCCGATCTGATCGCACCGGGCAAACCCGCGGGCAGCGAGGACGAGCCGCCCCCGGCCGAGATCGTGCTGGCCCAGATGACGCTGGCCACCATGGACGCGGATACGCTCACGCTGGACGACATCGCTGTCGATAACTCGGCCCGGCCCTACCTGCTGCACACGCATCTGATCCAGGAACTCTATCGCTTCCCGGACATGCCCGGTGAAGGCGGCGGGGCGGCGACGGCGCGGCCGGTGAGCGAGTTTGTCACCATTGAGGACGCCGACGTTCGGACGCTCTCGCTCTGGGTGCACATCGACCGCAACATCCAACTGTCGCCCAACAACCTGCGGCTGGTGCGCATCGGCGCCAATGGCGCGCTCAACAGCTTGCAGATCCAGATCACCGAGGACACGGCGCGGCGCAATCCAGTGGGGCGCTACTTTGAAGTGGGGACAACGGGTACCACGCTGGCCAATGGCGATCGGCTTTTGCTTATCTTCAACGGCGACCAAATTCCTGTCCAGGGCGCGGGCACGCTGGCCGACTTCATCACCAATGCGCCCTTTGCCTACGCTAACTTCAACCCGGCCAACAATCAACTGCTGGCCTTTCATATCGTCGAGCGGGGCGAAAGCATCGACCGGGACGAGATCGTCCAGATCATCAGCGAACTGCTCCCGCCGCCGACGCCCATCGTGCCTTTCGTCACCATCACGCCCATCACCGCCAGCGACGGCGGGGATGACTTTTTGCGCAACTATGAGTTGTGGTTCCATCTGGACGGTCTGGTGGAACAGAACGACGGCGAGATCTTCAACTTGAGCGGACAGGAGACGGTCTTCCTCTTTGCCGAAACGGCGCCCGGCGCAGTGGATATGATCCCGCTGGAACCGAAGCCGATTCGCCCCAATGTCTGGCTGGCCAACCCGGAACTCCAGGATCGCGGCATACCGTTTGCCCGCTTCGTCTTCCCGCTGGATGCGTCCATGGAGATGCTGGCCTACAACCCGCAGGGTCAGCCGCCGGACATGCAGGGATTTGGCTCGCTGCGTGAGTACATGAAGGCCAGCGGACAGCGGCTCGACGGCCACATCATGCGCTTTCAAGAATTGGGCGAACAGGAGGCGCTGGTGATCTACGTGCGCGAACAGGGTCGCGCCAGAGAGGTGGACTAAACATGGCAAACTTCCGCAACATCGGCACAGACTACGACGCAGATCTGCGTGCACCGCACTACACCAATGGCCGCCTGCTCACGGCCGAAGATCTGCAGAGCGACCAGCGGGCCGTGCTCGAACGCCTGGCACTGGTCGGCAAGGGCGCGGGTTTCGGCGTCATCAACGGCTATCGCGTGACCGCGGTCTCCGGCAAGCGCGATCTGCGCATCACCGCCGGCATCGGCATCAACCGCCGCGGCGACGTGGTGCGTCTGGCCGCCGATTCGATCGATCTGCCAGTCCAGCCCATCAGCGAAGAGGCTGCGGCCGTGCGCCGATCCGGGCGCTTCGAAGCCTGCGAGGGTGACGAGGCCGCGCCCGCCGCGGCGCTCAACGACGGCGCCTACCTGTTGACCGTGGCCCCCCTTTCTCGCTTGGAAGGTTCGGTCCCGCGCTGATGCCTGCGACGGCACGGAGACCGCCACCTGCGCCAACCAGTGGGAAGTCGAGGGCGTCGAGTTCAAGATCATCCGCCTCACGGGCTACACAGCGCCGACCGGCAACCGTCGCGACCGCAATCGCAACCTGCTCGCCCACTGGTTCTACGGCAGCGCCGCGCTCGACTCGTTGATGCACAACCCGTTCGAATTCGACCCAGCCTACAACGGCTTCAGCAAGATCGCGGCCGCCGATCTAGACGAATGCGATCTGCCGCTTGCCGCCTTCTACTGGGCAGACAACCAGATCAGCTTTGTCGAGGAGTGGGCGGCGCGGCGCCGACTGATCCATCCCTATCCGGCCAGCGCATGGAAGGCCAACATCAGCGACCAGCGCGTGGCCGAGGGCGAGGCCCGATTCGTCCAGTTCCAGACCGAGACCGCCGATCTGCAACAGAGGTTCGGCACAAAGACAGGCGACATCCGCGCCGCCACGCACTTCGCCTATCTGCCGCCGGTCGGCCTGCTGCCCGTCAACCCGTACGAACTGATCCTGGTCGACGCCTTTGCTGCATCTTTGAGCGAAGAGCAGGAGAGGGCGATAGCGCAGTTCAAGCTGTCGAACAGCCAGGTATTCAACCGCGTGCGGGCCGGGGTGCTGGCGGCATCCGACCAGGGAGCCATCTTCAATCTGGAACACTTCTTCGGCGACTATCTGCCCGACGAATACACCATCGTGCAGGAGGACGAGATCCACAACCGACTGCACCAATCTTGGGTGCAGCCCGCCATCCAACTGCCGGCGCCGTCGGCATCTCCATCAGCACCTGTTGACCGTTTCTTTGAGTTCACACTG
This sequence comes from uncultured Chloroflexia bacterium, assembly GCA_963698255.1. Taxonomy (GTDB): domain Bacteria; phylum Chloroflexota; class Anaerolineae; order Caldilineales; family Caldilineaceae; genus JAWKOK01. Next base: position 66,145 of record CAVOQD010000003.1, on the reverse strand, counting down.
GCCGACAGGTCGTCGGTGGCGGTCACGGGCGAAAATTTCAGGACGGTTGTCGGCAGCATTCAACCCGGCATCTTCATCGCTTCCGGTATCAGTACGGCTGAAACTGTCGGTGTCAACAGCGCAGGGACTGCCGGTGTGGATAGGGCTGGCGTCGCCGGCTTTCGGCGATCGGCGGCAGCGTTCGAGGTCCATCGAGGGTACACAGCGGCCGGTTGGTCCCGAAGAGCGCGGCCGGACTGGTACTTCGTTGACCCGGCTGCGGACAAGGAGAAGGATGCGGTCGAGCCGTTGGTCGACATCCTCGTGATCGATGAACTGCTGGCGCCCTATCGCCTGCAACTGACAAAAGCAATGCCGAACCTGATCACGTCCGCCATCACATCGCTGGTATCGGGCGGGGGCGGCGGGTTCAGCTTCGGCGGCGATCTGGCGACGGTACACAACAACGTCGCTAGTTTCATGATGCTCAACGCCTTCATGGCCGCGGCTGCCAACACTGGAGCCGTTGCCATGGCCGATTGGCTGACGATCCAAGCCGCGGCCAAGCAGCCGCTCTTCTACGTGGCCTTCATTCGCCACCAACGCGACCGGTTGAGCCGGCCGCTGCGGCTCTAGCAGGCCGCCGGAGAGAAAGCCGATCTGGACGCGGATGACGCTGATCTGGCTGAATTCCGTGGATAAATCGAGAGTAATCCGCCTTTGTCCGCCAAGATCCGCGTTCACATCGGCTCTCTCACTTGTGGGAAAAACTAAGCAAGGCTGGGGGTTGGGGGGCTGTCAGATCCACTTGCCTATTTTCGCCGCTTTGCACTACTTGGTAGTTGGCGAGAATATTGTAGCTCGACATTTATGTCGAAGCAGACCGCTCCGGCTGAGTGATCGGGCTTCGACATAAATGTCGAGTTACAAGTCGGGCAAGGATGCCCGACCCACAGGCGTCCGATTTTCATACCGATTTTCGTCCAGGAGAGAAGAGATGCCATGCAGGATGTGCGGATCAAGCGGCTACGGCTGCACGCAAACGGCGGCAACCACGTGGCCGCGCGTCTGGCGTTGCAACAGACCCTGCGCCAGACACCGCTGCAGCCTTCGTTCCTGCCCAGCGGCGCCGTGCTGGTCATCCGCCGGCTCGATCAACTGCCGCCATTTGCGCGGGCCGGCAGCGCATCGCAAGAGTGGGCGCACCAGGTACAGAAGCGGATCGACGAACTGGCCAGGCATGCGGTCCGTCCGGCACACCAGTATGTGCGCGTGGATGCCGAGAGCGTGCTCTTTAGCGACGGCGTCGAGCTGCTGGTCTGCTGCACGCGCGACTGCCTGGCCGGACACAGTTCGTGGTACTGGGATTCGCTCTTCCCAACGCTGCCGAACGCCCCGGTCGACGAACGGCTCGTGATGGCGTGGTCGCAACATGTGGAAGCGCTGCCGCGAACACTCGCTCGACTCTCACCGGCAGAGGCCGTGCAGGCCGTGCGTAGACTGGACCGACGCGGCCTTGCGCAGTTGGCCCACCAGCTACAGGCGACATTCGATCTGCCCCTTGTGCCCGTGCGCGAGGAGGCGATGCGTACTCCCGTCCACGCAAACGGACTTGAGCCGGCCAATGCAGCCGACGATCCGGTGCCGCCCTGGACAGAGTGGCTGCCGGCCTCGGTTGCACGCACGCTGCCGATCGAAGCCGAACTGTTCCTGGGCGTCAACTACCTGCTGGCCATGTCGCCACAGGCCGTGCGTGGGGTTGACTTTGTGCCGCAGACCGTACGCTGGTTTGCTGCGACAGCGGCACGTGGCCGGTTCGAGCAGCGACCCAAACCGGCGACTGCCGCGCTCGACAACACTTCGGACGTGGAGCATGCAGCAGATGCAACGCAGGGCCTAGGAGCGTCGTCTCAGATCAGCGCCAAGCATTCAGTCGACACGATACCTGGTGCGGAAGTTCTTGAATCGGGAGCGCCTGATTGGGCGGCGAGCGAGGTTGCCGCTCGGCCACACGGAGATGCGGATGCTGAAAGCCCGGCAGCGCAAAGCACGGCAACCCGTCTGGGCGGGGCCTTCTACCTGATCAATCTGCTGACCCGGCTTGGATTGCCGTGGAGCGTGAACGAGGTGGCGACGGTCAACACGTGGGATTTTCTGGCCGCGTTGACGGCTGCGCTGCTGGGCGAGCGTTTTGCCGAATACCAGGCCGACCCGTTCTGGGCGCTGGTCGCCGAGCTAGGCGGCCACGATCTCGACACGCCCTGGGGTACTGATTTGCCGCAGACGTCCCGTTTTGCGCTGCGTCCGGAGTGGCTGGCCGTACACGGTTTCGATACCATTGCCTGCCACCCAGAGACGACAGATGGCCGCACACGTCTGTGGGCCGCCGACTTCGGCTGGCTGATCGCAGATCTGCCCGGCAGCGTCGAACATCAAGATGCGTGGGAAGCAGAGTGTCGAGATGCCGGCGTAAGGCCAACGTACATTCACGGTCCTCCACCGCCGTCGGAAACGCTGCACCCGGCATGGACAGCGCGCGTCGGACCTGGGCTGGGCTGGTGGCTGCAGCGGTGCCTGCCCTATCTGCGCTTTGCGTTGGCACGCCTGCTGGGCGCCGCGCCCGTTCTCGACTTTGCGGCGCCGATCCTGAGCCTGGCCACGGTTCGAACCAGCGCCACCCACCTGGATATTCACTTTGCGCTCGCCCAGATCGATCTCGACGTTCGCCGTGCCGGTCTAGATCAGGATCCTGGCTGGGCGCCCTATTTTGGCCACATCGTTACGTTCTATTTTTCATAGATTCTGCAACACAGACGGCAGGGCGCTCAGAGTTCGTATTCCGACACAGCGGGCCGTAGGTCTTGTAGCGCGACATTTATGTCGCAGTTCTGGCGAAGAGATCAGCCGACGGCTACGACATAAATGTCGTGCTACAAGAGCTACATCCGTACTGTTTTGTGAGCCGCCGGGCCGCCGGAAAACAACATTTCACGGTAAAAGGACTGGCCATGGCCGAACAGAAACTGAGCGGGCAGGAGACGGCCCAGCAGCAGACAGACGGGCCGGATTGGGTCGCGCCGGACATCTTGCCGGAGGCGATGCCGGGTCTCGACTTCCCGCGCGACGCCTCCGGCCACTTTCGGCTGCACCTCACCCGCCTCATCGCGCACATGATCGACAACATGCCGCGCGCGCTCTTCGGCCGAGGTCTTCGAGAGTCTCCTGACAGAGTACCCGTTTATCCAGTCCTACCACAACGACCTGGCCGGCGTGCCGCTAGCGACGCTGCTGGCCGATCTTGAGGCGGAATATGACAGCCATCTACCTCTGCGCGCGCTTCAGTATGACCTCGGTCTCACCGAGAGCGAATTGCGGGTGCTGCTGGCTTCCGGCCTGATCGAGGAGGACATTCGCTTCGGTGCGCTCTTTGCAGCCCTTCAACATCCACTGCCCTCGCGCTCGCCCTGTCTGGGCGTGCTGAGCTGGCTGCTTGCCGGCGAAACGGACGAGGAACTGGAGGCCTGGACGCTGGCGGAGACGCTGGCCGATCACGGACTGCTGGAAATCACACGCGGCGATGACCGCGTGCGGCTGGAGTGGACCGTGCGCGTGCCGCTGCCCATCTGGGATGCATTGCGTGGGCGGCATGTGCCGCGCCCAACGACGTCGATCACGCGCCAGTCTGCCGCCGAGCTGCGCACCTTCGACACCCTGGTGCTGTCCGAAAAAATGATGGATCAGGTGGCCGGTCTGCCTGCGCTGATCGAACAGGGGCGGGTCGAAACGTTGGTGATCCGCGGCATGGGCGGGGCCGGTCGGCGCACGATGCTGGGGGCCATTGCCCGCGCGTCGGGCCGGGATCTGCTCTTGCACGACGGGGAGACACTCTCCGAGGAGACACGCCGCCTGCTGGGACCGTTGGCGACGTTGACGCACGCCCTGCCGGTCGTGCGTCTCAACGCCAATGTGGGCGAAACCGTCACACTGGATCGGCTGCCGGGCTATGCCGGCGCGCTGGGCGTCACCATGGGCCGCACCGGCGGCATCGTCGGCGACGCCATGGACAACGCCTTGACGCTGCTGCTGCCGCCGCCTGACCAGGCCCAGCGGACCCGCTTCTGGCAGGCGACGGGGATTCCGCTGGACGATGGCAACGCCCAGGTGATCGCCGAGCGCTTTCTGCTGACCGGCGGCCGTATCCATCGCATTGCCGCGCTGGCCCACAACCGCATGCGCCTGGAGCATCGCCGGCGGGTCACGCCGCACGACGTGCAGACGGCCATGCGCGCCGTCAACCGCCAGGCGCTGGAGACCCTGGCCACGCCGCTCACGCCGGTGGAGAACTGGTCCACGCTGGTCGTGCACCCGCGAATCGGGTCCGAGCTAGAGGTGCTGTCCGTGCGCTGCGCGCAGCGCGAACAACTGCTGGAGCACGTCGGTCCCGCCTTCACACACAACCTGAACCGGGGCGTGCGCGCCCTCTTCAGCGGGCCTAGCGGCACCGGCAAGACGTTGGCCGCACGGGCGTTGGCCGGCGCGCTGGACATGGACATCTACCGGGTGGATCTGGCCAGCATTGTCAACAAGTACATCGGCGAGACCGAGAAGAACCTGCACCGCGTCTTCACCTACGCCGAGGAACTGGACATCATCCTCCTGCTCGACGAAGGCGACTCGCTGATGACGCAGCGCACCGATGTGCGTGGCGCCAATGATCGCTATGCGAACTTGGAGACCAACTACCTGTTGCAGCGATTGGAGAGCTACGAGGGCATCATCCTGGTCACCACCAACGCCTCACAGCGCATCGACCAGGCCTTTGTGCGCCGGCTGGACGTGGTCATCGACTTCGCCGCGCCGGAGGCGGAGCAGCGTCGCCAACTCTGGCAACTGCATCTGCCGGCGTCGCATGAAGTGAGCGATAGCTTTATGGCGCGGGTGGTGCAACAGTGTGGATTAACCGGCGGGCAGATCCGCAACGCCGCGCTGCATGCCTCACTGCTCGCCCTTCAGAATAGGAAAACCGTGCAGGATACGCATTTGCACGAGGCCTTGCAACGCGAGCATCGCAAGGCCAGCCTGCCCTATCCGCTGGCATCGTTAGAGATCGGGGACGTCGTCTGACAGTCACTGGCAGATCAAATTTCCTTCAACAACACTGCATTGCGCCAGTGACTGTCAGCTTGAGCAGAACGAAGGGAAAGCACAAAATGTCATTTTCACAGGAACTGCAGCTCGTATTCCTCGACAGCTTGTTGATTGGCGCCGGCATCATCGTCGTCGGCTACTGGATCAACAGACGGTTGGAGCGCGACAAAACCAACGAAGACATTCGCAAGCAAGCAGCGGCCGCCCGCTGCCAACGCCTACCTAAGCCTGTGGCAGTTGACGGCCAAGATCGATGCTCTGGGAAGTAAGCTGTCAACGAATGAAGAATCAGAATCGATGCTCAAAGAAGTTACGGATTGGTACTATAAAGAGGGAAATGGTCTCTATCTATCCCATCCCGCGACCACAAAGTTTCTGGCTGCGCGGGCGTTGCTTAAAAAGACAGCGCCCGATATCGCTGAAGTCAAAAAAATCAAAGGCGCCTTTTCCGGACTGCGAACGCAGATGAAGCAGGACATCGGCGTCTACAGCGAGAAAGAAGCGCAGGAGCCGGTGCGCTAAACACCGGTGTCAGCGCCTGTTATTTTGTCAATGAATTTTGGTTCTTTGGAATCCCAAGGAGCAAGCCATCTTCCTGGAAGATTTTCGAGGACAAGCGGCTGAGCAGTCCGATCTTCCAGGAAGATTTCGTGTCAATCCCATGAGATCCCAACGATCCTGAATTTTTATGCGGAGCACAAGCAGATGCACGCAACGGCCACGAAAGGCGAGAGTTCACAGGATGCCGCCGTTTCAGAAGCGACGGCATCTTTGCCTATTCCCGATCTGGCAGCGGAACAGACGCCGCTGTGGGCGCAGGCTGTTGCGCCAATCCAAGCCAAGTTGAGGATCAACCGGCCGGGTGACAAATATGAGCAGGAGGCTGACCGCGTGGCCGACCAGGTGATGCGGAGGACCGGGCCCATTGCCGCCCCGGTCATCAGGGAAGAAAGTGCAGATCCGGAAAGAGAGAACCAGGCGTTTGGCGTCTGGAGAAGCGCCTTGCCGTCGATCACGCCTGCGCCCCGCGCCGTTATCCAACGCGTCCCAGGCGACGTAACACGTGTAAACCACCACCTGTTGACGCTATTTCTAAGCAGTTATGAAGGCGGTCCTCTGGTGCCGCTGGCAGCCACACAGGCCTATCTGAGCAATCCGCCGCTGTTGGCAATGGGCGCCAGGTTGCGCGACCGAGTCCTGGCCAACCAACAGGGAGGGAATGCGCCGCTGACGCTGGAACAATTTTATCAATTGGCCCTTGGGATCACGCCTCACCGGGGGACTGCTTTGCTTCTGGCCCACAATGTGTCCAAAGGGTTTGCCAGGGGAAGTGCTGCGCTGAACATTACGCGCCTCGACGCGCCCAACTACTACCGTCTTTTTGCGGCAGCTTCCTTGGGGACAACCGATCCGGGCGACTGGTATCACTATTTTGTGATATCCATCCCGGCCTACTATTTTAGCGCCGGGGCCGCAGACACTGCACTGCCCCCAGAGGGCGATCCCAATGAAAGCTTTGGAACCTCGATGCGACGGGGGCTTGCGGTGAGTTTTGTCGATGCCCTTCGCGGCGGGTTGCGAGATCGCGCCATTCCAGCCTCAGCCGGGTATGACGGCTGGTTGGCCGCCAACGCCATTAGCTTTGCTGAAGGCGGTTTTTGGGGACATGGGCAGGCTGAGGTGTTAGGTGAAAGCCTGGTCCATCTTCAAGGTGCAATGACGGGTGTTGAGCAGGCCGGACAGACGGTGAACCAAGATTGGCGTTGGTATGTCCCCATTTCACGCGGGATCGGTGATGCCCAACACCCCGACGCGGATCTTACCCTCGCCAACTATGGTCGAATCCAGAGGGAAGGTCCTACGCCATTCACCTATCGCATCTACGACCCCCAGGCGCAGATGGTGCAACAGGTCAACACCACGGTCCCGCGCCCAGCCGCCGATCAGTCTGCACCAGCGCCGGCGCCTGCCCCTTCAACGCCGACGCCGGCTCCGTCGGGATCGTCAGGGTCCTCAACGGGGCGCGGCATCCTTAGAAAGGCCAAGGAGAACGGCCAGGCGAACGGCGTCGGTCTGCCAGATGGACTCACGGCTGTTGCGGGCACTGTCCATGGATCAAGCGGCCGGGCGCTGGATGGCTCGACGCGCAGCTACATGGAGACTCGCTTTGGCCGCGACTTTGGCGACGTTCGCATCCACACCGATGCGCAAGCCGCCGCATCGGCAGCAGCCATCAATGCACGTGCCTATACCGTGGGGCGTAACATCGTCTTTGGGGCTGGAGAATACCGTCCAATCGAACAACAGGGTCGCAGATTGATTGCCCACGAATTGGTGCATACCCTACAACAGCGCCGTATATCTGAGCAGGTATCACCTTTACAGCGATTGCCCACAGCGCCCGGCCCCGACACGATCCACGATCCATTGATCGATCAATACCGCCGGGCGCATGGCTATCCTCCCGGCGGTGTAGATCCGGCGACCGGCAACCAGGTCGGACCGTCAGACGCCGAACTCAAGTATGGCGGTGTGCTCGATCGATGGTTGCGCCAGGGTGCGACCCATATCGCGGTGCCGGCGCCTGTTGCAGTGCCCACCCTCACATCGGTCACCGGGCCTTTCGATCACACCCGGTGCGGCACAGTTCAGCCACAGATGTCCGCCGCAGAACAGGCGGAAGTCAGAGGCTGCATATACCACAGCCGTTTTGTCAACCACATGCATCAGTCTGTGGCAAACATGCGCCAGATCTCATCACCTTACGCACAAGGATTGGCCGCCCTCTATACCAATTTGCTCAACAAGATAAGGAGTGCCGGGCAGAGTCAGCATCCATCCGAAACCAGGCCGCAAACGATCACACTCAGCAATATCAGAGTCGCCGTTTCCGCAGCGACAACCGTAGCCGTGCCCAGTTTCACCCTCTTGCTGGAGCAGCGCTTGGGCGGCAACAATGGCTCGTGGGATGGCCAAAGACTGAATTTGAATGAGTTATCAGGTTCAGCCGTGACCGACAATCAAGTTGAAATCGAACGCACCATGTACCATGAAGGATTTCATTTCCTGAGCAGCATTGTCTCATCCAGAAACCGAGCGGCGACAGGAGGGCCGGGTTCCGGCCAGATCGTGGAACCGGCCCTGGATGCCGATTGGGTGCGAGCATATCAATCCCGGTTCGAAGCGGCCGTGACGCCGTTCTATGTTGAGGCGCTACAGAATCGTTCTACAATTGCCGCCAACCAGGTAAACCGTCGAGCAGCCCTTTGGGCTTTTATGCAGTGGGTAAAGGTGGCTGACGAGATCTTGGTCCGGGTTGAGGAGGAAGTCTATCTGAAGTTGCGTCAGGGGTACGGCTTTACCCAAGGGGATCTCAATGCCTTGCCGCAAAACTGGCTGGTGACCGCCGGCTATTGGCCGTGTACAGACATCACTCCGGGCAGCATGCAGGCCTTTCTACGTTCTCGCAGAGCGGACATCATGGCCAATGTATTGCCGCTGATACTGGAAATGCAGCAGCACTACCTGTCTTTACGCCCAGCGCGATGACCGGCGCCTCTACCTCTGGTAGAAACTGTACAAGAATTTCTGCCGGGATTCACTAGCGATTCATATTGCGTTTTGGTTGCTCAATCTGTGTCATCCATGTCCCATCGTGGGAAAATCGATCATGCAAACCATACAAACCACGGAGTCGACCACAGTAAAGTCGGCAAAAGACCCCGAATCGCAGACGGCTACGCAACCGGGCCCGGCCGAGCTGAGCCAAGCGACCACCGTCTGCCCGCTGTGGGCCGCAAACCGGCCGTTGCAGACAAAACTCCGCATCAACACGCCCGGCGACCGCTACGAGCAGGAGGCCGACCGCGTCGCCGACCAGGTGATGCGCGCACCGGCAGCTCCAATTCAGCGCAGCGCCTACGCCTGCGGCCAGCCGGCCGGTCCGGATGGCATGTGCGAGGCATGCAAACGCAGACAAGTCGGTCTCCAACGTGCGACATCGGGCACTGCGGCGCAGACCGACGCACCGCCCGGCGTTCATCAGACGCTGCAACGGCCGGGCTGCCCGCTGGACACGCCGACGCGCAACTTTATGGAAGCACGATTGGGCCAGGACTTCGGCGGCGTGCGCGTGCACAACGATGCGCAGGCCGCGGCCTCGGCTGCGGCCATCCATGCGCGGGCCTACACCGTCGGTGAGGACATGGTCTTCGGCGCGCAACAGTACGCGCCGCACACCCGCGCGGGACGGTCGCTGCTGGCCCACGAATTGACCCACGTCCTGCAACAACGGGCGACTGACGCCCCCGTGCCGTCGCTCTTCCGCGCCGATACCGACGCGGTGAGCCGCGTGGGTGCGCTGGGCAATACCATCGGCTCGGGCATCCAGTTCACGCCGACCAACGTGCGCGACACCCAGGTCGGGCCGGTCTCGGTGCGCGGCGGGCTGTTGAACGCACGCGCCAGCCGGCTCAACGTGATCATCGGCGAGAATCTGACGCCGCGCATTCTCGCCCGCCAGTTGCTGCCGCTGTGGACGACGGCCACGCCGTTCACGCCGCCCGGCGCGGCCGCGCCCTTGCCCCTGGTCATGATCGACGAGGAGACCCTGGCCAAGGGGCTGCTGATGTACAACCAGTTCTACATTCCCGTTCCGGCCATGACAAAATGGCAATCCGGTCTGCGCCTGCCCCTGCCTGTGGAGATCGACGAGGCGACCGGCATGGCCACACTCAACCCGACGCTGATCCAGAATTTGGCCAACACCTTTGATCCGGCGCAGATGCCGCTGCTCGACAGCCACGCCGCGGCCACCGCAGCCCCGGCGGCGGCCACACTGCGCCAAGACGCCGCCGACTTCCTCGCACGCAACACGACGGCCATGGCGCGCGGGCTGCACCTCGGCGCCCGCGCCCAAACCAACGCCGTGGCCGAACGGCCCTTCATCCAGGAGGTACTCCGGCAGCTTGGCGCCGGCGCCTTCGACGTGGCGTTGGCGTTCATGGACGGGCTGGTCAACCGCGTCGTCAGCCTGCTGGCGGTCCAGCGCGACGGCGCGGCGATACTGGCCGAGATCCAGACGGCGTTGGGTGCGGCCCCGGCCACGCTCAGCGCGCAGCAGCAGGCCAGCCTGGACCGGGCCAACCACATGCTGGGGTTAGTAGCAGCGGTGGCGGCCGAGCCGCCGCCCACGGCCCAGCGCACGCGCGCGGAGAAGACGGTGACCGTCGACATGCTCAAGCTCGACGGCTCGGACCACAACCCGACCACGGACATCGCCGTCGCCAATGCCATCTACTCGCAGTGCAACATCCGCATTCTGCCCGGCGTCGTTCGCACGGCCACGCCGGCCGAGACCACGACCTGGCTGGGCGGCGACACCGATCTGGCGGCGTCCCCGGCATGCGGCACCACGACCATCGATGAGCGCCGCATGTACCGTCAGGGGTCGGCCACCTACGGGCTGACCACGCCGATCCGGGCCTTTTTTGTGGAGAACACGACGGCCTCCGGCTACTCGTTCCCGGACTACTGCGCCACGGGCGCAGCGCGGCCGTTCCGCGGCATGGCGGTCATCGACAACAGCGGCGATACCGACACGCTGGCCCACGAACTCGGCCATATTTTGATCAACCACGGCGGCCATCCGGCGTCCACGCTCATGGCCGCTCGGCCACGGGGCACGCTGCGCATCAACGACTGGCAGTGCAATCGGATCTATGCGCGAGCGTGAGGTGCGATGTGAACTCACACTCATTTTGTCGAGGCAGATATGGCTCCAACAAGACAACAGAAGGACGCAGGCGCGTCCGCAACACCAACCAAAACCGAACCAGCGGCAGACGTCGCGCAACCGATCTACGCACCGATGCGCGCGCCTCTCTGGTCGGCGGCCACGAACGCCTGGCCCCGGACCGGCCTGGCCATGCGCAAGGAGGGCAACGATGCCGCCGGTGCGCCCACGGAGACAAAGAAGCCAGACGACAAGAAGGAAGCGGGCGACATCGCCTTTGGCTCGGTCGGGCTGCCCTGGCTGGCCCTTCGTCCGCTGGTGCTGAAACTGCCCTCGCGCTGGCGCACGTTCGCAGAAAAGTCGAGGGACGATCTCAACAAAGACGATGAGGAGCTGCTCTACAACACCACGGCCGCGCTCCAAAACCTGATCTGGGCCGGCATTCACACCGAACTCTCCGGCTACAAGCCGAGTTGGAGCAAGTCGCTGAAGACCGTGGAGAATCTCTCCGGCGTCAGCGACACCTACCTGCACCTGATCTCGTTCGCGGTGCAGCGCGATCTGGAAAAGTATCTGAGCGAGGATATCAGCAACGTTTATACCGAGAACCTGGGCTGGCTGATCATCTATGGAGCGCTGTTGCAGGGCGGTCTGGTGGGGTTGAACGCGGCCATGGACGAGGACCTGGACTTCACTTCGCTGCTCAAGCCGGCCACGGCCAAGTGGACGGAGGCGCCGTCCGGCTTCAAGCGGCCCTTCCAGCTTTCGAACATTCCCGACGAGCGTTGGAGCAAATATCCGTTCTGGAGTTCGCCCGAAGGCTTCGAATCCAAGCTTACCGGCTTCGGCGATCCGACCAAACCCTACGCATTCACCCTCAACCTGGGCCTCAACATTGCTTCCATGGCCGATCTCTACCCGGAGGACGAAAAAGAGAAGGAGAAGTACAAGGGATTGGAAGCCTACCCGTACTTCAAGCTCAAACACGAGTGGGCGCAGGGTGACGTGCAGCCCGAGGCAAAAACCACGTGGCTGCTGGGCGGCTTCATCGGCACGAATGGCTTCTACACGCTGCTGGAAGGCGGACGCAGCACACGGCCCGACGACACGCGTGCTGAATCCTACGTGCGGCAGGCGTTTATGGGGCGCAATCTGGGGCGGCTTTCCCTGCTGCAGCTCTCCCACGAGTACTCGTTCCGCTCCGACCAGGATCCCGACATCCGCGCACGACTGAACGCCGCCGCCCAGATCAGGCTGATCGACCGCAGGGCGTGGGAGGCGACCATCGGCGCGGGCATCGGCGGGCTACTGCCGGCAGGCGGCCAGACCGGCGCGTTCGACGCATCGGGCGCGCTATCGCTGCACCACAAATACTATCAGGAAAAGGGCGAGGACGAGGAGCCGTTCAAGAGCGGGGTGACGCTGGGTTCCATGTGGCGGCCACAGGACCCGTTTCGCGCCGAGTCGCCGCGCCTCTTTGGCATCACCGGCAAGCTGTCGGTGCTCGACATGGTGATCCTGTCGGTGGAGCATCACCGCTTCGCGGCGGAGAGCGGGGTTCCGGCCGATCCGGCGCTGCCGACCCAGGACACCCGCTTCATGCTGATGTTTGGGCCAGGCATCTTTCGCTGGAAGTGATGCCCAACTGTTGGGCAGCTCACATTGGCTTTGACGCTGGAGACCAGATCGAGCAAACGTCAGGCAAATCCAAAGAAATAATGATCCACGAAGCACAGAGAAGCACGAAGAAAGCTGACCTTTGTGGGAATTCGTGACCCTTCGTGGATAAAACTTTTCTGCATTGGCCTTAGTTGTTGACCGGCGGGTCCGCTTCCGCCGATTCACCTTCCGCCGATTCACTGTCCGTCTGTTCAGTTTCTTCGGCCACAGTTTCTTGGGGCACAGTCTGCTCAGGCTGAGCCGTTGGGTCCGCTTCGAACAGGGTGCGCACTTCGGAAGAAACGTTGTCGACGGCTGCACCGACAGGGGCCGGTCGGCAGTTGGCCGCGTCCTGCCGGTAGGCGTCGGCCATTGCCGACGCATCCCAGATGCCGTCTACGACCGCCTGCACCCGCGCTTGATCGGCGATGCGCAACACAGAAGCGCCCTGTGACGTGGTGTAACTCTGGAGATCACCCAGTGTGATGCCCGCCGCACGCACATTTCCGGCATCAACGCTCAGCGCGAACTGTGCATAGTCGACCATCTCCAGCAACGAAAGGTCTGTCGTGAAGGTCTCCTGGAAAGCGGACCAGAGTTCGGGCGCACGAAGCAGCAGGTTCGTGTTGGAGGCCTGATCGCGCAGGGCCCAAAGGAATTGACGCTGCCGTTTGGCCCGTCCGATATCACTCTCGCGCAGACGCAGACGCACGAACCAGTAGGCGGTTTCACCGTCCATCCAGACATCGCCGGCCGGCAAGGTGAAGTAGTCCCAGGACTCTGTCTCCCGTACATAGATCGGTTCGTAAAAGGGGCAGTCCAGATGGATAGTGACGCCCCCAACGGCATTGACGACCGACCTGAAGCCATGCATCTCCATACGCACCCAGTGGTTGGTGGAAATGCCCAAGGTATTGGAAAGAATTTGGGAGACCAGTGCGGGCCCGCCGCCCTCGACCGGCAGCACCTTTTCGCCGATGTAGTCAGCCGTGTTGATGCGCGACCAGCCATAGCCGGGAATCTCGACGTACAGATCGCGCGGGATGCTCAGCACCGCCACACGATTGCGTGCACGATCGATGCCGACAACCATGATCGTATCCGTGCGCCAACTGCCGCCATTGCTGCGTTGATCCGTCCCCAGTACGAGGAAGTTGTCGGTCTCGCTCCAGGCGAATGAGGGCCCGGGCGCAGTCCAAACGAAGGGCGCCGGCGATCCCGCCGCTCCGTTAGAGCCGACGATGACCTCAGGCAATACCTGCGGCTTGTAACCGTCCGATCCCACAGGCGGCACAGGATGGACAGCAACCTTTGCAGCAGGGCCCGGCAATGGGCTGATAGGCGCAGACAGACCCGCCGGCGCCTTGTGAAGCACATACCCGCCGTCAGCCAATGCATCCGCTGCCGAGAACCCGGTCCTCGCCGAAGACGACTGACAGCCGGTCAGCAGCGTCGAAAGTATCAGCACCAAAAAGATCGGCTTCTTCCAATCAACCATCGTATGCTCCAAATCGTGAATCAGCGGTCCTGTTCAGGACCTGACCTACCGACAATCCTCCGGCGTATTGTCGACCATAAACGGCGGGCTATCAAAGACCAACTGCACGGACTCGGCGATGGCCGCCCAATCGGGCAAGAAGACAGACATGCCCAGGGCCCAGCCTTCTTCGAGCAGATCCGGCGGCGCCAGGACCATGCCGTAGAGATCCTCGGGATCGAGCGCCAGGGCCAGGCGAGCAAGCTGTAGCGTCGTGACCAGGCCGATATCGGTATCGACCGAGCCGGCGAGCGCTGTGTATAGGCCCGGGATGCGGGTCAGCAGATTTTCGTCCAGAACCTGATTGCGTACGGCCCAGACAAATCGTTGTTGGCGTCGAGCGCGGCTGAGATCGCCGCCGGTCAACTGGCGATCGCGCACGTAGATCATGGCCTGGTTGCCGGTCAAGCGGTGCGTCCCCGGTTCCAGCACCAGCCAGCCGCCTTCATCCTCAATAAATCCGGAGAAGGAACAGTCGATGTCGACCGGAACGCCGTCCAGCGCATCAACCACCTCCCGGAAAGAGTCGAAGCTGAAACGCAGATAGTGGTGGATGGGGATGCCCATGTCGCGCTCGATGATGCTTGCCAGCAGGGCCGGCCCACCGTCGGGCTCGTCCATCTCTCCTAGGTAGTCAACGACATTGACCTTGTTGGGTTGATGGCCTGGGATCTCTGCGATGAAGACGTCGCGTGGAATGGAAATGACGCCGGCACGCCCATTTTCACGGTCCAATGCAATGATCATCATCACATCGGTGCGCCAGTTCGGCGTATCGTCCCGGCGATCACTGCCCAACAGGAGAATGTTGGTCGTCTGATCGAGCGGGCGTCCATTGTCCACGCCGGATCGTTGCGAAGCAACCGTATCGGCGTCCGGCATGGAGGAGGCTCGCGTATCCGCTTCGTCGCCGCTGGGAACCGCTGCGGACACGGGTTCGCCCAGTTCCGGATCGCCCTCGGCAGGCTGTGCTTCGGCCTGGACAGCATTGACCGACGTCAGTACGGGCGGCGGGATCGGCGGGCGCATCGGTCGACGCCGTCGCAGGAACGACTTCCTGATTCTGGGATAGGCCATTGCACCCGGCAAGCAGCGCAACCATCAGGAGCGCAAGAACCGCTGCCTGAACAACGCGTATTCGGTTGAATTGCGGGGAAGATTGCTTCATAGGTTCAGACTATTCCAACGTGACAAGGCGCACTCTTTGTCACTGCCGTTCCGCGCATAACTGGTCATAGAGCATTCTGCTCGCCACATAGTGCCAGCGATGTCCCTGCCAAAATTCGGTGAGATTCGCCTGCCCATTCTGCTCGTACCGCAGCGCCTGGTGGACCATTTCCAGCTTGTCCGCATCCTTGACCAGCCGCGCTTCCGGCGTCGATCCATCATCATACGTCTGCCAGAGCGGAGAGGTACTCATGCTTGCCTGGCATCGCCCCAAACAGATCCTGCATGGCCTTATCTTCGGCCGCATGTTTGACTTCGGCGCCGATCAGCTCGCTGCTGCGCTTGGGCAGATCGGTCAGCAGACTTTCAGCCAGATCGTGGAGCAAGGCGAGGCGCAATACGCGTTCACCAGTCCAACGGCTCCGCCAAGCCTTCAGCTTCCCAGGAATCGTTGATGGCGTCAACCAACAACAAGGACAAAAAGGCGACACCAAATGAGTGCTCGGCCACCGACTCTGCCGGCGCTACCCCGGCCAGCAGCCATCCCATGCGCGGCAGCCGCTTCAGGTCATTGGCCCGGTCGAGCAGCGTCAACAACGGTGGCAGCGGTGCGCCGGCCATTTCATCCTGCATTCTACTACGCCTGCCCGCCGCCAAGCGCGCGCCAGAGCAACGTCAACGCTGTGTTGCCGAGACGCACGATTGTGGCAGCGTTCGCGCCCGCCGTAGTTGATGCGCTGGATCTCTTCGATACCCGGACCCGCCAACGCGATCAGCGTCTGGCCTTCTCCGCTGCCCCAGACGCCTTCGTCCTCGCCGCTGGTGCCGATGAGGGCCAACGCGAAGGTTGCTGTTGATTCCGTCAGGGCAGTCTGGGCAAGCTCCTTCGCAATTGCCTCATCATAGGGCGGCTGGAGCGTGGCGCAGCGATCACGCACTGCGGGCGGAATCGAAGCCAGATCGTCGGCAGTCCAGACGGCGGCAACCGGATCAAACTCAGCCAAGGCGGAAGAGAGTCGCCGGCCCACGTCGCCCTGGGTATTGGTCTCGAATAGGGCCACTGTGACGCCCTGCGACTGCAACATGACGCGCCACAACCACTGCAAAAGGTTCGCCGGCCGTGGCGCTGTAGATATGGCGCCCAATCCGAGCGCGCACTTCGGCCTCGATCCCGTCCAGCAGCGCCTCGACCTCGTCCTCAGTCTGCGCCTGAGCAGTAACACGCACATCCGCCTGGCCCAGATGGGCGGCCAGGCCAACGGTCGGGTTGGCACGATCCATCAGCGCCCCCAACTCGTGGTCGATCGTGCTTTCGCCGATGCCGATAGTGCGCAGAACGCGCCGGCGAATGATGCCTTTGTTGCCGTTGCGCGTGCGCAGATAGGGCAAGACTGTGTCCACCATCATGCGTTTCATTTCGCTGGGCACGCCGGGCATGGCGATGACTGTGCCGGCCCCGCTCTCGACGATGAAGCCCGGCGCCGTGCCCACCGGGTTCTCAACCAGCGTCGCGCCCGCAGGAATGTAGGCTTGGCGGCGGTTGTTCTCGGTCATCTGGGCGCCGAAGCGGGCGAAGCGCTCCTTGAGCGTCGCCAGCGCACCCTCATGCAATTCCAGCGCACAGCCGGTTGCATCGGCGATGGCGTCACGGGTGATATCGTCCTTCGTCGGCCCAAGGCCGCCGGTGACCAGAAGCACGCTGCCGCGGGAAAGCCCCAGTTCGATGACGCCACGCACCCGCGCCTGGTTGTCGCCGACGGTGGTCTTGTAGTAGAGGTTGATGCCGGACTCGCGCAACTGCTGGGCAATCCAGGTCGCATTCGTGTCGACAATCTCACCCAACAGTATTTCGGTTCCGGTGGTCACAATCTCCGCGCAAAGCGGAGCGGCTCGATCGGCCATATCGGTCTCTTCGTTTCTAGAGCATCAACGCGATCTGGCTACGCAGCGATTTGAGCCGATCCGCCAGGTCCGCCTGCCCGTTCTGGCGTAGCTCACTCTCCAGGCCGCTGATCGACTCCACAAACTCAGGCGTAAGCATCTCACGATTTTCCTTGAGCAATTTACGAGCGGCCGACGAATCAGGCGCAGTCAACAGTTCGTTGACCAGACGCAGTTCTGCAGGCATGTTTTCCTGCATGATCTTCAGCGCCAGTCTCGTAAACGTCCCGCAGGCGCTTGGCCGCGCCGGTGGCCCCGTTCTTCTCAGCCGCCTGGATATTGGCGGCCAACAAGCCCATGAAATTCTCATCAATGAACTGAGAAAGCTCGTTGAGCTTGGCAGCCACGTCCGTGGCCTGAAGTACCTCCTGCAACACGGCCTGGGCCTGCTGAGAATCGGGCTGCTGGCTCTGGCGCTGCTCCTCCTGAATTGCCTGCATTTCCAGGATAAGGTCACGCAACACGGTCAAAGTCTCGCGCTCATCCTCATCCCCGGCAGCGTCGATTCGCGCGGACAGCAACATCAGGAAGTCATAGTCGACCAGCGGGCCGACAGCCATGATCAACGTCGGGACAACTTGTTCGCCATCCTCTTCGCCCCAGGCGTTCAGGAGGATGTCCAGCAGTTCCTCACGCGTGGTCTCCCGGCTGATGCCGGAGAGCAGACCGCGAATCTTATCCTCTCGTGCACGCACCTCAGCGCCGGCCTCGGTCGAATCCAAAAGAACTTCGCGCAGCGCCAATAGCGGGTTGGGCTGGCCGTCTTGGCCGGCTGCGCCGGACATGACGATGATGCGATCGAGCATGGCGAACAGATCGGAATCGATCAGCGACTTGTCGCGTTCGATGGCGATTTCCAGCGCTTTGCGATCGTTGGCCAATGCGGCAAGGCTCTGCAGAAGCGCCGACTGATCTCGCTGGCGACGCAACATCTCAGGCGTGACGCCTTCAAATGCCCAGAGCGCCTCGGTGAAACGCTGCCAGTCAAAGAACTGCTTGGCCTGCAACATATAGCCTCTGCGGGACTCGGAAGGCAGCTTGCGCATGAGGGTCTGGGTCAGATCGCCGATGATGCGCTGGGCCTGCATGTCGTCCATACCACTGGCCTGGGGCACAAAGACGCCCAGAAATGCGTTCTCAGGATCGTGGACCAACAGCGGAGCCGACAGGGGACCGCCGGACTGACAGTTGGGGCAGGCTGCGACATTGATCTGGCCGCTCAGCAAAGGCATCCGCAGTTCGGGGTTTTCTCCAAAGTCAATAATTGTGAAGACCGGAACCTGAAACGGCGTTCCACAGTTGGGACACTGCACCTGTGCGCCGGAGGGCGGGAAGGCGAAGTCACTCTGTTGTCGGCCGCCGGCCCGCGGCTGTGGCTGTGGTCGTGGCTGTGGCGTGGCCGAAGTCTGCTCTGGAACCGCGGTCGTCGGGGACGCAGTTTCTTCCACCACCGGCTTCACCTCGGCAGACTCAGGTTTTGACCGTGAGAAGCCCTTGGCGATCTCAATACGTCCATCCGATTCCGGCTGCTCTTTGTCCTGACCTGGGAGTAAAATGCCGCTCATATTAACTCTTCTTTCCTGGAAAACGGTTCGCCTGAACAACGATGGCGGCGAATCCGCATATCGATTCAAAGTTGACAACAACCGTACTATTGTACCCCAGCACGCGCTTTCTTTCCAAAGCATCGGCCCACTCTGGACTATGCCGATCCACGCTAGCAGGCTGTGGGGGTGACGAAAAAATGGGACGCGGATGACACGGAACTAACGGATTGTCGCTGATTTTTCCGATTTGATCCGTGGGTATCAGCCAGATCAGCGTCATCCGTGTCCTATCAGATCTCTCTCCGACAAGCTGCCAGCACGCTGTAACTGCGCTGTACCTATGTAAACTGCAACGCCAATAGAGCGTGACCGATTGACACGAAGCGAGTAAGCCGTCTATAATTTGTGCAACGATAGCTTTTTATGTCTACAGAACAGGAGAGAACACAGTGGCCAACAACGAAATCCTGGCATGTATTGACCGGGTCGTTGAACGACCGATCCGGGCTGAATCGATTGCACCCGTTATGGCGCCCGCCATCCCCACGCCGATGCCTTCCCAGACAGTCCTGCTATTCGCCAAGAAGTGGCCCAATGACTCGATACTGCGGGTCCACTTTATGGACGGCGATCCCGTCGTGCAGGAGAAGGTGCGCGATGTCGCCTACACCTGGTCCGAGCTGTCCAATATCCGATTGAAGTTCGTCGACGATCCGAATGCGGAGATTCGCATCACCTTCCAGCAGCCCGGCTCCTGGTCCTACATCGGTACCGATGCACGGTCGATCCCAAAGTCACAGCCGACCATGAATTTCGGATGGCTGAAGCCCAATTCGCCCGATGCCGAGTACGAACGCGTCGTGTTGCATGAGTTCGGCCATGCATTGGGCCTGATCCATGAACACCAGAACCCGGCCGGTGAAATTCCGTGGAACAAGGACGCTGTCTACGAATACTATGGCGGCCCGCCCAACAATTGGACCAAGGAACAGGTTGATGTCAACCTCTTCCAGAAATACTCGGAGGATGAGGTGCGCGGCACCCAGTTTGACGAACGGTCGATCATGCTCTATCCCATCCCCAACGAATTCACCATCGGGGACTTCGAGGTGGGCTGGAACCGCCAACTGTCAGAGACCGATATCGGCTTCATCAGCGACATCTACCCCAAGCCGGCCCATGAGATCCTGATCGGCGCGCCGCCCCGAGATGGAACCATCGGCGAAAACGGCGAGATCGACACGTATATTCATCAACGTGCTGCGGCCCGGACGCTACGTCATCGAGACCGACGGCCGCACGGATCTGGTCATGTCGATCTACGGGCCCGAGGATGATTCGATCTTTATTGCAGAAGATGATGACAGCGGCAGACGGTTGAACCCGAAGATTGTCGCCAACCTGGATTGGGGACGCTACACGATCCGGGTACGTCATTTCAACACCAAGCGGACCGGCGAATATACGATCCAGGCCACCGTCGACCAGCCGGCCGACAGCCAGAACAAACCGGGAGAGGCATAGTATGCAGTGGGGTAGACGACCACGCTTGGCGGTTTTTCTGATCGTCGGACTGCTGGCAACAATGACGATGTTGTCCGCCTGTGGAAGCGGCAGAGCCGCCGAACCGGCCGGCGAGGCCATCGGCGTTGACATGCTGCCTGCCGGCTTGGGGCGCGGCTTCCCCGAGGTGGTGGTGCTGGCTGACGACAATCGCGGGCCCAAAGTGGGCGAGACGGCGCCCGGTTTTCGCATGGTCTTGGCCGACGGCAGCCACATCAACATCGAAGACCTCCAGGGGCGACCGGTGATGATCAACTTTTGGGCGACCTGGTGCCCCCCCTGCCGCAGGGAGATGCCGGACATCATTGCGGCCTCCGAGGCCCATGAAGAGCTTGTCGTGCTCGCGGTCAATGTGCAGGAAGATTTGAAGACTGTCGAACCGTTCGTCAACGATTTTGGCATCAGCATGCCGGTGCTCATGGACGGCGAGGGCAAACTGCGCAATGCCTACGGCGTCTCCGGCATGCCGACCAGCGTCTTCATCGATCAAGAAGGCAACGTCTCCGCGATCTGGTCCGGTCTGCTCAATGCGGAAAAGTTGAATGAGCTGCTGAACGAAATACTCTAGCGGTCTATGGCAGACAACATCATTCAGACGCGCTACCGGTTACAGCCACGAGGATCTGGCAGGTCGGCGGATGGACGTCACGATCACCAATGTCACCATCGAAGGGCTGGAGTCTCTGACGCCGGTCCTTCATTTTGACGGCATCGAAAAACCAATGGCGCTCCATCCCGGCGACGCCAACGACATGGCGCGTATCACCCACAGTGCTGTGTTGCACGAATGGATCGGCCAGACCGTCTCCATCGCATCGATCGATACAGGGAATGGCCCTCGTCTGGCCATCTTTTCGCCCGAACAACAGATGTTGGACCAGCCACTCTCGCGTTCGCCACAGGTTGAATCGAGACTGCGCCAGTGGCGAACGGTTCTATACGCGCTGCTGCTGCTCCTGATCGTCCTCTTTGTTTTTCTGTTTGAGAATGCGCCCGACAACTTGGATTGGCTGCAGTCACTGCTGCCGGCGAATTGACGTCGCCATCAAAGATTCCTATAATCCTACCCTATCCGAAGCAAGCAAACAGGCCGTAGGCTGTAGCAGGTGCGTTCGTGCCCGACCATGACGATTTCGACCTGATCGATGATCAGCCCAAACAATCCAAAGAGAAGAGCAGACTGCTGATCGGACTGATGGCGACGCTGGGCCTGCTGCTCTTCGGCTTTGCCGTGGGGCTGGCCGCCATGCGTGTCTTTCCTCGTCTCAATGCCGCACCGACGTCCATCTCAGACCAACTTACTCAAACACCGTCGGCGGTCGGCGCCGTATTGGTGACGCGAACGCCCGGCTCCGACATTGATGGCGTTGAAGAGGCGATCATCGAAGCGATTGCCGAGGAGATCGGCAAGACCCAAGTGCCTCCAACGCCGGTGGCCCCGACGTCAACGCCCCGGATTCTGCCAACCTTGTCGCCGACAGCCACGCCCAGCGTGACGCCGCAACTGACGCCCGGCGTCTGCGAGCTGCCCGTCGACGCCAGTTTTCCGCTCTTGAACAGTCGCAACCAATTGGGCTGCGCGATCACGCCGCCGGGACGCATCGTCTGGGCGGCCTGGGAACCGTTCGAGCGCGGCTCCATGCTCTGGCGCAGCGACAACGACCAAGCCTACATTTTCACAAACGACGGTCGGTGGCAGCCTGTGGAAGAGCGCTGGGACGGCAAGCCGCTCACCCCGAGAGGCCAAGCGCCGCCCGGCTTGTACGAACCGCAACGCGGCTTCGGCTACGTTTGGGGCGAGAGCGATGAGGTTTTCGCGGCATTGGGCTGGGCGACGGATCAGGAAAAGGGTATCTGCATCCACGTCCAGGACTTCGAATACGGATTCGTCGTCCTCAGCAGCGACGCGCCCGGCTGCACCGACGACAATCTCTACAACCAGGCGACATCGTCGTCATGGACCCCGCTATTCCTGGAGGCAGCGAATACCGAGCGTATCGACGCAGCCTCCGACGATCAGATAGCTGTCGCACCGCAGCCGACGCTGCGCCCCAGCCCCACACCGCGTCCGACGCCGCGGCCAACGCCGACCCTCGATCCGGTGCAATTGAACGCGCGCCCGGCCCGCAACGGTTCGGCCTTTGCGCCGAGGGCAGGCTCACTGCCCCTCTTCGACGGCAACTTCAGCGAATGGCCCGACAACTGGCAGCCCATGGGCGCGGTGGTCTACGACACGGGCGCGTACAACGGGATCTCCGACCTCAATGCGGTCTACCAATTGGCCTGGTCCGAAGAAGGGTTGATTTTGGCCGTGCGCGTGATCGACGATCTGTCGAGCGTGGGGCCGGCGGGGACCGACATGTGGCAGGGCGACGGGCTGGAGATCCAGTTCGATCAGCAACTGGCCGCGGACTATCCTGAGACGACGGCCAATGATGACGACTACCAGATCGGCATCGGATTTTCAGCCCGACTTCACGGCCATGCGTGGCTATCGCTGGCTGCCCTACGACGAAGAAGCCTCGCTCGATCTAGCTGGCGTTGTTCGCGGGCTGGGCCAGGGATCGACAGGCCGTGGCTACAACGTGGAAGCGTTGATTCCGTGGTCGGTCTTGGGTCTGGATGGACGCAGCATCGGCATCGGCGACCGCTTTGGCTTCAACCTCAGCGTCAATGACAATGACGCCGACGTGCCGGCCCAGGAGACGGTCTTGTCGCTCTCGCCGGTGCGCACCACCCACGACGATCCGACCGAATGGGCGACGCTGGTCCTCACGCCGTAGGTCGCCAATCCTCTACCGCGCATCCCCCAACTTCCACCCCACGCCGATGCCGCAAAATGCCACCCCAGCAATCAACCAGAAAACGGCCTGAAAGGCCACCACCATCGAGTCCGTGGTCTCCAGCGACTGCTGCAAGAGCACGCCGCCCAGCGCCGCGCCCAACAACATGCCGCCGAACCGGATCATGCTGTAGATGCCGGCGGCCGCGCCGTTCTGCTCCACCGGCACATCGCGCAGTGACGCCCGATGCAGCGCCGCCAATGAGAGACCCGCAAAGAGACCGTGGACCACGAGGCCCGCGGCGACCCATATCAGAGAGACATCGGCCGGCAACAGGGCAAAGTAGGCCATACATGCCGACTGTCCGCTCATGCCGATCATGACGGGCCGCCGGCTGCCCCAACGATCGGCGAGCTGGCCGCCCTTGCGCATGGTCACCAACAAGGCGGCCGCGTTGAGCATCAACAGGCCGCCGGTGGTCGAGGCCGACAGATCATGGACGTCGGTCAGGTAGAGGGGCATCAGAAACGAGATGCCGCTCATGGTGAACATGCGAATGCCCGAGCCGATGGACGCCCAGCGCAGGCTGGCATATGCCGAAGAGATCGAGTTCCAGAAAGGGGTCGGCGCGACGCCGTTCACGCCAGATCAGGCCCGCGAAACTGACGGCGGAGACGAGCAGCAGGCGCCAATCGCGCAGCGGCTCAACGCCGGTGATGGGGCGGCTGGAGATGTAGAAGACCAGGAAGGAGATCGCGCTGATCAGCAGCGCCACGCCCAGCCAGTCGAAGGTACGCAGAAAGCCGAAATTGGCCGTGCGCAGCGACGGGATCATCAGCCAGACGACCACCAGCGCGAAGACGCCCATCAGCAAGGTCGGCACAAAGATGGTACGCCAGCCGATGAAGTCGATCATCAGCCCGGCCAGCAGCGGCCCGAAGATGCCGACAACCGGACCGATGGAGTTCCACGTGCCCAGGGCGCGCCCGCGCTCGTTGCTGGGAAAGCGCTCGTAGATGATGGCCATGCTCAACGGTGCAATGCCGGCGAGACCGGCCCCTTGGATCGCCCGCCCCAGAAGCAACGTGGCCAGGGTCGTGGAGGTCATGGTCAACAGCGTGCCGGCGATGAAGACGGCCAGGCCGGCCAGGATCAGGTTGCGTTTGCCCAGGCTGTCGCCCAGGCGGCCGTAGAGCGGCATAAAGAACATGAAGGGCAGCGTGTAGGCGGTCACCAGCCAGGCCGTCATATCGGCGTCGATGCCGAAATGGGTGCGCAAGGCCGGCAGCGCCACGCCAAAGGTCGCCCCGCTGAAGATCATGGCCATGCTGGGGGCCATGAGCACGTAGAGGAGATGTTGATTGCTGAGTGCGGCTCGGGAGGACTTGCCTTCTTGCTTCTGATTGGAAAGGGGATGCGCAACCGTCGAGTTGCTTTTCAGCGCTTGTTGGGGCTTCATCAATTCTGTTTCTCTTTCGCATACAAACTACGCCAGACCATTCCCGTCATCGT
Organism: uncultured Chloroflexia bacterium; assembly: GCA_963698255.1. GTDB lineage: Bacteria > Chloroflexota > Anaerolineae > Caldilineales > Caldilineaceae > JAWKOK01. The sequence continues at coordinate 41,575 of CAVOQD010000003.1, read as the reverse complement.
AGTTCGAAGCGAAACAGATGTCAATTGTTTATGAAGGACGCTCCTCATCTTTTTCTGAATTTTCCTTGCGCTGCATTCCAACGCCACTAGTGCAGTTCGGCGTGAATACCACGACAGAAATCCGACGCCTCTACCTCTGGCAGGGACTGTATAAGGATTTCTGCCGGGATTCACTAGCAACACCTAGTGCCAACCCAATTGCAAGACCGGCGCCTATATTATTCATTGCATTTCCGATAGCTAAGCCAACGCCTACGCCGAGTGCGACACCCGCGCCGCTCATGATCTGGTTTGACCTTTTAACAACTGTTGAACTAAGCGCTTCGCGCAGGGTGCAACCCGACGTCTCTGCATTTCCTCCTACTTTTCCTCTGTAAGCCATCGTGTAACCATACTTCCTGTCGAATCCATTTTCCATCCAGACAGGAGGTAACTCAATGAAACCCCTACGCCAACAGATGTTGGAAGAGATGCAGTTGCATGGTCTTTCAACCGGTACGCAAGACTGCTACATCAGTGCGGTCAGACGGCTGGCTGCTCACTACCTGAAGCCGCCAGATGAACTCAGTGACGAGGAACTTCGCGACTACTTCCTCTACCTGATGAACGAGAAGCAACTCTCCAGTAGCAGTTGTCGGGTGGCGCACTATGCGATCCGCTTCCTCTATGTTCAGACCCTGAAGCGACCATGGCCGCCGGATTTGGTGGTGCGGCCAGCCAAGGCGACCAAACTGCCCGTCGTCCTCAGCATAGGCGAAGTCCAACAGATCCTCGGCTGTATTCGTAAACCGCACTATCGTGTCTGTTTGAGCACCATCTACGCCTGCGGTTTGCGACGAGGCGAAGGCATCTCGCTACAGGTCACCGATATCGACAGCGAGCGCATGGTGCTTCACGTACGTCAAGGCAAGGGCGCCAAAGACCGCCATGTGCCTTTGCCTGAATCCACCCTCGAGATGTTGCGCAGCCACTGGACGACACATCGTCATCCTCTCTGGCTGTTCCCAGCCAAACCGCAAGACGGGCAGCCATGGGCAACGGCTACTGCGCCGATGTCCCCCGGCAGCCTACAAAAGGTCATGCGGGCTGCGGTGCAAGAGAGCGGCATCCAGAAGTCTGCGACTGTGCATACATTGCGCCATTCCTACGCAACACACCTGTTGGAAGCGGGCGTCAGTCTGCGTCTGATTCAAGCCTATCTGGGCCACAGTTCCATCGCAACCACCGCTCGCTACCTCCATCTGACACGACCAACGGAAACGGCCGCCGCTGAAGCCATCAATCGCACCATGGCAGAAATGACATGGTAGAACTGGCCGATATCTTCCGTGACTATGGACCCGCCTATCGAGACAAGTATGGCGCTCGCATGTTGCCCAGCCATCTGGCCGCCATGCGCGCCATCGAGCAATGTCGAACCGAGGTGTTGGGCGGCCATCTCTACTACTGCGCACACTGCGATGAGACCTGGTACAGCTATCATTCTTGCCGCAATCGACACTGCCCCAAATGCCAACAGGATGCCGCTCAACAGTGGCTGGAACGGCAGCAGGAACTGCTCTTGCCTGTGCCCTACTTCATGGTGACCTTCACCTTGCCACAACCGTTACGTTCACTGGCTCGCACCGAGCAGAAGACGATCTACAACTTGCTCTTTCGCACTGCTGCTGAATCCTTGCAGCAATTGGCTCAGGACCCACGCTTTGTCGGCGGTCAAATCGGCATGGTCGGCATCCTCCAGACTTGGACCCGCGATCTACGCTACCATCCTCACGTTCACTTTCTCGTCCCTGGCGGCGCCCTCTCGCCCGATGGTCTGCGCTGGTTGCGGGCCAAGAATCACTTCTTCGTCCACGTCAAACCGCTGGCCAAACTCTTTCGCGGCAAGATGCGCAACGGCCTGCGCAAAGCGGGTCTTCTCCCCCAGACGCCTGACTCGGTCTGGCGACAAGCATGGGTCGTGGATTGTCGCCCAGTGGGCAAAGGCGAGTCAGCACTCAAATATCTGGCTCCCTATGTCTTCCGCGTCGCCTTGAGCAACAAGCGCATTCTCAAGGTCGTGAACGACCAGGTCACCTTCTCCTATCAGGATGGTCAGACCAAACGGCAACGCACCTGCACCCTTTCGGCAGAAGCCTTCATCCATCGCTTTCTGCAGCATGTGCTGCCCAGAGGTTTTGTCAAGGTGCGCTACTACGGCCTCCTGGCGCCAAGCAGCCGTTCCAGACTTACCCAAGCCAAACGACTGCTCGGCATAACCACTGATCCACAGGTCGAGTCACAGACCTCAGACCAAGAGGCTCCACAGGAGGAGAAGGTTGTCGCTTGTCCGCATTGCGGTCAGCCCATGACGCCCATTCAGCACATTCGGCCTCGACCACGCCAACCTCCGTAGCCAGGATGAGTCGGCGACACTGAACGAGTTACCAGGGGAGGGGGAAAGATGCCTCCTTTCTTTGCACGCGCCATCTTTGCGTGCAGACCTGCCATCTTCGCCTCCCCAAACCGCTCTTTCGGCCACTTTCGCCATGGTTCTTCCTTTGGCTCTCTTGCTCTTGGCCTGAACATGGGCCGCAAGAGAGCCATTCCCATCGCTATTCTCTATTTCAGTGACCACGGCCGTTCGGCTCAATTTCCATAGGCCTCGACCCCCGGCTCAGTTCAACACGGATTATGCGGCGGCTACAACTTGGCCCTGCTTACATCGCGGCTTCTTTTGCGCCGCATAATCCGTATTCCGTTTTGGTGATACGCTCACATTCGAGCTGTGCACATGTGTTCTATACAGATAAATACGTTATCCATCCAGCAGCCTTTGCCGTCGGAGCCATAGACGCCAATCGTCACCATCTTGAATGGTGTAGTCATCGTGAAACTCTATCGGCGGCTGTGGCCTTGAGCTCGAACATGAGTCCGGGGATGGCGAGCCGGACTTGTCGCCTTGGGCGACCACTTCGTGAGCTGTCAAGCTCAGCCCTCGAATTGGCTAAAGGTGAATTCATAACTGTTCCTCTCGGATTGGGTGGCTTATGAGTCGAGTGCATTTGAAACTGATAAATGTGAGGAGCGATCACGCATTTCGGAGCGGAACAGCCTAACGCTATGGACAACTGTCTCAATGCCCACAATCACTGCCGCAACGATGAAGATCATGCGAAACGCAACCATACCAACCACCTGTAAACCAGACTCAAACATCTCTGGCATCAAGACAAGGGTATCAAAAAGCCCAGGAAAGCCCGCCGCCAGCCAACGCTGATGTCCCAGAATCAGCAGCACCAAAACTGTGAGGCTAAGCAGATTAGACACGATGGCCGCGATACGGGTGGAACGGTGCCAGCGAGCTTGCCATAGCAGCACGATATCGAGCATGATGGCCGCCAGCATGGAAAGAGCGACCCAAGGGAAAAGGCGCTCAAGGATCGGGTTGGCAAAAAGGCCGCTCCCTTCCCCTAGAGCAAAACTACCTGGCTGCACAAAGTGAGCTAAAAAGCTGAGAGCCATAACGCTCACGAGAATCTCGAAACCTTTTTTACCGCGGCCAACTGGCTCCAGCAGAGAGTCCAGCGGCGGCAATTTGTAGGGATCAAACTCACCAGCACCAGCAACATCAAATTGAAGTTCATCGGGCTGTAGATCCAACCGCTGTAAACCCCAGAAGGCGGCTACGACAAAACCGAGAATCGCTGGTAAGCGTTCAAGAATATTCCAGAACTCTGCCGAAAAGTTGACGGCTTCTCCGGTGAAGATGAGGGAAAACAGAATCACCAACAATTGAGCACTAACGACAGCAGTAAAGACTATCCCAATGACTCTTCTGAAGAGCGGGTAGAGGGTAGGGCCGATTAAATATTCTTGCATTGGATCGTAGGAGGCCGCGATTCTCTTTGGCGCGCCCATCTCTTTGATGACGGCGGCAACTTGGGCGTCCTCTGGCTCTCTCTGCTCGTTGCTCTCCAAAGCATGATATAAGGACGACCGCAGTTCTGTAAGAGTGTCCTCTCTTTGACCAGAGGGGAGTGAGCGACCAACTTCTTGAAAGTAACGTTCGATTAGGTTCATTTTCATTTTTTCTATCAATCTGTACTGGGATAAAAATCATTGCTTTATCACGATGGCTATGTATTACTACTGCGTGACAATTTTTGATGACAAAATTGCCGATGTGTGTCAAAATATGTTGGCAACATGACAATCGTAAACAACGCAGGAGGTTCTCATGGAACTAGCCGAAGCCATGGCTGACTATGACTACAGTCAGCTCAAGGTTCCCCCCCGCTCAATATTCAGCCTGAACAGGTCATAGAAATGGTTCAAGAACTGGAGGCGTATCATGCGATTCTATGCGCCTTTCTTTCGAAACGAAAAGCAGCAATTCTATTCCTATCACTATCTGGCCGGACTGCTGGACCCAGAGATTCGACGGAAATCGGCTGAGAATCTCGCTTTGGCGACACTGGGGTCAGAGTCTGTGCGCAACTGTGCAGTACTTTGTCGGCGAAAGTCGCTGGCAAGACGATGCAATCTTGTCTGAACATCGACGACAGATCGGTCAGGTCTTGGGTACAAATGATGGCGTGCTCATCCTGGATGGGAGCGATTGCGCCAAACAAGGCAAGCATTCCGTTGGCGTGAAAACGTCAATGGTGTGGCGAGCTAGGCAAAGTCGCCAACTGTCAGGCAGGTGTCTACCTGGGGTACAGCAGCCCCAAAGGATATGCATTGCTCGACCGTCGTCTCTACATGCCGGACTGTTGGTTTACGCCAGAGTACTCAGAGCGGCGATACGACTGTCGCGTGCCCGCAACTCTACAATTCCAAACCAAGAACGAATTGGCCTGGCAGATGATCGAGCAATGTTGGCAAGCAAAGAGCTTGCCGGCCCGATGGCTCACCATGGATGAGGCCTTTGGCAGAGATACCGTCTTGTTGGACCGGATTGAGCAAGAGACCGATTACGATCTATCTGGCAGAAGTGCCCAAGGACACTTGTCTCTGGGCTGAAGAACCAGCGACCTTCGTACCTGAGTATGAAGGCGTTGGCCGCCCACCTACCCGTCCTCGTCTGGCGCCTGATGCGCCTGCCCCGCTGACCGTTGCCGAAATCGCGCACAACTGCCTGAAGATGCTTGGTCGCTGCATGCCCTCAAAGAAGGCGCCAAGGGCTTCATCATTGCCGAAATTGCCATTCGTCGCATGGTCTCGGTTCGAGATGGGCTGCCTGGCCCATGCGGTCTGGTTGATTCTGCGTCGATCCACCTCCAATCCGCATGACTACCATGCTTTTCTATGCAATGCTCCCGAGGACATGGTACACGAAGCCATGATCCGGGTCTGCGCCTTGCGTTGGCCGATTGAGACGATGTTCGAACAGGCCAAACAACTTGTCGGGCTCAACGAGTATGAGACTCGCACCTGGTTTGGTTGGCATCATCATATGACGCTGGTCATTCTCGCTTTCGGCTTTCTGGCTCGCTGTCAACTCTGTCTCAAGTTGGATGCACCGGCTTTGACTGTCCCTCAAGTCGTAGATTTGCTGAAAGCCGTCTTGCCCAAACCCGACTTTGATGCTCCAGGCTGCCATTGATCTCTTGTCGCTACAAACAGATGCGCATTGCCCGAGCCAAACGCTCGCACTATTTGGTGCAGAAGCAGAAGGTAATCGACGAATTATTTGTCACGCAGTAGTAGTATGCTTGATATTGATAACGACTTTCCCTTGCGCACGCCCTGATTCAAGATAGCGGATCGCGTCAGGAACTTCGCTAAACGGGTACTGTTTATCGATCACCGGAACGACTTTGCCAGCGTCAACAAGCTCTTTGACTATGGCGAGATCTTTTTGGTTTGGTTGCGCCATCATGCTGCCCATCTGCTTGCCCCCATTTCTTGAGTGCAACGGCCCGAGGAGCATGGCTTGAAACATTTGCGCCGTGGACGATCCGCCGACCATGACATAAATCCCTTTGGGCGCCAATGCGCGTTTGTACTCTGCCAGCCCCCGGTTGCCGCCAACAGCAAGAATCAGATCATACTGCTGCCCATTTTGGGTGAAATCTTCTTGCGTATAATCAATCACGTGATCTGCCCCAATCGAGCGCACCATCTCTACCTTACTTGTGCTGCACACGCCAGTGACTTCCGCCCCGTAGGATTTGGCAATCTGCACGGCATACGTACCCACACCACCAGATGCGCCATTGATCAAAACCTTCTGCCCTGGCTGGATCTGCCCATGATCGCGCAGCCCCTGTAGCGCGGTGACCGCTGCGAGTGGAACCGCTGCGGCTTCTTCAAATGTTAAACCGGATGGCTTCAGCACGAATGTATCTTCTGGCGCAGATACATACTCGGCAAAAGCGCCAAAGCCATTTCCCGCGACGTCGCCGAACACTTCATCACCTAGCTGAAAGCGTGTAACACTGCGACCAACTGCTTCAACCCGCCCTGCGACGTCAGATCCCAGTATTGAGTGCTTTGGCTTTCGCAGCCCAAACATCAGGCGGATTAAGAATGGATCCGCGCGCATGAGGTGCCAGTCCCCGGCATTGACGGATGCTGCATGGACTTTTACCAATACTTCATTGTCTTTGGGGATCGGCCTCTGAACCTCCTCAAGGTTCAGCACATCCGGCGAACCGTATTTGTGCAAAATAATCGCCTGCATGTGGGTGTCTCCCCCTCCAGCGGCGCTTGCCGGTTTGTCTTGCGGTGTCTTGACGATGCCATCTTTCATTTCAGTTTCTGCTTGGGCATATTGGGTTGAATTCATTTCGGTCTCCTTGTCTTGAGTAAGTTTGGCTCGTATGCGTTCTTCGCTTCCACTAGAGGATACCAATCACTGTGGTGAGGCGTCATCACAACATATGGTGATTCATGTGGCGATTCATGTGGTGATTCATGTGGTGATTCATGATTATCTGCATGTCTATAGCCGTTGGATCTGGAAACCGGAGGAAGCAACAGGCGCCATCATCGACCAGTTCGACATCAACATGAGCAGCACACGCCGTCCGCATAGGTCGGACGGCGTGGCCTATACAAGTCAGAGCAATCGACCTGGAGGCACCTGAAGAAGTCTGGTCTTTTCGTCCAACTACCTTGAGAAAGAAGCGAGGCGAACCGTCTTTACACCACCGATTCCCTACGACGATGCCGGTTACCTATTGACCGCCTGTGAAATCATGTATGCTGCAGATGTGGAGAGGAGTGAGATTCGTTGGCAAACTGACATTCTGCCTTCACCAATGTCACTGACTCAAATTGGAGGGGCAACTCTTTGTTTTGGGTCTTGACGCACAAGTAAGTGCTGTGGACACAGTCTCAGGCGAGGTACATTCAGCGCTGAGGCTGTCACCGCCTGAGGTCAATATGGTCACATACCATCATCTTGCCTCAACAGATGAGCTGCTCATCTTGACGCCGGCAACAATCAGGCATTTGCTTTTCGCGTGAAGCAGTAGGCTTGGCCATGCCCCAGCCAACAATTGCTGCCTCATTTTCCGTTCAAATGATCGGGTGAGAAGCTCTGCCAAAAGTGTGGCAGAGCCTCTCACCCAGTTCCTTCGCCAACCAATCGCTCGTCCGTGAACCGCTCTGTGATCCGCACGTTCAGCCAACCGCCGCGCAGCGCCCCCGGCAGTGTTGACAGAACGCTCGGCAGTGTGCAGCTGCTCCAGCCATGCGGTCGTTCAAAGCCGTTTGATGATAGAGCTTTCGCTGCTTGCGCTTCAGATATGCTACACCGCAAACATCTGCTCACGCTCCGGGCCGACCGACACGTAGTCCACCTGGATGCCGGCCAGTTCGCTCAGGCGCTCGATGTAGGCCTGCGCCTGCTGCGGGCAGGTCATCCCAGGTGCGGCACTGCTCGGTGGAGGTCACTCCAGCCCGCCCACTCCTCGTAGACCGGCGTCACCTGGTAGAGCAGCGGCGTGTCCGGCATGGAGTCGGTGATGACGGCGCCGTCGGGCATGCGGTAGCCGGTGCAGATCTTGAGGGTCTCGAACTGGTCGAGGATGTCGAGCTTGGTGATGGCCAGGCCGGTCATGCCGTTGAGCCAGGCCGCGTAGTCGATGGCGACGCCGTCGAACCAGCCGCAGCGGCGCGGGCGGCCGGTGGTGGCGCCGAACTCGCCGCCGATCTCGCGCAGCTTGTCGCCGTCAGCATCGAAGAGCTCGGTGGGGAAGGGGCCATCGCCCACGGCGGTGCTGTAGGCCTTGACCACGCCGATCACCTGGTCGATGGCGCCGGTGGGCAGGCCGGCGCCGGAGGTGGCGAAGGCGGCCGTCGGGTTGCTGCTGGTCACGTAGGGATAGATGCCCCAGTCCAGATCGCGCATGACGCCGAGCTGGCCTTCCAGCAGGATGTCGCGCTTGTTCTCGCATGGCGCTGCGGCGTCATGGGCACGGTGTCGACGATGCGCTGGGCCAGCTTCTCCCTGTAGTCCATCAGCAGCGCGAAGAGTTCCTGGCCGTCGACCGGCTCGCCGCCCAGGATTTCGATCTTGCGGTTGACCGTGCGCAGCGCATTGTCCAGCCGCGACTTCAAGCCAGTCCGGCTGGAGCAGATCGCCCAGGCGCAGGCCGGAGCGGGCGGCCTTGTCGGCATAGGCCGGGCCGATGCCGCGCTTGGTGGTGCCGATGGTGTCGTTGCCGCGGGCCAGCTCTTCCAGCTCATCCAGCGTGCGATGATAGGGCATGACCATCTGGGCGCGGGTGCTGATCCAGAGATTGTCCAGGTTGACGCCGGCTTCCTCCAGGCTGTCCATCTCCTCCAGCAACGCCTGCGGATTGACCACGCAGCCGGAGCCGATGATGTTCTGGGTCTCGGGGTTGAAGATGCCGCTGGGGATCAGGTGCAGGGCGTGTTTGCCGTACTCATTGATCACGGTGTGGCCGGCGTTGTCGCCGCCCTGAAAGCGAATGACCACATCGGCGTTCTGCGCCAGATAGTCGATGATGCGACCTTTGCCTTCATCGCCCCATTGGGCGCCAACGATTGCGGTAACGGTCATTTCAGCCTTCCATTTCTGATCTGGATTTGTCGTATTTGATGGTAGTTCTTCAATTGAGGGATCGTGACTATACATCTGCACATTGATAGACCGCGGATTAGGCGAATTAGGCGGACGAAACCGGATTCCTTCGAATTTTATCCGCGGAAATCAGCCTTATCCGCTTAATCCGCGGTCCATTAGTGCCGCCCCAATGGCGCACGGACTACTTTGCGGATTCACCGCCGTCGATGGTCAACACGGCGCCGGTGATAAAATCGGCCTCGCTGCTGCACAAAAAGGCGGCGGCGGCGGCAATATCGGCCGGATCCCCCATCCTCTGCAGCGGAATCAAGGGGACCTGGGATTCAAAAAAGTCGATGGGCATGTCGGAAAACGCTTCGGTCATGATCAGGCCGGGCCGAATCACATTCGAGCGAATCCCGTACTCGGCCACCTCCAGCGCCAATTTGCGGCTGAAGCCCTTCGAGGCCGGCCTTGCTGGCGACGTAGGCAAGGTCGTCAAAATCGCCTGAGTTGGCGCCGATGCTGCTGATGTGCAGAATGCAACCGCGACTGGCGATCAGGTGGGGCAGCGCACGGGTGACCATATCAAACGCTGCGCTGAGGTTGACCGCGATGACCTGCTGCCAGGCGTCGAGGCTCATCTCCTCGATACCCAGACCCGCGGCCGTTGCCGCATTGTTGATCAGAATATCAAGGCGTCCAAAGCGATCGACCGTGGCGCCCACGATCTCCTCAGCATCGACACTGATGTCACCGGGCACGGCCATCACATCATAGCCGAGTTCCATGAGGTCTGAGACCTTGCGCGTCAACAACTGAACCCGGCGGCCATTGATGGCCACGCGACGCGCCTTCGGCCGTCAGGCGTTCGGCAATCGCCGCGCCAATACCGGTGCTGGCGCCGGTGATCAAGGCGACCTTGCCGGCAAATCGGTTCTGTTGGACGGCGCTCACAGATGTTTTCTCCTGTGGTCCTTACCGGTTTCCGTGGCGATAAGACACTTCGATAGACCGCGGGTTAGGCGAATTAGGCGGACAAAACCGGATTGATTCGGATATTATCCGCGTAAATCAGCCCAATCCGCCTAATCCGCGGTCCATATTCGCCGCAGCATGGTTATTTACCGGCCCACTTGAATCTGATAATTGGGCGCTTCCTTGGTGATGACGACGCTGTGGGGATGGCTCTCGTGGTAGCTGGCCGCGCTGATGCGCACAAACTTCGCCTTCTCCCAGAGGTCGGGAATGGTGTCGGCCCCGACATAGCCCATGCCGCTGCGCAGGCCGCCCATCAACTGGAAGACAAAATCACGCAGGAAGCCCTTGTAGGGAACCTGGCCCTCGATGCCTTCGGGCACCGTCTTGCCGCCGATGTCGGGCGTGGCCCCATTGGCGGACTGGGCGCTCTGATAGCGGTCGCCGGCCCGGCCTTTCATGGCCCCCAGGCTGCCCATGCCCCGATATTCCTTGAACGAGCGCCCCTCGCGAATCACGATGTCGCCGGGAGACTCGTGCAGACCGGCCAGCAGGCTGCCCAGCATGACGGCCGACGCGCCCGCGGCCATGGCCTTGGTGATGTCGCCGCTGTAGCGGATGCCGCCGTCGCCGATGATGGGCACGCCAAGCCGACGACCCATGGCCGCGCACTCGGCGATGGCGGTCAACTGGGGCATGCCTGCGCCGCTGACGATGCGCGTCGTGCAGATGGACCCGGCGCCCACGCCGACCTTGATCACGCTGGCCCCGGCTTCGGCCAACGCACGCACGCCTTCAGGCGTCACAACGTTGCCGGCCAGAATCGGCATGTCAGGATAGATAGCTCGCAGACGGGCGACTGTGTCGAGCACGCCGCGACTGTGGCCGTGGGCCGTGTCGACGGCGAAGGCGTCAACGCCTGCATTCGACCAGCACATGGGCCCGCTCCACGCCACTGTCGCCCACGCCGATGGCCCCGGCCACGAGCAGCCGCCCCCGATCATCCTTGGCCGCTTCTGGGAAGTCCTGGCGTTTGAGAATGTCTTTGTAGGTAATCAACCCCTTGAGCATGCCGCTGTCATCGACCAGGGGCAGTTTCTCGATGCGATAGCGATGAAGCGTCTCCTTGGCCTCTTCCAGCGTCGTGCCCAGTTTGGCCGTGATCAGCCGCTCGTGGGTCATGTAGTCGGAGACCGGCCGGCTGTAGTCGGTGGCGAAACGCACATCGCGGTTGGTCAGAATGCCGACCAGCCGCCCGCCGTCGTCGGTGATGGGGACGCCGCTGATGTGATATCGGCTCATCAAGGACTCGGCGTCGCTGAGCGTGGCAGCGGGCGTCAATGTGATGGGGTCGACGATCATGCCGCTCTCGCTGCGTTTGACCTTATCGACTTCCTCGGCCTGATCGGCGATGGACAAATTGCGATGCAACACGCCGAGACCGCCCTGTCGCGCCAGGGCAATGGCAAGCTCGGCCTCGCTCACCGTGTCCATGGCCGCGCTGAGCACGGGAATCTTCAGTTGCAGGCGTTCGTGCAGGTCCAGGCGAATATCGACCTCGGACGGCAACTTCTCGGTGTAGCCTGGCGCCAGCAACACATCGTCAAAGGTCAATGCCTCACGGCTGAACCTAGACGCCACAGTCGCAGCCAGGCTTTGACCGTTGGTCGATTGGTCCAGATCAGTCGAAATAGCCAATGTCATAGGTTTCCCTCCGTGGGAATGATCTCTTGGGCAGGCTTGCGCTGCGATGGCTCCATTTTACCACCGACCGAACAGTGAACAAATCACCAGGGGCAGAAAGGCACGCGGTAGAAAGGTACGCGGTAGAAAAGTACGGAGCAGTCGTTCAGACTTCCGGGTCATCTTCGCCAAAGATATCACCTAGTTCCTGCTCCCAGATATCGTCCAAGGGCATAAACGAAGTCTCTTCAAAGTCCTGCCCCAGTTGCTCAATGTACATACGCACATTTACGTCAGGCATGGATCGATCAAGTTCCTCGATTTTGGCCGCGATCGATACATCCAGGTCGGCGGCTAACTGCTCCAGTTCCGACAGGTCAAGCCCTATGGCGAACATGTGATTGATTCTGCGCATCAGTTCGTACCAGGCCCGGAAGTCGTTCTCCAGCCGAATGCCCTGTACCGGCATTTGAGAGGGCTGCGTAAAATCGTAGGCGGGCACAAATGCATAGAGCGCCAAGAATTCGGCGCCCACGTTTTCGGCATGATCGAGCAGATACGAGCCGATGGTGGCGCCCCCCTCGTAGTCGGAAAATCGGAGCGAATAGTCCATCAGGCCGGCTTTCATGGGCTTGAGGCTGTAGACGCAGGAGACGCTGCGATCCATGTTGTAGGGCATGGCCCCATAGACGCCGCCGACGGCGACCACGCGCTTGACCCCCAGTTCCTTGACCACATCGAAAAAGGCACGCGCATAGCGATCAACATTCATGTGCGGTTCCACGCCCAGGAAGATCACCAGGCCCTTGTTGCCGAGGCTGGCGTAGTAGAACTCGTTGGCGCTCGTCTGCAGGTTCTCCCGATAACCGTCCTTCAACTTGATCTCCGGGCGCAAGAAGTGGTGAGCGCCGGGCACCTGGAAGAGATAAAACCCGTCGGGCGAAATTTCGCCGATCTTGCGCGCGTTGGTGTGGCTGATCAGATACTCGGGCAGACCGGACGAAATCGATCCGGCATCCGCCCACTGCTCCCAGCCTGCTACCATGTAGATCTCATCGGCCACCGGTTTCTCGGTCAAGTGGATTAGTTCATCCATGAATATGCACTCCTAAAATTGAGAGACCGTTCGGAAATTTGAGAGAATGCTCGAAGACATTTGCTACGGATACGTTATCCTTACTATAGCTGAAAGCGGCCTGCTGCCAAAACAGATCAAAGGTGGCGAGCGATATTGATGCTATACTCGTCGAAAAATTCACAAAAAGAATGGAGAGAGCAAGACGATGACTGCAAGAGAGCACCCTGCGTCGAGTGAATTGACCCGACCGCGGCTGCGCGACCTGGGCGTGGCGCCCGGCATCCTTGCGCCGGGCCGGCTCAACGCCATCACCGACGTAGCCGATCTGCGCGTCGGCCACTTCACGTTGATCGAAGGGCTCGACATTCGCACCGGGGCCACCGCCATCCTGCCCCACGGCGGAAACATCTTCCAGGACAAGGCGCCGGCCGGCATTGCCGTGGGCAACGGCTACGGCAAGCTGATGGGATCGACCCAGATCGTCGAACTGGGCGAGATCGAGACGCCCATCGTGTTGACCAATACGCTGGCCGTGCCGCGCGCGGCCGATGCCATCCTGGACTGGGTGCTGGCCCAGCCCGGCAATCAAGACGTCGTTTCCGTCAACATGGTCGTCGGTGAGACCAACGACAGCCGGCTCAACAACATCCGTCGCCGCGCCCTCACGCCGGAGATGATCGGAGCAGGCCATCCAGGCTGCGAGCCGGCGCTCCGGCAGGCGGAGCGATGGTTGAAGAGGGAGCCGTCGGCGCGGGGACCGGCACGGTCGCCTTCGGCTGGAAGGGAGGCATCGGCACCAGTTCGCGCCGCGTGCCGGGCGAAGCCGGCGACTTCACGGTCGGCGTGCTCGTGCAGTCCAACTTCGGCGGCGTCCTTCAGATTCTCGGCGCGCCGGTGGGCCAAACGTTGGGACAGTACTACGGCCGAGGTTCGCTGGACAAGGACGACGCCGACGGCTCGATCATGATCGTGGTGGCCACGGACATGCCGCTCTCGTCGCGCAACCTGACGCGGCTGGCCAGCCGTGCCCTGGCCGGCCTGGCCCGCACCGGCGCGGCCATGAGCAACGGCTCGGGCGACTACGCCATCGCCTTCTCGACAGCCGAAGCGGTCCGGCGCACGCCCCGGCGGCGAGAGCATATTTCGGCGATTGCAGACGTGCCCAATCAGCAGATGTCGGGCGTCTTCCAGGCCGTGATCGAGGCCACGGAAGAGGCGATCCTCAACTCGCTGTTGCGTGCAGAAAGCATGACCGGAAATGGACAGACGGTGGAGGCCCTGCCATTGGATGCGACCATCGCGATTCTGAAGGAGTACGGTCAGATCAAGAAACCGCGGATGGACGCGACTGAACGCAAATGAATAGAGGGTGTGTTCAAAGGCAATTGAAGCATTCCGGGATTCGGCCACGACATTTCCGGTTCATCCAAGTCGTTCTGGCCGAATCCTGGAATGCTAGTTCAACCCGTATCTGCGTTTATCTGCGTCCATCCGCGGTTAAATTTTCCGTCAACCGACCCGGCTGTAACGCTCGCGGATGTTGGGGATCAGATAATCGCTGAAGGCGCGATCCGCGTCGTAGGTCGGCGACCAGCCCCAATCCAGACGCGCGGCGCTGTCGTCCAGATCGGCCGGCCAACTGTCGATGATCTCCTGGCGCGCCGGGTCCGGCTCGAACGAGATCTTGGCGTCGGGAAAGGCCGCCAACACCCGATCGCGGAACTGGCCGGCCGACAGGCTGAAGCTGGTGATGTTGTAGACGCGCCGGCTCAGGTTCTCGGCCGGCGCGTGGGCGAGGTCGAGCAGCCCGCGCACCGCGTCGGGCATGGCCATGAACGGGATGCGGGCGTCCTCGCGCACGAAGCAGGCGTAGGGTTCGCCCTTGGCCGCGGCATGCAGCATCTCAGGCCCATAGTCGCTGGTTCCGCCGGAGGGCATGGTGAAGGCGCTGACCAGGCCCGGAAAGCGCACGCTGCGAAAATCGATGGTCGGTCGGCTTCTCGGCGGCCAACTGGCGATAGTGTTTGCTGTAGTAGTTGCCGAGCATCTCGCAGTAGATCTTGTTGCAGCCGTACATGGTGCGCGGCTGGTTCCACTCAAACTCACGCACGCGCTGATAGATGCGTTTGCTCTCCAGGTCGGGCATGCCGAAGATGGCGATCGAGCTGGGGAAGATGAACTGAACCGGCCGGCGTCGCCATTCCGACTGCTCTGCGGCCAGCTTGAGCAGCGTCATCGTGCCCTCGACGTTGACCCGATGGGCCATTTCCGGCGCAAACTCGCTGCGGGTCGAGAGCAGCGCGGCCAGATGGTAGACGACATCGATCTCGTATTCGCTGACGATACGCGTCAGTTCGTTGACATTGAGCAGATCGGCCTCGATGTGGGTGGTCAGATGGCGAATGTCCTCGGGCAGCGGATGCAGATCCATGGTCAGCAGACGGCTGGCGCCGTCGCCCGCAAGCTGCTTGACCAGCGCATGGCCGACCTCGCCGCTGGCCCCGGTGATGAAGATGACTTTTTTGCGCATGGTTTCTCCTCAGAAAATGCGAAGAGCAAAGATCAAAGATCGAAGAACTGCGCAGCGACGATAGTGTTCCATTCGGAGCCAATCACGCCGCAACCCGTTCTTCGATCTTTGCTCTTCGGTCTGTTTTATTATTCGATGACGCCCAACTCCCGCCCCACCCGGCCAAAAATTTCCAGCGCGGCGGCCAGATCTTCCTCGCTGTGGGCGGCTGAGTTCATGACGCGGATGCGCGCTTTGCCCATGGGCACGGTGGGGAAACCGATGGCCATGGCGAAGAGCCCCTCTTCGAAGAGGCGGCGGCTGAAGGCCTGGGCCAGCGGCGCATCGCCCAGCATGACGGGCACGATGGGGGTCTGGGTGTGGCCGGTGTCGAAGCCGAGATCGCGCATGCCACGCTTGAACGTCTCCGCGTTGCGCCAGAGCCGCTCCACCAGTTCGGTCGACGAGGCCAGAATGTTGACCGACTCGATGCAGGCGGCCACGTCGGGCACGGTCATGGCGCTGGAGAAGAGGAAGGGACGTCCCCGCTGTCGCAGCCACTCGATGATCGAACGGTTGCCGGCCACCAGTCCGCCGACCACGCCGAAGCCCTTGCTCAACGTGCCGACCTCGACCTGAACACGTCCGTGCAGTCCGAAGTGATCGACGATGCCGCGGCCGCCGCGGCCCAACACGCCTTCGCCGTGGGCGTCGTCGACCATCAGCACGATGTCGTGTTCCTCGGCAACGTCACAGATCTTGTCGAGCGGGGCGATGTCGCCGTCCATGCTGAAGACGCCGTCGGTGATGATCAGCCGCCGCCCGCCCTGGGCAGTGGCCGCGATCTTGCGGCGCAGATCGTCCACATCGCTGTGGGCATAGCGAACGACGGTCGCACGCGAAAGGCGACAGCCGTCGATGATCGAGGCGTGGTTCAATTCGTCGGAAAAGATGATGTCGTCCTTGCCGACCAAGGCCGGGATGGTGGCGATGTTGGCCGAGAAGCCGCTCTGGAAGGTGATACAGGCTTCCGATCCTTTGAACTCGGCCAATCTACGCTCCAGCTCCAGATGCAGCGACATGGTGCCGGCGATCGTGCGCACGGCGCCCGGCCCGATGCCGTAGCGGTCGATGGCCTCTTTGGCAGCCCGGCGCAAACGCGGATCGTTGGCCAATCCGAGATAGTTGTTGGCGCAAAAATTCAACAGGGGGCGTCCGTCAATGGTGACCCATGCGTCCATTGGCGATTCGATGGTGCGGATGTTGGCGAGCAGGCCGGCATCGCTCAGACGGGCCATCTCCTCGTCGATCCATTGCAGCGAAGGGGGTGAGACAAACGTTTGTTCAGACATAGTTCTCCTTTGAACTGTATTCAGACAGTTGCGTCACGGGTCAAACAGAAAGATATGTGACCGCATCGTACATCGGCCTTCAGTCAGCGTCAACCTTCTTTTTCTTGGGTTCAATCAAAAGGGTGCGTTGGCGCATAGCGCCTGCCGCGCACACAACCTGCTGCGCAAACGAAACGCGTAGGGACGTGTAGGGACATGGCATTCTCCGTCAAGCGAACCTTTGCCGAGTCGATTCCAAATACAGTAGTTCACGATTTGTCATTCTGAGTGGGTATTTCCGAACACTTCGCTCCGGCAAGTGACCAGCGAAGAATCTCGCTTTCCACCAAATCGTGAACTACTGAAAACAGATCGGCTCCCAGTTGCCCAGGGCTTGGCTTGGCTCTGCCCGTTGCGGTCTGCCCGCATCTGGTTCGACAATGACCGGCGGCCGTGGGAACACGCCTCTAGGCCACAGATTGTCAGATTTCCCGCAACAGCCTTACGTTTTGCCCTGCGCAGTGCTATAATGAGGCCATAATGAGGTCAAGTAAGGCCGAACCCCGCCAAACCTACAGCTTTGTACAGAGCTTCTGAGAAGAGGAATAGATGGCAAATCCTGATTCATTTGACGCCAACGTGGGCGTCAGCCACAAGATCGATGAAGATGACCGCAGCCGCAGAACCGTCGAGCGCGATCAGAGCGGCCTGGTCTCGACCACGCCGCCGCCGGAGCGCGCCATCGTGGTGGGCGTCGAACTGTCCGGACAGCCTGGGCTGCTGCCGCTGGAGGATTCGCTGATCGAGCTGGCGCTGCTGGCCGATACGGCCGGCGTCGAAGTGGTCGGCTCGATGTCCCAGCGCCTCGCCAAGGCCAATCCGGCCACGTTGATGGGCACCGGCAAACTGGAAGAGCTGAAGATGCTTGCCCTGGAGACCGGGGCCGAAGTCGTCATCTTTGACGATGAACTGTCGCCACGCCAACAGCGCGAATTGGAAAAGGTGGTCGGGGACGACGTCAAGGTACTCGACCGCACGGCCTTGATCCTGGACATCTTCGCCCGGCACGCACGCACCCGCGAGGGTACGGTCCAGGTTGAACTGGCGCAGTACGAATATCGCCTGCCCAGGCTGACCCGGGCCTGGACCCACCTGGCCCGACAGGCCGGCGGCCGTGCCGGCGGCGCAAGCGGCGGCGTGGGCGTACGCGGCCCCGGCGAAACCCAGCTTGAGGTGGATCGGCGAGAGATCAACCGGCGCATCGCCTTCCTGAAGCGCCAGTTGGAGGACATCCAGAAGCATCGAAACCAGTATCGACGCCAGCGCCGCAAGTCGGCTGTCTCCGTCATCGCGCTGGTTGGCTACACGAATGCGGGCAAGAGCACGTTGCTCAATGCGCTCACAGGGGCCGGGGTTGTCGCCGAAGATCAACTCTTCGCCACCCTGGATCCCACCACGCGTCGGGTCGAACTGGCCAGTGGGCGCGCCTGCCTCTTCACCGATACGGTCGGTTTCATCCAGAAACTGCCCACGGCGTTGGTGGCCTCATTTCGGGCCACGCTGGAAGAAGTGATCGAAGCCGATGTGCTGGTTCACATCGTTGACGGTTCCCACGCCAACATGGACGAACAGGTGGCGGCCGTTGAAGAGGTGCTGGAGGAACTGGGCGCCGGTGACAAACCGGTGATCACGGCCTTGAACAAAGTGGATCTGATTGACCGAAGCGATGAAGATGCCATGGCAACGCTCCAGGTCGCCCTGGACGACTATCCAAACGCCGTCGCCATCAGCGCCAAGACCGGCACGGGCATCGACCATCTGCTCGACACCGTCGACGCCGTGCTCCAACAGCGCATGATCGGCATCGACGTGATGATTCCCTATTCCGAAGGCGGCTTGGTCGCGATGGTCCACAGTCACGGCGTGGTCGATCGGGAAGAACATGGGGCCGAAGGCACCCACATTGCCGGCCGCGTGCCCGCGACACTGGCCGGCCGCTACATCGAATACAGTATCGACGCCGCGGAATAACGATTCAGGCATAGGCTGATAGACCGCGGATTGGGCGAATCAGGCGGACAATACCGGATGATTTCGGATCTTATCCAGTGTAATGGCGCTGTTCGCCCACCCCGTGAACAGCCTCATTCGCCGAATCCGCGGTCTATCGAATAGCTGGCTGATCATACCAGCAGTAGGAAGGGAATTTGACTCGTCGCTACCCCTTTTCACATCGCTTCACTCACGTACGGCTGAAGTCCAACCCCCCGGCGCGCTTGCGCCGCGCTGTGGAGACCCATGGTCTTGCCTCCCGATCCGCCATCATCGTACTGATATGGCTGCTGACGGGCGCTCTGAGCATGGCTTTTGCCATCACGATCACTGCCACCGAATCGGCGCGTGCCGACGACCTGATTGCGGACGAAAAGCCTGGTTTGCCCATCGCCATCAATCTGGGCGCGACGGCAGCATACACGTCCATCGACGGCACGACATTCTTGCCTGACCAAGCCTGGCGTCCCGGCAGCTATGGATATGTAGACGGCGCCAAAGATGATCTGCGGCCCTCATTTCCAATTGCAGGAACCGACGATCCTACGCTCTATCTCACCAGACTCAAACAGTGGACAACCTACCGGATCGACGAGATCCCGATGGGCCAATATGTTGTTGTGCTGCATTTCGCGGAGATCAGCGCCCAGGGATCCGGGCAGACAGTCTTCGATGTCTCGATTGAGGGAACGCCCATCCTGGAAGGACTTGACCTCTTTGAACAAGCCGGGCTAGGGCGAGCGGATGTGCGCCGCTTTCTGACTGAGGTGAACGACGGCTCTCTGGATATCGTCGCCCAAGCCGGCGTGGGATCAACACATATGGCGGCAATTGAGATCATTCCTGTCGCCGCCACTGACGTGCGACCCGAAGCCCCCCAAAATAGCCGAGTCACGCCCAGCTTCAATGCAAACATACTGACATGGACAGCCAGTTCCGACCCAGCAATTGGCGGCTATCACATCTATCGATCGCCCAACTTGGACGGACCCTTCATTCGGATCAGCGATCAACCCGTCCGCGGTTCCGCCTATGTTGACACCTTCCTCGATCTGCCGGCGAATGTGCCGCCTTCTTTCGACCTTTGGCACTACCAGCTTGCGGCGGTCGATCTGTTCGACAACGAAAGTGAACGAACGCCCACCGTCTTGGCACGGCCGCTGGATCCCGAAGATGCCGCCTTTCCCGTCTACGAAATCGAGATCTCGGGGAGCAACCTCGCCCTCCTGCAATCGGATGTGCGGTCAAATGTTGAAGTGCCGGCACTTGTGACCCATGAGGGCCGGCGATATCCGGCAGAGGTGCGATTTCGCGGCCATGTGGGCCGATTTTATCCCAAAAAGTCATGGAAAATTATCTTTCCCAATCAATCGCCCGTCGAACCGCGCGATCGGTTGAACCTGCGCGCCCAGTATGAAGATCCTTCGCTTCTGCGAGGCGCACTGGCCTACTGGCTCTACGATGAAGCCGGCATCCGACCTCCGACCAGTGTACCGGCGCTGCTCTTTGTCAACGGGACGTATGCCGGTCTGTATGATGATGCAGAAGAGGTCGACCGCGCCTTTTTGCAGCGGACCCAACGCAACGCCGATGCCAGCATCTATGCCGCCAAATGGACGCCGTACGGCAACTGGGGCAGTCTGCTCGACAGCGTGGACGAATATCATGCAGCCTTCACCAAAAAGACCAACTCCGGATCGGGCTACGGCGATCTGATCTCGTTCTTCGAGATGATCAATCACAATGATGAACGATCGATTGCCGGCCAACTGACAGCGCGCTTGGATGTGACGCGATTCCTGGATTACTACGCCGTGATCGTCCTCACCCAGAACATGGATTTCACCCGCCACAACGTCTTTCTCATCCATGACCTGGACCGAGACCGTTGGGAGATCTCGCCCTGGGATCCGGACTACACTTGGGGCGTTGTTGACGGGTTTTCACCAAAGCGTGACCACGACAAGCCCGTGGACATGGGCACGTTTCAGAGCCCGGTCGCCTTCAACGGCCCCAATGTGCTCCTGAGCCGGGTGCTCAGCATCCCACAATTCAAAGCGTATTATTGCACACGAGTGCAACAGCTCGCCGAGGAATCCCTGTCCGAGCTTGAGTTCGAGCCAATCGTCGATGGCCTCTATGCCGAAATTCAAGAGGCCGCACGAGGCGACTGGCACAAGTTTGGCTGGGAAGAGAGTGACCGGTTCGATGCTGAGCCAAATCGGATCAAGAGCTGGGCCGGCAAACGCAGAGCGTTCATCCTCGATGAGATCCCTCGGTTTTGCGATGCCCGAGGTCCATTCCTCACCATCAATGAAGTTATGCCGGACAACGCCACGGCACTGTGTGACCCCGACGATCCCGATCCGAGCGACTGCCACGAACCGTGGATCGAGATCTACAACGCCGGTCTTGAGACAGTCTCTCTTCAAGGATTTCATCTCAAGATTGCATCACAAGAAGGCGCCCCTTTTCGCATCGACCACCCGATCCAGGTCCCGCCGCTGGGCCATGCCATTGTCTGGCTTGACGGCGAACCGGCGCAAGGGCGAAACCACCTATCGCTGCGGATGCCGGCGGCCGCCGGCGCGGTCAGCCTCTATTCAGCGGATGGACAGACCCTGATCGACACGCTTTCCTATGAGTTGCCGCCGCCGGATCGCTCGTGGGGGCGATTCCCGGATGGCGCCCAGGAATCTAGCCTGCTTTCGCTTGCATCGCCCGGCAGTCGGAATCGCTCTGGGCCCTATGTTGGCATCACGGAACCGGCAGATCCCTATGCGCCTGCAGACAGCCCGATCCACATCACGGCGGAGATCGGTGACGACGGGTATGTGACAAGCGCCCAGTTGAGCTATTCCGTCAACGACGGTCCCTGGCAGAGCCTCCCCATGATGCGAACCCGATACGGTCGCTACGAAGCCGAGATTCCCGGCCAGCCTCCCGGCTCCTTGGTCAACTATGCCATCGAAACCGCAGATGACGAGGGCATCCGCTCTCGATCCCCGTCCGCAGATCCGAATGACGTCCATATCGTCATCGTAGGCTATGAGCGCCCGTCGGTACGCATCAGTCGATTTAGTGCGCCGCTGATTGCGGACGATGAGGAAAGGACAGAGAGCTGGATCGAGCTACACAACTACGGTGATGACGCGATTTCATTGGCCGGCATGTACCTGTCAAACGAGCCGGATGACTCGACCCGATTCCTGATTGCGGCCGATATCATGCTGGAAGCGGACAGTCGCGTGGTCTTCATTACGGATGGCAACCCAGAGGCCGGGCCGACACACACGAACTTCACGCTGGATCCCGAGGGCGGTTCGGTCGCCCTGTTCGACGCCAATATTCGCTTCAATCGCCTGATCGATCTACATCGATACGGCGACGAAATCACCGGCGAGGGAGCGTACGCCTGTCCATCGGCCAACGCAACATGGATCGCCTCGACGCCGGGCGTGCCGGCAGATGACGATAGCGAGGTCTGCCACTCAATTTATCTGCCGCAGATCCGATGAATGCGACAGGAATCGGTTTGTCACCATGGTTACGCGAAATTTCAGCCCACTCGTGTTAAACTGGCAACGATGTCTAGTTTTGGCTTGTCAACGGCGCACAGAACAGGCATAATGGTCAATATCGTTTTTCGGCCGGCAACCCTGCGGCGCGATGGCGGCGCCTATCTCGATGGGCAAAGAAATTTTGGGCGCTCACCGGCGCTCTGAAACATGCATTTGGCAACCACACAACCGATCCCACCTGAAGGAGCACCGTACATGAGCAATAACACCTTCACGATCACTGATAATCGCACCGGGAAATCCTATGACCTCCCGATAGATCACAGTACGATCAATGCGATTGACCTTCGCCAGATCAAGGTCGATCCTGAAGAGTTCGGCACAATGACCTATGACCCCGGCTACGGCAACACGGCCGCCTGCAAGAGCAGCATCACCTATATCGATGGGGACAAAGGCATCCTGCGCTACCGAGGTTACCCAATTGAGCAGTTGGCCGAACATAGTAGTTTCCTCGAAGTCGCCTATCTGCTCATCAACGGTGAGTTACCGGACAAAGAGACCGCAAAAGCCTGGGAATATGACGTCTGCCACCACACCTATGTCCATGAGAATCTGGTCGGTCTGTTGCGTTCCTTCCGCTATGACGCCCACCCCATGGGTATGATGATCAGCGCCCTGGCATTTATGTCAACGATGCACCCTGAAGCTACCCAGGTCGAAAACAAAGCGGTACGTGACAAACAGATCCTGCGCATGTTGGGCAAATTGCCCACCATCGCCGCCATCGGCTATCGTCATCGCATCGGGCGACCCATGAACTATCCCAACAGCGACCTGGGGTATACGGCCAACTTCCTCTATATGCTCGACTACATGGGACAGAGCGAGTACGACGTCGATCCCGTTTTGGCCAAGGCGCTGGATATCCTGCTGATTCTGCATGCAGATCACGAGCAGAACTGTTCCACGTCGGTGATGCGGGCTATCGGTTCCTCCCATGCCGACCCGTACAGTGCAATGGCCGGGGCTGCGGCCGCCCTCTTTGGCCCAAGGCATGGCGGCGCCAACGAAGCCGTGATCCGCATGCTTCAAGAGATCGGCGATGTGAAGCGCGTGCCTGAGTACATGGATCGCGTCAAGAAACGTGAGTTCCGCCTGATGGGTTTTGGCCATCGCGTTTACAAGAACTACGACCCGCGTGCCAAGATCATCAAGCAGATCGCCCACGAAGTCTTCGAAGTGACCGGCAGCAATCCGCTCATCGACATCGCAATTGCGCTGGAAGAGATCGCACTCAATGATGACTTCTTCCTCAGCCGCAACCTCTATCCCAACGTCGACTTCTACAGCGGCATCATCTATCAGGCCATGGGCTTCCCGCCCGACATGTTCACCGTGCTCTTCACGCTGGGTCGAGCGCCCGGCTGGCTGGCCCAATGGAACGAACTGATCGAGGATCCAGAGCAACGCATCGCCCGCCCGCGCCAGATCTATCTGGGCGCCGACGAACGAAATTACGTGCCGTTGAGCGAACGATAGGCAGGTACGCAGTTACAAAAAAAGAGGAGGTCAGGATGACGGCGCCGTCATCCTGACCTCCTCTTTTTTGTGTCTATTGTTGCAGATCGCCGCCCGCGCTGCCTTGCTACATAACTCGACTGGCCCTGGCTACGCCAAATACGGCGCCAAAAACTGCTGGGCCAACTGCAAGCCACGCATGGCCAGCTCAGGCGTATTGCTCCAGACCGGGTCCTCATGCTCCAGGCTCAGCACCTCATTGTAGCCCACCTGGTAGAGCGTATCGATGTAGCGAACCATATCGACATCGCCGTAGCCCGGTAGCCGGTAGAGCCACCACTCGGTCGGCGTCGTGGCTTCAAGCTGGCGGCCATAGATGCCGAAGAAGTTGCGTCCGATCTCCAGGATCTCGGTGTCCTTGGCGTGGGCGTGGTAGATGCGATCACGGAAATCCCAGATCGGCTGGATGTAGTCGATGCCCAGCCAATGCAAATGCGACGGATCGTAGCAGAGGCCAAGCGCCGGCGACGGCACAGCGTTGAACATGGCGCCCCACAGTTCGGGCGTGATGGCGAGCATGGTACCGTTGCGCGGCCAGTTTTCGAAGGCCAGGCGCACGCCCTTGGCCTCGGCATGGGCGGCAATCGGCGTGTAGATCTCGGCGAAGATTGCGATGTTCTCATCGGCGCTGACGCTCATGTCACGGCCGATCAGGTGCGTGATCACGCCGACCTCCTGCGCTGCCGCAGAGTCGATGGCCGTCGTGACAACGTCAACGATCTCCTGCTGGCGCGCCGCGTCCTTGCTCAGATCGGGCGGTACAACGGCGCTGGTGGCGTAGACGGTCGCGCCCTGCTCGCGCACCAGCATTACGGCATCCGCGTCGTTGGGCGGCACGTCAAAGGCCTCGTAGCCCAAGGCCATCGCACCGGTGACAAACTCCGCGTACGCCATGTCGCGCAGACCACGGTTACTCTGAAAACAGCCAAGTTTCATAGGGTTCATTTCTCCTGAGAAAAGATCAATTTGTCACAGATGGCCACTGATAAGCAATGAATGCTCACAGATATTTTCTGGCGGAAGCCAGGATCCCCGTGGAACGGTAAAATCATCTGTGTCCTTATCCGTACAAATCTGTGTGCATCTGTGACAAAAAAGCGTTATGTCAAATTCCTAACTGATATCGCCGTGGCCGCTCCAGAAGCGTTCGACCTGGCGGTGCAGTTGGGGAAACTGTTCCAGCGTCGGATCGACGGCGAAGAGCTTCTGGCCGGCATCACGGGCACGCAACAATGTCTCCATGTCGCCCAGCGAGGCGATGCGCATGGGCGGCAGACCACTCTGGCGCGTGCCCAGGAAATCGCCCGGACCGCGCAGTTCAAGGTCCTTCTCGGCCAGCACAAAACCGTCGTCGCTCTCCTGCAAGGCCAGGAGCCGTTCCTCGGATTCACCGCCGTCAGCGCCGCTGACCAATGCGCAGTAGCTCTTGTGCGACCCGCGGCCCACACGACCCCGGAACTGATGCAACTGGGCCAGTCCGAATCGTTCGGCGTCTTCGATGATGATCAACGAGGCGTTGGGGATGTCGATGCCGACCTCGATCACGCTGGTGCTGACCAACACGTCGTACTCCTTGGCCGCAAAGGCGCGCATGGTCTCGTCCTTTTCGCTGCCGCTCATGCGCCCATGCAACAGACCAAGGCGCAGCTCCGGGAAGATCTCCGTGCTCAGGCGCTCGTGGGCCTCGACAGCCGAACCGACATCCAGCTTCTCGCTCTCCTCGACCAATGGATAGACGATGAAGGCCTGTCGCCCCTCGTCGGCCTCGCGACGCAGGAAGCGATAGAGTCGCTCGCGCTCACTCTGGCGGAAGAGCTTGGTCTGAATCGGAATGCGCCCCGGCGGCATCTCGTCAATCACGCTCAGATCGAGGTCGCCGTAGACGGTCAGCGCCAGGCTGCGCGGGATGGGCGTAGCGCTCATGACCAGCAGATGGGGCTGGTTTTCGGCCTTGTTGCGCAATGCGCCCCGCTGCTCCACGCCAAATCGGTGCTGTTCATCCACCGTGAAGAAGCCGAGGTTGGCAAACTCAACCGTCTCCTGAATCAGCGCGGTGGTTCCCACCACGATGTCCGTGGCGCCGCTGCGCAGCCCTTCAAGAACCGCCTCGCGTTCGGCCCCGACCACCCGTCCGGTGAGCAGGGCAACATTGATCGGCGACCCGTCCGGCTTGGTCAGCTCGTCCATGGTCCGACAGAGGCTGCGATAGTGCTGCTCGGCCAAGATCTGCGTGGGCGCCAGCATGGCAGACTGGACGCCATTGGCCATGGCCACGAACATGGCAGCCGCGGCCACGGCGGTCTTGCCGCTGCCCACGTCGCCCTGCACCAACCGGATCATGGGCACGGTGCGGGCCATGTCGGCCAGAATCTCATCCAGAACACGCGCCTGTGCGCCGGTCATCTGAAACGGCAGCGCGCTGCGAAAGCGCTCGACAATCGCGCCGTCGTCCACCAGGGGAGACGCCGTGGCATCTTTGAGTTGGCTTCGCCGCTGCAAGACCCCGAGTTGAAGGTAGAACAATTCTTCAAAGGCCAACCGATTCAGAGCAGTCTGCAAGGAATCGAGATCATCGGGGAAATGGGCCTGGGTCAATGCCGTAGCCAGATCGGGCAGACCGTAGTCGGCACGGATCGCGGCCGGAAGCGGATCGGAGAGGAAGCCCGCGTAGTCATTCAGAACCTGGCGAATCAGATCACGCAGCCAGTTGTTGGAAATGCCTTCGGTCAGCGGATAGATGGATGTCAATCGGCCTGTCGCCACCATCTCGGTATCGACGTCCTCGAATACAGGGTTGTCCAAGGTCAACTGCCCGAGATAGAGGCCGACCTTGCCGCTGAAGCGCATGGTCTCGCCAATCGTCAGCTTCTTGACGATCCATTTGTTCCACCACGTTGCGTGCAGCGTACCGGTGCCGTCGGCCAGGATGCCCTGGATCATCTGGCGGCCCCGGCTGATCTTGCGCTCGCGGATCTCCCACAGATTGGCCACGATCGTGACCTCTTCGCCCGGCTTCAGGGCGGAGATCGTGCGCAACTTGCTGTAATCCTCGTAGCGTGCCGGCAGATGCCACATCAGGTCGGCGACCGTGTTGATGCCGAGACGGGCCAGTTGCTCGACGCGGGCCGGGCCCACGCCCGAAAGCAGGCTGGGCGATGCCTGAAGATCGTGAGGAGTGGCGTTAGGGTTGCGTGCCTGACGCCGCCGGGTCCGTTCACGTGCGACGTTGGTTGCCTCCGCAGGCTCTATGGCCTGTTGCAACTCGTCATCATCGTCGTCCTCATCATCAATGTCGTCCTCGCCGGCATCATCTTCCTCCGATCTGTCGACAGACCGATTGGACGCATCTGTCGAAGCGACGGCAATGGCATCGTCTCCGCCGGTCGATTTCTCCTGCGCAGCCTCTTCCGGCTCAGGCAGAGGAATGTCCCCGTCCAGCAGGCCCCGAATCGTGGCGACGATCTCGGGTCGGGTCTCCGGCGTGCCGGCGTCGTATTGATCCATCAGATCGAGGACGACATCGACCAGGCGATTGCCGTCGGTCACGTCGCCATCTTGCTCGGCTTCCAGGATCTCCGCACGCGCGTCATCGGCCCATCGCTCGCCCATGGCGCTGATTCCACCGATGACACCGCGGTTGCGCCAGCCCTGTTTCTCTTCCAGATCGAGCACACGCCCCAGACGGTCGAACGCAGGTGTAGGCACGGTTAGAAACTCCCCTCGTAGACCATGACGCCCATCATGTTCGGCCCCAAATAGGTCGCCAAGCTCGGCGCATAGTTGACGCACTGTATCTTCAGCTCGGGCAGCGCCTCTTGGAGACGTTCGATCAACAGGTCACGCGGCTCCTGATAGGCGTGTTGGACAATGCCCAGCGCTTCGACATTGGCGAATTCGGTCACGAACTCAACCAACTTGTCCACGACTTCCTCGCGTGTCTGAACCTTTTCCAGTGGCACCAATCGTCCTTCTTCCATCATGAGCATCGGTTTGATGCCGAGCATTGTGCCAAGCAGACTCTGGGAAGGGTTCAGGCCGGCGCTGCGCTCCAGATAGCCGAGGCTTTCGGCAAAGGCAGTCACATAAAGATGAGGCACCGCGCCATTGACGATGCGTGCGATCTCATTGACTGACTCGCCGGCCATGGCCGCCTTGGCCGCCTCCTCGACCAACAGCCCCATGCCGAACGATGTGCTCAGGCTGTCGATCACGCGGATGGTGTATCGCCCCTTGAGCATCTCGGCAGCCCGGCGCGCCTGCTGCCACATGGGGCTCAAGTGGCTGCTCATATGGATCGACACGATCTGCTCGGTCTCTTTGCCGGGCTGCTGGTAGACATCGAGGATCGTGTTGATGTCGGCAGCCTGAATCAACGGCTGCCCCCCTCACCGTTGAGTTGCGCTTCTTGGTAGCGCGTGAAGAGATTGTCGGCGCCAAAATCGTCGGTTTCCTCGACCATGGCTCCGCCCACCTTGATCCGATGGGGAATCACGTCGATGGGGTATTTTTCCAGAATCGCCGCTGGCAGAAATGCATTGCTATCTGTGACAATACGTACTGTTTCCATACCGATCTTTTACTCCGCAGAGAGGATGTAGAAATAGTGAGGCTGCCCGCCGTAGGCAGCCTCGATATCCAGTTCAGAATAAACGCCGCGCAGTTGTTCAACCAAATTTTCGGCCGCGCGTTGATCAATGAAGTCGCCGTAGTAGAGGGTGACGACTTCGGTGTCGTCATGTACCATCAAGGTCAATAGATCGAGCACGGCATCGACCGGAGCGGATGCACTCAAGACCAGCCGGCCATTGTGCAGGCCGATGATATCACCGATCTCCACAGTCAAGCCGTCAAACTCACCGCTGCGCACGGCCTGGGTCACCTCGCCGGTCTGCACGTGCGCCATGCAGTCATCCATCGCATGCGCCAGCGCCTGAAGGTCAGTCGTAGTCGGATCGTAGGCGAGCAGCGCCGCAATTCCCTGAGGCAAGGTCTTGCTCGGCGCCACGACCACCGAACGACCGTCATGCCCATCTTGATCTGTCCCGTTTTGGCCCGATGCTTCCATGGCCAATGTTGCCGCCTGCTGAGCCGCCATCACGATATTGCCATTGTTGGGCAGGATCACGATGCGCCGACTGGGCAAGAGGTTGATGGCCTCGGCAAGCTGCGCCGTGCTCGGGTTCATGGTCTGCCCGCCGCGGACGACCGCATGAACGCCGAGATCATGCAGAATCGACGTAAATCCATCGCCCGGCGAGACCGCGATCAAGGCCGATCTCATTTGCCTCAGGCAGACGATGTCCCATGGAAACGCCCGATGAAGCGGCAGACGCAGCCCGCTCCTCGCCGCCCAATTGGGCGCTGGCGGCCATGTCGTCCATGTTCTCCACAACCACATCAGTCACAAAGCCAAGTGTCACGCCATAGCTCAGCGCTTCCCCCGGATCGAAGACGTGGACGTGGACCTTGACCAAGTTTTCATCGCCTTCGACCAGCGGACAATCGCCCATGGCGCTGATGTCGGCAAGAATCTCGGCCACCGGTTTAGACGGCTTCTCGACCAAAAATTGGACGTCAAAGCCCCACTCCAACGGGGGCAGGTCACGCATGCCCTTGCCAATGGCCTGATCCACAACACTTTCGATGACTTCACCGAGGTGCTCGTCGCCGCTAGCGATGGACAGACGACCGGTCAGCGCCCGATGCATGCCGTCCAACACGAAGTAGAGACCCTTGCCGCCGGAATCGACAACGCCGGCCTTTTTGAGAATCGGCAGCAGGTCGGGCGTGCGGGCGACGCTCTCATCGGCAGCCTGGACGATTTCGGCCAGCAGCGCGCGCAGTTCTTCGCTCTGCGACCGTTCGGCAGCCGCGGCCACGTCGTTGGCGACGGTGAGTATCGTGCCCTCGACGGGCGACGGCACCGCGGCGTAGGCGGCTTGGCTGCCACTGCGCAGTGCAATGACCAGATCGGCAGCGTTCAGGTTGACAACACCATCCAGGCTCTTTGCCAGGCCGTGCAGCCACTGCCCCAGAATCACGCCGGAGTTTCCCCGCGACCCATGGTGAGCGCCCTCCGCGGCCGCGGCCATCACGCCGTCGGCGCTGTCGCCGCCATGATCGACGATCGATGCCCAGGCAGCCTTGAGCGTCAACAGCATGTTGGCGCCGGTGTCGCCATCGGGCACGGGGAAGACGTTCATGCGGTTGACCAGCTCGTAGTTGTGGCCCAGCCAATCGTAGGCGGCGCGCAGAAGCAGTCGGACATCGCCGCCGTCCAGTTCGACGACAGGCAGGGCTTCCGGGTATTTATCGGCCAAATCGTGCTGATTGGTTTCACTCATTGAGTACAGTCTATGTAATCTGTAGCACGACATTGATGTCGTAGCGCCGGCTACTGGATAAGCCCGTATGCTATGACATCAATGTCGTGCTACAGAGATCTCGCTACAACTCGACAGCCTGGCGCAGTTGCCCGCAGCCGGCGCTGATCTCGATGCCCCGGCGCACTCGAATCGTGGCCGGCACGTGGTTCTCGTTCAGAATCTCGACGAAACGACGGGTATCTTCGTCGCTGGTCGGCTGGTAGGGACTGTCTGGAATCGGGTTGAGCGGAATCACATTGACGTGACAGTGGATAGGGCGCAGCTTGCCTGCCAATTCGTAGGCCAATTCCTCGCTGTCGTTGATGCCTCGCATCAGCGCATATTCGAACGTGACACGTCGATTGGTGTGCCAGACGTAGCGCTTGACCGCGGCCAGAATCTCATCCACCGGATAGCGGCTGTTGATGGGCACAAGCTGAGAGCGCAACTCGTCATTGGGGGCATGCAGGCTAACGGCCAGCCCGATCTGCAAACCCTCATCGCTCATGCGGTCGATCATGGGGGCCAGCCCTACGGTGCTCAGCGTGATGTTGCGTGCGCCCAGGCCGAAAGCGTCGTTGTCGACCAGACGCCGCAGCGCGGTCCAGACGTTGTTGTAGTTGTGCATCGGCTCGCCCATGCCCATGAGCACGATGTTGGAGACGCTGGTCGGGCGGGTGACGTTGGTCTCCGGCTGCGCCTCGGGATCGGCCAGGTAGCGGGCAAAGTAGAGCACCTGGGCGATGATCTCGCCGGCGGTCAGGTTGCGTGCCAGCCCGCCCAGCGCGGTGGCACAAAAGGTGCAGCCCATGGCGCAGCCGACCTGGGAGCTGATGCAGAGCGTGCGCCGCCGGTCGTAGAGCATGAGCACGGTTTCGATGGTCTGGCCGTCGGCCAGCCGGAAGAGCACCTTGTGGGTGTCGCGGTCTTCAGAGACCAGACTCGCCACCGGCGTCAGCGGATCGACATAGGCGCGCTGAGCCAACTCGGCGCGCAGCGTCTTGGGCAGATTGGACATGCTCTCGAAGTCGCCCGCATAGCGCTTGTAGATCCACTCCCAGATCTGTCGGGAACGATAGGCCGGCTGGCCCAAATCGGCCACAAACGCGGCCAGAGCGTCGCTGGACAGTTCGAGCAATCCACTCTTGTCTTCGAATGTTTTCAATTCAGTTTCAGATGGAATCAGAGGCAGGTTTGTCATGCCTCCATGATAGCGCAGTTGATCCAGCGGGGTCAAAAAGAAGTGACAGGGTGAGGGGGTGACAAGGTGAAAACTGCGCCCCAACGTAGAGGCAGCCCTGTCACCATGTCACCCTGTCTCACCTATCAATAATCACTCGCTTCAAACAGCCGCTGCAAAGCCGGCAGGTCATCGACGACGATGGCCGGGGGCGGATCGGCCTGGGCATAGCCTTCGGCGGTGGTGACGCCGGTGAGCACGCCGGCGGTGACCAGACCCAGCGGGATGGCGCCGGCGATGTCGGTCTCGTAGCGGTCGCCGACCATGAGCGTCTCGGCTGGGGTCACACCCAGTCGATGCATGGCGATCTCGAACATGGCGGCGTTGGGCTTGCCCACGATCTCCGGGCGCCACGCCGCTGGCGGCCTCAAACAGGGCCAGCATGCTGCCGGTGCCCGGCACTTGACCTCGCTCGTTGGGGAAAGACTTATCCGGATTGGTGCCGATAAAGCGAGCGCCGTTGCGAATGGCCAATGTCGTGTCGGCCAATTCGGAGAAGGTCAGGTTGAAGTGGGCGCCGACAACGGCATAGGCAGCATCAAAAGGATCGTCGGTGAAGACGAAGCCCTCCTCGTTCAGCGCGATCTCCAGGCCCTCCATGCCGAACATCATCACCTTGCCGGGGATGGTTCCATCGCCGTTGCGCACGTCCTCGGCCAGATAGGCGGCCGCCACCTGTGCGCTGCCCAGGATCTGATCGGGGCGGGCGGTCACATTCATGGTCGCCAGCTTTTCGACAAACTGCTGCGACGTCTTGCTGGCGTTGTTGGTGACGCAAAGCCACTTGCGACCGGTGGCATCCAGATAGTCGAGAAAATCCTGCACGCCGGGCAGCGGCGAGTCGCCGACGTAGAGCACGCCGTCCATGTCGAGGAGGACGGCGCGGACGGCTGAGAGATCGGGGGTTGGGGATTGGGGATTGGGGATTGGGCGATTGGTTTGGGTCATGGCGATTTTTGGTTTTCCGGTGATTGGTTCGTATTTTGCGCTATGCGGTCTCAAGTTCAGTTCGCACGCCTACGTGCAAACCGGGTCTATCTTAGCGCAACGAGAATCCAGGGGCAAAGATTCTAAGCGAACGCCCCGATATTACCCGCGGACCTGTCTAAAATGAAGACCCAATGAAGACCCGGCGAAAACATGATATTTGTCGGATGGAATGACATTCCCTCCGGCCCGGCATTGCCTGGCCTGGCCAGCCGGAATGCGATTCCGGCCTACTACGCGTGCAGGATCTCAGTGCGACCAGTCGGGGTAGTAGTTCAGATGTGGGAAAGGAGGATCGCAACAGGGTAAGAACGTGATCCACTGCTGAGCCGATCCATCTGAATTCATGGTGTAGAGTTCACTGATGTCGGGTGCAAGTATTTGTAGGAGCGGCCATTGTTCAGTTCGCACGCCCTTCGTGCGAACCGTAGAAAGCGATCTGGCCACCAGTTCGAAGATACGCCCAGGTCAAATTCTGCGGTCAGGGTTTGACAGTCGAACGGTCATCTGCTTCGACAACATCCGCCTCAGCAACGTCCAACTCCACATCGACGGCCGCGCTGGCCACGGCCCAGGCGACGAGGAACCAGAAGCCGCCGCCGATGAGCAAGGCCATGGCGATGCTGGCCGGGTTTGCGGGCACATTGCCGCGCACGATGCCGACGATCACGAAGAGGATGCCGGCCAGGCCAAAGCCGAGGCCGATTTTGACGGAAAGTGATAGTTTGGAGAGCATAGATAGATTTCCAATACCGAAATGGTCGCGCCTGTGACAGGCTCCATTGTACGCTTGAGCGCACGGCATGCAAAAGTCTAGCGGAACGCGGCAGGAACTTCGTAGATCACGCTTCCAGCGTGACAAGTCCCGCCTTCCAGACAGATCCGGAGGTCACCGAACTCGTCCGGCTTGTAGCCGGACCTACGAATCGTGGATCAATATACGACCGCCTGCACTAGCCATCCGCGCTGCGCAGATCCTGGATGTTGAGTTGCAACCGGCGCCGATCCTGCCAGACATTGACCTCAAGCGAGAAGACGGCGTCGATGCGGTCATCCCGAACCAGGCTACGCGCGCAGTCGCCCATGTTGAAGGCGATGCCATCCAGGACGCGGCTGCCCTCGTGCTCGTCGATGGTCAGCTTGAGGTGTTTGCCCTTGCCGACCGTGCGCGCCTCACGCACGCGCAGGTTGTGGCCCAGCAACAGCGGTGTCGGATTGCCCTGCCCCATCGGTTCCAAGCGGGCGAACTGCTCGGCCAATGCCCAGCCCAACTGATCGAACTCGACCTGGGCGTCGACGGCAAGCGTGGGACGCAGATCGTCGTAGCCGGCCAGGCCGCTGGCGGCAATGCCCTGCAACGCTTCGGAAAACTCGGGCAAGCGCGCCGTCTCCACGGTGAAGCCGGCCGCGCGGCTGTGGCCGCCATGGCGCACCAGCATGTCGCTGACCTGGTCCAGGGCCGCGCTGATGTCCAGTTCGGGGATGCTGCGCGCGCTGCCGCGCGAGAAGTTCGACGCCTTGCTCCACGACCACGGCCGGTCGATAGAAGCGTTCGCTCAGTTTGCCGGCCACCAGACCGACGATGCCGGGCAGAAAATGTTCGCTGGCAATGGTCACCAGCGCGGGATCGTCGCCGTTCAGCCCGGCAAGCTGTTGCTCGGCCTCGATCAGCGCGGCGTCAGTCAGCCGCCGCCGATCATTGTTGAGCGTTTCCAGTCTGGCGGCATAGTCGAATGCCTTGACCGGATCGGTGGTGCGCAGCAGTTCGTAGGCCAGCATGCTCTCGCCCAGCCGACCGGCGGCATTGATGCGCGGCCCCAGTCCGAAGGCGATGGCCGTCGAGTCGATGGTTCCGGGGCGCAGGTCCGCCACGTCCATGAGCGATTGCAGACCCGGTCGCTGCGAACGGTTGAGCTGGGCCAGCCCTCGCATGACCAACGAGCGGTTCTGCCCTTGCAACGGCATCATGTCGGCCACCGTGCCGATGGCGACCAGATCGAGCAGTTGCTGCTCCAGTTCCGTTGCCTGGTCCGGCGTGATGGGACTCCACGATTGGCGCGAAACCGCACGCAGCACGGCCTGGGCCAGCCGGTAGGCCACGCCCACGCCGGCCAGATAGCCGAAGCCGCTGGCGCAGTCCTTGCGTTGCGGGTTGATCACCGCCAGCGCCGGCGGCAGGATCGATCCGACCGAATGATGGTCCGTCACGATCACATCCAGGCCCAACTCGACGGCGCGCTGTACCTCAAGGACGCTGCGAATGCCGCAATCGACCGTCACCAACAGGCCGGCCTTGCGCGAGATGCGTTCGATGGCCTCCACATTGAGGCCATAGCCCTCGTCGACACGGTCGGGAATGTAGGGACCGACCCGAGCGCCGGCCACCTGAAGCGCGGTCACCAGCAGTGCAGTCGATGTGACGCCGTCGGCGTCAAAATCGCCGTAGACACAGATGGTCTCGCCCGTTTCGATGGCTTGCAGGATGC
The DNA here is from genome assembly GCA_963698255.1 of uncultured Chloroflexia bacterium. Taxonomy (GTDB): domain Bacteria; phylum Chloroflexota; class Anaerolineae; order Caldilineales; family Caldilineaceae; genus JAWKOK01. The sequence goes on along the minus strand of CAVOQD010000003.1, from coordinate 6,745 downwards.
GTGTCACCGCGGGTACCATGTCCATCAGACGGTAGGGATTCTCGACAACCGCATCGTCGTCGCGCAGGAAGGCGATAGCATCGTCTGCGCTGTGCAGGCCGCGATTGTAGAGCACCTGCGCCAACAGCGGGTGCTCCGGCACGGCATCGAGAAACGTGTTGGGGGCCGGTTCAAAGATTCGCCATCGTTTGGTCGGGGATAGGGACATGTGGCTGGTTTTCCTGGCTGATTCGTCGTTTGTCAGCACGACATTTGTAGACATTTGTAGCACGACATTTATGTCGTAGCAGTTTGAACTGACTGGCAGTGGCCAGGCTACGACATAAATGTCGTGCTACATCATCTGATTATAGACGACGGCCGCGATCCGGTCCAAACAACTGTACGCCCATAGGAACGAGCATGAACAGTCTGGCCACTGATCGAAACTACCTCCAATATCAATATGGTTCGACCGAGAAGCTGAAGATTCGCCAAGAGACCCATCGCCTCTACAGCCAACGCAGCGACGATTTCATGCAGTGGGTGCTCGACCAGCTCGATCTGCAGCCCGGTCAACGATTGGCCGACATCGGCTGCGGGCCGGGGGCCTATTACGACGCCATTTCGCGGACCGACGCCGCGCCGGATCTGTCTGTTCTCGGCATCGACAGGTCGCCTGCCATGCTGGCTGAGGCCGTGCAGCGCGGCGTCCAGGCCGGCATCTCGTTGTCCACGCTGCAGGCCGACGCCCAGTTCCTGCCCTTGGCCGACGATTGCTGCCGGCGTGTGATGGCCAACCACATTCTCTACCATGTCCCCGATCGTGTGGCGGCGTTGCAAGAGATGGCGCGGGTGTTGGCTCCGGGTGGGCGCATCGTCCTGGTCACCAATGCGGCGGATGCCGGCCAAGTGCTCGAAGATGCCCATGTCGACGCAGCGCAAGCCCTTGGATGGACCTGCCCGCCCGGTCTTGACGCACGCTTCAGTCTTGATCATGTCGATCTGGTGCGGTCTGTCTTTCCAACGGCGCGTGTCGTCGTGCGCGAAGATGCGTTCATCTTCCCGGACAGCGATTCGGCTCTGCGCTACTACGCCACCGGCATGATCGATCGCGTCGATCCGCTGCCGGCGGACGGCAGCCACCGCGCCCGGCTCCTGCCGCTGGTCAAAGCGAGGCTGGACGCTATCGTCGCAGAGACCGGCGAACTGCGCGTGCCCAAGAACAGCGGCTGCTTTGTGGCCGAATTGCACGCGGGATAGAAAACTCATGTCATCAACATTGGACCGCCTGCGACGGCTGCACGGACTGCGCACACAACGGACCGGCGCCGAACCGAATGTGCCGGAAACAGCGGCACGGGGCCGGCAGACCGGCGGAGGCTCAGTTGATCTGCTCCCCGGCGCCGTGATCGAGAACAGCGCAGGCGCCTGCTATGTCGTGACTGAACGATTCGCCCTGGACCAGATGCGCGGTCCACGTTCTCTGGGCGCATTGCTGTATCAGGATCCGGCCGCGGTCGGCCAATTCCATCCCCAGTTTGCCATCCCGCGCCGGGCCGACTTTCTCCAGGCAGCGTTCATCGACACCGAGACCACCGGATTGGGCAGCGGCGCCGGCGTCTACGCCTTTATGGTCGGTGTCGGCACGTTTGAACAGACGCTGAACCAGACAGAGAATCAAGCGGGATCAGGGGCCGCATTCGAGTTTGTCGTGCGCCAGTTTTTCATGCGCAATCCGGCCGAAGAGGGCGCCATGTTGCTGGCGCTGGCCGATCTGCTCAGCCGGTTCGACATGACCGTCACCTTCAACGGGCGAACCTTCGACCTGCCGCTGTTGCGGACCCGCTATCGCCAGAACCGCTGGGCGCTCTCCATGGACGACGATGCCGTCAGCATGCTTGAGCCGGAGCGCGCGCACCTGGACCTGTTGCATCCGGCCCGCCGTCTGTGGCGGCGTCGCCTGCAAAGCTGCCGACTGATCAACCTGGAAGAGCAGATCCTTGGGGTGCAACGCAGCGAAGATGACGTGCCGGGGCACCTAATCCCCCAGGTCTACATCGACTACGCGCGCAGCGGCGATGCGCGGGAGATCAACCACGTCTTCTATCACAACCGGGAAGATATCGTGAGCATGGTGCCGCTGGCCGAACATCTGGCCCGTGTCCTGGCCGCCACACCCGACGAGCTGGACGACGGTGACCTGGTCGGCGCCGATTGGGCATCGCTGGGACAGAGTTTTGAACAACGGGGCGACCTGACGTCAGCCGAGCGGGCGTACGCGCGTGCCCTGGACTTGATCGGTGAAAACGAAACGCTGGCCGATCTGTTCCGCCAGTTGGGGCAGTTGCAGAAACGGCAAGAGCGTTGGGCCGAGGCCACCGATACGTGGCAACGCTGGATCACGAGCGTCGCCGACAACGATCCGCACCCTTATGTCGAGTTGGCCAAGTATTGCGAATGGCAGGCCAAGGATCTGGAACAGGCCGAGATGTGGACCGGCATGGGCGCTGCACAATCTGCGCAGCGGACCGGCATGGCCGCGACCGGCAGGGATCATCGAGGAGTTGGAACATCGTCTGGCACGGATTCAACGCAAGCGATCGAATGCGCCATAGCGTCTCCGACACCCGCCCGCAACAACCCCAACACATGGTTGGGATACAACGACAACCGAATGGTATACTGCCGGAACATTCCCGGTTCCCAATCATCATCAGGAGGAAATCCATGGCCTATCTTTTCCCCAGCGCAGAGTGGACAGAACAGTTCATGAACGCCATCAACAGCAGCGATTCCTATGCCAGCGCCGCGAAAAACTGGGAGGGTGACATCATTCTCGTGATTGACGGGATCGCCGGTATCTATCTCGATCTGTGGCACGGCGAATGTCGAGCGGCCGAGTATCTGACCGATCCAGCGAGCAAGAAAGCCGAGTTCAAGATTTCGGCCCCCATGGAGAAATGGCAGAACGTGCTGGCCGGCAAACTGGACCCGGTGCAGGGACTGGTCACACGCCAGCTTAAGCTGGACGGCAATCTGGTCAAGATCATGAAGAGCGTCAAGGCGGCCCAGGAGTTGGTCAAGTGCGCCACCACAGTGGACACGGTCTACGAATAAACCCAGAACTAAGAGGTGAAACAGATGTGGTTTTTCACCAGCCCGCACATCGTCCATGGCGAGGACGCCCTGGGCTATCTAGATGATCTGCCGGGAAACGCGCCTTCATCGTCACCGATCCGGTGTTGGACAGCCTAGGATTTACCCAGATCGTAGCGGAGCACCTCCACATGGCCGGTATCGAGACTGCGTCATTCCCCGAGGTAGAGCCGGAACCGAGTTTGCAGACGGTACTGCGCGGCGTCGAGAAGATGCGAGCGTTCGAGCCGGATTGGATCGTCGGACTGGGCGGCGGCAGCGCCATGGATGCAGCCAAGGCCATCTGGGCGCTCTACGAGCGGCCCGATCTCGACCCGGAGATCATCTCGCCCATCTACCGGCTCAACCTGGAAAAGGTCAAGATGATCGCCATCCCGACCACCAGCGGCACCGGCAGCGAGGGCACATGGATGATCGTGCTGACCGATCTGGAAGAAAAGCGCAAGCTCGGTCTGGGCAACCACGAGCTGACGCCAACGATTGCCATCGTTGATCCGTCGATGTCCAAGGATCTGCCGCCCCAGATCACCAGCGACACCGGCATCGATGTCCTCACCCATGCCATCGAGGGCTATACGGCCAGCTATCGCAACGATTTCACTGACGGACTCTGCCTCAAGGCAGTCCAACTGGTCTGCGACTACCTGCCTCGTGCCGTGGCCAACGGCGCCGACGATCAGGAAGCCCGCGAACACATGGCCAACGCCGCCACCATCGCCGGACTCGGCTTCGGCAACTCGTGGGCGGCGCTGGCCCACTCCATGGGACACAGTTTCGGCGGCTACTTCAAGATCCCCCACGGACGAGCCGTCGGCCTCTTCCTGCCCTACACCATGGAATTTACGGCCAATGGCGGCGATAGCCGCTATCGCGACATCGCTCGCTTCATTGGGTTGACCGACAACGCGGACGAAGCGAAATCGGCTACACTGTTGGTTGAGAAAGTCCGCGCGCTCAAGGCCGAGATCGGCCAGCCGGACACAATCGCCAATCTGGGCATCGAGGCCGAGGCGCTTGAAGAGGCATTGCCGACCCTCATCGAACACGCCGAGATGGACAACGCTCTCTTCGCCTCGCCGAGAATCCCCGACAGCGATGAATTGATCAAGCTTTTTCGCTGCGCGTTTGAGGGCAAGCCGGTCGATTTCTAAACATGGCCGGCGATTTTGGACAGCAGATTGCGAGCCGTACCACATGCAACCAGGTTTCCAAGAACAGAGGGGGCCGGCGGAATCCGCCGGCCCCCTCTGTTCTTGGAAACCTGTGTTTATAGCTCGATCTGAGCGCCAAGCTCAACAACCCGCTCCGGAGGCAGGCCAAAGAAATCGGTGGCGTTGCGGGCATTGCGGCTCATCAGCGCAAAGAGTTGCTCTCGCCAGATGGCCATGCCGGGATCCTGCGAAGCAAACAAGCGTTCCCGACCCAAGAAATAGCTGACTGGTCGACAAGTCTAGGATTATGTCATGCTCGCGAAGCAATGTCAGATCTCGGGGCACATTGGGGCTCTGGCGGAAGCCGTAGTGCAGGATCACCCGCGTAAACCCATTGTTGAGCGGCTGAACCTCGATCCGCTGCGCCAAGGGCACACGCGGGATATCCTCCGTCTGAATCGAGATAAAAATGACTCGTTCGTGGATTACCTTGTTGTGGATCAGATTTTGGACCAGCGCGGGCGGGGTACCCCTCGGGTTGCCATACATATAGACAGCGACGCCTGGAACCCGTATCGGGTCTGCCGCCATGATCTCAGGACCAAAGTCTCTAAACGGCCTGGTGGATGCCGCCAACCGCTGGGAGAGAACCTCTCTGCCCCGCTTCCAGGTGGTCATCAATGTGAAGACAATGGCTCCGACCAATAGCGGAAACCAACCGCCGTCCGGTATCTTGAGCAGATTCGCGCCCCAGAAGGCCAGATCGACGATCAGAAATACCACCGTCATCGGTATCGCTGCGGCCAGCGACCAATGCCAACGCTCGCGTGCCACGGCAAAGAGCAGAATCGTCGTGATCATCATGGTCGTGGTCACCGCAACGCCGTAGGCTGCCGCCAGGTTGCTGGAGGAGCGGAAACTCACAACCAGGGCAATACAGGCGATCATGAGCGTCCAGTTGACGGCCGGGATGTAGATCTGTCCCCGCTGCCGGACGGACGTATGTTCGATGCGCATACGCGGCAGGTAGCCCAACTGGACCGACTGCATGGCCAGCGAGAATGCGCCGGTGATCAACGCCTGGGAGGCGATCACCGTGGAGGCTGTGGCCATGATCACCAAGGGGATAAGCGCCCAACTTGGCGCCATCAGATAGAAGGGGTTGACGACTGCCTCGGGCTGTTCTATCAACAGCGCGCCCTGGCCAAAATAGTTGAGCAGCAGAGCCGGGAGAACCAGCGCAAACCAGGCCAAGCGGATGGGCGCCTTGCCGAAGTGGCCCATATCCGCATAGAGGGCCTCGCCGCCGGTAACCACCAGGAAGACCGATCCCAGGACAAGAAATCCTCTGAAGCCGTTGTGCATAAAGAAAGTCAAGCCGTGGACAGGATTGACGGCAACCAACACGCCAGGCTGGCGCACGATCCAACTCAGGCCAAGAATGCCCAATACCAGAAACCAGAGCAGGGTCACAGGGCCGAAGATCTTTCCCACTCGCTCGGTGCCGCGGCTCTGAAAGAGAAAGAGCGCGATCAGGATGGCAACGGTAATCGGAACCACATAGGGATCGAAGAGCGGCGTGATTACGCCCAACCCTTCGACAGCCGAGAGCACGGAGATGGCCGGCGTGATCATGCCATCGCCGTAGAGCAGGGCCGTGCCGAAGAGTCCGAAAAGAATCAGCAGATTGCGCCAGCGCTTCGTACCTGTTCCGGGTTGAGGCAAGATAAGCGCAGTCAGCGCCAGAATCCCGCCCTCGCCCCGGTTGTCCGCACGCAGAACGAAGACCAGGTATTTGATGGAGATGACGATGATCAGGGACCAGAAGATCAGCGAGAGCACGCCCAGGACATTGGCAGGACTGACAGCAAGCTCGTTCTCGCCGCGAAACGATTCTCGAAAGGCATAGAGCGGGCTGGTTCCGATGTCGCCATAGACGACACCCAGCGCGCCCAGCGCCAGATAGACCAGATACTTTCCGTGGAGGCTGTCGTGATTGTTGCCGTTCCCGTTTTCATCGGCATGTGCATCATGCTGCCCTCCATTCTTTGAATTTTCCGCCATGATCTTCCTATCTTCGCTCTCTGACATTCATGTAGACATAGACCGGAGCCGAGCCTTCAGACGGAACGACCGCGCTCCCTGACATCGATGACCATTGGACTTGAAGAAAGGACGGCAACGCCAGGTTGGTTGGCCCTCCTTCGACTTCGAGCTAACATCGATCTAGTATACTCGTTTCTTCTCAAAATATCCGAACTTCTTCACTGTCGAGCTTTCACAATTCAAACCGCCAAGCCGCAGTCTTCGCATGACAAATCCGGGCTGGTTCAGTCACCAGTGACACGATAGTTGACAGATACACGATATCGTAGGTGCGGTTTGCAGCCCATAGGCATCAACCTATTTCTGAACCATCCCACAGATCCATCTCCAAATTTAAAGCCACCCACATC
>CAVOQD010000002.1:0-56419 GCA_963698255.1 uncultured Chloroflexia bacterium | reverse complement strand
TTTGCGACCCATAGGCATCAACCTAAGGTTATGTTTAGCTGCAGCAGGTTGTATTATATCACTCTGATAACCATGATAGGAGGATATGATGCAACCCAATTTAGAAAAAATCAGCGAAACGATCCAACAGTTTTTCGGTGTGCAAGTCGAGAGCATAGCCAGAAGGACGAAATTCGTCCAGAGACGGTCCAAGTTGACCGGATGTGTGTTTCTGGCTTCCATCGTCTTCAGTATTCTGGAAAAGCGAGAAATGACGCTGTCGAGTTTGGCCCAAAGTTGTCTGGATGTTGGCGTCGAAATCACTGAGCAAGGACTTGATAGTCGCATCAACGCTGGAAGCCAAGCCTTTCTAGAGGAAATGTGGACGCTGTCTCTAGAGCATTTTCGCCAAACTGAGCCGCTGGCAATCAAGTTGCTCAACCAATTCAGCGGCGTCTATCTGGTTGACAGCAGTCAGATCAGCTTGCCAGCCAACATGAGTGAACTCTTTCCCGGTTCTGGCGGCAATGCATCGACTGCGAGCATGAAGGTGCAACTGGTCTTTGATTATCTACGCGGCCAGTTTAAACAGCTTGAATTGACTCATGGGCGAGCGCCGGACCAAGGGTATCGTGGCCACTGGAATGTGCTCGAAAAGGACGCACTCTACATCATGGACCTCGGATACTATGTGCTAGAGACGTTCCGGGCAATCAGTGCAATAGGCGCTTACTTCCTTTCTCGACTGCAAGTGCAGACTGCGCTCATCGATCAAGAAGGAGAGCGAATTGCCCTGGCAGACTTGCTGGCAAACCAGTGTGAACCAGTGGCTGAATACGACGTTCGTATCGGCAGCCGACCTTGTCATCACATTCCATGTCGTCTGATTGCTATCCGTCTTTCTCAAGAAGTGGCCGACCGACGGAGGCAGAAAGCCAAGGCCAATGCTCGTCGCCATGGCAGAACAGCCTCCAAGGAATGTCTGAAACTCTTTGATTGGGGGCTCTTCATCACCAATGTACCTTCGGCTAGACTGCGCAAGGAAGATGTCGCTACACTCTATCGAATCCGTTGGCAGATTGAACTGGTCTTCAAGATGTGCAAAAGCTTCTGCGGTCTTGACTATGTCGCATCTCTGCGGTCGGAACGCATCATGACCGAGTTTTATGCCCGCTTGATCGGCGTGATCCTAACCTATTTCCTGATTGCACCTGTCAGGCTACCTTTTGGCGCCCAGTTCGATAGGGAGATAAGTCTGTTCAAGATGCGTGGTATGCTAGAACGCTTTGCACGTACGTTGCACATCACGCTTGGAATGTCAGACGCTTTTGTTGGGCAGATTCAGGTGTTCTATCATCATGTCGATCATTTCGGCTTCAAGCAGAAACGACGTAAATCCCCCAACTCGAGCCGACTTCTTGCTCTGATTTCTGAGTTCTACCACTGGGATTCCTATGATTTTGAGGACACCCCGGAACTAGACATAACCTTAAGTTGATGCGTATGGGTTACAAACCGCACCCACGATATGGATGCCGCTGGACTCTACCCACTGATCTCCGCCAAACAGAGCCCGTTCTCGCCGGCCGACGAGTAGACGAGATAGGTGCGCCCCTCCTCCTCGAAGATGGCCGGATCGCGCAGTTGACGCACGCGGTCGTGGATCGCACCGAATTTCGAAGGTTCCAGCGGAACATCAGCCCCTTCGTAGATCTCCTCCGGCAGCAGGACATCGACAGGCTCGCCAGGCCTCCACGTTCGCCAGTCGCCGATGAGTTCCATCTCAGACATCAGGATCCGCTCAGGCATATCTTCGCCTCTGGAGTAGAAGATGCGCAGCCGATCGCCCTGCTTCTGCACGGCCACATGGCGCTGCCGAGGCAGGATATCCTGACCGTGCTCGAAGGGCGTCTTGCCGTCTTCCGAGCGCAGCAAGACCCCGCCGCCGTCGGCCACCACGGTCTTGGCGATGGCGTAGAATGCGCCCTCATGTGTGAAGACACGGAAGTAGAACGGCCCTAAGATCGTGTCCGACGCCTGAAAGTTGAGTCCCTCGGTGGAAGCAGCCCGAAAACTGCGCTGGCCTTCGGGCGTCACGCCGTGGAAGTAGAGCACAATCTCACGCCGGTCCTCGTCAATGTGGACATCGGGCGAGGCAATGTGGTTGATGCAGGCTGTCTGGTCCAGATGCAGAACGCCGGGCGTATGGATTCGCCACGGCCCGTGCAGATCATCGGCGTAGGCCAGACGAATGAACTGGCCCTGGTGATGGCCGAAGTAGAGGTAGTAGCGACCCAGGGGAGCCTCCACCCAATCGGGCACGCGGATCAGCGACGGGCCGTTGATGTTCGTGCCGATGCTCGGGTGCAGTTCGGGGTAGATGATCGGGTTCTCCGGAAAGCGAGTTGATTGGATCATGGTGTTCCTTGATTGCAGCGGTGAAGCTTCCAGGATGCTTTCAGCATCCTGGAAGATGATTGCCAAGTATATTTGGCGCCATTTTTCTGTAGTCCAGGCAGCACAGCCGCACGAGGGGTTCAAGCCGGTGACCGTTTAGTGCGCACGGGTTCAAACAAGAGCTTTGCCAAGTTCCATTCAGTTCGCACGCCCTTCATGCGAACTAAACCGTACTGGATTCCGCAGCCGTTAGTCTCCAACGGACGCCCAACCCGCTAACCAGCCGGCGATGTAGATCCCCTGCTTCTCACGGATATCCTCGTGGAAATGGACATGATCGCAGTAGAGGTCCGGTCCGAGGCCCAGTGTGAAACTGTAGAGATCGATGCTCGGGATGCCCGCGTCGGCCATGATCGCATCCGCAGCTTGGTTGTAGGCGATACCGTCGGCGGCGAAGCGGTAGAATGCCATGTCGGGCCGATTGTGGACGGTCTCGTCACATGGGGTGGTCCGCAGCCAGATCAGCGATGGCCCCATGGACGCAACCGTGTCGATGATGGCGTGGAGATTGGCCTGGTATTGTGCAAGCGATACTTGCTTGGTTCCGCCGATCGGATCGGTCTTGATGTCGTGAAGCCCGCAGTTGAGCAAGATCACGTCGGCGTCGATGCCGTCGGTCCGGGCCATGGCTTGCAGATAGGCGAGCACCATCGATGAGTCGCCGCCATTGGCCCCCTGCGGGTTGTCCAGATTGAGCAGCGCCTCGGCCTCGCCTTCCTTGCGAGCGTAGTGCATCACGCCATCTAGTGAGCGTTGAAGATAGGGGCCGTACTGGATCGAAATGCTATCGCCGATGACGTAGAGTTTTTTCATGGTGGAATCGTGTTTTCCCTTGCTCACTTAACACACGCGTAGGGGCATGTGTTCGGACGGGAAATCGCTTGGCCCTTGCCTTCAACCTTCGCCCGTCCGAACACGTGCCCGGCATTGCAAACTTCTGGATACCATGAACCGGGCACGTGAACCGGCGGGCGAACGGGTACCGTGTTTGACAGGGTTTCCCGCCGGTACACATGCCCCTACGGATTTACCGGATTCGGTCTATGCCGATCATTGTACCTGCTGGTTGGTGTGATTCACAACCGTTGGAAAAGAGTGCCCCACGATATGTGGCCAGACCATCAACCGAGAGATGGCCACTTTCCAGTGGCTTCTCACTGTGTCAAAGCAGTGACGGTCACTCTCTCCCCCGCAGTAACACAAAAAAGGGCGGATGCACCCAGATGCATCCGCCTTTTTGGCTTATGGAATCATACTTGTCCAACAGCTACGCGATATCACGCGGCTTGAAGCTCATATAGCGGAAGTCGTTCTTGTACGGCGACTCGCCGATTCGCTCGATCTGCCCCTTGCCCAGCTTGAAGCGATAGCGGTTCGTGATCGGGTCGGGCACACGATGGACCAGCGAGTTGGCCGGGCTGCTCGGATGCAGGAAGTTGGTCAGGATCACGCCGGGCCGCACGGCCTCGGTGACGATGGCCACCGCACGCACGTCGCCGCTGCCCTGGCGAATGGAGCCGTTCTCCATCAGCGCCGTGAAGCTGATCTCGTCCGGCTTGACCTTGTTCCAGCCAGTGGTCTGGATCAGGATGTCGTCGCTGAACATGCGGATCTCGTCGCCGCTCTCGATGCCGTAGGCCGCGGCGTCGTCCGGATGGATCTCGGCGAAGGTATCCGGCCAGCGATTTTCCAGATAGGGCTTGCGGATCTCATCAAAGCCCGACTGCCAGATCTCGTTGATGCGGCTGGTCGTGACCCAGAACTCGCCCTTCTCCGGATCGGGCGTGATGCGCTCGAAGAAGTCGCTGAAGAGTTCCCACGGCGTCTTGATGAAGAGCGCCTTGCCGGCGTGGCTGCGGAAATGGGTCAGCCACTTGGAGTGGATGGTCGGGCCTTCGGGCGAACCCAACACCAGCGTCGAATCGTGCAGACGCTTGGTGCCGACCATCTCGCCGTTCTCCAACCGCACCGGCGTCTGGATGCCGGTTGTGCCCAGTTCGGCAAGTTTCTCCAGGCCGGTCTTGCCCTCCTGCTTGGCCTGCCAGGCCAGCACGCCGTAGTCCAGCACGCCGCCGCGGCTGAAGCGGGCGGCTTCCTCGAAGACATCGTTGCTGGTCTCCCAGTCGAAGCCCTCGTAGCCCATCTTCTGGGCGAAGCGACTGACGGCCCACCAGTCGGGTTTGGCCTGGCCCGGCGGGTCCATGAGCTTGGCGTAGTAGCGCAGACGGCGTTCGCCGTTGCAGCGGGCGCCCTCATGCTCGCCCCACTGGGCCGCGGGCAGCACGATGTCGGCAAACTCGGTGCCCATGGGAATGACCGGATAGATGTCCGAGTTGACGACCACCATGCCGCCGCTGTCGACGCGCTGGATCAGCGTGTCGATGACAGCTTGCTTCTCGGCACGGTCGACCTGGTGCGGATTGTCCACGGTCTGGTCACGGAAGCGTTGCGCCAATTCCTGGCTGGCTGCCATGGCCCCGGTCCAGGTGGTGCCGATGACCCAGGCGAAACGCACATTGCCGGCCTCGACCCAGCGGTCCAGGTCCAGCTCGATCTTGCGGCGACCAGGCAGCTTCTCGGGCGACTTGTCTCGCGGGTAGCTTGCCGCCTTCATCATGCCGCGCTGATGGCCGCCGAGGCGACCGATGACCTGGCCGGGCCGATTGCCTGCGCCGTTGAGCAGCCCCATGGCCGCGTAGGAGGCGGTGTTGAGGTAGTTGTTGCTCCAGTAGTTGCCCTTCTCGAAGCCGAAGCTGGCCTTGGGCCGTTCGCCGCCCGCGCCGCTGATCATCTCGGCGGCCTGGATGATCTGCTCGGCCGGCACGCCGGTGATCTCGCTGGCCTTCTCCAGGGTCGCCCACTCGTTGTTGAGCAGCCAATCCTTGTAGCCGTCGAAGTCGGTGCCGAATTGGCCCCAGGTCGTGCGCCACTGCCACGGCGTGTTGCGCGTGCCGCGGCCCATGCCGGCGTTGATGTCCCATTTGGAGGCCACCCACTTGTCGATGAACTCCTGGTCCTGCCAGCCGTTTTCAAGAATGTAGCGGCTGATGGCCAGATGCAGCAACGTGTCCGTGCCCGGAATCAACTGCAGGACGAGACCGCCATTGGCCTCGGCCCAGGCGGTGCCGGTGGAACGGCGGGGCACGGCCATGATGAGTCTTGGGGCCTTTCATCATAAACTCGGTGAAGAGGACCGTCTTGCTCTCGAAGGGATCGGTGCCGGAAACAAACAGCACGTCGGCCTCCTGCCAATCATCGTAGGAGGCGTTGAAGTTGATCAGACCGCTGTCGTCCAGACCGCCGGTGTCGTTGCCCATGGCCGGCTTGTCATGTTCGCAGAAGGCCGGCGTCTTGATGGCGCCGAAGGCCAGCTTGGTGATGGCGTAGGTGTTCTGGAAGAACTCGTAGGAGTAGGTCTTCATGGCCCAGGCTGACTCGCCGTGGTCGCTCAGCACATGCTTGGAGACTGCGGCCATGATGTCCAGCGCCGTGTCCCAATCGATCGGGCGCAACACGCCGTTGACGCGCAGCATGGGCGACTGAAGCCGCTCGCGCGTCGGCGTGTCGACGTTGAAGAGCTTCTTGGCCAGGGTGCCGCCACGGATCGAGTGGTTGCCGCCCTTGTTGACGACCGTGGCCTCAGCGTCGGGCACCAGCACGATGTTGTGATCCAGGCCGTCGATCTGGACGATGTTGTGCTGATTCGGGCTGATCCAGGGCTGGAGCGCCGACGTGGGCAGGTTGATGCCCAGTGCATTCTCGTCTGCGGTGGGGCCGCCGTCTTTGCCGACCGGCCAAGTGTACGCTTTGTAGCCGCAGGCCACGACGCAGTACGCGCAGGCGGTTGTCTGGACCTTGGCATCGACCGGCGGCAGTGGAACACTGTTCTGCGGGATGTATTCTAGAGGCATAGTGTTTGTTCCTCCCTAAATCGTGTTCGGATCCACGCTGTTGTCATAGTAGCCGAAGATCAGCCCCATGACGCCAGTTGCGTAGATATCGTCGCCGTCGGCTTCCAGCGTGATCTGCGGAAGTCCCATGGTCGCGTGTCCGGCAACGACCATGCCGTGCCGGGTCAGGTCGAAGGTGGTCAGGTGCAGCGGACAGGGTCCGGCAACACCGATGTCGGCCTTGAAGGTGCCGGCCATCGGGCCGCCCATGTGCGTACACAGACCGTTGAAGGCGACGATATCCTCGTCCGGACCAATGCCGCCGCCTGCTCGTTGACCCAGCTTGATCAGATAGTTGGTCGAGTTGACGTGGTCCCAGGGGTAGGTAAACATGACGGGTTCGCCGACCACAAGTTCGCTGATCTTGGCAATAGACGTGCTCGGGAACTCGGCGACCTGCGCCTGCACCTGAGCGGGCATGCCCCTGCCACGCAGCCAGTTGGGCATCGAGACCCAGGCAATGGCAGCGCCGGAGCCGAAGAGAAACGCCCGTCGGCTCACCTGCAAGCCGGGATTGCGGCCCGGGCATTGGCTTTCGTTCTGCGTGCCTTCAGCGTAGCCGTCAGCATAGCCGTCTGCCTGGTCAACACGCTGGCATGATTCAGTCGGTTTGACTTCGTTGGTCATTATTCGCCTCCTTCGCCCATCTCGAAAACGCCATAGGGCGGCAGTTCCGGCACGGTATCGGTGACCGGGTCGCCACACAAGCTGTTCAGGAATTCAACCAGATCGCTCTGCTGTTCGTCGCTCAGGCCCAGCGGCTGCAACTGCGGATCCTTGTTGGCCGATTCGCCGCCGCCTTCGTTGTAGAAGGCCACGACTTCTTCCAGGCTGCCAAAGACGCCGTTGTGCATGTAGGGGCTGGTGTAGCAGAGGTCACGCAGGCTGGGCGTGCGGAACTTGCCCTTGTCGATCTCCTGCTTGGTGACATAGTAGAGACCCAGGTCCTGGTCTGTGGTTCGATAGACTTCCTCGGGCACGCCCTTGGCCGCCTGCTCATAGCGGAAGGTGATCTGCTTGAGCGGGCTGGTGTAGAAGTCCGGATTCTGGGGCACGCCGGTGGCGTGGTAGCGAGTCATCACTGACCAGCGGGCCGTTGTGACAGGCGATACAGTTGGCCTCGCCGATGAACAGTTCATACCCACGAATGGCGGCCTCGGAAATGGCGGTCTCGTCGCCTTCGATGTACTTGTCGAAGGGCACGTTGAGGCTGGTGATGGTGCGCTGGTAGGTGGCTACCGCCAGCAACGCTTGGTCCATCAGTGGATAGTCGGTACCCCAAATTGATTTGAAGCGTTCAACATACTCGGGAATCTGCGCCAGACGTTCTTCCGCCAGGGCGCCGTCCAGATTGCCTGCAACAGCGCCGCCCCAGGCGCCCTTGTTCTGCTGCTCGATGCTCTTTTTGGAGCCGTCCCAGTTCAGCTTGCCGTAGTAGCCGGTGTTGAGAATGGTCGAGGCATTGCGCCAGTGGCTGGTGCCCGGGCCGCCGAATGAGATGGGCGTGCGTGCGCCCCAGCCGTCCGATGCCGAATGGCAAGTGTTGCAGCTCAGCGAGCCGTCGCCGGACATACGCGGGTCGAAGAAGAGCAGCCGGCCCAATTCCGCCTTCTCGGCGGTGATGGGGTTGTCCAGCGGCTGCGGCATGGGCGGCAACGGAGCCAACGGCGGATACGCATCCTGTGCGACCGCAACCGGCGTCGCTTCGGCCATGCGTCAGGCCGGTCAGCACGGCTGTAACCAGCACAGAGCGCCATACAATCAGGGCCAGACCCAGAGTCTACGGGATGTTCGGTGTTTTTGCATAGGTAGATTAACCTCCACTTCCCAGGCTGGCAAGATAGTTGACGATCATGTCGAGTTCGTCCTGGCTGATCATATCGAGGATATTGGCCGGCATGGTGCCGAGCACACAGTCGCCGAACGGGCACGCCGGTGCCTTGAAGGCCATCGGCTCCACAATCGACTCATGGATATAATCGTAGGCCGACATGCCCTCGATACGGGTAGCGCCGTCGACGCCGATATTGCTGAGGTCCGGTCCGACCATGCCGACCGCGCCGGGAATGTCGGGAATGACATGGCAGGCGTTGCAGGTGCCCTTGGTGAAGGCCGCAATCAGTTCATCGGTTACCGGCACGAGACGCAAGCAGCGGCGGCGGCGCGCAGCCTCGGCTGCCGGTTCTTCGGCTGGCAGGCTGCTGCAGGCTCGTCTGCGGCAGTCCTGCGATCGCCCTGCCAGGCTCTCTTCAGCTCGCCGTCTATGTTCAGCGGCCTCAATGCATCTTGCTGCGCTGCATCCTCTTCCGTTGGCGGCTGTCCGGCATTCGGATCCTCGTCAGCAACCTCCTCGGCATCGGATTCTGCAGCGGCAGGCGCCGCAGTCCACGACTGCGGGCGCAGACGAATCGCCCAGCGACATCAGGCCGTAGCTGGGCAGTTCCGGAACCTCGACAGCAACCGGCTTCGCTGCTCAGGCTTTCCAGGAAGGCAACCAACTGAGCGGACCTCGGTCTCGGTCAGGTCCAGCGGCTCCAGGCCGGCTGTCTGGCCTTGACCGCCGCCTTCGTTGTAGAAGGCGACCACGTCTGCAAGCGTTTCCAGACTGCCGTCGTGCATGTAGGGCGCTGTGCGCCCCACTTCACGCAGGCTCGGCGTGTTGAATGCGCCCCAGTCGTCCTCTTCCAGGGTCAGAGCGTAGAGACCCACATCCTCACTGAGATTGCGGTAGTCGGGCGTGCCCAACGTGCGGAAGAAACGGCGGAAAGTGAGATGGCGTTCAGGATCTTCAAAGAGCGCCAGGTCAGTGCCGACGCCCGTGTTGTAGAATTCCTCGTCGGTGAACAGGTCACCGCTGTGACAGGCGGCGCAGTTGGCCTTGCCTTCAAAGAGTTCGAGACCGGCTTTGGCCTCGTCCGAGAGCGCAGTTTCATCGCCGGCCACGTAGAGATCGTAGGCGGTCGGCGGCGAATTCAGTGTGCGCACATAGGCAGCCACCGCGTTGAGGGTGTTGCCGTAGCTCGGTTCCGAGCCGAAGGCTTGATCGAAAAGATCGACGTAGGCCGGAATCTGGTTGATGCGTTCAACCATGAGGCGGCCGTCCATGCTCATGAAGTGGGCTTCGGCAATGTGATCGCGCACCAGCGTCGGCAGATCGTTGCCGTCCATGCGACCATCTCGATAGAGATAGTCGGCGTAGGCGGCATTCATGATGGTCGGCGTGTTGCGGAAATAGGCCGTCGACGGATAGCCGCGGCTCAGGGCCTGGCCGTCGGTCCATGCATTCTCCGGCTGGTGACAGCTTGCACAGCTCAGCGAGACATTGCCCGAAAGGCGCTGGTCGAAGAAGAGATACTTGCCCAACGCAACCATGGCTGCGTCGGCCGGATCGCTGGGCAGCGGGGCGAACGGTTCCAGCACCGATTCGTCCGGCATGGTGGCGTCGAGCACAACCGGCTCGGCCTCTGCGGGCGGAGCCAGAGCAACAGCATCGCCCGTGCCCAGAACCGACAGGTAGCCGACAATCGTGTTCAAGTCATCCTCGGACAGCGTGTCGGCAAAGGTCTGGAGCATCACGCCTTCGGGGCACGCTCCGTTGGGACATTCCGGTGCGATAAACGCAGCAGGATGCAGAATCGACTCAGCGATGTACTCCTCGCTGGAAACGCCGTCCACACGGGTTGCAGCGTCAACGCCGATGGTGGTGAGGTCCGGACCGATCTGGCCATTGGCCCCCGGGATGCCGGGAATCATATGGCAGCCGGCACAGCCGCCTTTGTTGAACGAATCGACAATGTGGGCAGGCGCCTGGTCCGCAAGCACGAGGGCGACAGGAACAACTTCGCCGCTCCCAGTCCCGGTGATGGCCCCAGTTGCGGCTACGCTCTCAGCTTCAGCCGATGCCGCGGCGGACTCAGTGTCTGCAGCGCCCTCGCCTTCAACGGCACTCTCGGGATCTGCGGCGTCTCCTTCATCGACGGCAGCATCTTCCACAGAGCCGGTCTCGGTTGTAGCCGTGTCAGCCACCTCTGTATCACCGCCCTGCGGCGAAACTGCAAAATACAAAGTGACACCCACGATGCCGAGGAGAATGGCGCCGATCACAACACCAAGAATGGTTGTGACGGTTGTAAAGGTAGGGTTCTCCTCCATGTACACACTCCTTGTGATTGTTGAAGCGGTTTGGATATTGGACAGATAGGCTTGCTATACGAATTGACTCGCTGTCAGCAAACCACGATATATAAATTGAACGATTACACCATGACAAATCAGCAGCCGAACCAACCGGTTGCGTACTTACCTTCTCATCGGGGTCAACATTGGACGTATTTGAGGACAGATCAGCGATATGTGGCTGTGTGGAACTACGGCTACTATAGCAGAATGTATAGGGGACTACAAATGGTACGCAGGCTGCGGAGCCGTGTCAGATTGGTGGGGATCGATGCGTTCAGCAGGATTCCGCGTTCGTCGGATTGTCTGCTATTCTTGACAGACACCGTGTAACGGAGTCTGAACCATCAGGTGACTCCATCATGTAACGAGCAAAAACAACCACGGATACTCTTTGCCATGAAAAGAATCTCGCTCGACAAACTGCGCACAATCGCTTTTCTGCATACGCTTGATGACGCCACTCTGACGTGATTTGGCGCAACACGCGATCTGGCGCGAATATGCGTCGGGCGCCATCGTCTTTCTGGAAGGCGAGACCGCAGCGGCCATCTACTGTCTCGAATTCGGCTGGATGAAGGTGAGCAAGAGTTCGCCTGACGGGCGCGAGCAGATTCTGCGTTTCCTGGGTCCGGGCGAGACATTCAACGAGCTGAGCGTCTTCGCCAACAAGACCAATCCGGCCACGGCCATCACCCTGGAAGCCGTCGGTCTCTGGCTGATCCCGCAGGCCGCCGTGCGTGACCTGCTGATGTCCCACCCCGAAGTTGCCGTCCACGTCATCGAGGGCATCGCCGACCGGGTCATCTACCTCGTCTCGCTGGTGGCCGATCTCTCGTTGCACTCGGTGGAGGCGCGGGTGGCGCGCATGTTGCTGGACGAGTCCGAAGACGATGTGCTGACGCGCCAACGCTGGGCGACGCAGACCGAACTGGCCGCGCGGCTGGGCACGGTGCCCGATGTACTCAGCCGTGCGCTGCGCAACATGGTCGGTGCGCGTGTCATCGAGATGGACCGCAACGAGTTTCGCATTCTCGACCGCCAAGCGCTGGAGGCACTGGCCATGGTGGAAGACGATAAACCAGTTTTCGCCGATTACCGGATCAAAAGTCGAATACAGGAATCCGTGAGCCGCTCAAGTGATACGTCTATCGGCGATACAACTCTGAGCTCTGTTGCTGATCCGACAAAAGTCGAATACAAACAGAGGCTCAAGTGATACGCTATCGGCGTACAACTTGAGCTTTTTGATTGTCTCACCTTCCTGGAAGCTTCCAGGAAGATCAGCGCCACAATTTCCAGAACAGGAGCCGTCACCATGTCACAACAGACAGTCATGCCCACCATCTTCTACGCGGATACGAAAGCGCAGGCCGCATTTGGCGAGACCGGTCCGCAGCCGCGTTTCCTGCTCGACAGCGAACCGTTCAAGGTGCTCGTGGCCGGGCTGGAGGCAGGGCAACAGATCCCGATCCACCCGGAATCCGCTTCGATGTATCACTTTCTGGAAGGCGCCGGCACGATGACCGTGGATGACCAGGTCTTCTCGGTCGGGCCGGGCGCCACCGTGATCGCGCTGGCCGGCGCAAAGCGCGGCATGCAGGCCGACACGCGCCTGGTCTTCCTGGCCGCCAAGGTCGGGTAGTACGACTTTGCTGCAAGAACGACGAATGACGCGGATTGCACCACTGAGAGAATTCGTGAAATCTGTCGACAATTCGTGGTTCTTGCAGTGAACTCATCTGTGACAAGTCTTTTGTTTTTTGAGAATCCAAGGAGGCGCACGATGTTGAATCCCTATTTTCTGATGGCACTGCTCTATCTGTTCGTCGCCATGCTGGCGGCGCTCGATGCGTCGTTGACCAGCTTCACGCTGCTGCCCTGGTTCCAGGGCATACGCTGGCTGCGCATCCACTTCATCACGCTGGGCATGTTGACCGAGGTGCTCTTCGGCGTCCTGCCCATGCTGGCGGCCGCGCGCATGGGCAAGCCCCGCCCCAAGATGCGCTGGGACATCTGGTTGACGCTCAACGTGGGTCTGGTTGTGCTGCTCACCGGCATCCCCAGCATCAACGCAACCCTGATCCTGACCGGCGGCACGCTGATCTTCGTTGCCGCCACGCTGCTGGCCGTTCAGCTTTGGCGCATGCGCACGCCCAGGCCGGCGCCGGCAGCCAAAGCGTCAAGTTCTACGTGAGCGGTCTGGCCTATCTGCTGCTGGGCATCATTGTCGGCACAGGGCTGTGGCTGGGCTGGAGCGGGCCGCTGCGCATCGGCGTGCCGCTGGAAGTCCACATCCATGCCAACAACTGGGGCTTTCTGTCGCTGGTCTTCGCCGGCCTGCTGGTCGATGTGATTCCGCAGGTGACCGGACGCCAACTGGCATCGCCGCGCACCATCAGCGCCATCTTCTGGGCCATGACGCTGGGCGCATTGGGCCTGGTGATGGGGCCCTGGCTGGACGGATCGCTCTGGTTCACCGTGCCGGGGCTGGTGCTGCACATCAGCGCCACGGTCACCGTCGTGGTGCTCACGGCGCGGGCCCTGGCCCAAGGCGGCCAGTTGCGGATCGCCGGCGGCTGGCATCTGCTCACGGCCTACGTCTGGATTCTGTTGCCGGTCTTCGTGGCGCCGCTGATCATCCTGGGCGTGCCGGGCTTTCCCGGCGCCGGCATCGAAGCCACCGCGCCGCAGGCGCTGATCTACGGCTGGGTGCTGCAGTTTGGCTACGCCCTGATCCCCTACTTTGCCGGACGCTATCTTGTGGGCGAAAGCGCGCCCCGTCTGGGCGGCACCTGGCTCAGCCTGGCCGCGGTGAACATCGGCAGCGCGCTGGTCTGGGCAAGCATCTTTTTGCTCGGCTGGCAGGGCATGTTGCACGGCACGGCCTATGCGTTCTATGCGCTCTCGATGATCCCCGTGGCCCTGCAATTGGGTCGCATGGTGCGCAATCGAGTCAGCTGAAATGGAACAGGGGTTGCAGTTCCACGCCGCTGACTGAGCGACAATCGAATGTCACAGACGCCTGCCCGCTCACCTCATGTGAGTGAGCAGGTGAGGCGACGGGCCGATAGGAAATCCAGGAGGAACTTGCGATGAAAACCTTCCAATTCTTGGACGAGATCGAGACCCATGATGCCAACCCTTATGCAGAGCCCCTGCAGGTTGACAAACATGGTCGTATCCTGCGTTTTGCGCTAAAACCTGGTCAAATCGTACGCGAGCATGATGCCCCTCATTCACCGGTCTATCTCGTCGTCCTCAAGGGAAACGGCCTTTTCGCCGGCGCGGACGGCGTCGAACTTGAGTTTGGCCCAAACGCACTCTTGACCTTTGAACCCGGCGAACAACATGCCATCCGTGCTGTGGATGAGGAACTGGTCTTTGTCGCTTTCTTGCATGGAGCGCCAACACAAAATGGCACAGCGTAGACAGCGAGTAACCAAATGACCTACGGAGCAAGTCAAGTTGGCTGAGGCTGTACGCAAGGCATGCCTGGCAGCAGCGCTGACCGCCTATGAAGACGCGGCCATGGCCGGTCTCTGTCACGAAGGCGCATGGGAGTGTGCGGTGGACGCCATGCGTGGCCTGGATGTAGCCGCCGTCATCAAACCGGTGACGACGCAGCCGTCGGACCGCGCCGAGTAGGACTTTTGTCGCAGCGTTCTACGGGTAAGGCTGGTACCATCGGAACGGGAGAGTCCCATCCCACATCGACAGCCGTGAACGGCATCGATGTCGCGATCCGGACCGACGAAAACCAGAGGAGCAGACCCGTATGACCCAACAAGCCGACGCAGCCAATCAGCCTGCCATGCCGATCGTCGATGTGCGTGAGATCGTCCCCCGCGACCGTCATCCGTTGATCTTCGAGACCTATGACAGTTTGGAACCCGGCCAAGGCTTCATTCTGGTCAACGACCACGAACCCAAACCGCTCTACTACCAGTTTCTCTACGAGCGTGAGGGTGAGTTCACGTGGGAGTACCTGGAGGAAGGCCCCGATGTGTGGCGGGCGCGCATCGGCAAGCGTGAGGCGATAGGACACACCGTTTCCGACAAAAGTCGACGACTGTCCGCCGTGCGGATGCTAAGCTTAGGCCTAGCATCCGCATCTTTTTTGTCCGTTGCGAGGAGAACGCAAATGACATCACAACCGCAAAAACGATCACGCTTTGTTACAGGGCATGGCCATCTTTGGCATACTTTTTGGCTTGCTGACGATTGTGTCCGGCGGCTCGGCGTTGTTCAACGCCACGGCCCAAGAGATGGCGGGCAACATTGTCGGCTTCGTGCTCTGGTTCAATTTCCTGGCCGGGTTCGCCTATGTGATCGCCGGCGCGGGGCTGTTGGCTTCGCAGCGCTGGGCCGTCTGGCTGTCGATGGCGATTGCCGCGGCCACAGTGCTGGTTTTCATGGCATTCGGCGTGCAGGTGTTGAGCGGTCGCAGCTATGAGACGCGCACCGTGATCGCCATGGGGTTTCGCTCGCTGGTCTGGATCGTGATCTCGGTCGCGGCCTACAGGGGTTCGCTGGGGTTGGGGCAGAACGGGGCATGATGAGCGCTGCGTTCGCCTCACCGTCATGAATCGTATTCTGACGGGGCGCCCCATTTCAGATTTTAGTGTCTCGCATGTCGCTGCCGCGAGTCTTGCGAATACTTTATGTCGTTGAAGCTCAGTGACATACGCACGAGCAACAAAAAAGAAGCACCCGTTGGTCCGATCAACGGAACTGTCATCACATGTGAAAAGTCAGCCACCTCATGCGTCAGATTCTCGACCGAGGACGGTGTATAACGAGTCCTCTGCCCATCGACCCGGATTTGAGCGTATATAGTCGTGAATCCGATTCAACTCATCCTGGTCGCGGATGATACGGTCCCAATAGGAGCGCTGCCACACTGGCGTTCCCGGTTGACCGCGCAGGCGGTTGATGCGGCGGGCAGAATGGACTTGAACGCTCGCATGATTTCCGGCAGACCATGGCGTAGAACTGGATCATCGGATGGCGGGAGTTCGAGGAGGTCCGATGTCAGGACAGGTCTGAGACCTGTCCCTACGCGTTCTGCATCCGTTCCGCTAGACCGTCATCATAGAATCGATACAACCAGACGACGCCGTGAATATGATTGGGCATGATGACGAAATCATCGAGAACGATGTGAGGGTAGTGCTGCGGCAGATCGGCCCATGCCTCGGCAACAATCCAGCCGAAGTCGTTGATCATCATTACGCCATCGATCACTTCGCCGAAGAGGGGCAGGCGTTTGTGGGTGCAGACCGTGACGAAGTAGGCCCCTGGCGTAGTGTAATCGTATTCCTTTGGCACGGTTGCGCTTGCGTTCATGACGGTTCGGGGGATTCATGATCGTGTTTCCAATCGGTCTCGTGGCGAGGGAGTTCGCCCTTTCACAAGAGTGCCGCATCCGCGTAGGGACAGGTCTCAGACCTGTCCTCAACATTCGCAACACCTCAGCCATGTCTCGTTTCGTGTGTCGCGAAAATTGTACATCGAAATGGATATGATCGCACCCTGGAGAAAACCGAACGAAGAATCTGTTGGCAATGGGTGAACCGATTGGGGATGAAGTGCGGGGACAGGTCTGAGACCTGTCCCTACGCGTGGCGTGGTGAGATCACCGCCGCCGGATCGACGTCACCGTGTTGACCAGAAACAGCAGCAGCACGAGCACATTCAACAACCCGCCCCACATGCGCGCAGGCCAATAGGGGATCAGATCGCCGGCGACGCGCAGGGCCAGGGTGAGATCCAAGAGGATCAGATGGCTGTAGAGCCAGGGCCGGTAGACCATCTGCACATGCAGCAGTGCGGGGAAGATGATCAGCGCGTGGCCGAAGATCATGCTGAAGACGAAGCCGAGGAAGATGGTGTGGAGCATAGGCGTCGTACTGCGGTCCTGCCATCATACCGCCGTAGCGCATGGCCAGCAGACCGCCGAAACCGAGCCAGACGTAGCCGGTGAGCAGACAGACGGCGATGAAACGCGCCTGGCCGCCGGCCTTGATGCGCCGGCGGGCGATGTCGTACCGTAGCAGCCAGAGCGCCAGGCCCAGCATGGCCGCCCGGCGATCCGTGTGCCCATTTCCAGATTGACCACGGAAAGCGCCATACCGGCGAGCATCAACAGGCTGAGCAGGGCGAAAGAGCCACTGGCAAAACCGGACAGGCGCAGCAGGCGGCTCAACTCCAGCCGCTCGCCGGCAATGGTCAGGATCAGAAAACCGGCCCACCAGAGCACGACCTGCGGAATGAGCAGACCGTAGAGCCAGAGGAAATTGCCGGCCAGCCAGACCATGCCGCCCATGACCAGCGTGGCCGTGAAGAGCGCCGGCTGCAGTCGATAGATGGTCCACAGCGCGCCGACCAGCACCGCGCTGCCCGCGGTGATCAACAGACGGGCCGGCCAGGCTGTTGGCGGCGACCAGCAACGCAATCGTGCCCGCGCCGGTCAGGATCGGCGCGGCGTAGGCCCAGCGTTTGCCGGTGCCCACCGCCCGCTCCAGGCCGATGACCGTGCCCAGAAAGCCGCCCACCATGAGCGGGCCGTGCATCATGGGCAGCGTGGGGATCAGCACCGGCCAGGCCCAGCCCATGCGCAGCAGCCCGGCCCACATGCCCGCCAGCAAGGCGAGCATGGCCAGCGGCAGCAGCCAGACCGGCGCGGGCACAGATCGCTCGGAGTCGTGAAGGTTGGACGTCATCGTGGCCTACGACCCGGCAGAGGAGAGGAGGGTCAGCAACATGACGACCTGGGTGTTGGCCACGACGCTGTGGGGCAAGTGCGGCTCCATGCGTACAAAAGTGCCAGGCCCGGCAGATGAAGCGACGTCACCGAGGGTCAGGTCGGCCTCGCCGCTGAGGAAGTGGAGCAGCGCCGGCTTGGCCGCCGTGTGCTCGGAGAGTTCCTGCCCCGGTGCGAAACCGAAGAGGATCACCTTGATGTCGTCGTCGCTGTAGACGGTGCGGCTCACGATGGAGTCGTCGGGGATCTCGGAAACCAGAGCCTCTACATTGTCGATCAACGTAAATGGGTTGCTCATGTCTTCTCTTTCTTGTTCTTGTCGCAGATGAGTTCACTGCAAGAACCACAAATTTCACAAATTGCACGAATTTTTCCAGTGGTACAATTCGTAAAATTCGTGCCATTCGTGGTTTTTGCAGCAAAGTCACAGATTCTTAGAACATCAGGAGAATCCCTTGACTCATCTGTGTCCTATCCCTTTTCCATCTGTGTGAATCTGTGACAAATTCTTTTTCTTTTCGTCTCTATTCGTGAAGCGTGCGCACGTAGGCGACAATATCGATCATCTGCTCTTCGGTCAATGCCGGGTTCCCGCCCTTGGGCGGCATGGCAATGCCCGTCGTGTTGGCAGGATCAGAGATGTCACGTCCGGTCTTGATAAATTCGACGAACTCGGCGTCAGAGACCTCGGTCAAAAACTCACTGGTGGTAAACGGCTTGCCCAACCCTTCCACGCCGATGCCGCCGGGTCCGTGGCAGGCGATACACAGTGTATCATAGGTCGCCTTGCCCTTGGCCACGTCGCCCGCGGGCAGCGCTTCCTCGGCTGGTTCTTCAACCACTTCTGCGGCGGCCGCAGGTTCTTGCGCAGGCTCGGCGTCATCCTTGCCGCCGCCACACGCGGCCAGCACCAGCATGGCAATCATCAACAGAACAAACAGTTTGCTTTTCATCGATTTTTCCTTGTACTTCTGGTTTGTAGAACTGGAAACAGTGACAAGGGGAGGGGGTGACAAGGTGACAGGGTGAAGACCCGCTGTTCACCTTGTCACCCCCTCATGCCCCTCACGATTCCTCAACATTATATTCAAAAACGACCTCACCGAGCTCGTCTGCTCCTTGGCTGACCGTCACAGTGACCGTCCACGACCCGGCCATGGAGAAATTGACGACGCCTGCGTAGTGGCCATTGCCGACGGAGGTCGGGTCTTCATTGTTGGGCGAACCGTGGCCCATGGTCGGCATCTCCGGCTCGATGGCCAACGTCAGGTTGTCCACAGCAGGCCATTCGGTCATCGACACCTTTTCGTAGGCGAAGATCTCGATGGGCTGTGCGCCCACGCCCGGCGTGATCGGCTCGACGACAGTCAGGAAGATCTTGCGCTCATCGGGCGTGACAAACGACCCGGAGAGCGTGGACGGGACCACCTCAATGTCGAGCGTTGTATTGACAGCGGCGTCTGTGGCCGGATCGGTGAACGTCACCTCCAACGCCCACGTGCCCAGATCCGGGCCGCTGGGCATGGGGAAGGCAATCGCACCGTGGGCCATGCCCGCCATTTCGGTGACCGGCTGTTCGACGGCCGCCGCATGGTTCTTGCCGTCGTACATGCTCATCGTCGGCGCCAGCGTGAATTCGGGTGCATCCACCGGCTCGCCGTCTGCGTTGGTCACGTGAATCATGACCGGGTTGTAGCCCGTATGCAACGGATGCTCTACAACAAGCTCGATGGAATAGCCGCCATCCTCTATGGCGCCGAGCACCGTCATCTGATCGTGCTGATGCGCATTCATGCTCAGCCGTAGCTGTGGCATCATGTCCATGGACGTGCTCCTCACTGTTGCCCGTCATGGCGCCCGTCACGGCCGAGATCATCAATTCTCCGGCCCGATGTTTTGCCACCAGCCCGTCCCAGTCGAGCACTTCGCCGTTCAGATCGGCGGCCATCGATTCCGCAGCCTCAAGCGTGGCGTGGGCGGCCGTGCCCTGGCCCATGGGCGTCGCCAACTGATTGCTGAACATGTAGTACGCGGCCGTGGCATCCAGCGACTCGACTGGAATTGAAGTCGTGGACATACCAGGCCACGACATCGTGTTCCGGATGCTTGTCGGCGTGGGCCAGCATGTCGCCAATGTCGTCAAAGGCGAGACTCTGGTAGCGTCCCGCCTCGATCTCGTAGGCATAGCCGGCCGCAAAACGAATGTCGCTGATAATCATATCACACTCGACACAGACATCCTCGCCATAGTGGATCTCCGGCGGTGTTATCTCCGGGCTGCCCTGGGCACATCCACCAAGGATCAGCACCAGCACCAACCAAACCGCCTGTTTGATTTTCATAATTGCCTCTCGCCAGCATCCTTTCGTTAACAATTCAGAATTATCAATTCACCATTCACAATTCTACAGATCGCCTTTGGTCGCAAAACGCAGATATGCAGCGCCCGCCGGGATCACAATCCACAGCAGCAGCGCGCCCACAAAGACAGCCATGAGCACATCGCCATACTTCTGAACCGCATAGATGCCGGCCGGCCCCAGAATATCGAGCGTCGTCTGGATGGTGAGAATGGCCGCCATCTTGAAGACCTGGAGCGGGTTGATCAGCGAAGTCCAGAAAAGATTTTCGATGGGTACCTTAAGCACGATGGCTGTGCCCATCATGCCCAGATCGCCGAAGAAGACGAAGCCCAGCCAGAGAAAGAGGCCGATGCCCACGGCCACGCTCGCCCGTCGTGTGAAGGCCGAGACCAGAAAGCCGACGCTCAACATGGTCAGGCTGAGCAGAAAGGCCAGCGCGACCAGACGCACATACGCGCCCGGATCGGCCGCGCCTGCGCCGTTGAGCGCCAACACCACGCCGGAGATGCCGAAGCCCAGCGACAGCGAGGCCAGCAGACTGAGCGTCAGGCCCAGATACTTGCCGACGAAGACGTCGGCGCGGCTGATGGGTTGGGCCAGCAGATAGCCGAGGGTATTGCGCTCCTGCTCTGCGGCCAGACTTTGCGCGCCGATGGTCAGCCCCATGAGCGGCACGATCAGCAGCACCAGGTTGACCAGGCTGGCGGCCGTGCGCCCAAAGCCGGCAAAGCCGACGATGCCCGCGCCGGCCAGCGCCAGATAGGAGAAGGCCAGCGAGAGGCCGATGAAGGCGAGCGTGTAGAGCAGAAACCAGCGATTGCGCAATGCATCGCCCATCTCTTTTTTGGCCAGATATCCAGACGATACGGAGGTCCATGGTTGTTGCCTCGTGATTTTACAAAAAGATCAGCCACAGATGGACACGGATGGACGCGGATGATTTCAGGTAATGTGGGCCTGACTTGTAGCACGACATTTATGTCGTAGCAGTTTGGCTTGGCCGGCACGGGAGGCTACGACATAAATGTCGTGCTACAAGAATCTAAACCCCATCTGTGCCCTATCCGTGTCCATCTGTGTCCATCTGTGGCAAATCTTTTCCTCTACTCGGTTTCGAAATCCGTCACTGTAATCTGCGCTCGGCTCAGCGCGTGGATTGGGCTTGCCTTCTGGTTCGGCTCGACGTCAACGATCAGGCCGACGCCGTTCTGTTGCACGGTGTAGCCGTCGGCTTGCAGCGCGGCGATGGCGTCGCCGATCTGGTCCATGGGCAGACGCAGCTTGACCTGGGTGTGCAGGCCCAAATGGCCGGCAAGTTCCGGCGCCGCACAGGTCAAGCGCAGCGCGCCAGCCTCCATGACCATCACCTGATCGGCCAGCAGTTCGATCTCTTCCAGCCGATGCGAGGTGAAGAGCAGCGTCTTGCCGGCGGCCTTGACCTCGGCCAGAAGCTGCAAGAACTGGCCACGTCCGCCCTTGTCCAGGCTGGAGGTCGGCTCGTCGAGGATCAGCACGGGCGGATCGCCCAACAGGGCCAAGCCCAGCGCCAGGCGCTGTTTCATGCCGCCCGACAGTGCATCGACCGGCTTGGCCGCATGATCCTCCAGACCGACCTGGCCGAGCACGGCCGCGGCCTGCTCTGTGGGCAGACGCTTGAGCGCCGCGTAGAACTGGGCCGTCTCCAGCGTACGCATATCCCCATAAAAGCTCAACTCCTGGGGCACATAGCCGACAAGCCGGCGCGCCTTGCGCCCATCTCGCTGGGCGTCCAAGCCGTCGATGGAGATCGTGCCGTCGTAGCGCAACAGCCCCAGCAGACACTTGATCACCGTGGTCTTGCCCGCGCCGTTGGGTCCCCAGAGCGCCACCGACTGTTCGGGCGACACCTCGAAGCTCAGATCGTTGACGGCAGTGAAGTTGCCGAATTTTTTGGTCAGATGGTCGAACGTAATCATAGTTGTGTCATTTCTGTAGGTGCGGTTTGCAGCCGCACGATTCCCGAACAATCCTGAATTCCGTAGATCGTGCGGTTACAAACCGCACCTGCAATTGCCGGATTCAATTCTCAACTCTAGGTCGCACGAGCCGTCGTCATTCCTCACTTCGTTGCGGAATGATACGCGCCGCCAGCGCCCAATCACGACGATGAGCACGCCCAGCAGCAGCATGGCCAGGGCTACGGCCATGTCCTGGGCCACCGGCGTGGTCGGCAAGCCGTCGACATCGGACAGGACCGGCGGCGCCATCAGCGGATGGTCGTCGGCCATCTTGGGCTGGGGCTGGAAGATGGGGAAGGCGCGCGCGGCCAGATCGAGCGCATCGGTCGCCGGTCCCAGATAGAAGAGTCGCAGCCCCGGATGGATGTTGGTCAGATCCTCGAACAGGCTGACGGCGCGGTAGGGCAGATCGCCGATGCCGTCGCCATCGGCGTCGAAGCCGGCGTAGTTGCTCCAATAGTTGCCGCGCCCATCGACCGACCAGTTGTTGAGGATCAACTGCCCGCTGCCTGCGACCGCGATCTGCTCTCCATTTTCCTGAAAAATGTTCTCGGTGTAGCTGTTGCGCTGGGTCAACGGCTGCAACATGGCGCCGATCTCGTTGTAGGCGAAGAGATTGCCCTCGAACTCAACCGTCGAGTCCGGCTCGCGCGGCGAGTTGTCGACATAGGCGCCGACCCGGTTGCCGACAAAACGATTGCCGGTCGCCACAATGTTGTCCACATCTTTGAGACCGACGCCATAGCCGCTGGGACCATGATTGTTGTAGAGCACATTGTCGCGTAGTTCGAGGCCGACGCCGTACATCAAAAAGGCGCCGACCGAGTTGTTCTGGAGGATGTTTTCCTCCACCAACTGATTGTCGCTAAACATAAAATGCAGACCGTAGCGGCCATCCTCGACGAGGTTGCCGCGCACCACGCTGTCAGGCGAGAACCAGATCACGACATCGCGGCTGCCCTTGACATGGTTGTCCTCGATCAGCGCGTCCTCGCTGTACCAGGCGCGGATGCCGTCGCCACGGCGCGGCACAGGCAGATCTTTCGAGAGGACGACGTTGTTGCGGATCACGCTGTTGGGCGCTTCTTTGATGTAGATGCCAAAGAGCGTGTCCTCAAGCCGGTTGTTCTCGATGGTCAGCCGTGGGGCCAGGCCGGTGATGCCGGCATTCTCTCGGTCGAGGCTGTCTCCGCTGTCACGTATGACAAAGCCCTGGATCGTGACATCGGGCGCTTCGACGGTGACCACATCGCCCTTTGCCCGTTCCCTGGATCACCGGCCAATCCTCGCCGATCAGCGTCACCGGTTTGTCGATGACGAGCGGGCCCGGATAGACGCCGGACGGCACGTGAATCACGTCGCCCGGCGCAGCGGCTGCCATGGCTTCATCCAGGTCAATCGACGTTTCCTGTGCGTATGCAGGCCAATGGGTCAGAACAATTAGCGTTGCGGCCAGAGCAACTATTACAGCTTGGCGTATATAGGCCCATGGTTCGTAGGTCCGGCTACCAACCGGACGATTTCGGTAACCTCTGGATCTTTCTGGTTCGCGGGACTTGTCACGCTGGTAGCGTGACCTACGACGTCGGTCGGCATCGGCCCGGCCAAGCGTTCCCCCCAAGTATGGGGAGCTAGGGAGGCTGCCCAACACTATCCGCATCTATGCGCCCGCCTGTTCTGCGTCCACGTGCTCGGCATCCATGTGCTCGGCATCCACCAGCGGCTTGTAGGCGCGTCGGTGGAAGAAGAGGCCGACGAGGATCAGGATCGAGGCTGCAAAGGCCAGCCACAGTCCAGTCGACGGGACGGCCCAGGTGCTGAACTGGGCGATCTTGCCCTCGAAAAGCACCGGCGGCACGAAGGGATCGACGCTGTTGGACAAGGGCGCAGCGGGATCCAGATTTGTCCCGAAGTTGGCCAGCCAATATTGCAGATCGGCCAGGAAGATGATGGGAGAAGAGCAGCGCCGGCAGGACAAGCAAGACGACCCAGCGCGTATGGACAAAGACGGCGGCCAGGATCAGCAAAGAGACAGCGATGACGCCGATGATCGAGATCGACTTCTCGAAGGGTGCAGCCTCGGCCAGCGGTCGCATGCCGATGTAGTGGTTGAGACCGTCGATCTCGCCCACATCGCCTTCCAGATGGTCGAGGTAGGCCTCAATCGTCAGCCCGCCGGGATATTGGGGCGCGTTCAGGGTCAATTGCCAGTAAGGCAGAAATGTCGAAACGATCAGCAGAATAGCCGCCGCCGCAAAGAGCAGCGTCGGCGCTAGATAGCGTCCCCGACGTGCGCTGATCTCTTCCTGCGGAACCCTCGGCCCCATGAAGCGGCCGGTTGTGTCAGACATTGGTGTGGAGTCCTTATTAAATGGCTGCGTACGTCTGCGTGCTACGTAAGGTTTCGGGATAGTGCCGACTGACGGAATATGGATCATCATAGTCAATCGAGACAGCGCCGAACCCGACCTCACGCAGCACGCACGCAGCACAAGATTACGCAGTACGTATTACGCAGTATTCTCTTACGGCTCCACCAACATATAGCCCATCATCTCAAGATGGAGGGCGGAGCAGAACTCGGTACAGTAGTAGGCATAGGTGCCGTCGCGGTCGGCGTCGATCTCGAAGGTCGTGGTCTCGCCCGGCTCGATGCTCAGGCTGATGTTGTAGCCGCCCAGTTGGAAGCCGTGGGTGGCGTCGTGTGCGGTCTCCACGTTGGTGATGTGCCAGGTCACGTGGTCGCCCTTCTTGATCTCGACATGTTCCGGGTTGAGATGCGAACGAACGGAGGTCATGAATACCTCGACCTCGTTGCCGTTGCGCTCGATCCGTTCCTCGCCGATGGCCGTGGCAAATTCGGACGGCTCCTGTGTCAGCGGATCCCAGCCGACCTCGGGATAGGCATTCCAGGCGTTGATCTTGTCGGCCTTGATGATCTGGGCGTAGTGCGGCTCGCCGACGCCCATGGGCATGTCGTAGATGACCTTCATGTTGTTGCCGGTCAGGTCGATCAGCTGCTCATTCTGCGGCAGCAGCGGTCCGACCGGCAGCGAAGCGGTCCACGGCCCACTTGTTGAGCGCCACCAGATACTTGCCGTCCGGGCTGACGGTGTCGCCTTCGGCCGCAGCGATATGGCCGACATTGTACTGGACGGGCACGGCTTCGATCAATTCGTAGGCTTCAGGATCGTCGCCGCCCAGCTTCCACTTGGCCACGGTGCTGTCCAGGAAGAGGCTGGTGTAGGCGTAGCCGTCGGCGTCGAACTGGGTGTGGAGCGGTCCCAGGCCAAGTTCAAGTTGGGCCACCTTGACGGCGTCGAAGTCGAGCACAGGGATGCCGTAGGGATCGAGTTCCCAGTTTTTGTCGGCAATGGCCTGTTGGATCTTGTCGAAGCCGTAGACGGTGACCTGCGGATCGAGCTTGCCGGCGATGACCATGTACTTGCCGTCGGGCGTGACGTCCACGCCGTGGGGGCTCTTGGGTTCCGGTGCAAAGTAGAGAATGCCCTCTTCCACGGCCGTGTCCATGCTGATCACAGGCATGCCGTTGATCTCGTCGGTCTTGCCGGCCTTGTAGACCTCTTCAGCCTTCTTCCAGTTGAAGATGTGCAGGTAATCCATATCGCGCTGGCTCACGCCGGCCTCAAAGGGCGGATTGCCCTTCTCGATGCCGCCGATGGCCAATTCGGTGTTGAATGAGTTGCAGAAGCCCCAACCGTCGCTGGCCAGCTTGCCGCCGTCACAGAGATCCTGCCAATAGGGCGGCAACTCAATGCTGAACGACTCGTCCATGTCGATGCGACCCGCCTCACGATCGAACTTCCAAAGCGTGATGAGACCGCGGTATTTTTCGGCATACTCCTCGATGGGGGCGTACTCCCAGCCGAGCGGCGTGCCGTACTGCGAGCCTTGAATAATGTAGTCGGTGTCGGGCGTGACAAAGGTGCCGCCGTGGTTGCTGATGATGTTCGGGTCTTTGACGATCTGCTTGGTTTCGAAGTCGCGCAGATCGATGACGGCTACACGTGCGCTGTTCTTGTCGTTGATAAAGACAAATTGGCCGTCGTAGTCGCCCCCGGTCTCGCTCAGGGCCGGATGGTGCGAGTCGCCCATGCGGATCTCTTCGCCGTCGACATTGCCGCCATTCAGGATCTCTTCGCTCTCCAGAGAACCGAAGCCGTAGCCCTGCCAGGATTCGGGCGTGAAGACGGCGATGTTCTTGAGGATGCGCATGGAGGGAATGCCGGCCACGATCAGGTTGCCCGAATGGCCGCCGGACATGAAGAGATAGTAGTCGTCCCAGCGTCCGCTGGGCATGTAGGTCTTGAGCGCGGCGTTGATGTCATCCGGCGTGAGTTCGCGCTCGGCAGCAATCGCCATGGCTGACTCAGGCATGCCGCCGTCAACGTCGACAGGAACGGGCGTCGGCGTTCTGCTCCGGCTACAGCCGGCGAAACCGACCACCATCAGCAGCGCCAACACGCCGATAATCCACAGATGTTTTCGGGTGAGCTTCATGGTTTCCTTTTCCTCCTGAAAACTTAGGTATGGTTGCACCGGCGACATGCCGGCGTTTCTCCCTACGGGCGCTCCTGATTCGCCCGTGAAAAGACAATCAAAAAGGGAAGCGAGATGGCGTCCTGGGGACAGACGTCCTCGCAGGCGCGACAATATTCGCAGCGATCCGGAGCCACCAGCCGGCACTTGCCGTCGACCGCGCCGATGGCGCCCGTCGGGCAAGCCTCAACGCAGAGCAGTCGCGCCATTGCAACGTGTAGAATCGATTACGGGCAGCGGAAGTTTGTTCATTTTGGCACAATCGCTGGGTGCAAATTGCAGAAAATCGAACGATGGTTCCAGTTTAACGGAAGGAGAGGCGTAACGCTGCGACTAAAGTCTCATGGGGAGGGAGGGGGGATCGGGGATTGGGGAAGTGGGGAAGTGGGGGCAGAGAGCTCGACGCCCAACTCCCCAACCGCCACTCAAATCTCGGCTTCGGCGGCAAGTCGGTCTTCGTCGAGGATGATGATGCGGTGGCGGTCGAACTCGATGATGCCTTCGTCGGCCAGGCCGCGCAGGGCGCGACCCACGACCTCGCGCACGGTGCCGAGATGGCTGGCCATCTCTTCCTGGGTCAGCATGCGCGGCACTTGGTTGCCGTCGTTGTCACCGGCTTGCTTCAAGAGAAGATGGGCCAGGCGGCCACGCACATTGCGCATGGAGAGATCTTGAACGATGCTGACCATGAAGCGCGCTCGGCGTGCCATGTGTTCGACCAAAGCCCAAGCGAATTTGGGGTGGCGGTCGGCAATGGCTCGCAAATCCTCACGCGAGAGCCGCCAGAGGAGAACATCGGTGTGCGCGGTTGCATTGACCGGGTTCCCTTGCCCATCCAACGCCGCCACATCGTTGAAGGTGTCGCCCGGATGGGAGAGGTGTAGGATAAATTCGCGACCATCTTTGGAGAAGCGGCTGATCTTGACGATGCCGTCTTCGATCAGATAGAGACCGGCGCAAGGCTCGCCTTCAACAAAGATCAACGTGCCCGCGCTGTAGCAAATCGGCACGGCAATATCCGCCAAAGCACGTACGATCTCGGCTGAGAGGTCATGGAGGTAGGGTACGCCATGCAGGAGCGCGACGATTTGGTGATCTGAGATCATTGTTCAGCTCTATGCGAACGGTCTCCGCGATTGGGAAGCCTAATTGTATATCGCGACCGCATCACCACGCAAGAGATGGCGAACCGGCTACCGTCCCGGCGGGAAGAGATGAAGTTCATCGCCTGCGCTGACGGATGTCTGCGGTCCGCCGACATAGCTCACATCCTTGCCGTTGAGCAGTACGCGCCAGTTCGGCTTGATGCGATAGGTGGCCGTCGGCGCGAACCAGGGCGTACCATTGGCGTCCAGCCGTTCGCCCTCCTGCCACTCGACGGTGAGGACATCAGACCGGGCAGCGGGAAAGTAGTCGAAGAGCTTGCGCAGGGCGTGGTGAACCCGATCGCCCTGGGTGAGGTGCATGGTCAACTCATGCGCGCCGGTGATCGTTCGCATGCGGCCAAAGAAGGTCACGTTGAGCGGAAACTCGCCGTCATCGAAGCGGGCGGCCACGTTGTAGCCGTGCAGCATCAGATGGAGATGCATGCTCAGGGTCTTGTTCCAGCCGGCCAACGCCGTGGGCACGATAGGGTCGCCGGGCATTTCCTCGCTGAGGAAGCGCGCAAAGGTGGCGTTGACTAGACTGATGGAGCCATTGACGTAGGCCGCAGGCACATGGGCTCGGCGTGGGCCATGGGCAGCGTGCAGCTTGCCGGCCTGGAAGAGGTAGCGAGCCAGATCGTCGCTGCAGTCCATGCCCAGCAGACGCGCCAGCCAGACGGTGAAAAAGCGTCGCCGTTCGGCCAGATGGCCCGCATCGGCGCCGTTTTCCCAGCCGAGGATGGCCGCGGTCTCCTCGTTTTGCAACAGATAGTCATATGTGCCGACCACCAGCTCGTGTCCGCGGCGGAAGAGCGGTTCGACCGTCGCCAACATGGCCTCGCGTTCACCGCCAGTCAGATTCAAGAACGATCGCATTCGATGCCACTCGTCCTCCGGCGTGGCATCCAGGCCGCCGATATTCCAGAACCGCTGCGCGTCGTTGTGGTTCAGTTTGGCAAATGGATCCATGTGTCACTTCTTCCTTTTCGAAAAGATGACAGGTGAGGGTGGCAGGGGGACAGGGGGCGGGAGCATCTCCCGGCTCATCAGTCTGCCGCCTTGTCCCCCTGTCACCCTGTCACCTTGTCACCGTGTCACCTTGAGCGCGCATCCGCGCATTATACTGCTCGGACTCTCCACGCGGGATGCTCAATGTCTGCCACTCTTCGCCTTGGAAATGCTTGGCCAGCATCACAATCTGGCCGACGTGATAGCTGTAGTGGGTCAACTGGCGATTGATCGCTTGGACCACGGTGTGCGGCTCTTGGCGGATCAACACTGTGGTCAGAAGATCTTCACTCGAAAGCGGCTCCAGCGCGTCGAAGAGCAACTGCCAGCCGGCTTCCCAGCGCATCATCAGGGCTTCACGTGTGTCGCCCTCTTCGATGAGGAACTCGGTGTCACGGTGGCGGTCCGCCTTCTCGCCGTCGCTGGTCAGAAAATCGCGCCAGCGCGAGCGCATGTTGCCGGCCATGTGCTTGACCAGGATGGCGATGCTGTTGGCCTCGCCGTCCAGCGTTGTGAAGAAGGTCTCGTCATCGACCTGAGCCATGGCACGCTCGGCCATGCCCTTGTATTTGCGAAACTCGCCGATTGTGTCGGCCAGCATGTGGGCGCCGAGAGAGTCTGTCATTATCCCGTTCCTTTCAACCTGAACACGTATTTGTAGGCCGCTGATTAGGCGGAGTGGGCGGATGCAACCGAAAACCTTCTGATTTTGTCACTGTGACAACTGTTGGTAGACGCCCAGCCGATCTGTCACCTGCCAGTGGCCGGACAAACGGTCATCTTCAAAATAGTAGACAGTCATGCCAGAGATCTCTACGACCTTGCCGGATGCAGCAAAGCCGGGGATATCACCGGTGTGCGTGCCTTTCCAGAACCAGGACGCCACGACCTTGTCGGATTCTGCAATCAGTTCGTGGATCGTGAATCGCTGGTCGGGGAAGGGTGCACGCGATTGCAAGACACGTTGCTTGAAGCCGGCGAGGTCCAGAGTGCGCCCATCCCATGGATCGCCTGGATCATGGACAATGGTGTAGGTCGGCGCCAGGTATTGATCGATCGCATCGATTTTTCCCTCTGTCCACACTTCCTGCAGGAAGCGGGCCAAGATTTGCTTGTGGTCCGTTGGCATCCGATGTCCTTTCAACCAGAGCGATCAGGAAAATGGTTAATGGTGCTCGTGAAACAGCCGGCGGTGGCAACGGTTAATTGTGAAGTGATAATGCACCGGGCACGATCAGTCACCCAACATGCCGATCAACCGGCGCAGATTGTCGTGGCCGATCTGAATGCCGGTCAACACATCCTCGATGCCCTCGTACTCGATCGAGAGTACGCCGTCGTACCCGGCCCGTGCGATGATATCCAGGC
The DNA here is from genome assembly GCA_963698255.1 of uncultured Chloroflexia bacterium. Lineage (GTDB taxonomy): Bacteria > Chloroflexota > Anaerolineae > Caldilineales > Caldilineaceae > JAWKOK01. The sequence continues at coordinate 26,650 of CAVOQD010000002.1, read as the reverse complement.
ATTGGAGCACGGCCACATTGCCGTGGCCGATGATGGCCCCGCGCAGATAGTTGCCGGCCCGCGATTGGAACCATCCCTGGCCGGGATTTGGATCCGTGCCGGGCTTGACGTGGAAATCCTTGGCATGGCAGTGGAAGGCGTAGGGCATGAGCCGGCCGACCGCTTGGGTCGGCTCGTCGTCGGCGCAGAGGAAGTTGCCCATGTCGACCAGCACGCCAAAGTTGGGATGATCGACCTCCGTGACCAGTTGTTCAACGCGCACGCTCTCCTGGCAGAAGAAGCCGTGGTTCTCGACCATGGTCTTGATGCCCTTCTTCGCAGCATATTTTGTGACCGAACGGCAGCCATCCACCAGCCGGGGCAAGGCCGCTGCAAAGCTCTTGGGACCGACATGATCGGCAGGCCAGCCGCTGGACGCGTCGTGGCGCATGCCGGGCACGCCCAGGATCTCGGCCACGTCGACCTCGCGTTTGACGCGGTCGATCTCGGCGTGCAGGTCACCGCCGGAGCCTTTGAGGAAGTCAGCGCCGATGGTGTAGTTGACGATCTCGATGCCGACGCGCTCGGCTTCATCCCGCAACTCAGCGGCGAAGTCGGGCAAAGCTTTGCCGTCGGGCACAGCGATGGCGGAAAACTCGATGACGTCAAAGCCGATCTCCTTGGCCTTGGCGATGACGGCGATCTGCTCCATCTGACCCGAATTGACCAGACGGCTGAAGCTGTACGAACTGACTCCGATTTTCATTGGATATGTCCTTTGGTTTTGGCGATCGTTTTGATGATAGCGGGAGTGGGATTTTGCCACAGATGGACACAGATAAACAGATAAACAGATGATATTCACAGATGTTTTTGCGGTTGTCGAGTCGCTCCTATGGTTGCCCATGCGTTTAGCTTCTGCATTCCAAAATCATCTGTGCCCCATCTGTCGAAAATCTGCGTTTATCTGTGGCACATCGCTTTTCTCGTCACGTTACCCGCAAGATATCACAAGAACGTCGCAATCTCATCCAACGGTTTCTTGGTGATCCGCGGCACCGTCCGCGTCCTCGGCCGGATAGCCGACGACCAGCAGCAGAAAGGCACGCTCCTGTTTGGGACGCCCCAGGATCTCGTTGAGGAAGCCCATGGGGCTGGGCGTGTGCGTCAGCGAAGCCAACCCGGCGTGATGCAGGGCGGCGATCAGAAATCCGGTGGCGATGCCGACCGATTCGACGACGTAGTAGTTCTTGACCTTGTGCGCTTCCTCGCCATTGTCGCCCGGCAGCAGGCTGTAGGGCTGGCCGAAGATGGCGATGAGGTAGGGCGCTGTCTCCAGAAAAGGCTTGCTGTCGTCGGTGCCCAGATGCTCCAGGGCGTCCAGCCATTCGGACGTGGCGCGGCGGGCGTAGAACTCGCGCTCCTCTTCCTCGGCGGCCTCACGGATGCGGCGTTTGATGGCCGGATCGCTGACGGCCACAAAGTGCCACGGCTGCAAGTTCGCACCGTTGGGCGCAGTGCCGGCCGCGCGCAGCGCCTGTTCGATGATTGCGCGCGGCACCGGCCGGTCTGAAAAGTGGCGCACCGTGCGACGGCGTGCGATTTCAGCGTAGAACTCGTCGGCAGCGTGCCTGCATCTGCTCAGGTGTCAGTTGCCGGAAATTCAACGGTTCGTAGATCGGCGCCGGCATCGATTTCTCCTCATTGGTCTATGGTCGGCCTTGTAGCACGACATTTATGTCGTAGCCCTTTCTATCTGTCGAGCCGAACTGCTACGACATAAATGTCGTGCTACAAGGTCAGGTCGATGACGCGACCGCTCTCCGCCGAGGCATAGCATGCCTCGACGACCTTGATAGTCTTCAAGATAGTCCTCGCCCGTGCTCTCAAACGGCTCACCGGAGAGAAACTGCTCCACGAAGTGTGTCTGCACGGCGTGGACACAGCCGCCGGCAAATCCGGTGTCCTCATGCGGATAGTCGTGCCGGTAGGATGACTGGCCCAGCGGTTTGAGGACGATATCACCCTCGTAGTCAAGGGTCAGATGGCCCTTGGAGCCGTCGATGCGCAGTTCGCCAAAGGTCAAGCGCGGGTTGCGCGCCTCGTTTTCGTTGTAGCGGTTGGCGTCGAGCATGGCCGTGGCGCCGTCGCCGAAGCCGAGCACCACCTGCCCGCTGTCCTCGCCCAGGATGTCGGGGTTGAGCCGTCGCAATCGTGCGTAGACGGTTTCGGGTTCGCCCAGCAGATAGCGAAAGGTATCGATGAAATGGACGCCGGTCTCGTAGATCAGCAGGCGCGGATAGTGCCGGAAGAAGGGTTGGCGCGCCATGTAGGCATCCTGCGGGCCAGCCGTCGCCGGTGCGCATGCGGAAGTAGACCGAGGTAGACCTCGCCCAGTTCGTCGTTCTCGATCAGCCGCTTGATCTCCCGATACCAGGGCTGCCAGCGCCAGTTCTCGTGCACCATGAAGCGCACGCCGGCCTGCCGCGCATTCTCGACAATGGCCGCGCTCTCGGCGTAGGTGGGGGCCAGCGGCTTCTGGCAGATGATGTGGACGCCGCCGCTCGGCCGCGTAGGCGCAGATCTCGGCGTGGGTCTCGGGCGGCGTGATGACATCGACGAAGTCCGGCTGCTCGTCATCGATCATGGTGCGATAGTCATCATAGACCCGCTCGATGCCGTACTGCTCGGCAATGGCCTCGGCCTTGCTGACCGTGCGGTTGTAGATGGCCGTCATCTCGACATGGGGCATCCGACGCCACGAGTCGTACTGATAGTGGCTGAAATAGCCCGCGCCGATCCCCACGCCGCGGACGGTTCTGGAATGTGTCGTCATGCGCTAATCCTCGCTGACTGCCTCAAACTTCAGAAACCACGAACCCATTGACAATTGAACGTTGACAATCGACAATTGACAATTTCTACCTCATATTTTCCACAATCCTCGCGCCCATCTCCTGGGTCCCAACCTCACCGCCCAGGTCGCGCGTCTTGACGCCGCTCGCCAGCGTGGCTTCAACGGCCAACCGCACGCGCTGCGCCGCTTCGACCTCGCCCAGATGCTCCAGCATCATGGCGCCGGCCAGGATCGTGGCCACCGGATTGGCGTAGCCAAGGCCGGCGATGTCGGGCGCGGAGCCGTGGACCGGCTCGAACATGGACGGGTACTTGCGCTCGGGGTTGACGTTGCTGCTGGGCGCAAGCCCGATGCTGCCGATCATGGCGCCGCCCAGATCGCTGAGGATGTCGCCGAACATGTTGGTGGTGACGATCACGTCGAACCAGCCGGGGTTGATCAGAAATTTCATGGTGGCGGCGTCGACGTAGAGCGTCTCGTACTCGACGTCGGGGTAGTCCTGGGCGACCTCGGCCGCGATCTTGTCCCAGAAGACCATGCCGTGGAGCAACGCATTGGACTTGGTCACATTGGTGACGCGGCCCCGGCGTTTTCTGGCCAGCTCAAAGCCGTAGCGCATGGCCCGCTCGACGCCTTCACGCGTGAAGATGTTGGTCTGAATGGCCAGTTCGTTGGGATGGCCGCCGTGGACCGTGCCGCCGGGACCAGCGTACTCCCCTTCGCTGTTCTCGCGCACGATGATCATGTCGATCGCGTGATCCTGATCGGCCAACAGCGTGGGCACGCCTTCGTAGGCCTTGATGGGACGCAGGTTGATGTACTGGGCGAACTGCTTGCGCATGATGAAGATAAATTCCCAGGCCGACAAATAGTCGGTCACATCGGGATGGCCGGCCGCCACAAAATAGATGGCGTCGTAGTTGCTCAGGATGTCGACGCCGTTTGCGGGCATGATCTGACCTGTCTCCAGGAAATGCTCACAGCCCCAGGGGAATTGGTCGACGGTCAGCTCGAAGCCGCCCTTCTCGGCGGCGGCATTCATGACAGCCAGCGCCTCGGGCATGATCTCTTTGCCGATGCCATCCCCCGGCAGTACAGCGATACGATGTCGGTTCATGTTGGTTCCTTCGTGGATAACGTTGTCGTTGCGTTGTCGTTGCGTGTTGTGACAATTGTAGCACCCGGCAAGGCGTAATAGGAAAGCCGCCGATCGGGACAGGTGAGGGGGCAGCATTCCGGGATTGAGCCGGAAAGTGCCTATACGAATGCCGTGGCTCAATCCCGGAATGCTGAACAGGCTCATCACCTTGTCACCCCCTCACCTTTCCCCTCCGGCGGCACGACCAACACCTTATCCACCCGACGCCCATCCATGTCCACCACCTCGATGCGGAGGCCTGCGTAGCCGGCAGAATCACCGGTCGCCGGCACGCGTCCAAGCAAGGCCATGGTCAGACCACCCACGGTCTGGTAGCGACCTACCGCGACATCGGACGCGTCGATGCCGAACAGTGCCTCAAATTCATCCAGCGGCAACCTGCCGTCCAGTAGCCAGGAACCGTCTTCACGCTGCACAATCTCTGAATCCGCCGCTTCCTGATGGCTGGGCAGATCCCCGACGATCTCCTCAACGATGTCATTGACGGTCAGCAACCCCATCAAGCCGCCGAATTCGTCGATGACGAGCGCCATCTTGGTCTTTGTCTCACGAAAGCGCTCAAGCATGTCCAAGGCCGCCGTGCTCTCCGGCACAAAGAGTGCGGGCTGCATCACGTGCTCAATATCGACCTGGCGGTCGGTCAGATAGTGTGCCATCAGATCTTTGACCTGAAGCAGGCCCCGCACATTTTCCGGTGTAGCGTCGATCACGGGATAGCGGGAAAAACCCGACTCGATCACGGTGGATCGGATGGCATCAGCGTGTTGATTGATGTCGATGCAGACCATCTCGGTGCGCGGCGTGAGCACAGATGCGACAGTGCGGTCACTGAGGCGGAAGAGTTGATCGACGATCTCCTCTTCGATTGGCTCGAAGATGCCGAGCGATGCGCCTTCCTGAATCAGCAATCTGACCTCGTCATCGCTCACCTCGGGTTCGTCGGTCGTCGGAACATGGGCGATCCGCAACACAGCGTCGGTTGAACGGGTCAACAGACGGACAAAGGGGGCGGCAAGGCGAGAGAGACGCCGCATGGGCAGGGCAATGCGAGAGGCGATCGGTTCGGCGAAGCTGAGGCCGATGCGCTTGGGGGCCAGTTCGCCCAGCACCAGCGTCAGATAGGTGATGAGCGCCACGACGATCAGCACGCTCAGGGTGTCGCTATAGGGAGCGAGCAGATCGATACCCCCGATCCAGCCGGCCATGTGCGAAGCGATGGTGGCGCCGCCGAATGCCCCGACCAGAATCCCTACCAAGGTGATACCGATCTGGACCGTGGAAAGGAATTTGCCCGGCGCTTCGGCCAGATCCAAGGCGGCCTTGGCCCCGGCATCGCCCTCCTCGGCGCGGCGCTGAAGCCGCGCCTTGCGCGCTGAAACGACAGCGATCTCGGACATGGAGAGCAGCCCGTTGACGAGAATCAGCAACAGGATGATGACAACTTCTGCAAAAACGATAGCCATGGGATTCACTCATGCATCCGTAGAAAAGACCGATGCTCACAAGCCGCATAGATTCAGCAATCAGACAACTCAATCAGATGATACAGCGTAGTAGCATAAAGTTCAATGCGGGAGAAGAAACGAACGTCTACTGATCTTCGTCGCTCCGCAGATCGACCACATCCACATCGTTGAATGAATCACGGAGCGCCTGCATCAGATCGACTGTGCGCATGATCACGGCCACCCCGCGCACGCCGGAGCCCAGCGAGACTTCCTCCTGGACCAGCACGCTGCGGTCGACCAGGATGGGCAACGGTCGGGTTAGGCCGAACGGGCCTACCGTGCCAACGGCATAGCCGGTGACAACAAACACTTCACGGGGCTTGGCCATGGTCAGTCGGGACTGGTTGAGATGCTTGCGCAGGTTGCGCCAGGAGATCTGTTCAGGCCCGGCTACCAGCACCATCCGGTAGGTGTCCTGGCCGGTACGAAACAGGATGCTGCGGATCACCTGCTGCGGGGTCTGATCGCGTTCGTCTGCCGCCTGTTCCAGCGAGTTGACCGGGCCGCCATGTCGGAACACCCGGTGTGGGACGCCCATCTTTTCGAGCGCAAGGGCGACCGGCGGTGACTGTTGCATGGGGATATCTCCATATCAAAAAAGAGCCGACACGAAAAGTGCCGGCTCCTCTATCAATCGAATAGACCTGCAAAGACTAGCCGTCGGACAGCTTGCGAGCCTGGCGGGCCCAATCATAGGCATTGGCCGCGGGAATGGCTTTGGAGATTTCCTCCAGCGTGGCGACGTCGGTGTCGACAATCTGCTGATAGGATGTGATGCCTGCCTCATTGAGGCGTTGAGCGTAGACCTTGCCGATGCCTTTGATCTTGGTCAGATCATCCATTTCGAGCGGAACCGCAACGGTTTGTTCGGCGACTACAACATCTTCTTCGACCGCTACTTCTTCGACCGCTACTTCTTCGACCGCTACTTCTTCAACCGCTACTTCTTCGTCGGCAGGATCCTCAACGACCACGGTATTCACGGTAGCGGCGGCTTCTTCAACGGCCTCATCAGCGACGGCATCATCGGCCGCAGCCTCTGCGGAATCATCTTCAACAATGACAGCATCCTCTGCATCGCTATCAACTATGACGTCGGCTACTGCGGCAGCAGCGGCGACGGGCGTAGCGGCGGCGGGCGCTGCTGTCTTTTCAGTTTCACCGATGACAGCCGCTCCCTCGACACTGATCGCAGGAGCCGCTCCACTCTTGCGGCTGTCGGGCAATGAGTCGAATTCAGACATTCCGGACTCAGAGGCCAATGCCATCAGATCCGCCTCAATTTCTTTTTCAGCTTCGCTCTCTTCGGGCTTATCGACGATATATTCCTCGTAGATAAAGTAGCAGACGACGCCCGCTATGATAAGGGCAAGAATTGACCATACGACGCTCATTGGATGCAAGCCTCCTCGGTTCGTGGTTGTCATGATATCCGACGCAGGGTATTAGGCGCAGAACAGCGTGTCGGCCTCACGAAGAATGCTGGGCGGACAATGCACGCTGTGCACAAATTTCTCGATGCATAGTGTACTGCGAAACCGGTCAAACTGCAATGACGCAGCGCCATGATCGGGCGATATCCAGCCGACTCTCACACGCGTGGCCGGCGAGACAACCATGCGTCGTTTCGTTTGACGCTTTCCGTGAAGATATCGAACAGATCCGGCAGCACTGAATTTTGCACGCTGGATCGACCCAACAAGGCATCTTGCCAAGCGCTCACTTTGGGACTTCCTGCGAATGGGTCCAAAGATGGCGCCAGCCGTTGGACCCAGTTCAAACGCATAAAGGCTGGCGCAGCAGCCGCGTCGACCAGGCTGAACTGCTCGCCGCGGAAGAGCGGCCCTGCCACCTCATCCTCAAGCCGGTCGAGACGCGTGCGAACGCCTGCCAACGCAGCAAGCGCCTTTTCTTCGTCCGTTGCGGTGTAGAGTTGGTAGACATCGCCATACATGCCGACAACCAACTCCTGCCACATTCGATCCTGGGCACGTGCCAAGGGTGATTCAGGCAGAAAGCGGGGTGGATGCACCTCGTCGAGGTACTCGTTGATGACCCCCGATTCGAAGAGGTGATGGCCGTCAGGCGTCTCCACAACCGGCACTTTGCCGGTGGGTGACATGGCCAGAAACCAGTCCGGCTTGTTGCGCAAATCGATGTATTCGATCTCGTAGGGAACTTTCTTTTCGTTGAGCACAGTCACGCTGCGCTGGACATACGGTCAAAGATTGAAGCTGACGAGCTTGTACATTTCTGATCCTCTCTTGGATAGGTGATTACACTATTTTTCGGATTCTATGCGCGGTAACGGCGCTGTGCGCCTTGTCTCGAATTCTACTCCCTGGCTCGATAGCGCCAGAGGCCGTCACTATCCTCAACGGCCACCCGTTGCTCGGCAATCAGCAGATCGAGGTAGCCGATCAACATCCATAGACCGGCCAGGCTGACACCGCCTGCGCTGGCCGGATAGAGCTTCACCATCAGCTCAGCCGCGGTCGAAACGCCGGCAGCCACATATTGATAACATTCCTCTTTGCGACGGTTGATGCGGTTGCGCTGACGGTCGATCAGCCCGAGCATGTCGCCGAACGGTTCACCGTGGCCGGGATAGACTCGGTCAACCGGCAGCGCCTCAACCCGAGCCAGCGAGTCGATGAAGAGCGAGAGCGCGGCCACTCGTTCTTGACCGTCGGCCGGTCTCTCGGTCACCGGCGTTGGCGTGCGTTGCAGGAGCATATCGGAGGCCAACAGGCGCCGGGAATCTCGTTGATAGAAACAGGCCAATGTGCCGGCATGCCCCGGCGTGTGGATCGCCTGCCAGTCCAGACCGCCCAGGCTGACCGCATCACCGGCGCTGAACAGCGAAAGCCGATCGGCCGGGATGCCGCTGTAGTTGTCGGCGATCCATTGGTAGAAGACCATGACCTGGTCGATAGTCGTCTGGGGCAAGCCCGCTTTGGGAAAGAACGTGTCACGGTAGTAATGCTGACGTCGGGACCACATGGCGTTGAAATTGACCAGCCAATCGTAGCTGACATCCAGAGCATGGAAGGTCGCATTGCTTTGCTCGGCGATGCGCGCAGCGTTGCCCATATGATCGATGTGGGCATGGGTGATGACCACGTGCGCCAGATCGCTGACCGCCAGGCCATGTTGGGCCAGCCCGTCCACCAGTGCAGCCCACGACTCATCGGAGTAATCCCCGGTGTCGATCAGTACCGGTTCCGGCTCCAGGAAGAGGTAGGCGTTGACCGTATTCTGTTCCAACGCAAAGGGGAGTTCGATTCGGTAGGGCGGTGGGTCGACGTCTTGCATCTGGTCACGCTCTAGAACGGCGATCTCGGCTGGGCTTCCGGTTGAACAAACCCAGCAATTATCACACAGGCGCAAGGACACGCCAACTGTCACAGGTAGAGATTCGTTCTTGTTGTTCGTAGGTCGGATTGGCAATCCGACCAGCCTGGCAAAGCCAAGCTTCGCCGGAACGACGATTATCGATCCACACTGCTACGACATAAATGTCGTGCTACAACGGCCCAAACAAAAAGTCCTGACTCTCCGTCAGGACTTTTGAAGCCAGAATTTCAGTCAATCCGTGCAGATCGCGTTATTGACAGGCCTGACCGTTGCACAGATCGTCGCCGTCGCCGCCCTGCATCCGATTGCTACCATCATCAACATCGAGCTGATCGTCGCCGTCGCCGCCGGAAAGCGTGTTGTGCAGGCCGCTGGCAGTGATCTGGTCGTCGCCCTCTTCGCCGTTGAGGACATTAAAATGGCCGGTAACGCAGATCAAGTCTGCGCCGCCGCCGGCATGGATTCGATTCCAACCGCCGTCGACAGCAATGACGTCATCGCCGTCGGTGCCGTATATAGCGACATCGTAGCCCACATAGACAATGGTAGCGACCTGCCCCATACAGTAGACGCTGGATGTCTGAGCAGCCGGCGCAGCCGAAGCAGTCAATGGAATCAGCGACTGAGCGACCGCAAGCGCCAAGAGAATTCGAAAGGTAAGCCGGTACAGTTTCATGGTAACCCTCACATTCTTGTTTGATGACGATGGCAGGTTACATCAACAAGCAGGATACCAGCAAATTGGATCCACTACTGGGCGCGCCGGCTGCGCTTGCCCGACGCAAACTTGCTTTTGCGCAAGTTTTTTCTGAACGTGGCGTCAGCGGCCCGCCTACGTTATCCATACGCACAAGATCCATACGCACAAGGCTCAATAGACACTCATAAGAATACTCGTTCTCGTCTCGTCCTCGTTCTCGTTCTCGTTCTCGTTCTCGTTCTCGTTCTCGTTCTCGAAAAAGCTATCATCATCTGAACATCCATTCCAACAATCAACTTGCCCGATCCAGCCGCACCAGCCACTGCTGAAGCGGGGCCATGGCCTTGCAGTGGGCATAGCAAACGTCGACCAGTTCAGGCGTGGTCACGATCTCGACATCGAACTGGGGCGACGAGGCGTGTAGCCCTTTGTACTTGAGCAGTTCGGCGCGGGGATGGTCGGCGTCATAGCCGCGGGGGACACGCTTGTACTGCTCGCCGCCGATTACGTAGTCGCCGGCGGCCTGGACCTGGGCGATGACCTGTTCGAGTTCAACGCCCAATTTGTCATCGACCACGGCCTGGCGATAGGCTTCGAGCATCTCCTTGGGGAAACCCCAGACGCCGCCGTAGAGACCGGCGCCGAATGTGCCGAACTGGAAGCCAAAGCTGGGGTTCTCCATCTTCTTGCGCTGCCCCTCCCAGAAGGCGAAGGCGATGTTGGTCTTGTAGGGCGTCTTGTCCTTGGAAAAGCGTGTGTCTCGATAGATGCGCATCATGGAGCCGGCGCCGTTGGTGCGCGTGTCGTAGACAATGCCCGGCGAGATGCCGGCCTGGAGCCGCTCGCCCAACGTGGCCACGAAGGCCGGGGCGTTGGCGATCACGTTGGCGCGATAGCGATCTTTGTTGGCGTCGAACCAAGTCTTGTCGTTGTTTTCGGACAGTTCGTTCAGGAACACCAGGGTATCCCTGGGGAACCCTTCAAATTGCGTGATGTCCATTCAATTTCTCCTCCGATTTCAAAATCCATCTGCGGTTTACTGCCAGTCGATTCAGACGCTTGACCAACCCTGTAAGAAAGCCTACAATACCTACTCAATTTCGAACCTATCGATCGACTTTCGATCACGCCGTCCATCAGGTTTTCAGCAGTTCACGATTTGGTGAAAAACGAGATTCCTTCGATTGCACTCAGGACATGCCTTCGCTGGCCATTTGCCAGAGTGACGTGCTCGAAAATACCCGCTCAGAATGACAAATCGTGAACTACTGGTTTTATCCTTCAATCCATCTAGAAGGCTGTCGGGGAGAAAATCGATGGGACGCGGATGACGCTGATTTGACTGATTCTCACGGATATCAAGAGAAATCCGTCCTTAATCCGCCCGGATCCGTGCAATCCGCGTCCCATTCTTTTTCACCCCGACAGGTTATTAGCGCCTTTGGACTTCACTTCATGCCGCCTATCGAGGGGATTGCCGTTGCCGTCGCTGTCATATCGCTGTTGCTCTGTCTGTACTTCTTCTTCGCCTGGCGTGAAGTACAACAGGAATGCGACGACCAGGTGGCCCACTGGACGAGGCGATACCGACAATCCAATGACCTCTGCCATGATGAAATGGAGGGGTTGAACAACAGGAAGAAATCACGATCCATGCCTTGCAGAGCGAGCGAGAAAGCCACCAAGCGGAAATCGCCGGACTGCTCGGAAACCATTGGCGAACTCAAGGGCAATCTCGCACCAGGCGAAGGACTATTACAGCCAACAACAACTGTGGGATTGGTTCGGCTCCCTGCCAAGTGCACAATACCGAAATCGTCTGGAAGTGAATACACGCTTCGTCTACCGCTTTCTGCAATTCCTCGGCTATCCCGACGCGGCACTGCGGCAGGACGTTCCGGCCGACATTCAGGCCGACACCATCAATGTTCGTGGACATCTGGATTGGCTTGTCCACAACATGAATGGCATCAACACCTTGACCCTGGGGAAGGCCTGTTTGGCCGTGCGCACGCTCGAACCCGGAAGCCTCATTGACGAACTGATCGTCAGCCAGGTTCGCTCCTGTGCCTTTGCAGAAGATGTGCCGCTCTTTGTCGTGACGGATGGTACCCGCATCGAAGTCTACGCCACCAAGGTCAAGCAACAAAGAGCCGTGATGGAAACCTCGATCGACCGACTCGAATTCGACTGGAACGATTTTGTCGACGAACTCGGTTTCGGCAACATCGTCGACGACGAATAGATTGAACCGTTACACCTCAGCCATAGTGCGATAGACAGCGGATTAGGCGAATCCGGCGGATAAAATCCGAATCAATTCTGGTTTTATCCGCGAGAATCAGCCTCATCCGCCGAATCCGCGGTCCATTTGGATCGAAGCCGATATAGATACGAACTGTTGTCCCTATGCGCCCTACACAAAACCATGGATTGAAGCCGGTTGCTTGGGGAAGAGCGCGTCGATCAGCACATTGGCTTCGACGCCCTTGGCCCAGCAATCCTTGCACACAAAGTTCAGTTCAGCGAGCGTACGATGGCCGAACAGAAGGTGTAGGAACGTGAGATCGGGCAGAAAGACGTCGCCATCATAGAATTCTGCGGGCTCGTATGGGGCGATATCGACCAGCGCCCCCTTCTCGAACTGCAACTTCACGTACGAACCATACAGATTCAACTTGAGATCGCCGCTATGCCCGGCCACCACGCCGGCCCGCAGGCGGCGCTCCAGCACAGGCTGCACGAGGCGAAGGAAGGCCACGATGTCGGGCACGCGCATGTACCAGGCATAGGGTTCATCAAGCCGTTCGAGTTGGTTGCCCAGCGCTGTGTAGAGCGGATGAAATCCGCCCTGAGCAAAGCGAGATCCCAGTGATCGGTTTGTCGGCATCCACATTGAGCGCTTTTGCTTCAGCTTGCAGAGTCCCGGCAATGAAGAGGCCCAGCTCACGCATGGACTTGCCTTCAACCACGGCCAGTTCATGGACGCGGTAGCCGCTCCGGCGTCGCTGCACGGCGAAATAGCCGAGAACCTCACCGGGGTCGGATTCGCTTCCCTCTTCCTCAACGATCCAAAATTCCCGATACTTGTCCGACTCCTGTCGCTGGCCGGTCATCATGTGGACCAACATGGCGTCTGACCGAACCCAATTCAGATGGCTGCTTCGAGTAGATTGTCGGTAGAGTTCCTGAAGCAGAGGCACATCGTCCAACGTGGCAGCCCGTGCCCTGTACGTGCCATGGGGCTTGAGCGCATCCTTGCCCTGGCGCGACCAAACGAGCGACCGGCTGCCGCCCAGGTTGACGGTCATCTCGTAGCCGAACTGGCGATAGTACCAAGGGATGCCGGTGATGCCCTGGACCAGTTCGCCACGTAGCCGGCTCAATTCGTGGACCGCGTCCATCTGCACACGAATCAGACCGCGCCGTCGATAGTCTGGCAGCGTGCCCACCAGTTCGGGCTGGCCGAAGCCGAACTCGATGCCGTCGTAGGACCACGTTTGGGAGAAAAGCACCAACGACGAGACGAGCTTGGGCCGCCCATCCTCAATCGACTTGGTGTCGACGACCACCGTGAAGTCGGCCGGTGTGACGACCGGATGCTTCCCGCTCAGGAGATCCGCGGTCCAGGCGCCGACCTCCACTGCCGGTTGGTCCGGGCTGTCCGCGTGGATCATGGTGTTGAAGGCAACAAGCTGCTCCACATCATCGGCCGTAGCCCAACGCAGCAGCAGACCATCACCCAGATCGCGTGGCAACCCGCATGGATGTGATGTCATCGTTGGCTGTCCTCCCCGTGCGTGAACTATGATCGTGATCGTCGATGGATAACGCTCAATTCAGTGTAGCAGATGGGCGGATGTAGAACAAGGGTATTTCAGTAGCTCACGATTTGTCATTCTGAGCGGGTCGATCTAAAGCCTTCACTCTGGCACAACACCAGCGAAGAATCTCGTTTTTCTCCAAATCGTGAACTACTGTATTTTGTATCGTAGGGTGTGGAATATTATCAGTCCATGCCGCCGGTGGGCACAGGCGCCTCGGCAACAATGCTGCGCGGTCGTCGGAAAAAGGCGGCGAAGAAGAGCGCGCCGGCAAAGACGAGGAACGCGCCGGTGAGGAAGAGAGCAGTGTAGCCGCTGGCGGCGATGATGTAGCCGCCCAGCAGGGCCATGAGCGAGAAGCTGATCCCGGCCGTCATCTCCGAGAGGCCGGACATGGTCTGGCGCTGGTCTTCACGCACCAACTCCATGGAATAGACCAGAAAGACAGGATAGCGGATGACAGAGGCCGCGCCGATGCCGATGAAGCCGATGGCAGCGGCGCCAACCATTGGCACAAGCGCCAGCGGCAGCAAAGCAATCGCCGTGCCCAGGCAGGCGTAGATCACCAGCCGGTAGCTGCCCCATTTGGCCGCCATCGCGGCCATGGAAAGCGCAACGGGAATCGAGATCAGGCGAGCGGCCGCAGCGATCAGGCCGATCTGGGCAGTGGGTACGTGCAGGCTCTGATCCATGTAGACATTGAAGAAGGTATTGGAGACGGCCATGCCGGAGACGGTCAGCACGCGCACGACGGATATGGCCACCAATAGCCACAGGTAGGAACGGTCGAAGGAGAGGAGGCCCTGAAGCGACAGAGCGCGGGCCTGTCTGGCACGAGGTTTGGGGCGCACCTGGGTTGTTCTGGATGCCGTCCAAATGCCGGGGATCAGCAACAGCGCGCCGATCCAGAGCGGGAAACGGTAGGCGGCCGGGGCATCGACCGGGAGGGCAAAGACGGCGGAGAACAGGCCCGGAAGCAGGCCGCCCAACAGGCCGCCGACGAACCCGGACACCGAAAAGATCGCAGTCTGTGCCGAAAAGGCCAGATTGCGCTGCCCCGGCTCGGTCACGCCCATGAGGAAGGTGACCCCGTTGACAAAAAAGAGCGCATAGCCGAAGAACATGGCCGGATACGTGATCAGCAGCCAATAGCGCTGGAACTCCGGCAATATCATCCCAGCAAAGGGCAGCGCCAGACCGCCGACGAAGACGATATAGAGTCCGACGATCATCGCCCTGCGGCTGCCCCACCAACTGCCCAGGCTGCCTGCCGGCATGGCGGCCAACGCAAAGACCATGAGACCCAGCGAGTTGATCTTGCCGACAAAGGTGGGATCATAGCCGAGGCGCAGCAGGTAGAGATTGAAGACCACGGCATAGACGCCATCCAGGATCAACACCGCCAGGCCCAGCGTGACCAGAAAGAGATAGACGTTGCGGTTGAACTGGCGAATGGTCAAGCGGTATTGGTTGATCATCAGGACCGTCGTATGATGAATCGGATCAGGTGGCAGATAACGCTTCGTTCAGCCTTCGAACGGCGTGCATCACGACAGTGTAAGCAGTGTCGTAACCGCTTGTCAAACGGACAAGGAGACGGTACTATAATTACGCGCGCGTCGGGCCTATCGGCGACGGCTCGTTCAAGCCAAAAACACCAAATCCAGGGAGAATTTTGCATGAAATTGGAACACGTCGCAATCAACGTTTCGGATCCAGTGGCCATGGCCGCCTGGTATCAGGAGCATCTGGGGATGAAGATCGTCATGGCCCAGACCACGGGCACACGCATGCACTTTCTGGCCGACGACGGCGGCAGCATGATCGAACTGTACAACAACCCGGATGCACCCGTCTCCATCAACGGCGACATCGACCCGTTCAGTCTGCACTTCGCCTTTGCCACCGACGACATCGAGGCCGACCGGGCACGCCTGATCGCAGCCGGGGCCACACCGGTCGGCGAGATCAACTGAGTCGCCCGTCGCCAAGCTGGCCTTCCTGCGCGATCCGTGGGAGCTGTCGGTCCAATTGGTTCGACGGTTCACGCCGTTGGTCTAGGCGGCGGTTTTGTTGTGAGCGATGAATATTTGTCACAGATGACTCTACTGCAAAAACAAAAGATCAGCCACAGATGAACACAGACTTTCACAGATGAAACACAGATGTACTCTGGTAGCACAGAACCCTTTCAGAGCATATCTGTGAATATCTGAGACCATCTGCGTTTCATCTGTGGTAAATTTCAGTTTTTGCAGCAGAGTCATCTGTGACAATTTCCCCCGTCCGTCACAAACCCACACCCACGGAGTCAAATCATGGTGAAGTTATCGGTCTGCATTGAGATGTTTTGGACGGATCTGCCCTTCGATGAACGCATTCGACGCGTTCATGCGGCCGGCATCGGCGCGTTCGAGTTCTGGAACCACAGCGACAAGGATCTGGGCGCGATCCGGTCCGCGCAGGCGGAGACCGGCATGGCCATGGCCGGGCTGGTCTCGGAGCCCGGGTTCTCGCTGACCCGCTACGGCAATCGCGATCAGATGGTCCAGGGCGTGCATGCGTCGGCGGCGGCCGTTCGTTCTCTGGGCGGCGATCATCTGATCGTCACCGCCGGCAATACGGTCGCCGGCGAAACCTACGAGATGACGCGTCGCCGTGTCGTGCGCAAGCTGGCGGCCATGGCGTCGGCAGCCGAAGCGGAAGGCGTGACGCTCTGCCTGGAGCCGCTCAACATCTTCGTGGACCACCCCGACTACTGGTTGACGACCATGGCCCAGGCCGCCGATATTGTCGAAGAGATCGACTCGCCCAACATGAAGATCCTGTACGACATCTACCACCAACAGATCACCGAAGGCAACATCCTTGCCAATCTGGAGAAATACGCGCCGCTGATCGGCCACATCCATGTTGCGGGCGTGCCAGGGCGGGGACGGCTCGTAGGCGGCGATCTCGACTATCGGGCCATCTTCACGGCCATCGCTGCCATCGACTACGACGGCTATGTCGGGCTGGAGTATCGTTCGCCCGGCATGGAAGAGGAGACCCTGGCCGAAGCGCTCTCGCTGTTGTAGTCAGGCAAGAAAATCGTCGTTACTTTCGGCCTGCTTGACACGTCGTCATCGACAGAAATGCGTTCCTGATTTTGTACCACGACATAAATGTCGTGGTACAGGACCGCTCTACCTTCGTCCAGTTCTGTCCTTGCGTTGTCATGAAGAAAGGAAGCCAACGATGTTGAAAGCACCCTCCGCCCTGAACAGAGTCCGTACGATTGTCGCCGCTGTTGCACTGATACTTGCGGTCGTCATTGCCGTTTTGCCTGTGGCGGCGCATGCCGCGCCGGCGGAAGCGCCCGCTGCCAGCTCAGCCAACAGCGGCGTCTACAAAGTGAAACGAGGCGACACGCTGGGCGAGATCGCCCGCTACTTCGGCGTAACGGTCAAGGATATCATGGTCGCCAACGGCCTCACGTCGTCGACCATCTATGTGGGCCAACGGCTCATCATCCCGTCCAGCAGCAGCCCGACAACGGCCGGCTGCACGACTGTCTACCGCGTGAAACCGGGCGATACGCTCACAAAGATCGCCAAGCAGTACAACATGAATGTCTCGGCGTTGGCCCGCGCCAATGGCATCAGCAACGCCAGCCACATCGTCGTCGGCCAGGTGATCTGCATCCCCCAGATCTGGGGCAATCGATCCAGCTCGGGCCATGGCTCATCGGGCGGCAACAGCCAGGGCGTGCATGTCGTCGTGGCCGGTGACACGCTCTCGCAGATCGCCAAGACCTACAGGACATCCATGCGATCGCTGATGGAACTCAACAACATCAAAGATCCGAACCAGATCTACATCGGTCAACGACTGCGCATCGGATAGGGATAGACTGCGAAGACGCTGAAGTTACCGATGCTGCCAACAGAATTTCAAAGGTCCGACGTTTGACAAACGTCGGACTTTTGCTATCCCCAGCACTTCACGATCTGTCATTCTGAGTGTGCTTCGCCGCATACCCGGTGCTCTAACTGGAATGAACGGCCATTTGTCATTCCGAGCGGGTCAGCCCGAGCACTTCCGGATTGGCAATACGCCAGCGAGGAATCTCGGCTTGCGTGATCGAGACCCTTCGCTGGTGACTCAGAATGGCGTCATTTGATGAATCCGCCGTTTCGGCTGGTATGCTCTGTCCACAGTCGACAAAGATGTCACACCGATCTGACAACCAACCCAGGATCCCAGATGAACTTTCCGCGTTCCTATCTAGAGCCTGTCGGACCACCCCAATGGTTTCCAACGAGACAGGAATTTGACGATGGCAAATTTAGCCGACCTCTCCAGCCCGAATACGATCATCGAGCGAATGCTGTCGGTCGGTCTGTTTGACGCCGAAACCCTTAGCAAGGCGCGCCATGTCGCAGAGACTGCATCCAACCTCTTTGCCGCCGGTCGCTTGCCCGAATCACCGATCCACGCCTTCTGGATTCCAGGCCGCATCGAAGTGCTGGGCAAACACACGGACTATGCCGGAGGCAGCAGCCTACTGGCGGCCAGCCAGCAGGGCTTTGTGCTGGCGGCCGCGCCTCGTACCGATCGACTCGTCTCGGTCCACGCCCTCGATCTGAACAAGCAGACAACATTTGCCATCGATCCGGACCTGACGCCCCGGATCGGCGACTGGAGCAACTACCCCCAAACCGTTGTGCGCCGTCTGGCGCGCAACTTTCCCGAGTTGACCGTCGGGGCCGACATCGTCTTTGCCAGCAGCATCCCCATCGCCTCGGGCATGAGCAGTTCCAGCGCGCTGATGATCGGTATCTATATGGCCCTGTCGGCAATCAACGAGCTGGATGCCACTGAGCGCTATCGTCACAATATCGGAAACTCGGAGCAACTGGCCGAGTACCTGGGCACCGTCGAAAACGGACAGACCTACGGTTCGCTGGTCGGCGACCAGGGCGTCGGCACCTTCGGCGGCAGCGAAGACCACACGGCCATCCTCTGCTGTCGATCCGGCCACCTGAGCCGCTATCGCTACTGCCCCACTCTCTTCGAAGCGCGGCCGGCCATGCCCGCCGGCTACGCCTTCGTCATCGCCTCCAGCGGCGTCATCGCCGACAAGACAGGCAGCGCCCGCGAGAGTTACAATCGGGCATCGGCCCTGGCAGCCGAAGTCACAGCGACCTGGAACGAGGCGACCGGACACGACGACGCCCACATGGCCGCCATGGTCCGGCGTTGCGGCGGCGATTCCGGAGCCGATTCTCAGCGTGCTGGCAGGCGCCCAGGAGCGTCGGTTCCCGTCCGAAGATCTGGTCCGCCGCTTCCGACATTTCTACATCGAGAACGAAGAAATTGTCCCGGCAGCGGCTGCGGCGCTGACAATTGGCGACATGGCGGGATTCGCCGAAGCGGCCAATCGTTCGCAGGGCGAAGGCGTCCGCCTGTTGGGCAACCAGATCGCCGAGACTGAGGCGCTGGCTGAGCTGGCGTTGCAGAGCGGCGCACTGGCTGCATCCGCCTTCGGGGCCGGCTTCGGCGGCAGCGTCTGGGCGCTGGTGCGAGAGGATTCGGTCGAGAGCGTTCTTGGTGAATGGTCCTCGACATACTCGGAACGTTTCCCGGAACATAGAGAGGCAGCGCGCTTCTTTCAAACCCGTCCCGGACCCGCAGCAATGGCACTGTAGGTAGAAGTGAAACGCTGCAAGAGTTCACGACCGACCCAACAGAGAGCGTCAAACTCGATCACACAGACTGGGGTGTATCCAGATATCTCTACGCTCCTCAATTACAGTCAGCACTTCGGCCAATGCCCCGGCCGACAGCAGTTTGGTACGATCAGTTCGTGGAACGCATCCGGCACGTGCAATCTCGCCGCCAGCGTGAAATGCCCTCGCGAAAATTCGCTGTTGACAACCGTCGCAGCCGATGCTATTCTATGAAAACGCTTTCAGGAAATCCTGTCTTATGCCCTCAACGGCGCAATCGTTGTTTTAGGAAACTGTGACACATCAACAGGCTGTCAAACGCGCCACAATTACTGATGTCGCCCGTGTGGCCGGCGTCTCCATCTCGACGGTCAGCCGCGTCGTCAACGAGACAGCGCCGGTGGCCGATGAGACTGTCCGACAGGTTCGCAACGCCATTCAACTCTTGAACTACACACCGATGGCCGCGGCCCGCACCCTCGCCGGCCACAGGACGAATACCATCGGGCTGTTGCTGCCGCAGATATCGAGCGCTTTTTTCTCTCCTCTGGTCTCCGGCATTGAGTCAGGCGCCCGAGAAGCCGGCTTTGACCTGATCGTGCATCTGGCCGCTGATCCACACAACAATGGAGATCGGCCAGAGTTCGCTGCCGTCGGTGAGCACAATTCCGATGGATTGGTGATCTTCACGGATCGGCTGGACGATGCGACCATCACACGCTTCTGGCGCAACGGACTGCCCATGGTGCTGCTCTTTCGCACGGCCCCGGAAGGGCTGCCGATACCATCGATTCGATTTGAAAACCGTTCCGGAGCACGTGCAATCGTTGAACATCTGATTGTCGCACACGGTAGAAAACGGATCATGTACCTCGCCGGTCCTGCGGGGAACCAGGATTCGGAGATACGTGAGGCCGGATACCGAGAAGCGCTACAGGCGCACGGCATAGCATTTGACCCGGAGTTGATAGCGGTCGGCAACTACGACAATTTTGTCTCACAGGCGGCGATCGATGAGCGTTTGACGCATGGCGTCAGATTTGACGCCGTCTTTGCCGCCGACGATGAAGCTGCGGCCGGCGCAATGTTGGCGCTGAAACGGGCCGGCAAATCGGTCCCGGAGGATGTAAGCGTCGTCGGTTTTGACAATGTAGAGTTCACAAACTTCCTGTCGCCTCCGTTAACTACAGTCCATGCACCGATTGAAGAGTCCGGCGTCTGCGCGGCGCGGATACTCATTCAACTCATTAGCGGTCACAACGCACCGGTTGATACAATACTGACTACAGATCTGAGGCTTCGGCAATCGTGCGGCTGTCCATAGCAACAAGGAGAACTAGATGCTTGGCATACTTCCCAAGGGCAAGTTGGCCCGGCGTGAGGCGATTTGGTTCTGGATCTTCATTTCGCCCTGGATCATCGGTTTCATTCTGTTTCGCGGCGGTCCCATTGTTGTATCGATGGGTCTGAGTTTCGCCAATTATAATGTTGCGCAGCCGCCTGAATTTGTCGGCTTGGAAAACTACACGAATCTTTTCGCTGACAAAATTTTCTGGAAATCACTACAAGTCTCCGCCTATTACACCCTCGTGTCCGTGCCGCTCGGCCTTGCGCTCTCGTTGGCGCTTGCCATTCTGCTCAACCAGAAAGTTCCATTTCTCGGTGTTTTCCGTACGATGTACTATGTGCCGTCACTGATTGTCGGCAGCGTCTCCGTTGCATTTCTCTTCCAACTGCTTCTCAATCCCACATTTGGCGTCGTCAACTACATTATTGCATGGTTTGTCGGTCCAAATGGCCTGATACCGCTCGGCATCACGGGCCCAAAGTGGTTCTTTGATCCGAACTGGGTTGTACCGTCGTTTGTATTGCTGAGCCTGTGGGGAATCGGCGGTTCCATGCTCATCTACCTGGCGGGCCTTCAGGGTGTTCCTTCGGTGCTCTATGAAGTCGCCAAAATCGATGGCGCCAATGCTTGGCAGCGTTTCCGCAACGTCACCCTGCCGATGATCTCACCGGTTATCCTTTTCACCTTCATCACCGGTATCATTGCTTCGTTTCAAGTCTTCACACCGGCATACATTATCTCCAATGGTCAGGGCGGACCGAACTACTCGTCGATGTTCTACGTGCTCTATCTCTATCTGAACGCGTTTCGGCGCTATCGTTTTGGCTATGCGTCAGCCCAGGCATGGATTCTATTCATTGTCATTCTTGTGCTAACCGTCCTAGCCCTTCGCTTCTCGCGTCGTGCTGTTTATTACGAGACGCCCGGCGATGAGAAAACGATCTAGGCAGCCAAAGAATTCGACCGCTGTTCGTCATGCGCATCATCTCGATTCTTTTCTGCATCCCTCTGACAGACCGCTGGAAGGCAGTGGACTTGACTTAACGATAAGGAACTACAATGGCTGAACAAACTTTTCCTCAACCCCATGAACGGCCTGGTAGCGAAACGGTCTATAAGAAGCCGAACTATCTGCGTACCGAAAATTTTCATGAGAAGGTGAACCAGATCCTGGCCACGATTACGATAACCATCGGTCTTGTCGTCGTGCTCTTCCCGATCGTCTGGATGCTCTCAACGTCGCTTAAGACAGAATTGGAGACCTTTAAGTTTCCCCCGAGTTTGATGCCTGTCGACCCGCAGTGGCAAAACTACGTTGACGCCTTAACGATCAATCCTTTTGGTCGCTATTTTCTGAACACGTTCTATTTTGCCGGCATGGTAGTCGTTGCAGAGGTGATCTCGAATTCATTTATTGCATTCGGATTCGCACGATTACGTGCGCCCGGACGAAACACGCTGTTCATTCTTGTCTTAGCCACGCTCATGATTCCCGGTGAAGTGACGCTCATCCCGCAGTATATTCTGTTTTCAAAGTTGGGTTGGTTGAACTCATTCAAACCACTGATTGTACCGGCGTGGTTTGGCAGTGCCTACTTGATCTTTTTGCTGCGCCAATTCTATATGAGCATCCCCAAAGAATATGACGAAGCGGCCATCATCGAAGGGGCCAACTACTTCGGCATCTGGTGGCGTATCATTCTTCCGCTGTCGAAACCGGCGTTGGGCGTCGTTGCCATTATGTCCTTCATCTGGCACTGGAATTTTTTCCAAGGCCCGCTGATCTACCTTAACGACAACCGGCTCTTTACCGTCTCGTTGGGCCTATCGATGTTCAGGACACCTTTCGGGGGCACGCCGTGGCACTGGTACATGGCCGCTTCACTCGTGGTCCTGATTCCACCCATCGTGGTCTTCTTCCTTGCCCAACGTTATTTTATCCAAGGCATCGTCATCAGTGGCGTCAAGGGATAAAACTATTGATTGAGATTAACGACATTGACAGTCAGTGCGTGTCTCCCGTTCGGCACAACGCCGGCTTGTCAGGTCGTCGATAATCTATAGCAAGGCATCTGTTTCATTCTCAGTACCTATTTCCAAGGAGAAGTCCATGCTCAAAAAGAAAGCGTTTGCTATGTTCGGCCTGTTGATGGTCGTTGCCATGGTGCTGACCGCCTGTCCGGCGGCGCCGACCGGCGGCGACGGTGACGCGGCGACCGGCGGAGAAGCAGCCGGGGAGCGGCGTGAAGTAACGTGGATGGTGCGTACGGGACCCGAAGAGAACAAGTGGGAACAGGAAGTCGCTGTGCCCGCCTTTGAGGAAGCGTTTCCCGATCTGAAGGTGAACCTGCTGATCATCGACCAGGATGACATTGCCGTCAAACGCGAGGCCATGATTGCAGCCGGTGAACCGCTGCATGTCTGGTCGACCAAACTGGGGCGGCGATGGCTTTGCCAGTGACCGTCAGCGCGGTCTCGTCACAGACCTGACACCGCTCATTGAGCGGGACAGTGTCGATACCAGCGTCTTCATCCCCGAAGTTCTCGACATCTATGAGACCGATGGAAAGATCTACGGTCTCCCATTCCTGACAACAGGATCCTATCTCTTCTACAATATGGACCTGTTCGACGCTGCCGGTGTCGAGTATCCGCCGACGTCGTGGGACGACACCAACTGGACCTGGGACGCGGCCATGGAGGTGGCGAAAGAGTTGACCCAAAATCCTGACGATCCGATGTCGGCTATCTATGGCTGGAACGAAGGAATCTGGCCGGCCGAGGGTATCATGTGGCCGTTCGATGCGTTCCCGTGGCCGGATGACGCCTTTGATACCGGTTTTGCTGAATCCGCTGACTTCACCAGTGAAAATGCAATCAAAGCCTTCCAGACACGCCACGACATGATGTACAAGGATAAGGTCATGCCGGACGGTCCCGTCAGCGCAGGCGTTGAGTCAGTTGGGCGGCACCTTCGAGAGCGGCCGAGTGGCCATGAACACGACCGGCGGCTGGGGCTGGTGGAATTACAGCGATATCACGCCGGATATTGAGGGCGGCTTCTGTTGGGGCGTTGCCCCCATTCCGTTTGGTGCGCCGGACGCGCCGACACGTGCCGTTATCTTCACTGATCCCTGGGTCATCACCGCCGGACTTGAGGGACAAGAGTTGGAGGATGCCTGGACGTTGCTGAAATTCCTGGTCTCTGAAGAACAGGCGCGTGCCTACATGGAGTCGACCAACACACCGCCGACACAGGCCAAACTCCAGGAGGAGTGGTTCCAGCAGTTCGGCTGCATGGATGCTGAGGCTGTCAAGGAAGTATACCAAGGCGCTTTCAGCAACGGGCTTGAGTCCAGCAACCATCTCTTGGTGCGATTTGATGAGCTAAACAGCACCTGGGATAATATCCTGGCCGGCTTCTGGAATGATCCAGAAGGCCAGGCGTCGGAAGTTCTGCCTGAAGTGGAATCTGCGGTGAACGATGTGCTGCAACGGATAGCTGAAGATGAAGGAAACTGACCCTTCTAGTCATCAAAGCTATTGCTAAACTAAAGGGGCGGGGCGCCTGTGCCTCGCCCCTTTTTGGTTACAGAACCGATACTCGAATCATTTCATCGCGTTTCGCAAACCTGTGGTCCTATCTTAATACGATGTCTTGCGCTATGCAACACCCTAACACATCAGCTGCAGCCACACGCTGCTGCTGGCTACACCGGAGGAGGCAACCAAGGAATGGCTCGAAGAGAGGCGGCCTCCAGTTCAGGACAATCAGATTGTGTTGAAAGACATCGGCCCGGCCCCGCTGCTGATCGCCTTCCTGGCCATGGACGAGGAGGAATTGGACCAGTACATCGGCAATGGTCCCCTGGTGACCGACAACGACGCCTACTTCCTGCCCCACGCCGACGAAACCGACCAGATCATGACGGCCGTGAGGAAGTCAGTGGGTGAAGAATAGAGCATTACCACAGATGAACGCGGATAGTTCACAGATGGGGCACAGATAAGGACAGGATATCGATAATCTGTGTCCCATCCGCGCTGTTATCTGTGTTCATCTGTGGCAAAATTCAACATCAATTAGAGGGACAACTATGGACTACAGCATCTGCTCGTACAGCTTCAATCGCATGTTGAAGGACGGCAAGATGGACATCTTTCAGTTCATCGCCTGGAATAAGGCGAATGGGTTCACGCTGTTGGACCCGTGGATGGCCCATCTTGAGGACGGCTACGACGATGACGCCTGGCTGGCCACGGTCAAGGAAGCGGCCGAAGAGGCAGGGCTGCCCTTCGGCTGCATCGCGGTGGACGGCGCACACATCTACGAGCCGACCGAGGAAGCACGGGCCGAGAACCGGGCACGCGCCTATCGCTGGCTGGACATCGCCGGCTATCTCGGGGCCAAACAGGTGCGCATCGACGCCGGCGGGCCGGAGGAAATGCCCGACGATGTCTTCGCCATCATCGTCGACGGCTACAACGATCTGATTCCCTATGCCTCGGCCCGCGGCATCGAAGTGATCGTCGAGAACCACTGGGGGCCGACCAAGCACGCCGACAACTGCGTCAAGCTGCTCGACGCAGTTGACGGTCTGGGGCTGCTCTTCGACAGCAACAATTGGGCCGAAGGCACCCAAGAAGAGGCCTGGGTGAAGTGCGCCAAGTACGCCAGCCTCACCCACATGAAGACCTTCAAGTTCGATGAAGAGGGCAACGATCCCACCGTCGACATTCCCAAATGTATGGGCATTCTGCTGGACGCCGGCTACGACGGAGCCTGGGGTATCGAGAGTTGTCCGGTTGACGGCGACGAGCCGGCCGGCGCATTGAAGACACTGGCGTTGATGAAGCGCGTGTTGGGCGACGAATAATAATAGAGATTGGGGATTGAGAGATTGAGAGATTAGGAGATTGGGGAACCGGGGCTATTCGTTGACACCATGCCCCCCCAAAAGATCAATCTCTCAATCCCCAAATCACTGAATCTCAAAAAAACGCCTCTTGGAGAAACCACATGTCACAAGAAAAAGTACGCATTGGCATCATCGGTGTGGGCCAGATCGGCAAGCACCATTTGGATAACTACGCCAAATTGGATACGGTCGAGTTGGTGGCCGCAGCTGACCTCAACGAGGCCGAGGTCGAGCGCGTGGCCGAAAAGTATGGAATTCCCAACACGTACACGGATTTCCGCAAACTCCTGGAACGCGACGACCTGGACGCTGTCGACGTCTGCCTGCACAACAACTTCCATATGCCCGTTGTCGTTGAAGTACTGCGTTCGGGCAAACACGTCTACTGCGAGAAGCCCATGGCCGGGGCCTACACTGACGCAGCACGTATGTTGGAAGTGGCTCGTGAGGTCGACCGCATGATCCACATCCAGACGGCCAACCTCTACTTCAACGAGACCAAGGTCGCCAAGCAGCTCATCGATGACGGCCAACTGGGCAAACTCTATCACGCTCGATCCTACGGCCATCGCCGCCGCGGCCGCCCCTTTGTCGACGGCTACGGCACGCCCACCTTCGTGCAGAAACGCAATTCGGGCGGCGGCGCGCTCTACGACATGGGCGTCTATCACATCAACACCATCATGTATTTGCTGGGCAATCCGGCTGTAGAACGCATCTCGGGCAAGGCCTACCAGGAGACGGCAATCAACGCAACGCGGCAGGAAAAGAGCGGCTACGATGTGGAGGAGTTGGGCCTGGGCTTCGTGCGTCTGGCCGACAACAAAACGCTCGACATCATGGAGTCTTGGGCCGTCCACATGGACCAGTTTCCCGGCTCCATGATCCTCGGTTCCGAAGGCGGCATCCGCCTGGCCCCCTTCGGCTTCTTCCGCAGCGACGACAACCTGGACTATGACATCACTATCAACATGGGCAGCTACCAGTGGCGCAGCCACACCGTCCATGAGATCGGCGATGTCTACGACAGCTCGCAGGAGCACTGGGTCGCTGCGCTGCAAGGCCGCGTCGATCTGCTCAACACCGCCGAAGTGGCCCTCAACACCATGCTCATCTCGGAAGGCATCTATCTCTCCTCCAAACTTGGCCGCGAGGTGACCGCGGATGAGGTGGTGGAGATGTCGGTGTCGACAGCGGTCAAAGTCTAGAATGATCAATTGTCGATTCTCAATTGTCAATTGTCAATGGCTTCTAGCCGCGCTAAGTATTCGCAGTAACACACCATTGA
>CAVOQD010000001.1:0-9531 GCA_963698255.1 uncultured Chloroflexia bacterium | reverse complement strand
CGGTGGCAGGGTGACAGGGGGAGGGGCGATCCCCAGATGCGCAATAGGGTACAACACCCTGTCACCCTGTCACCTTGCCACCCCCTCACCCTCTTCCACTTCACCCTTCACATCCATGCTAAAATCACGCTGTGCAAAACAACTTCATCCCGCGCCCTGCCCAGGAAGCAATCCTGGAATATACCGGCGGGCCCATGGGCATCAGCGCGGTGCCCGGCAGCGGCAAGACCTTTACGCTCAGCCTGCTGGCCGCGCGCCTGGTCGAGCGGCTGGCCGCCAAGGGGCCGCTCGACGAACGCGAGGTGCTGGTCGTCACCTTCACCAACAGCGCGGTCGAAAACTTCCGCAGCCGCATCGGCCGCTTTGTGCGCGAGGAGCAGGGCCTGCTGCCCGGCGTCGGCTATCGCGTGCGCACGCTCCATGGTCTGGCCCACGACATCGTGCGCGAGCGGCCCGGGCTGGTCGGCCTGAGCGAAGACTTCGACATCGTCGACGAGCGCACCGCAGTCGAGATCAAACGCGAGTCGGTGCTCGCCTACCTGCGCACCCACCCCGAAGTGTTCGCGCCCTTTATCCAGCCCGACTATCTGCAGAACTTCCGGCGCATCGAACGCTATGTCATCGACGACGCCATCGAGATCGCCAACACGGTCATCCGCGTGGCCAAGGAGCTGCAGGCCGAGCCCCACGAGCTGCGGGCCAGGCTGGATCGCCAGAGCGGCACCTGGCCGCTGCTCGACTTTGGTCTGCACATCTACGCCGACTACCAGCGCAGCCTCAACGTGCGCGGCGCAGTCGACTTTGACGATCTGATCGTGCTGGCCCTGCATGCGCTGGCGACCGACGACGGCTTTCTGCACCGCCTTCAGGATCGCTGGCCCTACGTGCTGGAGGACGAGGCCCAGGATTCGAGCCTGCTCCAGGAGAAGATGCTGCGCCTGCTGAGCAACCGCACCGGCAACTGGGTGCGGGTCGGCGATCCCAACCAGGCCATCAACACCACCTTTACCAGCGCCGATCCCCGCTTTCTCCAGAATTTCATCGACCGCTATCCGGAGCAGTCGAAGCCGTTGCCCAACTCCGGGCGCAGCGCGCTGCCCATCATCGACCTGGCCAACTATCTCATCGAGTGGTCGCGCACCCAGCATCCGGCCTTGCCGCCGGATCTGGCACTGGCGCCGCCGCTCATCGAAGCCGACGCCGGAGGGCGATCCCCAGCCCAACCCGGAGCCGGGCAATCCGCCCGTCTATGTCTACGATCGCCCGCTCTCGCCCGACCAGGAGATCGATGTCATGGTCGCCAGCCTGCGCGCTGGCTGCCCGAGAACCCGGACAGAACCGTGGCCGTGCTGGTGCCGGACAACCAGCGCGGCTACAAGCTCGTCGAGATGCTCAAAGCCAAGGGCGTGCCCTACGACGACTCGCTGCTTGCGTTCGGACAGCGCCACCGCGCGCCGCAGCGCTGGCCCTCTCCACCGTCTTCAGCTACATCACCCAGCCGCAACGGGCCGCCCAGTTGGAGAACGTCTGGCGGGATGTCTGGTGGCCGCGGTGGGTCGCGCGCAGGCTGCTCTGGCCGAGGCCGCTCAAGAGGGCGATGGCGGCTGCGGCGCAGGTCGAGGAGCCACGAAAAGCTCCCGGAGCCGGTGGAGACCTTTGGGCGTGCGCTGGGCAAGATCCGCGAGCCGGAGTCGTTTCTCTTCCCCGGCCAGAGCGACTGGCTGGATACGCTCAGTTGGCTGGATACGGTCGAGGGCTTTCGTGAGCGTCGCCGAGGCCTTTCGCAGCGATCTGCGGCGCTGGACCTCGGCCACGATCCTGCCGGTTGACGAGCTGATGCTGACCCTGGGCAACGACATCTTCACCGAGCCGGCCTACCTGGCCTTGACCCACCGATCTGGCGGTGCTGCTGGCCAAGCTCGGGCGCGAGAATCCCGGCTGGCGGCTGCCCGAGCTGGCCGGCGAGCTGGACAACATCGCCCAGAACAAACGACGCATCCTCGGCTTCAACGAGGAGGGCCTGGGCTACGAACCCAAGACGGGCGTGGCCACGGTGGCCACCATGCACTCGGCCAAAGGGCTGGAATGGGACCGCGTCTATCTGATGGCGGTCAACAACTACAGCTTTCCCGGCGGCACCGACGCCGACAAGTATCGGGGCGAGCGCTGGTATGTGCGCGACAGCCTCAATCTGGTCGCCGAGGCCGAGGAGCAGCTGCGCCAGCTGCACATGGGCTCGCTGGACGACTTCGTGCCCGGCGCGGCCACCGCCCAGGCCCGGCTCGACGTGGCCGCCGAGCGCCTGCGTCTGCTCTACGTGGGCATCACCCGTGCCGGGCGTGAGCTGATCCTGACCTACAACACGGGGCGCAATGAGCGCGATCCCAACGAGCCGGCGCTGGCGTTTCAGGCGCTGGGCGCGTTTGTTGGTGATCGGGAAGTGTAACAAATTGCGATTATCTACGAGAATGGTTGAGCATAACGACATGACACTTGCGATCATCCCGTCTGCGATCAATCCAACTGAGCGATCATCGTGAACAGATCGTTCCAGAGGAGACGTATGAACCTCGTCCAGAAACTGCGTTCTTTGGGTGCAGCCAAGCCAACCGATCGAACATTTGAATCTCCCACGTTCTGGGAGAATCGCTACGCTATTGGGGGAGATTCCGGCGCCGGTTCCTACGGCCCCTTTGCCGAGTACAAGGCCGACGTGATCAACCTTTTTATCCAAAGCCACAGCATTGAGTCCGTCATCGAATTTGGATGTGGAGACGGAAATCAACTCAGCCTGCTGCAATGCCCTCAGTACATCGGCCTCGATGTGTCATCCAGCGCGATTCGACGCTGTATCGATCGGTTTTCCGACGATCCAACCAAGAGCTTCTATCTTTATGACTCGCTCAGTTTTGCTGACCGTGTCGGCATCTTTCGTGCTGATATGGCCATTTCTTTGGATGTGCTTTTTCACTTGGTCGAGGATGATATTTTTGAGGCCTACATGCATCACTTGTTTAACGCCGCGGGGCGATACGTGATGATCTATTCGTGGGATGTGGACAGGGCGCCGGAACAACTGGCGAAACACAATCTTGTGCGGCCATTTCTAGACCATGTTCAGAATCACTTTCCCAGTTGGTCGCTTGTCAATCAGATCGATTCTCCGTTCAGATATGATCAAGGAAGCCAAGGCGGGGGTCTGTCCAACTTCTATATCTTTGGGCGTGAAGGTGCGTAGATATCCTTTGCACGTACTGCTGCTTCCGTCCTGGTATCCGACATCAGACAACCCTGTCAGCGGCGTATTTTTCAGGGAACAAGCGCGTAATGCTGCAACAGGCAGGGGTGGCCACTGGGGTCATCGTGCCGCCTCGCTTGCGTTCGAAACGTCATTTGCGCAGGGTACGAACGCGCGGCAGAACTTGCACCGCAAATTAGCGAGGCGTTCGAAGATGGTTTCCCCGTCTACACAGGTGAAATCTGGCGCTGGTATCCTGGGCGGATGGAGAGTTCCAACGTGGGCTTGCAGATCCGGGCTGGTCTTATGATGGTTAGGCAATATGCCGCGAAATATGGTTTCCCGGATGTAATCCATGCACATAGTGCGTTGTATGGGGGACTTCTGGCTGCCGCCGTACGTGATACCTTGCGAATCCCCGTCGTGTTGACCGAGCACTCCAGTGCCTACCAGCGTGATCTCGTTGAACCTTGGCAAGCGCCACTTGTCGAACAAGCGCTGCGCAGTGCAGACCGCGTCTTAGCGGTGAGTGCTTCGCTTGCCCGGCATCTTCAATTGTATGCACCTGATCTGCCGATCGAGGTTGTCGGCAACACCGTCGATGATACCCATTTTGACTTCGCCCTTCCACCGGACTCAACCGATCCCTTCACACTGGCAACAGTAGGTTCGCTCACGCCAAACAAAGGATTAGATATCCTGATCCGTTCGTTGGCAATTGCCGCGCAGACCACCAATACTAGTTTAATGATTGGCGGAGATGGACCAGAGCGTTCAACACTTGAACAGATTGCAAGAGATCTGGACGTCTCTGATAGGGTTACTTTTCTAGGCCGGCTCGACAGAAACGCTGTTCGTGATCTTCTTCAGGGGGGACACATTGCGGTTTCAGCAAGCTATGTTGAAACCTTTGGCGTCGTCTTGATTGAGGCGTTGGCTTGCGGACGTCCCGTCATCGCTACTCGTTCTGGCGGTCCGGAAACATTTGTGAACGACCACAACGGGCTGCTGATCCCGCCGGGCGATCCTGAGGCTTTGGCTGCGGCGATCTTAACCATGAAAACTCGCTACTCGATGTACGACTACCGGCGGGTGCGCGCAGAATGTGTCGCTCAGTACGGGCAAGATGCCTCGCTAGCGCGTCTGATGGAGATCTATCGATCATTGTCTCGCGAAGACTCAGGCGCGCCCCAATGATTCGCATCTTTCTGCAAAATCTGAGCATACGTTTGCGCAATCCAAGCATATTTGTGCAGCAGGTAAGTTCCACCTTTGCTGTGCAAGTTATACTGCTGCTAGTCTCCGTGATCAATGGAGCGCTCATCGCGCGCTGGTTTGGCGCAGAAGGCAAGGGCGTGCTTCAGCTTGTCCTGCTGGCCCCCAGCATGCTCGGCCTCTTTCTCGCCGGCGGTATTGGACTCGCCAACGTTCATTACCTCGGCTCCAAGCGCTATGATCTCACAACGCTGATGGCAAACTCGCTCTGGTTTGTGCTGTTGGCGACCTTGGCCTCGGCCATCATTCTGGCCATCGGCGCGTGGACCGGCTGGATCGAACGCCTGATACCGGGGATTCCGCTCTGGATGATCGGCGTTTCTATGCTCGGCCTGCCCATGAGCCTGCTCGCCAACTATTGGGGTACGTTGTTGCAGGGCCTACGTGAAATCGGTACGCTCAACGTCGTCAAAGTCGCGGTCGCAATTGTCAACTTGGTACTGGCGCTTGGCTTCGTACTCGTTTCGGACACAGGCGTCATTGGCATCGTGCTGGCATCGCTGGTCGCCGGCCTTGTCAACGTGATCATCCTTGAGCGCGTATTGCACCGGCGCGGCGGCCGCTACCTGCGTCGATGGGATGGCGAGGCAATGCGCTCGATGTTGCAGTTTGGCATGCGCGGACACGTGGGAAATATCCTGCAATACTTCAACTATCGTCTGGACTTCTTCATCGTCAATATTTTTTTGGGCGCATCCAGCGTCGGGATGTACAGTGTTTCAACCCGTCTGGCTGAACTGGTCTGGTATTTCCCCAGTTCCGTCGGTTTTGTGATCTTCCCCAAGGCGGCCTCCTCGTCCAGCGCAGAAATGAACCGATTCACGCCGCGTGCCTTTCGCTGGACCCTGGGTATTGCCGTCAGCGGTGCATTCGTGATGGCCCTATTGGGGCCGCTATTCATCCGCCTGATCTACACCGATTCATTTATGGATGCCTATCGGCCCATGTTGGCGTTGCTTCCAGGCGTTGTGTTGCTCGGTTCCGCGCGCGTACTCACCAACGATATCGCCGGACGTGGCTATCCACAGTACAATTCCATCAGTTCGGCTATTGCCTTGATCTTGACTGTTGTCCTCGACTTGCTGCTTATTCCTCGATTTGGCATCATGGGCGCGGCGTTGGCATCGACTGCTTCGTACTCCATGACCACACTGATCGCACTACTTTTCTATCGCTATGTGAGTCGCCGCTCCATCAAGGACGCACTCCCCGCCAAGGGAACCTGTCTTGCCATGATGCAACCACGCAAGCATCTGTGTATCTTTGCCTTCTCACCCATCTATCGCGACGCCGCGTGTCCTGCGCCAGATCGAATATCTATCACCCCGCTACGATCTGACTGTAGTCGGCTACGGACCGCCTCACCCGGATTGGCGAAACAAGCCGGGCATCCACTGGGTTTCTATTCCTGAAGTGCATCCGCTGTCCGCTGTTCTGGCAGATCTAAGACATCTGCGAGTACGTAAGTTTTTCGAACGTTGCATCTCAGAGGTGCGCCGGGGAATCTTTGCCGTTACGCTCTGGTCGGGACAAATCGCGCCGGCCTTGTTTGACATCGGCTATCGTCTGCGCTGGGCAGCCATTGGCCCACTCGTACATGCGCTCGATCGGCCCTACGACGCCATCCATGCCAACGACTGGGATACAGTGCCGCTGGCGGCACGCTCGGTCCGCAAACATGGCGGCAAACTGGTCGTCGATCTGCATGAATATGCGCCGTTGCAGTGGGAGAACCGGCCACGCTGGCACCTAAACGAAAAGATGATCCGCACGCTGCTTGCCCAATATGCGCCGGATATCGACGCCTCCATGACCGTTGCCAAACCGCTGGCTGAGCAATATCATCACGATTTCGGCCTGGATCCCATGGTTGTCATGAACGCGCCCAAGCTGCAAACTGTGCCGTTCCACGCCCTCGATCCCGACAATATTCGCATCATTCACCATGGCCTGGCCTCGCCGGTTCGCCGCCCTGATCTGATGATCGACACCATCGCACAGGCTGACCAACGATATTCGCTCCACTTCATGTTCGTCGAGAACAGCTATGTGCAGACGCTGCGCGAGATCGCGCAAGAGCGTGCCCCGGGCGTGTGACCTTTCACGATCCGGTTCAGCCCGACGAGATTGTGGCCAGAATCGCCGAATTTGATATCAGTTTCAACCTGATTGCGCCCACGACCTTCAACTACCGCAACG
Organism: uncultured Chloroflexia bacterium; assembly: GCA_963698255.1. GTDB lineage: Bacteria > Chloroflexota > Anaerolineae > Caldilineales > Caldilineaceae > JAWKOK01. Next base: position 2,819 of record CAVOQD010000001.1, on the reverse strand, counting down.
CACTCCCCAATAAGTTTCTGGAGAGCATCATGGCCGGCCATGCCACAATCATCGGACCGTCGCCGTCCATGGCTGCGGTGATCGAAGAATGGGGCAACGGCCTGATCGCCTCATCGTTCGAGGCAGTGGATCTGGCGGCAACGCTGAACGCCGCCGACGCAGAAGACTGGACGCAGATGCGTGCCAATGCCGTGCACGCATCGCGTTTTCTCAATGCTGAAGTTGAAATGGGCAAGGTCGTCGATCTCTATGAGCGGCTACTTGGAAATGTATCAGGCAGCGACGATTCCGATTCCCTGGAGACCGCGGCCCATGCGTAATGTGCTGATGGTCGCCTATATGTTTCCACCCATCGGCGGGATCGGTGTGCAACGGACTGTCCAGTTCGCCAAATATCTGCCCCAATACGGCTGGCGTCCCACGATTCTGACCGTAACGGAGAGCGACGATTTTATGTTGGACGCAGACCTCGGCGATGCGCTCCCGCCTGAAGTCACGATCTATCGTGCTCGAACATGGGAACCGCTCAACGTTGCGCGGGCCAAGCAGGTTGCCGATCGGGTGGAGAGCGGTCGTGCGCAGTCCCACGCAAAACAGCGACTGATAGGCGGCCTCAAGACGGTCTATGCGGCGCTACGTCTGCCCGACGACAAGATCGGTTGGTGGCCGCAGGCAACCAAGTTGGGCAAAGCGCATTGCCGCCCAGGAGAAGATCGACCTGATCTATGCGACGGCTCCCCCGTTTACGAATTTCCTCGTTGCCCGGTCGATCAAGCGTGCCGCCGATCTACCGCTGGTGCTCGATTATCGGGATGAGTGGAGTACCAACCAATATCGTCCATTGCCCACAAACCGGGCGACTGCCGCTGTGAACCGCAGTATGGAGCGACAGACGTTGCGCGCGGCAGATCGCGTTGTGTCCGCGCTCCTGCCGCTGGAAGAACATCTTGCGCACGGCTGATCTTCTCCCAACCCAGACGCCGGTTGACTTCATTCCCAACGGATACGATCCGACCGACTTTGAAGGAGTGGATGCAGGTTCATTGCGCCCGCCCGACAAGTTTCTGATTGTCTACACCGGCTCATTCTACGGTGAACGCCAGACCCCGGAGTATTTTCTGCGTGGGTTGCGGGACTTTCTGGCCCACAATGCGGACCGACGCTCTGGCGTAGAGGTTCGGATTGTCGGCAGTATTTTCGACCGCCATTCCAGGCTCATCGATGAACTCGACCTGGGCGATGTCGTCAAGATTTTGGGGACCGTTTCCCATGATTTTGCTGTGCGCCACCAATTGGCTGCCGATCTCCTCTTGCTGGTGATCGGCAAAGGGCCTGGCAGCGATATGGTCCTGACGGGCAAGGTGTTCGAGTATATCGGCGCCCGTCGGCCAATTTTGGCGCTCGTGCCGCCGCATGGAGCGGCCGCGCAATTGATTCGTGATACAAGGACCGGTACGGTCGTCGATCCCTTGGACGTCGGCGGAATCAGTCAGACGTTGGCTGTGCTGTATGATGCGTGGGCAGCAGAGCGCATTGCGTTTGAGCCGGATGAAAACAAGATTCGCCAATACGACCGGCGCATGTTGACCGGGAATCTGGCTGAGACTTTCGAACGCGCTATGCAGGCTGCAGACTAGAGATTGAGCGAACGTCATGGATACCGCCCCTCGTATCAGAGTGCTTCAATACATTACCGAGCTGTCTATCGGCGGCGCGCAGATGACCCTGCTGGATCTGCTGACCGGCATAGACCGTGATCGATTCGACATCACGGTTGCCTGTCTCTACAACGGCGACGGCGTGATCGCCCGCAAGATCAGGGCGCTCGGCATTCCGGTCGTCGATCTCGGCATGGCGAAAAAGTGGCGGCTCGATGCTTTCTGGCGGCTGTTTCTGCTGTGCCGTCGCCGGCGTCCTGACATCCTGCACACATGGATGTTTCATCCCAATATTTCAGGCCGCATGATTGGCCGACTTGCCGGCGTGGGAACGATCATCAGTTCCGAACATACCATGGGACAAGAATCGGATCTTCGTCTGCGTTTGAATCGGGAAACAAGCGGGCTGGTCGACAAGGTCATTTGCGTGTCAGAGCGCGTTGCCGATTTCGCCAGAACGCGTATTGGTCTACCGGCTGAAAAGCTGGTGGTGATTGCCAATGGCGTCGATCTGGCGAAATTTGATCATCCGGCCGATTCCGAGTCGATACGGCAAAGGCTGGGCTTACCGCTAGACCGTTTTATCGTTTGCGCCATCGGTCGGCCGCGCCCGGTCAAGGGGTACGGATATATGATCGACGCATTCGCGTTGCTTGCCGAGCGAGACGAGAGCCTTCATCTCCTTTTCGTCGGCGATGGCCCAGATCAAAATGCGCTGAAGGCGCAAGTTTCTCGACTTGGACTGACTGCTAAGGTAACATTCTTGGGCGATCAGAAAAATATCCCGGATCTGCTGCCCGGCGTCGATCTGCTCGTCTCTTCATCCCTCTGGGAAGGAATGCCCATCGTGGTTTTGGAGGCAATGGCTGCATGCGTTCCTGTCGTCGCCACCGATGTCGGAGGAACGTCCGAGATCGTGGTTCACGAGCAGACCGGATTGTTGGCGGAGCCGCAGAATCCACGCAGCCTGGCCGACGCCATCCAGAGAATGCGCAACGACGCCGACCTTCGCGATCGGTTGGCTACACAGGGTCAGGCTTTTGTGCGAAAACACTATTCCATGGCGGACAACGTACGCAGAACGCAACAGTTGTACGCAGAATTGATCACCGGCAAACAGACTGACAGGGCGGAGCACGATGACCAAAACCACACGCGTCC